>NZ_JACHMJ010000001.1:0-1214443 GCF_014204935.1 Conyzicola lurida | reverse complement strand
CACCGAAGCCGATTAGGGATGCAGTAGGTGCGCTGGCTGAGGCTGCTAACTCTGACGCCGATAAGGACACTCACGCGCGACTAAACGAAGCTAATCGAAACGTGCGAATAGCGACCAATACTCTATCTCGAGCGATCCGGAAGCATCTATCAGTGTCTGAGATTTAGGCGCACAAAAGAGCCCCGGGTGTGCCCAGAGTTTGGTTGCACAATCTCGCTACCTGGGCTGGTCCAAAGATCATCTTCGCGCCGTAGAGCGCGGACGTTTTGATGGCGCAGGAGTTCAGCCATCGCGGCCTCCAGCGCTGGACTGAATTGGGACAGGCCCGATCGCCGAGCTGAAATCGCTCCAAAATCTGCCATCGCGCGCTAGAAATCACCATTCAGGTGACCGCAGGTTCAGCCGGCGAGACGCCTGATAACCGATAGATTGCGCGACGTGTCGTCAGACTCGACGATGGCAAGATATCCCCCGCCAGCATGATGCGGCGGCCAGCCGATTCAGTTGTATCTAGCCGCTGTTCCCAGCGACGTTGTAACGCATTCGATAGTTGACTTGCCGCCGGTGGAGGCTCCGGAGCCGATTGCGTATGATTCGACCGCGGTATAGAACGGACCTGAGTAACGCATCCACGGTCCCGCGAGGATGATGGACCGGGTGATGGCAAGGCGGTCCTGCCACAATGGCAGCACCGCATTTAGTCCCCGTCCCTCTTGAACGCCCGGTCTAGCAGCGCCGCGGTCTCCGGGTTCACCAGCTCCCTGCGCTGGATGTAGTGCATCACCGTGACCCTCGTGTCCGTGTGTCCGAGCAGCTCTGCCGCGAGCTCCACGCTGGCGTTGTCGTTGACCGCTGTCGCGACCGTGCGGCGGAACATGTGCGGGGTCACACCGGCAATCCCCGCTCCCCCGAGCACCCGGCGCAACTGGCGGCGCACGTTCCCGGTGGTCAGCGGCGTGCCGTCCCGCGACTGGAACAGCAGCGCGTCCAGCTCGAGGCGGCCGGCGTTGGCGAGACGCCGCCGCACAGCGTCAGACGCGAAGGTGGGAAGCGCCACGATCCGCCGGGACTTGGCGGTCTTCGGGTGGTCTTGCCGGAAGGTCTGTTCGCCGTTGCGGCTGACGATCGTCCCGGCGAGACGGATGGACGGCACGGCGCTGGTGATGTCGACGTCCCGGCGGCGGATCGCGAGCACCTCTCCGATCCGGGCCGAGGTGCCCAACATGACTTCGACGATCGCGCCGGGCTGCCCGTCCGGCAGCGGGCCGGAGACGTGGTCCGCTGCCGCTTTCCCAGCGGGCGATCGCGGCGCGGATCACGTTCACCTCGGGGGCTGTGAGCGCGTCTGGGATGTGCGGCTCGCGGTGGAGGCGGGAGACGTGGTCCATCGGGTTGCGTGCCAGCACCTCGTGCCCGCACCGCCAGCTCGAGCGCCAGCCGCAGCACGACCCGGGCCTGCTTGGCCCGGTTGTACGACCGTTTTCCCAGCTCCTTGATGAACCGGTCGCAGCGGGCGACTCCGATCTCGCGCAGCGTCAGGCTGTCGAACGCCGGGGAGACCAGGGTGCGCATGTTGCGCTCGTACAGGTTGCGGGTGGTGCGGGAGATGCGGCCCTCCGCGTCGATGTCCGCCAGCCAGTACGCCACGAGGTCGGTGAACAGGCTGTCCGGCGTCAGCGTCCGCCGTCTGCAGCTCGGATCGCTCGACTAGCCTCGCCTTCAGCCCGCGCTCGGCGGCCGCGGCGGTGGCGGTGGCGCCGGAACTCTGCACCTGCCGCGTCTTGCCGTCGCAGTCGCGGTACCGGGTGCGCGCCTCGAAGCGGCCGGACTCCACCTTCCGGACGGCGATCTCGCCGACAGTGCCGATCGTCAGCCGGGGCCGCGACATCAGATCACCGCCGGTCGGAGGCTTCGCGCTGCTCCGCCATCCACGCCCGCACGTCGGAGACGGCGAACTTCAGGTGCTTGCCGAACTGGCAGGCGGCCGGCCCTTTTGCCGTGCAGCCGCCAGTCGTAGACGGAGGAGACGGGCAGGCCGAGGTACGACGCCAGCTCGGCGACGTCCATGAGCGGTTCCAGGCCCCAGGAGTCGGTGCAATCTCTTAACCAAAAAGTCTCGGAAACCCGTGAGTTTCCGAGACATTTTTGTCGGGCTGACAGGATTTGAACCTGCGACCCCTTGACCCCCAGTCAAGTGCGCTACCAAGCTGCGCCACAGCCCGTGGCTTGTCACCTCGAAAGGCAACTCGAATAGCTTAGCGCAGCCGAGAACGTAGTTCAGGCCACGCGGCCGCAAAGCCGGGATGAAGTTCCAGATTTTCTACCTCGTCGAGCGCGACCCAGGCCAGGGCCTCGCTTTCCGCATCGCCGATGACCGGCAAAAATTCTTCGCGGGCGCGCGTCGCGACGGTCGTGTAGCGCCAGAAACCGAGCTCCAACACGGACGAAAAAAGTACCTCGAGCAGGTCCGCGGGCACCCCCGCTTCCTCGTTCGCCTCGCGCAGCGCACCGTCGACGGCCGACTCGCCCTCCTTGAGCGCTCCGCCCGGCAAGCCCCACGTTCCCCCATGGTGGCTCCACGCGATGCGGTGCTGCAGTAGCACGCCCGCGACCGGGTGCCAGACGAGCAGGCCGGCCGCGCCGTAGCGGCCCCAGAAGCGCGAACCGTCGGGACCGTAGACCCACGCGTCCCCGCTGTCGCGCACGCCCGGGAACGGCGGCGGCACGTTACTCATCGCCGAGTCCGAAGAACGAGACGACCGCCTGCGAGGCGTCGAATCCGCCCGTGGGCGAGAGGGGCCAGACGTGGGTTCCATCGGCGATAGTCACAGCCTCGAGTTTCGTGTCGTCGTCGCAGTCGGTGAACGTCTCGATCGTCACGGGCGCGCTCACCTCGGTCTCGGGGGTCTCCTCGCAGCCGTCGCGCTCGATCCAGGTCGCGCGGGCGGTCGCGAACGACGCGTTGGTCCACTGGCCGAAGCGCGCGGCGGTGCGCGGGTTCGTCGGCCCGCCCAGATACGGCACGGTCAGGTCGCCCGTGCCATGCACGATGAGAGCGTCCGTCGCGGCATCCGACTCACAGCCCGTCAGATTAAAGGCGCCCGCCACGACAGCGATGCCCGCGATGCGGTCGCCGAGCTCGCAGGAGAGCCGGTACGTCATCATGCCGCCGTTGGAGAAGCCCGCGACGAAGATGCGCGACGTGTCGACGGCGTACTGCTCTTCGACGTCGTCGAGCACCGCGGTGATGAACTCGACGTCGTCGACGCCCGCGCGCACCGGCAGCCCGCAGCAGCCCTCCGCGTTCCAGGCCCGCTGGTCGGGGATGTCGGCGGCCTGCGTACCGCTCGGGTAGACGACGATGAAGTTGTCGGCGGTCGCCAGGTCCGAGAGACCGGTGGCGGTCTCCATCTTGTGCGCGTTGCTGCCTGCACCGTGCAGCACGACGAGCACCGGCAGGGTGAGCGGGGCACCGATCGCGGCGCCGTCGGGCACGTGGGCGATGTAGTTGCGGTTGACGCCGTCGATTTCAAGCGTGTGGATGTCGGAGGTGTCGACCTCGTCGACCGTGGTGTCCTCCGCGGCCGCGAACGTCGATGCGCAGCCGCTCAGCACGAGGCCGGCGACGAGGAGCGCAGACAGCGACGCGAGTCGGGTCGTGCCGCGGGATGTCATCGACTCAGTCTAGGCACACGATGTTTCGATCCTGCGACAATGGGGGCATGAGCGACACCGCGGCCACCCAGAAGTACGAGCGCGAACTCGTGATCCTGCTGCGCATGCGCGGCGTTCCCGAGACCGAGATCGCGCAGGCGATCACCGAGACGCGGGCCTACGCGAAGAAGTCGGGACAGCCGATCGAGGACGCGTTCGGCACCCCCGCCGAGTTCGCGTCGCAGTTCCCGGTGCGCAACAGCCCGACGACGAAGGGCGGCGCGCTACGGCGCCTGCTCGGCGCGGCGTTCAAGCCGACCCCGAAGTCGCCGAAGTCACCCCTCGACGAGGCGTAGACCTAGGACGCGCTCACCAGCTGCACGCGCATCGAGTCGACGCGCAGCGAGATAGTCTCGCTCTCGACCCACTTCGCCTGCATGCGGCCGACGACCGCGGAGAGATCCTCTTTGCTGAGGCCGTCGGCCAGCGCGAGTTGGACGACGAGCTCGGGCCCGGCGAGACGGGAGTCCGGATCGCCCGAGGCCAGCGCGACCGATCGCACGGCGGGTTCGCCGGACGCGGCATCCGCGAAAGCATCGAGAACTTCTTCGTCGAGGAAGCTCGGGGTCCACGGCAGGGACTGCGCGATCGCCCAGAGCGCGGGACGGCGGATGACGAACTCGGTCGGCGAGGTCGGGTCGAGCACCACGAGGTCGGTCTGCTCGTTCGCGGCGGCCAGGGCCACGCGCACCGCGGTCGCGGGCACGGGGCGGGCCTTCGGGTTCCAGTGGCTCATCGCGTCGACCGAGGTGAACACCGGCAGCACGTTGCGGCCGTCGGGGCCGGAGACAGTGATGATCGACAGTTCCTGGGTCTTGTCGACGAGCTGGCCGTGCTCGTTCTGGCCCGCCTCGCCCAGGTGGGCGACGAGCGGGATGAGCAGGCGCGAGTCGCGCAGCGCGTCGACGACGTCGGCCTCGCCGAGCTCGCGGCTCGAGAACCGGCGCAGCGCCTCGATCAGGCGTTCGGGGGCGGAGCCGTCGTCGTCGGCGCTGGTGTTCGGTTCGAAGTGGCGACCCTCCCACGGCGTGCCGGCGGAGTCGACTCCCCCACCGCCCGGTGTGGGGCGGTGGTGGTCGTGGTGGTCAGACATGATCAGTCGCCGGCGACGTCGAGCGCTTCCGCGAGGGTGAACGCCTTCGCGTAGAGCGCCTTGCCGACGATCGCGCCCTCGAGGCCCTGGGGCACGAGCGCGCGCAGCTCGGCGATGTCGTCGAGGTTCGAGATGCCGCCGGAGGCGATGACGGGCTTGTGGGTGCGCTCCATGACCTGCGACAGCAGTTCGAGGTTCGGGCCCTGCAGCGTGCCGTCCTTGGTGACGTCGGTGACGACGTAGCGGCTGCAGCCGGCCTTCTCGAGGCGGTCGAGCACGGTCCAGAGGTCGCCGCCCTCCTGGGTCCAGCCGCGGGCAGCGAGCGTGGTGCCGCGCACGTCGAGGCCGACGGCGATGGCCTCGCCGAACTCGGCGATGACGTGGGCCGCCCACTCGGGGTTCTCGAGCGCGGCGGTGCCGAGGTTGATGCGCTTGGCGCCGGTCTGCAGGGCGGCTTCGAGGCTCGCGTCGTCGCGGATGCCGCCCGACAGCTCGATGTTCACGCTGCGCGGGGAGTTCTTGATGACCTTCTCGATCACGTGGCGGTTGTTGCCGCGGCCGAAGGCGGCGTCGAGGTCGACGAGGTGGATCCACTCGGCACCCTGCGAGATCCACTCGTCAGCGGCATCCATGGGGTCGCCGTAGCTCGTCTCCGAGCCGGCCTCGCCCTGGGTCAGGCGCACGGCCTTGCCGTCGGCCACGTCGACCGCGGGGAGGAGGGTGAGTTTCGGGGTGGTGCTGAACTCGCTCATTGCCGTTCTTTCTTCGGGAGATGTTCGCGGTGGAAGCGCGCAAACACTCGATAGTACTCTCGGGCCCGGTTTAGAGGGTTTCGAGCCAGTTGGTCAGAAGCCGGATGCCGGGCTGACCCGACTTCTCGGGGTGGAACTGGGTCGCGGTCAGCGGCCCGTTCTCGACGGCGGCGATGAACCGCGAGCCGTGTTCGGCCCAGGTCACCAGCGGCGCGGTGAACGGCGGCTGCGGGTCGAGTTCCCACTGCTGCGCCCCGTAGGAGTGCACGAAGTAGAAGCGCTCGTCGCGGATTCCGGCGAAGAGCCGGGAGTCTTCGGGCGCGTCGACGGTGTTCCAGCCCATGTGTGGGAGCACGGGCGAGTCCAGCTCGGTGACCGACCCCGGCCATTCGCCGAGACCCGGCTCTTGGTTGCCGCGCTCAGTGCCGTGCTCGAACATGACCTGCATACCGACGCAGATCCCCATGACCGGCTTGTTGGCGATGAGTCGCTTCTCGATGAGCGCTCCCCCGCCGACCTTGGCCAGGGCTTCGGCGACGGCGGAGAACGCGCCGACACCGGGCACGAACAGGCCGTCGGCCGCCAGCGCACGGCCGCGGTCGGCGGTCAGTTCGACGCGGGCGCCGGCGAGCTCGAGCGCCTTCGCGGCGGAGTGGACGTTGCCCGACCCGTAGTCGAGCACCACGACGGACGGGGCGGCGCTCACAGTGCGCCCTTCGTCGACGGGATGCCGGTGACGCGGGGATCGGGTTCGACGGCCTTGCGCATGGCGCGCGCGAACGCCTTGAACTCGGCCTCGGCGATGTGGTGCGGGTCGCGGCCGCCGAGCACGGTGACGTGCACGGTCAGTCCGGCGTTGAAGGTGATGGCCTCGAAGACGTGCCGCACCATCGACCCGGTGAAGTGCCCGCCGATGAGGTGCATCTCGAAGCCCTCGGGCTCGCCGGTGTACACGAGGTAGGGGCGGCCGGAAATGTCGACCACGGCCTGCACGAGCGCCTCGTCGAGGGGCACGAGGGCGTCGCCGTATCGCGAGATGCCGGCCTTGTCGCCGAGCGCCTGCTTGAGGGCGAGGCCGAGCGCGATGCCGATGTCTTCGACTGTGTGGTGCACGTCGATGTGGGTGTCGCCCGTGGCCTTGACGGTCAGGTCGATCAGGGAGTGCTTCGAGAACGCGGTGAGCATGTGGTCGTAGAACGGCACGGACGACTGGATGTCGGAGACACCGGTGCCGTCGAGGTTGATCGACAGTTCGATGCTGGACTCGCTCGTTTCGCGGGTGATGCTCGCGGTGCGGGGTTCTGTACTCATTGGTCGATTCTATCGAGAGTGGGCGGATGCCACGGGGCCGTGCAGTGCGGGCACGGCGCGGCCCCGGGTGGCCGGTCTACAGAGCGGCGAGGGCCGCGAGGAACGCGGTGGTCTCCGCTTCCGTTCCGGCCGTCACGCGGATGTGGTTCGGGATGCCGACGTCGCGCACGAGGATGTCCTGCTCGAGCAGCGCTTCGAACAGCGCGTGCGAGTCCGCGACGCCGCCGAACATCACGAAGTTGGCCCAGCTGTTGAGCACCGGGTAGCCGAGCTTCGGCAGCTCGACGAGCAGACGGTCGCGCTGGTCGCGGATGTTGTCCACCATCGCCAGCATCTCGGGAGCGTGGCGCAGGGCGGCGATGGCCGCGGCCTGGGTGAGCGCGGAGAGGTGGTACGGCAGACGCACGAGACGCAGGGCGTCGGTGACGGCGGGGTCGGCGGCGAGGTAGCCGACGCGCGCACCCGCGAAGGCGAAGGCCTTGCTCATGGTGCGCGAGACGAGCAGGCGATCGCGGCCGTCGAGCAGGGTGACCGCGCTGCGAACGTCCTCCGGCGCGAACTCGGCGTACGCCTCGTCGACGACGACGATGCCGCTGGATGCCGCGTAGGCGGCTTCGATCGTCTCGATCGAGAGCGGCGTGCCGGTCGGGTTGTTCGGCGAGCAGAGGAAGACGACGTCGGGCTGGGTCTCCTCGATCCAGCGTGTGACGGTCTCGGGCGACAGCTCGTAGTCGGCGTCCCGCTCGCCGGCGATCCAGCGCGTGCCGGTGCCGTTCGCGATGATCGAGTGCATCGAATAGGTGGGAGGGAATCCGAGCACGCTGCGCCCGGGGCCGCCGAAGGCCTGCAGGATCTGCTGGAGCACCTCGTTCGACCCGTTGGCCGCCCAGATGTTGTCGGCGGTGAGGCGCGTCGCAGGCTCGACCGAGAAGTTGAGGTAGGCCGCGAGGCTCTCGCGCAGCTCGGTGAACTCGCGGTCGGGGTAGCGGTTCACCGAGAGGATGGCCGCGGCCAGCGACTCGACGATGTCGACGGCGACGTCCGCCGGGATCGGGTGCGAGTTCTCGTTGACGTTGAGGGCGACCCGCACCGCCTTCTGGGGAGCACCGTACGGTGTCTGTCCTCGGAGGTCGTCGCGGATGGGGAGATCGGAGAGTTGGGCCACCCGTCTAGCCTAGGGTCTCGTCGAAACCCGCGACTTCACCGTGCACGGCGGCCGCGCGCCGACGGCTTCGCCTCGCCCCCGGGCCGCGGCACGAACGGCGACAGCACCAAGGTCGCGAGAGCCGTGACGAGCCAGACGATCACGGGTGCGAGCACCCAGGCGCGCCAGCCCGTAATGTGCAGGCCGTTCGGGAAGAGCGTCGCCACGAAGAGGGCGACCACGGTCGAGACAAGCCCGATGCCGCCGAGGAACGCGGGTGCGGCCCTCGCGGCGATGCGTGAGACGACCGGCGCGAGCAGGCTCTGCGCGAGGGCGAACACGAGGACCGCGGTGACGAAGCCGACGGGCGACAGGTCGACCGCCGGGATCAGCCAGGCAGCGGCGAGCAGCCCGAGGGCGGCAGAGCCGAGGAATACGAGAACACGGAGCAGTATCCGGAGCATGCCGGAACGCTAGCGGCGGCGAGACAGCCGCGACTCGCGCGCCCCGGGTGAGACGGGAGGTGCTACTCGACCTACTCGACGCTGCTGTACTCGGCCGGGAGGTCGAGACGCTGGCCGGCCTGAACACTGCCGCCGCCGAGGTCGTTGACCGCGAGGATGTCGCTGATCACGTCGCGCGGGTCGGTGCCGGGTGCGATCTCTTCGGCGAGGTCCCAGAGGGACTGTCCGGCCTGCAGGGTGACCTGCTCGAGCGCTCCCCCGTCGGCGGAGGTCGCGGTGGCGCCGCCGCCGTTGAGGGCGAGCAGCATGACGGCGACGACCACGGGGGTCGCGGCGAGGCCGGTGAAGACGGCACGGCCGCGCTTGGTGAGGCGCAGTCGCGGCTGCCCGACCCGAACGAGCGGAGCGACACTGTTGTCCGTAACGGTGGTGGTGATGACTGCTGTACTCATGTGCTGCTCCTTCTCGTTCATTCGCCTGCCGACCTGGGTGCCGTACCTACTGGGTGCCGCACCAACCGGGATGCTGTGTCCCGTGAGGGTTTCGTATCCGACACTCGGCCGGGAATGCCGGATACGAAGCTTTGTTCCGAACATACATTCGAATTAAGACTCGTGCAAGCGATTATTCGAATATGTAGACGAATCTTTTCGCGACACACTCGAATAGGTGTTTGTTTTGGGCGGTTATTGCGGATACTGTTTCGAATGTCTAAGAAGAGGCAATCACCAGCCACCGACATTGGAGTGCACATGAGCGACGAGACGACCGGACGCACCGGTGGTGACAGGCTCGGCGCGGACAAACCCGGCACCCGTCGCCGCAAGAGCCTGAGCGACAAGCAGCTCGCGATCCTCGACGTCATCCAGCGTTCGGTACAGACCCAGGGCTACCCGCCGAGCATGCGCGAGATCGGCGACGCCGTCGGGCTCTCCTCCCTCTCCAGCGTCACCCACCAGCTCAACCAGCTCGAGCTGAGCGGCTACCTCCGCCGCGACCCCAAGCGTCCGCGCGCCCTCGAGATCCTGATCGAGACGCCGAGCCAAGAACCCGACGAACCGGTCAGCACCGTCTCGGTGGGCGATGCCGCGATGGTGCCTCTTGTCGGACGTATCGCCGCCGGCATCCCGATCACCGCCGAACAGCAGATCGACGAGGTCTTCCCGCTCCCCCGCCAGCTCGTCGGCAAGGGCGAGCTCTTTATGCTCAAAGTCGTCGGCGACTCGATGATCGACGCCGCGATCTGCGACGGCGACTGGATCGTCGTACGTCAGCAGAAGAACGCCGAGAACGGCGATATCGTCGCGGCGATGCTCGACGACGAGGCGACGGTCAAGGTCTTCCAGCAGCGCGACGGCCACACCTGGCTGCTCCCCCGCAACAGCCAGTTCGCCCCGATCCTCGGCGACTACGCCGAGGTGCTCGGCAAGGTCGTCGCGGTCCTCCGCTCGGTCTAGAAGAGTCCTAGGCGGCCGACCGCGCCCGCGAGTAGCCGGGCAGCGTCCACCAGATCAGCGACAGCAGCGCCGCGAACAATCCGGCGGCGCCGATCGTCAGCCGCACCGACCGGAACACCAGCGTCGAGTCGACGGGCGACAGGCCGGTCCGGATGCCGGCGACCCAGTAGTACCCGCCGAGAGCGAGCCCCACGGCCACCAGCCCGGCGACCGCGATCGCCCGGCCCGCGGTCGTGAGCCGGCTGGGCGCCGGTTCCCCGAGCGGCGTGTGACTGGCCCACCACCCGATCCAGACCAGCACGACGACCGTGCCCAGCACGCTGCTCCCGTGCTGCAGCCAGGCGGTGAGGCGCATCGGTCCGGCCTCGCTCAGCAACAGCGGGAACACGTCGGTGATCAGGCCGCGATGGGTCGCCGCATCCCAGAGCAGGTGGCTGGCGATGCCGACGAGCAAGGACGACGCGAGCAGCAGGCAGAAGCCGGCCCACGGCATCCCGCCCTCACCTGTCCTGCCACGCAGGCCGATCTCGGCCGTCGCGAAGCGCCCGCGCACCCAGAGCGGCGCCAGATCCATGACCGGTCGGCGGAAGATCCACCGCCAGAGCGCGAACAGCAGCGCCCCGACGCCCAGGTCGAGGGTGACCGCGCCGAGCGGCGAGTGGGAGAACTCCCGCGGGATGTCGACCGGAACGAAGTAGAACAGGTCGGGGACCATGCTGCCGATCACCAGCCCGGCGGGCAGAAGCGGCGTCCGAGCGAACGGCAGCACCGCGGCCACGTGGCTCGGCGTGAAGGGCATGGCCCATTGTTGGCCCTGCCACGCGGGGCCGGGCGACCCTTGCCGCCCGGCCCACGAGTGGGATACAGCGCTTACGCGCCGACGCGCTCCCGCACGGCCTTCGTCGCGGCCACGACATTGCGCAGCGAGTCGACCGTCTCGGTGTAGCCGCGCGTCTTCAGGCCGCAGTCGGGGTTGACCCAGACCTGGCGGTTCGGGATCGACCCGAGCGCGATGTCGATCAGCTCGGTGACCTCGTCGACCGACGGTACCCGGGGCGAGTGGATGTCGTAGACACCCGGGCCGATGCCGCGGCCGAAGCCCGACGACTTGATCTCGGGCACGACGTCCATCTTCGAGCGGGCGGCCTCGATCGAGGTCACGTCGGCGTCGAGGAGGTTGATCGCGTCGATGACGACGCCGAACTCCGAGTAGCAGAGGTGCGTGTGGATCTGCGTGCGCGGTGCGACGCCCGAGGTGGCGAGGCGGAAGGATCCGACCGACCAGTCGAGGTAGGACGGCTGGTCGGCGAGCTTGAGCGGCAGCAGTTCGCGCAGCGCGGGCTCGTCGACCTGGATGACGCCGATGCCGGCGGCTTCGAGGTCGGTGATCTCGTCGCGCAGCGCGAGGGCGACCTGGTTCGCGGTGTCGGCGAGCGGCTGGTCGTCGCGCACGAAGCTCCAGGCGAGGATCGTCACGGGGCCGGTGAGCATACCCTTGACCGGCTTCTCGGTGAGCGTCTGCGTGTAGGCGGACCAGTCGACCGTGATCGGCGCCGGGCGCGACACGTCGCCCCAGAGCAGCGACGGACGCGTACAGCGGCTGCCGTACGACTGCACCCAGCCGTTCTGGGTGACCGCGAACCCGTCGAGGTTCTCGGCGAAGTACTGCACCATGTCGTTGCGCTCGGGCTCGCCGTGCACGATGACGTCGATGCCGATCTCCTCCTGGAGGTCGACGACGCTCTTGATCTCCGCCTTGAGGAACTCGGTGTACTCGGCATCGCTGATGTCGCCGCGGGCGTTGGCGGCGCGCGCCTTGCGGATGTCGCCGGTCTGCGGGAACGATCCGATGGTGGTCGTCGGCAGGAAGGGCAGTCCCAGAGCGGCATCCTGTGCCGACTGGCGCTCGTCGTAGTCTCCACGGTGGAAGTCGGCGTCGGTGAGGGCGGCGGCACGCGCACGCACGGCTCCGTCGCGCACGCCGGGGGCGTCCCGGCGGTCCTTCAGGGCGACGGATGCCGCGTCCAGCGTCTCCGCGATGGCGTCACGCCCCTCGGCGAGACCCGTCGCGAGCGCGGCGATCTGTGCCACCTTCTCGTCGGCGAACGCGAGCCAGCTCTTCAGGCGGTTGTCGAGCGCGGGCTCGTCGGTGATCGAGTGCGGGGTGTGGAACAGGCTGGTCGAGCTCGACACGGCGACGTTGGGCGAGAGCGCGCGCAGCGACTCGAGCGTGGCGAATGCGGCATCGAGGTCGCCGCGCCAGATGTTGTGGCCGTCGACGACTCCGCCGACGAGGGTCTTCTCGGTCGCTGAGCCTGTCGAAGCGCGCCCTTCGACAAGCTCAGGGACCGAACCCTTCACCAGGTCGAGCCCCACGGCCTCGACGGGCGACGCGAGCAGCACGGGCAGGGCGTCGTCGAGCGAACCGTACGGAGCCGCGACGAAGATCTGCGGGCGGGCGGGAACCGCGCCGAGCAGCTCGTAGGCACGGGCGGTGGCCTCGAGCACGGTGGCACGGTCGACCTCGATCGACTCGCTCACGAGCGCGGGCTCGTCGAACTGCACCCACTCGGCGCCCACGGCGGTGAGGCCCGCGATGAGCTCGGCGTAGACGGGCAGCAGGTCGTCGAGGCGGTCGAGTGGACGGTAGTCGGCCGGCGCGCCCTCGCTCGGCTTGCTCAACAGCAGGAACGTGATCGGGCCGACGATGACCGGGCGCGTGCGGTAACCGGAGGTGGTGGCCTCGGCGACCTCGCGCAGCAGGCGGTCCGAGGCGAGGTGAAACTCGGTCTCGGGCCCGATCTCGGGCACGAGGTAGTGGTAGTTGGACTCGAACCACTTCGTCATCTCGGCGGGGACGTCGTTGCCCTCGCCGCGGGCGATCGTGAAGTAGCCGGCGAGGTCGAGGGTGCCGTCCTCGCGGACGAGACGCTGGAAGCGGCTGGGCACGGCGCCGACGGTCACCGCGGCATCGAGCACCTGGTCGTAGAAGGAGAAGGCCTCGGGGATCGAGGAGTCGGTGGCGCCGAGGCCGAGCCCGACGAGGCGCTCACGGGTGACGGCGCGCAGCTCTGCGGCAGCCGCCTCCAGCTCGTCGGCGGTGATGCGGCCGGCCCAGAAGGACTCGACGGCCTTCTTCAACTCGCGCCGACGGCCGATGCGCGGGTAGCCGAGGATCGTGCCCGTGGGGAAAGGGGTGCTCATGGTGCTTCCTTAGTTGTGTTCGGTGGTGACGGGTTCGAGGAGGCGGCATCCTCGGAGGACGTCGAGCACCGCCTCGTGCTGGTTGAAGGTGTAGAGATGGATGCCGGGGCTGTCGCCGCCCGTCCCCTCGAGCACGGCGCTGCCGAGGTCGATGGCGTGCTCGATGCCGACGGCCGCCTGGCCCTCGGGCGTCCGCTCGGCCTCGAGCCGGCGGAGGAGGTCGGTCGGCAGGGTCTCGTCGGTGAGCTGGACGATGCGCCGCAGCCGCTGCGGGCTCAGCACCGGCATGATTCCCGGCAGGATGCGCATGGTCACGCCGGCGGCCCTGGCCTTGTCGAGGAAGCCGAGGTAGTCGTCGGCGTGGAAGAACAGCTGCGTGATCGCGAGGTTCGCTCCCGCCGCCTCCTTGGCGAGGAGCGTGTCGAGATCCTGCTCGACCGATCGCGACCGCGGGTGGCCGTTCGGGAACGCGGCGACGGCGATGGTGACCTTGTGGCCGCTGCTGAGGCGCTTGGCGCCGGGGAAGCCCGGGATGTCGTTGAGGCTGAACTGGTCGCGCTCGGCCTGCACCCGGTGGATGAGCTGGACGAGCTCCCCCGCGCTGCCGAGGTCGCCGAGGAAGCGGTCGCCCTCGACCGCGCCCGCGGGCGGGTCGCCGCGGAGGGCGAGGAAGCTGGTGACGCCCGCGTCGAGGAACTCGCGGATGAGCCGAGTCGCGTCGGCGTAGGACGAGCCGACGCAGGTGAGGTGCGCCATCGCGCTGACGTCGGTCTGCTCGAGCAGGCGCAGCAGCACCGCGAGCGACGAGTTTCGCGACGACCCGTTCGCGCCGTAGGTGACCGAGATGAACTCGGGCCCGGCGGCGACGAGGTGTTCGATCGACCGGAGGAGCGTCTGCTCGGCGGCAGCGGACCGCGGCGGGTACAGCTCGAACGAGAATGTCGGCGTCTGCAGTGCTGTCAATGGCGCGACGGACATACTGAATTCACCTGGCCCTCCGGTCACAACTATCTGATTCGGTGTGGGCGGGTGCCGGGCTCGGCTGTCGCTCCGCGCCGCACACGCTGCGGCGACGAGATCAGATTAGCGGCGGCTCGGAGCCGCCGGGAGGGAGGTTGCGTTCTGTTACGAGGTGGCGGTTTTACGCGACAGTTGTCAGATTTTTCGCGGGAAAGCCGCGAACTCAGGCCGTGACGACGGCGAACTCGCGCAGCGCGCTCTCGTCGATCGCGTTGACCATCGCCGTGACGTGGGTACCGCCCTCGACGTACTCGGTGCTGAGGATGCGGCCGCGGTCGTGCAGGCTCGCCACCACGTCGCCGCGGTCGTACGGCACGAGCAGTTCGACGCGCACGTTCGGGCTGGGTACGAGTTCGGCGATGCGTGCCTGCAGCTCGGCGACGCCCTCGCCCGTGCGCGCGGAGACGAAGATGGCGTTCGGTTCGAGGGCTCGCAGCAGGAGACGCTGGTCGTCGTCCTGCAGCAGGTCGACCTTGTTGAAGACGACGATCTCGGGGATGTCGCGCGCGTCGACCTCGCCGATCACATCGCGCACTGTCGCGAGCTGGCTGGCGGGATCGGGGTGCGACGCGTCGACGACGTGCACGATGACGTCGCTCTCGCCGACTTCCTCGAGCGTCGACCGGAACGCCTCCACCAGCTGGTGGGGCAGGTTGCGCACGAAGCCGACGGTGTCGGTGAGCGTGTACGGGCGGCCGTCGGCGGTGACCGACTTGCGCACCGTGGCGTCGAGGGTCGCGAACAGGGCGTTCTCTACGAGCACACCGGCGCTCGTGATGTGGTTCAGCAGGCTGGACTTGCCGGCGTTGGTGTAGCCGACGATCGCCACGCTCGGAACCTCGAAGCGGTTGCGGTTGGCGCGCTTCGCCTCGCGGGCGGGCGCGAAGCCCTTGATCTGCTTGCGCAGTCGGGACATGCGGGTGTGGATGCGGCGACGGTCGAGTTCGATCTTCGTCTCACCGGGGCCACGGCTGCCCATGCCGTCGCCGGAACCGCCGGCGCCACCACCCTGACGGGAGAGCGCCTCACCCCAACCACGCAGTCGCGGCAGCATGTACTCGAGCTGGGCGAGTTCGACCTGCGCCTTGCCCTCGCGGCTCTTAGCGTGCTGGCTGAAGATGTCGAGGATGACGGCGGTGCGGTCGATGACCTTGACCTTGACCACGTCTTCGAGTGCGCGCCGCTGGCTGGGCGCGAGCTCGGTGTCGGCGATCACGGTGTCGGCGCCGTTGGCCGCGACGATGTCGCGCAGCTCCTCGGCCTTGCCCTTGCCGAAGTAGGTGCTGGGGTCGGGGGTCGCGCGGCGCTGCAGCAGGCCGTCGAGGACGACGGCGCCCGCGGTCTCTGCGAGGGCGTACAGCTCGCGCATGGAGTTCTCGGCGTCGACGGTGGTGCCCTGGGTGTAGATACCGATCAGCACGACGCGCTCGATGCGCAGCTGCCGGTACTCGACCTCGGTGACGTCGTCGAGTTCGGTGGAGAGTCCGGCGACCCGGCGCAGCGCCTGGCGGTCTTCGCGGTCGAACTGTTCGCCGTCACGGCTCACCGAATAGTCGGATCCGTTCTGCAGCGCCTGTGCGCTGCCGGAACCGAAAACCGTGTGGCTGGCGCTCGGCCCGGTTGCATTGGCCAAAACCCGCGATACCACGTCGTCGTTGTCTACCGGGGTGTCTACTTTTTCGCTCATTATCATTAACCCTACTCGCCCGGACTTCGGTAGGTTCGGTGCATGTCAAATGAGCACTACTTCGCCGCGTCCCCGGAGAGTGAACTCAAACTTCGTACGATTCACGCCCGCATCGCCGGCAGACTCTACGAACTCCAGACCTCCAACGGCATTTTCAGTCCCGAACACATCGACACCGGCACGCAGGTGCTGCTCTCGAACGTCCCGGCCCCGCCCCCGGGCGGCAACGTCCTCGACCTCGGCTGCGGCTGGGGTCCGATCGCCCTGACCCTCGCGCTCGAGTCTCCGCGCAGCACGGTGTGGGCTGTCGACGTCAACGAGCGCGCGCTCGACCTGGTGCGCCGCAACGCCGAGATCGTGGGCGCCACGAACATCAACGCGGTCACGCCCGACCAAGTGCCCGACGACGTGACGTTCACGACCATCTGGTCGAACCCGCCGATCCGCGTCGGCAAGAACGAACTGCACGGGCTGCTCGAGAAGTGGCTGCCCCGTCTCGACCTCGGGTCGGACGGCTGGCTCGTGGTGCAGCGCAACCTCGGTTCGGATTCGCTGCACCGCTGGATGCAGGCGACGTTCCCCGAGGAGTTCACGTTCGTGCGCACGGCGACGAACAAGGGGTATCGCATCCTGCGGGTGCGGCGAAAGTAGTTCCTCGTTTCCCTCCTTCGCAGGCTCAGTCGGCGCTGGGGTCGCGGAATCGCTGGCGCGATTCCCATAGCTCCACCGCGCAGGCTCGACCCGCTAGTGTGCGAAGAGGTTCTCCCGCAGCGTCGCTCCCTCGTAGTCGGTGCGGAACGACCCGCGCTCCTGCAGCAGCGGGATCACCTTGTCGACGAACTCGTCGAGTCCCGACGGCGTGATCGACGGCACGAGGATGAATCCGTCGCTCGCCTCGGTCTGCACGAACTCGTCGATGCGGTCCGCGACCTGCTCGGGTGTGCCGACGAGCACTCCCCTGCTCTGCTGGGTGATCACTGCCTCGCGGAGGGTCAGCCCCTCGGCCTCGGCACGGTCGAGCCACTGCTGCGCGGTGCCCCGGCTGTCGCGGTGGGTCTTGGCCCGCCCGGCGGTGATGTCCTCGTCGACGACGAGGTCGATCGACGGAAGCGGACCGTCGGGGTCGTACTCCGACAGGTCACGGCCCCACACGGCCTCCACGGTGCGGATCGCCGTGGCGGCGCTGACCTGGGCACGCCGCTCGTAGTCGTAGCGCTCGGTAGCCTCCCGCTCGGTGTCGCCGAGCACGAAGCTGGCGCCCGGCAGGATCTTCAGCGAGTCCGGCGCGCGGCCGAACCGGGCGAGCCGCTCCTGGATGTCGGCGTAGAACTCCCGGCCCTTCGCGAGGTCGGCGAACGGCGAGAAGATCGCGTCGGCGTAGCGGGCGGCGAGGTCGCGGCCCTCGTCGGAGACGCCGGCCTGCAGGATGACGGGCTTGCCCTGGGGGCTAACCGGAACGGAAAGCGGTCCGACGACGTCGAAGAACTCGCCGTGGTGCTCGACGCCCGCGCCCTGCCAGAGCGCGGTGGCCACGTCGACGAACTCCGCCGCGCGCGTGTACCGGTCGGGGTTGCCGAGGAATCCGCCGCGGCGGAAGTTCTCGCCGGTGAACGCGTCGTTGCTGGTGACGATGTTCCAGCCGGAGCGTCCGCCCGACACGAGTTCGAGCGAGGCGAGCTGGCGGGCGAGTTCGAACGGCTCGTTGAACGTCGTGTTGATCGTGCCGACGACGCCGAGGTGCTCCGTGATCGCCGCGACAGCAGCGAGCACGGTGAGGGTGTCGGGGCGGCCGACGACGTCGAGGTCGTGGATCTCGCCCTTGTGCTCGCGCAGGCGCAGGCCCTCGGCGAGGAACAGGAAGTCGAGCTTGCCCCGCTCCGCGGTCGCCGCGAAGTGTTCGAACGACGAGAAGTCGATCTGGCTGCCCGAGGCGGGATCCGACCAGATAGTCGTGCTGTTCACTCCCGGGAAGTGCGCGGCCAGGTGGATCTGCTTCTTGGCGGTGCTCACAGTGCTGCTCCTTCGAGGGTACGGATGTAGCGGCTCGCCGGCCGCGCGAGGCCCAGCCGGTCGCGCAGGGTGCCCGTCGCCTCGCGCGTAAACGGCGCGATCGCCGGTGCGAGGTCGTCGGTGGGGGTGTCGGCGAAGACGAGCACGGCACCGTCGGCGCCAGTGTGGTGACGCAGGGTGGCGAGCGTGTCACGCACGGCGGTCGACTGGCCGGATGCCACGGCCACGTCGACGAGGACCGTCACGGCCCCGGCCCGGCCGGCCTCGGCCACCGCGGCACGGGCCGCGGCGACGCGGGACGGTTCGACGCGGATCACGTCCGCGCGACGGGCCGCGACGTCGAGCGACGCCGCGCTCGTCGCGGAGATCACGATCGGGGGCCTCCCCTGTGGGCTGCGCGGCACGATGGAGGGTCCGCGCACCGAGAAGAAGCGGCCCTCGAAGTCGATGTGGTGCACCCTGTCCCGGTCGATGAAACGGCCGCTCGCGACATCCCGGATTTCGGCGTCGTCCTCCCAGGAGTCCCAGAGCCGCTCGGCGACCTCGATGGCCTCCTCGGCTTCGGCCCACGCCTCGTCCTCGTCGACCGCCGCCTTGCGGCCGAAGAACGCGGCCTCCTCGGCGGAGGTGGAGACGGTGACCTGCCAGGCGGCTCGACCGAGCGAGGCGTGGTCGAGGGTCTGCACGGCCTTCGAGAGGTGGAAGGGCTCGGAGTGGGTGGTCGGGATGGCCGGGGCGAGTCCGATGCGGGGCACGACGGGGGCGGCGAAGGCGGCGAGGGTGGCCGCATCGACCCGGGCGAGACCGTCGGCGGGGGCGCGCAGGTCGTCGGCGATGATCGCGAGGTCGACGCCGGCGTCGGCGAACCCGCTCAGGGCGGCGAGCGTCTGCGGAACGAGCGTCGCGGCGGCTCCGACGGCCGGCAGCTCGACGGCGACGACGAGCGGGGCGAGCGGCTTGGCGAAGCAGCGGCTGACGACCGTGTCGTGAGCGTATGGGCCGAACGGCGGGATGAGCATCCACCCCTCGCGCTCGTACAGCGCGATCGCCTCGGGCTGGCGCAGGCCGGTCTGCAGCACGAGGTCGCTCACCCCGAGGGCGAGGGCCCGCTGCTCGACGGCGGCGAGGATCCGGGCCGCGAGGTTCTGGCGGCGGTGCGACCCGGCGACGAAGACGCGTTTGACCTCGGAGAATCCGTCCGTGTTCTTGAGCGACGCGGTCGCGACGGGCTGGTCGCCGTCGAACGCGACGAGGGTGAACACGATCGCCGCCGTGTCGACGGCGGGCGGCGCGTCTGTGCCCTCGAACAGGTCCGCATAGCGCGGGTGGATCTCGGCGTCCATCTCGCGGCGCAGGCCGACAGCCTCGGGGCTGTCCCAGTGCGATTCGCGGATCTCGATGGTCATACGGTCGTCTCCAGTTCGGCGTAGGCGGTGCCGAGGCGTGCTGCCGCCTCGACGAGCGTCTCTTTATTCTGCTGCCCGAACGAGGCGCGGAAGTGCCGCGCGGCGTCGGGGCTGTCGACGGCGAATTGCTCGCCGGGGATCACGAGCACGCCGTTCGCGGCGGCGGACCGGGCGAAGTCGGCCACGCTCACGCGGTCGTCGACGAGGCGCGGCCAGGCGAAGACACCGCCGTCGGGGGCGGACACCGCGACGGCGTCGCCGAGCGCCTCGGACAGCGCGTCCGTGAAGGTCACGGCCCGGCGACGGTAGAGGGCGGATGCCGCGGCGACCAGTTCGTCGAAGGCACCACCGCCCACGTACTCGGCCACGATCTCCTGCGTGAGGCTCGACGCGTGCTGGTCGAGGCGCGACCGCAGGTCGAGGAACCCGGGCACGACGGCGGCGGGGAGCACCGCCCAGCCCAGTCGCAGGCCGGGGCCGAGGGTCTTCGAGAACGTGTTGACGTGCACGACCCGGTCGCTCGACAGATCGAGGTCGGCAAGCCGGTCGCCGGTGCCGCGCAGCTCGACGTACGGGTTGTCGGAGACGACGAGAAAACCGTAGAGCTCGGCGAGCTCGACGAGGCGCTCGCGGCGCCCGGCGGAGAGCACGCGGCCGGTGGGATTGTGGAAGTCGGGGACGACGTAGAGCGCGCGTGCGCGGAGGCCAGCCTCGAGGCGGCGCTCCAGTTCGGCGACGTCGAGTCCGTCCGCGTCGACCGGCACGGCCTCGACCCGGGCCTCGGCGAGCTGCAGCACCTTGGCGACGAGCGGGTAGACCGGGTCCTCCACGACGACCGTGTCGCCGGGGTCGACCGTCGCGAGGAAGGTCAGCGAGAGCGCGTGCAGCGCGCCGTTCGAGATGACGACCCGGCCGGCATCGACGCCCTCGCGGGCGGCGATCCACTCGCGCAGGCCGGCGTGGCCCTGGTGCGCGGAGTAGTCGAGGGCTCGGGCGGCGCGCGGGGCGTCGGCGAGCACGGTCGCCGTCGCGGCGACGAGGGCCTCGCGCGGCAGCGCCTCGAGGGCAGGCGATCCGCCGGTGAGGGCGATCGCGTCGGAGCGGACGTCGCCGAGCACCGAACCGAACGCGGACGGCGAGCGGAGGTCGGTCACCCGGGCGGCGAGGGCCGGAGGCAGGCTGGTGGTCGTGGTCATCGGATCTCCTGGAGGAAGCCGGCGGCGAAGACGCCGGTCGGGTCGAAGGTGTGCTTGAGGGAGCGCTGCAGGGCGAGCTGTTCCTCGCCCAGCTCGGCGGCGAGCCACTGGCGTTTGACCAGGCCGACGCCGTGCTCTCCGGTGAGGGTGCCGCCGAGGGCGAGGGCGGCCCGCACCAGTTCGTCGGCGGCGGTCTCGAGCACGGCGGGCGGCCCGGTCTCGCCGGGGCGCTTGGCGATCGAGAGCCCGGGGTGAAGGTTGCCGTCGCCGGCGTGCGCGACGGTGGAGACGAGGAGGCCGTGGCGCGCGCCGATCTCCTCGATCGCGAGGATCATTTCCACCAGCCGGGAGCGTGGCACCGCGACATCCTCGCCGATGCCCCACAGCTCGGGCTGGGGTCCGCGGCCGGAGCGACGCAGCTCGACGAACCGTTCCGCCTCGGCGCCCTCGACCCGGCGCCCGTGCGCGCCGACCGAGGCGGTCACCTCGAGCAGGCGCTGGGCCTCGCGGTCGGCGCCGTAGCCGTCGGTCTGGATGAGCAGCAGCGCCCTGCCGTGCGCGGCGAGATCGCTGCCGGAGTGCGCGTCGATGTTGTGCAGCGTGGCCTCGTCGAGGAGCTCGACGATCGACGGCTGGACGCCGCTCAGCACGATCGCCTCGACGGCGGCGCCCGCGACCGCGAGCGAGTCGGTGAACACGACGAGTGTCTCGGTGCGCACCGGGAGGGGACGCAGCCGCAGGGTCGCGCCGACGACGACACCGAGGGTGCCCTCGCTGCCGACGAACAGGCCGACCAGGTCGAAACCCGTGACGCCCTTGATGCTGCGGTGCCCCACCGAGAGGAGGGTGCCGTCGGCGAGCACGACATCGAGCGCCAGCACCGACTCGCGGGTGACGCCGTACTTGGCGCAGCGCAGGCCGCCCGCGTTCGTGGCGATGTTGCCGCCGATGCTCGACACCTCGCTCGAGGCGGGGTCGGGGGCGTAGCGCAGGCCGAACTCGCCCGCGGCGCGGTCGAGGTCGGCGGTAATCACGCCGGGCTGCACCACGGCGAGCTCGTCGCCGGGGCTGATCTCGAGGATGCGGTTCAGCCGCTCGGTCGAGAGGATGATGCCGCCCGCGATGGCCGAGGCTCCCCCGGCGAGACCGCTGCCGGCGCCGCGAACGACGACGTGCACCCCGAGGGAGTGCGCGACCCGCAGCGTCGCCTGCACCTCCTCGACGGTGGACGGACGCACCAGGGCCGCGGCGGGCGACGGCGGCAGGATGCGGGTCCAGTCGGTGGAGTACGCCTCGAGGAGCTCGGGGGCGGTGTCGACGGCGTGCGCCGGGAGGTGGTCGCGCAGCGCGGCTGGGACGTCCGTGCTGGTGGCGGTGTCGATGACGGTGGTCATGATTCCCATCGGAGGAGGTCGGGTGTGAGGTGGTCGAGGCGGGAGGCACCGACCATGGCCATGGCGATGCGGGTGCCGGCGACGAGGTCGTCGGCGAGGGCCTGGACGCCGGCGCTGCCGCCGTTGGCGAGGGCCCAGGCGAACGGCCGGCCGACGAGCACGGCGGCGGCACCGAGGGCGAGCGCGCGGATGACGTCCTCGCCGCGACGGATGCCGCCGTCGACGAGCACGGGGACGCGGCCGGCGACCGCCCCGACGACCTCGGGCAGCGCCTCGGCGGTCGTGATCGACCCGTCGAGCTGGCGGCCGCCGTGGTTCGACACGATGATGCCGGCGGCGCCCGCGTCGAGGGCGACGAGCGCGTCGTCACCGCGGACCACGCCCTTGACGAGCACGGGGATACCCGCGGCCCCGGCGAGCCAGGCGATGTCGGCGGGCCCCAGCGTGCGCGCGGTGCCGAGCAGACGCTGGTCGACGCCGTCGAAGTTCGGCGACGGGCGGTACGGCAGCCCGGCGAGACCGGCACGGAACCCGTAGCCGTTGCCGACCGCGGGGTGGTCGACGGTGAGCGCGATCGCGGCGGCCCCGGCGGCGACCGTGCGCGCGAGGAAGCCGCGCACGAGGTCGCGGTCCTCCGGGAGGTAGAGCTGCTGCAGGTAGGGCCCGCTCTCGGCCCCCACCGCGTCGAGCGGCGTCGAGGCGCCGGACGAGACGCCGAAGCCGAGGCCGGCGGCGCGCAGTCCGCGCGCGGTCGCGACCTCGCCCTCGTCGTGGACGAGCGAGTGGCCCGCCCACGGCGCGGCGAACACGGGTGCCGCGAGCGGGATGCCGAACACCTCGGTGGCAGTCTGCACGTCGCTCACGTCGCGCAGCACGCGCGGGCGCAGCTTCCAGCGGTTCCACGCCGCCACGTTGTCGGTGACCGTCGAGCCGCTGCCGGCGCCCGCATCGATGTAGCGCACGACACGCGGATCGAGGCGGTCGAGGGTCTGGGCCGACGCGGTCACGCGGCGCTCACCGCCTGCGGCAGCGACGCGAGCAGCTGCTTCGTGTAGTCGGCCCGCGGGCGGTAGAACACGTCGTCGACCGGGCCGCTCTCGACCACGCGTCCGTCCTTGAGCACGAGCACCCGGTCGCTGACGTGGTGCACGACCCCGAGGTCGTGCGAGACGAAGAGCAGGCTGGTGCCGCGGTCGGCCTGGATCTCGGCGAGCAGGTCGAGCACCTGCGCCTGCACCGAGACGTCGAGGGCCGAGGCCGGCTCGTCGCAGACGATGATCTCGGGCTCGGGGGCGAGCGCCCGGGCGATCGAGACGCGCTGGCGCTGGCCGCCCGAGAGCGTGCGCGGGTGACGGCCGAGCAGTGCAGTGTCGAGGCCGACTCGCTCGAGCAGCCAAGCCGCACGCTCCCGCGCCTCGCCGCGCTCGAGGCCGAGCGAGATCGTCGACTCGGCGATGACCCGCTCGACGGTCCAGCGGGGGTCGAACGACGACAGCGGGTCCTGCGAGATGAACTGCAGCCGGCTGCGCACCGGGCGTCGCTGGCCTTCGGTGAGCGCCGACCACGGCTCGCCGTCGAGACGCACCTCGCCCGCGTCGGGCTTCGTCAGCCCGAGCACGATGTTCGCCACGGTGCTCTTGCCCGAGCCGCTCTCGCCGACGATGCCGAGCACCTCGCCGCGGGCGAGCTCGAAGGACACGTCGTCGACGGCGTGCAGCTCGGACCCGCGCTTCGCGGAGGTGAAGGTCTTGTGCAGACCACTGGCCGAGAGGATGACGCGGCCGGCGTCGACGGCACGGGCGGGCAGCGGAACCCGCTCCGCGGTAGTCGCCGTGCCGGAGGCGGCGCGCGACAGGTAGGTCCCGCGCGACGACGCGGACGGGATCGCGGCCAGCAGTGTGCGGGTGTACGCCTCCCTCGGGGAGCCGAGGACGGCGTCCGTGGTGCCCTCTTCGACGACCCGCCCGTTCTTCATCACGATGACACGGTCGGCGATGTCGGCGACGACGGCGAGGTCGTGCGAGATCAGCAGCACGCCCTTGCCGTCGTCGAGCCGGGCGCCGAGCAGCCCGATGATCTGCTTCTGCACCGTGACGTCGAGGGCGGTCGTCGGCTCGTCGGCGATCACGAGGGCGGGGTCGGCCGCGAGGGCGGAGGCGATGAGGGCGCGCTGGCGGAGTCCGCCGGAGAGCTGGTGGGCGTACTGGGTCACTCGCAGTTCGGGCTGCGGCACCCCGACGCTCGCGAGCAGCTCGATGGCCCGGTCGGTCTCGGCACGGCGCGGTACCACGTGGTGGGTGCGCAGCACCTCGCGGATCTCGGCACCGATGGAGCGCAGCGGGTCGAGCGAGACCAGCGCGTCCTGCAGCACGAGCCCGGCGAAGCCGCCGCGCAGCCGACGCCACTCGCGCGTGGTCAGACCGAGGGCGTCCCGGCCGTCGATGCGCAGGGCGTCGGCGGTGACGGTGGAGTTCGCACCGGTGAGGCCGACCAGGGTGCGGGCGGTGACGCTCTTGCCCGATCCGCTCTCCCCCACGATGGCCACGCACTCGCCCGCGTGCACGCTGAACGAGACGTCGTGCACGACGGGGACCCCGCCGAAGGAGACACTGAGGTTCTCGACCCGGACGAGTTCGCGGTTGCTCATGAGTTTCTCCCGTCGATGTGGCGCTGGAGTGCGCGGCCGAGCACGGTCAGGGCGATGACCGACGCGGTGATGAAGAGCCCGGGGAAGAGCCCGCCCCACCAGGCGATGCGCAGCACGTCGCGGGATTCGGCGAGCATCACGCCCCACTCGGGGATCGGCGCCTGCGGGCCGAGACCGAGGAAGCTGAGTCCCGAGACGGCGAGGATCGACGCTCCCACGTCGATCGCGGCGAGCACGGGGATCGCCACGAGGACGTTGGGCAGCACGTGCTCGATCACGACGCGCGAACGCGTGCGGCCGTAGACCGCGGCGTGGGTCACGAAGTCGGCGCGGGTGACGAGCAGCGTCTGGCTGCGCACGACCCTGCCGTACATCGGGATCGACGCGATGCCGATCGCGACCGCGATGTTCTGCACGCCGGGTCCCGCGAAGGTGACGACGACCATCGCGAGCAGAACGCCGGGGAACGACGAGATGACGTCGAAGACGCGGCCGAGGGCCTCGTCGACGAGCAGGCCCAGCCGCCCGGGGATCAGGCGTCCCGACAGCCCGGAGATCAGGCCGAGGATGCTGCCGGCGACGACGGCGATCGCCGTGGCGGAGAGGCCGATGAGGATCGAATACCGGGCGCCGTGGATGACGCGGGAGAAGATATCGCGACCGAGACGGTCGGTGCCGAACAGGTGCTCGGCGCTCGGCGCCTTCAGGCCGTCGGTCGGCACCGTGCGGTACGGGTCGACGGCGGTGAAGAGCTGCGGCACGGCGACCGCGACCAGCAGCACGACGACGAACACGCCCGCGACGAGCACGGACGGGCTCGGTCGGCGACGGCGACGGGGCCGGGCGGGCTGGGAGGCGACGGGCGCCGCCGGCGTGGGCGTGGCATCCGTCCGCTGCTTGTCGAGAAGGCTGGTCATCGCTGTGCTCGCAATCGGGGGTCGACGAGGGTGTAGAGGATGTCGAGCAGGGTGGACACGACCACGTAGATGAGGGCCGCGAAGAGCACGACCGCGATCACGACGGGGATGTCCTTGCTCGTCACCGCGTTGAGGGTGATGGTTCCGATGCCGGGTCGGCCGAACACCGTCTCGGTGATGACGGCACCGCCGAGCAACGCCCCGATGACGCCGCCGACGAGCGTCATGACGGGGAGCAGGGCATGACCGAGTGCGTGGCGCAGCAGGACGAGGGACTCGGAGACACCGCGCGCCCGCACCGTGACGATGAACGGCTCGGTGAGCGTGCGCTCCATCGACTCGCGGATCACCTGGGCGAGGAAGCCGGCGGTGGGAAGCGCGAGCGTGATCACGGGGAGCACAAGCGACTGCCAGCCGTTCGCCCCGGCGACGGGGAACAGCCGCCACTGGAACGAGAAGACCATGAGGAGCAGGATGCCGACCCAGAATGTCGGCACGGACGTGAAGACGAGTTCGAGCGTCGACATGGCCGACCGCACGACGCGCGAGCGCCCGATCGAGACGACGGCCAGCACGACGGCGAGCACGGCGCCGACGACTCCGGCCACGACCGCGAGTTCCACGGTCGACCAGACCTGCGCGGCCAGCAGGTCGGCGACCGGCTGCCGCTGCACGTACGACGTGCCGAGGTCGCCGCTCACCAGTCGCCCGAGGAACGCGAGGTACTGCTCCCCGACCGAGCGGTCGAGGCCCCACTCGGCGGCGATCGCCTCCTTGAGCCCCGGGTAGGTCTGCTCCCCCGCGAGGATGTCGGCGATGTCGCCGGGGATCGCCTGAAGGGTGAAGAAGGCGATCGTCACTGCCGCCCAGAGCACGACGACCCCGGAGACGAGTCGCGCCAGAATGCGGCGCCACGGAAGCACTCCCGCCCTCGGGCGCTGGGCCGTTACGTTCAGTGCGATCGCCATCTTCACTCCCCTACTGACTGGCTACTTCGTGGTCCACAGGTCGTACGAGCTCGCGGGCGAGTTGAGCTGCGGCTCGAACGAGATGCCGTGCACGAGATCGGTCGAGGCGACCGTGTAGACCGGGTGGTAGAGCGGGATATAGCGGGCGTCGTCGACGACCGTCTGCTGGATCTCGTCGAACGCCGCCTTGCGCTCGGAGGCGACCGAGGTCTGGCGGCTCTGCGCGATCAGCTCGTCGAGGGACGCCGCCGTGTCCTTGGCGTAGAGGAAGCCCTCGCTGCCGAACAGGCTGCGGAACAGGATCGACGGGTCGGAGGTCGGCAGCGTGTTCGGGTAGACCGTCCAGCTCGACGTCGCGAGCTCGTCCGTGAACTGGGCCGACGAGATGCTCTGCACGTCGAGGTCGAGTCCGATGTTCTCCTTGACCTGGGCCTGGATCGCCTGGAGCAGCACGTCGCGCTGGTCGCGGATGTACGGCTCCGGGTAGCCCACGACGATCGTCAGGCGCTCGCCGTCCTTCGTGCGGTAGCCGTCGCCGTCGCGCTCGGTCCAGCCGGCCTCGTCGAGCAGGTCGTTCGCGCCGTCGACGTCATTGCCCCACGAACCCTCGAGGGACTCGTCGTAGAACGGGCTGTCCGGGCCGATGCTCGAGAACGCGCGCTGCACGGTACCGAGGTACTGGTTCTCGACGAGGGCGTCGAGGTCGAAGCCGTCGCGCAGAGCCTGGCGCACGCGCGCGTCGTCGGCCGGGGCGATGCGGGTGTTGACGTTGAGGCTGAACGCGGTGCCGGTCGAGGGGCCGGTCTCGTAGACGTAGCCGGGCTGGTCCTGGAACAGCGTGGTATCGGTGACCTGCACGCCCTCGATGATGTCGACCTGGTTGGAACTCAGAGCGCCGGTGCGCACCGTCGCCTCGGGCAGGAAACGGTAGGTCACCGAGTCGAGGTAGGCGCGGCCGGTGTGGGCCGCGTACCCGGGCGCCGAGTCGTAGTCCTCGTTCGCCGTGAAGGTGATCTCCTGGCCGGCCTGGTAGTCGGAGAGGATGAACGGGCCGGTGCCGACGAGGTCGGACGTCGCGGCGCAGAGGTCGTTGTCGGGCAGCGCGAGCGAGGCGGGCGAGAGGATCGAGGTGGTGATCGAGGCGAGGGTGTCGAGGAATGCGGCATCCGGCGTCTTGAGGGTCAGTTCGATCGTGTTCGCGTCGATGACGGTGGCACCGCTGAAGTTGGTGAGGCCGGTTCCCGCCGCCGTGGCGTTGGCCGGGTCGGCGACGAAGTCGAGGTTGGTCTTGACCGCCTCGGCGTCGAAGACCGTGCCGTCGGTGAACTCGACTCCCTCGCGCAGGTGGAGGTCGTAGGTGAGGCCGTCCTCGCTGATGTCCCAGGAGTCGGCGAGCCACGGCGTGTACTCGCCGTCGCTGTCCTTGCCGACGAGCGACTCCGCGAAGTTGCGGATGATCGGGAACGAGTTCTGCTGGCCCGAGCGCTGCGGGTTGTAGCAGACGGGCTCGACGCTGACGCCCCAGGTGAGGCTGCCGCCAGTGACGGGTTCGGCGTTGTCGTCGGTGGTCGCGGCGGGGCCGGAGGCGCAGGCACTGAGCGCGAGCGCCGCGGCGGCCGCGATGGCCGGGAGGGCGAGACGGTGGTGCTTCATGGGGATCCTTTGCTGTGATCGGGTGGGCTGTGATCGTGTGGTCGGTGGTGGGCTGGTCAGTGGCGGGAGAGGCCGCGGCGGCGCAGCTCGGGGATGATCCCCTCGCCGACCCAGCGCGATTCCTCGAGATTGGGAAAGCCGGAGAGGATGAAGTCGGTGACGCCGAGGGCGGCGAACTCCTCGAACCGGTCGGCGATGGCCGCGTAGCCGCCGACGAAGCCGAGCGCGGGTCCGCCGGCGAGCAGGCCGAAGCCGCCCCACAGGTTGCGGGCGATTCGCAGGCTCTGCGGGTCGCGGTGGTCGGCGTGCTCGAGCAGCGCCTGGCCGCGCTGCTGTCCGACGGACTGGCGGCCGAGCAACAACGGGCGGGTCGCGGCGAGGCGCTGGTCGTCGAGGCCGGCGAGGTGGTCTTCGGCCGCGGCGAAGGCCTCGTCGTCGGTCTCGCGGGCGAGCACCCAGGAGCGCACGCCGAAGCGCGGTTCGCGGCCGAACGCGGCGGCGGCCGATCTCACGCGGTCGATCTTCTCGGCGAGCTGGTCGAGAGGCTCGAGCCAGGAGAGGTAGACGTCGGCGTGGGCGCCGGCGACGGGCAGCGCCTGGTCGGAGGAGCCGCCGAACCAGACCTCCGGGGCGACGGCGGGAGCGGGACGACGGGCGCTGGCGATGGTCGCGCCCTCGACCGAGTAGTACTCGCCGACGACGTCGACGGTCTCGCCGGCACCGAGGGCCCGCACGACGGAGAGGAACTCGTCGGTGCGCTTGTACTGCGCCGTCTTATCGCCGGTGTCGCCGTGGCGGCGGGCCTCGGCGCCAGGCTCTCCCGTGACGACGTTGAGCGCGAGCCGGCCGCCCGAGAGGCGCTGGAAACTCGCCGCCTGATGGGCGGTGAGCGCGGGGGTGGTCGTGCGGGGGTGCAGGGCGACGAGGAACCGCAGCGTGCTCGTGCGGGCGACGAGGGCGGATGCCACGACCCACGGGTCTTCGCAGTAGGAGCCGGTCGGTACCAGCACCGACTCGAAGCCGGTCTCCTCGAGTCCGAGGGCGACCTGCGAGAGGTAGCTCAGGCTCGGAGCGCGGAATCCGGCGTCGGTCTGCAGCTCGACCGGGACGTGGACGTTCGTGCCGCCGTTCTGGAACGACCGGGACTCGCCGGCCGTCGGCAGATACCAGTGGAGAGCAATGCCCTCGTGACCGCCGCCGTGCGTCGACATACGAACCCCCGAAGTCTGGATCGGGGCGATTCCCCGACGCCTTCGACGCTATTCGGGTCTTTTCCGAGACTGTCTACCCGGCGGTAAGCCGAGGTCACGGTCGGTCATATTGCTTCACATCGTCAAAATCAGTGGCCGCCGACCGCCGATTCGGCTAAGGGTCAACGGGCGCGGAGCCGGGGTGCGAGGTCGCGTTCGAACTGCTCCAGGAACCGGGCCTGATCGTGTCCGGGACCGTGGAAGACCAGATGGTTGAATCCGGCGTCGATGTACTTTCCGATCGCCTCCACCGTCTCCTCCGGGTCCGAACCGACGATCCACCTCTCGGCGACCTGCTCGATCGGCAGCGCGTCGGCGGCCTTCTCCATCTCCGACGGGTCGGTGATGTCGTGCTTCTGCTCCTTCGACAGCGACAACGGAGCCCAGAACCGCGTGTTCTCCAGAGCTTTCTCCGGGTCCGTGTCGTAAGACAGCTTGATCTCGATCATCCGGTCGATCCCGGCCGAGTCCCGCCCCGCCTTCTCCGCCCCGGCTTCGACCGCGGGCAGCAGCTTCTCCGTGTACAGGTCCATTCCCTTGCCCGAGGTGCAGATGAAACCGTCCCCCGCCCGGCCCGCGTACCCGGCGACCAGCGGCCCGCCGGCGGCGATGTAGACGGGGATGCCGCCCTCCGGACGGTCGTAGATGGAGGCGTCGTGCGTGGAGTAGTACTCGCCGTCGAAGTTCACTTTGTCCTCCGACCAGAGAGCACGCATCAGGCTGATGGCCTCCCGGAGGCGGGCGTAGCGTTCCTTGAACTCCGGCCAGTCCTGCTCCCCCGCACCCCGGAACCCGGTCGCGATCTCGTTCAGAGCCTCCCCCGTTCCCACACCGAGCATGATGCGGCCCGGATACAGGCAGCCCAGGGTCGCGAACGCCTGCGCGATCACCGCAGGGTTGTAGCGGAACGTCGGCGTCATCACTGACGTGCCGATCTGCACCGTCGACGTGCGCTCGCCGACCGCTGCCATCCAGGCCAGCGAGAACGGGGCGTGCCCGCCGGTGTGCCGCCACGGCTGGAAATGGTCGGACACCGCGACGGACTCCATGCCGTGCTTCTCCGCCAGCACCGCAATCTCCACCAACTCCCGCGGAGCGAACTGTTCGGCCGAAGCCTTGTAACCGAGTTTCAGGGGAAGCATGGGTATCCGATCTCGTTCGACAAACAGGGATTAGAAGCGCAGTTCGCCCTCGAAGACGAGGTCGGCCGGTCCGCTGAGCGACACGTGCTCGCCGTCCTCGGTCGGGAACATCCGCACGCCGACGGTGCCGCCGGGCACCTCGACCTTCCACTGGTTGGGAGCGCCGGCGCCCGCCCAGTGACGAGTGGCGAGGGCGGCCGCGGCCGCGCCGGTGCCGCAGGACAGGGTCTCGCCGCTGCCCCGCTCGTGCACGCGCATGCGGATGTAGCCGACGCCGTCCTTGATCATCGGGTCGGCGGGCACGACGAACTCGACGTTCGCGCCGTCGAGAGCCTCGGGCTCGAGCTGCGGGATGTAGGAGAGGTCGGCGCTCTCGAGCTCGTCGTAGCTGGCGAGCGCCACCACGACGTGCGGGTTGCCGACGTTGATGCCGAGACCGGGGCGCGCGACCGCGAGGTCCTTCGCGCGGACGAGCGGCTCGCCGCCCTCGAGCGACCAGCGCCCGAGGTCGACCTGGAAACCGCTGAGGTTGCGCTGCACGTCGCGCACGCCGGCGCGCGTACCGATGGCGAGGGTGTCGCCGGGCTCGAGCGTGGCGAGACCGTTCTCGATCAGGTAACGGGCGAAGACGCGGATGCCGTTGCCGCACATCTCCGCGATGCTGCCGTCGGAGTTGCGGTAGTCCATGAACCACTCGGCGGAGTCGTCTTCGGCGAGGGCTTCCGCGCCCTCGGCGATGTGCGTCGACCGCACCGCGCGCAGGACACCGTCGCCGCCCACACCGAAGTGGCGGTCGGCGATGGCCGCGACCTGGGCCGGAGTCAGGTCGATCGCGCCATCCGGGTCGGAGAAGAGCACGAAGTCGTTGCCGGTGCCGTGGCCCTTGGTGAAGTGGAGATTAGTCACGGGTTCAGCTTATCGAGCGCGCTCGACACAAGCTGCGGGTCGTCGTACTCGAGCCAGTTGATCGCCTCGTACCGGCGGAACCAGCCGACCTGCCGCCGCGCGTACTTGCGGGTGAGGACGGCGGTCTGCTCGATCGCCTCGCGCTCGGTGAGCTCGCCGCGCACCTGCGCCGCGGCCTGCGCGTAGCCGATGGCGCGGGCGGCGGTGACTCCGAGGCCGCGCGGCAGCAGCCCCTCGACCTCGGCGACGAGTCCGTCGCGCCACATCTGCTCGACGCGCTCGTCGAGCCTGGCCACGAGTTGCTCGCGCGGGGCGCGCACCCCGAAGATCGTGCTCGGCCGCCACAGCGCCTCGTCGCTCGGCAGTCCGGCGCCGAACGGCTCGCCCGTCATCTCGAACACCTCGAGGGCGCGCACCAGCCGGCGCCCGTTGCTCGGGCCGATGGCGTCGGCCGCGACGGGATCGACCGCGGATAACCGGCGGTGCATCATGCCGGGGCCGCTGGCCACGAGCTCGGCCTCCAACCGCTCCCGGATCACGGGGTCGGTGCCGGGGAACCGGAAGTCGTAGATGACGCTCGAGACGTACAGCCCCGACCCGCCGACGAGGATCGGCACGGCGCCCCGCCCGACGATGCCGTCGATGGCCGCGCGTGCCTCGGCCTGGTAGTCGGCGACACTCGCCTCGTCGCCGACGTCGAGCACGTCGAGCAGGTGATGCGGGATGCCGCGGCGGTCGGCCTGCGGCAGCTTGGCAGTCCCGATGTCCATGCCGCGGTACAGCTGCATGGCGTCCGCGTTGACGATCTCGGTCGCCTGCCCCCGCGCCGCGAGGGCCTCCGCGAGGTCGAGGGACAGGCCGCTCTTTCCGGTGCCGGTGGCGCCGACGACGACGATCAGCGGGCGACCGGCGGGGTCAGCGCTCGCCATCGGTGACGTCGTAGATCGGCACGGTGGAGACCTGCGGGGTCGCCGGTGTCGTGCGGCGAACGGCGGTGAGCGGCAGGGGCGAACCCGGACCGATGCTGCCGGTACCGATGCGCAGACTGGGCAGCCCGAGCGAGACGCGGCCCGGCTCGCTCGCGGCACCGGCGGGCGCGGGGACGCCGCACGACTCGGCCTCGGCGCGGTCCCAGGCGTCGCCCGAGCGGGTGCGGCGGATGATGAGCGATTCGCCGGGTGCGGCATCCGCCACCAGATGGAACGATGCGGCCTCGCTGATGCGCACCGTCACGACGTCGCCGGGGCGCGGGGTCTCGCTGCCGACCGGTACGTCGAAGTGCACGAGGCGGGAGTCCTCGGCGCGGCCGGAGAGGCGGTGGGTCTCGGCGTGCTTCTTTCCGTCGCTCGCGGAGACCAGGACGTTGACGACCTCGCCCACGAGCTTCTGGTTCTCCTCGCGCGAGATGTGGTCCTGCAGCGCGGTAAGGCGCTCGTAGCGCTCCTGCACGACGGCCTTCGGCACCTGGTCGTCCATGGTCGCCGCGGGAGTGCCGGGCCGGATCGAGTACTGGAAGGTGAAGGCGGAGGCGAACCGTGCGGCCTCGACGACGCGCAGGGTCTCCTGGAAGTCCTCTTCGGTTTCGCCGGGGAACCCGACGATGATGTCGGTGCTGATTGCGGCGTTCGGGATGCGGGCGCGCACCCGGTCGAGGATCCCGAGGAACTTCTCCGAGCGGTAGCTGCGCTTCATCGCCTTGAGGATGCGGTCCGACCCGGACTGCAGAGGCATGTGCAGCTGCGGCATCACGGCCGGAGTCTCCGCCATGGCGTGGATCACGTCGTCGGTGAAAGCGGCGGGGTGCGGGCTCGTGAAGCGGATGCGTTCGAGACCCTCGATCTGGCCGGCGGCGCGCAGCAGCTTGCCGAACGCCTGACGGTCTCCGAACTCGACACCGTACGAGTTGACGTTCTGGCCGAGCAGCGTGACCTCGATCGCGCCGTCGTCGACCAGCGCCTGGATCTCGGCGAGCACGTCGCCCGGACGGCGGTCCTTCTCTTTGCCGCGGAGGGCGGGAACGATGCAGAAGGTGCAGGTGTTGTTACAGCCGACGGAGACGGACACCCAGCCGCTGTAGGTGGACTCGCGTCGGGTGGGAAGTGTGGAGGGGAAGACGTCGAGCGACTCGAGGATCTCGATCTGCGCTTCCTCGTTGTGCCGCGCCCGCTCGAGCAGGGTGGGCAGCGAGCCCATGTTGTGGGTGCCGAAGACGACGTCGACCCACGGCGCCTTCTCGAGGATGACGGACTTGTCCTTCTGCGCGAGACAACCGCCGACCGCGATCTGCATCCCCTCGTGCTGCTTCTTGATCGAGGCGAGGATTCCGAGGTTTCCGTACAGCTTGTTGTCGGCGTTCTCGCGCACGGCGCAGGTGTTGATCACGACGATGTCGGCCTGGCCCTCGGACGCCTTCACGTACCCGGCGGCCTCGAGCGATCCGCTCAACCGCTCGGAGTCGTGCACGTTCATCTGGCAGCCGTAGGTGCGCACCTCGTAGGTGCGCACGCGGTCGGCTTCTGGCGCGGGAGAGAAGGGTGCGACGAGGGTCATAGTGGTGTCCAGTGTAGGACTCCGGGGCGGCCGGTTCACCGAAGGGTGACCTCAGCGGCGGGCGCGTCGGCGACGGCCGGTGAGACCTAGCGGAACCGCGGACCGGCGGGCCCGAGAGCCGCCTTCACCGCGGCACCGACGACCGTGCCGGAGTAGCCGCGGCGCTGGAGGAACGCGCTCAGTCGGCGCTCGGCGGTGGTGCGGTCGTACGAGCTGAGCTGCCCGGCGCGCTTGATCGCGACCTCGGTGGCGCGCTCCAGTTCGTCGTCGACGTCGACGCTCTCGAGCGCCTCGTCGATCGCGGCCTGGTCGACCTGGCGGCGGCGGAGTTCGGCGGTGATCGCCGACTTGCCGAGCCCCTTGCGGTCGCGCAGCGTACGCACCAGATCGTCGGCGAGCACGCGGTCGTCGAGGAGTCCGGCGGCCTCGAGCCGCTCGACCTCGGCCGCGACCTCGTCGGGGTCGATCTCGCGGTTCTCGAGCAGGGTCGTCATCTCGGCGCTCGACATTCCCTTGCGCGCGAGGGCGTTGATGCTGGCCTTGCGCACGACGGGCGGCTTGGCCTCCGCCGGATCGGTTCTCTCGAGGGTGTCGGGCTCCTCCACGAACCGCACACCGGAGGTCGCGGCGGGTGCGTCTTTTTTGACGGCAGAGAGGAACCGGCGGGCCTCCGCCAAGGCGGGCGCCTCCGTTTCGACCTCGGGCTCGGAAACCTCGTCGGGCTCGCTCTCGTCGACGGCGCCGGGCTCCAAGTACCACCCGGAGGCGGCGGTGCGACCGTCGGCGGCCGGAGCCGCCAAGTCGGGCAGAGCAGCCAGGTCGGGCGCGCGTTCCGCCGGCGTCTCGTCGACGGTGGGCTGCTCTGCGGGTGCTTCGGGTGCACCGAAGAGATAGCTCACCGTCGCGAGACGGCCGTCGGAACGCTCCACGATTACTCCCCGACTGCCTTCAGCAGTTCGGCGTCGGCGCGGGCGGCGATGTTGTTGGCCGCGTCGCCCTTGGCGGCCGCGGTCTTACCCGCGCCCACCTTGAGTGCCGCACCGGCGGCGGCCTTCGCCTGCTTCTCCGCCGTGGCGGCGAGCTTGGCGGCGTTCGCCTCGGCACGCTCCGCGGCGGCGGCCTTGTCGGCGACATCCTTCGCGGCCTTGCCTTCGGCACCGATGCCGAGCTTGAACATGATCTTCGCCTCGATCTCGGCGGCGACGGCCGGGTTCTCGAGCAGGAACTTGCGCGAGTTGTCCTTGCCCTGGCCGAGCTGGTCGCCGTCGTAGGTGTACCAGGCGCCCGACTTGCGCACGATCTCGTGCTCGACGCCGAAGTCGATCAGGCTGCTCTCGCGCGAGATACCGACGCCGTAGAGGATGTCGAACTCGGCCTGCTTGAACGGCGGTGCCATCTTGTTCTTGACGACTTTGACGCGCGTGCGGTTGCCGTAGGCCTCCGTGCCGTCCTTCAGGGTCTCGATGCGGCGGATGTCGAGGCGCACCGACGCGTAGAACTTGAGCGCCTTACCTCCGGCGGTGGTCTCGGGGCTGCCGAAGAAGACACCGATCTTCTCGCGCAGCTGGTTGATGAAGATCATCGTGGTGTTGGTCTGGCTGAGGCCACCGGTGAGCTTGCGCAGTGCCTGCGACATGAGGCGGGCCTGGAGGCCGACGTGCGAGTCGCCCATGTCGCCTTCGATCTCGGCGCGCGGAACAAGAGCGGCTACGGAGTCGATGACGACGAGGTCGATGGACCCCGAGCGCACGAGCATGTCGGCGATCTCGAGGGCCTGCTCGCCGGTGTCGGGCTGCGAGACGAGGAGCGCGTCGATGTCGACACCGAGCTTCTGCGCGTACTCCGGGTCGAGGGCGTGCTCCGCGTCGATGAACGCCGCGATGCCGCCGGCGCGCTGCGCGTTGGCGATGGCGTGGAGGGTCAGCGTGGTCTTACCCGACGACTCCGGTCCGTAGATCTCGACGATGCGGCCGCGGGGAAGTCCGCCGATACCGAGCGCGACGTCGAGGGCGATCGACCCGGTGGGGATCACGGCGACGGGTGCGCGCTCGTCACTCCCGAGACGCATAACGGAACCCTTGCCGAACTGGCGGTCGATCTGGGCGAGGGCGGTGTCGAGTGCCTTTTCGCGGTCTGCTGCTGATGCCATTGTGTGTCTCCTCGGAGTGATGTCGGCGGTGGGCCGATCGGTTGCTGCCCATAGGCTGTCGTGTCGCTGAGGACCGGTGATGCAAGGTCCGCAGCCTCCCGACAAAGGCTGGTTTCAGTTGATCTCACCGTAGGCGTGGGGTACGACATTGCGTCGTACCGGCTCGCGACCGGTGGATAACCTGACCCGATGAGGGGCTATGAAGGAGTCTACTCAGATACGAACGAGTGTTCGAATGATTCTTCCCCGCGTGTCGAACACTGCGACGAACGACAGGCGAACAGAGAGCGGGCGGGATGACGCCGGACGCTAGTTGCGCGGCTCGCGCAGCCCCACGCCGTAGCGGCGTTCGAGGGGCACATCGCTCGCGTCGCAGAGCGCATTCCAGATCTCGCGCGGCGCGACGCCGGCCTTGATCGCCTGGTCCGCCGTGAGTCCGCCGACGGCGCCGAGCACCAGGTCGCGGGTGAGGACGCGCCCGTAGGCGTCGCCGAACTCGTCGGTCACCGCTATCCGGAATTCGCTCAGTCGCACTGCACAACCCTAACCGCCGCGCGGCCGTGACGTCGGCCGCGTGCAGTGTCCCCGGCCGGGGCGGACGCCCGCGGCATCCATCGGTCGAATAGTTAAACGACGAACGCCCCGGCGGAAGACCGGGGCGTTCGTGGAGTCAGGGAAGGAGGGGGTGCTTAGCGCGACACCAGGTTCGCGTCGAACTCTGCGACGAGTTCATCCGGGAGCGTGTCCGGGATGGTCGTCGTGAGGGAAACTCCCTCGATGATCGCGAGGCGATCACCGACTTCGCGCATGATGACCGAGATGGGCGTCTCGAGAGCTTCGGCGACCGAGGCAAGGATCTCGGAGCTTGCCTCCTTCTGACCTCTCTCGACCTCGCTCAGGTATCCGAGCGCGACACTCGCCTTGCTCGCGACCTGGCGAAGGGTGCGCCCCTTCTGCAAACGGAAGTCGCGGAGCACGTCACCGATTTCTTGACGAACTAGAACCATTGGACCCCTCCTCTAAGACTTGTTGCCCTGACCCACAAAGTGTTGGAGCAGTAACACTACAACCGCTTCTACGTGATTACTCTAACCAGAGCATTCTGTATGGCGCTTGTTAATCCGTTATCTGTAACGAGATAGAAACGCCGTCTATTCCCGGCGCATCAGCTCGCGTAGCAGTACCAGTGATTCGGAGACGACGGCCTTTCGGATGGTGGCCCTGTCGCCCGAGAGTTCGAGGGGGTAGCTGCGCACGTCGTCGCCCATCGCGATGCCGACGAAAACGGTGCCGACCGGCTGTCCGTCCTGAGGTGCGGGGCCGGCGACGCCGGTGGTCGAAATGCCGATGTCGGCGGGACGGCCGTCGACGGCGAGGGCGAGGCGCACGCCGGTCGCCATCTGCCGGGCGACCTCGGGGTGCACCGCTCCGTGCTCGCGCAGCAGGTCGGCGTCGACGCCGAGCACGCTGTGCTTGATCGCGGTGTTGTACGCCACCACTCCCCCGGTGACGACCGCGGAGGCGCCCGGTGTGCCGATGAACTCGGCGACGAGCAGGCCGCCGGTGAGCGACTCGGCCACGGCGACGGTGAGGCCGCGCTCGGCGAGGAGGGCGATGAGCCCTGTGTCAGCGGGCGGCATTCCGGTTGGCCTTGATCGCCTGGTAGACGTAGTCGAGTCCGCTGTAGACCGTGAGCACGAAGGCGACGGCCATCGCGGCCCAGTTGATCCAGAGAACCCAGTCGCCGAGCAGCGACGCGAATGGCACGAGGAAGAGCGAGATAGCGATGGCCTGCATGAGCGTCTTGAGCTTGCCGCCCTTGGAGGCCGGGATGACGACCGTGCTGACCACGACGAGCCGGTAGACAGTGATGCCGAGCTCGCGCACGAGGATGACGATGGTGACCCACCACCACAGTTCGCCGAGGATCGACAGCACGACGAGGGCGCTCAGCGTGAGCACCTTGTCGGCGATCGGGTCGAGCAGCACGCCGAGGTCGGTGACGAGGTTGTTGCGGCGGGCGAGGTAGCCGTCGATGCCGTCGGTGGCGATCGCGACGATGAACAGGATGGCGGCGATCCAGCGCACCGCGCCCATCTCGCCGTTGTCGAGCAGCAGGAGCCACACGAACACCGGCGCGAGCAGGATGCGCACGACCGTGATGATGTTGGCGATGTTGCCGTTGCTGGCGGGGCCGTCGCCGGCGCGGAAGACCCGGCCGCTCATCGTCGACTTTCGCGGGGCGTGCGGAGTGGTGCCGTTCACCGGTTCAGTCGACACGCGTTACTCCCGGTCAGTCAGGTTCCAGGCGTCTTCGTCCGACGGCGCCTCGACCTCATCGTAACCGTCGAAACTCTCTTCGACGAGATCGCGACGTAGCAGGCTGTCGGGGGCGAGGGTCGCCGCCGGAGTGGCCGGTGCCGCGGCGGGCACGTCGCCGCCCCGCAGGCGGGCCAGGACGGCCGGCAGCTGTTCCACCGTGACGAGCACGTCGCGGGCCTTGGAACCCTCGGACGGTCCGACGATCTCGCGGCTCTCGAGCAGGTCCATCAGGCGTCCGGCCTTGGCGAAGCCGACGCGCAGCTTGCGCTGCAGCATCGACGTCGACCCGAACTGGGTGCTGACGATGAGCTCGGTCGCGGCGAGGAGCAGTTCGAGGTCGTCGCCGATGTCGGCGTCGACCACCTTCTTCTCGACGGTGACCGCGACGTCTTCGCGGTAGTCGGGCTGGGCCTGCGCGATGACGTGCTGCACGACGTCGGCAATCTCGCTCTCCTGCACCCAGGCGCCCTGCACGCGGATGGCCTTGGAGGTTCCCATCGGCAAGAAGAGCGCGTCGCCCTGTCCGATGAGCTTGTCGGCGCCCGGCTGGTCGAGGATGACGCGGGAGTCGGTCATGCTCGACACCGCGAACGCGAGCCGCGACGGCACGTTGGCCTTGATCAGACCCGTGACGACGTCGACCGAGGGACGCTGCGTGGCGAGCACGAGGTGGATGCCGGACGCACGGGCGAGCTGCGTGATGCGCACGATCGAGTCTTCGACGTCGCGCGGGGCGACCATCATCAGGTCGGCGAGCTCGTCGACCACGACCAGGAGGTACGGGTAGGGCGAGAGCTTGCGCTCGCTGCCCACCGGCAGCACGATCTCGTCGGCGATGACCGCCTTGTTGAAGTCGTCGATGTGCCGGAAACCGAAGCTGGCGAGGTCGTCGTACCTCATGTCCATCTCTTTCACGACCCAGGCCAGCGCTTCGGCGGCCTTCTTCGGGTTCGTGATGATGGGCGTGATGAGGTGGGGCACCCCGGCGTAGATCGAGAGCTCGACCCGCTTGGGGTCGATGAGCACCATGCGCACCTCGGCCGGCGTCGACCGCATGAGCACCGAGGTGATCATCGAGTTGACGAAGCTCGACTTACCCGAACCGGTGGAACCGGCCACGAGCAGGTGGGGCATCTTGGCGAGGTTCGCGACGACGAAGCCGCCCTCGACGTCTTTTCCGAGCCCGATGGTCATCGGGTGCGTGCTCTTGCTCGCGGCACCCGAGGTGAGCACGTCGCCGAGCGACACGATCTCCCTGTCTTTGTTCGGGATCTCGACGCCGATCGCGCTCTTGCCCGGGATCGGCGAGAGGATGTTGACCTCGTTGCTCGCGACCGCGTAGCTGATGTTCTTGGCCAGCGCGGTGACGCGCTCGACCTTGACGCCGGGTCCAAGTTCGAGCTCGTAGCGGGTGACCGAGGGGCCGCGGCTGAACCCGGTGACCGCGGCATCCACCTGGAACTGGCGCAGCACCTCCGTGATCGAGGCGACCACCTCGTCGTTGGCCGCACTGCGCGACTTGGGCGGGGTGCCGGGGGTGAGCATGGATGCCGCGGGCAGCCGGTACGGACCGGAGGACGGGCGCGCCTGAGGCGTGCGCAGTGGAGGCGAATCTTCGCCCTCGAACTCGCCCGCGTGCCCCTTCTCGCTCGTCTTGACCGGGAAACCGGGGAGCGGCACGACGGGGCCGTCTTCGCGCAGTCCGATCTCGCGCACGTTGGCGACGCCGGTCTCAACCTCGCCGGTGAAGCGCTTGACGGCGTCTTCGGCGCGCACGAGCTCCTCGAGCAGCTCGATGCCGAACTCGCCCTTGTCGTTCGGGGTGGCGCGGTCGATGATCTCGGTCTGATCCTTACCCACGACCGGAGAATCGAACGCCTGGTCTTCGCGGGCCTCGGCCTTGTTGCGGCGCCACCACGGGACCGTGGTCGGGTCTTCTTCTTCGGCGCGGTAGTCGTTGTCGACCCCGAGGTCGTCGAGGGAGCCGAGCTCCTTCGCTGGCTTCTCGGGGGCGGCCGGCTTGGCCTCGCGCTCGGCCAGCTCGGCGCCGAACAGGTACGAGTAGAGCTCGCGCATGCGATCGCCCACGCGGTTCGGCGGGGTCTTGGTAATGATGAAGAGCGAGAGCGCGAGCAGCACGACGACCACCGGCACCGCCACCCACTCGGTGGCGAGCAGCAACGGCGCGGCGAGCAGCCAGCCGAGCACTCCGCCCGCGGCGGCGATCTCGGTGGAGACGAGCGGCCAGCCGGGCTGCCCGCCGAAGATGTGGCAGAGCGCGCTGATCGAGGTCAGCAACAGGGTGAGGCCGATGCCGATGCGGCCGTTGTCGTGCACGCTCGCCGGGTGTCGGAACAGCCAGACCGCGAACACCAGCATGATGACGGGCAGGGCGAAGGCGACGCGGCCGAAGAGCCCGCCGAACGTGTAGGCGTCGAGCGCGATCGCTACGGGGTCGAGCGGGTTGAACCACTCGATGACCGCACCGACGACGGCGAGCACGAAGAGGAAGAAGGGGAAGCCGTCGCGGCGTTCGTCTTTGGCGAGGGTCTCTTTGCCGAGCACGCGGGCGGCACCGCCGACGACGTGGGCGAGGCCGAGCCACGCCTTGGTCAGGAGTCCGGGCTCGTCGCTCTTCGGCACGACTTTGGAAGCGGGGAGCTTCTTGGTCGGCGCGTTCTTCGAACCGGATGCTGCGGGTCGCGCCCGCGACGTCGTCGTGCGCGCACGCGAAGTCGGTTTGGTACTCGTAGCCATGCGTTCACGGTACCGCCGACGACCGTCATCCAAGTGTTAGCGCGGGCGCGTGTTGTGGGGGCCTAGTACCGGATCGCGTCGATGACCTTCACCCGCACGGCGACGAGGGCCGGCAGCAGGCCCGCGAGGGCGCCGACTCCGGCCGACGCCGCGAGGCCGATGATGGCCGCCTCGATCGGGAACGCGGGCAGGTCTTCCACACCCTGGCCGACCTGTTCGCGCACCCAGGGATTCTGCACGATGAGGATGGCGAGCGTGACACCGACGACGCCCGCCGCGAGGGTCGCGACGACGCTCTCCATCATCACGGCGAAGAACACGCGCCCGGCTGTCGCCCCGAAACTGCGCCGGATACCGATCTCGCGCACCCGCTGCCGCACAGTGACGAGCGAGATGTTCACGAGCCCGAGGGCGCCGAGGAACAGCACGAGCACTGCCACTCCCCCGATGACGAGTTTGAACGGCAGCAGCGGGTCGCCGGTCTCGTAGCTGAGGTAGTCGTTCCGGTAGGCCTGGGCGGTGTAGCCCTCCCCGAGGGCGCCCTGGACATCGCGCTGCAGCAGCGGGGTCAGCTCGTCGGAGATCTCCGGCGGCACCCACAGCTCGTAGTTGACCGAGCCGCCCATCTCCGGGTCCAGGGTGCCGACCCGCTCGAACGCGGAGAACAGGATCATCATGCGCGGGTAGTCGTCGTAGGGCTGAACAGGCAGCACGCCGGTGACCACGGCGGTGGTGGTGCCGTCGCCGAGCAGGTCGACGGTGGGGTGCGTGCGCAGGTCGGGCGAGCCGAGGCGCTGCCAGAAGTTCTCGTTGACGATCACCGCGGGAGCGAGGCGCTCCTCGTCGGCGTCGGTGAACCACGAACCGTTGTCGATGGTGAGGCGGTGCATCGTGGCGAACGGCACGTCGACGGCTTGAGCCTGCACGTCCTGCACGCCGTCGACGAACTGCACGCGCAGGTTCGAGTAGGCGACGCGGCTGACGTAGTCGACCGAGTACCGTTCGGCGGTACTGCCGAACGCCGCGGTCATCTCCTCGGTCGTCGGGGTCGCGCCGGTCTGTTCGTTGTAGGCGCTGACGCTGATGAGGGCGGGACGGCCGCTCTGGCGCTCGCTGGTCTCGGTGAGCGCCTGCTGGGCGATCGCGCCGACCCCGACGACGGCCGTGATCGCCGTCACGGCGACGGCGACCCCGATGAGGCTGAGCAGCACCCGCGTCTTGTGAATACGGAGCTCGGCCCAGGCCTCGACGACGGCCCCGACCAGTCCCGAGAACCAGCTGCCGCGCGGCATCCGGTCTCGGGGGTGTCCGACCCGGGGTTCCGTGATGCGGGGTTCCTTGACCCGCGACCGCTTGACGACGCGGGTCTCGCGCTGGGCGACCTCGGTGCCGGGGCTCTCGTTCTCGCTCACAGGGTCACCTCCGGGCTGGAGAGTGCGAGCACGCGGTTGACGTCGACCTCGCTGAGCACGCCGCGGTCGAGCCGGTAGTGCCGGCGGGCGAGGGCCGCGACGTTGGCGTCGTGGGTGATGGTGATGAGGGCGGCGCCCGACTGTTCGGCGACCTCGTCGAGCAGCGCCATGACGGATGCCCCGGTGTCGATGTCGAGGGCGCCCGTCGGTTCGTCGGCCAGGATGAGCCGTGGCCCGCGTACGAGAGCGCGGGCGATGGCCACGCGCTGCTGCTCGCCGCCGGAGAGCTGCTCCGGCATCGAGTTCAACCGCTCGCCGAGGCCCATCCGCTCGAGCATCGTGGTGGCGATCTGCCGACGCTTCCAGAACTGGCTGCCGGTCGCGTAGAGCAGCGGGGTGATCACATTTTCGAGGGCTGTGCGCCCGCCGAGCAGGTTGAACTGCTGGAAGATGAAGCCGATGTCGCTGCCGCGCTTGCGGTCACGGGCACCGGAGCCGTAGGAGCGCAGGGGCACGTCGTCGAAGTAGATGCTGCCGCTGGTCGGGTTGTCGAGCATGCCGAGCAGGTTCAGCAGGGTCGATTTGCCCGAACCGGACCGGCCGACGATGCTGACGTGGTCGCCGACCGACACCTCGAGGTCGACGCCCTTGAGGATCTCGAGCGGCGGAGCGTCGGGGAGTTCGACCGACCGGGTGACGCCCTCGAGCCTCAACAGGCTCATCGACCGACCATGGCGCCGCCGCCACCCTCGCAGTACTCCGACCCGTCGGGCTGCACGGTGCAGCCGGGAGCGGTGGCGCCGGGGACGAACTGCAGGATCATGTCGTTCTCGGCGAGCCCGCTGAGTACTTCGACGTTGACGCCGTCGTTCAGACCGAGCGTCACGGGACGCACCTCGGTCTCGCCGTTCTCGAGCACGAAGTAGACGTTGCCGGTGCCGGCTGTACCTTCGACCGCGGTGATCGGCACGACGAGCACGTTCTCGGCGGTTCCTCCGCCGATCACGAGGTCGGCGGAGAGCCCGGCGAACACGGTGACCTCGGGCGGCACGTTGCAGTGCACGGTGGGGCCGCTGTCGGCCGTGGCGCCGTCTTCCGGCGTCGCCCCGGCGAGCGGGCTGGTGATGGTCAGGCCGGTGCAGGCGAACGGGGCGGGCCCGCCGGCGATCGTCACCTGCGCCTCGGTCGGCTGGTTCAGCAGCCGGTAGAGCTGCTCGGCGGGGAGTGTGCCGGTAATGCCGAAGGTGGGCGGTGCGACCTGGCCGACCGCGTCGCCGACGGCGAATACCTGGCCGACGAGCGCCGGCAGGCTGGAGAGCGTTCCGGCCGCGGGCGACACGACCGTCTCGGTCTTGGTGATCATGGCGGTGCCGTCGGCGTTCGGGGTCTCGGCGCGCAGGGTGAGGATCGGCGTCCCGGCGGCCACGGCCTGGCCGGGCGTCACGAGGAGCTTGCGCACCTCGCCCGCGAGAGTGGCCTTGATCGGAACGGCGGCGTCGGCGGCGACGGTGCCGGTGAGGGTCACGTTGTTCTCGACGGTACCGAGCGTCACGGCGGTCTGCGGTTCGACGATCTGCCCGGTCGGGAACGCGGGATCCGCGGTTTCAGCCGACGTATCGGCGAAGAACGCCACCTTCACGAGTGCCACGGCGATCGCCGCGAAAATGAGAAGCCTGAGTATCGGGAAAACCCATTTGCGTGCAACGCCCACCACAACCCCCTGCTAGTCGAACAACCCTCGCAACTGTAGTTCGGGCCCTGGGACTACGGAATCAGTCGAACGGATGAGATGCAACCCAACGTTCGGCGACACCCGCGCGTCAGGTCGGGGTGACGACGAAAGCCTGCCGAGACCCCCTTCCGGTATTCCGGGCGGGGTCTCGACAGGCTCGAGTCCGCGGATCGGGCTTACGCCTCGATGACCACCGGAACGATCATCGGCTTGCGGCGGTGCTGGGTGTTGACCCAACGGCCCACCGTGCGACGCACGACCTGCTGCAGCGCGACGACGTCCTGCGTACCGTTCTTCGCGGCATCCTCGAGGGCCTTGACGACCTGCGGGATGACGGCGTCGAAGACTGCCTCGTCCTCGGCGAAGCCGCGCGCCTGGATCTCGGGTCCGACGAGGACCTTGCCGGTCTGCTTGTCGACCGCGACGAAAATGGAGATGAAGCCCTCTTCGGAGAGGATGCGGCGGTCCTTGAGGTCGGCCTCGGTGATCTCGCCGACGCTGGATCCGTCGACGTAGACGAAGCCGAGGTCGAGCTGGCCGACCTTGGCGACGTAGCCGTCGCGCATGTCGAAGACGGTGCCGTCCTCGGCGATGAAGGTGTTCTCCTCGGGCACGCCGGTCTGGATTGCCAGATTCGCGTTCGCGACCAGATGGCGCTGCTCGCCGTGCACGGGCAGCACGTTGCGGGGCTTGAGGATGTTGTAGCAGTAGAGCAGTTCGCCCGCGGCGGCGTGGCCGGAGACGTGGATCTTGGCGTTGCCCTTGTGTACGACGTTCGCACCGAGCTTCATCAGCCCGTTGATCATGCGGTAGACGCCGTTCTCGTTGCCGGGGATCAGGCTCGACGCGAGGATGATCGTGTCGCCCTTGCCGATGACGATCTGGTGCTCCTGGTTCGCCATGCGCGAGAGGACGGCCATGGGCTCGCCCTGGCTGCCGGTCGACATGTAGACGAGCTTGTTGTCGGGCAGGTTGACGGCCTTCTTGGCGTCGATCAGCACGCCCTCGGGCACGCGCAGGTAGCCGAGGTCGGAGGCGATGCCCATGTTGCGGATCATCGAGCGGCCCATGAGCACGACCTTGCGGCCGTTCGCGTGGGCGGCGTCGAGCACCTGCTGCACGCGGTGCACGTGGCTGGAGAAGCTGGCGACGATGACGCGACGCGGCGAGCGGGCGATGAGCGATTCGAGGACCGGTCCGATGTCGCGCTCGTTCGGGGTGAAGCCCGGGACGTCGGCGTTGGTCGAGTCGGACATGAACAGGTCGAGGCCGGCCTCGCCGATGCGGGCGAAGGCGCGCAGGTCGGTGATGCGGTCGTCGAGCGGCAGCTGGTCCATCTTGAAGTCGCCGGTGTGCAGCACGGTGCCGGCCTTGGTCGAGATGACCACGGCGAGGGCGTCGGGGATCGAGTGGTTGACGGCGACGAACTCGAGGTCGAACGGTCCCATGTGCTCTTTGTCGCCTTCGGCGACGGTGAGGGTGTACGGCACGATGCGGTGCTCTTTGAGCTTCGCCTCGATGAGGGCGAGCGTCAGGGTCGAGCCGATGAGCGGGATGTCGGGACGCAGCTTGAGCAGGTAGGGCACCGCGCCGATGTGGTCTTCGTGGCCGTGCGTGAGCACGACGCCGAGGACGTCGTCGAGACGGTCCTTGATCGGGCTGAAGTCGGGGAGGATCAGGTCGACGCCGGGCTGGTGCTCCTCGGGGAAGAGCACGCCGCAGTCGACGATGAGGATCTTGCCGTCGATCTCGAAGGAGGTCATGTTGCGGCCGATTTCGCCGAGACCGCCGATCGGGATGATGCGGAGGGTCCCCGGCTTGAGTTTGGCTGGCGTGTAGATGGTGGAGGGCATTCGGTCCTTATTAGTGGCTGAGGGGCCTCTCGCCCCCGGGTGAAGTTCTCGTGACGCGCGGGCGTCAGCGGGTAGTGCCGGCGACCTTGGGCAGTGCTCCGCCGGCGGCCGCGTTGCGGTCGGGGCGGAAGTTGCCGAAGTCGACGCCGGCGATGTTCTTGACGAGGTCGATTTCGTCTTCGATCTGGGCGGCTTCCCACTCCTCCGGCCCGACGAGGGGCAGGCGGACGCGGGGCGAACCGATACGGCCGAGGCCGTGCAACACGTACTTGGTGGAGACGGTGCCGGGCACGTGCGTCATGATGGCGCGCACGAGCGGCTCGAGGGCCTTGTGCGCGGCGGTCGCGGTGGCGAGGTCGCCGGCGTTGACCGCGTCGATCATGTGGCGGTACGGGGTGGGGGCGATGTTCGCCGTCACGCCGATGAGTCCGGAGACGCCGATCGCGAGGCTCGGCAGCACGTTGGCGTCGTCGCCCGAGAAGTAGATGAGGTCGGTCTGGTTGAGCACGCGGCTCACCTCGGAGAGGTCGCCCTTGGCGTCCTTGATCGCGACGATGTTCGGGTGCTTCGAGGCGCGCAGGATCGTCTCGTACTTGATCGGGATGCCCGTGCGGCCCGGGATGTCGTAGAGGATCACCGGAAGGTCGGTGGCGTCCGCGATCATTCGGAAGTGCGTCAGCACGCCGGCCTGCGTGGGCTTGTTGTAGTACGGCGTGACGATCATGTTGCCGTCGGCGCCGGCCTTCTCGCTCTTCTTGGCGAGCTCGATCGCGTGCGCGGTCTCGTTGGAACCGCCGCCGGTGATGATCTTCGCCCGGCCGCCGGCCACGGACTTGGCGACCTCGACGAGCTTGAGCTTTTCCGGGTCGGTGAGCGTGGATGTCTCGCCCGTCGTCCCGGTCACGACGATGCCGTCCGCACCGTCGGTGATGACGCGGTCGATGTGCTTCTCGACGTCCGACCAGTCCACTTCGCCGTCGGGCGTGAAGGGGGTCACCAGGGCGACGAGCACCTGGCCGAAGGGATTAGACGTAGTAGACACGAGTTACAGGCTATCGCGAGTGGACAACCGCGAGTGAACGCTTCCCACGTAATAGGCGGTCACACGCCGAACTCCGGGTGTACCGGGGCCTTATGGTCGCACTATGACTCCCCTGGCCACCACCGCGGTCCTCGTCGGACTCGTCGCGCTCGCGACGGCGCTCGGCCTTCTCTGGCGCTGGCAGAACGGACGCCTGCGCACGGCCGCCGGCACCGAGATCGTCGCGCCCGGCGACATCCACGGGTCTCTCGGCGGCCACGCCACGCTCCTGCAGTTCTCGAGCGAACTCTGCACACCCTGCCGGGCGACGCACCGGGTTCTGGAGTCGCTCGCCGCCGAGTCGTCGGGCGTCGCGCACGTCGAGCTCGACATCACGCGTTTTCCGGATCTCACCGACCGGTTCGGCATCCTGCAGACTCCGACGACCCTGATCCTCGACCGCGACGGCGCCGTGCGCGCCCGCATCGGCGGGGCGGCCCGCGCGGCCGACGTGCGCGCCCACCTCGACCTGCTCCCGACCGCCTGAGGAGAAACGATGTCCACCACCCGCCCCGCCCGGATCGACCCGCGCGGACCCCGCGTGAGCGCCGGCATCACCGCCGTGCTCCTCCTCGTCGTGATCGGCCTGGCGCTCGGCACCGCCGCCGCTCCTCCGTCGTCGCTCGCCGACCGGGCCACCGAGCCCGCCTTCCTGCTCTTCGTCGTGCTCACCGCGCTCTTCGCCTGGGGTGCGTTCGCGGGTGTCGCGCGGCATCCGTACGGATGGCTCTTCCGGACTCTCGTACGCCCGCGGCTCGCACCGCCCGCCGAACTCGAGGACACGGCCCCTCCCACTTTCGCGCAGGGCGTCGGCTTCGCCGTGTCGCTGACCGGGGTCGTGCTGCACCTCGCCGGGGTGCCGTTCGGCCTGGTGGTCGCCGCGAGTGCCGCCTTCGTCGCCGCGTTCCTCAACTCGGTGTTCGCCTACTGCCTCGGGTGCCAGCTGTACTTGCTGCTCGTGCGGGCGCGGGTCATCCGCGCCTGACGCGGGCCGCCTAGTTTCGACACAGGCTCAGCGAATAGGGTGAGGACTGACGAAAGGGAGAATTCCATGTCAGTCACCAGCGAAGCAACAACCCTGTGGTTCGGCGATCTGCCGAGCGGATCGGGTACCACGTCGCTCGATTCTTCGGATGCCGCGGAGTTTCCGGTCTCCTGGGCCGCACGCTCGCAGGGCGTCCAGGGTAAGACCAACCCGGAGGAGCTGCTCGGCGCGGCCCACTCCGCCTGTTTCTCGATGGCGTTCGCCAACGGTCTCGCCGAGGCCGGACACGCCCCCGAGAGCCTGCAGGTCACCGCCGCCGTCACGTTCGACCCGGGCACCGGCATCACCGGCAGCCACCTGCTGGTGAGCGCCAAGGTACCGGGCATCAGCGAGGAGGACTTCGAGCGCCTCGCCGCCGAGGCCAAGGAGAACTGCCCGGTGTCGCGTGCTCTCGCGGGAATTCCGATCACCCTCGAAGCGAGCCTCGCCTGATGCGCGTCCTGATCTCCGGCGCCGGCGGACTGATCGGCTCCGAACTGGTGAGCCAGCTCGAGGCCGACGGGCACGACGTGCTCAAGCTCGTGCGCCGCGAGCGACAGGCCTCCGACGAGTACCGCTGGTACCCCACCGCGGGCGTCGTCGACCCCGGGCTCATCGCCTCGGTCGACGCGGTCGTCAACTTCTCCGGCGCGTCCATCGGACGGCTGCCCTGGACCCCCGGCTACAAGCGCGAGATCCTCCGCTCGCGCATCGACGCGACCCGCACACTCGCCGACGCGATCGTGAGTTCGGAGGACCCGCCCGCGGCCTTCCTCAACGCCTCCGCCGTCGGCTACTACGGCGACCGCCCGGGCGAGACCCTGACCGAGCAGTCGTCCCGGGGCTCGGGCTTCCTCGCCGACGTGACCGACGCGTGGGAGCAGGCGGCGAACCTCGCCGTGCACTCCAGCCGCGTGGTCACCTTCCGCACGGGCGTCGTCGTCGGCCAGGGCGGGGCGTTCACCCCGCTCGGGCTGCTCACCAAGCTCGGCCTCGGCGCCACCATCGGCGCTGGTTCGCAGTTCTGGCCGTGGATCAGCCTGTACGACGAGGCCGCCGCCGTGCGTCACCTGCTCACCTCGACACTCAGCGGCCCCGTCAATCTCGCCGGCCCGACGCCCGCGAGCGCGGAGACGGTCACCACGTCGCTCGCGGACGCCATGCACCGCTGGCACCCGTGGGCGATCCCCGAGCCGATCGTGCAGCTCGCCATGCGCGAGCCCGGTCGCGAACTGCTGCTCGCGAGCCAGAAGATGGTGCCCGAGAAGCTCGTCGCCGACGGGTTCGAGTTCCGCTACCCGACGGTCGAGGCCGCGATCGGTGCTATCTGGCGCTGACGCGCTCCAGCTTGATGGCCTCGCGCGTCGCCCAGCGGGCACGCGCGTGGTCGCCGCTGGCGTCGTAGGCGAGGCCGAGCAGCACCCAGGCGCGCCACGAGCCCGGATCCGCCTCGACGGCCGCCTTGTAGGCCGGGAACTGGGCGTCGGCCGCCTCGGCGACCGCGCGGCCGCTCGGCAGGCGGGGCAGGTCGTCGACCGGCAGCTCGCCCGCCGCGCCCAGGATGCGCACGAGCCGTTCGCCGCGCAGCACGAAGTGGATCTCGCGCCAGAGCAGCCAGGCGCCGATGAGCGGCAGCACGAGCAGCGCGATGCCCATGGCGACCGCGACGCCGACACCGGTGCCGATCAGCACGAACGAGTACTGCACCACGAAGACCAGGTAGATGACGAGGATGACCGCCATCGCGATGGCGGCGACGCGGGCTCTCATGACGAGGTCGGCGGCGCGAGGTCGATGATCTTGTCGAGGCCGACCGTGACGCCCGTCGCGGTGCGGGCCGCCGCGAGAGCGAGCAGGATGCCCGACTCGTACGACGTCGACGACAGCGTCTCGTGGCTCAGGGTGAGCGTCTCCCCGGTTCCGCCGAAGATGACGTCCTGCTTGGCGACGACGCCCTGCATGCGCAGGCTGTGGATCGGCACGCTGGCGACCTGCTGGCCGCGGGCGCGCTGGTCGGCGTGCGGCGCGATGACCGGGCCGATCGCGGCCCGGGCCTTGCCGATCAGCTCGGCGGTGCGCACGGCGGTGCCGCTGGGCGAGTCGATCTTCGACGACTTGTGCGCCTCGATGATCTCGATCGACTCGTAGAACCGGGCGGCGAGGGCGGCGAACGAGGTCGCGAGCACCGAGCCGATGGAGAAGTTGGGGATGATGACCACTCCGACGTCGGGCAGGTCGGCGACGAGGTGCTCGAGCGAGACGATGCGCGCGCTCGACCAGCCGGACGTGCCGACGAGCACGTTGAGGCCGTTGGCGACCGCGAAGTCGACGACGCTCTGCGAGACCGCGGGCAGCGTCACGTCCACCACGACGTCGGCGCCGAGCATGTCGCTGAGCGGATCTTTCGACCCCAGCGAGGCGACGAGCTCGAACTCGTCCGATTCTTCGACGAGACGGGAGACGAGTCGCCCCATGGTGCCGGATGCGCCGACGACGGCGACCTTCGTAGTCATGGTTCGAATCTACCAAGCAACCAGGGCTCCCCCGCCCGATTACGCTGGTTGCATGGCGACTTGGCGAGAAACAGCGACGACGGATGCCGCGGCTCACGCGCTGCTGACCGAGTACTTCCACAGCCGTGAGCTGGGTTTCACCGGCGAGCACGGCTACCGCACGACCTTCCCCACGCCCGAGCAGTTCGTACCGCCGCGGGGTGTGTTCCTCGTCGTCGAGGGCGAGGACCTGGCCGGAGAGGCGGCGGATGTCGGCTGTGGCGGTATCCGCCGCATCGGGGACTCGACCGACGGCGCGGTGCGCTACGAGGTCAAGCACCTGTGGCTGCAGCCGCACACGCGCGGACTCGGCCTGGGTCGCGCGCTCCTCGCCGAGCTCGAGCAGCGCGCCCGCGGATTCGGCGCGGACGAGCTCGTGCTCGACACGAACGCCAGCCTCGAGGCGGCCGGCGGCCTGTACCGTTCCTCGGGCTTCGAGAGCGTCGAGCCGTACAACGACAACCCGAACGCCACGCACTGGTACGCGAAGCGGCTCTCGGCGGGTTGAGCCTGTCGAAACCAGGATTTGGACGAGCTCAGATTTCGACAAGCTCAATCCGTGTTGCGGGCTACACCGGCCAGTCGTCGGGCATTCCCGTGCGCAGCTCGACCGGCAGGTGGCCGAGGTCGTTGTGGGTCACGAGCACCGGCGGCTTCGCCGTGCGCACGCGGATGATCGTCAGTCCGCAGTTGGCCTGGTTGATGCCGAGCCAGCGCCAGTTGGGGGCGTCGAGCACCTCGCGCACGAACCAGCCGATGACGAAGTTGTGGGTCACGAGCAGGTCGTGGCGGTCGCCGGGCGCAGGCGCGAGGAACTCGGCGGTGGCGTCGGCCATCTGCGCCTGGCCCGCGTCGATCTCCTCCTCGGTCACGCCGCCGAAGAACGATTCGAACGACCGCGGCATGTCGGGCGTCGGGCCGCTCGGGTAGCAGTCGAACAGCAGCGCCGACGGCTGCGAGTCGATCGCGGGCATACGCTCCTGCATGATCTTGGCGGTCTCGGCCGCGCGCTGCAGGGGCGAGTGCCAGGCGCCGGTGAACGGCACCCCGCTCAGCCGCTCTGCAATGGCCTGCGCCTGGCGCCGGCCGCGCGGAGACAGGGGTCCGTCGGGCAGTCCGTATTCGGCATCCTGTTGCTCGCCGTGGCGGACGAGGTAGATGAAGTGCGACATAGCTGATCCCCGTTGTTCGTCTTCGCGTTGTCTGTCTACGCTGCCGGTGCGGGCACTTCCGTGAGGCCCTCGAAGGCGTTCTCGTCAATGGTGCCCACCGCGGCCACCGAGAGCGGCCGCGACACGAGTTCTTCGGCGAGTTCACGGATACCGTCCGCGGTCACCAGGTCGAGACGTCGGAGCGATTCGTCGAGGTCGACGTACTCGCCCATGGTCAGTTCCGCACGCCCCAGCCGCGACATCCGGGTATCGGAATCTTCGAGGGCGAGGGCCGACGCACCGCTCAACTGCCCGTTCGCGCGGCGCAGCTCGTCGGCGGTGACGCCGGTGGCGGCGAGCGAGTGGAACTCGTTGAGCATGAGCTCGGTCACCTGCCCGATCTTCGACGGCGAGCACCCCGCGTAGATGCCGAAGAGGCCGGCGTCGGAGTAGCTGGGCGAGAACGAGTAGACGGAGTAGGCCAGGCCGCGCTTCTCGCGGATCTCCTGGAACAGGCGGCTGGACATGCCGCCGCCCAGAACCGAGTTGAGGACGGCGAGCGTCGACCGGCGAGGGTCGGATGCCGCGAGGCCCTCGACCCCGAGGAGGATGTTGGCCTGCTCGATGGGGCGCTGGACGACGACGAGCGGGCTGCCGCGTTCGATCAGGTCACCGCTCGCGTTGCGGCGCGAGACGGGCGTCGCGGCGGCGTCGAGGTTCCACTCGGCGCGGCGCAGGGCAGCGGTGACGCCGGCGACGAGCTCGTCGTGGTCGACGGCTCCCGCGACGGTGATCACGAGGTCCTGCGCGCGGTAGTTGGCGCGGTAGTGGTCCCAGACGGCGTCGCGGCTCACGGCCTGGATCGTCTCGGGGCTACCGCCGATGGGACGGCCGAGGGCGTGGTCGCCCAGCACCGCCTCGAAGAAGCGCTCGCTGGTGACATCGCCCGGGTCGTCGTCGGCCATGGCGAGTTCTTCGAGGATCACGCCGCGCTCCGTCTCGAACTCGTCGCGGTCGAGCAGCGACGACGTGAGCATGTCGGAGATGACGTCGATGGCCATCGGAAGATCCTGGTCGCGGATCTTCGCGTAGTAGCAGGTGTATTCCTTCGCCGTCATGGCGTTGTGGTCGCCGCCGACGGCGTCGAAGCTCACCGCGATGTCGAGGGCGGTGCGCGTGGTGGTGCCCTTGAAGAGCAGGTGCTCCAGGAAATGGGTCGAGCCGTAGGTAGAGGGCGTCTCGTCGCGGGAACCGACGGCGACCCAGTAGCCGATCGTGGCGCTGCGCGCGCCGGGCACGCGTTCGCTGAGGATGCGCACACCGCTCGGCAGCACACTGCGCCGCACGAGCGAATCGCCGGTTGCGGTGAAAGAGAGTTCTGCCAGGTCGAGGGGTAACTGCACTGCGCCGGTCATCACCGTCGAGCCTACTTTATGGCGACGGGGCCGCCACTATTGCCGCTACCCTTGTGCCCTACCCGACTCCCCCGGAAAGGCCACACCATGACCTTCACACTCTCCGTGCTCAACGTGCTGATTGCCGTCACCGCGGTCCTCGCCATCGTCGACGGCATCCAGCGCCTGCGCAGCCGCGGCAGCAACACGCTGCTCGCCGTGCTCGAGCTCGTCTTCTCGATCGCCCTCGGTCTGACCTTCTTCGTCGCCCTGCCGCTCGGCATCCTGACGATCGCCGTGGTGCTCGAGGTGGTGCTCGTCATCACGCTCGTCGCCGGAGGCCGCGGGCGCAAGCTGCTCACCGTGATCGCGGCGATCGCCAACGCGATCGTGATCCTGGCGTCGATCGGATGGCTGACCATCCCCGGCTTCATCTAGAGGCCGGAGCCCGCTACGCGCTGACCTTGTCGAGCTCGGCGACCTGCGTGCGGGTGAGCTGCACACGGGCGGCGGCGACGAGGTCGGCGACCTGCTCGGGGTGACTCGCCGACGCGACGGGCGCGACCACGTGCGGCTTGCTGAGCAGCCACGCCAGAGCGATCGACCCGGGCGAGCTCTGCTGCGCGGCCGCGATGCGGTCGAGGCAGGCGAGCACGCGGAGACCGCGCCGGTTGAAGTACTTGGCCGCCTCGGCACCGCGCTCGTTCTTGGCGATGTCGGCGCGTGAGCGGTACTTGCCGGTGAGGAACCCGCTGCCGAGGGCGAACCGCGGCATGACCCCGAGTCCCTGACGGTCGGCGACGCGGGCGAGATCGCCCTCGTACTCGGTGCGGTGCAGCAGGTTGTAGTGGTTCTGCAGCGCGACCATCGGGGCGAGACCCATCTGGGCCGCGGCGATGCGCGCCTCGATGAGGCGGTTGCCTGTGTGGTCGGACCCGCCGAAGTACCGCACCTTGCCGGCGCGGATGAGTTCGTCGACGGCGAAGAGCGTCTCTTCGAACGGCACGGTGTCGTCGTCGATGTGCAGGTAGAGGAGGTCGATGTAGCCGGTGCGCAGGCGCTCGAGCGAGGCGTGCACGGAGGCGGTCACCGCGCGGGCGGAGAGGCCCGGGTTGTCGCCGCTCTTGCCGACCTTCGTCGCGACGACCATGTCGGGACGGTTGCGCCGGTCGCGCATCCAGTTGCCGATCATGATCTCGCTGCGGCCCGCGGCGTAGGAGTCGGCGGTGTCGACGAAATTGCCGCCCGCGTCGGCGTAGGCGTCGAGGACGCCGTTGGTCGCCATCACGTCGGAGGTCCAGCCGAACACGTTGCCGCTGATCGCGAGGGGGAAGACGTGGAGGTCGGAGAGTCCGACCCGGCGGTGCAGCGAGCGTGCGCTCGCCTGCGGTCGATCGGTGTCGATCGCTGTCGTCATCTCGCCCCGCTCCTTGCTCGTCTTGACACGAGAATATGGCGCGCCCCCGACATTTCGGCGCCGACACGGCAATTGTTATCAGCCCGTAGCCGATCCGACTTCTGCCGGATATGTGCGGGATTTCTTGTACCCCGAAACGCAAAGAAGCCCCCACCTTGCGGTGGGGGCTTCTCCGTCTTACTCGAGCGCCTGGCGAGAGGCCTCGAGCAGATCTATGCGGGCGACTCAGCCTTCCGCGGGGGCCTCGGGGCCCTCGCTGGCGGCAGCGCTACCCTCGGTGTCTCCACCGACGGTCTCGTCCTCGACAGGAGCGAGCGACAGCTTTCCGCGGTCGTCGATCTTGGTGATTTCGACCTGAATCTTCTGGCCGACGGCGAGCACGTCTTCGACGTTCTCGACACGCTTTCCACCGGCAAGCTTACGCACCTCGCTGATGTGGAGCAGACCGTCCTTGCCCGGGGTGAGCGAGACGAACGCACCGAAGGTCGCGATCTTGACGACCGTTCCCAGGAAGCGCTCCCCGACCTCGGGGTTGAGCGGGTTGGCGATCGCGTTGACGGCGGCACGGGCGGCCTCGGCCGACGGACCGTCGACAGCACCGATGTACACGGTTCCGTCGTCCTCGATCGAGATGTCGGCTCCGGTGTCGTCCTGGATCTGGTTGATCGTCTTGCCCTTCGGGCCGATCAGCTCGCCGATCTTGTCGATCGGGATCTGGACCGAGATCACGCGAGGCGCGGTGGGCGCCATCTCGTCCGGCGCGTCGATAGCGGCGTTGATCACGGCGAGGATCGCGGTGCGAGCCTCCTTGGCCTGCTTGAGCGCGCCATCGAGCACGGAGGACGGGAGTCCGGCGAGCTTGGTGTCGAGCTGGATCGCGGTGACGAACTCCGAGGTACCGGCGACCTTGAAGTCCATGTCGCCGAGAGCGTCTTCAGCGCCGAGGATGTCGGTGAGTGCCGCGTAGCGCGTCACACCGTCGATCTCGTCGGAGATGAGGCCCATGGCGATACCCGCGACGGGTGCGCGCAGCGGCACACCGGCGTTGAGCAGCGACAGGGTCGAGGCGCAGACGGAACCCATCGACGTCGAACCGTTGGAGCCGAGAGCCTCGGACACCTGGCGGATCGCGTAGGGGAACTCGGAGCGGTCGGGCAGCACCGGGGCGATGGCGCGCTCGGCGAGGAAGCCGTGCCCGATCTCGCGACGCTTCGGCGAACCCACGCGGCCGGTTTCACCGGTCGAGTAGGGCGGGAAGTTGTAGTGGTGCATGTAGCGCTTCTTGGTGACCGGCGCGAGGGAGTCGATCTGCTGCTCCATCTTGAGCATGTTCAGCGTGGTGACTCCCAGGATCTGGGTCTCGCCGCGCTGGAAGATCGCCGAACCGTGGACGCGGGGAATGACCTGCACCTCGGCGTCGAGCGCACGGATGTCGGACAGGCCACGGCCGTCGATGCGGATTCCCTCGGTCAGCACGCGGGTGCGCATGACCTTTTTGGAAACGGACTTGTACGCCGCGGAGATCTCCGAGGTGGCGCTGGCGTCGAGACGGCCGGCTTCGATCTCTGCTGCGATGTGCGCCTTGACGCGGTCCTTCAGCTCGTCGTCGGCGTCCTGGCGGGCGACCTTGTCGGCGATCTGGTAGACGCCCTTGAGCTCGTCGTAGGAGTATCCGGCGACGGCGTCGTAGGTGGCCTGCTGGTACGGCGGGAAGACCGGGTACGCGGCGATCGGCTTGGCAGCCTGCGCTGCGACCTCGAGCTGGGCCTTGATGAGCTGCTTGAGGAACGGCTTGGACGCCTCGAGGCCCTGTGCGACGACGGTCTCGTCGGGCTTGGTGGCGCCGGCCTTGATGAGCTCCCAGCTGTTCTCGGTTGCCTCTGCCTCGACCATCATGATCGCGACATCCTCTTCACCGTTCTCGTTGGTGATGAGGCGGCCCGCGACGGTCAGGTCGAAGACGGCGTCTTCGAGCTGGCTGTACTTGGGGAAGGCGACCCACTGGTCGTTGATGAGGGCGAGGCGGATGCCGCCGATCGGTCCGTAGAACGGGAGACCGGAGATCTGCGTGGAGAGCGACGCGGCGTTGATCGCGAGAGCGTCGTAGAACTCGTCGGGAGCGATGCTCAGGACGGTGATGACGACCTGGACCTCGTTGCGCAGGCCTTCGACGAAGGTCGGACGCAGGGGGCGGTCGATGAGACGGCAGACGAGGATGGCCTCGGTGGACGGGCGGCCTTCGCGACGGAAGAACGAGCCGGGGATCTTGCCTGCCGCGTACGAGCGCTCTTCGACGTCCACCGTGAGGGGGAAGAAGTCGAATCCCTCGCGGGGGTGCTTGCCGGCGCTGGTCGCGCTGAGCAGCATGGTGTCTTCGTCGAGGTAGGCCGCGATCGCGCCCTGGGCCTGCTGTGCGAGACGACCGGTTTCGAAGCGCACGGTGCGCGTGCCGAACTTGCCGTTGTCGAGAACGGCTTCGGCGAACTTGATTTCTGGACCCTCCATAGTGGGGGTTTCTCCTCTTTGTTTTACGTCCGTTCCCGTATGGAATGGACTCGTCGAGGAGCAGGGGCCGTTAGACATACAGATATATGTACGCGCGCTTATCCCCAGAGTGGGGCGCATGTCTGGTCAACAGTAGAAAATCGCCGGGCGGATGTCGCGGGTGGAACCCATCGCTTCACCGGAAACTCACCACTACTGACCAGCGTCGTGCCTGCCTGCTCCGTTGTGTTGCGTTACCAGAGTAACAGCCGGGGGCGTGAATGCCCGGATTGCCGCTATTTGCGGGTGGCGATCATGCGGCTGCCGGAGACCAGGACGAGGACCAGCACGATCGCGTCGAACGTCACGAGCACGGCGGTGCCGGGCAGGAAGGCGAGCGCCAGTCCGATGAGCAGCACGGGAACCGTCATGCCCGCGTACGCGATGAGGAAGGTCGCGGCGAGGATTTCCCCGCGCGACGGCCCGCTGGCGAGGGACGCCGCCACGCCGAGCGAGCTGCGGAACAGGATGCCGACGCCCGCACCGGCGACGATGCCCGACAGGACGAACACGGGCAGGCTGACCACCAGGACGCCGACGGCCATCGCGACGAGGCCCGCGGCCATCAGGGCGACCGCGAGGCGGAGCTGGGCGACGGCGGGCATCCGCACGGACAGCACCTGCGCGACGGCGGCGGCGCCGAATACCCCGAAGGTCACCGCGCCGGCGACGAGACGCGAGGGCTCGTGCAGCGTTCCGGCGATGAAGCTCGGCGCGAGCGACGTGAACAGGCCGAAGATCGCGAACGCGGAGAATGCGCCCGCGCCGGCCGCGACGAAGGTGGACCGCGACGCGGTCGGCAGCGAGACGCGCTGCGGGCGGTAGGCAGGCCGCTCTTCGAGCCGCTCGACCGTCTCGGGCACGACGGCGACCGCGACGGCAGCCAGCACGAGCAACACGAGAAAGAGCGCGTACGGCACGACGAGCGGCGCGACCACGAACTGGGCGAGGAAACCCGAGATGAGGGCGCCGACGGCGAGGCCTCCGATGTTGACGAAGCTGGAGACCGTGCCCGACGTCGCGGGACCCTCGTCGGGCCTGGCGACGGCGCGCAGTTCGCTGAGGTGCGCCGTCGCCGTGGCGGTGAGCATTCCGACGCCGACGCCGTTGACGAACCGGGCGACGATGAGACCGGGCACCTCGGGCCAGAGCAGGAAGACCACGGCGGCGACGATCTCGACGACGATGGCGATCAGGATGATGCGACGGCGCCCCAGCCAGTCGCTCACGTGTCCGGCGAGGTAGAGGCTGGCCATCACGCCGAGCCCGTAGGCGGCGAAGATCACGGTGATGAGGAACGTCGCGAAGCCGTCGCGCTCTTGATAGAGCGCGTACAGCGGGGTGGGGATCGTGGAGAAGGCCATCACGGTCATAAACGCGGCGGCGATGATCCAGAATCCGGTGCCGTGGTTCAGCCGGAATCGGGTGGTGCGGGTGGGAGCCAGGGTTGTCATACGCCCACGATGCTCCTCGCGATTGATCGTGTCCAACGACTGATCTTGCTTGCAGTAATCGTTTCAAACGATAATGACGCGTGGACACCCGACAACTCGAATACTTCGTGGCCGTGGCCGAGGAACTGAACTTCACCCGCGCCGCCGGGCGCCTCTACGCGGTGCAGTCGACCGTCTCGGCCGGCATCCGCGCGCTCGAGAAGGACCTCGGCGCGACCCTCTTCGCCCGCTCGACCAAGCAGGTGGCGCTGACCCCCGCCGGCGAGGTGCTCCTGCCGGAGGCCCGCGCGGCGCTCGAGGCGGTCGACCGGGTGCGCAGCGCCGCGGCTATGTCGAGCGCGGGAATCCGCGGCCGGCTCCGCGTCGGCATCTTCTCCAACCTCGACGTCATCGACCTGCCCGCGGTCCTCGGCGAGTTCCACGCGGTCCACCCGCTCGTCGACCTGCAGCTGGGAGCGTCGGCCGCGGGCTCGACCGGATTCGCCGACGACGTGCGTCGGGGGCGGCTGGATGTCGCGTTCATGGGCCTTCCCGACCGCGACCTCGCCGGGCTCGAGGTACTCCCCCTCGTCACGACGCCGTTCGTCGTCGTGCTGCCGCCCGGTCACCCGTTCGCCTCCCGGCCGACTCTGACCATGCGCGTCCTCGCGGGTGAGCGGTTCGTCGACACCCCCGCCGGTTTCGGCAACCGCATCGTCATCGAGCGGGCATTCGCCGAGGCCGGGATCACGCGCACGGTGTCGACCCAGGTGAGCGACCTGGGCGAGGTACCGCGCTTCGTCGCCGCCGACCTCGGCATCGCCGTCGTGCCGTCGCTCGCCCTCCCCCGGGCCGGTGCCGCGGGCGTCGACGGCGGAGTCGTCGTCGTGCCGCTCGTCGATCCCGACGTGGACTGGCAGCTCAGCGTCGTGAGCCGCCCCACCCCGAGCCCGGCCGTCTCCGCGTTGCTCGCCCTCTTCTCCCGCCACCTCGGTGCGGCCTGACCCGACCGGGATTTCGGGGGCGTTGCCGCGACCTCCGTATCGGCTGGGCGACATTGCCCCCGCCGGGCTGCCGTGTCACCCTTGAACCGACTGCAAGGGGCGACGGATGGGCAAGACACGCATCACGTGCTTCCGGGCGCTCGCCGCTGCCGCGGTGCTCGCGGTGACGTTGGCGGGCTGTACGTCGCCGTCCGAGCAGCCCGCGCCCGCGGCATCCGCCGACCAGGAAGCCCGGGAGAGCACCGTGACACCGACGCCCACCCCGACCGAGCCGGCCCTGCCGACGCCCGCCGAGCTCTACCCGGGCGGGCCGTTCCTCGACCGGCGCTCGGAGGCGATGTACGAGGAGACCGCGCTGCGCGAGGCCGGGAAGATCGAGGAGGCCGACAAGATCGCCAAGATCAGCCAGCAGCCGACGGCGATCTGGCTCGGCGAGTGGATCGCCTCCGACCAACTGCCGGGCATGCTCGCCCAGTACCGCGCCGAGGCGGAGGCCGACGGCACCACGCTCGTCTTCGTGATGTACGCCATCCCCAACCGCGACTGCGGCGGGCTCTCGGCCGGCGGGCTCGACGGCGACCAGTACCTCGACTGGGTACGCACGGTCGCCGACCTGCTGGCCGGCAGCGGTGCGGCGCTCATCGTCGAGCCCGACTCGCTCGCGATGCTCGAGAGCGAGAAGTGCGCGGGCGAGGCCGAGCGCCGGCTGCCGATGATCAGGGAGTCGGTCGACATCTACTCGGCGGCGGGGCTCACCGTGTACCTCGACGCCGGCAACAACAACTGGGTGCCCGAGGAGCGGATGGCGGAGCTGCTGACGGCGGCGGGCGTGCAGAACGCGCGCGGGTTCTTCACGAACGTCTCGAACTTCTACGGGGTCGACGAGGAACGCGAGTACGGCGAGGCGCTCTCGGCACTGCTCCACGGCAAACGGTTCGTGACGGACGTGTCGCGCAACGGCAACGGCTGGCAGGGCGACTGGTGCAACCCGCAGGGTGCGGCGCTCGGACAGTCCCCGCGCATCGCGGAGGGCAAGGACTCGCACCTCGACGCGCTGCTCTGGATCAAACACCCGGGCGCGAGCGACGGCGCCTGCAACGGCGGCCCGCGGGCCGGCCTGTGGTGGCACGAGTACGCGATCGACCTCGTCGACAACGCCCGCTAGCGACGGCGTCAATTACGCTCGACAGCATGCCCTCGATCACCAGCAGCGACCAGGTACGCCTCGAATACTCCGAGTCCGGAGATCCGGCCGGACGCCCGGTCGTGCTCATCGCCGGGTTTATGGCCGCGGCCACGTCGTGGATGTTCCAGACGGCGCCACTCGCGAACGCCGGCTACCGGGTGATCGCGTTCGACGCCCGCGGGCAGGGCAAGTCGGAGAAGCCGGGCCACGGCTACCGCATGGCCCGCCGGGGCAAGGACCTCGGCGACCTGCTCGAGGCGCTCGACCTGCGCGACGCCGTACTGGTTGGCCAGTCGATGGGCGCGAGCAGTATCTGGTCCTACCTCGGGCTCTTCGACGCCTCGCGCGTCTCGGGGATCGTCAGCATCGACCAGACGCCGCGCATGCTCAACGACGACGACTGGAAACAGGGCTTCTACGGCTACACCCGGGAAACCCTCGGCAGCCGCTTCGAGCACGGGGTGCCCGACACCGGCGTCGGCACACCGATGATGAAGCGCGGCATGCGGCTCGTGCGGCTGGTGCGCGCCGTGAAGATCCGCCCGGGCAGCGCGAAGCCCGTACCGCTCGACCGCAACGAGATCGCGCTGCTGAACGACCACGCGCTGCAGGACTGGCGCGACGTGATCGCCCGGCTCACCGTGCCCGCGCTGTTCGTGGCGGGTGCCGAGAGCGAGTTCTGGCCCGCCGCCCACGCCGAGGCCTCGGCAGCGCTCAACCCCCTCGCCACGTCGGCGGTGGTCGCGAACGCGGGGCACGCCACCAACATCGAGCAGCACCACGAGTTCAACCGGGTGCTGTTGGGGTTCGTCGCGGGGTTGTAGCGCCCCGTCGCGGCCCCCTACCGCGGCGCCGGCACCAGCGTCTGCCGCATCACGCCGAGGCCCTCGACGCCCAGCTCGACCACGTCGCCCGCGGCCAGGTACGGGAACCGCCCCGACATCGCGACGCCCTCCGGCGTTCCGGTGTTGACCAGGTCGCCCGGGTCGAGCACGCCGTACTGCGACAGGTGCCAGACGAGGAAGGCGACCGAGAACACCATGTCGGCGGTGCTCGAGTCCTGACGGGCCTCGCCGTTCACCGTCGACCACAGCCGCAGGTTCTGCGGGTCGACCTCGTCGGCCGGCACCAGGTACGGGCCCACCGGGTTGAACGTCTCGGCGATCTTTCCCTTCGACCACTGGCCGCCCGACTCGTCCTTCTGCCAGGTGCGCTCCGACACGTCGTGGCTCACGACGTACCCGGCGACGTGGTCGAGGGCGTCGTCGACCGACTCCAGATAGCGGGCGCGACGGCCGATGACCACGCCGAGCTCGACCTCCCAGTCGACCTTCGCGGCACGCGGCGGCACGTGGATATCGTCGAACGGGCCGACGACGGTGTTCGGGTGTTTGAAGAACAGGATGGGAACGGTGGGCGCGCCGTTGCCGGACTCGGCGGCATGGGCGGCGTAGTTCTGTCCGATGCAGAGCACGGCGCCGGGGCGGGCGATCGGCGCGCCGACCCGCAGGCCCGCGGCTCCGTCGAGGACGGGCAGGCCGGATGCCGCGTCCCGCGCCGCGCGCAGACCGTCGTCCCGCAGGAAGGCGCCATCGATATCCGTCGTGAGCGGGCGCAGATCGTGTACGACCCCGTCCGCGGTCTCGACCGCGGGGATCTCGCTGCCGACAGGTCCGAGCCTCAGAAACTTCGTCATGCTTCCGATACTAGGGACAACGCACACGACGCCCGCCTCCCTGGGGAGGCGGGCGTCGTCGTCGCCCGGTTCTACTGAGCGCCGTACCCGCCCACCGGGCTGAACCCGGCGGGCAGGGCGAACGGGTCGACCACGCGGCTGGAGCGGTCGGAGTCCTTCGCGAGCGTGGCGAGCTCGCGGGCGGCGCGCTCGATGCGGTCGGGCAGGGCGCCCGCCGCGGTGTCGCCGCCGGTTCCCCAGTCGCTCGACGCCGCGTAGACGCTCGTCGGGACGACGACCGCGTGCAGGTAGGTGAAGAGCGGGCGCATCGCGTAGTCGAGGGCGAGCGAGTGACGCTCGCTGCCGCCGGTCGCACCGATGAGCACGGGCATGTCGGTGAGCGACTGCGGGTCGAGCACGTCGATGAACGACTTGAACAGCCCGCTGTAGCTCGTGGTGAAGACCGGGGTCACGGCGATGAGCGCGTCGGCGTTCGTCACGGTGTCGATGACGGCCTCGAGCTTGGGGCTCGGGAATCCGGTCATGAGGTTGTTCACGACGTCCTGCGCGGTGTCGCGCAGTTCGACGATGGACACCTCGGCGTCGACACCCAGTGCGTCGAGTTGCCTCGTGACGGCATCCGCCAGCCTGTCGGCGAGCAGCCGCGTCGACGAGGGCTGGCTCAGGCCCGCGGTGATGACCGCGATCGTGCGGGTGGTCATGCCGAGACCTCCGCATCGACCGGCTCGGCGACCGACGACGCGAGGGCCGCGTCGCGCTTGGCGACGAGCGCCGCGTGCGTCGGGCCGTCGGGCACGTTCGCCGGGCGGTCCTTCGCGAATTCCTTGCGGAGCACGGGGATGACCTCTTCGCCCAGGATGTCGAGCTGCTCGAGCACGGTCTTGAGCGGCAGGCCGGCGTGGTCCATGAGGAACAGCTGGCGCTGGTAGTCGCCGTAGTAGTCGCGCATCGACGCGTACCGGTCGATGACCTGCTGGGGGCTGCCGACCGTGAGCGGTGTCTGGGCGGTGAAGTCCTCCATCGAGGGGCCGTGGCCGTAGACGGGGGCGTTGTCGAAGTACGGGCGGAACTGCTTCACGGCGTCCTGCGAGTTCTTCGCCATAAACGCCTGGCCGCCGAGTCCGACGATCGCCTCGCTGGCCGCGCCGTGGCCGTAGTGCTCGAAGCGCTGGCGGTAGTAGCTGATGAGCTTCATGTAGTGCTCCTTCGGCCAGAAGATGTTGTTGGCGAAGAACCCGTCGCCGTAGTACGCGGCCTGCTCGGCGATCTCGGGAGAGCGGATGCTGCCGTGCCAGACGAAGGGCGCGACGCCGTCGAGCGGGCGCGGAGTCGACTGGAAGCCCTGGAGGGGCGTGCGGAACTTGCCCTCCCAGTTGACGAAGTCCTCACGCCAGAGACGCTGCAACAGCGCGTAGTTCTCGATGGCCAACGGGATGCCGTCGCGGATGTCCTTGCCGAACCACGGGTAGACCGGCCCGGTGTTGCCGCGGCCCATCATGAGGTCGACGCGGCCGTCGGCCACGTGCTGCAGCATCGCGTAGTCCTCGGCGATCTTCACCGGGTCGTTCGTCGTGATGAGCGTCGTGGCGGTGGACAGGATGAGGTGCTCGGTCTTGGCCGCGATGTAGCCGAGCATCGTCGTCGGGCTCGAGGGCACGAACGGCGGGTTGTGGTGCTCGCCGAGGGCGAAGACCTCCATGCCCACTTCTTCGACCTTCTGCGCGATCGTCAGGATGTTCTTGATGCGCTGATGCTCGGTGGGCGTGGTGTCGTTGGTGGGGTCCGTCGTCACGTCTCCGACGGTGAAGATTCCGAACTGCATTCCAGTGCTGTCGACTGTGCTCATGATTCCTGTGCCCTCCCGGGTTGATCTGCTGCCTGCAAGTCTATGCGTTTGCATGTAATGGTCACAACGAACGATGCCGCGAAAGTATTCCCGGGTCCTTCCCCCGTCATTCGCGCAGTCCTACCGGCATCTCCGGGCACTCGGCGCGGAGCCTCTCGTCGTCCGCCCGGTCCCGCGGCAGCTCGACGACGTAGTACGGATTCCAGACGCCCATCTCGATGTCGAGGAACTCGTCCCTGCTCGGAACGTCGACGACCGCGTGCCCGCGTATCTCCAAGCACGGGATGAGAAACCCTGCGTAGTACGTGTAGACATACTCCCGCTGGGCGTCGCTGAGTACGAACCGCGGGTCGGCAGCCCAGGGGAATCGAATCTGGCAGACATAGCTCGCCACCTGCTCCTCGACGGACGGCCCCGTGCCCTCCGACCAGGCCGAATAGCCGCCCTGCTCCGCCTTGTAGTTGGTGTACCCGGAGTCCGCCATGCACTGCACGTAGGTGGCCGCCCACGTGTCCTCGGCGATCGCCTCTTCACGCGCTACCACGGGAGGATGCCGCGGCCGCGGCTCCGCGCCATCCCCGGGGCTTCACTCCCCCATTGTGCCGGTCGGCGCCGTCGTTTTGGCCCGCAGGTGGATGCGCTTGCCCTGTTTGCTGAAGATGGCGAGCACTTCGGCGGGGCCGGGGCCGGCCGACCGCAGCCAGTGCGGGGTGCGGGTGTCGAACTCGGCGGCCTCCCCCGCACCCATCACGATGTCGTGGTCGCCGAGCACGAGCCGCAGTCGCCCGCTCAGCACGTAGAGCCACTCGTAGCCGTCGTGCACCCGGGGGTCGGGAACGACGCCGGGTTCCGGTGTGGGGAAGGTCACGCGTGCGGCCTGGCTCGGCGACGATTCCGGCGACAGCTGTTCGAATACCACCTGGTCGATGCGCTTGGTGACGCGTGGCACGCGGGGGTCGGGCACGACGGGCGGTACGAGATCGTCGAGTTCGAGCCGCAGCGCCCGCGCGAGCGGGACGACCAGCTCGAGGTTGGGCGCGCGCTTGCCAGCCTCGAGGCGGGAGATCGTGCTCGACGAGATCGCGGTGAGCGCGGAGAGCTCGTCGAGCGTGAGGCCGCGTTTCTGCCGCCAGCTCTTCAGCCGCGGTCCGATCTGGTCGAGCGTATGGTCCGCCATCGCTGCCCCTTGCTGATTCGGCATGGATATTTGCCGCAACGGTAGCACGTGCCGCAGGGTGGTCCCATGACAGAGACAACCCCCTGGGACGTGGTGATCGTCGGCGGCGGTGCCGCCGGCCTCAGCGCCGCCCTCATCCTTTCCCGCGCCCGACGCCGAGTCCTCGTGCTGGACGGCGGCGAGCCGCGCAACCGGTTCGCCCCGCACATGCACGGCGTGTTGAGCCGCGACGGCTACTCCCCGCTCGACCTCGTGGCCGACGGGCGCCGCGAGGTGCGTGCCGCCGACGGCGTGGTCGAGACCGCGCGGGTGGCCGAGATCGCCCGCACGGCCGACGGCTTCGCGCTGGTGACCGACGACGGCGCGCTCATCGCCGCACGCCGGGTGGTCGTCGCCACCGGCATCCGTGACGAATTGCCCGACCTCCCGGGACTCGCCGAGCAGTGGGGCCGCGGCGTCGTCGCGTGCCCGTACTGCGACGGCTACGAGTCGCGCGGAGGGCGCATCGGCGTGCTGCTCGGATCGCCGCTGGCCGCGTTCAAGGTGCAGCTCGTACGTGCCTACTCCCCCGATGTCACCGTGCTCACGGCATTCGCCGGAGAGCTGCCGGCCGACGTCCTCGAGGGATTCGCCGCCCGCGGCATCCGCGTCGACGACCGGCCGGTCGCCCGCGTCGTCTCCGACGGAGACGCGCTCGCCGGGGTCGAATTCGCCGACGGCAGCGTGACGGCGTTCGACACGCTCTTCGCCGACCCGCGCATGGTGCCGCTCGACGGCCTGCTGCGCCAGCTCGGCGCCGAGCAGTCGGAGACGCCGTTCGGGGCGTGGACCGTGGTGGACGCGACGTTCCAGACGAGCGTGCCCGGGCTGTACGCGGTCGGCAACATCGCGAACCCGGCGGCACTCGTGCCGATCGCGTCCGCGGCCGGAGTGACGGCGGCGACCACCATCAACGCGTCGCTGGTGGCCGAGGATGTCGCAGCCGCCGTGGCCGCGACGGTGTCCGCGTGACCGCCGGCCTGCCCGCCGGCGCTGCCGCGGAGTACTGGGAGAACCGCTACCGGGAGAACGGTCGCACCTGGAGCGGACGCGTCAATGCCGCGGTCGCCCGGGAGATCACCGGGATCGCCCCGGGCACGGCGCTCGAGCTGGGCTGCGGCGAGGGCGGCGACGCACTCTGGCTCGCGGCCCACGGCTGGTCGGTGACGGCGGTGGACATCGCCCCGTCCGCACTCGCCGTCGGAGCCGCGGCACAACGCCCGGGCGACGACATCACCTGGGTCGCCGCCGACCTCGCCGACTGGCAGCCGCCGGCCAGCTACGACCTCGTGACCTCGAGCTTCCTGCACTCCACCGTCGAGCTGCCCCGCGAGGCGATCCTCCGTCGGGCGGCGGCGGCGGTCTCCCCGGGCGGCCAGCTGCTCGTCGTCGGCCACGCGGGCGCGCCGCACTGGGCGACGGAGCACGCCCACGACGCGCAGGACCTGCCGACGCCGGACGAGATGCTCGCGTCGCTGGAACTCGCCCCGGGCGAGTGGGACGTCGTGACCGCGTCGCTCGCCGAGCGGCCCGTCACGGCTCCGGACGGCAGCGCGTCGTCGATCGTCGACAGCGTGCTCAGGCTGCGGCGCCGGGAGCGTCCCGTGCCGGCCTGATCCGTCGCAGGGCGACCGCGCCGATCAGCACGACGAGCGCGATGGCGGTGCCGACGAGGGTGTCGAGCACGCGGTCGGCGATGATCTCGTCGACGTGGCCGCCCTGCGTGCTGATCAGCAGCGCCAGCGGAGTGATGAAGATCAGCGCAAGGCCGTAGTTGCGGACGATCACCGTCTCGGTCACGAACTGCAGCGCCATCAGCACGAACGCGAGCCACAGACCTTCGGGGGCGAACAGCGCGATCAGCGCGAAGAGCCCGAGCCCGACGAAGGTGCCGAGCACGCGGTGCACGGCCCGCAGCGCCGAGAGCCGCACCGTGTGCCCGTTCTGCAGGATGACCACGACCGTGAGCACGACCCAGTACGCGCGTGGCAGGCCGAGCGGCACGGCGACCGCGACGGCGAGGGCGCTCGCCAGAACCAGACGGGTCAGGATGACGCGGCTGATGCCGTCGAACACGAAACGCATCGGCACCCGGGTCTCGTGCACCGCGGCGTCGCGTCGGCGCACCGACGGCAGCAGCAGCGGGCTGAGCACCACGGCGTAGGAGACGACGCAGCCGAGCACCAGCAGCCCGATGATCAGCGCGCCGTCGATTCCGGCACCGCCCACGTTCGTGGGACCGGCGAGGTGGGTGGCGACACCGCCGACGAGCACGAAGAACAGGGCGCCGGGCGGGCCGACGGCCAATCCGAGGCAGAGTGTGGCGCTCACCGCGGCGATGACGAAGACGGCCAGGAGCGAGCCGAGCAGACTCCCGCTGGCGAGCACACCGAGTGCGGCGGAGGCGACGAGTCCGGCGGCGACGAACGGGAGTTTCGCGGCGCGCTCCTGCCGGCTGCGGCCGGTGAGGTACAGCGCGAGGAATCCGCCGGTGCTGGCGAGCAGCCCGAGGTCGGACCGGCCGGCCAAAGAGAACCCGACGGTCGGGATGCCGACGGCGACCGCGGCCTGCAGGGCGATGGGCCAGCGCACGGGGCTCGGCCGCAATTCGAACAGGCTGCGGATGTCGGTGCGGATACTCACTCGACTCAGGGTATCGCTACAGTTCGAGCGTCCGCTCCGCGGCATCCGCGAGGGCGAGGCCGTACGAGCGGCCGTGCCCGGCGGCGTGCACGGCGAGCGGGTGCAGCTGGTGCACCGGCACCCGGTCGCGCCACCCGTCCCGGAGCGGCATCCCGACGTCTCGGGCCGCCGTCTCGTACCCGGCTTCGATCCGGTCGAGGTACGGGCAGCCGAAGAGCGCGAGCATCGCGAGGTCGGTCTCGCGGTGTCCGCCGTGTGCGGCGGGGTCGATCAGTACGACGCCGTCGGCCGACCAGAGCACGTTGCCGGTCCAGAGATCCCCGTGCAGACGGGCGGGCGGCTCGGTGTCGTCGAAGTCGCCCTCGGCGATGCGGGCGCAGGCCCGGCGGATGTCGCGTTCCTCCCCGGCCCGCACCGTGCCCGCCCGCACGGCGATCTCGAGGAACGGCAGCACGCGGTCGCGGGCGTAGAACTGCCCCCACCCGGTCTGCCTCGCCGACACCAGCGGCCGCCGGCCGATGTACAGCTGCCCGCCGAACGGCCGGCCGTCGGCGCCGTCGGGAGGAGACCCGAAGGCGGCGGCCCCCGCGGCGTGGGTGCGAGCGAGGGCGGCACCGAACGTCTGGGCCGCTGCCGGCGTCGGCGCGACCTCGTCGACGCGCTCGAGATCGATTCCGTCCGGGAGGACGCGCTCGACCCCGACGATTCGGGCACCGCCGGGCGCGGAGGCCAGCCAGGCCAGGCCCGCCGCCTCCGCCTCGAAGAAGCCGGCCGGGGCATCCGTATCGCGCTTGCTGAAACTGGGCATGGTCTATTAAAGACGAAAGCCGCCATCCCGGAGGATGACGGCTTCCGCACCAAGAACTGTTTCGCTCCTGATCGGAACTAACTAGCGGCGCAGTCCGAGACGTGCGATCAGCGAGCGGTAACGCTCGATGTTCACGTCGGAGAGGTAGCCGAGCAAGCGACGACGCTGGCCGACCAGCAGAAGCAGGCCACGACGCGAGTGGTGGTCGTGCTTGTGCTCTTTCAAGTGCTCGGTGAGGTCCAAAATACGTGCGGTCAGCATTGCGACCTGCACTTCGGGGCTTCCCGTGTCACCTGGGTGAGTGGCGTACTCGTCGATGATTGCTTTCTTGGCATCTGGTGCTAAAGGCATAGATGACCCCTTTCCCTCGTTGCGCGGTGCCGGTCACAGGATGTGCCAGCTCTCTTTATCCGCGGCCGTTTGACGGCAACCTTGGGAGTTTAGCAGGTTTGGGGCTCACGGCGGGGACTCCGGGGCTGCGCACCGGACGGACGTCGGTCGTCAGCTCGCCATCATGGCGGCGAGGATGGCGGGAACGAAGGGCAGCAACGCGAGTGCGGCGCCGACGACGACGGCGAGGAACAGCGACGCTCCGACGAGCGACCAGCCCTGCCGGCGCGCATGGGCGACGTCGACGTCGGCGCGGAGCGCGGCGAACCGCTGCGCGTTGGCCGCGGCGAGCGCCTGTTCGGTCGTCGGCGTGCGCGGCTGGCCCGTGCACCAGGTCGAACGCTGCTCGGCGGCGGCGGCGATCTGTCGGATCGCCTCCGCGGTCTGCATCCGCGGCCGGCGTTTGAGCCAGCGGAACAGGTCGGTCGACGCCATCACGACGACGGCGGGCGTGGTGCTCGCGATCGACTGCGGCCGGACGACGACCAGTACGGGCGTGACGGCGACGGGGAATCCGGCGCCGGCGCTGAGCAGGTCCGAGGCGCGCTCGGCCTCGAAGAGCGAGTTGCGGATGTGGGACTGCTTCTGTCCGTCGACCATGAACCCGTTGCCGCTGGCCCAGATCTTCTTACCGCCGTGATTCTTGGTGTTGATCGTGAACGTGCCGCCCGGTCCGATCACGATGTGGTCGATGTCCGCGCCGCTGGAGCCCACCGGCACCGCGTGGAGGACGACCCAGGCGGGGTCGAGGCGGGCCAGGACGCGGGCGACCTCGAGCTCGCCGAGGGTGCCGCGGTACCAGCTGACCGCGTCGGGATGCAGCGGGTCACGGCCGAAGAACCGGGCGACCGCACCGCGCGGAGCCGCCTCGGCCTGCCGGCGCAGGCACTCGTCCATGACCGAGTATGCGGGGATGCGGGTGCGCAGGGTGAGTTCGCTGTGCACGGGCACCGTCGGCTCCGGCACGACCGCCGGCATCGCTTGCTGCCGCATCACGCCCGCGACCTCAGTCATTGCTTCTCATAGCTGCCGACCATAGGGCTGCCGGTCGGGCGACGGCAGACCCCGAACGGGGTGACGACACTGTGACAAACTGCGTATCCGGTTCGGGGTAGCGCGACCCCCAAAAGAGCTACACTTCATCCTGAAAGTTCCTCCCTTTGCCCGGGCGCACGCGGGCTCCGATCGGGGCGCGACGGGCTTTCGCCAGCGCTGGGTCAATGCACGGGAGTTCGAATGAGCACCTCACCGATAACGCCGATCACCGACGCGCAGTCGTGGCAGCTGCTCCGGCACGCGCGCGTCGGCCGGCTGGCCACGTCGTCGTCGGGGGCCACGCGCACCTTCACCGTCAACTTCGTCGTGGACGTCGACTCCCTGGTCTTCCGCACCGCCCCGGACTGGCCGCTGCTCCGTCTCGCGCACGACAGCCCCGTCACCGTGGAGATCGACGAGGCTCTGCTCCACGACAGTGTGTCGACCGACTCGCTTCCGGGCGCCTTGGTCCCCGGCGACAACTGGAGCGTCGTCGTCACCGGCAGGGCCGCGATCATCACCAACCCGTTCGAGATAGCTCTGGCCGAGCGGCTCCCCCTCGACGAATGGACCGCTCCCGTCGCGCCCGTCTTCGTGCGGATCACGCCGTCGGCCGTGACCGGCGAACACGGCGCTGCGACGGCACGCCCGCCTCGCTAGCGCGGCGACGGTCCTCCGCAGCGACCTCAGTCGCGCGACAGCGTCGTGCGCAGAAAAGCCAGCGCCCGGGCGAAGGCGTCGGCCGCGGCATCCGGCCTGTAGGTCATGCCGTTGGTGTCGTTGAAGAAGGCGTGCCCTGCTCCCTCGTAGGTCTGCGCCGTGAAGGTCACGCCGGCATCGGCCATGGTCGCGGTCAGCGCGGGCAGCGACGTCATCAGCCGCTCGTCCTCGTCGCCGTAGAAGGCGAGCACGGGGCAGCCGATGGTGTCGACGGCGGTCGGCGGATATCCGTAGAACGGCACCGCGGCGCGCACCCGGGGGTCGGCCGCGGCGAGGGCGAAGCTGTACCCGCCGCCGAAGCAGAAACCGGTGACGGCGATGCGTCCGTCGACACCCGGCTGGGCGTCGAGGTAGTCGACGGCGGACCGTAGGGCGCCGACGGCCCACGCCGCGTATTCGGGGGCGTTCGACGGCGCGAGCTTCTCCCGCAGGATCGGCTGGGCCTCGGTGCGGGTCTTCTCGTCGGAGTTGAACAGCAGCCGCTGCAGTTCGTCGCCGACCTCGGCGCTCACCCCCGTCGGCCCGAGGATGTCGGGTGCGAGCACGAGGTACCCCTCCGCGGCGAATCGGTCGGCGACGTCGGTGATGTGCGCGACGAGCCCCCAGATCTCGTGGATGAGCACGAGACCGCCCCGGACCTCCCCGACGGGTTCGGCGCGGTAGGCGGTCAGGTTGTCGGCGAGTTCGATCATGGATCCCATACGCCCATCCTCGCGCACGAGACGCCGGCGCCGCTGAGGCGGCGCCGGCGTCGGGCCGGTCGGCGGGTGGTGCGGTGGATCAGGCGGCGGGACCGGCCATGAGCGTCACGGTCACGGTCTGCGACGTGCCGTCGGCGGACGTATAGGTGACGGTGGCGGAGTCGCCCACCTCGTGCAGGGCGACGGCGGCGCTGAGCTCGTCCACGGTGGTGACGGCGACACCGTCGAAGGCCGTGATGACGTCGCCGGCGACGAGTCCGGCGGATGCCGCGGGCGTGCCCTCGATCGCGCCGCCCAGGATCACGCCGGCGGCCGTCTGCTCGGTCGCGAGCTGCACGCCGAGGAAGGCCGGCGCGCCGATCGAGACGTTGCCCGACTCGTCGCCGGACAGGATCCGCGTCGCGATCGACAGGGCAGTGTCGATCGGGATGGCGTAGCCGACGATATCCGCGGTGCCCGACGATGCCGCCGTGACGATCCCGGTCACCTCGCCTTCGGCGTCGACGAGCGGGCCGCCCGAGTCGCCCGAGACAACGTCGGCGTCGATCTGGATGAGACCGGTCAGGCTTTCCGAGGTGCCCGTGGACTCGCTGCCCACGGTGATGTCCTGGTCGAGCGCGGTCACGGTGCCCGCGGCCGCCACGAGGTCGCCGGTGCCTTCCGCGTTGCCGACCGAGGTCACCGCGTCGGCCACGGCGAGCGCGTCCTCGTCGATGGTCGCTGTGGTGAGCCCGCTCGCGTCGACGAGCTGCAGCACGGCCACGTCGTCGACCGCGTCGGTCCCCACGACCGTCGCCTGGTAGGTCTCGCCGGTCGACTCGACCGTGACCTCGATGCTGGTCGATCCCTCGATGACGTGGTTGTTCGTGAGGATCTGCCCGTCCGAGGTCAGGACGATGCCGGTTCCCGCGGACTGGGAGGTCTCGCTGTAGTACAGGTCGGAGACGATGGTGACGACGCCGAGCTTCTGGTCCACCGTCGCTGCCGTGGCCGTGGACTCGGTCGCCGTCGACGAGCTGGGGCTTCCGGTGCCGGATCCCGTGCCGCTGTCTGTCCCCGTGCCGCCGGAGTACGACTGCCCGCCCCCGTAGGTGTTGCTGTCGCCGCCGAAGGGCGACGTCGGCTGGTACGCCCCCGGCAGGACGGTGTCGGTGGTCCCGCTCGCCGCGATCGCGTCGGCATTGTTCGCCGCGGTGATGCTCGCGCCGAGCGCGATTCCGCCCCCGCCCATGCAGAGGGCGAGCGCGGTGGCTCCGCCGATGACGAAGAACATCGTGCGGCGCTTCTTCCGCGCCGCCTGGACGCCGGCCACGGGCTCGGTGGAGGTGACGACGTAGACGGGGGTGAGGGGGCCGTCGTTCGGGGTGGTGTCCATGGTGTCTCCTGCGATCGTGATGGGATGCGGTGCCGCTGCCGGCGGACCGCAACGTGGGTCAATGACACCGTCGGTTCCTATGCGAACCCGATGCGGGGGCCGAGACCGCACCGGGCGGCGCCCGTGAATTGCCAGTGCCCGAACACCCGACGCACCGGCGGATTGTCGGCCACGCACCGTAATGTGGCCTCCGGGTGCGCGGCCGACAGCGCATAACCGCAGCGCAGAACGGCAGCGCAGAACGGCAGCGCCGAGATACCGAGGAGACGAGTGACCGAGTCCTGGCTCCTCGACCTGCTCCTCGTGATCCTGATCGCGGCGTACGTCGTCGCCGGCTACCGCCGCGGCATCCTGCACAGCGTCGCGTCGATCGCGGGCATCCTCGCCGGCGCGGTCGCCGCCTACTTCGCCGTCCCGCTCGTCGGCTCTCTCGTGCCCGAGCCGATGTGGCGCATCGTCGCCACCGTCTTCGTCGCCATCACCCTGGTGCTGCTCGGCCACTCGGTCGGGACGCGCATCGGCAGCGCGGCGCGCTCCACGCTGAAGAAATCGCCCCTGCGGGTCGTGGACCGGATCCTCGGCGCGGCGGTCAACCTCGCGGCATCCGCCCTCATCGCCTCTCTCCTCGCGCTCAGCGCGACCGCTCTCGGCATCCCTGTCGTGTCCCAGGCGATCGGTTCGTCCACCGTGCTGCGCACGATCGACGACGTCACCCCCGACCCGGTCGAGGCGCTGCTCGCCCAGCTGCGCTCGGCGGTCGTCGACGGAGGACTGCCGCTCATTACCGAAGCGCTCGGGGGCATCACCACCTCGCCCGAACTCCCCCTCGTCGAGACGGGCACCCCCGCGCTGACCGCCGCGGCCGCGTCCGTGGTCCGCATCACCGGCAACGCCTACGAGTGCGGGCAGAACCAGACGGGCAGCGGCTTCGTCGTCGCGACCGACCGCGTCGTCACGAACGCGCACGTCGTGGCCGGCGTCACCGAGCCGATCGTCGAGCTACCCGGCGGCGGTGCTCTCGCCGGACAGGTGGTCTACTTCGACCCGGTCAAGGACCTCGCGGTGATCGCGGTCGCCGGTATGGAGACCGCGCCGCTGCCTCTCTCCGGGCTGCTCGCCCCCGAGACGACCGGCGTGGTCGACGGCTACCCGTACGGCGGACCGTTCACTACCGAGCCCGCCCGCGTCCTCTCGATCACCACGAGCGGCGTGGACGACATCTATGGCGGGGCGAACGGCAGCCGCGAGATCTACACGCTCGCCGCCGACGTGCGCGAGGGCAACTCCGGCGGCCCCCTCCTCACCGAGAGCGGATCGGTGGCCGGCGTCGTCTTCGCGAAGAGCGCCGAGCTCGAGAATGTGGGCTACGCGCTCACGATGACGGAACTCGAACCCGTCGCCGCGCAGGCTCCGACGCTGACGGATACCGTCGCGTCCGGCACCTGCATCAGCGGCTGACACCTGACAGAAAAGTTTTTCGCATCTTTTTCGCCTCTCGACCAGCACTTTCCGAATTGCATTCGCCCCTGTAACGCCCCGGTGACGCGCCGGTCACGACCCCCGGGTCAAGCTGCAGCTACAACCGAGGGGATCAGCATGACGATTACGACTACCGGGCAGCCTGGCCGAGGCATCCGTTCGCGGATGCACCTTCCGACCACGACGCGTGCCCGCACCGCGCTCATGCTCCTGGGCGCCGCGGTCTTCGCATCCGCGCTCGCACTGAGCCCCCTCGCCACCGCGACCCCGGCCTACGCCGCGGCCCCCATCTCGCAGTGCAACGCGAACGACCCGGTCTACAGCAACAACGCCTCGGCAACCGAGATCGAGTGCCGGGTATCCATCGTCAACACCCTCAACCTCGACTCCGACACCGAGCTGTCGGTGGTGACCGTCAGCCGCTGTATCGGCGCACCCGCGGCGACGCTCTGCTCCCCGCCCGTCACCACCACGAGCAACACCCTGACCACCTCGGTCACCCAGTGCAACGGCAACGCGATCGCGGGCGGCAGCACGATCCGCTGCAACGTCAACATCCAGAACACGGTGGTGGGCGCGACGTCGTCGGCCGCCCCGGCGACCGTCAACCAGTGCGTCGGTTCCGGTACCGGCGGCGGCATCGGTGTCGGCGGTGTCGCTCCTGCGCTCAACTGCGACCTGTACCAGTCGGCGACCAACGCCACGATCACCCAGTGCAACGGCTCGGGCAACGGCGGCGGCGGCGACTACCGCGTCACCTGCCGGGTGGGCTCGTCCACGCAGACCTCGGTGATCCCGATCCTGGTCAACCAGTGCAACGGCAGCGCGTACGGCGGAGGCGACACCGTCACCTGCTCGACGAACCTGACCAACCGCCTGCTGCCGTCGCAGATAGTGACGCCGACTCCGACGCCGACTCCGACCGTGCCCGCGCCGACCCCCACTCCCACGACTCCCCCGGTCGTCACCCCGCCGACCACACCCGGCACCCCCGGCACGCCGACGACCCCGGTCACCCCCGGAACACCGACCACGCCCGTCACCCCCGGAACCCCGGGCACACCGGTCACACCGGTCACTCCCGGAACCCCGGGCACACCGGTCGTTCCCGGCACCCCGACTGCACCTGTCACACCGGTCACCCCCGGCACCCCGACGACACCGGTCACCCCCGGAACCCCGACCACGCCCGCGACACCGACGACGCCCGTCGTGACCCCCGGCACTCCCGTCCAGGTCGCTCCCAACGTCGTGACGCCGGTCACGCCGGTGACCCCCGCGGTCGAAGCCGAGCGGGACACCCTCGCCAGCACGGGCATCGACGTGGTATTCCCCACCGTGATCGGGCTGCTCACCATCGCCATCGGCGGTGCCATGGCACTCGTAGCACTTCTGCGACGCGGAGTCTATGGCCGCCGCAACTGATGCTGGTGAGTGACAAGGATTCGCTAATAAAGGTAGCCTTGCGATACGCAGGGAGCGGAGTCACCTTAATGAACCTTGTCCGCGCCGCGGCTGAGGAGCCAGAACGTCAGAGTTCCGGCTCGAGCGCGAATTTCACACCGTCACGGGCTCTCGAGGCCGTGGGCGAACGGTGGAGCCTGCTGATCATGCGCGAAGCGGTCTTCCACGACGTGACACGGTTCTCCGACTTCGAGCGGCGAGTGGGTGTCGAGAGCGACATCCTCGCCGCTCGTCTCCACAACTTCGTCGGGGCCGGGCTGATGACCAGCCGGCCCGTCGTCTGGAACAGCCGTCCCCGCGACGGCGTCCAGCCCGACGACGAGCTCGAGTACCTGCTCACCCGCAACGGACGCAACCTCGAACCCGTGATCATCGCGCTGAGCACGTGGGCCGACGGGTGGGCGGCGTCGCCGGTGACGGAACTGGCGATCACCGATCCGATCGCCGCCGATCCGGAGACCGACCTGTCGGGCGCCGACCTTGCCATCGCCGTATTGGTGCCCGACACCGTCGCACCGCCCGTCGACATCGGGTCGATGCGCGCCACGGCGACCGGGCGCGATCCGGAGGCCATGCGGGCCGACGCGATCAAGGCGATCAGTGGCCCCGACCGTGTGCTCATCGAGATCTCCCTTCTCGGAAGCTTCGACCTGCGTGTGGGCGGCGCGAGCGTCGCGTCGCTCGCCGTCGGGTCGCAGCGACTCCTGGCCTTCCTCGCCCTGCACGACCGCGCGGTGGCCCGCATCGCGATGGCCGGCGCCATGTGGCCGGAGGTCTCCGACGAACGGGCCGGAATCAGCCTGCGCTCCGCCCTCTCCCGGCTGGACGCCGCCACCCGCGACGCGATCCTCTCCGCCGCCCCCGGCCTCAGCCTGGCCGAGGCCGTCGTGGTCGACCTGCGCGAAGGCCAGGCCCTGGCGCACAGGTTACTCCGCTCCGACGAGCCACTGCGCGACGCCGACGTCTCCCCCGCCGCCGTCTCCCTGCTTTCGCTCGAACTTCTCCCCGACTGGTACGACGACTGGGTGCTCGCCGAAGCGGAGGACTGGCGCCAGCTGCGCATGAGCGCTCTCGAGGCGCAGACCGTGTACCTCACCGACGCCGGCAGACTGGCCGAGGCCGCCGGCGCGGCGCGGGCCGCGATGAAGGTCGAACCGCTGCGGGAGAGCGCGCACGCGAGCCTCATCCGCGTGCACCTCGCCGAGGGCAACCAGTCAGAGGCGCTGCGCGTCTACGACCGCTACCGCGCGCTGCTCGCCAGCGTGCTCGGCCTCGAGCCGACACCGCGCATCACGTCGCTGGTCGAGAGCCTGCGCAAGAACTGACCGCCCGCTTCCCCCGACGCTCCGCGAGTGCCACCATGGTCGGGACATGTCACGGACCACGTCACGAACGAGGGAGCAAGCATGACCACCAGTATCGGACCGACCGGATTCATCACCGTCCACCGCGGCGAGATCGTCGCCTTGGCGGTCGTCGGCATCGTTCTCGGCGTCGTGGCCCTGATCTGGCCGGGCGCCACGCTGATCACGGTCGCCATCATCTTCGGCATCTATTTGATCGCGTCCGGGATCTTCCGCATCACCGCGGCGTTCCTCTCCCACGACGCGGGCACCGGCCTTCGCTGGCTCACCGGCATCCTCGGAGCGCTCGTGCTGGCCGCCGGCGTCTACTGCCTGGCCAGTCCCGAGCGCTCGCTCGTGGTCCTCGCCTTCGTGATCGGCTTCGGCTGGATCGCCGAGGGCATCATCGACCTGATGGCCGGCATCCAGGGCGTGGTGTCGCCCCGCTGGCTGGCCATCCTCAGCGGCGTCGTCTCGATAGTCGCGGGCATCGTGGTCTTCACGCTCCCGACTCTCGCGGTCACGGCCTTCCTCGCCTTCGGCGCCGTACTGCTGATCATCGTCAGCATCTCGACGCTGCTCACCCTGCCGCGCAAGAACACCGTCGCGACGACGTAACGCTCAGAGCCCGGCCTCCTGCCACGGCATCGGCGACGAGTGCAGCACGGTGCCGCTGGTCGCCGCCGCCTGCACGAGCTGCCCCAGGTAGTGGTCGTGGCTCGCCTCCGCGAGACCGTAGAACGGCTCCCCCGTCACGACGAACCGCGCCATCAGGTGCATCGTCTCCGCGACCGCGAGTTCGTCGTCGTTCAACCGAGCCGGAGCGAAACGATTGCCGTACTGGATGTCGCCGTGCAGCGAGATCCGCACCAGATGGCTGCCGCCGAGGTCTCCGTCGATGCCGGTCGCCTCGCGGGTGAGCCGCGCGGTCACCGCGTTGGCCGGACCGGCGAGGTAGTGCACGTCGTCGTCGTCGATCTCGCCGCGGGTGCCGCGGATCCCGAGGTGCCGCGAGCGGGCCGGCGACCAGTACTGCTGCTCGGAGAAGTCGAAGACCGCGGTGCGGGGTCCCTCCCCGTCGAACCGCAGCAGGGCGATCGTGCGCTCGTTCGGCACCTCCTCGAGGGTGTCGAAGAAGCCGTTCCTGCCGCGGAAGGCGAGGGTCGGATCGGGCACGGTGTTCGCCGAGACGCTCACCGGCTCGAACCCGATACCGAGGGCTCGACGGGCGAGGCTCATGCCGTGGTACCCGTGGGCGGTCGACACCCGCACGCTCGACACCTCGCCGACGAGACCCGAGCGCGCTACGGCCAGGCGCGCAACGTGGTGCGGCTGCAGGTGGTACTGCTCGGCGACCTGCACCGGCGCGCCGCCCACGGCGGTCCAGAGCGAGCGGAGAGCCGCGACATCCACCGCCGGCGGGGTCTCGGTCAACACCGGCACTCCCGCGGAGACGAGCGCCTCGATCAACTCGCGGGCGACGTCGGGCGGGGTCGAGACCACGACGTAGTCGTAGCGGTCGGCGAGGAAGTCGGCGAGGTGGGTGGTCGACGGCACGTCCCAGGCCCGGGCGACGGATGCCGCGGACTCCGCCGTGCGGACGAGGACGCGCGCGATCTCGAACCTATCCGGCAGCTCGCGGGCGATGCGCAGAAAGTATTCCGCGCGCCAGCCCGCGCCGACCAGTCCGATGCGCGCCTGTGATTGGTGACCCTGGGTCGTCGTCATTGCTCCCCCTCGGGAACAGGCTAGCGCGATCAGCGGCTAGCGTTAGCGCATGACCGGAACCCGACGACCCCTCGCCCTCGTCACGGGGGCCACGGCCGGTATCGGCGCCGAGTTCGCCCGGGCACTGGCCGTGGCCGGCAACGACCTGGTGCTCGTCGCCCGCGACGCCGCCCGGCTCGAGGCGACGGCGGCCGCACTCCGCAGCGCCCACGGCGTGATTGTCGACGTGATCGCCGCCGACCTCACCAGCTCCGACGGCATCGCCGTCGTGCAGCAGCGCGTCGCCGATCGTGAGCACCCCGTCGACGTCCTCGTCAACAACGCCGGATTCGGCCTGCGCGGCGACTTCGAACAGACGGCCCTCGACGACGAACTGGGGCTGCTCGACCTGCTCGTGACGGTGCCGATGCGGCTCAGCCACGCGGCCCTCGGACAGATGCTGCCGCGACGCAGCGGCACGATCGTCAACATCGCGAGCGTCGCGGGCTTCACGCCGCGGGGCAGCTACGGCGCGGCGAAGGCCTGGGTTCTGAGTTTCAGCCGGTGGGCGAACCTGCACTACCGGCCCGTCGGCATCACGGTGACGGCGGTCGCTCCCGGGTTCGTCCGCACCGAATTCCACGACCGGATGGCGGTGCAGACGACCGCCGTGCCCCGGTTTATGTGGCTCGACGCCCCCACGCTGGTGCGGCTGGCGCTGCGCGACGTCGCCCGCGGCCGCGCGGTCTCGATCCCGACGCTGCGCTACAAGCTGCTGGTCGCGGCCGTCTCGCTGCTGCCCGACCGGCTGGCCGCGCTGGGCGAGCTGAAGCCGCGCTAGAAGACGATGACGACCTTTCCGCGCACGTGCCCGCCGTCGAGCAGCTCGAACGCGGCCCGGGTCTCCTCGATCGGGAACGTCGCCGCGATCGGCACGACGAGCGAGCCGTCCACGACGAGACCGGCGAGGGTGGCGAGCGTCGCGGTGTCGATGGGGCCCCGGCCGACCCCCTCGACGCCGTAGTCCGCGGCGTCGGCGGCGATCGTGTTGATGCGTCCGGGCGCTACCCCGAGGTCGAACCCGGCCTGGATGGTGTCACGACCGTGCTGGTCGAGTACGACGGTGACCGGCCCCGGGGCGACGGACCTGACCCGGTCCGCGAGGGTCGTGCCCGCGGCATCCGCGTAGGAGACGGGGATCACGCCGAGGCTCTCGAGGAATTCATGGTTCGCCTCGCTGGCCGTGCCGATGACGGTCGCACCGGCGAGGCGGGCGAGCTGGGCGGCGATGACGCCGACCCCGCCGGTCGCCGCGCTCACGAGCACGACATCGGACGCGGTGATGCTCTGCGACCGCACCGCGTTGAAGGCGGTCTGCCCGGCGAGCGAGAGGGCGCCCGCGGTCGCCCAGTCGAGGCCGGCCGGTTTGCGGGCGAGGTTCGCGGGATTGGTCACGGCGAGGTCGGCGACGGCACCGCTCGCGACGAGCCCGAAGACCTCGTCGCCGACGGACAGCTCGCCGACACCCTCGCCGACGGACTCGACGATCCCGGCGAGCTCACGGCCCGTTCCGGCCGGGAAGGTGAAGCTCGGGCCGTGCATCACGCCCTCGCGCGTCTTCGAGTCGGAGGGATTGATCCCCGCGGCTTTGACCGCGATGCGCACCTTGCCGGCCTTGGGCTTCGGGGCGTCGAGGTTCTCCACCCGCAGGACGGAGGCCGGACCGAATTCGTTGTACTTCACCGCGCGGGACATCTGCCGAGCCTATCGCCCGGCGGTGAGCGTCGGGTCAGGGCAGCGGCGGGCTAACGGGTGGCGAGCGACGCCAGAGCGTTCACCAGGATCGAGTAGGTGATCAGCACGAAGCCGCCCGCCCCGATCAGGGTGGTGACGGTCGCCCAGAGCACCTGCAGCCGCCAGGCCGACCGCACCTCGGCGCGCAGGGCGAGGAACCGTTCGCCCAGGGCCTCCCGGTCGCCGGCGACGGTCTGCGGCAGCGCGATGCCGCCCGTCACGTCGGCGCCCACCTGGCCCCCGGGGTTCCAGGTGCTCCAGAGCTGCGCAGCGCGCCCGATCTCGACCACGTCGGCGGGCGACAGGACGGTCTCGCGGTTCGTCAGCCAGCTGACGACGGCGGTCGTGGGCAGCACGGTGACGTCGCGGTGCTTCTCGCGCACCGTGATGTTCTTCGCCGCGACGACGGCGAGGATGCCCGCGACCTCGACGGGCACGGGATGCCCGCGCTTCGCCACGGCCGCGCTGAGCAGCCGCTCGGACCGCCCCATCTCGTACTCCATGTTGCGGATGTACGGGTGCCGGATCCCCGCGACCAGGAAGGCGCGCTGGGAGGCCCACACCGTCTGCCCCGGGTGGTGGCGGGTGTTGATGATGAAGACGCCGCCCGGACCCGCGACGAGGTGGTCGATGGTGGCGCCCGTACCGAGCGGCAGGGCGTGCAGCACGACCCAGTCTTCGCTCAGCCGCCCGAGCTCCGTACCGACGGCGATCTCGCTCACGGCGGCGTCGTACCAGGGCTTCGACTCGGTGGTCAGCGGGCTCATGCCGAAGAGCCGGGCGAAACGCGATCTCTCGGCCGCCACGTCTTGCGCGCGGAACAGTTCGACGATCGCCCATTGGCCCGGCACGTTGTCGGCGAGGGACCCGCGGGGCGCTCCGACGGCGCGGCGGGCGGAGATGGTCTCCTGCTCGCGCGCGGACACGTCGCCCTCAGTCATGTTCGTCCTCATCCGCGAGCGAGCGGCCCCGCCACCGTCATCCGTCTTTTTCTACTCTCCCGTGCTTCGCGGACGCGCACTACCCCCAGATCGGAGGTGAATAAATGAAAAACTGTTACGGAATGAAAGCCGGATGCCGCGGCCGCAGATCAGGCCGGGAGGTCGATTCCGGCCGGCAACGGGGTGCTGGTCACGAGGTGCAACCGCTGCGTGGGCCGGGTCATCGCGACGTACAGGGCGGCCGCGCCACGGGCGATCTCGTCGATCACCGTCTGCGGCTCGACGACGATCGCGGCGTCGAACTCGAGCCCCTTCGACTCCTGCGGCGTGAGCACGGCGACGGCCCGGGAGAGACCGGCCGCGCCCCGGCCGACGTCGGCGCCGAACCGGGCGCTCAGGCGTTCGGTGATCGCGGCGACGCGCGACTCGCTCGCGATGACCGCGATCGTGCCGAGCGAGTCGATCGCGCGGTCGGCCGCGACGGTGTCCTCCACCGCCGCCAGGGTGTCGGTGGTCTGCACCACGGCCACCGGCCATTCGCTCGACCGCACCGAGCGCGAGCGGGTGATCGACAACCCGTGGGCGATGGCCATCGACTCGGCCGTCTCGGCGATCTGGGCCGGCGTGCGGTAGTTGACGGTGAGTTCTTCGAGACGCCAGTCGTCGCCGATGAGCGGCTGGAGGGCGTCGGCCCAGCTCGACGACGCGGCGGCGGCGCTCGCCTGCGCGACGTCGCCGACGATCGTGAACGACTTCTGCGGGTTGCGCCGGATCAGCACCCGCCACTGCATGGGAGAGAGCTCCTGCGCCTCGTCGACGACGATGTGCCCGTACGCCCAGGTGCGGTCGGATGCCGCGAGGTCGGCCGTCGACCCGCGCTCCACCGCGGCCTCGAAGCCGTCGGCGAGGTCTTCGGCGTGCACGACGCCCTCGACGCCCATGTTGCGGATCGCCTGCTCGGCGTTCTCGATATCGCGCTTGCGCTGCTGTTTGCGCTCGCGCTTCTCCGCGTCTCCCCCGCCGCTGACGGCGCCGAGCAGCTCGGCGGCCTCGTCGAGCAGCGGCACGTCGCTCACCGTGAACGGCGCGTCGCGGTCGCGGCGCAGCAGCGCGCGCTGGGCGTCGGTCCAGCCGGGGGTGAGGGTGGCGAGCCACTGCGGGCGAGCGTAGATGTCCTGCAGCAGCTTCTGCGGTGTGAGCGGGATCCACGCGGTGTTCAGTGCGACCTTCACGTCCTCGGCGGTGCGGATGTCCTCGCGCAGCCAGGCCTGGTCGCTGTCCTCGATCGTGTTGCCGTGGTCGCGCAGCTGGGCGGCGAGCTGCACGCTGAGCGCCTTGATCGCCGCCTTGTTGAAGGTGGCACGGGCGACGTTGTGGGGCTTGCGGGTCTCCCACGCGCGGTGCATCGCGTTCTGGATCAGCTGCGGCTCCACCGTGAGGTACTCGCCGTTGATCTCGAGCGTCTGCTGCTCGCGCGGTACGACCTGGCGCGACTTGACGGCGCGCGCCAGCAGCGCGGCCATCTCGATGGAGCCCTTCACGACGGCGACATCCTCGGCATCGTCGATGGCGGTGTCGACCCCCGGGTACAGCTGGCCGACGCTCGACAGCACCACCCCGGTCTCGCCGAGGGACGGCAGCACCGCCTCGATGTACTGCAGGAACGACCGGCTGGGGCCGACGATGAGAACACCGGATGTCGCGAGCCGGTCGCGGTAGGAATAGAGCAGGTACGCGGCCCGGTGCAGGGCCACCGCGGTCTTGCCGGTTCCCGGACCGCCCTGCACGACCAGCACGCCGCGCAGCTCGGAGCGGATGATGCGGTCCTGCTCGGCCTGGATGGTCGCGACGATGTCGCCCATGCGGCCGGTGCGCTGCGCGGTCAGGGTGGCGAGCAGCGCCGCCTCGCCCTGCAGGTTGCTGGTGTCGCCCTCGAGCATCGACTGGTCGAAGATCTCGTCGTCGACGCGCACGACCTCGCGGCCCTTGCTGGTGATGTGGCGGCGGGCGCGGGCGCCGAGCGGGGTCGCGGCGGTGGCCTGGTAGAAGGCGCGGGCCTGGGGCACCCGCCAGTCGAGGAGGATCGGCTGGAGATTCTCGTCGCGCAGGCCGATGCGGCCGATGTAGCGCAGCGTCGGCTCGTCGTCGACGGGCACGAGGTCGAGGCGGCCGAACGCCAGGCGCTCGTCGATCTCGGTGAGCTGGCTCACCCGGTCCTCGTAGATGCGGGCGAAGGCGTCGCGCTCCGACCGGTTCTGATGGGTGCCGCCCTGGTTGGTGCGACGCACAGTCTCGAGCTGGTTTTTCGCGTCGTCGCGCAGTTCGTCGAGCCTCGCATAGAGGGCCGCTACGTACTCGCGCTCGCTTGTCAGATCGGCTGAAGCCACGTCCACACCCCTCGAAATCAGGGTATCCAGCCTACGTCGTTTGCGGGCGCTCCGTTTCCACCGCGCGGTCGCCGCGGGCCTCGACATCCGTAGTGCGTGGGTAGTTTTTCAGTATCCCTCCCGGTTACCCGCCGCGGGGCCCGCGGATAACTTGTCTGGAGCGACCGCCGTGACGTCCAGCACGGGGGCCATTACTAGGGGGATCCCATGACGCTCAGCACCGCTACGACCTCTGCCCCGGCGCCCGCGCCGGCCATCCCGCGCGGCTCGCGCGGACGACGGGTGAAAGCCCTGCTCGCCGGCGGCCTCGTCCTCGGCGTCGGCGCCGCGATGACCCTGGCGGCGTGGAACGACTCGGAGTTCGCGACCGGCACGTTCACCACCGGCGCCTTCGACATGGTCGGCAGCACCGACGGCACGACCTTCAGCGACCACGCCACCCTCGGTACCGCGGCGACGCTGCCGTTCACCGTGTACACGGCGGGCATGACCCCGGGCGACGTGTCGGCGGCCCCGTTCGCGGTGCGCCTCACCGCCCCGAGCACCGCCCCCGCGAGCGTCACCATCTCGGCGCCGGCCGGAGCCAACACCGGCGCGCTGAGCAACTTCACCTACACGGTGCTCGACACCGGCACGACGGCCACCTGCACGGCGGCGACCACGGGCACCGCGCTGATCCCGGCCGCCACCGCCCTCGGCACCGTGCCCGGCAGCACCACCTTCACCCTGCCGATCGGCACAGGTGGAGCGGCCGGAACCGCCACGCACCTCTGCTTCAAGGTGACCGCGAACGCCGTGATGACCCAGTCGGCATCGGCGACGGCCACCTGGCAGTTCCTCGCGACGTCGCAGTAGCCGCCGATCATGGCTGGCGACGCAACTCGCCGGCGCAGGAGGCTTCCGTTCCTGCGCCTGCGAGCGCTGCTCTCCGGTGGCCTCGTACTGGGACTGGGTGCCGTGATGACTCTCGCGAGTTGGAATGACTCGGAATACGCCACGACCACGCTCTCGACCTCGGTGTTCAATACCGAGTCGAGCGTGAACGGCGCGGCTTACGCCGACAACGCGGTCTCCCCCGGGCCCTCGGTGACCTTCAGCGGCGCCGTGTTCGCCCCGGGCGACGTGCAGTACTGGAATATCCTGACCCGGACCAAGGCGAAGTCGATCCCGGGGACGCTCAGCGTGCCGGCACCGGTGCTCGGCGGGGCCAATACCGCGACCCTGAGCCCGTACTTCGTCTACCGGGTCGTCAATACGACGGCGACCTGCAACGCGGCCGCCTTCACGACGTCGCCGGTCTGGGTCGTCGGCAACGGCACCACGAAGCGCGCGCTCACCGCCGGCCAGGAGGCGGGCGTGACGATCTCGCTGCCCGCGGCGACCCCGACGCTGCCGAGCGCCGCGACCGGGCTGTGCTTCGAGATGACGCTGCTCGACACCGCTCCCATCGGCGTGCAGAACCAGGTGTCGACCGCCACCTGGCGCTTCGTGGCGACCTCGTCATGACCCTCGCCACCCGGGAGAACCGGTCGCCGGCGCACGCGCGTCCCGAGGGGCGCGGCGCGGGGTCGCGGCATCCCGAGGGGCGGCGCGTCGACGACCGCCCGGAACCCCGGAGCGTGTCGATGCGGGCCGTCGACCTGCTGCTCACGGTCGCCGCCCTCGGCGGGGTGGTCTGCATCATCGCGGTCATCATGGCGACGGTGTTCGACATCACCCTGATCATGTTCAAGACGGGGTCGATGAGCCCCACCATCCCGGCGGGATCGCTCGCCGTCGTGCGCGAGATCCCCGCGACCGAGGTGCGCGTCGGCGACATCGTGACGGTCGACCGCGAGGACCAGCTGCCGATCACCCACCGCGTAGTCGCCGTCTCCACCACGACGGACGGGCAGACGAGCATCACGATGCGCGGCGACGCCAACACCGCCGACGACCCGGCCCCCTACATCGTCGACTCCGTGCGCACGGTGGTCTACTCGGTGCCCGGGCTCGCGGCGGTGATCATCGCGCTCTCTCATCCGCTGGTGCTCGGCGGCATCACCCTGGGCGCCGCGCTGCTCGTGACCTGGGCGTTCTGGCCGCGCGCAGAGAAACGTCGGCGTCACCGCGCCACCGGCGGCGCGGCGGCGGTGGCGGTCGCCCTGGTGGTCGTCCCCTCGGTCACGTCCGCGCCGCCCGCGCACGCCGACGCTCCCGAGTGGTCGGTCGTCCACAGCAGGTACCTCACCCTCGAGTCGCTCGCCGACGACGAGGCGATGGGGAGCCTCACGCCGGGACGCCCGGTGCCCTGGCAGGTCGGCGTCTCGGTGCGCGCCCCCGAACCGGGCATCGTGCGGCTCGGCATCTCGGCCGAGGGCACCCTGTCCAAGCCGGGCACGCTCGACGTGGAGATCCGGGAGTGCGCCGAGGCGTGGGTGGCCGGCGTCTGCGGGACGGGCGACACGGTCTGGCTGCCGCAGCAGGACCTCGCCGCGGCCACCGTGCCGACCAACGTGAACGGATCGCGCGAGATCGGGTCGATGTACTCGACCGACAAGGTCTGGTTGCAGGTCGCGGTCAGCCTGCCCGAAGCGGCCCGCCCCGGCATGGACGCCACCATCGCGATCCACGCCTGGGGCGGCAGCGGCGAGCTGGGCGACGGGTCGATGACCGCCGACAGCGCCAGCCAGGGCTTCCTCGCCTCGACGGGCGGCATCACGCAGGTGCCCGCGCTCGCCCTCGCGGTCGCGGCGGTGCTCGCCGGGCTCGCGCTGGCCGGAATCGCCCAGCTCACGCGGCTGATCGGGCGGCGCGACGATGAATAGCCGGCTGCTGCGACTGGCCGCGGCGACTCTCGCCGTCGGCGGGCTGCTCGCCGTCTCCGTCACCGCGGCCCGGGTCGAGCCGACCGTCGCCTCGTGGCGCACCGACGGCTATGCGACGACGACACTGTCGACGGTGAAGCTCAACCCGGTGACCTCGATCACCTGCGACACCGCGAGCGGCACCCTCGTGACTTCGGTGCCGATCCGCTGGACGGCACCGGCACTCACCGGCACGGGACCGTCCCCCGACAGTTACACCCTCACCGCGACATCCGGCAGTCTGACTAATTCGACCACTGTCACGGGCACTACCTATTCCCTCGGCGGGGTACTGCTGACCATCGGCGGCACCTTCCTCGTCACCGTCGTCGCCAACTACACCACCAGCAGCGGAGCCATCGCGTGGTCGTCGCCCGTCTCGACGCAGAGGCTGCGCGTCACGGTGAGCCTCGGTGTGGCCGGCATCATCGTCAGCTACACCTGCGCCACCGAGGCGAACCCGTAACCTCGGCAGAAATTGCTTGCCTTTTGCCCGCGGCAGGGCCACGATATTAGCCAGAACAACTCATCGCCCAGAAAAGAGCCGCAGGCATTGCCGCGCCACTGGGCGATGAGTCTTTAACGGCCCGGTTCCGTCCCGACCGTGCCAAGCTGAGGCCATGTCGAGAACGATTGATTACACGCCCTTGCTCGGTGCGGTGACGGGCCCGGAGATCCGGGCGTTCCGCACGGCCGCACGCTCGCGCGGCAGCAACTGGGGCGCGTTCAGCGTCGCCCAGCTCGTATCGGGAGCGCTCATCGGCGCGGTCGTCGCGCTCGTGCTCGTGTCGTCGCTGTTCTCGCTCGCCGGCATCCTGATCGACTCGGCCCTCGGCGGCGGCGACCTCGTCACGGTCGTCGCGCCGCTCGCCGTGCTGCTCGTGCTCGGCGGCTCCGTCGCAGTCATCCTGCGCTCGCTGTTCGGCAACCGGCGCTGGGAGCGCCTGATGCGCATGGACCGGTTCGCCGCCGCCAACGGGCTCGTCTTCTCGCCGCGCGATGCCGCACCCGCCTACCCGGGTGCGATCTTCACCCGGGGCCGGGCGCGCGAGGCCCGCGACCACTTCCGCTCGGCGGCCGGGCGCTTCCTCGACTTCGGCAACTTCCACTACGTCACGGGCAGCGGCAAGAACCAGCAGCGGCACGCGTGGGGTTTCCTCGCGCTCAAGCTCGACCGCAACCTGCCGCACATGGTGCTCGACGCCCGTGCGAACAACGGCATCTTCGGCTCGACGCTGCCCGGCAGCCTCGCGAAGGACCAGGTGTTGTCGCTCGAGGGCGACTTCGACCGGCACTTCACCCTGTACTGCCCTCGCGCCTACGAGAGAGACGCGCTCTACGTCTTCACTCCCGACCTGATGGCGCTGCTGATCGACGAGGCGGCGGCCTTCGACATCGAGATCGTCGACGACTGGTTCTTCCTCTACTCGCCTCGGGTGTTCCCGCTCGCCGACCCCGCGACGTACCAGCGGCTGCTGCGCATCGTCGACACGGTGGGCGCGAAGACCCTCGCCCAGAGCGACGGGTACGTCGACGACCGCTTCGCCTCGGGCGGCTACGTCAACGACCGGTTCGCCGCGGGCACCCCGGCCTTCGTCGTCGCGCCGCAGGGTCGGCGGCTGCGAACAAGGTTCCCCGGTGTGGCGATCCTCGTCGTCGCGGTCTTCGTCGTGCTGTGGGGCTGGTCGGTCGTCAGCGGGCTGCTGAACTGACCCCTAGCGCGGAGCCGACGATACGAGGGCCGCGCGGGATGCCACGATCGCGGCCAGCAGAGCCGCTTCATCCGCCTCGGCACCGATGCTCGCCCGGCCCGTCACGATGCGCTGCCGGGTGAACGCGAGCCGGGTGGCGTCGCGCGTGTACCGGCGCATGACCGCACCGAGACCGCGGCGGTTGGCCCAGGACTGCGCGCGGCGGCGTCCGGCACCCGTGGCGAGCGAGTTGACCTCGTCGCGGTTGAACCAGCCGACGGCGGCGTACTCGCTCAGCCGCTCGTGGGTGAGTGCCGCTTCCTGGCGGCGCAGGAACAGCACGATGAGCACCCCTCCGGCGAACAGCGGGAACTGCACGACCGCGTAGTAGGCGTAGAAGTCGCTGACGAAGTACAGCGAACCGTTCCAGAACGCGTGCAGCAGCACCGCCGGCACGAGCCCGAGCAGCAATACGCCGACCGCGGCGACGGCGTTGGTGCGTCGCGCGGCGAAGCCGAGGGCGATACCGGTGCAGGCGGTGAACATCACGTGGGCGAACGGCGACATCAGGCCGCGGGCGAGGAAGATCTCGGCGAGTCCGCCGTCCAGCGTGCCGACCGTGAGCAGCTGCACGCCGAAGTAGAGGATGTTCTCGGTGAACGCGAAGCCGCCGGCGACCCAGGCCGCGTAGACGAGACCGTCGATCGGGCCGTCGAAGTGTTTGCGGGCGAACAGGAAGATGAGCAGCAGGCCGAGGGCCTTCGCGCCCTCCTCGACCAGCGGAGCCTCCACGACGGCGGAGAGGAACTCGCCCGCGCCGACGTCGGAGGTGATCGCGGAGATCACGCCGGTCAGCTGGGCTCCCACGATGAGGGCGACAGCCACCGAGGCGCCGGCGCCCCAGAGAAATGCGAAGACGAGGATGCCGCGGGGCTCCGGTTCCCACCGGTCGATCCAGTGCACGCCGAAGAAGACGATCGCGAGCGGCACGAGCGCCATGATGCCGCCGACGCCGAACGCCACCGGGCCGAGGCCGGCGATGAGGTACGCGACGACGGCGAGGGCGAGAAGTGCCGCGATCGCGATACCGACGATGCCGAGCGCGGTGAGGCCGCTGTTGCGTCGCACGGGCGCGTTCGCGGCCGGACCGGTGACGACGGCGGCGGCCTGCCGCACCTCGAGGGGCGCCTGGCCCGGCGCGGCTGGATCAGTCAGAGTCATGCACGAACCTTAGCGGGCGGTCGCGCCCTCGTGCGGGCGCGACGCGGCCCGCTTTACGCGGCGACGGGCAGCAGCAGGATCGGGCTCGCCGCGCGGCGCTCGGAGAGGTCGGCGTGGGCACGGTCGGCGTCGGCGAACGCGTAGGTGGTCACGGCGATGTCGTCGAAGATGCCGCGGCGTACTTCGGCGAAGACGTCGGCCGCGGCGATCTGCGCGAGGCCGTTGCCGTAGCGCCAGCGTCGTGCCGCCTCGTAGTCGGCCTCGGTCACCACGACGTCCGCGAGGTTGCTGCCCGCGTCGACGACCGTCGCACCGAGGTCGACCGCCCAGGCCGCGACGAAGGCGTCGGCTCCGGACGGGTCGGGTGCGATCGCGACACGGTTGCCGCGGCCGACGGAGTGCAGCTGCTTCACCACGGTTCGGGCGACGAGACCGAGGGGCAGGTAGGACGCGGCCGATTCGACCGCGACGTCTTTCGGGAAACCGATGAGGTCGCGCTCGGGCACGACGATGCTGAACCCGGTCGGCGTGGTGCCGAGGGCGTTGTAGTCGGAAGCGTCGAGGTCGGTGCGGTACGAGACGCGGTCCCCGGGGGCGAATCCGCCCGCCTCGGGGCCGACGGCGGAGATCAGACCGGCGGCCTGGATGCCGAGAGAGCTCAGGCCGAGCGCGCCGACGCGCACGCGCACCTCTCCGGTCTTCGGACGGGCGAGCCCGTCGCGGGTGCGCGGACGCGCGGTGGACTTGCGGGGCGTGCTGTTACGGGTATCGGGGGTGCGGCGAGGAGTCGCTGTGGAGTCGCTAACCAGGGTCATATCGGCATAACACCGCGGCGCGCCATGGTATTCCTGAATTGCCGTCCGCGCAGGGTCGTGCGGGTACCGGTCCTGCTTTTACTCGGCGAGCGCCGACGCCCGCACGGTGTCGGGGGCCTCGGAGAACAGCTTGCCCGGGTTGAGGATGCCGCTCGGGTCGAACACCCGCTTGATGTCGCGCTGCAGGTCGACCTGGTCGTCGCCGAGCTCGTCGCGCAGCCAGCGCTTCTTGAGCAGGCCGACGCCGTGCTCGCCGGTGAGCGTGCCGCCGAGGCGCAGCGCGGTCTGGAACATCTCGTGGGCGGCGGCCCAGACCGCCTCCGGCACCTCGGCACCCTCGTAGACGAAGTTCGGGTGCAGGTTGCCGTCGCCGGCGTGCGCGACCGTGGCGATCGTCACACCGTGACGGGCGGCGATCTCGTCGATCGCGTGGAACATCGCGGGCAGCGTGCTGCGGGGCACGCAGACGTCCTCGATGAGCACGGTGCCGCGGCTCTCCATGGCGGGGTGGAACGACCGGCGCAGCGCCATCAGCCGCGCGGCCTCCTCCGGATCGGTGGTCAGCGTGGCGTCGCCGCCGAGCGAGCGGATGATCGCGAGCGCTGCCGTCGCCTCGCCCTCGGCTCCCCCGCCGTCGGTCTGCACGAGCAGGAACGACTCGGCGCGGACCGTGACCCCGAGGTAGTCGGCGATCGACGTCATCGCCCGCGGGTCGAGCAGCTCCATGATGGCGGGGCGCAGTCCGGACGCGCTGATCACGGATGCGGCGCGGGCGGCGTCCTCCACGGTGGAGAAGTAGGCGCCGATGGTCGACGGGGTCCCCTGCGGGAGACGACGCAGCTTGACGGTGGCCTCGACGATGACGCCGAGGGTGCCCTCCGACCCGATCAGCAGCCCGACGAGGTCGAGCCCCGTGACGCCCTTGACGGTGCGGTGGCCGAGGGTCATCAGGCGTCCGTCGGCCAACACGATCTTCAGGCCGAGCACGGCCTCGCGGGTCACGCCGTACTTGGCGCAGAGCAGACCGCCCGCGTTCGTGGCGATGTTGCCGCCGACGGTGGAGATGGCGCGGCTGGCCGGGTCGGGGGCGAACCAGAGGCCCGTGGAGGCGAGGGCGGTGTTGAGGTCGGCGTTGATGATGCCCGGCTCGACGACGGCGAGCTCGTCGTCCTCCGATACCTCGAGGATCCGCGTCATCCCGAGCGTGGACAGCACGATCTCGCCGTCGCCGGCGATCGCTCCGCCCGCGAGTCCCGTTCCCGCGCCGCGCACGACGACCGGGGTGCCGGTGGCCGTCGCGATCCGCATCGTGGCCTGCACCTCGGCGATCGTCGTGGCGTTGACGATCGCGAGGGGCGGCGTCGACGACTCGTGCCCCGACTTGTCGAGCCGGCACGCGGCGAGCGCCGCCGGGTCGGTGGAGAGGGCGGCGGGAAGCTCGGCCTTGAGGAGTTCCAGAACGTTGTTCACGGATGCCAGCCTAAGCGGCCTCGGGCGCGGGGCGGTCATGTCCGATTACCGCTAGTGCAACGCGGCCGAAAGTGCGATCGTGGAGAAATGCACGCAGACAAGCAGACGGCAGGGCACCTGTTCGCGGAGCGCTACCGGGCCATGTCGTCGCGCGACGCGCGCTTCGACGGCCAGTTCATCACCGGCGTGCACTCCACCGGCATCTACTGCCGCCCGAGCTGCCCGGCCGTGACCCCGCACGCGAAGAACGTCTCCTTCTACCGCACCGCCGCCGCGGCCCATGAGGCGGGCCTGCGCGCCTGCAAACGCTGCCTTCCCGACGCCGTGCCCGGCTCCCCCGACTGGAACACCCACGACGACCTCGCCTCCCGCGCCATGCGGCTCATCACCGACGGCGTGGTCGAGCGTGAGGGCGTGCCGGGTCTCGCCGCCCGTCTGGGCTACACGACGCGGCACCTCACCCGGGTGCTCGTCTCCGAACTCGGCGCCGGTCCGCTGGCCCTCGCCCGCGCCCACCGCGCGCAGAGCGCCCGCACCCTCCTCGTCTCGACGGACCTGTCCGTGGCCGACGTCGCCTTCGCCTCGGGATTCTCCAGCATCCGCCAGTTCAACGACACGATCGCCGCGGTCTACGAGCGCACCCCGAGCCAGCTGCGCGCCACGAGACGCGCGGGCGGCCTGGTCGCTACGCCCGACGAGCCGGCGGGCGACGGCACGGCCATCAGCCTGCGCCTCCCGGCCCGCGCGCCCTTCGACGGCGCGGGCCTGCTGCGCTTCCTGGCCGACCACGCTGTTGCGGGTCTCGAGACGGGCGACGACGACAGCTTCGAACGCCGGGTGCGGCTCCCCCACGGCAGTGCGACCGTGCGGCTGAGCCTGGACGGCGACGCCGGAGTGCGGTGCGACGCCACGATCGACAGGATTTCGGATGTCGCGACGCTCGTCGCGCGCATCCGCCACTTCCTCGACCTCGACGCCGATTCCGCGGCGATCGACTCCGCTCTGGCCGGTGATCCCGCCCTCGCCCCGCTCGTGAGCGCACGCCCCGGTTTGCGCCTCCCCGGCAGCCTCGACGCCGAGGAGACGCTCTTCCGCACGCTCGTCGGCCAGCAGATCTCGGTGCCGGCCGCCCGCACGGTGCTCGGCCGCATCACGGCCGAGCTCGGCGGCGACGGGCTGTTCCCCACCGCCGGGCAGATCGCGGGCAGCACGGGTGTCATCCGCGGTCCGGCGTCGCGCGTGCGCACGATCCTCGGCGCGGCGGAGGCCGTGGCGGACGGCACGCTGTCGCTCGACGTGGCGACGCCGGTCGACGAATTCACCGCGCGCCTCGTCGCCCTGCCCGGGATCGGCCCGTGGACGGCGGGCTATCTGGCGATGCGCATCCTCGGCAATCCCGACGTGCTGCTGGCGTCCGACCTGGTGGTGCTGCAGAGCGCCGCCCGGATCGGCCTGCCCTCCTCGGCCCGAGATCTCGCCGCCCGCGGCACACGCTGGGCCCCGTGGCGCAGCTACGCCACGCTGCACCTGTGGCGCAACCGTTCGCCCATCGCCGCGCTGCCGCCTACGATCATGGGGTGATTCCCGAACCCGCCGCCACCCCCGCCAGCACCGAACCCGAGACGGACCGGGCGCGCCTCGACCGCAACTGGTCGGAGATCCTGCAGGAATTGCGCGTGACGCAGACCGGCACCCAGATCCTCACCGGATTCCTGCTGACCCTCGCGTTCCAGCCGCGCTTCGCCGACCTCACGCAGATCCAGGTAGACGTGTACCTCGTGCTGGTCGTGCTCGCCGCCCTGACCACCGCGCTGGCGCTCGCCCCCGTGAGCCTGCACCGCACGCTGTTCCGCGAGGGGGCGAAGGAGGAGATCGTGCGCATCGCGAACCGCATCCTCAAGCTCACCCTGCTCGGTGTCGCGTTCGTGCTGTCGGGCACCATCCTGCTCATCTTCGACGTCGTCGTCTCGCCGGTCGCCGGGTACGTGGCCGGCGGCGTCTCGCTCCTCCTCATCGCCGGCGTCTGGCTCGTCATCCCGTTCTTGGTGCACCCGGACCGGAAGCACCGGTGACCATCGACGGCGGTGGCGACCACCCCACCAGCCGCGGGCTGCCCCGGGCGGCGTTCCGTCACGCGGCCACGCGGGCCTGGCACGGTTTTATGCTCCACCGCGGCATCGACTCGGCGGCGGCGCTCACCTACTTCGCCACCCTCGCGATCTTCCCGGGCGCACTCGTCGTGGTCTCCGCGTTCGCCATCTCGAGCGACCGGCAGCGCGCGGTCGACAGCATCCTCGCGGTCGTCGGCGACGTCGGCACCGACTCCACCGTCGAGACCCTGCGGGCGCCGCTGCACGAGTTCCTCAGCCTCACCAACCCCGGCATCGCCCTCGCCGCCGGGCTGCTCCTGCTGCTCTGGACGCTGTCGGCCTACGCCACGGCGTTCGGCCGGGCGATGAACTCGGTGTACGAGGTGCAGGAGGGCCGCCAGTTCTGGAAGTTCCGCGGCCTGATGATGCTGGTCACGCTCGTGCTGATGGTCGCCTTCGGCGCGATCATCGTCATCCTCCTCGTCACCCCGCGCGTGATCGACGCGATCGGCGACGACTACGGCTTCTCCGAGCCGTGGATGAGCGTCTGGAACGTCGGCAAGTGGCCGCTCCTCGCCGTGCTCGCGGTCCTGGTGGTCGCGGTGCTCTACTACTTCACGCCCAACGTGCGCCACTCCCGGCTGCGCTGGGTGTCGTGGGGCGCCGTCTTCGCGATCGTGGTCTGGGCGCTCGCCGCTGCCGGGTTCGCGGTCTACGTGGCGACGGTCGGCCAGTACGAGCGCGTCTACGGCTGGCTGGGCGGCGGCATCGTGCTGCTGCTCTGGCTGTACATCAGCAACCTGGTGCTCGTGCTCGGCGCCGAGGTCGACGCGGAGGTCGTTCGACTTCGCCAGCTCTCGGTCGGCATCCCCGCCGAGGAGGTCATCCAGTTGCCACTGCGCGACACCGCGCGCAACCTGCTGCTCGCCCGCCAGCGCGCGTCGGACGTGCATGGCAGTATCGAGATCCGCGAGGACGCGGAGAAAGGATAGACATCGTGCCGGAGGACAATCCGACCCTGAAGGACCCCGAGCTCTACGAGAAGCTCGTCGACGAGGGCAACAGCAAGCAGAAGGCCGCACGCATCAGCAACGCCGCCGCGGCCCGCGGCCGGTCGGCCGTCGGCCGGAAGGGCGGAGCGGCCGGCGACTACGACGACTGGACCGTCGCCGACCTGCGCGGCCGCGCCAAGGAGATCGGCCTGACCGGCTATTCGCGGCTGACGAAGGCGAAGCTCATCGAGGCGCTGCGCAACAGCTAGCTCGCCGCTCTCTTCTTGGCGGCCGGTTTCTTCGCAGCGGGCTTCGCCGCGGCGGCGGGCTTCTTCGCCGCTGCAGGCTTCTTCGCAGCTGCCGCCGCCGGCTTCTTCTTCGACCGCGACGTCTCGACGCTCCGCCGCAGCGCCTCCATGAGGTCGAGCACCTCGCCCTGCTTCTCCTCGGGCTGCTCGCCGAAGGTCTCCTCGGTACTCACCGCATCGCCCTTCTTGAGCTTCGCGTCGATCAGCTGGCGCAGCTCGTCCTGGTAGTCGTCGGAGAACTTCGACGGCGAGAAGTCGGACTCGAACGACTCGACCAGCGAGTGCGACATCTCGAGTTCCTGCGCCGAGATGCGCACCCTCTCGTCCAGCGCGGGGAAGTTCGCCTCGCGCACCTCGTCGTCCCAGAGCAGCGTCTGCAGCATCAGCACGTCGCCGCGCACCCGCAACGCGCCGAGCCGCGTCTTCTGGCGCAGCGCGAAGTGCACGATGGCCGTGCGCTCGGTCTCCTCGAGCGTGCGTCGCAGCAGGGCGTACGCCTTGTTCGACGACGAGTCCGGTTCGAGGAAGTAGCTGCGGTCGAACATGATCGGGTCGAGCTGCTCGTTCGGCACGAACTCGACGACGTCGATCTCGCGGCTGCGCTCCTGGGGCAGCGAGCCGAAGTCCTCGGCGGTGAGGATCACGGTCTGCTCGCCGTCGTCGAACGCCTTGTCGATGTGCTCGTAATCGACGACCTTGCCGCAGATCTCGCACCGTCGCTGGTACCGGATGCGCCCGCCGTCCTTGTCGTGCACCTGGTGCAGCGGGATGTCGTGGTCTTCCGTGGCGCTGTACACCTTGACCGGCACGTTGACCAGGCCGAAGGTGATCGCACCCTTCCAAATCGCTCTCATGCCAACCAAGTAGACACACCGGCAGTCCCCGGGGCAATAGCTGGTCGTGGGCTCATCTTTCCCGCACGATTGTGCAATGGCTTCCCGCACCGAGGATCAGGTCGTCTCCGTCGACGGCCACCGCATCAAACTCACCAATCTGGGCAAAGTGCTCTATCCCGAGACCGGCACCACCAAGGGCGACGTCATCGACTACTACGCCCGCATCGCCCCCGTGCTCCTCCCCCACGCCGAATACCGTCCCGCCACGCGCAAGCGCTGGGTGCACGGCGTCGGCACCGACGACGAGCCCGGACAGGTCTTCTTCCAGAAGAACCTCGACGACTCGACCCCGTCGTGGGTGAAGCGCCGCCCGATCGAGCACAAGGACCACAGCAACGACTACCCGCTCGTCAACGACCTCGCCACTCTCACCTGGCTCGCGCAGATCGCCGCGCTCGAGATCCACGTGCCGCAGTGGCGGTTCGGCCGAACCGGCACCCGCAAAAACCCCGACCGCCTCGTGCTCGACCTCGACCCGGGACCCGGCGTCGGCCTGCTCGAGTGCGCGGAAGTGGCGAGAGCCGCCCGCGACATCCTCACCGGCATGGGCCTCGACCCGCTCCCCGTCACGAGCGGCAGCAAGGGGATCCACCTCTACGCGGCGATCGACGGCACCCAGACGAGCGACGAGGTGAGCGAGGTGGCCCACGAGCTGGCCCGCGCCCTCGAAGCCGACCTCCCCGATCTCGTGGTGAGCGACATGAAGAAGTCGCTGCGCGAGGGCAAGGTGCTGGTCGACTGGAGCCAGAACAACGGCAACAAGACGACGATCACCCCGTACTCGCTGCGCGGACGCACGCGTCCCACGGTCGCTGCACCGCGCACCTGGCGGGAGCTCGCGAGCAAGAATCTCGCCCAGCTCGAGTACACCGAGGTGCTGGCGCGGGTGGCCCGGCGCGGCGATCCGCTCGCGGCCGTCACCGTCGGCCACCTCGAGTCGCTCGAACCCACGCCGCAGCGGATGGCCGGCTTCGACCGGCTCGAGAAATACCGCAGCATGAGGGACGCGAGCAAAACGCCAGAGCCGGTGCCGGATGCCGCGGCCGACGCCCCGGCCGGCAACTCCTTCGTCATCCAGGAGCACCACGCCCGCCGGCTGCACTACGACTTCCGGCTCGAGCACGACGGGGTGCTGGTCAGCTGGGCGCTGCCGAAGGGCGTGCCCACCGAGACCGCCACGAACCACCTCGCCGTGCAGACCGAGGACCACCCGCTCGAGTACGGCTCGTTCGAGGGGCGTATCCCGGCCGGCGAGTACGGCGCCGGCGAGGTGACGATCTGGGACTCGGGCGACTACGAGCTGGAGAAGTGGCGCGACGGCGAAGAAGTGATCGTCGTGCTGCACGGCGAGAAGCACGGCACGCACCGCTACGCGCTCATCCACAGCGGGGGCGGCGCCGGCGACTCGAAGCGCGCGGAGAACAACTGGCTCATCCACCTGATGAAGGAGCAGCCGGCAGCCGAGTCCGCGCCCGCGGAGAAGTCGAAGAAAGCGGAGAAGCCGTCCGCGAAACCCGCGCCGGGCCGCGGGACCGACCGCCCGCCGTCCCCGATGCTCGCGACGCTCGGCGACGTCTCGACGATCGACGACGAGGACGAGTGGGCGTTCGAGATGAAGTGGGACGGCGTGCGCGCCGTCGCACGGGTCGCGGACGGCACCGTGCGGCTGTTCAGCCGCAACGGCGTCGACATCTCGGCCGGCTACCCCGAACTCGACGAGCTCGTGGCCGCGACCGACGGCGACGCGGTGCTCGACGGCGAGATCGTGGCGCTCGACGCGAAGGGGCGCCCCGACTTCGGCCGCCTGCAGGGCCGCATGCACCTGCGCAAACCCTCCGACGTGGGAAAGGCCGTGCGCGACATCCCGGTCAAGTTCATGGTTTTCGACATCCTCGAACGCGACGGACACTCTCTCGGCGCCACCGAGTACACCGAGCGCCGGGAGGTGCTCCAGCAAGTGGTGACGGCGGGCGACGTCGTGCAGGTGCCTCCGTCGTTCGACGGCGACCTCGAGTCGGCGATGGAGAGCAGCCTGCGCCTCGGACTCGAGGGCGTGATGGCGAAAAAACGGGACGGCAGATACGCCCCGGGCGCGCGCTCCCGCACCTGGATCAAAATCAAGCACCACCGCGCCCAGGAGGTCGTGATCGTCGGCTGGCGGCCCGGCCACGGCACGCGTGCCAAGCGCGTCGGGTCGCTGCTGATGGCGGTGCCGGAGGGCGACGGGCTGCGCTACGCCGGCCGGGTCGGCACCGGCTTCGACGAGCGCGCGCTCGACGAGATGCTGCCCCGGCTGAAGAAGCTCGCCCGCAAGACGAGCGCGGTCACCGACGTGCCGTCCGCCGACGCGCGGGACGCGGTCTGGGTGTCGCCGCGGCTCGTCGGCGAGGTCGAGTTCGCGGAGTGGACGCCGTCGCGGCGGCTACGCCAACCCACTTGGCGCGGCTGGCGGGAGGATAAGTCCCCGTCGGATGTCGCGGTAGAACGATAGCGATGTCAGGTCGTAAAGCTATGGTGGGGGCATGAAGCGCAAACTCCTCCTGGTCCTCGGTCTGGCAATCGGTTACGTCCTCGGCGCGCGCGCCGGCCGTGAGAAGTACGACAGGCTCAAAGCAACCGCCGAGCAGTACTGGCAGGACCCGCGGGTCGCGAAGGCCCGCACCGACCTCGAGAGCTACGCCCGCACGCAGGCGCCGATCATCCGCGACACCGCGAAGGAGGCGGCCGGCAAGACCGCGGCCGCCGCGAAGGACATCGCCGACAAGACCGCCACGACGGTGAAGGATGTCGCGGGCAAGACGGCCACGACCGCCAAGGACGTCGCCGCCACGACCAGCGCCACCGCGAAAGACGTCGCCGGCAAGACCGCCGCCACCGCGAAGGACGTCGCGGGCAAGACCGCCGCCACCGCCAAGGACGTCGCCGCCACGACCGCCGCCACCGCCAAGGACGTCGCCGAGAAGACCGCGGCCACGGCGAAGGATGTCGCGGGCAAGGTCACCGACGTGACCGACGACGTGCGCGGTCAGGTCGTCAAGACCGCGACCGACCTCAAGGACCGCGGCGAAGAGGCGGTCGAGCGCGTCGCTCTCACGGTGAGCGAGGCCCGCGACCGCGCCCTCGAGGACGAGCCCGACGAAGACGACGACGAGGACGCGCCCGCCGCCAAGTAGTCTCCCTACGGCTCGGCGCCGCTAGGGGGTCGACGGCGAGAGCGGGCTCTCCTCGGTCGGCCGCGCCTCGCGCTCGAGCTCGACGACGGCGATCGACGACGTGATCGGCACCATGCCGCTGAGGCGTTCGGGCGACAGCACGCGGCGCACCTCCTCCTCGGTCATCAGGCCGGCGGAGACGCAGAGCTCGGCGATCGACGCGTTGGTGGTCAACGCCGTGTGCGCGAGCGCCGCCGACGCCGTGTAGCCGATGTACGGGGTGAGCGCGGTGACCACGCCGACCGACGACTCCACCTGCATCGCGAGCCGCGCGATGTTGGCGGTGATGCCGTCGACGCAGTTGACCCGCAGCGTGTAGCAGGCCTTCGTCAGCCACGAGATCGACTGCAGGATCGAGTGCGCGATCACCGGTTCGAACGCGTTCAGCTGCAGCTGTCCGGCCTCCGCCGCGGCCGTCACGGTGGCGTCGGCACCGATGATGCTGAACGCGACCTGGTTGACGACCTCGGGGATCACCGGGTTCACCTTGCCCGGCATGATCGACGAGCCGGCCTGCCGCGGCGGCAGATTGATCTCGCCGATCCCGGCCTGCGGTCCCGAGCTGAGCAGGCGCAGGTCGTTGCAGATCTTCGACAGTTTGACCGCGCCGCGCTTGAGGGTGCCGCTGACGGTCATGAAGATGCCCGCGTCGCTCGTCGCCTCGATGAGGTCGGGGGCCGTCTCCATCGGGATCCCGGTGACAGCGATGAGGTGTTCGCGCACGGCGTCGGCGTAGCGCGGGTCGGCGGTGATGCCGGTACCGATGGCGGTCGCGCCCATGTTGATCTCGTTGAGCCACTTGATGGTCTCGGTTAGCCGGTCGTAGTCCTCGGCGAGGGTGTGCGCGAACCCGCGGAACTCCTGCCCGAGTGTCATCGGCACGGCATCCTGCAGCTGGGTGCGCCCGACCTTGAGGATGTCGTTGAACTCGACGCCCTTCGCGGCGAACGCGGCCGTGAGCAGACGGTGCTCGGCGAGCAGCCGCTGGATGCCGAAGACCATGGCGAGCTTGATCGCCGTCGGGTAGACGTCGTTGGTGCTCTGGCTGCGGTTGACGTCGTCGATCGGGTGCAGGTGCTGGTAGTCGCCCCGCTCGTACCCCATGAGCTCGAGGCCGCGGTTGGCGATTACCTCGTTGGTGTTCATGTTGGTGCTGGTCCCGGCGCCGCCCTGGATGACGCCGACGCAGAACTCCTTGTGCAGCGCACCGCCGACGATCTCCTCGCAGACGCGGTCGATGATGTCCGCCTTCTCCTGCGAGAGCACTCCGATCTGGGCGTTGGCACGCGCCGCGGCCTGCTTGACCCGGGCGAGCGCGCGGATGAGGTCGGGGTAGTTGGAGATGGCCCGGCGGGTGATCGGGAAGTTCTCGAGCGCACGCGCCGTGTGGATTCCCCAGTAGGCGGAGTCGGGGATGTCGAGCACCCCGAGGGAGTCGCTTTCGACGCGGGTGGCCGGGGTGCCGGCCTCTCCTACTGGACGGGCGGACGGGGATGCTTGTGACATCGGTGCTCCAGACGGGTCTGTCATCGGTCAGTCGTCGTCGACTGTGCTCCAAGGGTATAGGCCCCGGCCCGGCGGGCGGCAACGGTGAACGCGGCGTATACCGAAAATGTCCCGCCGGCGAATTCGCGGCGGGCGCCCCCGATCCGCCCCGCATTCCGGGCCGGACACCCCCGGCATTGGGGGTGCGTGGACAACGTGAGAAATGATGCGCTTGTGGTTATCGCTTCCCTATACTCGGGAAGAAGTCGGAAGAATAGCTTTCGAAAAGGGGAAATCACACGTGTCACAAGACGATCTGTTCGGGGCGCCCGCGGGCTGGTACCCAGACCCGCTCGGTCTGCCCCAGCTGCGATGGTGGAACAACCACGCGTGGACGGAGCAGACCTCTGCCGCCCGCCAGCCGATGGTTATGCAGGACACCAAGTTCGCCTGGGCCGACGACGAACTCCCCACGCGTCGCGAAGAACGCGAGCGTGAGCGCCAGCGCGACGAGCGCAAGCCCGCCGAGCCGGTCAAGCCCACCGCTGCGACCCTCCGCGAACTCGAGCCTCCCCGCGCCTTTACGAAGATCAACGACACCCCTGCTCCCCGCGACGAGGCCCACGACCCGTACGAGCCGCAGCAGACGTCCTTCACCGAGACGCCCCGCACCGAGTACGCCGCACAGGGCGACCACTCGACGCAGACGGGCTATGCGAACCCCGCCGGCTACGGCGAACCGCTGAGGCCGACGCCCTCCTTCGACTCCCTCTTCGACAACGCTCCCGCCGGCGGAACCGCCGCCGACGAGTCGATCGACTCGATCTTCGGCACCCGTGCCGAGGCCAGGCGCACCGAGGGCCGCCCCAGCGGCCGCCGATCCACGCTCAACGTGCCGACGGAGTCGGCCATGCGCGACGGCGGACCGATGGTCAGCACCGCACCCTCCTGGATCATCGCGATGATCCCCCTGTTCCAGCTGGTCCTGAGCCTCCTCCTGCTCACCGCCCTCGGCATGGGCAGCAACGTCGTCGTCTTCGCAGCGATCCTCGTCGTGCCGTACTTCATCGTGATCGGGCTCGCTTTCGCCGACTCGCGCATGCTCCGTGCCCGCGGCATCGAGCGTCCCGCGCACTGGGCATGGGCCTTCCTATCGGCCCCGATCTATCTGCTGGCCCGCGCCCGCAACGTCATCCGCGAGTCAGGCCACGGCATCGCGCCCGTGCTCGTCTGGTTCGGTCTCGGCACCCTGCACCTGGTCTCGGTCGTGGCCATCCCCGGCCTCATCATCGCGATCCTGCCGAACATCTTCGTGTCGCAGCTGGAGGCGTCCGTCGAGAGCGACGCGCTGCTCATCAGCGGCGCATCGATGAGCGTCACCTGCCCCGTCGCACCCCCGGTGCTGTTCGGCGAGCAGACGGTCTGCCAGGCCGTCAGCGCCAGCGGCAAGAATTCCGACATCTCAGTGAGCCTCGAGCGGTCCAACGGTTGGATCGCCTGGCAGGTACTCGACTGGGGTGTCTGGGGCATCGACCGGTAACCGGACAGCCACCACGATGGATATGACAATGGCGCGCGGGCTTCGGCCCGTGCGCCATTGTGCACACCGCACTCCCTAGCGCCTTTCGAGGAACCCGAAACCTGAAAGTGTTGTGAACCCGACATGACCGAGAACCCGCTCGCCCAACCGCCCCGGCCCACGGCCATCCCCGCCGGCTGGTACCCCGACCCGCGCGGGTCGACGCAGCGCCGCTGGTGGGACGGGAACGCCTGGACCCACGCGCTCGAGACCCCGCCGCCGGTCACTCCCGGCTACGCCAACCTGCCCGGGCCCACCGTTTCCCGCGCGCCCTCGCCGTCGGCGCCCACCGTGCGCCGGGCCATCGTCGGCGACGCGGTGCCCGACACCTCCCTGCCGACCCGCCGCCAGTTGCGCGACGCCGCAGCCGTCTCGGAAATCCAGCGGCAGTTCGCCGGAGAGGCGCCCGCGTACTCGATGGGTCCCGAGGTCACCGCGACCCAGCAGCCGCAGTCGTCGTTCGCCGCGCAGCAGTTCGCGACGGCGGCAGACCCGACGACGGATGACGCACCGACACACCCGCAGATGACCGAGGACCCGGCCGGGGTCATCGACTCGAGCGTGGTGTCCACCATCGCTCCGGCCCCGGTCACCGAGGCCCCGGTGCACACGTTCGCACAGACCTTCGCTCCGGTGCCCGCCGCGGCACCCGTGAGCGCCAACACCTTCGCGGAGCGCGAGCGCGCCGACGTCGAGCGGTCCGAACGCGAGCGCGCCGAGTCGCTGCGCCGGGCAGAACTCGGCGCGGCGGAACTCGAAGCACAGCGCCTCGAGACGGTGCGCCTGGACGCCGAACGCGCCGAGGCCGAGCGCGCGGAGGCCGTCCGGGCCGAAGCCGCCCGCATCGACGCCGCCCGCATCGCGGCGCGCGCCGAAGAGGCGCTGCTCATCGAGCGGGCCGAGCGCGTCAAGCAAGCGGCGGTCCAACGCGCCGCCCAGGCCGCTGCCGCGGCACAGGCGCTCGCCACCCCGGTCGTCGACCAGTATCACCCGTTCGGCATGACGCCCACGATCCGCACGGGCACCCTGGCTCCGCCCACGACCGTCTCCACCGCCGCCGCGTGGCTGTTCTCGCTGCTGCCGGCCGTGTTCGTCGGCGTGGAGTTCGGCATCGCGACCTACCTGCCCGAGTTCTACACGCCGTTCTCGCAGGGCGGCACGGCATTCGTGCTCGTCATCGCGGCGATCGCCCTGGCCTTCGCCGACCGCCGGCAGCTGACGCAGAGCGGCCACACGGTCACCGCGTCGCCGTTCTGGATCGTCTTCACGCCGGCCGTCTACCTGTTCGCGCGCGCCGTGCGCACGACGGGGCAGACGGGCAGGGCCGGCGCCAGCTGGGCGCCGCTGCTCGTCTTCGCCGTCGTCGCGGCCGCGGCGGTCGCCGCGTACTACGTCACGCCGATGGCGGAGCGCATCGCGACGCTGTTCGCGTAGCGCCTCCCCGCCGCCGCCTCACGGGCGGGTCAGCCGTGTGAGTACGCGGCTCAGTCGTCGAGCGCGTCGCGCAGCAGGCTCATCAGAGCCTGCAGCTGGATGTTCGACTCGGCGGTGATCTCCTCGTCGGAACCGTCGAGAGCGCGGGCGGCGAGACCGGCCTTGCTGTCGATGAGCTCGGCGATGCGCGCGTCGATCGTGTGGGCGGCGATTATGCGCCACGCGGTCACGGGCAGCGCCTGGCCGATGCGGTGCACGCGGTCGATCGCCTGCGTCTGCTCGGCGCTGGTCCAGCTGAGCTCGGCGAGCACGACGTTGGACGCGGCCTGCAGGTTGAGCCCCACGCCGGCGGCGGTCAGCGAGGCCACCACGACGGAGACCTCGGGGTCGCTCGCGAACGCGTCGATCGCGGCCTGACGGGCCTTCGGCGACTGGTCTCCGCGGATCGAGACGCTGGTGAGCCCCGCCTTGGCGAAGTGTGCCTCCGCGGCATCCATCACGTCGATGTGTTTGGCGAAGAAGACGACCTTGCCCACGTTGCGGGCGAGCTGCGCGGTGTAGTCCGCGGCGAGCCCGGCCTTGGCCTGCCCGATCTTGCGGACCATGGTGAATACGTTGTCGCCGGTCTTGGCGCCCTTCGACTCGTCGAGCTCGGCGTGGGCGACCACGCGGATCAGGTCTTCCACGTCGGCGTCGGGCTTGAGCGCGCGCACGCGGCGGTAGGTCGCCATCAGGCGGGCCGTGAGCGCGGCTTCGGCGGCACGGATGGTCCGTCCGAGGTCGTCGTCGAGTTCGACCGGGATGTCTGCCACCCGGCGTGCGGGGATGTCGGCCGCGACATCCACCTTCTTGCGACGCACGATGCCCATGTCGACGACGGCCTGGCGGGCCTCGGCGAAGAAGCCGAAGTCGGCCGGGGTGAGGCCGGTGTCTTCGAGTTTGTCCATGAGCGGCGAGAGCGGCTTCTTGTCGTCGATCCAACCGAGGAACTGCCAGATGGCGCGGAAGTCGTCGATGTCGTTGATCAGCGGCGTACCGGTGAGCGCGATCATCAGGGCGCGCGGCTGGGCGGCGCGGATGCTCCGGCTGAGCGACAGCACGTTCTTGCTGCGCTCGCTCTTCATGTTCTTGATGAAGTGCGCCTCGTCGACGACCATGCCCTTGAAACCGAAGCGGGAGAGCCAGCCGACGTGGCGGTCGAGTACCTCGTAGTTGACGATGACGACGTCGCTGAAGGCGTCGACGTCTTTGCCGTCGCCGTGCACGACCGTGGCGGTGCGTCCCGGCGTCCAGAGTTCCACCTCGCGCGCCCAGTTGGTCTTGACCACGTTCGGCACGACCACGAGCAGGGGGTAGGAGTGCGAGACGGATGCCGCGAGCAGGGCCTGCGCGGTTTTGCCGAGTCCCGGCTCGTCGGCGAGCAGGAACGTGCGGTGGCCGCGCTTGACCTCTTCGACGAATCGCGCCTGGTGGCGCATCAGCTCGGTACCGCCGGGGGTGGTGAGGCTCTGGGCCTCGGGGAGATCCATACTGGCCGCTCCCCCGCCGGCTCCGTACTCGAACGCGCGGAACAGGGGCTCGATGAGCTCCCAGTTGCCGAGGCGGTTGACCTGCACGGGCTTCGGCTGCAGCGCGCTGAAGTCGGGAGCGAGGAACGGATTCGACATCTGCATCTGGCGCACCGACTGCGGCACGACCTGCTTCTCGATGGTCTTGTCGACGGGCTTCGGCTCGGTCGTGATGATGAGCTCGTCGGGGCTGAGTTCGACACCGGCGGCGAGCAGGAGGTCGCGACGCAGCGCCTTGGCGGCGGCGGTGACCGGGGCGTCCTCGGCGAGCATCGCGATGAGGCTGGTGTCGCGGGCGGCGGTCTTGGCGAGGATGCCGGCCAGGCCGTCGAGTCGCTTCTGTTCGTTCGAGCGCTCGGCCTCGGTGAGCGTCGGGTCCTTCTTGACCCGCGCGCGCTCCTCACGCAGCAGCAGGGCCGCGACCTGGAACCGGGCGCGGTTGGCCGGCTTGAGCGGGCCCTTCTGCACGGCAGTCTCGACCTCGCGGGCCGCGCGGGCGAGGACCGGGATGACTCCCGCGTCGTCGCCACCACGGGAGCGGCGCTGCTGGGTCGATCGACGTTGTGTCGCTGCTCCGCCGGACTGACCGCCACCGGTGTGGCGTCTCTGGCGCTGGCCCTGTTCGGCCATTGTTCTCCTCGTGCTCCAGCGGGTCGTTGCCGGTGCGGGTACAGAAAGGTCGTGGGACGGTATTGCCCCGCGTCCATGGTGGTCCATGTTCGTCTGGCGACTAACGGCGCCGATCCAGTGGTCCAGACCCAGTCGCGATGCGGCTGGTGGGCTGAAGTGGCGTTGGCCCTATTCTATGCGATTACGAGGCAAACCCGTGTATCAGCGGCGGTTACGGTCCTCGGGGTTGCGGATTTTGATGAGGATGCCGGCGGCGATGAAGACCAGCGCGGCCACGTACTGGGCGCCGAGCCAGATGTCGCCCTCGAGGCCGAGCGGGTAGATCGGGTTCCAGACAACGGCGATCGGCGCGAAGCCGATGATCCACCACCACTGCTTCGCCTGCCAGGCGAACACGCACATGATGAGCGCGAGGATGGCGACGGCGAACAGGATCACCGTGTGGCCGTCGGAGCCGAGGAGCCCGATTCCCGCGAGTAGGACGATGGCTCCGAGGATGCCGGGAGCGAGCGCCGTGCGCCGGAACTGGGGTGTGGGGTACGTGGCGCTCATCGATCACCGATTCTAGCCGAGCGCCCACCGGAGAAATCCCGGCCCTGTACCCCGGCCACGCCTACCGGGGTGCAAGAAAGCGCGAAGTTATAGTTTTTTACGAAATTTGCCGACTCGCAAGGGGGCGTTTACCCACCGTCCAGCCAAAGTCTGGTGGAATGGATTTATGAGCCCCAGAACGGCGGAGTACTCTCGGCCGGACCACTTCATTCTCCACCTGAGCGACACGCACTTCGTCGCTGAAGGCCCCCTCTACGGATCCACGGTCGAGAGCGAGCGCAATCTGCGCCAGCTGTTCGACGAGCTGGAGGCATCGGGCGGACGCCCCGAGGCCATCGTCATCACCGGCGATCTCGCCGACAAGGGCGATCCCGCCGCGTACGAGCAGCTCAAGGCGATCGTCGAACCGGCAGCGGCACGGCTCGACGCGCAGGTCGTCTGGGTCATGGGCAACCACGACGACCGCGGCAACTTCCGCGAGGGGCTGCTCGGCCAGACCCACCTCGGCCCCGACCAGAAGGCCGCACCGATCGACCGCGTCTACAACGTCAACGGCCTGCGCATCATCTCCCTCGACTCGACCGTGCCGGGCCACCACCACGGCGAGATCAGCGACGCCCAGCTCGACTGGCTCGCCGAGGAACTCAGCGTGCCGTCGCTGCACGGTACGATCCTCGCCATGCACCACCCGCCGGTCCCGAGCGTGCTCGACCTCGCCGTGATGGTGGAGCTGCGCGACCAGGCCGGCCTCGCCGAGGTGCTGCAGGGCTCCGACGTGCGCAGCATCATCGCCGGACACCTGCACTACTCGTCGACCGCGACATTCGCGGGCATCCCCGTCTCCGTCGCCTCGGCCACCTGCTACACGCAGGACCTCAACGTGCCGGTCGGCGGCACCAAAGCCCGCGACGGTGCCCAGGCGTTCAACCTCGTGCACGTCTACCGCGACACCGTGCTGCACTCGGTCGTGCCGCTCGGCACGTACGCCGAGGTCAGCTACGTCTCCGCCGAGGAGACCGCGGCGATCCTGCGGCGCGAGGGCGTGCGCATCGCGCCGTCCACCGCGACGGCCGTCGAGGAAGACACCCTGCTGACGGTGCCGATCGACATCATCCGCGCGGTCACCGCCGGTCAGGAAAGCGTCCGTCAGGAACGCGTCGGCTAGACCGGCGAGGCCGGACGGGCGGGTCAGCCCGCCTGTTCGCCGACGACGCGCTCGGGCTTCTCCCACGGGGCGACGATCGCGAAGTAGCGGTTGAGGAAACTCTTCACCGCGACGGTGCGCGTCTCGCCGTCGACCTCGGGGAAGCTGCCGTCATTGAGGCAGAACATGTCGTACGAGCGCTTCTTCAGAAGGCCGTCCATGACCTTGAGTCCGGCGCGCGTCGTGGTGTCGACGTACTTGACCCTGGCGTCGGTCTGGGCGACCGCGCGGCCGGTGACGAGCGCGTAGTAGTGGTAGAGCGAGTTGGTGACCGAGATGTCCTCGCGGTTGCGGAAGGCGTTGGCCGCCGTGCGGGTGAATTCCTCGGGGAACTCGCGCTCGAGCTCGGCCAGCACGCTCTTGCGCAGCGGGGTCGCGGCGTGCTCGAGGTGGCGGGTGATGGTGACGCCGAAGCGCTCGAGCAGCACGTTGCGGTTGACACGGGCGGCGTTCTCGAATCCGCTGCGCTCGGGGGTGCTGCCGCCGAGGCCGATGCGGGTCTCCGCCTCGATGAAGCGCGTGATGCCGCCGGGCGAGAAGAACATGTCGGGGGTGACCGGGCGGCCGAAGAACATGTCGTCGTTGGAGTAGAGGAAGTGCTCGGCGAGCCCCGGGATGTTGTGCAGCTGGCTCTCCACCGCCTGCGAGTTGTGGGTCGGCAGCACGGAGGGGTCGGAGAAGAATTCTTCGCTGCGCACGACGGTCACCTTGGGGTGGTCGGCGAGCCAGTGCGGGGTCGGAGAGTCGGTCGCGATGAAGATGCGGCGGATCCACGGCGCGAAGACGTAGACGCTGCGCAGTGCGTAGCGCAGTTCGTCGATCTGGCGGAAGCGTGCCTCGTGGTCGTCGCCCTCGCCCACCACGTAGCTCTGCATACGACGCGCGCGGGCCCGCTGGAATTCCAGGTCGGTGCCGTCGACCCAGGAGAAGACGATGTCGATGTCGAACGTGATGTCGGAGGCGAGACGGTCGAACATCGGCTCGGCCGTGCGCCAGCTCATGCCGTAGCGCTCGACGGTCGACTCGACCAGCTCGTGACGCGGGATCGTGCGGCGGGTGAGCGAGTTCTCCACCGGAGCGATGATCTCGTCCTCGGTGAACGACCAGAGCTCGAGCTGCACTCCGGTGGAGGCTCCGTAGCGGAGGCGGCCGACCGGCTCGACGCGCGGGCGGAAGAGCCGGAAGACGCGCGCCTTCTCGTCGGAGGAGAGGCGGCCGTCGGCGATGAACAGGGCGGGACCCGCGTGCGGATCGATCGTCTTGGAGTAGAAGGGCTCCGTCGCCATCGCGGTGGCCAGTGCCTCCTGCAGGACGGCACGCTGCTTCCAGTCGACAGCGAGCACGGGGCGCTCGTCGTTGCCGCGCACGAGCAGGTACTCGAGCCCGGCGTCGTCGAGCACGCGGCGCACGAAGAGGAGGTCTTCGACCATCGACTCGGTCGGCGTCAGTTGGGAGTTCACGAGCGTCAGCTGTCCCTTGTGCAGGACGACATCGCTGCGCGACAGTGTGCGCGGCCAGGACGACGGCACCGGCGCTACTTCTCCCCCACTGAGTTTGCTCATCGGGCTACTGTAGTCGAGGGAGCAGGGGGTCGGCCGAGTCCTTGCGCGTGCGCTATGCCCCTAGAGTCGGATCATGACCGCCCGAACCTCTGACGACGAGCTCTCGCTGGCCCGATTCCAGGCCCTTCTCCGCATCCCCACCGTATCCCGGCTCGACGAGTCCCAGACCGACTGGGCACGGTTCGACGAGTTCGTCGAGGCCCTCCCCGGCCTCTATCCGGCTCTCCACGCCGCCCTCGACCGCGAGCTCGTCGACGGGCACTCGCTGCTCTACCGCTGGGCCGGCTCCGGCGACGGTGCGCCCACGGTGCTGATGGCGCACTACGACGTGGTGGCTGCCACCGACGAGGGCTGGGACCACCCGCCCTTCGCCGCCGAACGGGTGGATTCGCCCGACGGCGAGCTGATCTGGGGCCGCGGCACCCTCGACGACAAGGGAGCGCTCGTGAGCATCCTGGAGGCGGTCGAGGCCCGGGCCGCGGAGGGCTTCGTGCCCGCGCGCGACGTCTACCTCAGCTTCGGGCACAACGAGGAGACCACGGGCGGGGGCGCACAGGCCGTCGTCGCGCTGCTGGAGGCACGCGGCATCCGGCCCGCCCTGGTGATCGACGAGGGTGGTGCCGTCGTCGAGGGGGTCTTCCCCGGGGTGGCGAAACCGACCGCGGTCGTCGGGGTGAGCGAGAAGGGCATCACCACCCTGACCCTGACCGTGGAGCAGGAGGGCGGGCACGCCTCGACTCCCCCGCGGCTCACCGCCACGGCGCGTCTGTCGCGGGCGATCGTTCGGCTGAACGCGTCGCCGTTTCCCGCGCGGTTCACCCCCACGAACCTGGAGATGCTGCGCACGGTCGGCGCGCACGCGAGCGGGCCCATCCGGTTCGCGTTCACCAACCTCTGGCTGACCCGGCCCCTGCTGCTGCGCCTGTTCGGCCGGCTCAGCGACGAGACCAACGCGATGATCCGCACGACGCAGGCGGTGACGCAGCTGAGCGCGGGCCTCGCCGCGAACGCGCTGGCCGAGCGGGCCGTCGCGACCGTGAACATGCGGGTCGCCGTCGGCTCGACCGTGCAGGAGAGCGTGCGCCACGTGCGCACCGCCCTGCGCGACGACGCCGTGCGCATCGACGTGCAACACCCCTCGGAGCCGTCGCCCGTCTCGCCGACGACCGGCCGCGCCTGGGACCTGCTCGCGCGCACGATCGACGAGACCTTCGACGACGTCATCGTGACCCCGTACATCCAGCTCGGCGCGAGCGACAGCCGGCATTTCACGCGCATCAGCGACCACGTGTACCGCTTCAGCCCGTTCGAGATGACCGGCGAGCAGCGGGCCACCCTGCACGCCAAGAACGAGCGGATGAGCGTCGACACCTGGCTGCGCGGCGTCGGCTTCTACCGCCGGCTGATCGGCAGCCTGTAGTCCCTGGCCCGCGGGCGTCAGGCGCGGCCGCGTCGCCCCCGGCGGCGGTTGAGGGTGGTCGCGCCGATGACCAGCAGCACGAGCAGGACGGCTGCGGCCGCCAGATAGACGACGGGCGAGACGGATGACGCGGGCTCGGCCGTCGCCGTGACCACGATCTCGCCCGGGGCCGGGGTCGCGGCCGACGTCTGCGTCGGTGCGACCTCCGCTGCAGCGTCACCCGTCGGCGCGGTCTCGACGGTTGCCACGGCCGCCGTCCCCGCGTAGTCGGCGAACACCTCGACCGCCCAGGTGCTGCCGTCGGCCGGGAGGAACGCGATCCCCACGCTCGTGTAGGCGCCGACCATGTTCGCGTAGTGGTCGGGCGACGCCGTCCAGCCCGCGGTGACGTCGTCGCCGGTGGCGAACCCGTGCGCGACGTTCTCGCCGTAGCCGTTCCACCCCGAGGGGATCTGCGTGCCGACGTCGGGGTTGTGCGACAGAGTGCCTGCCGCCGCCATCCGCTTGGCCCAGTCGAGGGCGACGGTGTCGAGCCGGGAGTCCCGCACGACCGGGGCGAGTCCTGCCGTGCCCCGGGCGGAATTCAGACCCGAGAGGATGTCGTCGGTGTCGGCCGCGCGGGCGGGACCGGCCGCGGAGACGGCGACGAGCGCGAGGCCCGCGATCAGCGCCAACAGCGCTGTCAGGGAGCGGCGGGCGAGGCTAACGCTGGTAGTCGTCATGCCTGACCGTAGGCCCTCGCGGGCGCTGCGCCTATTCGGCGGCCTTCTGCTTCGCGGTCGCCCGCACCGCGGCGGCCGTGATGCGCTCCACCATGCCGGCGAAGATCACGCCGTGGAACGGCAGGATGCTGAACCAGTAGAGCCGACCGGCGAGCCCCTTGGGGAAGAACACGGCGCGCTGGCGGTAGCGGGATCCCTCGCCCTCGGGCGTCACGGTGAGCTCGAGCCACGCGGCGCCCGGCACCCGCATCTCGGCGCGCAGACGGAGGAACCGGCCGCGGTCGATCTCCTCGACCCGCCAGAAGTCGAGCGCCTCGCCGAGGTTGAGCCGGTCGGGGTTGCGGCGTCCGCGCCGGAGGCCCACTCCCCCGACGAGCTTGTCGGCCCAGCCGCGCGCCGCCCAGGCCAGCGGGAACGAATACCAGCCGTTGTCGCCGCCGATGCTCTCGACGACGCGCCAGAGCTCGGCGGGGCTCGCGGCAGAATGCTTCTCGCGCAGGTCGGTGAAGACCGTGTGCCCCGACCACTCGGGGTCGCTCGGCAGCGGGTCGCTCGGGGCGCCGAACACCGAGGAGTCCTGCCAGCTGGTCTCGACCTCGCCGGCGCGCTCTTTGCCGAGCGCGAGGCTGACCGCTCGGCGGTACCCGGTGAGACCGCCCTCGGGGCGCGGGATGACGTCGTCGATGTCGTTCTCGCGCGCGACACAGTCGTACTGCAACGAGGCGATGATCGGCACGGCGAGGGCGCGCGGGATCGGGGTGACCAGGTTGACCCACTGCGAGGCGAGCCACGGCGTGAGCACCGGCAGCGGCGCGATGGGACGCTGCGGCAGCCCTGCCTCGACGGCGTAGCCGTTCATCATCTGGCCGTAGCGCAGCACGTCGGGCCCGCCGATGTCGAAGGTGCGGTTGACCTCGGGCGGCAGCTCGGCCGCCTCGACCAGGTAGTAGAGCACGTCGCGCACGGCGATCGGCTGGATGAAGTTGCGCACCCACTTGGGCGCGGGCATGTACGGCAGCACGTCGGTGAGGTGACGGATCATCTCGAACGAGGCCGACCCCGAGCCGATGACCGTTCCGGCCTGCAGCGCCACCGTGGGCACACCCGAGGCGAGCAGGATGCGGCCGACCTCGGCGCGCGAGCGCAGGTGCGGGCTGAGCGGGCCGTCGGGGTGCAGCCCGCCGAGGTAGACGATGCGCGACACGCCGGCTTGTGCGGCCGCGTCGGCGACGACCGTCGCCGCCACGCTCTCGGACTTCTCGAAGTCCCCGCCGGCACCCATCGCGTGCACGAGGTAGTACAGCACGTCGATGTCCCGCACGGCGGAGCGCACCGCGTCCGCGTCGGTGAGGTCGGCGGTGACGATCTCCACCTTGTCGGCCCACGGGTAGTCGCGCAGCCGCTGCGGGTCGCGCACCGAGACGCGTACCTCGTAGCCGGCCTCCAACAACCGCGGCACCAGCCGCCCGCCGATGTAGCCGCTTGCACCAGTCACCAACACTCGAGTCGCCATTCCGCCACCGTACGCGCGCACGCTGGGAAACGTTCGGCCTCGACAGCGCCGGTAGAATATGCGACATGACGATGACGACTGCGGCCGGCGAAACGACGACACGGAATCTCGCCCTCGCGATCGATATCGGCGGCACCAAGGCAGAGGCCGCACTGGTGGATGACGCGGGTGTCGTGCTCGCCGCGAGCCGGTTCCGCCGGCCGACCGGTCCCACCGCGTCATCCGACGATCTGGCCGCCGCCGTCCTCTCCGTGCTCGGCAGCGCCCTCGCCGCCCTGCCCGCCGACGCGACCCTGCTCGGGGTCGGCATCGGCTCGGCCGGACCGATCTCGGTCGCCGACGGCCTCGTCTCCCCCCTCAACCTCCCGGTCTGGCGCGACTACCCGCTGCGCCAGCTCGTCATCGACGCCGTGCCCGGCGTGCCGGTGACCCTGCGCATGGACGGCGAGTGCATCGCCCTCGCCGAGCACTGGGTCGGCGCCGCGGTCGGCTACCAGAACGTCATGGGCATGATCGTCTCCACCGGCGTCGGCGGCGGGCTCATCCTGCAGGGCTCGGCCATCGCCGGCCCGTCGGGCAATGCGGGCCACATCGGCCACGTCGAGGTCGGCGGGTTCGACGACCCGTGCCTCTGCGGCGGCATCGGCTGCGTCGAGGCGGTCGCCTCCGGACCGAAGACCGTCGCCTGGGCCAACCGCCAGGGCTGGGTCGGCGCGACCGGCGAAGACCTCGCGGTCGCCTACGCCGCCGGCGACCCGATCGCCATCGCCGCGGTCGAGCGCTCGGGCCGCGCCATCGGGCAGGCCATCGCCTCGGCGACGGCGCTCAACGACCTCGACATCGTCGCGATCGGCGGCGGGTTCTCGCGCGTCACGCCCGATCTGTTCCGCTTCATCCGCGAGGCGATCGCCAAGCGCGACTGGGACTTCGTCACCAAGGTGCAGGTCGTGCCGTCGGCGCTCTCGGACGCCGGGCCGCTCATCGGTTCCGCGGCGCTCGTGCACCGCGCCGACCTCGTCGCCTGACCCGCCCGCGTACGGCGCCGACCCTCCCGTGTACGGCGCTGAGCGTCGTCGCGCGCGCTGAGGTTTGCGCGAGCTCCGCTGAGGTTTGTGGCGCACGCTGACGCACGAACCTGCGCGTGGGCGACACAACTCAGCGCGCCCCGCGAGCGCGCCCCGCGCCCCGCGAGCGCGCTGCGCGCCCCGCACCCGCGCCTACCGCCGCGCCAGCTGGTCCTCGACGTAGCCGGGCTTCGCCAGCACGACCGCGCCGAAGACGCCCGCGAACGATACGACGAGCAGGAACAGCAGCGGCACCGTCCAGCCGCCGGTCGCGTCGTGCAGCACGCCGAGCAGCAGCGGTCCGAACGCGCCGACCGTGTAGCCGATTGCCTGCGCGAATCCGCTCAGAGCCACCGATCCGGTGTGACTGCGGGTGCGCGCGTTGATGAGCACGAGGCAGACGGGGAACAGGATCGGGCCGAATCCGATCAGCAGCACCCAGACCACGGTGAGCGTGCCGGGAACCAGCAACAGCCCGAGGTAGCCCGTGACGAAGAACGCGACCCCCGCGACGATCACCCAGAACGGGCTGCGCAGCCGGCTGACCAGGATGGGCGCGACGATCGACCCCGGGAAGCCCGCGATCGAGTAGACGGCGAGCAGCGTGCCGGCGGCCGCGGGCGTGACGTGCACGAGGTCGACGAGGATCTGCGGCAGCCAGGCGAACGACGCGTAGGCGTTGATCGTCGAGACGGCGAACGTCACCGCGATGGCGACCGCCATGGGCGAGCGGACGAGACGACCCTCGAGCGCGGCGTCGGGCGTCTCCACCACGTCGGAGGGATCGGGCTCGCCGAGCAGAGCGGCGGCGGTGTCCCGGCGGTGCCGGGTGAGCAGCAGCAGCCACGGCACGAGCGCGGTGCCGGCGACCGCGGCCCAGATCGCGAGCGAGTACCGCCAGCCGATCGAATCGCTGATCGGCACCGCGAGCAGCGACGGCAACGCCGTGCTGATCGACATGATCGTGACGTAGGTCGCGGTGACGAAGCCGATGCGGTCGGGGAAGTACTTCTTGACCACCGGGGGTAGCAGCACGTTGCAGATGCCCACGCCGACGAGCGTGACCGCGCTGCCGACGAGCAGCACCGGGAAGGATCCCGAGGCGGCGCGCACGAGGTGACCGACGATCATCACGGCGACCGAGAGCACGATCGCGCCGTCGAGCCCGACCCGGCGCGAGAGCCACGGGCCGATGATGCCGGAGAGCGCGAAGAAGATCGGCGGCAGCATGCCGATGAGGCCGATACCCACGCCGGTGAGCGGGATGTCCTGCCGGATCTCGCTGATGATCGGCGAGATGGCGGTGACGGCGGTGCGCAGGCTCAGCGCGAGGGTGACGATGCCGACGAGAGCGAGGGTGCGCCCTCCCCAGAGCGGGAGCGGACGCGGGGATTGCACCGGCCAAGTCTACGGCGGCCGGGGGTGGTCTACGGTTGGCTCGTGAGCGATGTGTCGAAGTATCTCCCCCTCAGCCAGCGACGCGGCGGCGACGAGTCAGGGGTCGACGGCAACTGGGCGCCGCGGCTGTCCGCGGTCGTCGCGCGGCTCGTCGACACGCTCGACCACGCCGACCCCGTCCTCTGGGACGCGCCGACGCTGCAGACCGGCGTCGACGTACGCAGCTGCACGGTCGACCTCGTGACGCGGCTGCGCTCGACCCGCGTACAACGGCTGAGAAGCAGGCTCGGGATGCCGCGGCCGACGCAGCCCGTCGCCGACCCGATCGGGGCACTGCGCGAGGTCTCCGCGGAGCCCCGCAAGCGCGCGATCGGCGACCTCGACGCGGCCGTCGTCGCGACCCTCGACATCGCGACGAGCGCGGGCGTCGACGTCGACCTCGACCCCATCACGCTCGGCGCGGTCGCGGTGCACCGGGCGCTCACCGCTCCCCTGGCGATCCGCTCCGTGCTGGCCGGCCGCGAGCTGCGCGCCACCGACGGGGAGTGGACCGTCGGCCGCGGCATCCCGCTCGACGCACCGGGCCCCGAGATCGTGCTCTTCCTCGCCGGGCGCACGGGGCTCCCGTCGCACCGGCCGGCCGATAATGGAGAGCGGCCGCAACCGGCCGCGGAGTAGGAACGAAGGAGCCCACCATGGCAGACAAGAACGGCGGATTCGACCTCGGAGCCCTCGGCGGCGTGGTCGGCGACCTCTTCGGCGGCAAGCACTTCGACATCAAGGCGCTCGAGCCGCTCTGGGCGCAGGTACAGCCGCACCTCAGGGGCATGGACACCGATCAGATCGTCGACACCGTGGGGTCGTGGGCGAAGGAGCTCGAACTGCCCCTCGTCAAGACGATCCCCGACGACGTGATCGACAAGATCCAGAAGGGCGTCAAGGTGCCGCTCGCGCGGTTGATCCGGACCTAGCCCGGAGCGACGGCCGGCGCCGGCTGGCCGAGCACGACCCGCACCTTCGCGACGTCGTCGGCGATCTGGTCGATGAGCGCCTCGATGGTCGTGTACTTCACCTGGCCGCGGATGTACTCCACGAACGCGACCTCGACGAGCTTGCCGTACAGGTCGATCGTCTCGTCGAGCAGGTGCGCCTCGACCTGCTTCTCGGGCACCCCGGCGAAGGTGGGGTTGTTGCCGATCGAGACTGCGGAGGCGTAGCGCACGCCGTCGACGGTGAACCATGCGGCATAGACGCCGTCGCCGGGGATGAAACCCTCGTTGCGCGGCGACAGGTTCGCGGTCGGGAATCCGAGTTCGCGGCCGCGCTGTGCGCCCTTCACGACGACGCCCCGCACGACCGGCGCGTGCCCGAGGACGACGGCCGCCTCGGCGACCCGTCCCTCGGCGAGCAGCTCGCGGATCCAGGTGGACGACGCCCGACGCGTGTGCGATTCCTCGGGCGAGACGACGTCGTCGATGATGAGCACCTCGAAGCCGTGCTCGCGCCCCAGTTCGGTGAGCACGGCGACGGTGCCGCTGCCCTTGGAGCCGAAGCGGAAGTCGGCGCCGACCATCACGACGCGCGCGTGCAGGGCGTCGACGAGGATGCGCTGCACGAACTCCTCGGGCGACTGCTCGCTGAAAGCACGGTCGAAGGCGAGCATCAGGGTCGCGTCGACGCCGGTCTCCGCGAGCAGGGCGACCTTCTGGTCGTTGCTGACCAGCGGGGGCGGGCAGGACTCGGGACGCAGCAGGGCGAGCGGATGACGGTCGAAGGTCACGATCGTGGCCTCGAGCGAGTCGCGATCGGCGACGGCCCGCAGTTCGCCGATGATGCGGCGGTGGCCCGCGTGCACCCCGTCGAACTTGCCGATCGCCACGGCACTCGGTCCGAAGCCCGCCGGGACGTCGGCGAGCGAGTCGTAGAACTCCACGGTCAGGCTGCCGTGGTGCCGGGAGACGTGGTTCCGGGCGACGCAGACGCGGGCGTGGACGTGGCCGCGCGCGGCCGGCGCAGGTACAGCCAGACCATGCCGAGCACGGGCAGGACGAGCGGCACGAATCCGTAGCCGCGGCCGAACATCGACCAGACGGTCTTCGCCGGGAACAGCACCGGGTCGAAGATGCTGAGCAGGCCGACGACGATCACGCCGACGAACTCGAAGCCGATCGTGATCCACGCCACGCGGTACCAGGTGTCGCCCGGCACGATCAGCGCGACGGTCGCCACGATGTAGACGACGGCGGCGAGCGCGGAGAGCGCGTAGGCCACGGGTGCCTGGTCGAAGTCGTCCAGGATCTGGAAGACCGACCGTCCGGTGGCGGCGAGCGCGAGGAGGCCGTAGACGGCGATGAGGACACGCCCGAGACCGGTCGAGCGCGTGGGAGTCGTGGTGGTCATTGAGTACAGATTACGCGGTCTGGACGAACCAGATTTGATACATGCGGTAGAGCATGACGGCGACGGCCAGAATGGCGACCCCGAGCACGACGGTGCTCCAGCGCGAGCGGTCGACGAGACCCCACACGATGGCGAGCGGCGGGATGATGAACGCGGTGACCAGGTACACCCAGAACTCGAGCGCGTTGCCCGTCGGGGCGTTGCCGAACAGGGGCGCGAGCGCGGAGATCACGATCTGCACGAGCAGCAGCACGGTCACGAGCGCCGCGGCGCCCATGGTGAGGTCGTCCGGCTTGCGGCCGGCGAGACCGAGCACGATGCAGAGCAGGCCGCCCGGGATTCCGACGACGAGCTGGGCCCAGAGGAACCACTCGATCACGCGAGCACCTCGTCGGTCGGGAAGTTGACGAGAGGCTTGGCGGAAGCCCCCCTCATCTCGAGCAGCCCGACGAGCCGGCCGTCGGGGGCGAGACCGGCGATCGGCCCCTCGGTGCCCTCGAGGTCGGGCAGCTGCACGCGCTTGCCGTGGACGAGGTCGACGACGTCCTGCTCCTCGAGCGCGCGGGTCGGGAAGAGCGCGGTCGCCACGCTCGCGGGCGTGAGCAGTCGGTCGTCCACCACGAGGTCCTCGAGCGTCGCGGCATCCGTCACGTCGAACGGGCCGACCTTCGACCGGCGCAGGGCGGTCAGGTGTCCGCCCACGCCGAGGTCGCCACCGAGGTCGCGGGCGAGGGCGCGGATGTAGGTGCCGCTCGAGCACTCGACCCGTACGTCGACGTCGACGAATCCGGCGTCGCGACGGATCTCGAGCACCTCGAAGGCGTGGATCGTCACCGTGCGGGCGACGAGTTCGACCTCTTCGCCGGCCCGGGCGAGGGCGTAGGCACGCTTGCCGTCGACCTTGATGGCGCTGAAGCTCGACGGCACCTGCTGGATCTCCCCGGTGAGCGCGGCGATGCCGGCGCGCACCGCCTCGTCGTCGAGCCCCGCGAGCTGCACGGCGTCGGCCGCCTCGCCGAGGGTGCCCTCCGCGTCATCCGTGTCGCTGGACTGCCCGAGACGCACCGTGGCGAAGTATTCCTTGCCGAGTCCGACGACGTAGGTGAGCAGGCGGGTCGACGAGTTCATGCCGAGCACGAGCAGGCCCGTGGCCATGGGGTCGAGGGTTCCGGCGTGGCCGATCTTGCGGGTCCCCGCGAGCTTGCGGGTGCGGGAGACGACATCGTGGCTGGTGAGGCCCTGCGGCTTGTCGACCAGCAGGATGCCGCTTGCCGGGTTCGTCGGCGGCTTCATGCTCTCGTCGATTCTGTCTGGTTGTCGTCGTTCATTTTTCTGGCCGATCACGTCGTTTATTCAGCATCCCGAGGGTATCAGCCGGAGGCGCGCCCGCAGCCGACGCACGGGAGCGGCACGTAGGCTGGGAGCATGCGAATTGCGGTAATCGGGGCTGGCGCCGTCGGCGGTGCCATGGCCGCCCTGCTGCACAGAGGCGGGCACGAGATCGAGGTGACCGCGCGCGGCGCGCACCTCGACGCCATCCGCGAATCGGGCATCCGGTTGGGCGGGGCGTGGGGCTCCCACGTCGCGCCGGTCGCCGCCGGCGAGGTGCTGACGGTCGCTCCCGAGCTCGTGATCGTGACGACCAAGGCGCAGGATGCCGCGGCCGCCATCACCGCGAACCTCTCCGTCATCGGGGAGGCCCCCATCCTCGTCGTGCAGAACGGCCTCGACGGCATCGCCATCGCGCGCCTGGCCGCGCCGCTCTCCCCCGTGGTCGGCGGGCTGGCGATGTTCGCCGCGTCGTTCCTCTCCCCCGGCGAGGTCACCATCACCACGGCCAACCCGACGTTCCTCGGCGGCGACGATGCCGCCGTGGTCAAGGCCGTGGCGAAGGTGCTGGGCGCGGTGATGCCGGTGACCCGCGTCGACGACTTCGCCGGCGCCCAGTGGACCAAGCTCGTGGTCAACCAGATCAACGCCCTGCCGGCGGTCACCGGCCTCAGCGTGCAGGACACCATCGCGCACCGCGGCCTGCGCCGCGTGCTCACCACGAGCATGCGGGAGAGCGTCGACGTGGCGAACGCGCTCGGCGTGCGGTTCGCCTCGCTCGGCGGTCTCGGCCGCGCCCGGCTCGGGCTGTTCTCGGCCCTGCCGATCGGCGCCGCCGAGGCGCTCCCCCGCCTGATGCGCCGCCGCATGGGCACGACGCCGAACCCGGGGTCGACGCTGCAGAGCCTGCGCCGCGGCCAGCCGACCGAGGTGGACTACCTCAACGGCGCCGTGGTGGCCGCCGGCCTGCGCGCGGGCGTGCCGACGCCGGTCAACGCGCTCATCGTGCGGCTCGTGCACGAGGTGGAGGCCAGCAAGGCGTTCCTCGTACCGGAGGTCGTCGTGGCGCGGGTGGCGACGGCGAGCGAGTGACCCGTCAGCAGCTGTCGGCTCTCTAGCAACTGTCGGCGAACACGCGTCGCGGGTGCTCGACGTCGGCGTTGTTGATGATCGCTGTCGCGCTGCGGCGCGGGTGGGATTCGGCCCGGTAGAGCTCCTGGGCGCCGCTGTAGCGCAGGTTGCGCTCGGGGCGGGGATTCGGGTCGGCGAGGTCGCGGGCGGCGCGTCTGTCGTCGGCGACGTAGTCGGGGATGTCGAGCCAGACCGAGTAGTTCCAGAGACCCCGCAACTCGGGACGCTGCAGGAAGTTGCCGTCGACGACGAGTAGCGCGTCCGCCGGGCCGGTGAGCCACGTCGGCTCGATCTGCGCGTCGCGCCGCACGTCGAACGCGGCCGGCACGAAGCCCGTGCTGCCCGCCATGCGGAACGGCTCGATGAGCGTGCGCTGGAAGGTCAGGTAGTCGTAGGAGTCGCGGTAGAAACCCTCGGCCGAGTCGCGCCCGCGGGCGTAGCGGTCGGCGCGCGGACGGTGAAAGCCCTCGATCGACGCGCGGAAGACAGTGTGGCCCTTGAGCCGCATGGCGGCGGCCAGTTCGTCGGCGAATTCCGTCGTCCCGGCGACGTCGGTGCCGTCCACCGCGACGGTAGCGCGGCCGCGGCCGTAGTTGTGCAGGATCTCGTCGGCGAGGGCGGCGAGCGTGTCCTTCTTCTGGGGCGCCCATGTGGTCATTCGGCCAGCCTACGCCGAGCTTAGAGTGGGGGTGTGAGCATCGCACCCGCAGTCAGCGACTGGTTCGTCGACAACGGCCGCGACCTTCCGTGGCGCCGGCCCGGTTTTTCGGCGTGGGGCACGCTGGTGAGCGAATTCATGCTGCAGCAGACGCCCGTGGTGCGGGTGATCCCTCGGCTCGAAGAGTGGCTGGAACGCTGGCCAACCCCCGCCGACCTGGCGGCGGCCCCGTCGGGCGACGCTGTGCGCGCCTGGGCGAGTCTCGGCTATCCGCGGCGCGCGCTCAACCTGCACGCCGCCGCCGTCGCGATCACCGAGCGGCACGGCGGCGTCGTGCCCGAGGATGTGCCGTCGCTGCTGGCCCTGCCGGGGGTGGGCGACTACACCGCGCGCGCCGTGGCGGTGTTCGCGTTCGGCCACCGGCATCCGGTCGTCGACATCAATATCCGGCGGGTCATCGCCCGTGCCGTGCTGGGGCAGGGCGAGGCCGGCCCCGCCGCCAAGCGCGACCTCGTCGACATGGAGGCGGTCCTGCCCGAGTCGGTGGCCGAGGCCCGGCTCGCGAACATCTCGATCATGGAGCTCGGGGCGCTGGTCTGCACGGCCCGCTCGCCCAAGTGCGACTCCTGCCCGATCGCCGCGCAGTGCGCCTGGCGCGCGGCCGGCTACCCGGCCTACGAGGGCAAGCGCGCGGCGACGCAGAAGAAGTTCGAGGGGTCCGACAGACAGGTGCGCGGGCTGATCATGGCCGAGCTGCGGGCGAGCGACATCCCCGTGACCGCCACCGAGGTGCGCGCGGTGTGGGCGATCGACGAGCAGCGCGAGCGCGCGCTGGCGGGCCTGCTCGCCGACGGCCTCGTCGTCGCGGTCGACGGCGCGTACGAGCTGCCCCGCTGACCCCCGCTGCGCGATCGCCGCCGCCCTGTCGGTTATCCGACAGCGCGGCGCCGGTTCAGCAGCACGGTTGTACGGGCGCGACGTTACGGGCGGGGTCCCGCTTCGAACACCGCGTCGTCGTCGTCGTCGTCGTCGTCGTCCGCGAGGTCCTCGTCGTCACCGACGAACGGGCGCGGCTTCACGTAGGGGTCCTCGTCGCCGGCGTACTGCGCGGTCTGGGCGAGGGTCGTCGACTCGGCGTCGCGCTCGCGGGCCTCGTTGAGCAGGCTCTCGATGAGCGCGGCGTTCTCGGGGATACCGTCGGCGATGAACTCGATGCTCGGCGTGAGACGGGCGGTGATGTTCTTGCCCACCTCGCTGCGCAGCATGCCGGTGGCCGACTTGAGGGCCGCGGCCGTGTCGGCGCGCTCCTCGTCGGATCCGTAGACCGTGTAGAACACGGACGCGTGCTGGAGGTCGCCGGTGACGCGCACGTCGGTGATGGTGACGAAGCCGAGACGCGGGTCCTTGACGCCGCGCTCGAGGGCCTTGGCGATGATTACCTTGATGCGGTCCGCCATCTTGGCGGCGCGAGCCTGGTCGGCCATGTGGAGCTCCTTGATAGTTAAGGGCCGATTGGGCAGGCCGCAAGCGACCTGCCCAATCGACGTTCTCACCGGGGTACTAGACCCGCGGCTTTTCCTTCATTTCGATCGTCTCGATCTCGTCACCGATCTGGATGTCGTTGAACTTGCCGAGACCGATACCGGCCTCGAAGTCCGTACGCACCTCGGTGACGTCGTCCTTGAAGCGACGCAGCGACTCGATGGCGAGGTTGTCGCCGACGACGACGCCCTCGCGGATGACGCGTGCCTTGGCGTTTCGCGTGATCGTTCCCGAGCGCACGATGACACCGGCGACGTTTCCGAACTTGGAGGAGCGGAAGATCTCGCGGATTTCCGCGACACCCGACTGGACCTCTTCGAACTCCGGCTTGAGCATGCCCTTGAGCGAGTTCTCCACGTCTTCGAGAGCCGCGTAGATGACGCTGTAGAACCGCACGTCGACACCCTCGCGAGACGCGCGGTCGCGCGCCTTCGGGTCGGGGCGAACGTTGAAGCCGATGATGATGGCGTTGTCGACGGTGGCGAGGTTGACGTCGCTCTCCGTGACAGCACCGACACCGCGGTGGATGATGCGCAGCTGCACGGAGTCGTCGACCTCGATCTTGAGCAGCGACTCTTCGAGTGCTTCGACAGCACCGGAGACGTCACCCTTGATGATGAGGTTGAGCGATTCGACCTTGCCGTCTTCGAGGGCCTTGGTGAAGTCCTCGAGGCTGATGCGCTTGCGGCTACGGGCGAGCAGGGCGTTGCGCTCTGCTGCTTCGCGCTTCTCGGCGATCTGGCGGGCGGTGCGGTCGTCGTCGGTCACGAGGAACGTGTCGCCTGCGCGGGGGACGGACGTGAGTCCGAGCACCTGCACGGGGCGGGCCGGCGTCGCGAACTCCACGGAGTCGCCGTTCTCGTCGAACATGGCGCGGACTCGGCCGTACGCGGTACCGGCGACGATCGGGTCTCCGACCTCGAGCGTTCCCGACTGGATGAGCACGGTGGCGACTGCACCGCGACCCTTGTCGAGCTTCGCTTCGATCGCGACACCGCGGGCGTCCTTGTTCGGGTTGGCACGCATGTCGAGGCCGGCGTCTGCGGTGAGCAGCACGGCGTCGAGCAGCTTGTCGATACCGACGTTGTTGAGCGCCGAGACGTCGACGAACATCGTGTCTCCGCCGTACTCTTCCGCGACGAGGCCGAACTCGGTGAGCTGCTGGCGGACCTTGGCCGGGTTTGCGCCGACCTTGTCCACCTTGTTCACCGCGACGACGATCGGAACGCCGGCTGCCTGCGCGTGGTTGAGAGCCTCAACCGTCTGCGGCATGATGCCGTCGTCCGCCGCGACCACGAGGATCGCGATGTCGGTGACCTGGGCACCACGGGCGCGCATGGCGGTGAACGCCTCGTGGCCCGGGGTGTCGATGAAGGTGATCTTGCGATCGATGCCCTCGTGCTCGGCGACGACCTGGTACGCACCGATGTGCTGCGTGATGCCGCCGGCCTCGGACGCCACGACGTTCGCGTTGCGGATCGCGTCGAGGAGGCGCGTCTTACCGTGGTCGACGTGACCCATGACGGTGACGACGGGGGGCCTGATCTCCAGGTCTTCGTCGTTCTCGTCTTCGAGCTCCTGGTCGAGGTCGATCGAGAAGCCGCTCAGCAGCTCGCGGTCTTCGTCTTCCGGCGAGACCATGTCGATCTTGAAGCCGAGCTCGTCGCCGAGGATGCCGAAGGTGGCCTCGTCGAGGGACTCGGTCGCGGTCGCCATCTGTCCCAGGTGGAACAGCACGGTGACGAGGTTTCCGGGGCTCGTGTCGATCTTGTCGGCAAAGTCGGTGATCGACGCGCCACGACGGAGGCGGATGACGGTCGAGCCGTCGCCGCGGGGAACGCTGACGCCACCGAGCGACGGAGCTTCGCGAAGCTCGAACTCCGCGCGCTTCGTACGCTTCGACTTGCGGGCCTTGCTCTTTCCGCCACCACGGCCGAAGGCACCGGCGGTACCGCCGCCGGGACCGCGGCCACGACCGCCGCCGCCTGCGGGGCGGTTCGGGCCGAAGTTCGAGCCGGGGGTGCCGGGGGTCGAGCCGGGGGCTCCACCGGGACGGAAACCGCCACCGGCCGGACGCGCGCCGGCGCCGCCGGGACGTCCACCCGCTCCAGCGGGACGTGCGCCGAATGCCGGCGGACGTGCACCCTGGCCGGGTCCGCCCGGACGCGGGGCGCCGGGACGGGGAGCGCCGGGACGCGGGATCCCGGGAGCACTGGACGTGCCACCGGGCGTCGGAGCGCCGGGGCGCTGCATGCCCTGGTTGCTCGCGAAGGGGTTGTTGCCGGGGCGGGCGGCGCCGGGACGCTGCATGCCCTGGTTGCTACCGAAGGGGTTGTTGCCCGGTCGGGGTGCGCCGGGGCGCGGGATGCTCGATGCACCCGGCTTGGCGGCCGGAGCAGCGCCCTCTGCGGGGGCTGCGGGAGCGGAAGCCGCTGCGGCAGCTGCCGCTTCGGCCTGCGCCTGGCGCTCGGCGACCGTCAGAGGAGCGGGCGTCTGGACGACGGGCTCGGCTGCGACGGGTTCCGGTGCGACCTCGGGGGTCTCGGATACCGGGGGCTTGGGTGCGGCGGGACGCGGAGCCGCGGCCTTGACCGGCGGCTTGGGCGCGGCCGGAGCCGGCTTGATTCCCTCAGCCTCGAGCGCGGCCTTCAGGCGGCGCGCGACGGGGGGTTCGATGCTGGACGACGGTCCCTTGACGTATTCGCCCATTTCTTTGAGCTTGTCGAGGGCGATCTTGCTGTCGACGCCGAGTTCGGCGGCGATTTCGTGTACGCGTGGTTTGGCAGCCACAATTCTCCTGTCTGGGTCTGCACCCGGACAGGGGCAGACCATTAGTGGACGGAACTCATTTCGAGCCGCTCATTAGTTGTCCATAGGTCAATCAGCCTGTTCTTCATGGAGTCTCGGTGAGACTCCTCCAACTGCGAGAAGCTGCGCGGTATCGACCGCGACACTCGAACGAAACGCCCGGCCAAAGGCCTTGCGTTTCACTGAGGCTTCTACGCACTGAACCGTGGGATGGACCCACGCACCTCGGCCGGGAAGTATCGCCGACGGATCAGCGACCACAACGCCATCGCGCACGACTACCCGCAGTAGTGCGGATCGGTCGGCGCGCGCTCGGCAGCCGAGGCAAGTTCTAACGGGATCCATACTACCCCCTGTTTGGCGGTCGGACCTGTTCGGTCGCTGGGCCTGTCGAAGCGGCGCTTCGACAGGCCCAGCGACCTCGCGATCAGTTGTCTTCGAGAATCGAATCGGGCTGGATGCTGGGTGATAGTCCAGCCGCTGCGACGCTGGCGCGTCTCGCGTACTGCGCGCGGGTCGAGATCCAGCCCGATCGTCTAGTTGTCTTCGAGAATCGAATCCGGCTGGATATCGATCCGCGCGCCCGTCAGCTTCGCGGCGAGGCGGGCGTTCTGGCCCTCCTTGCCGATCGCGAGCGACAGCTGGTAGTCGGGAACGAGGGCGCGAACGGCCTTCGTCGACTCGTCGATCACGTACGAACTGGTGACCCGGGCGGGCGACAGCGCGTTGGCGACGAACGTGGCCAGGTCTTCGGAGTAGTCGACGATGTCGATCTTCTCGTCGCCCAGTTCGGCCGAGACCGCGCGCACGCGCTGTCCGAGTTCGCCGATGCACGAGCCCTTGGCGTTTATGCCGGCCTCGGTGGCACGCACGGCCATCTTGGTGCGGTGTCCCGCTTCACGGGCGAGCGAGGTGATCTCGACCAGTCCGCTGGCGATCTCCGGCACCTCGAGTGCGAAGAGCTTGCGCACGAGCGCGGGGTGCGTACGGCTCACGGTGATCTGCGGGCCCTTCGCCCCCTTGGCGACGCTCGTCACGTAGACGCGCAGGCGGCTGCCGTGCGCGTACGACTCGCTCGGCACCTGCTCCTCGGGAGGCAGGATCGCCTCGATGGTGCCGAGGTCGACGTGGATCATGCGGGGGTTGGGCCCCTGCTGGATGATGCCGGCCACGATGTCGCCTTCGCGTCCGCGGAACTCGCCGAGGATGTGCTCGTCGGCGATGTCGCGCAGGCGCTGGTTGATGACCTGCTTGGCAGCGAAGGCGGCGATGCGGCCGAAGTCGCTCGGGCTGTCTTCTGCTTCGCCGACGACGTTTCCCTCGTCGTCGCGCTCTGCCACGAACACGCTCACGTGTCCGGTCTTGCGGTCCAGGTGAACGCGCGCCTGTGATGGCAACGCCTCGCCGGGAGTCTGCTCACTCTCTTCGGAGTGCTTGAGATAGGCCGTGAGAATGGCCTGCTCGATGATGTGCGCGAGTTCCTCGAAGGGAATTTCGCGCTCTCGTTCCATGAGACGCAGCACGCTCAGATCGATGTCCACTGAGGGCCTCCACTATTCAGGTTTCTGTAGGTTCGCGGCCTCTGGGTCGCGAATACCTCAGACTAAGTTACCCGAGCGTCGGGCCCTCGTGCTACCAGGGCTTCTCCGTGTAGCCCGATTGGCCGCCCTCTTCACCCCGGTCTGCGGCATCCCCCGTCGCCTTTTCCTGCTCGGACTGCTGCTCTTGCTGGCCGAGCTGGTCGAGCTGCTCCTGCTGGGTGCCCGGCCCTTCGCCCTGCTGTTGCTCGAGCGCGTCGCGCAGTTGCTCGGACTGGTCGATCTTGGCCTGCACGCGCGGCCCGGCCTCGGCCAGCGCCTGACCCGAGGGCTCGAGCGGGTCGCAGTCCTCCCCCTCGGCGATGACGGCTTTCGCCTGTTCGTAGAGTTGGATGGCGCCCTGGAAGTATCCGCCCGCGACGTAGATGTCCCCGAGCGATTCCCAGCTGAGGGCGAGGTTGACGCGCACGTCGCACGCGCGGTCGGCCGGGGCCAGCTCGAGCGCGCGTTCGAAGTCGTCGACCGCGGCCGTGTAGTCCTCGCGGGCGGCGAGCGAGTCGCCGCGGTTGAACCACGGCAGATAGGGCTCGACGATGTTGTCGCCCTCGATCAGCGACGTCCAGCTCTCCCCCGCCGACTCGTACGCGCCGGAGTCGAAGCGGTCGAGCGCGGGCTGGTTGACGATCGCGGGACCCATGAGTTTCGTCGCGACGACGAGCAGCAGGATCACGACCGGGAGCGACCAGAGCAGGTACTTGGCCCGGCGCCGGCGCCGGGCGCGCGTGGCGGCCTCGCGGGGTCCGTTTGTGCCCGGGCCGAAGCGTGCGGGGTCGGTCTCGGTGGGGTCGGGCGACAGCCGGGTCATGCGCCGTTCCTCTCGGTCGGGCGGCGGGCCGCGCGCAGTTCGACGACGGCGCCGCTCAGGGCCGCCAGTTCGAGCAGGGCGATGAGTCCGAGCGGGATGGCGGCGATCCAGTAGAACTCGACGCGGGCGCCGCGGGTGGCCTCGCGCACGGTCACGTCGCCGACGTCGAACCCGTCGAGCAGGGAGTCGATCGAGGTCGCGGCGTCGCGGTGCAGGTAGCGCACCCCGAGCTGCCCGGCGATGGTCTCGAGCTGCTCCTCGTCGATGCGCGAGACGGCGGGAACTGGGGTTCCCGAGCTGTAGTCGTCGATGTACGGGCTGTCGACCGTGGGGCGGTCGTACCCGTTGAACTGGCGCATCTCGCCGCCCTCCGCGGTGCCGTAGCCGAGCACCGCTCCCCCGCTGATGAGCGGCGCGAGCGCCTCGAACGACTCGGGCGCGGTGGCCGCCGTCTGTTCGCCGTCGCCGAGGTAGAACAGCACCCGCTCCTGTGCGGGATTCTCGTCGGCGGCGGCGCCGATGACCGATTCGAGCAGCTCGACCGGTTCGGAGACCGTGCTGCCCTGCGAGTACGCCGTGATCTCCTGCTGCAGCACGTCGCCCGCCGAGCGCAGTGCCGTGGCATCCGAGGTCAGGGGAACCCTCTGCACGGATTCGGCGTCGAAGGTGATGAGCGAGAAGCTGGCACCGGTGAGTGTCTCCGCCATCGCGGCGATGTCGGCCTTCACACCGTCGAGCCGGGTGGCGGCGAGACCGTCGTCGCCCGACGCGGCATCCCAGTCCTCGGCCGCCATGCTGCTCGTGGTGTCGACGACGATGTACACCTCGAGGCCGCCCGAGACGCTGGGCGGCTGCTCGACCTCGGCGGGCAGCACGGGCCGCAGCGCGACCACCATCAGCAGCAGCACGGCGAGCACGCGCAGCGACCAGGCCAGGCGGGCCCGGCCCGTGTCGGAGTCGACGAGGCGCCACACGGCGAAGCCGGCGAGCAGCGCGCCGAGCACGGCGAGCAGCCAGATCGGGAGGACGGGGTCGAGGATCATCGCTTCACCCGCCAGGCCAGCACGAAGAAGGCGCCGAGGCCGAGGAACGCGAGGATCGCGAGCAGGCCCGGCTGGTCGGTGAGCACGAACTCGGGGTCGGCGTCGATGGCGTCCGCCTGCTGCGCGGTGATCTCGGAGACGATCGACGGGATCGCGTCCGGGTCTTCGAGCGCGTAGTAGGCGCCGTCGGTCGTCTCGACGACGCTGCGGAACTCCTCGGCGAGATCGGCCATGTACGCCTTCGCCTCGGTGTCGCCGGGGTTGATGCCGTAGACCCGCACGCCGCGCTCGGTGGCGAGCGCACCGGCCTGCTGCAGGGTGAAGATCGGTTCGCCGGCGATGAGGTTGTCGGTCACGAGGATCACCGAGCGGCTGCGGTCGGCGTCGGGCGAGTCGAAGCGCACGGCGCAGGAGGCGAGACCGTCGCCGACGAGCGAGGAGCCGTTGCCGAACAGGGTGCCGCGGTAGAACTCGTCCTCGCCCGCGTCGAACTCGGCGCGGAGCTCGGTGAGCTGCGCCTCGACGTAGGAGTAGTCGCTCGTCAGCGGGAAGCGGGTGACCGCCGAGGCGTTGAACACGACGAGCGAGATGCGTTCGCCGGTGAACTCCTTCGCCAGGTCGACGAACACGTCGAGCACCTCCTTGTCGTACTCGACCATCGAGCCGGAGATGTCGAGGCAGAGCACGATGTCGCGGTTGCTCAGCTCGGGCTGCACGGAGGCGACGGTCGCGGGCCGCGCCGTGAGCCCGACGGCCGCGACCAGCACGACCGCGAGACTCGCCACGACGCCGAGCAGCAGCGTGCGGTAGCGGCGTAGCGCCCGCGCGTATCCCGGCAGCGCGGTGAGACGGTCGCGGTGGGCGATCGGAAGGGAGTCGGCGGCGGTCTCACGTCGGCGACGGCGCTGCAGCAGCACGACCGCGACGACGACGGCCGCGACCACCGCGATCCACACGGGGATCAGCCACCAGAGGATCAGTTCCACGTGCTCACCAGCGTTCTGGCCCGCGCGGTCGCGTCGTCGATGCTGCCCGTGGTGCCGCCGCTGAACGCGCCGGGGTAGAGCGCCTCGATGGTCGCCGCGAGGTCGGCGTGCGGCGTGGAACGCAGGTCGTCGAGGGTCATGTACTGAGCCCGGATGCCGCGTGCCTCCGCCGCGAAACCGCGCACCAGCGCGCTGAGCTCGTGGTGCGCGTCGCTGAAGCCGAGCGAACCGTGGGAGTACCGCCAGCTCACCTCGTTGATGCGGTTGAGGTACGCGTCGCGCACCGACACCGTGAGCCCGGGAACGGGCGCGACGAGGTCGACCGGCGAGGGCCTGCGCCGGGTGAGCAGCAGCACGAACACGTACCAGCCGACGACGACCGCGAGGATCACCACTCCGACGACGAGCCACACCGGCGAGTACTGCACGGGCGGGAAGAAGCCGCTACCGCCTTGCATGACGATGCACCTCCAGCAGCCGGAACAGGCCGGGCACCACGTCGGCCTCGCGGCTGACCCGCTGGCTCGACACGGCGACGGATTCGAAGACGTCTTCGCTGCGGGCCGAGCTCTCGGCGACCGCCGCCCGGAACTCGGCGCGCAGGGCGGGGTCGTCGCGCACGAAGCTCGGGATGGTGGCGGAGTCGTGCACGTCGTGCATCACGGAGCCGCTCCACTCGGGGCGCATCAGGTCCGCGTCGCCGACACGCAGCCAGAGCACCTCGTGTTGCACGCAGAGCCGGCGAACGAGACGCCGCTCGGGTGCGCTCAGTTCGCGGTCGTCGGCGATGACAAACACGATCATGCGGCGACGGAACACCCGGGCGGCGTACTCGAGCTGGGCGGTGAGGTTGCTCGCCGCGGCATCCGTCGTCGTATTGGTGTGGATTTTCTGCAGCATCCGTTCGAGGTGGGCCTCGGTCGAGGCCGGTTCGACGAACACCGTGTGCTCGGCGTCTCCCGCGACGAGCGCGACCCGGTCGCCGTGCCGGATCGCGAGGTAGCCGACTGTGCCGGCAGCGAGCACCGCGAGGTCGCGCTTCGTCTCGCCGTGCTCGGCGAGGGCCGCCATGTTGCGGCCGGTGTCGGCGATCACCAGCACGGTGTGCTTGCGCGCCGCGATGAACCGCTTCGTCATCGGCGTGCGCAGCCGCGCCGTCGCCTTCCAGTCGATGTCACGCACCTCGTCGCCCGCCACGTACGGGCGGAGGTCGTCGAATTCCATGCTGCGGCCGTGGAAGACCGAGGTGTACTCCCCCTCGAGCAAACCGCGCACCCGGCGGTGTGCCCGGATCGAGAGGGTCGACTTGACGCGACGCAGCAGCGAAGTCACACGGTGCCTACGGGGCCTGCACGGCGTCGAAGACCGCGTCGATGACCGTCTCCGGCACGATGTTGTCGGCGATGGCCTCGAAGTTGAGGATGATCCGGTGGCGCAGCACGACGTGGCGCAGCGCCTTGACGTCTTCGGGCAGCACGTGGTCGCGCCCCGACAGCAGCGCCCTGGCGCGGGCGGCACGGCTGAACGCGATGCTGGCGCGGGGGCTCGCGCCGTACTCGATGCAGCCCGCGAGCTCCTCGCCGATGTACTGGCCGGCGTGACGGGTCACGTAGACCGCGGAGACGATGTAGTTGGTGATCGAGTCGTCGAGGAAGACGCGCTTGGTGATCGCCTGCAGGAACAGCACGTCGTCGATCGTGACCGACGGCGCCACGTCGACCGGCTGCGACGGGTCGCGGTCGTCGGGCAGGTCGTAGACGCCCGACTCGAGGCGGCCGAGGATCTCGATCTCCTCGGCGAACGCCGGGTAGTCGAGCACCTCCTTGAGCAGGAAGCGGTCGAGCTGCGCCTCGGGCAGGTGGTACGTGCCCTCCTGCTCGATCGGGTTCTGCGTGGCGAGCACCAGGAACGGGTGCGGCAGGGCGAAGACCTCGCCGCCGATCGTCGTCTGGCGCTCCTGCATGGCCTCGAGCATGGCGCTCTGCGTCTTGGCGCTCGAGCGGTTGATCTCGTCGAGCAGCACGAAGTTGGCGTGCACGGGGCCGAGCTGGGTGGAGAAGCTCGACGTGGCGTAGTCGAAGACCTGGCTGCCGATGATGTCGCTGGGCAGCAGGTCGGGCGTGCACTGGATGCGCTTGAAGCTCGCGCTCACCGAGTCGGCGAGCGCCTTGGCGGCGGTGGTCTTCGCGAGCCCGGGAACGCTCTCCAGCAGGATGTGCCCGCCGGTCATCAGGGCGATCATCAGGCTCTGGCGCAGGCCGGCCTGACCGACGACGGTGTGCTCGTACGACTCGGTGATGGTCTCGAGGATGGACTTCGCGCGTGCGAGCTCGTCCGCCGTGATCCGGGTCACTTCGACAGCACCTCGACGAGCTCGGCGACCGTGTAGGGCGTGCGCTCGTTGGTACGGCGGTCCCAGAGTTCGACGTTGCCGTCGACGGCTCCGCGGCCGACAATCACGATGAGGGGCACGCCCAGCAGCTCGGCGTCGCCGAACTTGACGCCGGGCGAGACCTTGGGGCGGTCGTCGAACAGCACGTCCCTGCCGCTCGCCTCGAGCGCGGAGACGAGCGCCTCCGCGGTCTCCCAGACGACCGGCTCCTTGCCGGCGGCGACGACGTGCACGTCGAACGGGCTCACGTTGGCGGGCCAGATGAGGCCCTTGCCGTCGTTGGTGCTCTCGGCGATGACCGCCATGATGCGGGTGATGCCGACGCCGTACGAGCCCATGGTCACGGTGACGAGCTTGCCGTTCTCGTCGAGCACCTTGAGGCCGAGCGCCTCGGCGTACTTGCGGCCGAGCTGGAAGACGTGGCCGATCTCCATGCCGCGGGCGATCTCGACCGGGCCGGAACCGTCGGGCGCGGGGTCGCCGGCGCGCACGTCGGAGGCCTCGATGACGCCGTCGGCGATGAAGTCACGGCCGGCGACGAGGCCGAATACGTGCTTCTCGGCGAGGTTCGCGCCGGTGACCCACTGGGTGCCGTCGACGACGCGGGGGTCGACGAGATAGCGGATGCCGCTGCTCGACTCTGCGCCGAGCACGGGTCCCTCGGGAGACCACGGACCGATGTAGCCCTTGACCAGCGCGGGGTGCTTGGCGAAATCGCCCTCGTTCGCGGCCTCGACGTCGGCGGGGGCGACGGCCACCTCGACGCGCTTGAGGTCGACGTCGCGGTCGCCGGGGAGCCCGACGACGAGCAGTTCGCGGCTGCCGTCGAGGTTGGTGAGCGCGAGCACGACGTTCTTGAGCGTGTCGGCCGCGGTCCAGGGGCGGTCGGCGCGGGGCTGCTCTGCGTTGGCGAGGTCGACCAGGGTCTGGATCGTCGGCGTATTGGGCGAGTCGAACACGGTGGCGGCGGGCAGTCCCTCGATGGGGAGCGCGTCGGGAACGACCGTGGTGAACGCCTCGACGTTGGCCGAGTAGCCGCCGTCGGTGCGCACGTAGGTGTCTTCGCCGACCGGGGTGGGGTGCAGGAATTCCTCGGAGCGGCTGCCGCCCATGGCGCCGGCGTCGGCCTTGACGATCGCGTACTCGAGGCCGAGGCGTGTGAAGATGCGCTCGTAGGCGTCGCGCTGGGCCTGGTAGCTGATGTCGAGCCCGGCGTCGGTGTAGTCGAAGCTGTACGCGTCCTTCATGGTGAACTCGCGCCCGCGCAGCAGACCGCCGCGCGAACGGGCCTCGTCGCGGTACTTGTCCTGGATCTGGTAGATCGACAGGGGCAGGTCCTTGTACGAGGAGTACAGGTCCTTCACGAGCAGCGTGAAGACCTCCTCGTGGGTGGGCGCGAGCAGGTAGTCGGCACCCTTGCGGTCCTGCAGGCGGAAGAGGTTGTCGCCGTACTCGGTCCAGCGGCCGGTCGCCTCGTAGGGTTCGCGCGGGAGCAGCCCGGGGAAGTGCACTTCCTGCGCGCCCGCGTTCTCCATTTCCTCGCGGACGATGGCCTCGATCTTGCGCTTGACCTTGAGGCCGAGCGGCAGCCAGGCGTAGATGCCGGGGGCCTGTCGGCGGATGTAGCCGGCGCGCACGAGGAGGCGATGGCTCGCTACCTCGGCATCGACGGGGTCTTCACGGAGGGTACGGACAAAGAGCTGCGAAAGACGAGTGGACACCCGACGATTCTAGGTGAGAGAGATCGACCGGCAGGTGTGTGGCGGGGCACGATAGTTTTTCAGGATGTCGCTCGCCATGGCCGTCACCCGTCTGCTGCTCCGCCTCCAGCCCACGTCGACGCGCAGCGCCGCCTCGGTCGAGCGGGTGGCGCGCGACCACCCGCCCGCGGCCCCGGTCCCGCCGGCGCTACTGCGCGTGGCGCACATGACGACGCGCAGCATCGGCGGTCGCGACGTGATCACGCTCACGCCGAAGCAGGGGACGACCGGCACACAGCTGCTCTACACGCACGGCGGCTGCTACGTCTTCCCGCTGCTGCCCGTGCACTGGCGCATCATCGCGACGCTGATGCGCGAGAGCGGGGCGACCGTCACGGTGCCGCTCTACGGCCTGGCGCCAGAGCACCACGTGGACGAGGCGTACGCCCTGCTCGAGGGGGTGTACCGCGGGCTGGCCGCCACGGGCTCCCCCGTGTTCCTCGCCGGTGACTCGGCGGGCGGCGGTCTCGCACTCGGTCAGGCACTCCGCTACCGCGACGTGGGGCTGCCCGCTCCGGCGGGCGTCGTGCTGATCTCGCCGTGGGTCGACGTGACCATGGCGAACCCGGACATCCGGGCGGTCGAGCCGCGCGACCCGATGCTCGGCGTCGCGGGGTTCGTCGCCGCCGGCGCGTGGTGGGCGAACGGGGCCGACCCGCGGTCGCCGCTCGTCAGCCCGCTGTACGGCCGTCTCGACGGGTTGCCGCCGGTTTCCGTGCACCAGGGCGGCCGCGACATCCTCGCCCCTGATGCCCTGTCGCTGGTGTCCCGCCTGCGTGAGGCGGGCAACGACGTCTCTCTCGAGTACCTGCCGGGCGCGTTCCACGACTACGTCGGCGCACCCTGGACCCCGGAGGCCCGGGCGACGCTGCGCTCGATCGGCCGGGTGCTGCGCGCCTGAGCCTGCGCGCACATATGCGACGCTCAGCGTCGTCGCGCCCGCTGAGGTTTGCAGAGCCTGCGACGCTCAGCGTCGTCCCGCACGCTGAGGTTTGCAGAGCCTGCGACGCTCAGCGTCGTCGCGCACGCTGAGGTTTGTGGCGTGCGCTGATGCACGAACGGGCGCGTGCGCGACAAACCGCCGCGAGGCGCAACAGTTCGGACAGCTACGCGGTGACGACGACCGGCGAACCGGTGGCGCCCACGGGCATTTCGGCCGCGAGGCGGTTGGCCTCTTCGATCAGGGTCGCGACGATGTCGGCCTCGGGCACGGTCTTGATGACCTCTCCCTTGACGAAGATCTGGCCGCGGCCGTTGCCGCTCGCGACGCCGAGGTCGGCCTCGCGGGCCTCGCCGGGACCGTTGACGACGCAGCCCATCACGGCGACGCGCAGCGGCACGGTCATCTTCTCGAGACCGTCGGTGACGTCGTTGGCGAGCTTGTAGACGTCGACCTGGGCGCGGCCGCAGCTCGGGCAGGAGACGATCTCGAGCTTGCGTTCGCGCAGGCCGAGCGACTGCAGGATCTGCAGGCCGACCTTGACCTCCTGCGCGGGCGGCGCGGAGAGCGAGACGCGGATGGTGTCGCCGATCCCCTCGCCGAGCAGCAGGCCGAACGCGGTCGCGCTCTTGATCGTGCCCTGGAACTCGGGGCCGGCCTCGGTCACCCCGAGGTGCAGCGGCCAGTCGCCGCGCTCGGCGAGCAGGCGGTACGCCTTGACCATCGTGACGGGGTCGTTGTGCTTGACCGAGATCTTGAAGTCGTGGAAGTCGTGCTCCTCGAACAGGCTGGCCTCCCACACGGCGCTCTCGACGAGCGCCTCGGGGGTGGCCTTGCCGTACTTCTGCAGCAGGCTCGGCTCGAGCGAACCGGCGTTGACGCCGATGCGGATGGAGACGCCGGCGGCCTTGGCTGCCGCGGCGATCTTGCCGACCTGGTCGTCGAACTTGCGGATGTTGCCGGGGTTCACACGCACGGCGCCGACGCCCGCGTCGATCGCCGTGTAGACGTAGCGCGGCTGGAAGTGGATGTCGGCGATGATCGGCAGCTGGCTCTTCGCGGCGATGATGTGAAGCACGTCGGCGTCGTCCTGGTGCGGAACCGCGACGCGCACGATGTCGCAGCCGGTGGCCGTGAGCTCGGCGATCTGCTGCAGCGTGGCGTTGATGTTCGTGGTCTGCGTCGTCGTCATCGACTGCACGCTCACCTGCGATTCGCTGCCCACGCCCACCTTGCCGACCTTGATCTGGCGGGTCTGGCGGCGGGGGGTCAGGACGTTGGGGGCTTTGGGCATTCCCAGATTGATGGCAGGCACGGTATCGATTCTACTTTCGGCGGGTGAGGATGCGCTGGAGCTAGAGGATGCTGATCGGCTTGACCAGGTCGGCGTAGATGAGCAGGGCGCTCATCGCGCCGAGGAGCACCACGACGACGAGGGTGACCGGCACGAACTTGGAGATGTCGAAGGGGCCGGGGTCGGGGCGCTTGAACAGCTTCGCGAAGAACCGGCGGATGGTCTCCCAGACGGCGCCGGCGACGTGTCCGCCGTCGAGCGGCAGCAGCGGCACCAGGTTGAAGACGAACAGGGCGATGTTGAGCGAGGCGAGCAGGCCGATGAGGCTGGCCGCCTTGTCGACGACGGGGATGGTGTCGAGGCTGGAGATCTCCCCGGCGAGACGGCCCACGCCGACGACGCTGATCGGGCCGTTGACGTCGCGTTCCTCGGTGCCGAACGCGGCGTTGACGACGTCGACGAGGCGGTCGGGGAGGTTGAGGATCATCGTGCCGACGCGGGTGATGTTGTCGCCGACCGCGGGGAGCACGGCGGTGATCGGCTGCTGCACGGTCTCGGTGGCCGGACCGATGCCGAGGAAGCCGACCTTCTCGGTGACCGCGGTGCCGTTCTCGTCCTCGAGGATCTCGCCGTTGTCGTCGTAGACGTAGCGCTCGGTGAGCAGCGGGACGACGGTGAGGTCGACGTTCTCGCCGTCGCGCTCGACGACGACGGCGAGGTCGTCGCCCGCGGACTCGCGGATGATCTCGGTCGCCTGCGTCCACGAGGTGATCGCGGTCCCGCCGAGGCTGACCAGCGTGTCGCCGGGCAGCAGGCCGCCCGCGGCGCCGGGTGCCTGGGCGTCGTCGGCCGCGCACTCCTGGCTCGCGCTCGTGGCCGGCACGACGCACTCGTCGACCTGGCCGAGGGTGGTCGAGGACTGGGCGACGCCGAAACCGCAGAGGAGGATCGCGTAGAGCACGATGCCGATGAGCAGGTTCATGACCGGCCCGCCGAGCATGATGATGATGCGCTTCCAGGCGGAGAGCTTGTAGAAGAACCGGTTCTCGTCGACGGCCTCGACGGGCACGGTGCTGGTGGCCGTGCTGCCCGTGGCGTCGGCGACGAGGGTGCTGGTGGTGGCGTCCTGCGAGAGCACCTCGAGGAACCCGGTGCTGGAGTCGCGCGGCGCGGTGTCTCCCTTGGCGACCGGGTACATACCGGCCATGGAGATGTACCCGCCCATGGGGATCGCCTTGAGGCCGTATTCGGTCTCGCCGAATCTCTTCGACCACAGCGTCGGGCCGAAGCCGATCATGTACTGCCCGACCTTCACCCCGAACAGCTTCGCGGGCAGGAGGTGGCCGACTTCGTGCAGGCCGATGGACACGGCGAGGCCGAGGACGACGATGACGACGCCGAGGATGAAGAGCAGCACGGTTTCCACGCGCTAAGAGTACCGGCGGCCAGCCATGATTCTGCTGTGCGCCGGCTGAACGCTAAGAGCGGGTTCCGAGCAGCCGGTCGGCGGTCTCCCGTGCCCAGCGTTCGGCCTCGTAGACGCCGTCGAGCGAGAGCTCCCCCGCCTCGTGCGCCTCGACCACGCGGGTGATGGTGTCGACGATGTCGAGGAACCCGATGCGACCGGCGTGGAAGGCGAGCACGGCCTGTTCGTTCGCGGCGTTGAACACCGCGGGGAAGGTCCCGCCGAGCCGGCCCACGGTCTTGGCGAGCTCGACCGCGGGGAACACGTCGTTGTCGAGCGGTTCGAAGGTCCACGCGCTCGGCGTGGTCCAGTCGAGCGCCACTCCGACGCCCGCGACCCGGTTCGGCCAGTCGAGGCCGAGCGAGATCGGCAGCTTCATGTCGGGCGGGCTGGCCTGGGCGATCGTCGAGCCGTCGACGAACTCGACCATGGAGTGCACGATCGACTGCGGGTGCACGGTGACGGCGATGTCGTCGTACGGCACGTCGAACAGCAGGTGGGCCTCGATGACCTCGAGCCCCTTGTTGACGAGGGTCGACGAGTTGGTGGTGACCACGAGCCCCATGTCCCAGGTCGGGTGCGCGAGGGCTTCGCGCGGGGTCACGTTTACGAGGGACTCGCGGGAGCGGCCGCGGAACGGGCCGCCCGACGCGGTGACGACGAGGCGGCGCACCTCGGCGGCGGTGCCCGAGCGCAGGGCCTGCGCGATCGCCGAGTGCTCGGAGTCGACCGGGACGATCTGTCCGGGTGCCGCGAGACGCTTGACGAGGTCGCCGCCCACGATGAGGGATTCCTTGTTGGCGAGGGCGAGGGTGGCGCCCGATTCGAGCGCGGCGAGGGTCGGTCCGAGGCCGACAGAGCCGGTGATACCGTTCAGCACGACATCGGCCGGCACCGAGCGGACCAGCTCGCTGGCGGCATCCGCCCCTAGAGCCGTGTGCTCGACATCGAACGCCGCCGCCTGTTCGGCGAGCTTCTCGGCACTGGTGCCGGCGGTGAGCCCCACGATCTGGAAGCGGTCGGGGTTGTCGGCGATGACCTCGAGGGCCTGGACTCCGATGGACCCGGTGGACCCGAGGACGATGACTGTGCGCACGGTGACAGCTTAAACGGGCAGAGCCTGCCGAAACCCCGGAAGAGGGGTTTCGGCAGGCTCAACCCGCGAAGTGATGCTTAGGTGCCGAGACCGAGGATGTCGACGATGAACACGAGGGTCTCGCCGGCGAGGGCGTTCGTGTTGTCGGCAGAGGCCTCGCCGTAGCCGAGTGCCGGCGGGATCACGACGAGCACCTGCGAGCCGACGGTCTGGCCCTCGAGCGCCTGGGTGAATCCGGGGATGACGGCGGCCGTGTTGAACGACACGGGCGTGCCGCTCGACCAGCTCTCGTCGAAGACCGTGCCGTCCGACCACTTCATACCGACGTAGTGCACCTGCACGTCGGCGCCGGTGGCGACCTCGGGCCCGTCGCCCTTCTTCAGCACGGCGAGCTGCAGCTCGGTGGGGGCGTCACCGCCCGGGAGGGTGAGTGTCGGGGTGCCGTCTTCGGCGAGGGTGACGCCGATCGCCGGGAAGCCCTCGGGCAGTTCCTGGTCTTCGCCGTCGGCCTTGGGCAGGGTCTCGTCGGTGGTGACCGGCGTGGTCACGTCGACGATGTCCATCACGAGGACGATCGTGTCGGTGGCCGCGACGCCGAGGTCGGTGGCTCCGGTGTCGCCCCAGGAGTCGGCGGGGGGAATGACGCCGACGACGCGCGAGCCGACGGCCGAGCACTCGAGGGTCTTCACGATGCCGGTGAGGTACGCCTCGCTGTCGACGGAGAACGTCGTGGTGGAGCCCTCGGCGAACTCGGTGCCGGAGACCTGCTCGCCGCTCGTCGCGTTGTAGAGCTGGAAGTCGACGGTGACGACGTCGCCCTCCTCGGCGACCGTGCCGTCTCCGCTGATGGCGACGGTGCGCTGCGTCTCCTCCGTGGTCAGCGGGGTCTCGAAGGTGACCGTCGGCGCAGCGCCGAAGTCGCCGTCGACCGTCACGCTGTCGGACTCGGTGCCCGCCGATGTGGGAGTGCAGTCGGCACTCTCCTCGGGGGCGTCCGCGGTGGTGCAGGCCGCGAGGGAACCGACGAGGCCGAGAACGACCACGAGTGACAATGCTGTGCGACGCAAATTCCGCACCCTTCTGATGTGTGTCCCTGGCTGGGGAGTCTGTGTTTCCTGTGCAGGGAACAGGGACTATTGTCGCCTATCCCCGCGCCGCCAACCTGTGCGGGCGGTGGCAGCTGGCCGAGTTGCGTCCCTAACGGAGTCTGCTACGGGCGACGACCGCCGCCACCGCGGCGAGCAGGCCGAGCCCCGCCCACACGACGAGCAGCGTGCCCAGCGGGAAGCCGAGCAGTGTCACGGGCCGCACCACCAGGGTCGTCGGCGCGACCACGTCGTCGTTGGGCGCGGCGACGATGCCGATGTCCTCGATGATCTGGGTCGCGGGCGAGTCGAACGTCAGGTCGACCACGGTGAGGTAGCCGCCGAGCGGCAGCAGGGCCTCCTCGGTGACCGGGCCGGCCCAGACCACCTTTTCGGCGGCGTTGAGCGGCGTGCTCGGCGATCCGGCCTGCACGAGGTCCGCGCGGGTGCCGCCGATGACGGAGAGCCGGAGGGACTGCTCGGTCAGCGCCGACTTGGCGAGGCCGAGCGGGTAGACCATCGTCTCGGAGGGGAAGGAGATCTGGATCGGGTCGACCCGGCCGTCGATCCCGGCGCCGCTGCCGCCCGCGTCGTTCGCGAGCTTGATGGCCGTGAAGTACCAGTTCTTGGCGACGTAGCCCTGGAGCAGTGCCGCGGTCTCGGGCGGGAGTGCGTAGCCGTGGGCCGACAGCCAGGCGTTGAGACCGGCAGAGTCGGATGCCGCGAGCGACGTCGCCTCGTAGTCCCCCACCTGCACGCGGGAGAGCACGGTCGGTTCCGCACTCGCCGGCTGGGCGAGGTTGCCCCACCAGTCGTCGACGTACCGGGGGGCCGGCTCGAGCTGGGCGTCGAGCGCGTCGAACAGCGCCGCATCGCCGGGGACGACGCTGGCCGGCGTGGGAGTCGGCACGACGAGGCCGACGCCGGGCAGCGTGCTGTTCACCCCGAGCGAGAGCACGATGGTCTCGACGCCGCCCTGGAGACTGACGATGGCGGATTCGCCGGTGACCTCGGCGGTGGTGCCGGGTGCCGGAACGACAGCGCCGCAACCGCAGGCGGCGACGTTCTCGACGGCGTCAGCCGGCGCGACGGCGGCGGTCATCAGGAACAGCGCGCTCAGGAGTGCCACTGCCCAGAAACGCCTCATTTTTCCATCGTGTCACAGTGCGGGCCCGCGTTTGTACAGTTAGGCCGGAACGACGAGGATTTCGGGCTCGTGCAGCACAGGGAAGTTCACGGATGCCGCGATGAAGCACTTTTTGCGGGCCTCGGCGTGCAGTGCGAGCGCCAGTTCGGCGTCCCCGCCGGAAATCGTGACGCGCGGTCGCAGGGTCACGGTGCTGATGTGGCCGCCGCCATCGGCGGTCTGCACGAGGGTACCGGTCGCGTCGTCGGTATACGCGGTGACGACGATGCCGTTGGTCGCGGCGACGTGCAGGTAGCTGAGCAGGTGGCACTCGCTGAGCGCGGAGATGAGCAGTTCCTCGGGGTTCCAGCGCTCGGGATTGCCGTGGAAGACGCGGTCGCTCGAGCCGTCGATCGACTCCTTGCCCGCGGCCGAGATGACGGTCTCCCGACCGTAGGCCTTGTAGGCGCTCGTGCCGGTGCCGCGGTTGCCGGCCCACTCGATCGAGGTCGCGTAGTGGTGCTCGAGATTCATTCTTGCCTTCGTCCCGGTCGGGCTTCCGAGCAATCAGCGCCGGAAGAGTAATCTTGACTCCATCATGACTGACTTGCTCGCAGAAACCACGACCTCCGCCGCTTCGATCGTCCAGGAGCGCCGCGTCGTGACCGCCGTCCCCGGTCCCAAGTCGCAGGCCCTGCACGAGCGTCGGCTCGCAGTGGTCCCGGCCGGTGTCGGAACGACCCTCGCGGTCTACATCGAGAAGGCCCACGGCGCGATCGTCGTCGACGTGGACGGCAACCAGTTCATCGACCTCGGTGCCGGCATCGGCGTGACCACGATCGGCCACACCAACGACGCCGTCGTCGCCGCCGCGACCGAGCAGCTGAACAACGTGACGCACACGCTGTTCACGATCACGCCCTACGAGAGCTACGTGCGCGTCGCCGAGCTGCTCGCAGAGCACACCCCCGGCGACCACGCCAAGAAGACCGTGCTGGTGAACTCTGGCGCGGAGGCCGTCGAGAACGGCGTCAAGATCGCCCGCAAGCACACCGGCCGCTACGGCGTCGCGGTGCTCGAGCACGCGTACCACGGCCGCACCAACCTCACCATGGCCATGAACTTCAAGGCCTCCCCCTACAGCACCGGCTTCGGCCCGTTCGCCGGCGACGTCTACCGCGCGCCGAGCTCCTACCCGTTCCACGACGGCCTGAGCGGCCCCGACGCGGCGAAGCGCACGATCTCCTACCTCGAGAAGACGGTCGGGGCATCCGATCTCGCCTGCCTCATCGTCGAGCCCATCCAGGGCGAGGGCGGCTTTATGGTCCCGGCCGACGGCTACCTCCCCGCGCTCCAGGACTGGTGCACCGCCAACGGCATCGTCTTCATCGCCGACGAGATCCAGAGCGGCATGGCCCGCACCGGCAAGTACTGGGCCAGCGAGCACTTCGGCGTCGTGCCGGACATGGTGCTCTCGGCCAAGGGCATCGCCGGCGGTCTACCCCTCGCGGGCGTCACCGGCCGCGCGGAGATCATGGACTCGGCCCAGCCCGGCGGACTCGGCGGCACCTTCGGCGGCAACCCCGTCGCCGCGGCGGCCGCCGTCGCCGTCTTCGAGCAGATCGAGTCGAACGACCTGCTCGCCGAGGGAACGCGCATCGGCGCGACCCTCACGGCCGGACTCCTCGAGCTGCAGAAGACCTACCCGGTCATCGGCGACGTGCGCGGCATCGGCGCGATGATCGCGATCGAGCTCGTGCAGCCCGGCACCACGGACCCGAACCCCGAGGCGGTCGCCGCCCTCTCCGCGTACGCCGCACAGAACGGTGTCCTGCTGCTCACCGCCGGCACCTACGGCAACGTGCTGCGCTTCCTCCCGAGCCTCGCCATCAGCGACGAGCTGCTCGCGGACGCGCTCTCGGTCATCGCCGAGGGTTTCGCGCGCCTGTGACCCGCGGTCGCTGAGCTTGTCGAAGCAGTGCCTGTCGAAGCGGTCACTCGCCGCTCGACACGCTCAGGGACCGTCTAGCCTTCGCGCGCCAGCCGCTTCCGCTTCGCCGCGGCGCTGACCTGCGAGGTCACCACGAACACGATCGCGATGATGAACACCGCCGACGCGATGACGTTCGCCTCGGCGGGGATGCCGCGCGCCGCCGCCGTGTAGACGTACTTGGGGAACGTCACGAACGACCCCGAGTTGAAGTTCGTGATGATGAAGTCGTCGAAGCTCAGCGCGAAGCTCAGCAGCGCCGCCGCGATGATGCCGGGCAGCAGCAGCGGGAACGTGATGCGCGCGAAGACCTGGGCTGGCGAGGCGTAGAGGTCGCGTCCCGCCTCCTCGAGTGCCGGGTCGAGGCTCGCGACGCGGGCGCGCACCGTGACCACCACGAAACTGATGCAGAACATGGTGTGGGCGAGGATGACGGTAACGATGCCCTTCTGCACGCCGGCCGTGAGGAACTCGGCCGCGAGTCCCGCGCCGAGCACGACCTCGGGCGTCGCCATCGGCAGGAAGAGCAGCAGGGTGGTCGAGTTGCGGAACGGGAAGCGGAACCGCACGAGGGCGATCGCGATCATGGTGCCGAGGGTCGTGGCGAGCAGGGTCGCGATCACGCCGACGACGAGGCTGTTGCCGAACGCCTCGCACACGCCCTGCGACTGGCAGACCTGGGTCCAGTTGTCGAGGGTGAACCCGCGCCAGACGATGTTCGAGCGCCGCGAGTCGTTGAACGAGAAGATGATCGTGTACGCGATGGGCACGAGCAGGAACACGAAGGCGAGGACCGAGTAGATCCAGAGCGCGTAGCGGCCGAACCAGCGGGAGAAGGCGTTCACAGCAGGTCGTCCGTTCCGCTTTTCACGACGTAGACGCTGACCGGGATCAGGATCGCCACCATGAGGATGAGCGACAGCGCGGCCGCCGCCGGATAGTTCTGCAGCACGAGGAAGTTCGCCTCGATCACGTTGCCGATCATCGCCGTGTCGGTGCTGCCGAGGAAGTCGCGGCTCGCGTTGATGTAATCGCCCGCCGCCGGGATGAAGGTGACCAGGGAGCCCGAGATGATGCCCGGCGCCGCGAGCGGCACCGTCACCCGGAAGAACGTCGACGCGGGGCTCGCGTACAGGTCTCCCCCGGCCTCGACGTAGCGCAGGTCGAGTTTCTCGAGCGACGTATAGATCGGCAGGGTCATAAACGGGATGAAGTTGTAGGTGAGGCCGAAGATCACCGAGAACGCGGTGCCGGTGACGTGCTCGCCGGGCGGCAGCAGCTGCAGGCCGTGCAACGCGGAGACGAACCAGCTCTCGTCGGAGAGCAGCTGCTTCCACGCGAGGGTGCGCAGCAGGAAGCTGATGAAGAACGGCGCGATCACCAGCGTGAGGCCGAGCGCCTGCAGCAACGGGAAGCGGCGCAGCTTCACGCCGATGAAGTAGGCGAGCGGGAAGCTGAACAGCAGCGCGAGCACGGTGGCGGTCGCCGCGAAGACGAACGAGCGGACGATGTGCGGCCCGTAGGTGCCGAGCACGGTCGTGTAGTTCTCCCATTTGAACGCCGTCTGGTACTGCCCGATGTCGCCGAACTCCACCGGCGCCTGGAACGACGTGATGACGAGCGAGAGCAGCGGTGCGAGGAAGAACAGGGCGAGATACAGGATGCCGGGAAGCAGCAGCAGTAACGCGACCTTGCTGCGCTTGCGGATCGCCGGTTCGGCCGGCGCGGCGGCGGCGCCGGCGAATGCTCCGAAGGCCATCCCTAGGCCTCTTCCAACTCCGCCTCGAGCTTCTCGCGCTTCTGGGCGGCGAGAGACTGCGTGTCGGTATCGGCCGCGAAGCGCGGCGAGTCGGCCGGGTCGTCGGCGAGACCGAAGCCGTGGTCGACGGTCCAGCTCAGCCAGACCTCCGCGCCGAGCGAGACCACCGGGCCGAAGACCATGTTCTGCGCGAAGACGACGATCGAGCCGAGACCGGGAACGGCGACCTGGTACTGCGTGCTGACGCCGCTGAACGAGACGTCGGTGACGCGGCCCGGTCCGATGATGTTCGTGCCGGCGGCCTTCTGGGGCGCCGACGTGTGCAGCATGAGCTTCTCGGGGCGGACGCCCACGGTGACCTCTCCCGCGTGGCGCTGGGCACGCTCCCGCGGGATCTCGATCGACCGGCCGGCGACGTCGACGACGATCGACTCGCTGCTGGAGGAGACGACGGGTCCGGTGAACAGGTTCGACTGGCCGAGGAAGTTGGCGACGAACGCGGTCTTCGGCAGTTCGTACAGCTCTTCGGGGGCGCCCATCTGCTCGATCTGCCCCTTGTTCATCACGGCCACGGTGTCGGCCATGGTCATGGCCTCTTCCTGGTCGTGTGTCACGTGGAGGAAGGTGAGCCCGACATCCTGCTGGATCGTCTTCAGCTCGATCTGCATCTGGCGACGCAGCTTGAGGTCGAGGGCACCCAGCGGCTCGTCGAGCAGGAGGAGGGCCGGACGGTTGACGACGGCACGGGCGAGGGCGACGCGCTGCTGCTGTCCGCCGGAGAGCTGCTGGGGTTTGCGCTGTGCCAGGTGGTCCAGCTCGACGAGCCGCAGGGCCTCGTGGGCTTTCGCCGTGGCATCCGTGATCTTGCGTCTCTTCAGACCGAACGCGACGTTCTCGAGCACGCTCATGTGCGGGAACAGCGCGTAGCTCTGGAACACCGTGTTCACCGGCCGCTGGAACGACTTGGTGGTCGTGACGTCCTTGCCGCCGATCAGGATGCGGCCCGCGGTGGCTTCCTCGAGTCCCGCGACGAGCCGGAGGGTCGTGGTCTTGCCGCAGCCCGAGGGTCCGAGCAGCGCGAAGAACGAGCCGGCAGGGATGGTGAGGTTGAGCTCTTCGATCGCCGTGAACCCGGGGAACCGCTTGGTGATTCCGACGAGTTCGAGGTCGGCGCCCGATTCGGCGAATGAACCCTGTGCCATTGTGGTGCTCCTCCGGTGCCGGTGGTTCAGACGCCGAGCAGGACGCTCTGGAACTCGGCGCCGTAGGTCTGTTCCTGGGCCGAGGTGAGCGTGCGGAACAGCTTGACGGTGGAGAGGGTCTCCTCGTTCGGGAAGATGAGCTGGTTCTCGGCCAGTTCGGGGTCGATCGCCTCCATCGCTTCCTTCGCACCCTCGACGGGGGTGATGTAGTTCACCCACGCGGCGACCTCGGCGGCCACCTCGGGCTCGTAGTAGTAGTTCATGAGCTTCTCGGCGTTGGCCTTGCGGCGCGAGCCGATCGGCACGACGAAGTTGTCGTTCCAGATCGTGCCGCCGGCCTCGGGGATCACGAACTCCCACTTGTCGCCGGCCTCGGCGTTGATGACGGTGATGTCGCCCGACCAGACGATCGCGGCAAGGGTGTCTTCGTTGGTGAGGTCCTCGAGGTACGAGTTGCCCTTGACGTTGCGGATCTGGCCCGACTCGACCTGCTCGCGGAAGATGTCGACGCCCTTCGAGAAATCCGCGTCGCTGAAGTCGCCGGAGATGTCGATGCCCTCCTGCAGCATGATCAAGCCGATGGTGTCGCGCATCTCGGAGAGCACGCCGACGCGGCCCTTGAGTTCCGGGTCCCAGAGGTCGTTGACGCTCTTCAGGCCGTTCGGCAGCTTCTCCTTGTTCCAGCAGATGCCGGCGAACCCGCCCTGCCACGGCAGCGACATCTTTCGGCCGGCGTCGAAGTCGGGCTCCTGCAGGCTGGCGATGAGGTTCGAGATGTTCGGGATGTTGGCGTGGTCGAGTTCCTGCGTGTAGCCGAAGTTGATCAGGCGGGCGACCATCCAGTCGGTGAGACAGACGGTGTCGGCGCCGATGTCCTGGCCGAGGGCGAGTTGGTCTTTGACCTTGCCGTAGTACGAGTTGTTGTCGTCGACGTCGACGAGGTAGGTGACGGCGATGCCGGTCTCCTCCTGGAAGCGGTCGAGGGTCGGGTAGCTGCCGTCGTCGGCCTCGTCGATGTAGGCGGCCCAGTTCGCCCAGTTGAGCGTCTTGTCGGTGTCGGATTCGTCGGGGGCCGCCGTCGGCTTCGACGCGGCGGGGGTGCTGCAGGCGGCGAGGGCGAGGGCCGTGGCGGCCGCGCCACCCGTTCCGAGGAGAGCACGGCGGGAGACCTGCGACTGACGGGCTTGCTGGACGAGCCGGCGGATCATCGGGTCTTCGGGAAGTGCTCTGTTCACGGGGGCTCCTCGGTGCTTTCTGACGTCGGGTGGTTCGCTTGGTGTCGTGTGATCGATGTGGACGCTCTGCCTGACGCCGATGCCTCCTGCGCCGTGCTCCGATACTTGCATAACGGAGCGACCGCGACCAGTAAAGAACTAGGCAAATCGTCACCTTGTAACAAGAATTTCACGCGCATCAGTGGCGGAACGGACGGAATCCTGCGGATTCCATAGTGTGCGGGGTCACGGCCCGGGTGCGCGCGGGAGCGTCGCACGCGTGATCCGTCCGTCGGGGTCGAGTGCCCAGAAGGCCGCGGGGGTGCCGCCGCCCGGCGTCGGGGCGAGCGGCGGGGGCAGCTCGGTCACGCGGGTGATGCTGCGGAACTCGGCGGCACCGCAGCCCTCGACCACGAGCGTATGGGTCGCCCGCAGCGCGGCGATCGATCCCCAGCTCGAGAGCCAGGCCTGCGCGTCGCCGACGACCGCGGCGGATCCGCCGGTCGAGACGCCGATCCCCTCCGCGCCCAGCACCGAGACCGCTCCGGATCGGCTGAGCGCGGGGACACTGCGCCGCAGCCGGTCCGCGAACTGCGCGGGGCGCCGGGTGACGACGGCGAGCGGCCGGGAGAGGTCGAGGACGGGCGGTGCCGGGCGGCTCGGGTGTGGCCGCGGCTCCGCCTCCGTGTGCGCGATCTGCACGCGCAGTCCTTCCCAACGGCCCGCACCCGGCGGCAGCGCGGACGAGAAGTGCTCGCCGTCGCCGCCCGCGAGCACGTGTTCCTGCCGGGACGGCAGACGCAGGAGCAGCCGGCTGCCGCAGAGGGCGGCGACCGAGTGCAGCCCCGACGTCAACCGCTGCGCGGTGAGGGCCCAGTGGATGCCGCGTCCCGGCCCCTCGCGCAGACCCTGCGTCACCAGCTCGAGCACGGCGCCCTCGTATTCCTCGGGAAACCGCGCGACGAGGGTGTCGAGGTCGTCGAGCAGCACGAGCGTGCTCCCGGCCACGTCCCCGCCACGGACGGCCGCGAGGGTCGCGGTCAGCACGTCCCACGCGCCCTCGATGTCGTGCGGCACCCGTGAGACGCGGATCGGCGACGCGGCGGCGGCGAGAGTGTCGAGCACGCCGGTCTTGCCCGCGCCCGCTCCCCCGACGACGAGCAGGTTGCCGTGGGTGGCCGGCCGGTAGAACGCGGTCGGCTGACTCTGCCGGGCGGGATCGTCGAGGCGGCCGACCGGGATGCCGCCCGGCTCCCCCGGAGCGAGGTCGCCGGGCCGCACCAGGTCGGGCAGCGGGTCGAGCCAGGGCCGGTGCGGACGGTAAGAGTCGGCCGACCAGCGTCGCGCGACCGCGTCGATGTCCTGCGGCGCCACGAGCGGGAACTGCGCGAGCACCGGTGCGTCGCCGTCGGCCGCGACCCAGGCCCGGCCGCGCGGCGACAACGGGAGCGCGGCCGCCTCGTCGCTGCCGATCACCGCGACGCTGTCGCCGCGGTTGTTCACCCGCAGCGACACCCGCAGCCCGCTGTTGGCGAGCACCGCGTCGCGGATCACCCCCGCGGGCCGCTGGGTGCAGAGCACGAGGTGCACGCCGAGCGACCGGCCGCGGGCGGCGACGTCGCCGAACAGCGCGTGCAGCTCGGGGAAGCCGGCGACCATTGCGGCGAACTCGTCGACGACGATGACGAGCCGCGGCAGGTCGGCCACGGCGCCGCCCGTTCCCGGAGCATCGACGGACTTCGCGCCGGCGGCGGCGAGTACCCGTTCGCGGCGGCGCAGTTCGGCGGCGAGGCTCTCGAGCGCCCGCGCGGCACCCGTCTCGTCGAGGTCGGTGATGACGCCGACGCAGTGCGGCAGAGCGGCGAGGGCGGCGAAGGCGGAGCCGCCCTTGAAGTCGACGAGCAGCACGCTCGCCGCGCGTGGCGGGTGCGCCCGCGCCATCGCGAGCACCCAGGCGACGAGCAGCTCGCTCTTGCCGCTGCCGGTCGTCCCGCCGACCACGGCGTGCGGGCCGTGGGCGGCGAGGTCCAGCCGCAGCGGGCCGGCCGCGGTGACGCCCACGACGCAGTCGAGTCCGGCCGGCCGCTCCCCCGTCTCCCGACCGCCGCATTCGTCGAAGGCGAGCTCCGCGGGAAGCGCGGCGACACCGCCGACCAGCCGCGCCCGCCGGGCGTGCGCCGTCATGGCCCGGGCGACGAGCAGCGCCTGCTCCCGCGAGACCGGCTCGAGCCGCAGCGGACCGAGCTCGGCGAGATCGGGGTGCTGCACGAGCCGCGACTGCCCGTCGCCCGCCCACACCACGACCCGGGCGAACCGCGGCAGCGCCTCCCGCCGGCCCGCGACGGCGACGGCCGCGGACTCCGGCCCGCGGGTGGCGGCCACGCCGGGCGGCTGCCGCGACTGCACGCGGAGCACCGTCTCGCCGCCGTCCACGAGCACGAGGTCGTGCGGCAGCTCGTCCAGCCACAGCCACTCGGCCCGCGCCGTGGATGCCTCCGCGGTCTCGAGGGTCAACGAGTGGGTGAGCGGCGAGAGCGAGGCCGCGAGCTGCAGCACGATCCCGCGCGCGACCGCCGTCGCGAGCGGGTCCGGCCCGGCCACGCCGATGCCGAGGCGCGCGTCGACCATCGCGGGGGCGTCGGGCAGGCGGGCGGCGTGGGCGACGAGCGCGCGCAGGCGGTCGTGGTCGGCGGTCCTGCCGCGCGACGCCGGCGCGTCGAGCGTGACGGCGCTCGGCCGTTCGGCCCGCCCGAGCGACACGGGCACCACCGCGTCGAGCGACCCCAGCCAGTGCTCCGATTCGGGCCACCCGCCGTCGACGAGCCGCGACGCCGACGGCGAGGCGGCGACCAGGGTGTCGCGTTCACGGCCGTGCGCCGCCGCTATCTCGGCGCGCGCCTCGGCGAGCTCCGCCTCGAAGCGCGCCGTCTCGCGTCGTCCACGCCGCTGTGCTTGCAGCCGGGCGTCGGCCACGCTCGCGACGGCGACCGCCGGACCGAGGGCGGCGAAGACAAGCGCGAACACCGACTGGGTGATGAGCCAGATCGCGATGCTCACCACCACCGGCGCGACCGTGGCGAGCAGGGGGAAGCTGTAGGGGGCGGGTGCCGCGGGTGGTTCGGGCGCCGGGATGCTCTGGGTGCTGTCTTTCACGGCACCAGACCACCATGCGGGGCGCGGTGTCGCCGCCCTCGCGGTCAGGCTCGTGGAGAAGCGTGTGCTGTCGTTGCCGGGGAGGGAGTCGTCTAGCTGACGACGAAGAACTGCTCGCCCATGTCGATGCGCGTTCCGCGCACCACGGGCTGGCGCTTGCCCGCGTCGAGCCGCTGCGGACGCGCGTCGGGCTGGCGCACGACGGTGCCGTTGGCGGAGAAGCGGTCGCTCACCCAGAACACGCCGGAGGTCTGCCCGAACTCGAGGTGCGTCTTCGACACGGACTTGCCGGGATCGACGATGGTGACCAGCTGGTCGACGAATTCCCCGGGCTGCAGCACGGGGTTGCGGCCGATCAGGCCGGTGCCGTAGACCGTCGAGTTCTCGCCGGTACTGAACTGCAGCACGAAGCGTTCGCCGCCCGTGCGGTTACGCACGAGGCGGGTCGCCTCGACGTCCTCGTGCTCGTCGTCGGCCTCGGCGGGAGCCGGGACAGGGACGGGCGGAGTCGGAACGGCGGCATCCGCGGGCGCAGCAGCGGTCGGCGGCATCGGCAGCACCCGCGGCACGGTGATGCGCGGAATCGGAGTCGTGGGCGGAGCGGGCTCGACCGCGGGCGAGGCAGGCGGCGTATCAGCGACAGCAGGCACCGCGGCCCGCACACTCCCGGCCGGACTCGTCCGCGCGCTCGGCACGAGCGGCTGGATCACCGCGGTGTCCCCGGGCCGTGCCCGCGACGGTTCGACCAGCTTCGGTGCGGCGCCGCCCTTCGGCACGGCGACGGTCGTACCGCATTCGCCGCAGAACATGGCGCCGGGCGGCAGTTCGGTGCCGCAGTTCCTGCAATTCACGGGGTCGCCCCCTGACGTTTCGCTTGCCGCGATCTGCGGCCCCCGCCGTCAAGAGTATCAAGCCGGTCGCGCCGTCCGAAGGACCGCGTCGACACGCGCGCCTTGAGCCGCTGCCAGCGCGTGGCACCGCTGCCGAGGTGGGCGCTCAGCTCGGTGACCGCCTTCCAGACCTTGTCGGCTTCCTCGTCGCTCGGCGCGCGCGGCGCGAACATCGCCCGGTCGGCGATGGCGGCGAGAATTGCCGGCTGCGTGCCCCCGACAGATGCCGCGACCTCGCGTCGCGTCGCGGCGAAGGGCGGCGTCCCTCCGTGGTCGACGATCGCGTCCCGGTACTCGTCCCACCCGCCGCTGATGCGGGCGAGCGGGTCGGCCGCGCGCCTGCGGCGCCGGCGACGGCGCAGTTTCGCCCCGATGATCACGAGGAACGGGGACACCAGCACGGCGATCGTGAGCGCCGCCCACCCGGCGATCTGCGCCACGACGAGCGCGATGGCGAGCCACTCGGGTAGGTCGTCCTGGTCGTCCTGCGTGGTCTCCTGCGGCGACTGCTCGATCTGCCGCTCGGGCTCGGTCGTGCGCGGCGGGATCACCGACTGGGGTCGGGAGACGGATGTCGGTACCTCCGGCACCTCCTCCGGGATCTCGCGCACCTCGGGTGTCGGGTCGACGGCCACCCAGCCGTACTCGGCGGTGTCGACCTCGAGCCAGGCCGACACGGAGGCTCCGGTGACGGCGGTGGCTGTGGTGGTGGATGTCGCGTCCGACGAACCGTCGGACGCGACATCCGGAACAAAGCCGAAGACGACCCGCGAGGCGAAGCCGAGTTCGCTGGCCATCAGCGCCGCGGTGACCGCGTACTGCTCGGCGTCGCCGATCATCCGCTGGTCGGTGAGCAGCTGGGTGATGCGGTCCGCGGAGTGCCCGGACCGGCTCGCGGGCTCGTCGGCGGAGATCCCGTGGCTGACATAGCCCTCGGTGCGCAGGCCGTCGAGCATCGCCGCGAGACGGTTGCCCGCGCCGCTCACCCCTTCGACGTAGCGGTCGAGCACCACGCGCGTCTCGTCGGGCAGCACCGAGATCTCGGGCACGATCTCCGCGCCGGGGGTGACGGCGGCGAGCTGAGACTCGGAGGGCTGGTCGGGTACGACGGCGGTGATCCGGTAGCGGTCGCCCGACTCGATGCCGCCGACGACCGCGGCCGTGGCCACCGTGTCGTTGTAGTAGAACTCGTCGCGCAGCGTCGTCGCGCGGCTGCCGCCGAACTCGACGGTCTCGAGCTGGCCGATGCTGGGCACCCAGACGCCCTCGTAGGCGTCGACCGTCACGTCGAGAGCGACCTGCTCGCCGGTCAGCGCCGACTGGTCGAAACGGTAGGGCACGCGGGTGAAGTCGCCCGACTCGCTCGTCACCTCGGAGCTGCCGACGGAGTAGACGATGCCGTCGTAGCTGTCGAGGGTGGCGATGCGGATGCGCGCGCCCTCCGGGAGGCCGGCGACGGTGAAGAGCGTCTCGTCGGCGGAGCCCGGCTGCAGGTAGCGCCGGAACCCGGAGAGGGGGCTCACGTACTCGCGCGGGTCGAACGGCTGCTCGACGCTCGTGCGCAGCACCTCGCGCGTGCCAGCCGGGGGCGCGAAAGTGGCGGCCGTCACGCCGGCGGCACTCGCGATCGCGAGGATCAGCGTGGCGGCCACGATGGTGCGGACGCCGAAGAGCCGGTGTTCCGACGGCACGACGGCCTGGGTACCGTCGGCCGACCGGGCCTCGACGGCGAGGGCCCGGATCGCCGCCCGCCGCGCGTACCAGCGGCGCCAGATGAGCCAGACGAGGGACGCGACCAAGAGGGCGGTGGAGAGCACGAACGGCCACGACGCGTAGTCGGGCCCGAGCATCGTCGCGACGACGAACAGCACCACGGGGCCCACGGCCGCGAGGGCGCCCCGGCGCGAACGCAACGCCGTCGAGAGGCAGGTCACGCTGACCAGCAGCACGAGCACGAACGCGGGTACCAGAAGGCCCTGGTAGTTGCCGACGGGGAGCGTGATGGTGACGAGCTGCTTCCAGCCGAGCGCGACGGACGAGACCAGCTGCCACAGGCCGTCGAGCGTGGGAAGCACGCCGTAGAGCGCCTGCAGGGGCACGGCGAGCGGTACGCCGAGGATCAGGAACGCGGCCACGGTCGCGATGAACACGATCGCCGACGACCAGCGGAACACGGCGCCGAGGATCGCGATCGCCGAGCCGGCCACCGTGGTGACGACGACGAGCAGCACGATCGCGGGGCTCTGGTAGATCGGCCACAGAGCGGCCGAGGCGATGCCCATGGTCAGCCAGAGGAACAGGGTGTTGGCGACGACGAATCCGACGCGGATGCGCGGCGCCCGGCGCGGGCGCAGACCGGTTCCGGCACCCGCGAGCGGCGCGGCGACCTCGGCGACCTCGGCGACGGCGCTCATACCGCGACCACCCGCGCCAGCGACTTGGGCAGGTCCTCGAGATAGCCGATGGTGAGCACGCTGAGGCCGGGGGCTGATCGCAGGCGGGGTGCGGCATCCGGGTCGCAGACGACCGCGATCACCTCGACGCCGGCCGGGAACTTCGTCGACGCGGCCCGCAGGTCGGCCGGTGTCACGGCCGAGCCGCAGATGAGGAACGCCACGGAGACGCCCGCGACCTGCATTCCGGCGACGCGGGCGACGTCGGTGATCGCGATCGCGGTCTCGGCGGACTCGACGACGGCCAGCTCGTCGAGCAGCTTCGTGCGGCTGCGCGTGGAGAGCGCCCGCACGGCGAACACCTTGCGCACCGCGAACTCGGGGGTCTTCTCGCTCACCACGACCGACACCTCGCGGATCTCGCGGATCGCCCGCGACCCCAGCGATCCGGCGACGCTGACCGCCATCTCGAACTCCTCGTCGGAGGCGTAGTCGACGGTCGCGAGGCTGAGGGCGATCACGATGTGGCTGCGGCGGGTCTGTTCGAACTGCCGCACCATGTAGGTGCCGGTCTTCGCCGTCGATTTCCAGTGGATGTTGCGGCGTTCGTCGCCCGGGAGGTATTCGCGCAGCGCGTGGAAGGCGATGTCCGAACTCGAGAGGTCGCGCGTCGGCTGGCCCTCGAGGTCGCGCACCAGTCCGGCGCTCATGCTCGGGATACCGATGGTGCGCGGGTGGATGAAGAGCTCCTGGGTGTCCGTCCAGACCAGCTCGCGGCGCACGAGCCCGATCGGGTCGGCGCGCACGGTGCGCACGGGGCCGACGGCGACGACGCCGCGCCGGCGGGTGGGGATGGAGAACTCCTGCACCGATTCGCCGTCGCGGGGCAGGCTCGGCACGGCGAGCTCGGCGAGACCGTGGGCGACGGGCACCTCGACGGTGATGCCGAGGGTGCGGCGGCTGCCGGGATTGCGCACGACCACGTGGCCGGTCGCGTTCTGCCCGACGACGACGCGGCTGTGCGTCACGTCGAGGCGGATCGCGACGGCGTTGCGGCCGACGAGGTAGAGGATCGCCACCGCCACGAGCACGAGGCCCGCGAATCCGGCGACGACGAGTTCGATCCAGCCGAGCCCGTAGCCGACGAGCAGCGAGAGCGGGATGGAGGCCAGCACGAACCAGCCGAGCGGCGTGACCACGGAGGCGGCGCGCACGGCGACGAGACCGACGACGTCACGCAGGGCACGCGCGAACCGCGCTCCGACGATGACCGTGTCGGCGACGATGCCGGTGCGATTGCCGACGAGGCGCGTGCGTGCGTTGGTGAGCCCCTCGGTCGCCGTCGGGTACTGGGAATCGGGCCGTAGGGTCACACGGCTTGCCGATCACTCGGCGGGGGCGTCTCGATGAGCAGCTGGCTGATGATGCTGGTGCCGGTCACGCCGTCGAACTCGGCTTCCGGGTCGAGCACCAGGCGGTGGGCGAGCACCGGTTCGGCGAGGGCCTTCACGTCGTCGGGGATGACGTAGTGGCGGCCGTTGGATGCGGCGAGGGTCTTCGCGGTGCGGACGAGCGCGAGGGCGCCGCGCACGCTGGCGCCGAGGCGCACCTCGTCGGCCGAGCGGGTGGCGTCGACGAGGCGGCTGACGTAGTCGTTGATGGTGGGGTCGACGTGCACGGTGCGCGCGAGACGGGCCATCTCGTTGATGACCTCGGCGCTGGCGATCGCCGGCACGGTCACGTCGTGGGCGCGGGTTCCGGCGCCCTCGAGGATGCGCAGCGTGGAGCTGTGGTCGGGGTAGCCGATCGAGGTCTTCATGATGAAGCGGTCGAGCTGGGCCTCGGGAAGGCGGTAGGTGCCGGCCTGCTCGATCGGGTTCTGGGTGGCGATGACCATGAACGGGGCGCCGACGGGATGGGTCACGCCGTCGACGGTGACGGTGCCCTCCTCCATCACCTCGAGCAGAGCCGACTGGGTCTTCGGGCTCGCGCGGTTGATCTCGTCGGCGAGCACGACGTTCGCGAAGATCGGTCCGCGGTGGAACTCGAAGGCGCCCGACCGCTGGTCGTAGATGCTGACGCCGGTGATGTCGCCGGGCAGCAGGTCGGGGGTGAACTGCACGCGGTTGCTCGTGCCGTCGACGCTCTGCGCGATGGCGCGGGCGAACGAGGTCTTGCCGGTGCCCGGGAAGTCCTCGAGCAGCAGGTGGCCCTCGCTGAACAGCGCGGTGAAGCCGAGACGGATCACGAAGGTCTTACCCAGCAGCACGGTCTCGACGTTCGCGACGAGCCGCGTGAAGTTGTCGGAGAACCAGCCGGCCTGCTCGGGTGTCATGGTCATGCGTTTGTCTCTCTCATTATCGACACGTGCCCTCGGCGTAGCCCGGATCGGTGTAGGTGATTCCCCCCACGGTGACCGCGACCTTGAGCCGCACTCCCGTCGCGGTCAACGGTACAGCGTCGTCGGAGTCGAAGTAGAACGGCGACCAGGTGGGGTTGGCCAGGGTGTAGTACGACATCAGCACGGTGGTCGTGGCCCCGCTGCCGTTCGCCGGGGTGGCGTAGTCGAGCGGCCGGTCGGCGATGCAGGTGCGCACCGAGCCACGGGCGTTCACGGGGGTGAGCGTGACCGCGTCGCTCGCCGGTCCGCAGTACGTCTGACTCGCGTCGCGACATCCCCGCAACTCGACGACCTGGGGCACGCCGTAGACCCGGGTGTCCGCGGCCGACGTGAGCCACTGGCCGGCGACCGTCGGCGCCCACGCGCCGCCGTTCAGGCGGTACTCGTAGCGCTCTGCGGTGCCCGAGGCGACCCGGAGGTTCGTGCCGACGCGGATCTCGTAGCGGCCGGTGGTCAGGTCGTCGCCCGTGACTTCGTTGAGAACCGTCGGGGTCGTCGGCCGGACCTCGATGCCGACCTCGGCGCGCGCGAATCCGGGGGCCGCGAGGCTGGTCGTCGCACCCGTCGAGACGGGCGTGCAGTACGACCCGTTGTCGCCGTAGACGACGTAGCTGTAGGCGGTCCCGTCGACCGCGTTCTCATCGACCCACGGCGAGGTGACGTCGCGCAGGCTCGGCGCCGCGTCGCAGTCGGCGACGGTCACCTCGCCTTCGACCTTGCGGATGTCGTAGGTGACCGGGGCTCCGCCGTTCTCGCCGAACGCGCCCCAGGTGACGGTGATGTTGCCGTCGACGTCGTTCACAGCGACCGGCGCCGGTGTGCCGACGATGGGCGGACCGACGGTGGTCGCGCTCACCGTGCCGCTGCGCACCCACTCGGCGTCCGTCGTGACCTGCGCGCTGTTGCGCGCGTAGACCCGCACCTCGTAGGTGGTGTTGGTCGGCAGCCCGGTGATCGTGGTCGACGTCGCGGTGCGCGGCACCACGACGGAGGCGCGTCCGGTCAGCTCGACGACGTAGTCGACGATGCGCGTTCCGGGGTCGGGGTCGCCGACGAACGGCCAGGTCACCGTGAGCGCCCCGCCGGTCGGCGCGTCGTCGGGGTCGGTCGGCACGACCTTGGCGACGGGTGCCGCGGGCAGGTAGTCGATCGTGTACGGCGCGCTCGCGGGGCTCGGCGCCGAGTCGCCGATCGCGTTGACCGCGACGACTTGGAACGAGTAGGCCTTGCCGACTTCGAGGCCCGGGAGCGTGCAGATCAGTGTCGTGCCGCAGTCGTGGCTGTAGCCGCCGCTCGAGACGCGGTAGTTCGTGATGGCCGAGTTGTTCTGCTGCGGTGCGGTGAGCCGCAGCGTCATCTCCCCCGCCGTGAAGGTGGCGGCCTGGCGCGTCGGCATCACGGGGGCGTCGGGGACGTCCTGCACAGAGATCCGGATGGCGCCCCAGACGTACCGGTCGGGATCGCGGCTCGCGTCGGCGACCTGGTACTGGAGGGTGGCGTCGGCGGGCAGCGCGTTGCCCGCGACCGAGACGGTGAGCCGGCTGTTGTCCTCGCTCGCGGTGACCGAGACGCCGGCCGGCAGGGTGGAGCCGTCGAGACCGCGCACCGCGACGACGCGCAGCGGCTGCCCGGGGAAGGGGTTGGTCGCCTCGTCGTTGGCGAGCACGTCGACCACGGTCGTCTGGCCGCGCTGCGCGATCGCGGCGTCCTCGGCAGGCACCGCGCGCGGACGCGTCGACGCCACCACCTGCAGCTGGATGCGGCCGGCCTGGCCGGACGACAGCGCGTCGCTCACTCCGAGCGAGACCGCTGTCGACGAGCCTTTCACCGCGTCGTCGCTCGCGCGCAACACGAGCGACTGGCCGGCGAGCGTCGCGGTGAAGCCGTCGGGCGCGGGCGATCCGACCGTGTAGGCGAGCTCGTCGAGGTCGTCCTCGTACGGGTAGTTCGTCAGGGCGGTGAGGTCGATCGTGCGTTCCTCGCCCGGTTCGAAGTCGATCGTCGCGCCGGTGAACACGGGCGGCTGGTTCTCGCGCGGTTCCACCGTGATCGGCAGTACCAGGTTGGCCGTGTGCCCGTCGGGGTCGGTGGCCGAGTCGCCGTCCGTCACCTCGAACGAGATGGAGGCCGAGCCGAAGTACAGGTCGGCGGAGGTGAAGCTCAGGGTGTCGGCGTCGACCACGAGCGACGACCCGTTCGAGTGCGTGGCGCGCACGGTGCTGGAATCGGTCAGGCGCACCTGCTTGCCGCCGACGGCCACGACGTAGTCGTTGAGGTCGATGCGGATCGTCGCCTCGCTCTCCACCACGAGCGCCGGGGCGTCGCGGTTGAGCTGCGGCAGCGCGTCGTCGAAGCCGGGGACCCAGATGAAGGCGTAGGAGACGGCCGAGCTGTCGTCGGGACGCGACACGGCGAACGGGATGATCTGGCGGGAGTCGCCGATGGTCACGCGCACCGACTTGTTCGCGGTGACGACGGCCGAGTCGCCGTAGCCGGAGACGATCGAGAGGTCGAGGTCGCGTGCGTCGCCGTCGGCGAAGAACACGTTGGCGAGCACGTCGACGTCGATCGAAGTGCGGTCCAGCACGTCGGTGAGGGTGAGAACCGTGTCCCGGGCGAGCGGGTACGACAGCGGAGCGTCGCTGCTCACGACGACGGTGACGAAGTTGGAGCTCGAGCCGCCGACCTCGTTCGCGATCGTGTAGACGAGGCCGTAGTTGCCGGGGCTGTTCGGCGCGGTGATGCGCACGAGCGTCGAATCCTCGATCTCTGCCGTGAGGTTCTCGTCGTTGGGCTGCACGTCCGTGACCGAGAGCGCTCCCCCGTCGGGGTCGGAGTCGTTGGCGAGCACCTGCACGAGCACCGTCGTGCCGGGCCGCACCGTCACCTCGTCTTCGATCGCGACCGGGTTGCGGGTGCCCTCGAGCTTCGGACTGATGCCGACGCGCACGGTGCCGGTGGCGCGGGCGCCGAGCGAGTCCATCACCGTGTAGGTGAAGGTGTCGGTGCCGGCCGAGTAGGCGCCGGCGTTGTAGTCGATCGTCGAGGCGCCCACGGCGACGACGCCGCCCTTCTCGGGGCTGGTCTCCTGCCCGAGCAGCTGCACGGAGTCGCCGTCGGGGTCGATGCCGTCGAGCGGGATGTCGATGCGCACGCTCTCGCCGGCGAACACCCGCGCGGTCACGGTCACGGGCACGGGAGCGTGGTTCGTCTCGAGGTTCGGTTCGCGCACCTCGATGTTGACCTGCGCCTGCGCGGTCTGACCGAGCGGGCCGATGATCTCGTACACGGCCGAGTAGTTGCCCGCGGTCTGCGGGGCGAGGTAGCGCAGCGTGGTGCCCGAGACGAAGAGCAGTCCGGAGTCGCCGGTCAGCCCGTCGACGAGCTCGGGGTTGAGCGTGATCTGCTCGCCGTCGGGCTGCTCGTCGTTCGCCATCACGTCGATCATGATCGCGTCGCCGACGCGCACCGTGGCGGTGTCGTCCCGGGCGACCGGCGGCTGCCGCTGGTCGGGCGGCGCCACCTCGATCACGGTGATCGTGCCCTCCGCCTGCGCGAGGCCGTTGGTCACCCGGTAGCCGAAGGTCACGGGGCCGGCGAGCGGTCCCGTCAGGGTCACCCGCACCGAGCGCTGCTCGAGGGTCTCGGCGCGCACGCCGGAGTCGCTCGGCACGTTGACGACGCCCGTGACGAGCAGCACGCCGCCGGCCGGGTCCTCGTCGGTGGACGAGATGTCGACGGTGCGGCTGCTCAGGGTGGGCACGAACACGGTCTTGGGCCGCGTGATGGGCGCGGTGTTCGCGTCCGGCGGCGCGACGACGTCGACCCGCACCAGCCCCGTGACCGTCTGGTCGTTGTCGGTGACGACGTACTCGAGGTAGTGCGAGCGCACGAGGTCGCTCGAGAACTGGAAGGTGCCGGTCTCGTAGCTGGGCGTGATCGTGACCCCGGCCTTGGCGGGCACGGCGTTCAGCCGCACCGAGCCGTTGCCGCCGCGCACGTGGTCGAGCGGCGAGATCGACTTCTCCTGACCGGCGTACGCGAGCACGACGAACGGGTCGGCGACGATCGGCACCTCGCCGGGCGCCATCACGGACACGGCGAGCGACCCGGGCGCGGACGCCGAGCCGTCGGAGACGACGAGCGAGACGACCGACGACCCGGTGTCCGACCCCGAGTCGGTCACGATGACCGACCCCTCGGGCTTGTAGCTGACCGTGAGCGGTTCGCCAGCGGTGGCGGACTCGAGGTAGAAGGGGTCGCCGTCGGGGTCGACCCAGTCGTCGAGCACCGGCACCGTCTCTTGGCCGCCCGACTCGAGGGTGAGTGCTGTCGTGCGCACCTGCTGCGGCGGGGAGTTCTCCTCGGGCGAGCGCACGGTGACCTCGACGGTCGCACTCGCGCTGCCGCCCCGGCCGTCGTCGATGGTGTACCCGAACGAGATGACCCCGGATGCCGCTTCGTCCAACGAGATCTGGAGCATCTGGCGGTTCTCGATCACATCGATCCGGCCGAGAGACGGGTCGATCGCCGTCACCGCGCTGATCACGATGACGTCGGCGTTGGGGTCGTAGTCGTTGAGCAGCACCGGCAGCACGCTCGAACGGCCGGCACGGGCGCCGAGCTGGTCGTCGACCGCGACGGGCGGCACCTGGTCCTTCTCGACCTCGGGAGGGGTGTCGGAGGCGTTCTGCTCGACCTGTTCCTGGTCCTCGTCGACCGTGATGAGGTCGTCCCAGTTGTCGATGATCTGGCCCTGGTCCGCCACCGCCCAGGACGCGCCGGCGCCGGCGTCGTTGAGCACGATCCGCGAGCCGTTGACTTGGAAGTCGAGCGCCGCCGTGCTCGGCACGTCGAGCAGCTGCTGCAGGTCGGCCTCGTCGGCCCCCGCGGCGTCGTCGATGCCGCACTGCCGCCACGACTGCCCGTTCGACCAGGCCGCGTAGGCGCAGCCGTCGACCACGGCCGGCGCCGTCGTGGTGCCGGCGCCACCGGCGAAGAGGAGGTCGGGGTCGCCCTTTCCGAGCGGCACCGAGGCGAGACCGCCGGCGAACGAGACCAGGACCGAGGACCCCGCGGCGGCCGCGTTCTGCAGCACGGGCTCGGCGCCGTCGAGCAGGTCGGCGAGGTCGACGACACGGCCGCCCGTCTCGAGCTGCTCACCGTCGACGTCGAGCACCGCCCAGCGGCCGCCGACCGAGGTGACCGCGTAGTCGCCGGAGGTGCCGCCGAGTTCCGTGGCCTCGGACGAGTCGACGCTCGTGGTGAGGGCGGCGTTGACGCTGTACACGCGCTGGGTGTCGGGCGAGAAGGCGAACAGCAGCCCGTTCTCGTCGACGCTCACGACGGCGTCCGGCCCGAGGTTGAGCGTCGGCTCCTGACCGGTGTCGAAGTCGGCGAGCTCGGCGACCGGGAGGATCCAGACCTCGCCGGATCCGCCCGAGTAGAGCACCGCGTTGTCGCCGGCGAGGAACACCCCGGGCTCGGACGGCGGTAACGGCACCCGGTCGGTGATGGCCGAGGTCGCGGCATCCACGATGTCGAGGGTCGCGTCGCCTCGGTCGAACAGCAGCACGGTCGAGCCGCGCTGCACGACGTCGAGTTCCGCACCCTCGCCGGCGACGACGCTGTTCAGTTCGAAGACCTCGGTGTTCGCGCGCCCGACGAACCGTTCCGCACCGTTCGACACCCAGACGGAGGCGTCGTTGAGGTCGAGGCGCTGCGCCGTGTACCCGCTCGACACGAGCGCGACCGTCGCTACGAGGACGGCAACAACAGAAGCGCTCGTCGCGGTTGCGACGAGCGACTTGTGGCCGGCGATCCACCGTCTGATCATGGGAGGCTCGTCATTCGGCGACATCCACACACTTGGGGTTGCTCTCGTCCCCCAGGGTGCCGTTGCGGCTCACCCTCACCGAGAGGCAGATGTGGTCGCCCGGGTCGCCGTCGGCGACGAACTCGGTGCGGCTCTGCAGGCCGAACTGCTGGCCGTCGAGCTGGATCTGATACGAGTCTCGCTCGTCGATACCGGGGTCGTTCCAGGTGTAGGTCACGCTGCCGCCGGACTGGGAGGCGGAGATGTCGCTCACGACGGGGATGTCGTCGGAACCCGCGCGGACGAGCACGAACGTCGCGGTCGCGCCGAGAGCGATCACGAGCACCGAGCAGGCGACGAGGATCCAGGCGAGCAGCTGCGCCGGTTTGCCGCCCGGTGCGGTGGTCGTCGCGCCCGACCGGCGGGCGACGCTGCGGGCGCGCCCGCTCGTGCCGCGTCGGCCCCGCGAGCCGCGGGTGCCGAGGTCGGCGCTCTCCTTTACGAGGGTGCCGACCGCGTCGTAGTTCTCCTGCGCCGCCGCCGCCCGACGGCGCCGACGTCGCGAGGAGGACACGGCGGCGCCACCCTGGACGCCGCGGACGCGCGTTCGGTCCTCCATGTCGGCGACGGTCGCGAGGGCCCAGTCGTCCATGGCGACCTCGACCGGCGTCTGGGCCACGCCGAGCTCGACCTCGACCGACTGCAGTTCGCGCACGAGTTCGAGCACGCTCGCCGGCCGGCTCTTCGGGTTCTTCGACATCGCCTTCGCGAGCGTGCGCTCGAGGCTCGTCGGCACGTCGGCGCGGTCGATCGGCTGGGCCTTGGCCCGGTTGATACGGGAGATCAGGTCGACGGAGGTGTTCGACTCCCCCGGGATCTCGAACGGCGAGCGCCCGGCGAGCAGCGAATAGACGGTGGCGGCGAACGCCCACACCTCCGACTCGATGGACCCGGCCGTCTCGTCCATCAGTACCTCGGGCGCCGACCACGGGATCGACATCCCGACGGCCTCCTGCGTGTTCGACTCGCTCAGCGTCGCCGCGATGCCGAAGTCGGAGAGCACGGGGTGGCCGTAGGCGGTGAGCAGGATGTTGGAGGGCTTGATGTCGCGGTGCAGCACGCCGGCCATGTGCGCGGTCTCGATCGCGCTGCCGATCTTCACCGCGATGCGGAGCACGTCGGCGACGGGGATCCGCTCGGTGCGGTAGCGCTGGCTCAGCGCCGAGGAGCACATCTCCATCACGAGGTAGGGCCGGCCGTCGGAGGAGACGCTGGCCTGGTACACCGTGAGGATCGACGGGTGCGAGCTGAGCTGGGCCATCAGGTTGGCCTCGGCCTGGAACATCTGACGCACCTGGTCGTTGACGACCTCGGCCAGCATCACCTTGACGGCGACCTGCCTGCGCGGCATGTTCTGCTCGTACAGGAACACGTCGGCGAAACCGCCCGAGCCCAGCACGTGGATGTAGGAGAACCCGGGCAGCGTGGGGGGTTGCGAGGGCAGGCGACGCGCCACAGAAGACCCCCTCTAGCCGTGGACAAGATGCCCACCATTGTAAGCAGGTTGTGTCAGAGCACTCTATGGGTAGCCCGCGGCGCGGTCTGCCCGAAATCGGCGCTCAGCGGCACCGCGATGACGTCGACGACGAGCACCGTGACGTTGTCACGGCCGCCGGATGCCAGCGCGGCGTCGACGAGGGCGCCCGCGGTCTCGTCGGCGGAGAGGCCGGCGGCCATGTGCAGGCGGATCCGGTCGTCGTCGAGCTCGCCGGTGAGCCCGTCGGAGCAGACCAAGAGCCGCAGCCCCGCCTGCAGCGGCAGCAGCCAGTAGTCGGGGGTGGGCTGCGCCTGGAATCCGACGGCCCGCGTGATGACGTTGCCGTCGGGGTGGTTGTGCGCCTGCGCCTGCGTGATGACGCCCTGTTCGACCAGCTGCTGCACGAGCGAGTGGTCGACGGTGACCTGCGCGAGCTCGTTGCGTTCGAAACGGTAGACGCGGCTGTCGCCGATGTTGAAGATCGCGAAGTACGGGTCGCCGTCGAGCATCGTCAGCACGGCGCCGGTGACGGTCGTGCCGACCCCGAGCTCGCTACCGTCGGAGATGATCTCGATGTCGTCGGTGGCCTTCTCGAGCGCTCGCTCGATCGCCTCGGGCGGCAGGAAGTCGCTCTCGCGCGCCTCGGCCAGCCGGGAGACCACGGCGGCGCTCGCCCGGTCGCCGGCCAGGTGGCCGCCCATACCGTCGGCGATCGCGAAGATCGGCGGAGCGGCGATGAAGCTGTCCTCGTTCGCGGCACGCCGGCGTCCGACATCCGTCACCGCTGCCCACGCGAGACGGATCTCACCGCGGTCGGTGCCCTCGTCTCCGGGCAGGGGAATCGCGAATTCGGGCGTGCTCGCGCCGATCTCGGTCACGGGGTGACCGCTGCCGTTGGTGCGAACTCACGCATAACCGAATCCCCCGAGTTGCCGCTGTAATGGAAGTATCTCGATGACATTGCCGTCTCCGATGTCCACGAGCGTACCCGGGGTGACGACCATCGACTCGCCCTGACGCAGCGCCCGGGCGACACTGCCGGGCACGGCGACCACGGATCCGTTGGTCGAGCGCAGGTCGGTGACCACGATCGAGGCGCCCAGCTGGCGGATCTCTAGGTGCGTTCCCGAGACCTCGCCGCGGGGCGACGGCACCCGCACGAGTTTGGGGATCAGGCCGTGCTGGATGCGCGGCGACGTCGGCGCACGCCCGAGGTAGACGACGGCGTCGAGCAACACCGTGCGGCCGGACTCGCCGACGCGGAACCCGTAGCGGGCCGCGAGCGGCTCGACCACGACCGAGTCGGGCATGGGAGCGGTGTCGCCGATCTGTTGCGCCGCGGTGTCGATGAGAGGCGTGTCGATGAGAGGCGTGTCGATGAGCGGGGCGGATGGCGGAGCCGACGCCAGCGGAGGCAGAGTGCCGCGCACGACGGTGTCGTCGAGATCGCCGATGCCGACCGCGTCGTCGTCGAGAGCGCCGGCCGGTCGATGCGCACGAGTCCGACCTGGAGCGGCGACGGTGTCATCGAGATCGGGGTCCACCCGTCAAGCTTAAGGCGCGCCCGTCGGTCTGGGCGTCGGCGATCGGCAGTACCGCCCGGTTTCGACTGATTCAGTGGACTTTGTGAGTCCAGCGTGCGGAATCGCTTGTATGCAACCTCCTCGGCTGACACAATCAACCCATGAACGGAACTCGCGGATGATCTCGGCCGGTAAGGCCGCCACTCCTGCTCCGTCGGCGGGAAAGTCCGTCGCGGACAGGGCGAAGCCGCTGCAGCTCGACGCCGTCTCGAAGGCGATCATCGAGCAGTTGCAGGAAGACGGTCGTCGGTCCTACGCCGAAATCGGCAAGGCCGTCGGACTCAGCGAAGCGGCCGTGCGGCAACGGGTGCAGAAGCTCACAGAGTCGGGAGTGATGCAGGTGGTCGCCGTGACCGACCCGATGCAGCTCGGCTTCTACCGGCAGGCGATGATCGGCATCCGGGTCTCCGGCGACACGACGATCGTGGCCGAGGCGCTGGGCGCTCTCACCGCCGTCGACTACGTCGTTCTCACCGCCGGCAGTTTCGACATCATGGCCGAGGTCGTCTGCGAGAACGACGACGACCTCATCGACCTGCTCAACAAGCAGATCCGCGCCATCGACGGCGTGCAGTCCACCGAGACGTTCGTCTACCTGAAACTCTTCAAGCAGTTCTACAACTGGGGAACGAGATAGCGATGACCACCACGGAGCAGCCCGTCCAGCCCTCCCGCGTCGACGACAGCGTGCTGCAGCAGAAGGCGAAAGACCACCTCTGGATGCACTTCAATCGGCAGTCCGTCATGGAGGACGGCGGCGGGGTACCGATCATCGTCAAGGGCAGCGGCCACCACATCTGGGACAACCAGGGCAAGAAATACTTCGACGGCCTCTCCGGGCTCTTCGTGGTGAACGCCGGGCACGGCCGCAAGCGTCTCGCCGAGGCGGCGGCGAAGCAGGCCGAGGAACTCGCCTTCTTCCCCCTCTGGTCGTACGCGCACCCGGCCGCGATCGAACTCGCCGACCGGCTCGCGGCGGCGGCCCCCGGCCAGCTCAACCGGGTCTTCTTCTCCTCGGGCGGCGGCGAAGCGGTCGAGACCGCCTTCAAGCTCGCCAAGTACTACTGGAAACTGCACGGCCGCCCCACCAAACACAAGGTCATCTCGCGCTCGGTCGCGTACCACGGCACCACGCAGGGGGCACTCGCCATCACCGGCATCCCGGGCATGAAGGAGATGTTCGAACCGGTCACGCCCGGCGGCTTCCGCGTGCCGAACACCAACTTCTACCGCGCCGCCGAAATGGGCGCCCCGGCCGACGACCCGGCGCTGTTCGGCCAGTGGGCCGCCAACCGCATCGAGGAGATGATCCTCTTCGAGGGTCCGGAGACGGTCGCGGCCGTCTTCCTCGAGCCGGTGCAGAACTCGGGCGGCGCGTTCCCGCCGCCTCCCGGCTACTTCGCGCGGGTGCGCGAGATCTGCGACCAGTACGACGTGCTGCTCGTGGCCGACGAGGTCATCACCGGCTTCGGCCGCATCGGCAACATGTTCGCCTCGACGACCTACGGCTTCGAGCCCGACATGATCACCTGCGCCAAAGGCATGACGAGCGGCTACTCCCCCATCGGCGCGACCGTCGTCAACGAGCGCGTCTACGAGCCGTTCAAACACGGCGACACCGCGTTCTACCACGGCTACACCTTCGGCGGGCATCCGGTCTCCTCGGCCGTCGCGCTCGCCAACCTCGACATCTTCGAGGAGGAGAAGCTGTTCGAGAACGTGCGGGAGAACTCGCCCGCCTTCCGGGCGACGCTGGAGAGACTGCTCGACCTGCCGATCGTCGGCGACGTGCGCGGCGACGGCTACTTCTTCGGCATCGAACTGGTGAAGGACAAGGTGACGAAGGAGACTTTCGACGCCGAGGAGTCGGAGCGGCTGCTGCGCGGATTCCTCTCCAAGGCGCTGTTCGAGGCCGGGCTCTACTGCCGGGCCGACGACCGAGGCGACCCCGTCATCCAGCTCGCTCCCCCGCTCACCGTCGGGCAGGCCGAGTTCGACGAGATCGAGGGCATCCTGCGCTCGGTGCTGACCGAGGCCTGGACGAAGCTGTAGCGCCGGCGTGGACTACCGCTCGCTGAGCTACTGGCACGACTCGGTCGCCGACCCGCTCGACCCGCGGCCGCCGCTTCCCGGCGACATTGCGACCGACGTCGCGATCGTCGGCGGCGGGCTCACCGGGCTGTGGACCGCGTACTACCTGCTCGAGCGCGACCCGTCGCTGCGCATCACCGTGTTGGAGAAGCACATCGCGGGGTTCGGGGCGTCCGGCCGCAACGGCGGCTGGTGCAGCGCGCTGTTCCCCGCGTCGACCGCCACGCTCGGCCGCGCGCACGGTCCCGAAGCCGCGCTCGCGATGCGCCGCGCAATGGTCGCGACCGTCGACGAGGTCGGCCGGGTCGCCGCGGCCGAGGGAATCGACTGCGACTTCGTGAAGGGCGGCACCCTCAGCCTCGCCCGGTCGCCCCTGCAGCTGGCTGCCGCGCACGCCGAGGTCGCCGAAGCGCTCTCCTACGGCGTCGACGACCTCTCGCTCCTGAGCACCGCGGTCGGCGGCGCGCTCGGTGCTTCGTTCGATCCGGCGTGTGCGCGCCTGCACCCGGCCGCTCTGGTCCGGGGGCTCGCGCGGGTGCTGGAGCGCCGCGGCGTGACGATCCACGAGCACACCGAGGTGCTCGACTGGTCGCCGCGCACGGTGCAGACCGCCCGCGGCACGGTCGCCGCGGAGACCGTCGTGCTGGCGACGGAGGGGTATGGTGCCACGCTGCCGAAGAGCCGCCGCGGCATCCTGCCCCTGTATTCGCTGATGATCGCGACCGAGCCGCTGAGCGACGCGGTCTGGGACGACATCGGCATCGAGCACGGTCAGACGTTCACCGACTTCCGGCACCTGCTGGTCTACGGGCAGCGCACCGCCGACAACCGGTTCGCGTTCGGCGGACGCGGGGCGCGCTACCACTGGGGCAGCAGCATCCGGCCGGAGTACGACCGGGTCGGCCGGGTGTTCGAGCACTTGCGGGCGAGCCTCGTCGAACTGTTCCCGCAGGCGGCGGGCGCCGCGGTCACGCACCGCTGGGGCGGTCCGCTCGGCGTCGCACGCGACTGGCACGCGTCGGCGTCGTACGATCCGGAGACCGGCATCGCGAGCGCGGGCGGCTACGTCGGCGACGGGCTCAGCACCACGAACCTCGCCGGGCGCACCCTGGCCGATCTCCTGACCGGCGCCGACTCGGACCTGACGACGCTGCCGTGGGTGAACCACGTGTCGCCGCGGTGGGAGCCCGAGCCGCTGCGCTTCGTCGGCGCCAACCTCGGGCTCACCGCGATGGCCGTCGCGGATGCCGAAGAGCGCACGACCGGCCGGCCGTCGCTCGCCGCGCGCCTGATGGCTCCGCTCGTCGGGCACTGACCGGGGCCCGCCGACGGATCCGCCGGCCGGTTCGCCGGCCGGTCCGCCGCCTCTGGCTTCGGCGCGCGGCTCGTCCTAGGGTGGCGGCATGGTTACTCTCGACGAACTCTATGCACTGCGCCCGGAAGGCATCGACTTCTCAGCCGTGGGGCACACCGTCACGATTATGCCGACCGCGAAGACGCGCCGGCTCGGTCTCGGCGTGCCCGACGTCAAGCTGGACTGGCAGGTGCTCTCCGACGGCAACACCGTCGGCTACCTCGAAGCCGGGCAGGACGTGATCCTCGCCTGGAAGCCGACCCAGCTCGACGACGGTCTGCCGGCGGAGACGACCTCGGTCGACGAGGCGATCGCGTTCCTCGCCGGGGATCCGCCCAAACCGCAGCACCACCACAACAAGCACCCGCATACCAAGCGGTAATACCCGGTCTTCGACGCGACAGCGCGCCAGGTCAGCGCGCGACGACCGGCCTCAGCACGCGCACGTCAGCGCGCGACGACCGGCCTCAGCACGCGCACGTCAGCGCGCGACGACCGGCTTCAGCACGCGCGCGTCAGCGCGCGGCGAGCACCGGCATCAGCACGTCGACGGTGAGCGGTGCGAGCGCCACCGAGGCGGCGTCGGCGGGCGACATCCAGATCAGTTCTTCGATCTCCGCGGAGGCCACGGCCTGGCCCCCCGCCGTGACGAAGAAGATCTCGGCGTCGACGACGTGCCCGGCCTCGTTGGCCGCCGGTGCGTCGAACCGTCCCAAGTAGACGAGGTCGGCGGGCGTGACGACGAGCGTGAGCTCCTCGCGCAACTCGCGGATGAGCGCCTCGGCCGCGGTCTCACCGGGGTCGATCTTGCCGCCCGGTTGCATAAAGCGGTCGGTGCCGCGTTTGCGCACGAGCAGCAGGCGCCCGTCTTCGTCTTCGATGATCGCGGCGACGATCACGATGACCGTGGGCGGCGCGGGATCGTCAGGCTTCACCCTCCCATCATGTCACCCCCTCTCCCGCCGGATTCCCGCCGCGGGACGGGGCCCGCTGATAGGGTTTCCTCCACCCATCGCACGGGTCGGAGCAGAGGGGACGAGGCGTGGACGATTCGACGTACTCTCCGCGGCCCGACGTGCGCACGGCACCGCCCACGATCTTCGACCTGCAGTACTACCCGGAACTGCCCCGACGGCCCCGCCGGCGCGGCCGCGGGATCGCGATCGGCCTCGTTCTCGCGCTGCTCGTCTCCGGTTCGGTGTGGGCGTTCGGCAACCGGCAGTTCATCGCCGACCAGCTCGCCGCGTGGACTTTCGAGGCGAGTCCGACGATCACCGCCTACGAGGAGCGGTCGACCATGACCGACCACGCCGCGCTGATCTTCGAAGCGAGCCGCCCGAGGGTCGACGGCACCGACGGCTTCGACTCGGTCTGCGGGAGCGCGGAGGCCGGGTCCGGCATCCTCGGCTGCTATCTGCCCGGCACCCAGGAGATCGTGCTCTACGACGTGACCGACGACAAGCTGGACGGCATCGAAGAGGTCGTCGCGTCCCACGAGATGCTGCATGCGGCATGGGACCGGCTCGGCGACGACGAGAAGGCCCGGCTCGAGCCGCTGCTCAGCGCCGAGGCCTCGGCTCTGGCGGGCGACGCGGAATTCGTCGCACGCATGGAACTGTACGCATCGCTGGAGCCCGGCGAGCACCACAACGAACTGCACTCGATCATCGGCACCGAGGTCGGCACCCTCTCGCCCGAGCTCGAGGCCTACTACGCGAGGTATTTCACCGACCGCCAGGCTCTCATCGCCCTGCACGTCGCGTCGAATGCCGTCTTCGTCGACCTGCAGGCGCGGTCCGACGCCCTCTCCGCCGAACTCGATACCCTGCGCGCGTCGATCGACAGCGACTACGCGGCCTACAACGCCGGGTACGACGCGCTCAGCGGCGACATCGCACGGTTCAACGAGCGCGCCGACAGCGGGGATTTCGCCTCCAACGCACAGTTCCAGCGGGAGAAGAACGCGCTGGTCGCCCGGCAGAGCGCGCTCGACGCCATGTTCGATTCGGCGGAACAGCGCGTGGAGACGTTCAACGCGAAGATCGCCGAACTCGAGTCGCTCAACGCGCAGACTCTCGACCTCACCACCAGCCTCAACATCGAGCCGCGCACGGGCGGCGGGCTCGACTAGCCCCGCCCAGCCGACTTCGCCAGACGGCGCCCCGCGGCGTATCGTCGGATGATGGAACTGCCGACGACCCCACAACCGACGACCCAGCCTCCCGCCGCCGACGGTGACGGGCGCCGGACGGCCGGACGCGTGAAATCCGCCCTCGTGCTCGTGGCGTTCCTCGCGATCTCGTTCGGGGTCGCCGCGCTCGGCTCGATCGCCACCGCCGGCAACGTCGACGGCTGGTACGCCGACGCCGACAAGGCGTTCTGGAACCCGCCGAACTGGGTCTTCGGCCCGGCTTGGACACTGCTCTACACGCTGATGAGCGTCGCCGCCTGGCTGGTCTGGCGCAAGCGCCGCAGTGAGGACTGGCCGGTCGGACTCCGCAGCACCAGCGCCGCGGTGCGCCGTGCCCTCGGACTGTACGTCGCCCAGCTCGTGCTCAACGCGATCTGGACGCCGGTGTTCTTCGGGCTGTATCCCACGATCGGTCCGGCCGCGCTCTGGATCGCGCTCGCCATCATCCTCGCGCTCGACATCGCGGTGCTGCTGACCATGCTCGCGTTCTGGCGGGTCAGCAAAGTCGCAGCGTGGCTGCTCGTACCGTACTGGGCCTGGGTGCTCTACGCCACGACGCTCAACGCGGCCCTCGCCCTGCTGAACTCCTAGGGCCGACCGCCCGCGGCTAACGCGCATCGAACGCCCACTCGGGCAGGAATCCGCGGTCGAGCATCGTGGAGATGATCTCCACCAGCCCGTACTCGTCGTCGATCTCGGCGGCGGCGACGACGAACCGGTGCGCGACGCTGCTGCGCCCGAGAGCCCAGTTCAGCCAGGCGAGCATGCACAGCAGCGGCGGCCGGTCGTCGAGCGGGGCCCGTGCGACGATCTCCTTGAGCAGGTCGATCGCGGCCTCGACGCGGTGCGGATCGGGTCGCGGCCCTCGCCGAGCATGAGCCGTGCGGTGTCGAGCGAGTCCGCCGGCTTCCCCGCACCGAAACTGACCGCGTCGTCGTACACACGCTCCCCCGTTTCCCGGTCGAAGGCCCACTGCATGAGCACGACGTCCCGCAGCGACGGCGACGCCGCGATGAAGATCAACAGGGCCGCGGCGCTGTCGCCGATCTCCGAGGGCTCGGGATCGAGCCCCGCCTCGATGAACCCGACGAGGTCGGCGAGGCGGTACAGATCGAGCCAGGTCGGGGCCGCGTCGGGGCGCTGGACGCCGTCGAAGAGGTTCGACCGCGGGTGGAGCTGCCCCGCGGCGTGGGCGTCGCGCAGTGCGTCGAGCCGGCGCGCCACCCGCTCCACCGTCGCGGCGTCCACCCGGGGCAGGCGCACCCAGTCGTCGATGTCGCCCAGCCCGGGGGCGTCGCGCGGCAGGCCCGCGTGCACGGTCGAATCCTCGATCAACCCCAGCGGGTGGCCGGCGGCCGGCACACCCGCGTCGAAATACGACCCCCAACCGTCGGCCGCGACGCACAGCGCGTCGCGCACCCGGAACCCGGAGAACTCGAACCGGTCGACGACGGCGTCGACGAAGTCCCCGAACACCGGGCCGTCGGGTGTCTCGAACCCTTCGTCGGTGAAGACCACGGGCACCACGGCGTCGATTCCCCGCAGCTTGCTGAACATTCCCACGAGGGTCGTGGCGATCCGGCGGAAGTGACGGGAATCCGTCGCGACCCCGGCGCTCGGCAGGTCGTAGCGCATCGCGCCGCACGTGCGTGTGCCGCGGAACGCCACGAAGACGATGCTGTTCTGCGGGTGGAACCCGACGAGCCGCGGCACGAGCGCGAGGAAGTCGTGGGGTTCGGATGCCTTCACCACAATTGTCATGCGGACAGCATCGGCCGTCGAACACCCCGCCGGGCGCCGGCGGTGCTCTTCTGTGGAGAACCGGCGCCTGTGGAAACCGGGCGCCGGGCGAGACCTCAGGCGAACAGCGCCGAGATCTCCGCGATGTCGTCGGGCGTCGCGGACCAGGAGCCCGCGGCATCCGTGTTCTGAATGATCTGTTCGGGTCTCGTCGCGCCGGCGATCACGCTGGTCAACCCCGGCTGCGCGAGCAGCCAGGCGAACGTCGCCTCGAGCATCGTCACCCCGCGCGCGGAGCAGAATTCCTCGTACGCCTCGACGGTGTCCCACGGCACGTCGGCGAGCAGGTGCGACTTGGTGCGCACGATGCGGCTGTCGGCGGGGCCGCCCTGCCGGCTGAACTTGCCGCTGAACAGGCCGTTGTAGAGCGGGAAGAACGGCAGGAATCCGAGCCCGTACGCGTTGACCGCCGGCAGCACCTCGAGCTCGGCATCGCGCACGAGCAGGCTGTACTCGTTCTGGGCAGAGACGAATTTCGGATGACGCGACAGGGTCGCCACGTATTCGGCCTCGGCGATCTGCCAGCCCGCGAGATTGGAGTGGCCGATGTAGCGCACCTTGCCCTCGGTGATCAGGTCGTCGAGCACGCTGAGCGTCTCCTCGATCGGGGTCAGCGGGTCGGGCTGGTGCAGCTGGTACAGATCGATCCAGTCGGTCTGCAGGCGGCGCAGCGACGCCTCCACTGCGAGCCGCACGTAGCGCCGCGATCCGCGTGCGCCCCAGTCGGGACCGTTCGCGCCGCCCATGTCCATGCCGAACTTCGTGGCCAGCACGATGCCGTGGCGGCGGGCGCCGAGCGAGTTGCCCATCAGTGTCTCGCTGAGGCCGCGTTCTGCGCCGTAGATGTCCGCGGTGTCGAACAGCGTCACGCCCGCGTCGATCGCCGTGTGCAGCACGGCGTCGGTGCCGTCCTGGCTCTCGGTCGTGGTTCCGGCGCGGCCGAAGTTGTTGCAGCCGAGGCCGATCGTGGAGACGCGGAGGCCGCTCGGGCCGAGATTGCGGTACTCGATGGATGCCATGGGTCGATGCTATCGGCTGGCCTCCTGTCCTCCCCAGGGCGGGTTCGACAGCGCGTTCTCCCCATGTCCGAAAAGTGCCAGTGGCGCGTCGGGGCCCCGGGATACAGTCGCTGTATGACCAATCGACCAGTCACCATATCCCTCCCGGACTACCTCGTCCGTGTGCCGAGTCCCATCGGCATGCTCGAGGTCACGAGCGACGGCGAGGCGATCACCTCGCTCAGCATCGAGCGCGACGGCCACCTGCCGTTGGAGGGCCTGCCCGAGAAGAGCACCCCCGTGCTCGACGAGGCGGCCGCACAGCTGGCGGAGTACTTCGCGGGCGAGCGGCGCGACTTCGACCTGCCGCTCAAAGTCGCCGGCACCGATTTCCAGCGTGCTGTGTGGAACGAACTCAGTGCGCTCGAGTGGGGCGAAGTCGCCTCTTACGGCAGCATCGGTCTCGCGACCGGCCGGCCCACCGCCGGGCGCGCGGTCGGCGGCGCGGTCGGGGCCAACCCGGTGCCGATCATCGTGCCGTGCCACCGGGTACTCGCGACCGACGGCAAGATCACCGGCTACAGCGGCGGCAACGGCATCCCCACCAAGGTGTGGCTGCTCGACCACGAGGGCATCGTGCATAAGACCGTGGTGGCCGCGGGTGTCTGAGTCCCCGGCTAGTGCGGCACGCGCGGTCGCGGTACCGCCCTCCCGCACCATCCGCGAGCTGGCGAGCGTCGTCACCGGCGACGACGGCGTGGCCCGCTGCGGGTGGGCGGGTACCGACGCGGAGTACACGCGGTACCACGATGAGGAGTGGGGTACTCCCCTGCACGGCGACCGGCCGCTGTTCGAGAAGATCAGTCTCGAGGGCTTCCAGGCCGGGCTCTCCTGGATCACGATCCTCCGGCGCCGCGAGAACTTCCGCGCCGCGTTCCACGGCTTCGATATCGCCCGGGTCGCTGCGCTGACCCCCGCCGAGGCCGACGAGCTGATGCTCGACACGGGAATCATCCGCAACCGCGCCAAGATCGAGGCCACGATCGGCAACGCGGCCATCACGCTCGGTCTCGTGCGCGACCACCCCGGCGCGCTCGACGAGCTGCTCTGGAGCTTCGCACCGTCTCCCCGGGCGGCGCCGCCGGCCACGCTCGCCGACATCCCGGCGGTGACGCCGGAGTCGACGGCGATGAGCAGGGCACTGCGCGCGCTGGGGTTCCGGTTCGTCGGGCCGACGACTCTCTACGCCCTGATGCAGTCGAGCGGCATGGTCGACGACCACGTCGCGGGCTGCTTCCGCGCCGCCGAGGCCGGGGCAGTCGGCGCGGCCTAGTCGGGCCGGCGCGCGACCGCACCCCGGCCAGCGCCCGGTGGCATCCGGGCCGCGGCGCGGTCGAACCCGGCGCCTCACACTCTCGCCCGGTCCGGCACCTCGCGGGCGAGCAGCAGCGCGACCGCGCCGAGGAGTGTGCCGGTGACGCGTCTCTGCCAGCGCGCCCAGCGCGGTCGTCGGACGAGAAACGTCGCGACGGTGCCGGCAGCGACCACGATCGCGGCGTTGACGGTGAGGCTGATGGCGATCTGGATTCCGCCGAGCACCAATCCCTGCGCCACTGGAGAGCCGCGGCCGGGGTCGACGAACTGTGGGATGAGCGTCAGGTACATGATCGCGGCCTTGGGGTTGAGCAGGTTCGTGACCAGTCCCATCCGGAACAGCCTGGCCGGGCTGTCGCCGGACAGATCCCGAACGTCGAAGACTCCCCGTCCGCCCGGGCGGAGCGCCTGCCAGGCGAGATAGCCCAGGTAGACCACGCCGGCCGCGTTCAACCCGATGTACAGCCAGGGCACGGCGACGAACACGACCGCGAGGCCGACGTTCGCCGCCACCAGGTAGACGAGGAATCCGACCCCGGTGCCCGCCAGCGAGATCAATCCGGCGCTCCGGCCCTGGCCGATGCTGCGCGAGACCAGGTAGATCATGTTCGGCCCCGGCGTCAGGACCATCACCAGCGCGGTCAGCGCCATGCCGACGACGGAGGTTCCCGACACGGGTAAGGACGAGACGGGCAAGGACAACGAGACAGGCAAAGACAACCACACGGGCACGGACAACGAGACAGGCAGCGATATCGAGAAGAGCGGCATACTGCCAACCCTGATGTAATACCCTTATGCAGCTCAACCCTTACGGCGAGTACGCGGTGCACCTCGCCCGCTCGCTGGCCGACGACTGGCCGGACAACCGCGACGGGATCGTCGCCCGCACGCGCGAGTTCGGCATGACCATGCCGTTCCCGGAGCGGCCCGAGGACCACGCCCGGTGCCGCGCGGTCCTCGACGACTGGCTCGGGATCGTCGACGCCACCGATCCCGCCGAGCGCGCGTCGCTCCTCAACGAGCAGATGGCGGCCGCCACCGCGTTCCCGCGCCTGACCGACCACGATGGCGAGGGGTGGCACCTGCACTACCGCGACGTCGACGACGATCTGCCGCGGGTGCTGCGGGCGGTGTTCAGCGTGGGAACGGCCCTGCACCTCACGACACGGGGAATGGGGCGCCTCGGCCGCTGCGCCGCGAGCCCGTGCACCCGGGTCGTCGTCGACACGTCACGCACCGGCACGCAGCGCTATTGCTCGCCGCGCTGCGCGAGCAGGGACGCCGTGCGTCGGCACCGCGCCCGGCAGCGACCGCCCCAGCGACAGCCCGACTGACCCGCGAGAACCCGGTCAGGCTGTCGGGCGGTATGGCACCGGCGACCCGTCACCGGCACCGAACCCGACCAGCGGTCCGCCGTAGCCGGCCTGGGCGATGCGGTCGGGACGGTACTCGTCCTTGCCGAACCCGAGGATGAACAGCCAGACGACCGGCAGCACGATACCGAGCACGAGGAACCCGGAGTCTTTGCCGAAGGCGATTCCCGTGCGGTACATCCCGATGTAGAGGAACACCGAGGTCACCACACTGCCGTAGGGAACGAGGCTCAGCCACACCCAGTGGCCGTTCTGCCCGCCGAGCTGAAGCCAGGTGTAGGTGCTGTAGAACGGCACCCACGCCTTCCACGGCTCGACCCCCGCCTTCGCGAACAGCGCGGCGAGCGGGATGGCGATCAGCACGTAGATGATCGCCGCGAACACGAGCGACGACACGAGCACGATCGCCCAGACCGCGAGGATGGCGCCGTACGTTACCCCGTCGCCGCTGCCGTAGTCGGTATAGGTCGTCATGGGTCCCCCGCACTGCTCCGGATGTCGCGTCCGCTCACTCTAAACGGCGCACCCGCGACCCGGGCTCAGACCGTCAGCTCGAGTTCGCCGGGTGCACCCCGGTCGAGACGGATGCCGCTGGCCGACGCCCATTCGAGGAGCTCGTCGACGCTGCCGTGGTCGAGCCCCGCGGCGGCCAGTTGCCGCACGAAGACGCCCTTTCCCTTCTTGTTGAAGTGGGTGAGCGCCTTCTTCTGCCCGGTCGCGGTCTGCGTCACGACGCGCAGGTAGACCGCGTCGTCGCGTGCCGGCAGCGGTCCGAGCGCCGAGTAGGACTCGGAACGCAGGTCGAGCAGCAGACCGGGCTCGTCGGCGAGCACGGCCTGGAGGGAACGACGCCAGTGTTTCTTCAGCGGCAGACCGGGCAGGCGCGAGTCGTGCGACAACCGGTAGGCGGGGATGGCGTCGCCGGCACCGATCAGCCCGAACAGGGCGGAGTTGATGAGCACGTGGCGGTCGACCCAGGCCCGCTCCCCCACGCTCAGCCGCGAGGTCTCGAGTCCGTCGTAGAGCACTCCGGTGTATCGCTCGATCGCCGGCATCACCGGCGCCGACGGGATGCGCCGGTTGCGCTCGACCTCGGCGGCCTGCGTGGGACCGAGTCCCAGTGCGGTGGAAGCGGCAGCGACATCCAGCGACAGCTCTGCGACGGCGTCGAGCACCGAACGGCGTTCGCCGGCGAGGTGCGGGAACCGCAGCGTCGACAGCTCGAGAGCTCCGGGGAATCCGCCGTCCCGCTTCGTCTCGGACGGGGGAAGCAGTACGAACATCGGGTCCTAAGTAGTGGGGGTACCGGAACGGCCCGGACCCGGTGCGGTGTAGCCGCGAGCGGTGACGATGAACTCGATGGCCCGGTCGACGAGCGCGTCGAGCGGTTCGACCGAGTCGAGCGTGAGCCGCGGCACCGAGCCGCTGGTGCCGGACCAGACGGAGTACTCGTCGAGGCTCTGCTCGACCGCAAACCACGAGGGCTCCGAGACGTGCGGGAGGTTGCGCTCCCGGGCTTCGAGCCGGGAGCGGTGGAGCGCGAGGTCGGAGCAGACGACCTCGATGAAGACGAGGGGTTCGTTGTGCCGGGCCGCGAGGGCGACCCACTGCTCGCGGGCCGGATCGACCGCGTTCACCGCGTCGACAATCGCTCCGTGGCCCGACCGGAGGACGGAGTCGGCGAGAGTCTCGGCAACGAGATACGCGGCTAGCCCCGTCGGCTGGTCGTTGTCGATCCCGGCCCGCAGAATCGCGGACTCGATGGGATCGACCGACACAACCGGCTTGAGTAGCCGCGCACCGACGAGCTCGGCGATGGCCGATTTTCCGGTTCCCGGAAGACCGGCCATCGCCACGAGCACCGTCGTTAGACCAGTTCCGCGTTACGCGCGACGATGGTCACGGAGTTGTTCTCCACCGAGAGGAAGCCGTCTTCGGCGTTCGCCTTGATCACAGAACCGTCGACAGCCGTGACGCGGACTTCGCCCGCACCGAGAATCGCCAGGATCGGCTCGTGATCGGGAAGGATTCCGATCTCACCCTCGGTGGTGCGTGCGACGACGCGCTTCGCCAGCCCGGACCATACCTCGCTGTCCGCGGAGACGACGCTGACCTTGAGTTCGGCCATGGTTAGCCGTTCTCCTTCTGGATCTTCGCCCACTGCTCTTCGACGTCGGAGATGGAACCGACGTTGAAGAACGCCTGCTCTGCGACGTGGTCGAACTCACCCTTGGTGATCGCGTCGAACGACTCGATCGTGTCCTTGAGCGGGACGGTCGAACCCTCGACACCGGTGAACTTCTTCGCCATGTAGGTGTTCTGCGACAGGAACTGCTGGATGCGGCGTGCGCGCGACACTGTGATCTTGTCTTCTTCGGAGAGCTCGTCAACACCGAGGATCGCGATGATCTCCTGGAGTTCCTTGTTCTTCTGGAGGATCGCCTTCACGGTGGTCGCGACGCGGTAGTGGTCGGCACCCAGGTAGCGGGGGTCGAGGATGCGGCTCGTGGAGGTGAGCGGGTCGACGGCCGGGTAGAGGCCCTTCGACGCGATCTCGCGGCTGAGCTCAGTGGTGGCGTCGAGGTGGGCGAACGTCGTAGCCGGCGCGGGGTCGGTGTAGTCGTCGGCGGGCACGTAGATGGCCTGCAGCGAGGTGATCGAGCGACCACGCGTCGAGGTGATGCGCTCCTGGAGCACACCCATCTCGTCGGCGAGGGTCGGCTGGTAACCCACGGCGGAAGGCATGCGGCCCAGAAGGGTCGACACCTCGGAACCGGCCTGCGTGAAGCGGAAGATGTTGTCGATGAAGAGCAGGACGTCCTGGTTCTTCACGTCGCGGAAGTACTCCGCCATCGTCAGCGCCGACAGGGCGACGCGGAGACGCGTTCCCGGCGGCTCGTCCATCTGGCCGAAGACCAAGGCGGTCTTGTCGAAGACGCCGGCCTCTTCCATCTCGGCGATGAGGTCGTTGCCCTCACGGGTGCGCTCGCCGACACCGGCGAACACGGAAACTCCACCGTGGTCCTGCGCGACGCGCTGGATCATCTCCTGGATGAGGACGGTCTTACCGACACCGGCACCACCGAAGAGGCCGATCTTTCCGCCGAGCACGTACGGCGTCAGAAGGTCGATGACCTTGATACCGGTCTCGAACAGCTCGGTCTTCGACTCGAGCTGGTCGAATGCTGGCGGCTTGCGGTGGATGGACCAGCGCTCGGTGATCTCGATCGGCTCGTTGCCCTCGTTGTTGAGGATGTCGCCGATGACGTTGAAGACCTTGCCTTTGGTGACGTCGCCCACGGGGACCGTGATCGACTCGCCGGTGTCGCGGACTTCCTGGCCGCGGACGAGTCCGTCGGTCGGGTTCAGCGCGATGGCGCGGACGAGGTCGTCGCCGAGGTGCTGGGCGACCTCGAGGGTGATCTCGTTGGTCTCGTCGCCGATGGTGATCGTCGTCTTGAGAGCGTTGTAGATGCCGGGGATCGAGTCGTGCGGGAACTCGATGTCGACGACGGGGCCGGTAACGCGCGCGATGCGTCCGACGCCGGTGGGCGTCTCCACATCCGGCGTGGCAGCGGGGGCTGAGGTAGTCATTGGCTTCCCTATTCTCCTGTGGTTCTATTTCGCCGAGCTGAGGGCGTCTGCGCCGCCAACGATCTCGGAAATCTGCTGGGTGATCTCGGACTGACGAGCGTTATTCGAAAGCCGGGTGTAGTCCTTGATGAGCTTGTCCGCGTTGTCGCTCGCCGACTTCATCGCGCGCTGGCGGGCGGCGTGCTCGGAAGCAGCCGACTGCAGCATGGCGTTGAAGATACGGCTCTCGATGTAGACGGGGAGCAGCGCGTCGAGCACGTTCCCGACATCGGGCTCGAACTCGTACAGCGGCAGGAGTTCGGACTCGTCGGGAGCCTCCACACCTTCGACGACCTCGAGGGGAAGAAGTCGGACGACCTCGGCCACCTGGGTGACGACACTGACGAAGCGGTTGTACACGATGTGGATCTCGTCGACGCCACCCTCGCTCGCGGGCTGGATGAACTTCGCGACGAGCGCCTCTCCGATGGACTGTGCCGTTTCGAAGACCGGCTTCTCGGTGGAACCCGTCCAGACCTGCTCCGACTCGCGCTTGCGGAACGCGAAGTTCGCGATCGCCTTGCGTCCGACGAGGTAGTAGACGACCTCGCGGCCCTGGCTCGTGAGCAGGGCTGCGAGCTCACCGGCCTCGCGCAGCACGTTCGAGCTGAACGCGCCGGCGAGACCACGGTCGGAGGCGAAGATGACGATCGCTGCGCGCTCGATCTTCTCCGGCTCCGTCGTGAGAATGTGGTCGACGTTGGAGAACGTGGCAACCGCCGACACGGCACGCGTCACGGCGCGTGAGTACGGCCCCGAGGCTGCAACCCGCTGCTGCGCTTTCTGAATGCGCGAAGCGGAGATGAGCTCCATGGCCCGAGTGATCTTCTTGGTCGTCTGGGCAGACTTGATTTTCTGCCGGTAGACCCGAAGTTGCGCTCCCATGTCTTTCTTCCTTTTGTTTCAGTAATCGATGGTCGGTGACAGGGGCGCTCAGCGCTTCTGCTTGACGATCTTTTCCTGGTTGACGTCTTCCTTGGCGAGCTCGTCGAACTTTTCGGAACCGACGGAGAGGAGCGGGTTGCCCTCGCCGGTCAGGAACTCGAGCTTGAACTTGTCGACGCTCTCACCGAGAGCTGCAACGGTGTCGTCGCTCAGCAGGTTCGTCTCGCGAAGCGTGGTGAGGATCTCGGTGTTGCGGCCGAGGTAGTCGAGCAGTTCGCGCTCGAAGCGGAGAACGTCTTCGACGGGGACCTCGTCGAGCTTGCCGTTCGTTCCGGCCCAGATCGAGACGACCTGGTCCTCGACGGGGTACGGCGAGTACTGCGGCTGGCGCAGGAGCTCGGTGAGGCGGGCGCCACGGGCAAGCTGGCGACGGCTCGTGGGGTCGAGGTCGGATGCGAACATCGCGAATGCCTCGAGCGAGCGGTACTGGGCGAGCTCGAGCTTGAGCGTTCCCGAGACCTTCTTGATCGACTTCACCTGGGCGTCGCCGCCGACTCGCGAGACCGAGATTCCGACGTCGACCGCGGGACGCTGGTTGGCGTTGAAGAGGTCGGACTGCAGGAAGATCTGGCCGTCGGTGATCGAGATCACGTTGGTCGGGATGTACGCGGAGACGTCGTTGGCCTTGGTCTCGATGATCGGGAGACCGGTCATCGATCCGGCGCCGAGGGCGTCGGAGAGCTTGGCGCAACGCTCGAGCAGACGCGAGTGCAGGTAGAAGACGTCACCCGGGTACGCTTCGCGTCCCGGCGGGCGACGCAGCAGGAGGGAGACGGCGCGGTAGGCCTCTGCCTGCTTCGACAGGTCGTCGAAGATGATCAGGACGTGCTTGCCCGAGTACATCCAGTGCTGGCCGATGGCCGAACCGGTGTAGGGAGCGAGGTACTTGAAGCCGGCGGGGTCGGAGGCGGGAGCGGCGACGATCGTCGTGTACTCCATGGCTCCGGCGTCCTCGAGCGCGCCCTTGACGGCGGCGATCGTGGAGCCCTTCTGGCCGATGGCGACGTAGATGCAGCGGACCTGCTTGTTGACGTCGCCCGACTCCCAGTTGGCCTTCTGGTTGATGATCGTGTCGATCGCGATGGCCGTCTTACCGGTCTGGCGGTCGCCGATGATCAGCTGGCGCTGTCCACGGCCGATCGGGATCATGGCGTCGATTGCCTTGATACCGGTCTGCATGGGCTCGTGCACGCTCTTGCGCTGCATAACGCCGGGAGCCTGGAGCTCGAGGGCACGACGGCTTTCCGCGACGATCTCGCCGAGACCGTCGATCGGGGTGCCGAGCGGGTCGACGACGCGACCGAGGTAGGCGTCGCCCACGGGGACGGAGAGAACCTCGCCGGTGCGGGTCACCTCCATGCCCTCGACGATGTCGTTGAACTCGCCGAGCACGACGACGCCGATTTCGTTCTCGTCGAGGTTCTGGGCGAGGCCCAGGACGCCGTTGGAGAACTTGATGAGCTCGTTGGCCATCACGCCGGGGAGACCCTCGACGTGGGCGATGCCGTCAGCGGCGTCGACGACGTAGCCGACCTCCGTGGTGGCGGATGCGCCAGGCTCGTAAGCCTTGACGAAGTCTTTCAGCGCGTCGCGGATCTCATCCGGGCTGATTGTTAGTTCTGCCATCTTCTTTTTCCTCTTCTGGTGGAAAGTCTGTGCAGCCGCCCCTAGGCGAGCTGAAGCCTGAGTTCGTTGAGTCGGGACGCGACGCTGCCGTCGATCACTTCGTCGCCCAACTGCACGCGCACTCCGCCGACGAGCGACGGGTCGATCACGTGGTTGATTCGCAGTCCGCGGCCGTAGTTGGCCGAGAGGGCCGCCGTCAGGCGCGTGAGCTGCTCGGCCGAGATGGCCGAGGCGGTCGTGACGGTGGCGACCGCGAGTCCGGCCTCGTCAGCGACGACGCTGGTGGCGAATCTCAACAGTTCGCCGATGCGGCGGCCTCGCGGCTGCTGCACGAGGTGCGACACGATCGCGACGGACTGCTTGCTGGCCTTCGCGCCGAGGAGACGCTCGATGAGCGCTGCCTTCGACTCGTCGGAACCGAGCTTGCTGCCGACCGCGAGTTCGAGCTGGGAGTCCGACTGCACGACGGCACCGAAGGCGAAGAGTTCCGCCTCGATGTCCGACGACGGCGCGGACTGGGCGAGAACCCGGATCCCGATCTCTTCCACCCCGGCGAGGAGGTCGTCTTCCGACGACCACACGTTCGTCGCGATGACGCCCAACAACTCGCGAGCCGAAGCGTCGATCGACGCGAATACCGCGTTGACGATCGACAGCTTGGCGTCGCGGTCACCGGAGGGATCGGCGAGAGCAGCACGCAACTGGAAGGATGTGCCGAGCACACGACCGGCGGCGAGCAGTTGTTCGCCCGTCGCCAGTTGCGCCTTGCCACCGAGTCCGGCCAGTGCCGAACGCGAATTGGAGAGTGCTTCTCTCGTTGCCGAACCCACTACTTGCCTGCCTTAACCTTTTCGGATGCTTCGAGCTCAGCGAGGAATCGGTCGACGACGGCCGAAGCCTTCGTGTCGTCAGCCAGGCTTTCGCCGATGACGCCCGATGCGAGGTCGATCGCGAGCGAGCCGACCTCTGAACGCAGCGACAGGATTGCAGCCTGGCGCTCCGCCTCGATCTGAACGTGCGCGTTTGCGGTGATACGTGCGGCCTCAGCCGACGCGTTCTCCTTGAACTCCGCGAGGATGGCGGCGCCTTCGAGGCGCGCCTGCTCACGGATTCGCGATGCTTCGGCGCGACCCTCGGCGAGCTGAGCGTTGTACTGCTCGAGCGCTGCCGCGGCCTCGGCCTGAGCGGACTCGGCCTTGGCGATTCCACCCTCGATGACGCTGGCGCGGTCGTCGAGAATGCGGCGGAACGTCGGGATGACGAAGAACACGAAGAACGCGACGATGATCGCGAACGGAATGATCGACCAAACGATGTCGTAGATAGCGGGGATGAACGGGTTCGTCTCCGTACCCGAATCACCCGCCGCTGTCGCGATGCTGATCATCTACTGGACCGGCCTTAGACGAAGATGAAGAAGGTCGCAACGCCGATGAACGCGAGGAGCTCGGCGAATGCAATACCCAGGAACATGGTGGTCTGCAGGCGGCCGGCCATTTCGGGCTGGCGTGCCATTGCTTCGACCGTCTTGCCCGCGACGATACCGACACCGATGCCGGGGCCGATCGCTGCGAGGCCGTAACCGACGGTCGCGATGTTGCCGGAGACCTCGGCGAGAATGGTGGTGTCCACTTGGTGTTTCCTTTCGGTAGGGCAGCGTCCGCCGGTTGGCGAAGCCGTCTTCTCTAGTGTTCTTCTGCCGCAGACTGCTGAATGTAGACAGAGGTCAAAAGCGTGAAAATGTACGCCTGGAGTACGGCGACCGCGAGCTCGACGAGGGTGAAGACGAATCCACCGAGCAGGGTGCCGACGCCGAACAGGCTGAACCAGCCGTCGGCAGTGAAGAAGAAGAAGTGTGTGGCCGAGAAGCACAGCACGAGGAGGAGGTGGCCCACCATCATGTTGAGCAGGAGTCGCAGTGCGAGCGAGATCGGACGCACGATGAAGATGTTGATGAACTCGACCGGGGTCAGGATCAGGTAGACCGGGATCGGCACGCCGGAGGGCAGCAGCGCGTTCTTGAAGAACTTGCCGGGGCCGACCTCTTTGAAGCCCGCGTAGATGAACGTGACGTAGGCCACGAGCCCGAGGACGAGCGGCATCGCGATCGTCGCGGTGCCGGCCATGTTAAGACCCGGGATGATGCCGGTGATGTTCATCGCGATGACCGCGAAGAAGATCGAGGCGAGCAGCGGCAGGTACTTACGGCCGAGCTTCTCGCCGAGCACCTGGTCGACGATCTGCACCTTGACGAAGTCGAGGGCCATCTCGGCGACACCCTGGCCACGGCCGGGAACGCGCTTCGCCTTACGCAGCGCGATGTAGAACAGCACGATCATCACGGCGACTGCGAAGAGCCTGACCAGGATGATGCGGTTGATCTCGAACGGTGTGCCTTCGAAGAACAGGGCCGGGAGGCCGAGGAACTCCTCGATACCGGGGGCATGGAAAGCGCCGTCGCTTTCGCCGTGTTCGGCGAATGGGAGCAGCAGGTTCACAGCGTTATACAACAGCGCTATCTCCTGTTTGTGGGGCGCATGCGCGAGCAGAGGCGGAAGGGACAGTGGTGACACGCAACCGGCGCGGTGAAGCGCTCGGATCGATCTCTAAAACAATACCAATAGTTGACACGTGCCGATGACCCGAACGGGGAACATGCATGCGCTGCAACCTTTTAACCGCGCTATTCGGCGGGATCGACGGGAGGCTTCGGCAGAATCGACTGGTCGACATACGCCACGCGGGAGCGCATGACCACGATCGCGTCGATCACGGCGGTTCCGACGAGCGCGACGACCAGTGTCAGGAAGAACACGATCGGGTCGATGAACGGCTGGTCGCGCAACACGAGGAGCACCACCACGAAGGCGACGAACTTCAGCAGCCACGACCCCATCACGATCGCGAAGAACGCGTTGAGCGAGTATTTGATCGCGGTGATCATGCTCACGACGGTGATCGCGGAGAAGATCACGGCCACTACGGCGGCGCTCACGGCGCTCCACAGCCCGTTGGTTCCGGCGACCAGGAAGCCGACCAGTCCCCCGACGACGATGAGCGCGATCGCGAGCAGACCGGTGTAGCGCAGCACGCGCGTGAAGATCTCGGTGGCGCTGAGCGCGCTCGAGCTCCAGTTCGTCTCGGCCTGGGCGCGCGACTCACGGGTCGGTTCAGTCATGGGAGGTGCCTTTCTGGGCGGAATCGTCGGGCACGGTGACACCGGCCGCGACGAGAGTGCGGGACCGCCTGCTGTGACGCAGCGGACCGAAAGTCACGATGCTGCAGGCGATGAGTCCGAGGAACACGAGGAGTGCTGCCCAGACGAAGGGGAGGAACATGAACGAGAGACAGCCGACGGCGATGACGGCCGTCCAGCCGTAGAAGATCAGCACCGACTGCAGGTGGCTGTGCCCCATGTCGAGCAGCCGGTGGTGCAGGTGCAGCCGGTCGGCCGAGAAGGGCGACTTGCCCTTGCTCAGCCGGCGCACGACGGCGAGGGCGAAGTCGAGCAGCGGGATCAGCAGCACGGCGAACGGCAGCAGGATCGGGATGAAGGCCGGCAGCAGGTAGGCGCTGAAGACGTCGGGCTGGTCGAGGAAGCCCGGGTCGACCTGGCCGGTGACCGAAATAGCGGATGCCGCCATCAGCAGGCCGACCAGGAGAGCACCGGCATCCCCCATGAACATCTTCGCGGGGTGGAAGTTGAACGGGAGGAATCCCACGCACGCACCGATGAGCACGGCGGTGATGAGCGACGCGAGGTTGAAGTACTCGGACTGGCCCTGGGAGGTGGCGAGCACGTAGCTGTAGATGAAGAAGACGCCGTTCGCGATGATCGCGACGCCGGCGACGAGCCCGTCGAGCCCGTCGATGAAGTTGATCGCGTTCATCACGAGTACCACGGCGAGCACGGTGATGACGAGCGACACCATGGGCGGCGGCACGAGGTATCCGCCGATGGGCAGCGTGTAGATCTGGATGCCGGACCAGGCGAGCACCCCGCCGGCGATGATCTGACCGGAGAGCTTGGTCATCCAGTCGAGGTCCCAGATGTCGTCGGCGACACCGATGAGCACGATGATGAGCGACGCCGCCAGCAGCCCCCACACCTTGAGCGGCTCGGAGAAGATCAGGCTGAGCCCCGGCACCTGCGACGCGACGCCGAGGGCGACGACGATGCCGAGGAACATGGCGATACCGCCGAGACGCGGCGTCGGGCGCGAGTGCACGTCGCGCTCGCGCACCTTCGGGTACAGGCGGTACTTCAGGCTCAGCTTGAGGATGACCCACGCGAACCCGAACGTCACGACGGCCGAGGCCCCGGTGACCAGGACGTAGAGGACTATTCGCATCGGTCGCCGACAATCTCCCGGATAGCGTCATCCGAAATCACGCCGTGTCTGACGATGCGCAGCTTGCCCTCGGGAGTCAACAGTCCGGTCGCGTCGACGATCGTCGATCCCGTGGCGGCGTCGGCGTCGGGGTAGGTCTCCCCCGCGAGTCCGTCTTCGAGGTAGATGCTGACCGAGTCGCCGAGCATGGCCTCGGCCTCGGCCGCGGTCATCGCCGCGGGCTGGCCGGTGAGGTTGGCGCTGGAGACGGCGAGGGGGCCGGTCTCGGAGAGGATCTCGAGCACGACGCGGTTCGACGGCATCCGCAGGGCGACGGTTCCCGCGGTCTCGCCGAGGTCCCAGTTGAGAGACGAGCGGGCGGGCAGGATGACGGTGAGTCCGCCGGGCCAGAACGCGGCGACGAGAGCGCGCACTTCGTCGGGCACCGTCTCCGCCAGAGCGTCGAGGGTCGGGATGCCGGGGATGAGCACGGGCGGCGGCGACTGGCGTCCACGGCCTTTCGCGGCGAGCAGGCGCGCGACGGCGGCGGGTTGGAACGCGTCGGCCGCGACACCGTAGACGGTGTCCGTCGGCAGGACGACGAGTTCTCCCTTGCCAAGAGCCAATCGAGCGAGCCGCATGCCGGTGAGCAGCTCTGTATCAACCGAGCAATCGTAGATGGGGGCCATGTCTCGTTCATGATACCGGCCCTCACCCTGAGAACCGCCACGGCGTGGCCGTCGCGAGGTAGCGTTGGTACTCTCGTGGACCTTTATCTCTTTGACTTCGACAAGACCCTGTACGCCTACAACTTCCGGCTCCGGCTTCCGGAGTTCGCCCGCCTCGGCGGCGAGAGCCAGTACCACCTCGCCAGCACCTGGTGGGCGGCCGGGTACGAAACCCGCGCCGAGTCCGGCGAGTGGCCGACCGCCGACGAATACCTCGCCGAGTTCGGCCGTGTCACCGGCGCCGAACTCACGCTCGAGCAGTGGGCGCACGCGCGTGCTCTCGCGATGACGCGCATCGACGGCAGCGTCGACGCCCTGCGCCGTGCGAGCGGGCTGGGCACCGTGTCGCTGCTCTCCAACAACCCGTCGGTCTTCGCCGCCGCGCTCCCCCTCATCGCGCCCGACGTGTGCGCGATCGTCGGGGAGAACCGCCTGATCAGCGCCGACCTGGGCGTGCGGAAGCCCGACCCGCTCGTCTACCGCCTGGCCCTCGAGCGCTACGGGGCCGACGCCGCCGACACCTTCTTCACCGATGATAACGCCGAGAACGTCGCCGGGGCCGCGGCCGTCGGGATCCACGCCCACCTCTTCACGACTCCAGAACTGTTGGATGCCGCGATCACCACCTTCTCGGAGCGACACCAGTGACCCTGCTCTTCATCTTCGACATGGACGACGTGCTCTACGACTACGACTGGCGCGCCCGTATGGCGGGCATGACCCGGATGACCGGGCTGTCGCTCGAGGAACTGCGCGAGCGCTGGTGGACCGCCGAGGGCGAGTTCGCCGCCGAGGCCGGCGGGTTCGCGACGGGGGCGGACTATCTCGCCGCTCTACGGGCGGCGCTGGGCTGCGACGTCGACGAGGCGGAGTGGGTGCGCGTGCGCGGCGACGCGATGACCGTGCGTCCCGGCTCGATCGCCGCCGTTCGCCGGGCCGCCGAACTCGGGCAGGTGACCCTGCTCACCAACAACGGCGTGCTGCTCGGGGCGCACCTGCCGACCGTCGCACCCGAACTCGTCGACCTGTTCGGCGACCACCTGTTCACGTCGAGCGACTACGGTGCCCGCAAGCCCGACCCGCTCGTCTACGAGCGCGTGCTCGAGTCGTACGGGGTCCCCGCCGAGCGCGCGTTCTTCGCCGACGACATGCCGGAGAACATCGAGGGCGCCGCGAGCGTGGGCATCACCGCGCACCTCTACGAGTCGCCCGAGGCGATGCTCGCGGCGATCGAGGAGTTCGCGGCCGCGCGCAGCTAAGTGAAGCGGCTACGGGCGGAGCGCGGTCGTGGACCGGTCGCGGCCGAGCAGGTCGCGGTGCGAGGCGACGGCGGTCCAGCCGTCCGCGCGCAGCAGGGCGGCGATCTCGGCCGCCTGCAGCTCGCCGTGTTCCATCACGAGGGTTCCGCCGCTGTGCAGCAGCCGCCACGCGGTCGCGGACACCTGGTGCACGACGTCGAGCCCGTCGTCGCCGCCGTAGAGCGCGATCTCGGGGTCGAACAGGCGCACCTCGGGGTCGCGCGGGATCGCGGCCCGCGGGATGTACGGCGGGTTGGAGATGACGACCGACACGGTGCCGTCGAGCTCGGGGAGCGCGACGGCGAGGTCGGTGAAGATCGGGGTGGCGTTGTCGCCGCCGAACTCGCGGAAGTTCTGCTTGGTCCAGACGAAAGCGAGCGGCGAGACCTCGACGCCGTAGACGCGGGCGTGGGGGACCTCGGTCGCCATGGCGAGCGCGATCGCCCCGCTGCCTGTGCCGAGGTCGATACCGATGGGCGCTTCGGCGGCGGTCGCGCGCAGGGCGTCGATCGCGAACTGGACGACCTGCTCGGTCTCGGGGCGGGGCACGAAGACACCCGGGCCGACCGCGAGGTTGAGCGCGCGGAACGGGGCGCGCCCCGTGATGTGCTGCAGCGGCTCGCGGGCCGCGCGGCGCTCGACCAACTCCGCGATCCGGGTCGCCTGGGCGGCGTCGATCGCGGCATCCGTAATCGCCTTGGACTGCACCTGGCCCCGGTTGAGGTCGAGCACGTGGCCGACGAGCAGTTCGGCGTCGACGCGGGGGTTCGGCACTCCCGCGAGGGTCAGCTGCGAGACGGCGCTCGTGAGGACCGTCTGCACTGTGGGGCTGTCGGACATGTGACTTCTTCGGGTTGTCAGATGAAAGAGGCGGGCGATTTCGGCGGCGGGTCGAGCCTGTCGAAACCCCCGGGAGGATGTCGACAGGCTCGATCCGCTAGTGCGTACTACGCGTCGTCGTTGCCGATGTCGGCCAGCTGCGACTCTTCGTCGGAAGCGATGCAGGACTGGATGACGGGCTCGAGAGCGCCGTTCATCACGGCGTCGAGGTTGTAGGCCTTGTAGCCGGTGCGGTGGTCGGCGATGCGGTTCTCGGGGAAGTTGTAGGTGCGGATGCGCTCGGACCGGTCCATGGTGCGGATCTGGCTCTTGCGGAAGACCGACGCCTCGGCGTCCGCCTCTTCCTGGTAGCGCGCGAGGATGCGTGCGCGCAGCACGCGCATGCCGGCCTCGCGGTTCTGCAGCTGCGACTTCTCGTTCTGCATCGCGACCACGATTCCGGTGGGAAGGTGGGTGATGCGAACGGCGGAGTCGGTCGTGTTGACCGACTGGCCGCCGGGGCCGCTGGAGCGGTAGACGTCGATCTTGAGGTCGTTCTGGTTGATCTCGACCTCTTCGGGCTCGTCGACCTCGGGGAAGACGAGCACGCCGGCGGCGGAGGTGTGGATGCGCCCCTGCGACTCGGTCGCCGGCACCCGCTGGACGCGGTGCACACCGCCCTCGTACTTCAGGTGCGCCCACACGCCCTCGGCGGGGTCGGTCGACGATCCCTTGATGGCGAGCTGGACATCCTTGTAGCCGCCCAGATCGCTCTGGGTCGACGTGATGATCTCCGTCTTCCACTTCTTGGATTCCGCGTAGTGGAGGTACATGCGCAGGAGGTCGGCGGCGAACAGCGCCGACTCGGCACCGCCCTCCCCCATCTTGATCTCCATGATGATGTCGCGGCCGTCGTTTGGGTCGCGCGGGATGAGGAGGCGACGCAGGGTCTCCTCCGCTTCCGCGAGCGTCTCCGTCATGCCGGGGATCTCCGCGGCGAACGACTCGTCTTCCGCGGCCATCTCGGTCGCGGCTTCCAGGTCGTCCGTCAGCTGGCGCCACTCGTGATAGGCCGCGACGATCCGGCTGAGCTCGGCGTAGCGCCGGTTCACCTTCTTGCTGCGGGCCGGATTCGAGTGCAGTTCCGGATCAGCCAGCTGTTCCTGAAGCGACTCGTGCTCGGCCAGCAGACTCTGTACTGACTCGAACACGCTTAGTCTTCCTTGGTGCTCGACGCGCTCGGCAGCGACTTCTGGATCTGCATGAGGAACTCGACGTTCGACTGCGTTTCGCGAAGCTTGCCGAGGACGATCTCGAGCGCCTGCTGCTGGTCGAGCCCGGCGAGGGCGCGACGCAGCTTCCAGGTGACCTTGACCTCGTCGGCGCCGAGCAGCATCTCTTCGCGGCGGGTGCCCGACGCGTTGATGTCGACGGCGGGGAAAATGCGCTTGTCGGCCAGCTGGCGCGAGAGGCGGAGCTCCATGTTGCCGGTGCCCTTGAACTCCTCGAAGATGACCTCGTCCATCTTGCTGCCGGTCTCGACGAGAGCGGTCGCGATGATGGTGAGCGAGCCACCCTCTTCGATGTTGCGTGCCGCACCGAAGAAACGCTTCGGCGGGTACAGGGCGGCCGAGTCGACGCCTCCGGAGAGGATGCGTCCCGATGCCGGAGCGGTCAGGTTGTACGCACGGCCCAGGCGGGTGATCGAGTCGAGCAGCACGACGACGTCGTGGCCGAGCTCGACGAGACGCTTGGCGCGCTCGATGGCCAGCTCGGCGACCGTGGTGTGGTCTTCGGCGGGGCGGTCGAAGGTGGAGGCGATGACCTCGCCCTTCACCGTGCGCTGCATGTCGGTGACCTCTTCGGGACGCTCGTCGACCAGGACGACCATGAGGTGGACCTCGGGGTTGTTCTTGGCGATGGCGTTCGCGATGGCCTGCAGGACCAGCGTCTTGCCGGCCTTGGGCGGCGAGACGATGAGGCCGCGCTGGCCCTTGCCGATCGGGGCGACGAGGTCGATGATGCGGGTCGACAGCTTGGCCGACTCGGTCTCGAGACGGAGGCGCTCCTGCGGGTAGAGCGGGGTCAGCTTGCCGAACTCGACGCGGTTCGCGGCTTCCTCGATGGAGAGGCCGTTGATCGAGTCGATCTTGACGATCGCGTTGTACTTCTGGCGGCCCTGGCCCTGGTCTCCCTCGCGCGGCTGGCGGATGGAGCCGACGACGGCGTCGCCCTTGCGCAGGTTGTACTTCTTGACCTGGCCGAGCGAGACGTAGACGTCGTTGTTGCCCGGGAGGTAGCCCGAGGTGCGCACGAACGCGTAGTTGTCGAGGACGTCGAGGATACCGGCGACCGGGATGAGCACGTCGTCCTCGGTGATCTCGGGCTCGAAGTCGTCGCCCACGGGGCCACGGCCGCGCTTGCGGTCGCGGTAGCGGTTGCGTCCGCCACGCTCGTCGTCGTCGAGGGGCGCGTTGCGGTCGGGGCCGTCGTTGCGGTCGTTGCCGCGCTGCTCGTTGTTCGCGGCGCGGTTGTTGTCGCGCTGCTGGTTGCCCTCGCCCTGCTGGCGGTTGTTCTGCTGGCGGCCCTGGCGGGGTTCGCGCTGCTCGTTCTGCTGCTGCGCGCCGTCGTTCTGCTCGCCGTCCTGCTGCTGCTGGCGCTCGCCCTGCTCGCTGCGCGCCTGCTGGCGGTCGCGGCGGTTGCGGTTACGGTTGCGCGACGAGCCGCCCTCGCGGGGGGCTCCGTCGGTGCGCTCGTCGGACTCGGCTGCGTCGCCGTTGTTGTTGTTGTTGTTCGAGGCGGGAGACTCGGCGACGGGCAGCTCGATCGAGCTGAGCGCTTCGGCCTTCTCTTCGGCGGTGGGGGCTGCGGCCTTGGCGCGGCCGCCCTGGCGGCGCTGGCGCGGCTCGCGGTCGAGCGTGCCGGTCTTCTGCTGCGGCTCGCGCGAGTAGAGCGGGCGCTCTTCGACGGCGGGGGTCTCGAGGCCGGACTCGGCCTGGTTGACGTGCGAGGCGGCCGAGCGCGGGGCGTCGACGATGCTGTCGGCGGCCGCGGTGGCGGATTCGGTGATGGTCGCGGCGGCGGCGGCTGCCGCGGCGGCGATGGCTTCCGCGTCGGCCGTGGTGGCACGACGGGAGACGCGCTTCTTCGCGGCGGGAGCGGTCGCGGCGGCGGGCGCCTCGGTGGCGGGCGCCTCGGTGGGAGCGTCGACGGCAGCGGGAGCGTCGACGGCAGCGGGCGCCTCGACGGTCTCGGCGACCGGTGCGACGGCCTCCGGAGCGACCTCTGCGGGTGCAGCGCCGTTCTGGATGGCGGAGATCGCCGTGACGAGTTCTCCCTTGCGCAGCTTGGATGCGCCACTCAGTCCGAGCTCGGCGGCAAGCGCCTGCAGCTCGGGAAGACGGAGGGCGGCGAGGTTCGAAGGTGCGTCCGCGTTTGCGCGGACATTGACGTCAGTCACTACTGGGGTTCCTTTCCCCTACCGCGAAAGAAATGGCGGTGGAGAGGTGATAGATCGACCCGTGTCTGTGCGGCTGCACAGGAATCTACTGGGGCGATGCGGGTGAAGGTACAACCCGGGCGGTACCAGAACTGGCGAGCAGTTCCGTTGCTTGCAGTGGCTCGAAGTGCTTGTCGAATCCAGTGAAGCTATGAGCGGAGGCTAGGCCACCGCTTCTACCGGGTGCGAAATCACTGTAGCACCTTTGAAGTCGACGGCCAGCATGAGCGACTTCCAGGGTGTCGCGGCGTTGTCGGCCACGATCTGCGCGGCGGCGAGGCGCTGGGCGGGGTCGCTGCAGAGCACCAGGAGCGACGGTCCGGCGCCGGACACCACGGCGGCGAGGCCGTTGGCGCGCAGCACCTGGATGAGGGCGTCCGTCTCGGGCATCGCGCTCGCGCGGTAGCTCTGGTGCAGCTTGTCCTCCGTGGCGGCGAGCAGCAGCTCGGGACTCTGGATGAGCGCCGCGATGAGCAGCGCCGAGCGCGAGACGTTGAAGATCGCGTCCTCGTGCGGCACCGACGACGGCTGCAGGCTCCGGGCGAGCGCGGTCGACATCGTGGTCTCGGGCACGCAGACGAGCGGCGAGACGCCGCGGTGCACGATGAGCTTCTTGTGCTGCGGTCCTTCGGGGGTGACCCAGGCGATGGTGAGGCCGCCGAAGAGGGCGGGCGCCACGTTGTCGGGGTGCCCCTCCATCTCGGTGGCGAGTCGCAGCAGCGTGACGGCGTCCATCTCGACGATGCCGTCGAGGAGGCCCTTGGCGGCCATGATGCCGGAGACGATCGCCGCGCCCGACGAACCGAGTCCACGGCCGTGCGGGATGACGTTGTGCGCCTCGAGGTTGAGGTTCGGCAGTTCGAAGCCGAAGTCGGCGAAGGTGTGCGCGATGGCGGTGACCACGAGGTTCGACGCGTCGGTCGGAACCTCGCCGGCCCCGACGCCGTGGACGTCGACGAAGACGCCAGGTTCGGGGCGCACGGAGACGTGCAGTTCGTCGTACAGCGACAGCGCGAGTCCGAGCGTGTCGAAACCGGGGCCGAGGTTGGCCGTGGTCGCGGGGACCTTGACCGTGACGGAGCGCCCGGTCAGGTCGGGGGCGGCCACGAGGCTCATGCCTTGCTCAGTCCGAGCACACCGGCGATTTCCGCGGTGTCGACGGGCACGATGGTCGGCGCGATCTCGGAGCCGTCGGCCGTGCGGAGCGCCCACTGCGGGTCCTTGAGGCCGTGGCCGGTGACGGTGAGGACGACGGTGGAGCCCTTCGGGATCTCCCCCGCGTCGGCGCGCTCGAGCAGCCCAGCGACACTGATCGCCGAGGCGGGTTCGACGAAGATGCCGACCTCTCCGGCGAGGATGCGGTATGCCTCGAGGATGCGCTCGTCGTCGATGGCGCCGAAGTAGCCGTCGGTCGCCTCGCGGGCGGCGAGTGCGAGATCCCACGATGCCGGGTTGCCGATACGGATGGCGCTGGCGATGGTTTCGGGATGCTTGACGACGTGGCCCAGAACCAACGGCGCGGAGCCGGCGGCCTGGAAGCCGAACATGCGCGGCAGCTTCGTGGTGGCGCCACGCTCGAGCTCTTCGGTGTAGCCGCGGGTGTAGGCGGTGTAGTTGCCGGCGTTGCCGACGGGGAGGATGTGGATGTCGGGCGCGTCTTCGAGCACCTCGACGACCTCGAACGCGGCCGTCTTCTGGCCGTTGATGCGGTCGGGGTTGACCGAGTTGACGAGGTGCACCGGGTAGTTCGCCGAGAGGTCGCGGGCGATGTCGAGGCAGTCGTCGAAGTTGCCCTGTACCTGCAGCAGCTCGGCGTTGTGCGCGATGGCCTGGCTGAGCTTGCCCATCGCGATCTTGCCCTCGGGCACGAGCACGACGGCCTTGATGCCGGCGTGGGTGGCGTAGGCGGCGGCCGAGGCCGAGGTGTTGCCGGTGGAGGCGCAGATGACGGCCTTCGCGCCGTGCTCGACGGCCTTCGAGATAGCCATCGTCATGCCGCGGTCCTTGAACGACCCGGTGGGGTTCATGCCCTCGTACTTGACCCAGACGGTCGCGCCGGTGCGGGCGGAGAGCGCGGGGGCGGGCAGCAGCGGGGTTCCGCCTTCGCCGAGGGTCACGACGGGCGTGGCATCGGTGATGTCGAGGCGATCGCGGTACTCATTGAGCACACCACGCCACTGTCGGCTGATCACTTTGCTGTTTGGCACTTACACACCCTCAACTCTCAGTACGGACACCACGCTGCTCACGACGCTGTTGCTCCCGAGTGCCGCGACTGTTGTAGCGAGTGACGACTCGGTTGCCTCGTGGGTGACGATTACAAGGGTAGCGGTGGGCGACGCGAGGTTCTTACCGTCGCTTACCGATTGTGACACCGCTTCGACGGAAACGCCGTGTTCGCTGAACAGGCTCGCGATGGTGGCGAGGACGCCGGGCTCGTCGATCACGCTGAGGGTGATCTGGTACCGGGTACGCACGCTCGACATCGGCAGCACCTCGATGGTGGCGTGGGTGGATTCGGCGATGCCGGGGCCGCCGATGACGTGGCGGCGGGCGGCCGAGACCAGGTCGCCGAGCACCGCGGAGGCGGTCTCGCGGCCGCCGGCGCCGGCGCCGTAGAACATGAGGTCGCCCGCGGCCTCGGCCTGCACGAAGACGGCGTTGTTCGCGCCGTGCACGGCGGCGAGCGGGTGGGCTACCGGCACGAGAGCCGGGTGCACACGCGCCGAGACGCCGTATTCGCCGTCACGCCCCTCGATCGCGATCCGCTCGCAGATCGCGAGCAGTTTCACGACGTAGCCGGCCTTGCGTGCGGCGTCCACCTGCTCGGCGGTGATCTCGGTGATCCCCTCGCGGTGCACAGCCTCGAGCGGCACCGTGGTGTGGAAGGCGAGGCTCGCCAGGATCGCGGCCTTCTGGGCGGCGTCGTAGCCGCCGACGTCCGCGGTGGGGTCGGCCTCGGCGTAGCCCAGCTCGGTAGCGGTGGCGAGGGCGGCCTCGAGCGTGTCGTGGTGCACGTCCATGCGGTCGAGGATGAAGTTGGTGGTGCCGTTGACGATGCCGAGGATTCGGGTGACCCGGTCGCCGGCGAGGCTGTCGCGCAGGGGACGGATGATCGGGATGGCGCCGCCGACGGCCGCCTCGTAGTAGAGCTGCGCACCGACCTGCTCGGCCGCCTCGAACAGCTCGGGCCCGTGCGTGGCGAGCAGCGCCTTGTTGGCGGTGATCACGTCGGCACCCGAGTTGATCGCCTGCAGGATGTACTCGCGCGCCGGCTCGAGGCCGCCCATGAGCTCGACGACGATGTCGGCCCCGAGGATCAGCTCTTCGGCGTTCGTCGTGAGCAGGTGCTTCGGGATCGCGGGGGTGCGCTCGGCGTCGAGGTCGCGCACGGCGACACCGACGAGTTCGAGCCCGGCACCCGAGCGGTTCGCCAGCTCGTCGCCGTGCTCGAGCAGCAGCGCGGCCACCTGGGCGCCGACGCTGCCGCCGCCGAGGAGGGCGACGCGGAGGTTGCGGTATTCGATCATCAGTTCTGTTCCAATCCAGCGTCACGGCTGAGGAGATCGTCTTCGGTCTCGCCGCGCACGATGACACGGGCTTCGCCGTCTCGCACGGCAACGACGGGAGGGCGTCCGAGGTAGTTGTAGTTGCTGGCCATGGCCCAGCCGTAGGCTCCGGTGGCGGGGACGCCGACGAGGTCGCCGGGGGTCACGTCGCCGGGAAGGTAGTCGGCGTGCACGACGATGTCGCCGCTCTCGCAGTGCTTGCCGGCGATGCGCACGAGTGCGGCGTCGGCGTCGGAGACGCGGTTGGCGATGCGAACCGAGTAATCGGCGGCGTAGAGCGCGGGGCGGATGTTGTCGCTCATGCCGCCGTCGACGGAGACGTACTTGCGCACGGAGCCGGTCGCTGAGCCTGTCGAAGCGCCCTGACCTTCAACGAGTTCGCGCCCTTCGACAAGCTCAGGGACCGTATCGTCCGTCACCAGCACGTCCTTGATCGTGCCGACCGTGTACAGCGTCGTGGTCGACGGGCCGACGATGGAACGGCCGGGCTCGATCGCGATCACCGGCACGGCCACGCCGAACTCGGCGGCGAGCCGCGCGACGCTGTCGGCGAGGTTCGCCGCGAGCACGTCGATCGGCAACGCGACGTCGGAGCTGTTGTAGGCGATGCCGAAGCCGCCGCCGAGATTGAGCTCGGGCACCGGTCCCCCGGCGAGCAGCTCGACGTGCACCGCGAACAGGCGGCGGGCCGCCTCGGCGAAACCGTCGGTCTCGAAGATCTGCGAGCCGATGTGCGAGTGCAGTCCGAGGAACCCGAGGGACGCGTGCGAGCGGATCTGCGCGACCGCGGCCGCGACATCCACCAGGGGAATACCGAACTTCTGGTCCTCGCGGGCGGTCGCCAGGTACTCGTGCGTGTGGGCGTGTACGCCACTGTTGACCCGCAGGCGCACGGGCTGCACGCGTCCGTGGCGGCTCGCGGCCTCGGCCACCCGCTCGATCTCGATCAGGCTGTCGATGACGATGGCGCCGATGCCCACGCCGACGGCGCGGTCGATCTCGGCGAGGCTCTTGTTGTTACCGTGCAGGCCGAGGCGAGCGGGGTCCGCGCCGGCGGCGAGCACCACGGCGAGTTCGCCCCCGCTGCAGACGTCGATGTTGAGGCCGTCGCGCAGCATCCAGTCGGCGACCTGGGTAGAGAGGAACGCCTTGCCGGCGTAGTAGACCTTGACGGAGGACCCCACCCGCCCGAACTCACGGTCGAACGATTCACGGATGCCGCGGGCACGAGTGCGCACGTCGTCCTCGTCGATCACGTAGACCGGGGTGCCGAAGCGCGCGGCTATCTCGGTGGAGGCGACGCCCGCGATCGCGATCTCGCCCGAGGGGGAACGCGCGGAATTGCGCGACCACACGTCGGAGGCGAGAGCGTTGGCGTCGGCGGGGAGCTCGAGCCACGAGGGGGCGAGCGGATTTTCAGACACGGATGAACCTCACGGAATTTATTGTTGAGTGAGGCGAGCGAACCCGGCTTGGTCCCTGAAGCCGTTTACATCTTATCGGTGCCGCGGGCTATGGCTCGCACGTGCCCTTCGCGCCCAGCGCGCTGAGCCGCACACCGCTCCCCTCGGCCGTGACCGCGAACTGTCTGTCGACCACGGCGACCGAGGTCAGCGACAGGTCGGCCGGCAGGAAGTCGGCGACGCAGATGCCGGGCGAGGTGAGCATCGGCGCGGCGAGCGGTGCGAGCGGACCGGCCAGGATCTCGGGTGCCGTCGTCGCGACCCCGCCGGCCGTGACGACGCCGGGGGTGAACAGCACGCCGCCGGTCTCGTTGAGCGACGGGGCGAGCGCGACCGTCACCGGCACTCCCCCGATGTCGGCGCCGATCGTGATGTCGGCGTCGGCCATGGTGAGCAGGGTGAGCGGCACCCCGGTGAGCTGGGGGCTGTAGGCGACGAGGTTGGTCTCGTCGACGAGCATGGTCGCGACGAGGGTGTCGACCGGTCCGCGCGGGTCGAGCGGCACACCGGAGGCCTCGATACGCAGGGTGCCGACGGCGGTGCCGAACGATACGCGGGGAACCGTGATCGTCACGTCGTCGATCGAGCCGGTGACTGCCTGCGCGAGCAGCAGCCCGTCGCCGAGGTCGACCTCGACCTCGGAGCCGTCGGTGAGTTGCAGGGCGCTGGTGACCCCGGTCTTGACGACGTCGCGTGCGACATCCCGGGCGATCTTGTCACCCTCGACCACGGCGAAGTAGACGAGCCCGCCGACCACCAGGAGGGCGATGACCAGACCGATCCAGCGGAACCGGGGCGGGAGGCCTTTCGGCGCGTCGATTGACGTCCACTCAATACCTGCACCATTGCTCATGTTCGACAGCCTAACCGCGGGGCGGCCGGTGCCGTGTAAACATTTGGACTCAGTCGCAGGTGCCCATGGCCGACAGCTGGGAGCCGATCACGACGTCGTCGCCGGTGACGTCGAGCCGCAGCCGCTCGGGCGTCACGTCGACGCCGGTCAGCACGATCGAGGCCGGCAGGTATTCGGCGACGCAGAACGACTGGGAGGCGACGACCCGGTCGGCGATGTCTCCGAACGGACCCTCGCGCAGTTCGGCGAGCGAGAACTCCGCGCCGTTGACGGTGACCGAGACGGGCGAGAACAGCAGGTCGCCGTTGTCGACGGATGGCGCGATCGAGGCCGATACCGGAAGCGAGAAGACCAGCACGGGAACGGTCGTCGACACGTCGACCACCCCGTCGCCGAGGGTGATCGCGTCGAGGTCGATGGCGCTGATGTAGCTGCGGAGCTTCTGCACGTTGTCGGCGTCGATCGTGGCGCTGCCCGTGAGGCTGTCGGCCGGCGTCTCGCCGTCGATGGGGATACCGGTTGCGGCCAGGCTGAGATCGCCGGTCACGTCGCCGAACGCCACGTCGTCGACGTCGACGGTCACCCGGTCGATCGAGCCGCCCGCCGCCTGCATCAGCAGCGATCCCCCGCCGAGGTCGATCGCCATCGGCTGGTCGGCGTCGAGCGACAGCGCCGCGCCGAGCTCGTCCCGGATGAGCCCCGTGGCGTAGCTGCGCGCCGCGGACTCGGCCACGATGTACCCGACGACGAGCAGCACGACGAGCACGACCGCGGCGACGACCCAGCCGATCCAGCGCCGGCGACGACGCGGTGGTTCGGCGGGCGCGGCGTCGACCGGTTCCGGCAGCTCGAGCGTCGTGTTGTCTGTCATCCGCGGCATCCGTTCGTCGTGGCTCGGGCTCGTTCGAAAGTGGACGGCTACATGCGGTCGGGCGCGCTCACACCGAGCAGCCCGAGGGCGTTCTTCAGCGTGATGCCCGTGGCGTCGTTGAGCCAGAGGCGCGTGCGGTGCACGTCGGTGACCTCTTCGTCGCCCATCGGGGTGACGCGGCAGTTGTCGTACCAGCGGTGGTACGCGCCGGCGAGCTCCTCGGCGTAGCGCGCGACGCGGTGCGGCTCGCGCAGTTCGGCGGCCTGACGCACGATGCGCGGGAACTCGGCGAGGGTGCCGAGCAGGATACTCTCGGTCTCGTGCGTGAGCAGGCTCGCGTCGAACACCTCGCGGGTGACGCCGGACTCCGCCGAGTTGCGGGCGACCGAGTGCGTGCGGGCGTGTGCGTACTGCACGTAGAAGACGGGGTTGTCGTTGGTGCGCTTCTGCAGGATCTCGGGGTCGAGCGTCAGTGGCGAGTCGGCCGGGTAGCGGCCGAGCGAGTAGCGCAGCGCGTCGGTGCCGAGCCACGACTGCAGGTCGTTGAGCTCGATGATGTTGCCGGCGCGCTTCGACAGTTTCGCGCCGTTGATGCTGACCAGCTGGCCGATGAGTACCTCGATGTCCTTCTGCGGGTCGTCGCCCGCCGCACCGGCGAGAGCCTTGAGGCGGTGCACGTAGCCGTGGTGGTCGGCGCCCAGCAGGTAGATCTTGTGCGCGAAGCCGCGGTCGCCCTTGCTCAGGTAGTAGGCCGCGTCGGCCGCGAAGTAGGTGAAGATTCCATTGCCACGACGGATGACGCGGTCTTTGTCATCGCCGAAGTCGGTGGTCTTCACCCAGACGGCGTCGTCCGCGTCGTAGACGTGGCCCTGGGCACGCAGGCGGTCGATCGCGGTGTCGATCGCGCTGCGGCCGGTCGCGGGGTCGAGGGCGTGCAGTTCGCGCTCGCTGAACCAGACGTCGAAGTGCACGTTGAACCGGGCGAGCGATTCTTTGATCTCGGTCAGCTGCAGCTGGTATCCGGTCTCGCGGGCGATGGCGAGAGCCTCGTCGTCGGGCAGCTCGAGCAGGTTCGGCACGAGTTCGAGCACGCGCACCGAGAGCTCGGTGACGTACTCCCCCGGGTAGCCGTTCTCGGGAGTGGGCAGCCCCTTGGCGGCGGCGAGGATGGAGGCACCGAAGTTGTCCATCTGGTTGCCGGCGTCGTTGATGTAGAACTCGCTGACCAGGGTCGCACCGCTGGCCTTGAGCACGCGGGCGAGCGAGTCGCCCAGCGCGGCCCAGCGGGTGTGGCCGATGTGCAGCGGGCCGGTGGGATTCGCGGAGACGAACTCGAGGTTGATGGTCTGGCCCGCGAGCGAGTCGTTCTGGCCGTAGGAGTCGCCCGCTTCGACGACCGTCTTGGCGAGGGCGCCGGCTGCGGCCGCGTCCAGTGTGATGTTGATGAAGCCGGGGCCCGCGACATCCACGCCAGAGACACCTTTGACGCCCGTCAGGGCCTCCGCGATCTCCGCGGCCAACTCGCGCGGGTTGGCTCCGACGGCCTTCGCCGTCTTCATCGCGATGTTCGACGCCCAGTCGCCGTGGTCGCGGTTGCGCGGGCGCTCGAGCACGACGTCGTCGATGGTGACGGGCGCTCCACCGCGGCTCGACACCACGGTGTTGACGATGGCGAGCAGGGACGCGGAAAGATCGGCAGGATTCACGGTGGTCAAGCTTATCGTCGCCGCTGTGCGCTCACCGCCTATGAGGGGCTTTGCGACGGAGTAGGCGACAATGTCGTTATGCCTGCTTCGCGCGTTCTCATCTCGCTTGCCATCGCCGGAGTCGTCGTCGCGGGGTTCTCCGCGTGCGCGAACGACACCGTGGCGACCCCCACCGAGACGAACTCCAGCGCCGCCACACCGGCCCCGACCCAGTCAGCGGAACCGACGGCGACCCCGACGGCCGAGCCCGTCGGCACCCCGGTGACGATCGGCTGCGAGACCCTGATCACCGCGCAGGAACTGTACGACTGGGACCCGAACTTCGTGCCGCAGACCACCTACAAGCCGGTCGAGGGCTCGGATGCGGCGACGATCGTCGACGACCAGGGCATCGCCTGCGCGTGGGTGCAGCAGACCAGCGGCCAGATCGTCGAGGTCGCCGTGGCCAGCCTTCCCGAGGAGGAGCTGACCACCCTCAAGAACGCGTTCGTTCTCGAGGTGCCGTCGGTGCCGACCTACGGAGACCCGCTCAAGGTCGAGGGCTACTTCCAGCCTGGTGAGACCTTCGGCCACGCCGACGTGTTCAGCGGACCGTACTGGATCTCCGCGGACTCGGACGCGTTCTTCGAGCCCGGCGATGCGCTGCCGATCATCGAGGCGGCTCTCGCCGGTCTCGGGCAGCCCGAGTAGCTTCTCCGCCCTTCGAGGTCGTCAGCCCAGCTGCAGCAGCTGCTGCCCGTCGTCGAACGGCAGGGTGTCGGCGACCGCGAGCACATCGAGCTTGGTGAGCATCAGGTCGGCCCAGTGGTTCGTGAGGAACGCGATGTCGGCCGCGTCACGTCCGGTCGAGATGCGTAGCAGGCTCTGGCGCGGGGCGAGACGGGTGGCGTCGACGACCCACCACTGCCCGTCGATGTGCGCCTCGGCCACCGCGTGGAAGTCCATCGGGCTGAGACCCGGCGCGTAGACGGCGGCCATGCGGGCCGGAACGTCGAGGGCACGCAGAAGGGCGATCACGAGGTGGGCGTAGTCGCGGCAGACACCGCGTCGGGCCATCAGAGTTCTGGCAGCGCCATCCGTCACCAGGCTCGATCCGGGCACGTAGCTCAGTTTTTCCCACACCCACAGGGTGACCGCGGTGAGCAGGGCGTGGCCGCTGAGACCGGCGAACTCGCTGCGCGCGGTCGGCAGCAGGCTGTCGGATTCGCAGTAGCGGCTCGGACGCAGGTAGGTGACGAGGTCGATCTCGTCGACCGGTGCCGGCTGCGAGCGGCCCTCGACCTCGGCGCTGTAGTCGACGACCATGCGCCCGGCCCCACCGATGAGACGGTGCAGCCGGGTGCCGTGGCGGTCGACGAGCTCGGTCGGGACCTGCGGTTCGCCGTCGAGCGTGATCGAGAGGGATTCCCGGTTGAACAGGGAGTTGGCGCTCACCGCGAGGCTGAACACCATGTCCGTTCTGCCGGAGATATCGAGTTCGAGGTGGGCCGATACGGAACGCTGCATGCTTGATCTTGTCACGCGATTGTTGCGCCCAGATTTCCCCGGCGGTCTACGGCCAGAGCAGGTTCTTGGCCCATCCGCCGCCGTCGCGCGAGTACCGCAGACGGATCTGGTCTCGGTCGCGGGAGGCCTGCCAGAACTCGACCGACTCGGGGCGCACCAGGTACGCGGTCCACTCGTCGGGCACGAAGTCGGGGCGGAACTCGAAGATCGCCTTGGCCTCCTCGACCCGCTGCGAGAACTTCTCCTTGCTCGCCAGCACCTCGCTCTGCGGGCCGGCGATGGCTGCGGCCCGTGCGCCGGGCTTGCGGGCGAGGAAGTCGCGCTCGCTGACCTCGCGCGGCCCCTTCTCGATCGACCCGCTGACGCGGATCTGGCGGCCCTGCTCGCGCCAGTACAGAGTGAGGGCGGCGCGCGGGTTCGTGGCGATCTCGCGGCCCTTGGGCCCGGAGTCGAGCGAGGCGAACCAGAGTCCCTCGTCGGTGATGTCTTTGAGGATCAGCGATCGGGCCGAGGGTGCTCCGTCGGTCGTCGCGGTGGAGAGCGTCATCACGTGCGGCTGCGAAACGTCGCTGTCGATCGCCGTACGTACCCACTCCTCGAGGAGTTCGACGGGGGTCTGCGGGGCCGCAGCCGTGTCGAAGTCCGGAAGGTCGCCGGAGAAGACGGGAAGAGCTCTGAGGGTGTCACGCCACGATGTTTCGGTCATCATTCCAGCCTACCTACGCCACCGGCGACAGAGCTGCGCCGACAGGCTGCTACCCTAGTGAAGCACCCGGGCCCCCATAGCTCAGGGGATAGAGCACTGCCCTCCGGAGGCAGGGGCGGCAGTTCGAATCTGCCTGGGGGCACCACACTTCTCGCGCGGGTTGAGCCTGTCGAAACCCACGGGTCCCTGACCTTGTCGAAGGGCCTCTCATCTGCAAGTCCTTTGGGTTGGGACACGCGATACTCGCCTTGCAGATAGGGCACCTTCGTGGGCAAATTCGCCGGGCGGGGCAACCGGGCATCATTTTTTCGCAGGCGTGGTTCGATGGCAACGGCCGAGCGAACCGTGATCGCTCAGCGACCGTCTATCGGGGTTGGCCTCATGCGCTCTTACCGCGGCCAGCAGGGCAGGGAGATACTCACAGGCTGCCAAGATCCGCGTCAGTTAGCGTTGAGGGTGTGAAGCTAAATCATATTCGACGCGGAAGTGGTAGACCGCTGCTGCTAGTACACGGTCTGGGCGCAGGGTGGCAATCGTGGTCCCCGATCCTCGACGAACTGGCTGAGCACCGTGAGATCATCGCTGTCGACCTACCAGGGTTCGGTGAGACGGCGCCGTTGACCGGCGAGGTCTCGATCGCCAGACTGACCGACTCCGTCGCGGACTTCATCCGCGAGCAGGGACTGGAAGGGGTCTCGACCGTCGGCCAGTCAATGGGCGGCCGAATTGTGCTGGAGCTCGCACGGCGGGGAGTCGGCGGCGACACTGTGGCGTTGGACCCGGGAGGCTTTTGGAACCGACGCGAGCTCTTCGTCTTCGGCGCGACGTTGCGGCCGTCGATCGCTCTGGTCCGCGCGCTGCGAGGCAGGCTGCCAGCCCTGCTCGGCAGCTCAGTCGGAAGGACTTTGCTGCTGGCGCAGCTGTCAGCGCGGCCTTGGGCGCTCTCAGAGGAGACCGTGCTGCCGGACGTGCGCGGACTGGCTGATTCCCCGGCGACTGGCGCCGCTCTGAACGCCCTCACTAAAGGACCCAAGCAACAGGGCGCTCCGGCCGGCACAGTGCCCGGCCGAGTCACGATCGGTTGGGGGCGGCGCGACTTGGTGACCGTGCCTCGACAGGCCGCTCGCGCCGCGGAACTTTTTCCCGACGCCGTGCTGCACTGGTTCGGGCGGTGCGGTCACTTCCCTCAATGGGACGCACCGGCCGAAGCGACTCAACTCATTCTCGACAGCACCGATTAAGAGTCGGCTACTCTGCCCAGCCGACGAAAGCACCATCGACGCAGGCGGTTCGGCAATCGGACTGGCGTTCCGGCCGTCAAGCGGAGCTCGCTCCAAACGACCCCGAGTCGGCCGTGGGGCGAAAGATGAATTTCGGTCGCCGCGCAAGAACGCAAGTTCTGTTCCACCGAGCCTGATCTCAGTGCGGATCTCCGTCGCATCCCACGTCCGTAAGACCACCGACTATCGGACCTTTAGACAGCAGTCTCGAAAAGCCCTGTGGTCAGATCGATGAAACCGAAAACGGTGAGACGTACTTCTGAGAGAGGTGGTCCCGCGGAACCCCGCCGACTCTGTTTCAACGCAACGCCAGTTCTGCGTGTCTCGGAGAAATTTTTGTTTTTCGAGACACGCAGAGCTGGCGGTTCATTGAGGCCTCGAGGCGGTCAGCCAACGTCAGAGTTGCCCGTCGAGGCGCACGCTACAAAGCCGCGACAGGCATCGAATGTGCGCCTCGTTACTCCGTCATTGCCGCGATCCCGGCGCCCCGGCAAGTACTGCTCTGCCTTTGCCTTTGCCTCTGAGTCACTAGCTCGCGACGATGTCGTTGAGTATCCAGGTGGCGTCGAATGCGGCGACCGTGGGGCCGTAGATTCGGAAATATGCAAACCATCCGCGCTCGGGGATCGTCTGCACCCATGCCGCATTGTCGCCTGAGGGTCTTTCCGGGCCGAAGGCGATAGAGATGCGGTCGGAGTCGAGTTTGCCGTCCAGCTCGAACATCGACCGGACCGCGGCGACTCCTTGATCGGTGTCTATCTGGGAGCGGGTCGAGGCGTCGTAGACGGTGAGAGACCAGAAAAGCCCAGCAGGCACGGGAAGCGGGACGTCGAGCGCGTAAGACCTGCCTCCGTCTAAATATTTGCCCTCAGAGTCGCGGGCTACGAACCAGTACAGGGAACCGCTCCCGGCTTGACGTCTGAACATCACCGGCGAGGATGCGATCGCCTGGTAAAACCATGTCTCTCGTGCTTCCACATCGACGCGGGAATCGATCTCGAAGTTCGCGTTCTCGGGACGGAGTGTGACCCATTCCCATTGCTGGCCGGCCCAGACCACCCGGTCGGTGCGGCGATCGGCCAGCGACTGTACTCGAAGCTGCGCATTCGCCTCGATCGCCGCTTCCGCAAGGATTCGCTCGATTCGCGCATCCGGTTCGAAAGGTGCGCCGGTGCGAATTCCGAGGGCCGCAAGCTCTCCCAGATAAGCGCGGTCTGCTTCGTGCACTGGTTCGGTATCCACGTACTCGTGCAGAAGACGCCAGTAGTCAAGGGTTCCCTCAACACCCAGCGGGGTGGTGTCCTGCGGTAAACCGGTCAAATCGATCCACTTCGGCTCTTCCCATCCGGGACGGCCGTCCACCGGAACTACCCTCACCGAGCGAAGCAGTTCCAGCGCTGCCGTCACGTCTCCGTCCCGGGGAATGGCCCGAAGGCCGACGACCACCCGGTTGCCGAATGTGTGGTGCACGTACCCCTCGTCGGGTATCTCGCCGTCATATCCTGCCGCCGCGAAGACGTGTCGCGCCCCCTTCCCCGCCTCGGGACCGGGAATGCCGAGGTCGGCGATCCAACTCTGGTCGACGTTCAGCGCGGCACCGACGATCGGGCCGGCCGGAACGTCAACTGCGATCGGCCCCTCGCTCAAATCAAGAAGCACTGGCGCGTAGGGGGTGTCAGAGTTGAGGGTGAAACCGACCTGCCCCGGACGGGTGTCCATCGTGCCAAAAACGCGATTCGTCCTGATGCCTGCGGCCTGGGTCCCAGTGAAGATCGCCATGCCCGACACGGCCGGAAAGAAGTGCTTGTACACCATCACGGCTCGCATTAAGTCCGCCGCATCATATGCGCGGGTCACCGTCTCGTTAGTGGGAAAGCCGCGAACGAAATCGTATTTCGTGGAAGTGGTCAAGGAAGCAGTCATACCCTCACAATCACCGACATGAAACCTAAATAGGTCACCCTGACGGGGTGGCCACTGCGTCATCCATCGCGTGAGGATGCGCCCTGCATTCAGCGGATTTGCCGGAACCGCGGAGCCGACAGGTCTCCTGCGCGCTGAGGGATCCCGATCCGAGACTAGGGCGGTTGGGGTCGGTGGTTGTTTCGGTGACGTAAGCGGACGAGATTGCGGGCATGAATGAACTACTAATCGGATACGCACGCGTGTCCACAGCTGATCAAGATCTCACCGCCCAACGACTCGCTCTTGCGAAGCTTGGAGTCGACCCCAGTCACATCTACACCAATCACGGCCTGACTGGCACCAATCGAGAACGCCCTGGACTGCGGGTCGCGCTTGCCTCGTGTCGCACTGGCGACACGCTCGTCGTTGCCAAGCTCGACCGCTTGGCACGGTCCCTCCGCGATGCGAGCGACATCGTCGACGAACTCACCCTCAAAGGGGGTGAAGCTGAGCATCGGCGGCTCGGTCCACGACCCGAAAGACCCGGTCGGCCGCTTGCTGTTCAACGTGCTCGCAATGGTCGCCGAGTTCGAGTCCGACCTCATTCGATCGCTAACGCGGGAAGGCATGGCGATCGCCAAGGCGAAGGGCCAGCTTCGCGGAAAGCAACCCAAGCTGTCTCTGCCACAGCAGCGGCACCTGATGGAGGTCTACCGAGCAGGGACGCACACGACGGCAGAGTTGGCCGAACTATTCAACGTCGCCCGGTCAACTGTCTATCGAACAGTCCAGCGGCAGGAAGGCGCGAAGGCCGGGAAATAGACCCGTTCAGGGACCCTCAAACAGACAGTCCCCGCGCGATCGAGAGGCCGTTGCCGTTCGCGATCATTCTGTTCTCGGTCGTATGCCGCGAGCTAGCACCCTAGCGGGAGTGGCGCGCCAGCAAAGGGAGCAGGGCCTCGTCGACGATGCGCTCGAAGTCGGCGCGATCGATGGGATGGCCGGTGATGTGGGGCAGGCCGGTCAGGAGCCCGATGACGGCGGCGAGCTCAATTGACCCTATCGGCCACTCGGGGTCAGCCCGTTCGGGAACGGCCACCCTCATCGCTGCTGCGGTCGCGTCGATGAATCGGTTTCGCAGTGCTCTGACGAGTTCGGTCTGATCGATGCCGGCACTCAGAAGGGCGCTGATAATGCGCTGGCGGCGCGGGTCCATGCACCCCGACGCCGCGATGATGCCCTCTAGGAGATCATCGCGGACGTTTCCCGTCGCAGTGGGAACGCTGGCGAAGGTGATCGTATCGACTGCGTCGGCCAGCAGGTCGGGGAGGTTTCCCCAGCGGCGGTAGACGGTGGACTTGCCGACGCCGGCGCGAGCGGCGATCGCTTCCATGCTGATCGCCCCGGGGCCTTGCTCGCTAATCAGGTCGAGGGCGGCGTCGAGGATCCTTGTATCGCGCCCGAGGTCTCGCGTGCGTCCTACGTTGCCGGCGGGGCGCTGGCGCAGCGAGGCTGGGGAATCGACAGTCATGGTGTTCTCCAGAATACCGGTGGGGTGTCGGGCGGTCGTCCGAAATGTGATCTGGGTGAAGCTATCCCGTTTCGATACGATCTTGTTTCGATACGGTATAGTATCAGTTTCTCGCGCACTTCCGATGTGCGTCCACTCATGAAGGAGACACGATGGTGAGGTTCAAGAAGGTGCTGGTAACCGGAGCCACGGGTATGCAAGGTGGTGCGGTTGTTCAAGCACTCCTGCGCGGCGGCCACTCAGTGACGGGGTTCGTGCGCAATCCCGAATCAGCGCCCGCCCGCGCGCTCACGCAGCAGGGCGTCGAATTGGCGGCCGGGAACCTCGATGACCTGGCGTCCCTGGAAGCGGCCAGCGCCGGGCATGACGCGGTGTTCTCCGTGCAGTTGTACGGCGACTCCGAGCAGGAACAGGCCCGGAACATCGCGACGGCAGCCAAGCGAGCCGGCGTCTCCCAGCTCATCCACACGTCCGTATCGGGCACCGGGTGGCGTAGCCGCTACCCGGATTACCGGCAGGACGGGCTGTTCCGGGCGTACTGGGACAACAAAGAGGGAGCGGAGGACGCGGTACGCCAGTCGGGCATCGACCGCTGGACGATCTTCAAGCCGGCCTGGTACATGGACAACGTGCTCCCCGGGAAACGCCTCGACATGTTCCCCGACCTTCCCGAGGGAAAACTCATGACGGCCACAGGACCGCAGACCGCGATGGCTCTGATCAATGCGGAAGACCTAGGGGCTGCCGTCGCGGCCGCCGTTGCCGACCCCGACACGTTCCACGAGGCCGAGATCGAGTTCGCCGGCGACGTGCTCACTTTTCGCGAGATTGCAGAGATTGTCTCCGCGGCCGCGAACCGACAGATCACGGCCGTCTTCCACGCTCCCGAGGAGTGGGAGCAGGTCACCGGGACGCACTATGCGGAAGGCCGACACTGGGACGACGTTGTCGGCTACCCGGCGCGTCCTCACCATGCCGCGCATTACGGGCTGAGCACCACGACTCTGAAACAGTGGTCTGCACGACAAGACTGGCGGCTCGCGGGTGCTGAGAGCGAGGGCGCGCGATGAAGGCCGTAGGGTTCACCGAATTCGGTGGCCGCGAGGTCATGCGCGTGCTGGAGCTGCCCGAACCTCATGCCGGCCCCGGGCAAGTGCGGATCAAGGTGGCCTCCGCTGCCGTGCACCCGGCCGACGCCAACATCCGTAAGGGCCTCTCTGCCCAGTACGACCCGGAATCGAACCCGCCGTCTGACGTGTATGTGGTCGGGTGGGAAATCGCCGGCACGATCGATGAGGTCGGCGACGGCGTGCGCCCCGAGCTGCGCGTTGACGTCGAAGCGATCGCCATCACAGAGCCGAAGCTGAATCTTGGCGGGCAGGCGCAGTACGTCGTCGTCCCGGCGGAATCGGTCGTCCTCGCACCGAAGGGAATCGACCTCACGGCAGCGTCGACCCTGCTGATGAGCGCTCTGACCGCACAGATGGGTATGGACGCGCTGGCGCTGACTCCCGGAGCAACTATCGCAGTGACCGGCGCGGCCGGCGGAATCGGCGGATACGCGGTCCAATTGGCGAAAGCGGCCGGCGCAACAGTCATCGCCGACGCAGCAGAGAAAGATCGCGACCTGGTCAAGAGCCTAGGAGCCGATCACGTACTCCCGCGAGGAACCGAATTCCCCGCCGCCGTTCGCCAGCTCCTCCCCGAGGGCGTGGATGGTGTCATCGACGGCGGATCAGTCGGCGACTCGATCGCCGCCGCGGTGCGCGACGGCGGCGCCATCGCCACCTTCAAGGGATTCTCCGGCGACACCGACCGGGGTGTCCGCTGGTTCCCCGTCTTCGTCTACGACCGCATCCGGGACACAGCAGCCCTCACGCGATTGCGCGACCAGGCCGAGTCCGGAGCGCTCACGCTCCGCGTCGCCGGCACCTACCCGCTCGAACAGGTCGTCGAAGCCCAACGACTCGTCGAGGAAGGCGGAGTACGGGGCCGTCCCGTGTTGGTGTTCTAACGGCTCGCGATCAACACTGGCTTCGCGGTCTCGCAACTAGCCAAAGCGAGTGCCCGATAGGCGATCGTCCAGCGGGCACCTGACTCCACGAACTTCACCGTCCGCGCAGCGAGGTTTAGTTGCATATCCCGTTTCGGCTGGCGCAGAGCTCGATCCGGCAACGCGAGGGCGGGACAGATGACTCAGCCGTGGCAACAGAATGGCAACACTTCGCGGAAAACGATCCGATTCGAAGCGATCCAGGATGACCCGAAAAGACTGAATTCACGCGGAAGTTGCCAGTGAATGGCACCATTTCAGGGGCTCCTTCCGCCCTCCGGAAGCAGGGGCGGCAGTTCGAATCTGCCGGGCGGTACCATACATCTCTCGCGGGTTGGGCCTGGTGATATCCCGAACCCACCCGTCCACGCGATCGGTGCGGGGTTGGGTCTGGCAGCAGGAAGTAGTCACCTGCGCAGCGGATACTAGACCAACGCGTGGAGTTCAGCCCTCGACGACGGTCGCGGACGAGAGGGCGTGATCGATGCCATCGACCGGGCTCAGGTGGGACCTGAGCGCGCTCAGGGCATATGAGTGGCGAGATCGTGTTGTGGACGCTGACACGTTCATGATCTTGCCGGCTTCGACGAGCGTGAAGCCTTCTCCGTAGACGAGGAAAATGACCTCTCTCTGCTTCGGCGGGAGTCGGCGGATAGCGAGCCGCAGTTCGACGGATTCGCCGTCGGCATCGGGCGAAGTCGTGCCGGCCACGATGTCGTCACGGATCCTGCTGGTAAGCACGATCCGCCGCCGACGACCTCTCTCGTGGTTCATCAAGACGTGCCGGGCTATGCCGAAAATCCACATGCGCGCCCGGAGATCGTCAGTCGGCGCGTCTCCGGCCCTCCGCCAGACGACGAGCATCGTCTCCCCTACGAGGTCCGCCGCCTCATCGCGCGGAGTTACTCGGCGAGCGAAGTAGGAGAACAGGTCGTCCACATTCGTCTCGGTGAGCGCGCTGATCCGTTCCCGCAGGCCTACCTGCATTGGGTCCCCGTCTCGATGGAGACGCCGTATTCCATGCCTTTGTCCGCCAGTTCCGCCCTGATCGCTGCCGTGACAGCGCTGGAGACAGCTTCGGCCTCGGCCCAGTGCGGGTCCGGGGTGGGTTCCGGCAATCCGGCCGCTTCTCGAGCAGCCTTCGCTGCTTCTTCCGCGAGGGCCATGGCTGACCGTTCTCCGGAAGGATGGTCGATCGCGTGTTGGATCGGCAGTGCAGCAATGTCGAGAGATCTGACGAATCTCTGTGCCACATCCATTGACGCCTCGGGATGTCTGTTCGACGCGAAGTCCGGGGTCACCTTGATGTCGATGTCGCAGACGACTCCGGATTCGAAGGTGAACGACGTCGACACCGGAGGCGGGAAGAGCACGTCCAGGGCAAACGGGATGGCGGCCGCTGCGACCACGGCACTGGATAGGGTGACTGCGGCGATCACGGCCGCCGCCCGGCGGCTCAGACGTCGAAACAGCAGACCGCCCCGGCCACGACCGGCCATGACTTCGGCCTCAGCGGAAGCGTCCATCAGCGCCTGATGCACGACCGTACTTACTGGCTCGCGGAGCGCGTCGCGGAGCATCGACTCGGGCGGCATCACTTCGACACCTCGGGATGGCACATGAGTGTGCCGTCGAGTCCGAGAATGTTCGGCGCCGCGAGAGTACGTCGGACGGTCATTCGGAACGCCCCTCCAGCATCGCGACGAGTATATGGGTCATGTCGACGGAAACCGTCGAGTATTCGTCGATGCTCAACAGGGTGGTGTCGGTCGAGGTTGGCATGCTGTCCGTTCGGTCGATTGCGGCCACGTACTACGTACATGTCCGGCACACCAAGAAACGTCCTAAGTGCCCACACTTCGAGGTGAAATCCCCCACGCGATGCCGACGAGCACCACCACTGCGGCGATAATCACCGCGGCGAAGACCAGCGGCACGCGCCATCCCGGCGTCCGCCCTTCCAGCCGCAGGGTGCGGAAGATCAGAGCGGTCTCGACCATCGCGACCACTCCGAGAAGCGGGAACTGCGGCAGCCATCCCCGCAGGGAACGCGCGTACTCCGCCTGCCAGCTCTGGTCCGCGGGCGGCCCTGCCAGTCCTCCGAGTCCGAAGAGGAAGCCAAGGAGCAGGGAGAACAAACCGAGCGCTATAACCACGATCTGTGCGACCCACCCGGGAATCGCGTAGCGGTAGGTGTCCACCCGGATGAAGCAGAGCATTCCCGTTCCGAAAACCAGAACACCCGTGAGCACTCCGAAGGCGACGCCGAGTTGCGCTCCCTCGTCACCGGAACCGTCCACCAGGACGAACTGGTTGGCACTTCGCGAGCCCATCCAACTGAGGAAGTACCCGCCCGACAGGGTGAGGACGGCGAAGGCCGCGCTGAGGACGAAACGGAACCCGATGTCTCGCGCGGCCGTCACCACCGGTTGCGCCGAGCTGTTGTCCGTCATGTTCCGAGGCTAGGAGCAGCGAGCCCGCGGGCGCGTCATCCGCTCGTCGGCCCTGTCCGACCGTGCGGATGATATCCGTGCCGCATCCGAGCGCGAGGACCGGGCACCGTCACCGCCCACGCGGCTAGAGTCACACCATGCCGAAGCGCTGGTCGTACGCGACGAAGGTCACGCTCATCGCGCTCGCTGTCATCTTCGTACCGGCGGCCCTGCTCGACGGCTGGTGGTACCTCGTGTGGGCCGATGAGGGCGTACGCGGCCCGTTCAGACTCGGATTCCTTCCGGCAGCGCTCTGGTTCCTTCCCGTCGTCGCGACCGTGGCCATTCTCGTCACCTTCTTCTCCGGCGACGTCCCCGGCTCCGAACGGCCGGATGATGACGGTGCCTCCCGGTAGCCTCGCACCGTGTTTGCACATGAATCAGGCTCCGGCACCCCGCTCGTCCTCCTCCACGGCTTCGGCCTCGACCACCGCAGCCTGCTCCCCCTCGACCCGACGTTCGAGCGTTCCGGCGACTGGCGGCGCATCTACCTGGATCTGCCCGGTGCGACCCGATCGCCGGCGACAGGCATGAAGAGCACGCAGGATGTCGCGGACGCCGTCGTCGCCGAAATCACGTCCCGCCTCGGCGACGAGCCGTTCGCGGTCCTCGGCAACTCGTTCGGCGGCATGATCGCGCGCCACGTCGCGCACGAACTCCGCCCGCAGGTTCTCGGGCTCGCGACCCTGGCCGGCGTCTTCGTCGCCCCACACCCGCAACGCACCGTACCGCCGCGCACCGTGCTGCACCGCGACCCCGACATCGAACCGCTCCTCGGAGCAGCCCTCGACCAGTATCGCGAAGACGCCGTCGTCGAATCGACGGACGACGCCCGCGCGTTCTTGGCGCACATCCTGCCCGGCATCGAGGGCGCCGACGCACAGGCGATCGACCGCATCGCAGCGCACTACGCGCTCGACCTCGAACCCGAAGACGCGCACCCCAAACCGTTCGTGCAACCGACGTTGCATCTCACCGGCCGACAGGACGACGTCGTCGGCTACTCCGACGCGTGGAACCGCATCGACCACTACCCCCGCGCCACCTACGCCACGCTCGACGCGGCCGGCCACAACGTCGTCATCGAGCAGGCGGGCCTGTGCTCCGCCCTCGTCACCGATTGGCTGCAGCGGATGCGTCGGGAGCCGCGCCCCTAGGCTGAGCGGATGAGCACCGTCGTCGCCTGGTGGGAGCGCCGGCAGGTCGTGCTCTATCTCGCCGCGATCCTTCTCGGCGCCGCGGTCGGTATGGGCGCGCCATCCGTCGCCCCGGTTCTGACTCTCGCCGTCTACCCGGTCTTGGCGCTCCTGCTGTTCGCCACGTTTCTCGCCGTGCCGCTGATCGAGGTCGGCCGGGCCTTCCGCGACCGGCGTTTCGTCGGCACGGTGCTCGTCGTGAACTTCGTCGTCGTCCCGGTCGTGGCGTGGGCTCTCTCCCGCTTCGTCGCCGACGACCGCGCGCTGGTGATCGGCGTGCTGCTGGTGCTGCTCACCCCGTGCGTCGACTACGTGATCGTGTTCACCGGGCTGGCCGGCGGCGCAAAGACCCGGCTGCTGGCCGCGGCACCGCTGCTGATGCTCGCGCAGGTGCTGCTGTTGCCGCTCTACCTGTTGCTCTTCCTCGGCGAGGAGGCCGCGGGGCTGATCGAGATCGGCCCGTTCGTCGAGGCGCTCCTGCTGCTGATCGTCGCGCCGCTGGCAGGCGCCGCCGTCGTGCAGGCGCTCGCGCGCCGGTTCCCCGCGGCAGCTCTCCTGGTCAGAGTCATGGCCGGGGCGATGGTGCCGCTCATGATGCTGACCCTCGCGGTCGTCGTCGGGTCCCAGATCGCTGCGGTCGGCGCCCAGGCGACCGCGCTCTTGCGGCTCGTTCCGATCTACCTGGCGTTCTTGACGATCATGGCCGTGGTCGGTCTGGCCGCGGGCCGGGTGGCACGTCTCGACGTGCCGGCGGTGCGCGCCGTCGTCTTCAGCGGCGCGACCCGCAATTCGCTGGTCGTGCTTCCGCTGGCCCTAGCGCTGCCCGCGACACTCGGCCTCGCGCCGCTCGCCGTCGTCACCCAGACGCTGGTCGAACTCGTCGGGATGGTCGTCTTCGTGCGCCTGGTGCCGTGGCTGACTCCCGGCCGAAAAGGCCGGGAGCCAGCGCGCCGGGACTAGAACGCGGCGATACCCGCGCGGTCGATAAACGTGCCGGTCGCGCCCGAACCGCCGCGCGTCGCGAGCTCGACAATCGCGTCGGTGCCCTCCGTCACGGTCTGCGTGCCGCTGTGGCCGTTGAGGTCGGTGGCCGTGTAGCCCGGGTCCGCGGCGTTGATGCGGATCTCGGGGAACGCCTTCGCGTACTGCACGGTGAGCATTGTCACGGCCGACTTCGACGACGTGTAGAGAGGGGCGACGATCTGCGACTCGATGCGGTCGGCGTCGAGCACGGAGCTGAACGAGCCGAGACCGCTCGTCACGTTGACGATGGTCGGGGCGCTGGATTCGCGCAGCAACGGGAGGAACGCGCTGGTCACCCGCACGACGCTGATCACGTTCGTGCCGAAGACCTCGAGTGCGTCATCCGCCGTCAGGTCTTCGACTGCACGATGCGGGCCGATGATGCCGGCGTTGTTGATCAGCACGTCGAGGCCTCCCTCGGCGGCGACCGTCTGGGCGGCCGCGGCGACGGAGGCGTCGCTCGTCACGTCGAGCTGCACGAAGCGGGCACCGAGCGTGTCGGCGGCGCGGGTGCCGCGCTCGTCGTCGCGTGCGCCGATCCAGACGGTGTGGCCGGCTTCGATGAGTCGGCGGGCGGTTTCGAATCCGAGGCCCTTGTTGGCCCCGGTGATGAGTGTTGTTGTCATGTGCCGAGTCTGCGCCGGGCCGCCGCCCGTGTCGTGGCCCGCCTCAGCATGAGGACTGGCAGTACCAGTCAGGATGCCGCGTCCGCTGTCACACTGGAGAAATGACCCCCGATCCCCACGGCGACCTCGGCGCACTGCTGCACTCCTGGCGCGACCGCCTCTCCCCCGTCGACGTCGGATTCCCCGCGGGAGATTCGCGCCGCGCGGTCGAGCTCCGCCGCGAGGAGCTCGCGATGCTGGCCGGCCTCAGCGTCGACTACATCGTGCGTCTCGAGCAGGGCCGCGCCCGCCGGCCCTCCGCCCAGGTCGCCGCCGCGCTCGCCCGGGCCCTGCAGCTGAGCGATACCGAGCGCGACCACCTATTCGTGGTGGCCGGGCTGCTGCCGCCGACGCCGACCGACGTGCCCAGCCACATCCCGCCCGGCGTGCAGCGCATGGTGGCGCGGCTGGGCGAAACACCCATCGCCGTCTTCACCGCGGCGTGGGATCTGCTGACGTGGAGCCCGCTCTGGGCGGCCTTGCTCGGCACGCCGGCCACGACCGGCACGCAGCGGCCCAACCTGCTGCGCGCGCACTTCGGCGGAACCGGACTCGGCCACGACGAAATGCAGCTGGTCAGCCGCTCCGGATCCACGGGCGCGTTCGAAGCCTCGCTCGTCGCCGACCTGCGTCGTGTCCACGGGCGTTATCCCGCGGACCTCGGGGTGACCGCCCTCGTCTCCGAGCTCACGGAGTCGAGCCGGAGATTCCGGGAGCTCTGGGACAGCGGGGACGTGGCCGAGCACCAGTCCGAGCGCAAAGTGGTGCACAGCGACATCGTCGGCGACGTCGAGGTCGACTGCGACGTGTTCACCGTCGCGGGCACCGACCTGCGCATCGTGGCGTACACGGCGGCGACGGGGTCGGAGGCGGCCGAGAAGCTCGACTTCCTGCGCGTCTCCGCGGTCGCCGCGGTGTCCCGCGCCCGTTAGAGCAAAGCGGTGACGATCAGCTGAACGGCTTGGGGCACGCGTCGATCACCGCGGCCGCGGCCGCGGTGCCGTACAGGTCGCCGAGGCCCGGGAACCAGCCGGTCGACGGCCAGGACGCGATGTACGTCTCGCGCTCCGGGGCCGCCGCATTGCCGATGTCGTTGGCCGCGTAACACGGGGCCAGGAACTCGGTGAGGTAGTCGTAGTAATACCCGATCTGCGCCGCGTTCATCGGCGGCGGGGAGACGACCACCGCGGTCTGGCACAGGTACACCGCGACGGCGTCCGCTTCGCTGCGCACGGTCGTGCCGGTGCGGCGGGAGACCCCGACCTCGTCGGTCTTGCGGTCGAGGGCGAGACCGCTGTCGATGTAGCACTCGTCGAGCGCGTCGACGTAGGTGTATCCGGGCGTGAAACCGACGAACGCGGCATCCGGCCTCACCGCATCCGGATACGACCCCGTCACCTGCAGCCAGCTCGCCTCCACTCCGGCGAGGCGCTCCTGCTCGATCTGGTCGGGAGTCAGGACGTCGGATGCGGGAAGGGGTCCGAGGTCGGGTATCTCGATGCTGGATGCCGCGGCCGGCGCCTGCGCGTCGGTGCAACCGCTGACCAGCACGACGCCGACGACGGCGAGCGCGAGGAGTCGGGCGGATGCGGGGATGTGCACGGCAACTCGTTTCGGTCGGAAAGGCTCGACGTGCAGAAGCCTGACGCTACTCTCCTTGGGCCGGTCTGCGAGTAACGGCCCGTCAGCTTTCCCGCCGCACGTCCTGTTCGACGTGCCGGTACCCCGCGGTCTCGTAACCGACGGCCACCACGAACGGCGACAGCATCACGACGATCAGGCACCAACCCAGCGGCAGCCCGGCCCCGGCGAAGGCCACCGCGAGCACGAGGAACACCACCATGCCGACCGCCAAGACGATGTGCAGCGGGTCCACCGCGCGGAACAGCACCGAGTACAGCACGAAGTAGGCGATGCAGAACACGAAGACCGGGATCGCCACCGACAGCACGACCCCGACCGTGCCGATCGAGGTCTCGCCCTCCGCCGCGTAGGCGGCCACGTGCAGCCCGGCGCCGACGGCCGCGACGGAGGCGAACAGCAGGATGTGCCCGTAGCCCCACACCCACTTGCGCCGGCGGTGCCGGGAGAGCACCGGGGCCGACGGCACGATGAAGTAGGTCCACCAGAGCCCGAAGGTGAGGCCGGTGCCGGCGATCACGATGAGCACGGCCTCGCCGGTCCACCCGAGGTGCGCGACCACGGCGCTCACCGCGGCGATGGTGCCGAGCACACCCTCGCCGAGGGTGATCATGACGAGCAACCCATAGCGCTCGACGATGTGATGCGCGTTCCACGGTGTTCCCTGCCAGGAATCGCTCGCGACATCCGCGTCCAGGGTCGCGTAGGTGTGACCGACGAATTCGGCGATCCAGAGCAGGGAGAGAATCGCGGCGAGCAGTGGCACGCTCTCGATGCGCATAAACGCGACTGTCACCCAGGCCGCCTGGATGGCCGCGTTGTACCCGACGTAGCGCAGCGCCACCCGCCTGCTGACCGGGTCCTGCTTGGCCACCCGCGCCCACATCGCGATGAGCGACGTGCGCATCACGACGTAGCCGACCGCGACGACCCGGTAGTCGAACGGCTCCCCGGAGTCGAGCGATTCGAATACCGCGGGAATACCGAGCGCGAGCACGATGACGCCCACCATCTGCACCATCGTCAGCAGCCGTTGCGCCCAGTCGTCGGTGTCGTACGCTGACGAGAACCAGGTGTAGTTGATCCAGGCCCAGCAGACCGACAGCACGACGAAGAGGAACCCCCACACCGCCGTCGACAGACGGCCCTCGGCGGTGAAGTGCGCGAGCTCGTCGCCGGCCTGCGCGAACGCGACCACGAAGGTCAGGTCGAAGAGAAGCTCCAACGGGGTCGTCGTGCGGTGGCGCTCCCCCGGATCGCGGCCGATCATGCGCCGAAGGCCGTGCGGTCTCGCGAACTCGACGGTGGTATCCGGCCCAGACACGGCAAACAGATTAGTGAGCGCGGGTCGCGCCCGTCTAGCCGATCGAGCAGGATCCGAGAAGCGCCACCGCACTCCCCGGAATACATTGCCGGTATGACAGTCGCACTCCAGTACATCAACATCACCGTCAACGACGTCGACGAGTCGATCGCCTTCTACGCCGACGCTCTCGGGCTCGAGGTACGCAACGACGTGCCAGCCGGCCCCTACCGCTGGGTCACCCTGGGCAGCGACGCGCAGCCCGGTGTGGACATCGTCATCTCGGTGCCCCACGCCGGCCGCTCGCAGGCCGACGGCGACGCCCTGCAGGAGCTGCTCACCAAGGGCGTGCTGCCCATGCTGATCTTCCGCGCCGACGACCTCGACGCGACGTTCGAGCGCGTGCGTGCCTCGGGCGCCGAGGTGCTGCAGGAGCCGATCGACCAGCCGTGGGGACCCCGCGACTGCGCCTTCCGCGACCCGTCGGGCAACACCGTGCGCATCACGCAGGCGCCGGCCGCCTAGGTCGGCCTACCAGCCGCGTCAGCCCAGCAGCTTCGCTTTCGCCGCCGCGAACTCCTGGTCGGAGAGCGCCCCGGCCGCGTGCAGCGACTCCAGCTTCTGCAGTTCGCCGACGAGATCGACGCCTGCAGTGCCAGGAGCGATGGATGCCGCGGCCGGCGCCGCCGCCTGCTGCTGCTCCGCCTCGTACTGCTGCTGTTCCCACTGCTCGGTCGCGCGCTGTTGCTGGTGGCGCCGCATGCCGCCGCTCACCGCGGTCGCGGTGCCGGCGACCACCGCGGTGCGGGCGGCGAGGCCGAGGAGTCCGGGGCGTCCGACGCGTCGGAAGAGGGGCATGGCGTGGTTCCTTACTCTGCGAGCGCGGCGAGCGCCGCGTTGACGACGAGGGCCGGGATGCGGTCGGTGTGCACGACGAAACCGCCGGCATCCGACATCCGGTTCGCCAGCTTTTTCGCCCAGAGCATCTCGACCACCAGCAGTGCGGCGGACGAGCCGAGCGGCAGGTCCTCGGCGAGTTCCCGGATGTCGTCGTCCGAGGCCAACCCGCTGGCCTCGAGTTCGACCGTGCCGAACCCGTACTCGTCGCTGACGTCTTCGATGTCGACGGCGGTGATCTCGCCCGTCGCCGAGCGGGAGACGATGACGAGGTCGAGCAGCCGGATCGTCTCGGACTCGATCAGCTCGCTGATCGCCTCGAGCACGGCCGGTGTCGGTCCGCCTGCGGGGAAGGCGACGAGCAGCAGCTCAACGGGGCCGTAGTCGAATTCGGACATCGGTGACTCCTACCGGTCGGTCTCTGGGGGCCCGTCGATTGTGTGCCGGGGTCGGGCGCGGTTCCTCACCCCGCGGGGGTGACGAACCGCCATCCCCGGCGCATCAGGATCGATGAGTCACCCGTCGTATCGACCAAGGAGAGCATTCATGCCCAACGGCAAGCCGAACATCCTCGTCATCTGGGGGGACGACATCGGCATCACCAATCTCAGCTGCTACAGCGACGGCCTCATGGGCTACCGGACCCCGAATATCGACCGCATCGCCGACGAGGGCATGCGCTTCACCGATTCCTACGGCGAGCAGAGCTGCACCGCCGGCCGCTCGTCGTTCATCACCGGGCAGAGCGTCTTCCGCACCGGCCTCAGCAAGGTCGGCATCGCCGGGGCCGACCTCGGCCTGCGCGCCGAAGACCCGACGATCGCCGAGCTGCTCAAGCCGCTCGGCTACGCGACGGGGCAGTTCGGCAAGAACCACCTCGGCGACAAGAACGAGTTTCTGCCGACGGTGCACGGTTTCGACGAGTTCTACGGCAACCTGTACCACCTCAACGCCGAGGAGGAACCGGAGGCCGCGAACTGGCCGCCGAAGGAGGACTTCCCGAACTTCGACGAGATGGCCCGCCCCCGCGGTGTCATCCATTCGTGGGCGACCGACGAGTTCGACGACACGGTCGACGGGCGGTACGGGCCGCGCGGCAAGCAGCGTATCGAGGACACGGGGCCGCTCACCAAGAAGCGCATGGAGACCATCGACGACGTGGTGGTCGAGGCGGCGCGCGACTTCATCGGCCGGGCCGTCGACTCCGGCACGCCCTTCTTCACCTGGGTGAACACGACCCACATGCACTTCCGCACCCACCCCAAGCCCGAGAGCATCGGGCAGTCCGGACGCTGGCAGTCCGAGTACCACGACACGATGATCGACCACGACGCCCTGGTCGGCACCCTGCTCGACCGCCTCGACGAGCTCGATATCGCCGACGACACGATCGTCATCTACTCGACCGACAACGGGCCCCACATGAACACGTGGCCGGATGGCGGAATGACGCCGTTCCGCAGCGAGAAGAACACGAACTGGGAGGGTGCCTTCCGCATCCCCGAGATGATCCGCTGGCCGGGCCACATCCCCGCGGGTGTCGTCTCGAACGAGATCGTGCAGCACCACGACTGGCTGCCGACGTTCCTCTCCGCGGCGGGCGCCCCCGACACCGTCGAGGAGCTCAAGAAGGGCAAGACCATCGGCGAGCGCACCTACAAGGTGCACATCGACGGCTACGACCTGTTGCCGTATCTCACGGGCGAGGTCGACACGAGCCCGCGCAAGGGGCTCGTCTACTTCTCCGACGACGGCGACGTGCTCGCGCTGCGCTTCGACAACTGGAAGGTCGTCTTTATGGAGCAACGGGTGCAGGGCACCCTACAGGTCTGGTTTGACCCGTTCGTCCCGCTGCGGGTGCCGAAGCTCTACAACCTGCGCACCGACCCGTTCGAACGCGCCGACGTGACGTCCAACACTTACTTCGACTGGCTGTTCGACAACGCCTACCTGGTCTTCGCGGCTACCGGGTTGGTCGCCCAGTTCCTCGCGACCTTCGAGGAGTTCCCGCCGCGACAGAAGGCGGCGACGTTCAGCATCGACCAGGCGGTCGACAAGCTGCGGGCCTTCCTCTCCGGCGGGGACTGACGGGATGGACCAGCTGGCCGCGCTCGACACCTCCGTCTGGATCGACGGCGCCGAGTTCACGATGGGCTCGGACTCCCACTACCCGGAGGAGGCTCCCGCGCGCCGGGTGTCCGTCGACGGGTTCCGGCTGGACGCGGCATCCGTCACCAATCGGCAATTCGACGAATTCGTGACGGACACCGGTTATATCAGCGTCGCGGAGCGGCCGCTGGACCCCGCCGACTTCCCTGGCGCTCCCGCCGAGAACCTGCAGCCCGGCTCGATGGTGTTCACCGGCACGCCGGGACCCGTCGACCTGCGGCACCTCAGCCAGTGGTGGGCATGGATACCGGGGGCGTCGTGGCGTCGACCGTTCGGCCCGGCCTCCTCGGTTCGCGGTCTCGACCGGCACCCGGTGGTACACGTCGCCTACGAGGACGCCGAGGCGTACGCGGTCTGGGCGGGACGCCGCCTGCCGACCGAGGCCGAGTGGGAGCTCGCGGCTCGCGGGGGCCTCGAGCACGCCGAGTACACCTGGGGCGACGATGCCGAGACCGACGGCGAACCGCGCGCCAACTATTGGCACGGCGACTTCCCGTGGCGGGCGCGCCCCGGCTACGGCGCCACGACGCCGGTCGGGTCGTTCGCGCCGAACGGGTTCGGGCTCTACGACATGGCCGGCAACGTCTGGGAGTGGACCAGCGACTGGTACTCGCAGCCGTCGCCGGCCGACGGCTGCTGTGCCCCGGCCAACCCGGTTGGCGGGAGCAGGGAGCAGAGTGTCGACCCGCGGCAACCTGCGATGCCGCGCAAGGTCGTGAAGGGCGGCTCGTTCCTGTGCGCCGACAGCTACTGCCGGCGCTACCGGCCCGCCGCCCGCCGGCCGCAGATGATCGACACCGGCATGAGCCACCTCGGCTTCCGCTGTGCCGGCTGACCAACAAAGGACACCGTGATGAACGATCTCTTCAGCAGCCTCTGGAACGTCCTCTGGCTCTGCTTCTGGGGCGTGGCGCTCCTCGGCTACCTCGTGTCCGTCGTCGTCGTGCTCGGCGACCTGTTCCGCGACCACGGGCTGAACGGGTGGTGGAAGGCGGTGTGGATCTTCTTCCTCGTCTTCCTGCCGTTCCTCACCGTGCTCGTCTACGTGATCGCGCGCGGCCCCGGCATCGTCGACCGGCTCGGCGACAGCGAGGAGCGCGCCGCGGCCGAGACCTACGACCCTCCGGCGCCGATGGCCGCGCCCGCGAGCGAAATCGCCCGGGCCAAGGAACTGCTCGACCAGGGCGTCATCACCGCGGGCGAATTCGATGCCCTCAAGAGCAAGGCGCTCGGCAACCGCTTCTAGCCGGTCATTCCGGTCACTCGGGGAAGACCACGTCCCAGTCGTCCTTGACGCTGACCACGGTGAACTCCCCCGCCGCCGCCCGCTCCAGCGCCCGCTCGGCACCCCTGTCGTACGGCGGGTCGCCGCGGCCGGTGTCGTCGTCGTGCCGCACGAGGAGGCCGAGTCCGTTATTGCCCGCCGCGTACTCGAGCATCTCGAGGTCGCCGTTCGAGTTGCCCGCGGCGAGGATCGGCCGCCGCCCGATGCGGCTCCAGACGCGCACCGGTTTCTCCGGCCCGTCGTCGAAAAACGAGAGGGATTTCCCGTACCGTACCTCGCCGTCGGCGTACTCGAGCCCGAACGCCGAGCCGACCACCCGCTCGGGCGGGATGCCGTAGTAGTCGAGCGTCATCGGCCGCATGAAGTCGCGCTCGCCGCCCGACACGATGTAGCAGGTGAACCCGTTCCCCTCGAGGTAGCGCAGCAGTTCGATCATCGGCTGGAACACCGCTCCGCTGTACGGACGCTTCAGCGTGAGGTGCTGTGCGTCCCGGTAGAACGCAGCCACCGATTCCTCGTAGTCGTCCACACTGACGCCCTCCGTAGAACGGAGGATCGCCGCGATGATCACCCCCAGGTCGCTGTCGTCGCCGGCGTAGTGTTTGTCGACCGCGCTTCCCATCCAGCCCAGGTCGTTCATGACGACCGCTTTATAGGGCTGGATGTCGGCGAGCGTCGGGTCTGCGCGCGCCGCCGCCGCCCACTGCTGCACCAGGAAGTGCAACTGGGTCGGCATCGGTTTCTCGGTCCAGAGCGTTCCGTCGTTGTCGAAAACGGCGACGCGCTCGACCGGCGGCAGGCCGTGCGCGACGACACCCTCGACGAACGACACGATGGCGGAGCGCGCGGCCCCGTCACGCCACGACGGGAGTTCGGTCATCCCCACACACTGGGTGCGGCCCCGTGCCCGTGCACCACCCCGCCGGGGTGAGTGCCCGAATCCCCCGTAATCAATCAGTAGTTACCGCCCGAATTCGCGAACAACTGTCATGTGGTTTGGGAAAACTTGTGGTGGCCGCCCGCGAGGTACGCCGGCTCGTCTCGACTGTGGTCGCCCAGGGCATCGGGACGTGGTTCCTGCTGTTCGTTGTGCTGCCGTCGGTCGACTCGCAGTTCTAGCCTCCGGCGCTATCGCCCCACCGCCCGCAGCGCGTTCACGATGCCCGAGCCGTAGAACCCGTTCGTGAACCGCGACCCCTCGCAGGTGGCCGTCGACGTGCGGACGATGATCGAGCCGTCGGGCTGCGGCACCCGGCGCGTGTAGGTGATCGTCGGCGGCTGCGGGCACGCGGAGCGCGTCGCGCTCGCCTTGAGTGCCAGTTCCACCGCCCGGGCCGGCAGGGTGCGTCCGCCGCGCTTCCAGTCGGGCAGGCCGTAGTGGCTCACGATGAGGGCGGCGACTCCGGCCGCGTGCGGTGACGCCATCGAGGTGCCCTGCAGGTACTGGTAGTACCCGCACGTCGTCCCGGCGGCGTTGCAGCTCTTGAGCACGTACGGCACGGTCGGGTTGCCGGCCGCGTCCACCTCGCCGTTCGCGACGGCTAGCGACGAGGGGTAGGCCGCGAGGATCTGCGTCGGGTAGGAGAGATCGCCGGTCGGGGTGTCGTACGCGTCGCCGCCGGGAGCCGCGACGTCGATGTACCCGTTGCCGTAATCCGAGTAGTACGCCTTGCGCAGGCTTGGCCCCGTGCTGCTCACCGAGACGACCCCGGCGCCCTCGGACGGCATCGACGTGCAGCTGGCCGGGTCGAGGAGGTCGCGCGTGTACGCCACCTCGCCCGGTACGTCGGCGAAGTCGGGGCTCGACGAGTCGGTGAGGGGCTTCGTATAGTCGGTCGCGCCATTTCCGGCCGCCGAGACGAGCGTCACCCCGCGGTTGCGCGCGAAGTCGAGGGCCCGCTGCATGGCGCGCACGATCGTGATCTGCTCCTGCCGGTCTTCGGGCGAGTCGGCCGGGTGGTTGCTGCAGTTGAACAGCCACGGGTCGACGTAGTAGCTCATGTTGATCACGTCGATGCCGTTGCGGCCGGCATAGGTGAGCGCGTCGAGGGAGGGCTGCAGAAAGAAGTAGCCCGAGTCCTGGCCGGCGCGCAGGTTCACGATGGTGACGTTGGGCGCGACGCCCGCGATGCCGATGCCGTTGATCGGCGAGGCGATCGTCGAGGCCACGTGCGTACCGTGTCCGTCCTCGTCGACGTTGGCCGGGTCCTCGCAGGACTGGTCCGGTTCTTCCTCGCACGGCCCGTCGATCGAGTCCCCGTTCGCGTCGACCGGGATGTCGGTGGTGAAGTTGCGGCTGAGCGCCGCGTCGAAGTTGGGCGCGATGTCGGGGTGGGTGCCGTCGACGCCGGTGTCGAGGATGCCCACGAGCACACCCTTCTTGCCCGGTTCGTAGCGGTAGGACCCCGCGCTGGTCGCGCCGATCTGCTGCATGTCCCACTGCAGGCTGGCGAGCGGTTCGTCGGTCGGCGTGGTCGGCTTCGGCCGCTTGCTCTGCGCGGCGACGGCCGCGGCCCCGCGCGCCTCGGACTCCGCCGGGTCGAGCTTCTCGGCGTCGCCGTTCGCCCGGCGGTTCGATGGCACGTCGCCGATGATCCGGTTGCGGGCCGTGCCCTCGATGACCGGCTGCGCGTCGGCCGCTGCCGCGAAACCGGCGTTCGTCGTCACCACCGTGGCGACGCCGACGTCGGTGTTCTCCTCGACGATCGTGCCGCCGGCCGCGGCGATCGCGGCGTGCGCGGCAGCGGGGGCGGTGCCCGCCACGTACAGCACCACGAATTCCTGTTCGCCGGGCGCCTCGACGGCGGTCGCCCCGAGTGCGGTCGAGGGGCCGGACACCACGAACGAGGTGACGACGAGAGCGGCGATAGCGGCGGCGGAGACGAATTTCGACATGTCGGATCCAGCTTCCCTGTCAGTGTGTGCGCCGATACTGGCACGCCCGCGCGAGACCCCGGCCGAGGGGTTGCGGCCGCGACGGCACCGGGTGTACTTGGCACCATTTCGACGGCGGGTGGCAGCGCCGTCGGGCCAGAATTGAGCCGTGCTGGAAATGCGACCCAACTGCGAGTGCTGCGACCGAGACCTCTCCCCCGGCGACGCGCACGTGTACATCTGTTCGTTCGAGTGCACGTGGTGCCCGGCGTGCGTCGACGGGTTCGAGAACCGTGCCTGCCCGAACTGCGGCGGCTCCCTCACCCTCCGACCGACCCGGTCTCCGGAGAAGCTGGCGGACAACCCCGCATCGACCGTCCGCGTGCTGGCGGAGGACTGTGTGGCGACGCGCTGACCGCGACTCCGCATAGGCTCGTCGAATGAGCCCGACCACCACGATGCTGACCGACGAGGGCGCCCGCTTCGTCGCCGAGCGGCACCTCGCCACGCTGTCCACCCTCTCGCCGGACGGGTCGATCCACGTCACCGCGATCGGCTTCACCCTGCACGACGGCGTGGTGCGCATCATCACGACGGACGGACGGCAGAAGATCCGCAACATCGAACGCAACGGCCACGCCACTGTCGCCCAGGTCGAGGGACGTCACTGGATCAGCTTCGCGGGCAGGGCCGTGATCGAGCGCGACCCGGCCGACGTCGCGCACGCCGTCGAGCTGTACTCGGCCCGTTACCGCGCACCGCAGCCGAACCCGGAGCGCGTGGTCATCCGCTTCGACGTCGACAGGGTGCTCGCCTCGAGCGGCCTCCGCGCCGACTGAACCCGTTCGCAACAGGCCCTCGTGCGGCATCCCGTGTCTGCTCCATAATCAGACGGGGAACCGACAACGAAGGAGTTTCGTATGACCGTGTTGTTCAATCCGTATCTCAGCTTCGACGACAACGCCCGGCAGGTGATGGAGTTCTACCACTCGGTGTTCGGCGGAAAGCTCGAGATCAGTACCTTCGGCGAATTCGGCATGAGCGACGACCCGGCCGAAAAGGACAAGGTGATGCACTCGCAGCTCACCGCCGACCTCGGCTTCGTGCTGATGGCCTCCGACACCCCGAAAGCGATGGGCTTCCAGCCGGGGGCCGGCTACTCGCTCTCGTTCAGCGGCGACGACGACGTCACGCTGCGCAAGCTGTGGGCAGACCTGGCCGACGGCGGCGAGATCACGCTCCCCCTCGACCAGGCTCCGTGGGGCGACGTCTTCGGCCAGGTGAAAGACCGTTTCGGCGTCAGCTGGATGGTGAGCATCGCGACGCCCGCTGCGGCTGAGTGACGTCGACCGCGGCCACGGTCGCGCGACTGCGCGCCGCGGGCTGCGTCTATGCGGAGGAGGAGGCCGCTCTCCTCGCCGAGGCGGCCGACTCCCCCGCGTCGCTCGAATCCCTCGTCTCCCGGCGCGAGACAGGTGAACCCCTCGAATACATCCTGGGCTGGGTCGAATTCCACGGGGCCCGGATGGCGGTGGGCCCGGGAGTCTTCGTGCCGAGACGGCGCACCGAACACCTCGTGAACGAGGCGGCCGCGCTGCTCGTTCCGGGTTCCGTCGTGGTCGACCTGTGCAGCGGCTCGGGCGCGATCGCGGCCGCCCTCGCCGCCACAAAACCCGGCATCGAGCTGTACGCCACCGAGATCGACGCCGCCGCGCTCGACAGCGCGCGCCGCAACGTGGGCGCCGCCGGCACCGTGCTCGAGGGCGACCTGTTCGCGCCGTTGCCCGCCTCCCTGCGCGGGCGGATCGACGTGGTCGTCGCGAACGCCCCGTACGTGCCGACCGGCGAGATCGCCCTGATGCCTCCGGAAGCGCGCGAGCACGAGGCCGCGGTGGCACTCGACGGCGGCGGAGACGGCCTCGACGTGCAACGACGTATCGCCGCCGAGGCGCCCGGCTGGCTCGTGCCGCGCGGCCACCTGCTGTTCGAGACCAGCGTGCGTCAGGGCAACCTCAGCCGCGCCATCCTCGACGCCGCCGGCTTCGACGCCCGGCTCGCCCGCTCGACGCGTCTCGACGGCACCGCCGTGATCGGCAGGCTCAGGCCGTGAGCGCGTCCCGTACCAGGTAGAGGTCGACGCCGTCGTCGCTCTCGTCGACGAACCCGTGGCGCGCGTAGAGGCGGGAGGCGGCGCTGCCCCGCAGCACGTTGATACGGAACGGCCTGCCGTCGGCGTACTCGTTCAGCACGCGGGCGAGCACCGCGCCGCCGATGCCGCGCCCCTGCGCGTGTTCCGCGAGGTAGAAGTGCTCGATCCAGGTCTCCGCGTCCTCGCGGCGGATCGCGATCGAACCGGCACCCCGCCCCTCGACCTCGATCACGAGGGTACGGGCCGGGTCGAACCCGCCGAGGAAGCGCTCGCGCACCCGCACGGGGTCGAACACCCCGAGGCGCTCGAGGTCGGGGCGCATCACGACCGCCCGCAGTTCGGCGATCCACGCGGCATCTTCGTCGGTGCTCTGCCGAAGGAGGAAGTCTGTCACCCGTCTATCCAAACACCCGGGCACAGAAATGCCCGGCACCTCACGCGAGTGTGGTGCCGGGCATTCCGAGCGGTCTAGCGGTCCTTCGAGTCGGACTTGGCCTTCTTGTCGGCCCGCTTTTCCTTCAGCGACTTGGAGGCGGCAGTCTTTGCCGTCGACTTCTTGGGTGATTTGTCAGCCATGGTGACTCCCTCGATTAGGTGGTGCGTTAGCCGTCGATACGCTTCAGTACGTGAATGGGGACTGCGACGCCCAGCGAGGTGATGAGCAGGCCGGCGAAGAAGCTCAGCAGCTCGAAACCTTCGATGGTGAAGGAGTAGCCCATCAGCAGGATTCCTCCGACGAAGAGACCCAGGGACACGACGAAGGCGATGACGTTCATGCTGTGATTCTAGCGGCTCGCGATACGCTGACGAACATGTCACTGTCGATTGTCATCGCCCCCGACTCCTTCAAGGGTTCGCTCTCCGCCCGGGACGTGGCCGACGCGATCGCGGCGGGCTGGCGCAGCGTCCGCCCGCACGACTCCCTCACCCTCGTGCCCCAGGCCGACGGTGGCGAAGGCACGCTGGACGCGGTCGAGGCGGCGGTGCCCGGTTCCGTGCGTCGCGGCGCCGGTCTCGTCACCGGTCCGGACGGGCGGCCGACCCCCGGCGAATGGCTCGAGCTGCCGGGCGGCGTGGCCGTCGTCGAGCTGGCCCAGGCGAGCGGGCTCCCCCTGATGCGGTCGCTCGACCCGCTCGGCGCGACGACCCGCGGTCTCGGCGAGGTCATCCGCGCGGCGCTCGACGCGGGCGCGACGTCGCTCGTGATCGGCCTCGGCGGCTCGGCCTCGACCGACGGCGGCACCGGGGCACTCTCCGCCCTGGGGCTCAGACTGACGGATGCCGCGGGCGCGACACTCGCCGACGGCGGCGCCGCGCTCGCCCGGCTCGCCGCGGTGGACGACGCCGCCCTGATCCCGGCGCCGCCCGGCGGCGTTCTGCTGCTCAGCGACGTGACGGCGCCGTTACTCGGCCCGGCCGGCGCGGCCGCGGTGTTCGGACCGCAGAAGGGCGCGGGACCGGTCGAGGTCGCGCAGCTCGACGCCGCGCTCGCGACCCTCGCCTCCGTGCTCGGCGGCGACCCCGCGCTGCCCGGCACCGGTGCGGCCGGCGGCACCGGCTACGGCTTCGAGGCCGCCTGGGGTGCGCGCATCGAATCGGGTGCCGACTACCTCGCGGGTCTCGGCGGGCTGGGCGCCGCCGTCGACGGCGCGCAGGTTCTGCTGCTCGGCGAGGGCCGCTTCGACACCCAGTCGCTCGGCGGCAAGGTCGTGGGCCAGCTGCTGCAGCGCGCGGAGGCGCACGGCGTGCGGCCGGGCGTCATCGCGGGGCAGGTCGCCGCGACCGCGGTCGTCGGCGGCGAACCGGTCTGGACCTGCGCCCTCGTCGACATCGCCGGATCGCTCGACGCCGCGATCGCCGAGCCCGCGCACTGGCTGCGCGAGGCGGGTGCGGCGGCGGCGCGCCACTTCGGTGGTTGAGTAACGCCGTCAATGGCGTATATCGAAACCACGGCCTCGAACCGTGGTTTCGAAACGGCTGCGGGCGGCCCGCTCGACCAGCACCCTCAATCGCCGCCGTGACGCTTGAGAAACTCGTACAGCTCCTGGTCGTCGACACCGGGGAACGTGCCCGACGGAAGCGGCGACAGGATGTGCGCGTGCAATTTCGCACTCGACCAGGCCCGGCCCCGCCAGCGCTCGGATAGTCGCGCGTCCGGGTGGCGGCAGCACGCGTCATCCGGGCATGACGAAGCCAGCCGGTTCTCGGTCTCGCGACCCCGGAACCAGGTGGAGTGCACGAACGGCACCCCGACCGAGATCGAGAATTCTCCCGCGCTCGTCGTGCCGGTCTGGGTGGAGTCGAAGAACGTGCCCTCGGGGGTATCGGTGTATTGGTAGAACTCGGTCGTGCGGTTGGTGCGGCCGAACGCGACCCGCGCGCTCCAATGCCGGCAGACGAACTGCCCCTCCGTTGACCCCGTGACGTCGACGGGCAGGCGCAGGCCGTCGTTCTCGTATGCCTTCGCCACCGCGCCGTCGTCGCCCACGCGCAGAAAGTGCACCTCCATGTCGAGGTACGCGGTCGCCAGGTTGGTGAAGCGCAGGGCTGCGCTCTCGTGCGTCGTGCCGAAAGCGTCGCGGAAATCCTCGACGGCGATGTCGTGGTTTGCTTTGGCACGGGCCAGGAATTCGACGGCCTGCGTGCGCGGCATAAGGCAGGCCGCCGCGAAGTAGTTGATCTCGAGCCGCTGCTGCAGGAATTCGGCGTAGCTGGCCGGTTCCTGGTGTCCGAGCAGCCGGTGCGCCATGGCCTGAAGCGCCATCGAGCGCAGCCCGTGGCCGCCGGGGATCGATGCGGGCGGGAGGTAGATCCGGCCGTGGTCGAGATCGGTCACCGAGCGGGCCGAGTGTGGCAGGTCGCCCACGTGCACCAGTTCGAAGCCGAGCCGCTCGGCCATACGCGTCACCGAGCGGTGTGTGAGCGCCCCGCCGACGTGGCCGACCGCGACGACCTCGTCCTCGGCGAGCCGCTCGATGTCGACGAGGTGGTTGTCCAACGACCGCATCCGCTGGCGCAGCTCGGTGTTCGCCCGCCTGGCCTCCTCGGGGGTCGCGACAGCCTCCTTCGACTTCCGGGCGAGCTCGCGGTGCAGGCCGACGAGCGCGGTCAGCGTCTCGTCGGCCATGCCTTTCGCCGGACGCACCGTGGGTAGACCCAGCGCAGCGTAGACGTTGCCCCGCTGCAGCCGCTCGAGCTCGATCTCGAGACCGGCGCGCTCGCTGGGCGGCGCGTCGTCGAGCAGGTCGCCGACGGTCACTCCCAGGGCCCCGGCGATCTCGCCGATGAGGCTCAGCCGGGGTTCCCGACGACCGTTCTCGATGAGCGAGAGCTGGCTGCCGGCGACGCCGACCGCCTGTCCGAGCTGGTCGAGGGTCAGTCGGGCGGCCGTGCGGAAATGGCGGACGCGGTGGCCGAGAGTCGCAAGATCCTTCATTACGCGACATTAGCGAAAGAACAGTGGATCTTTCTACGGTCGCACCCTAGATCGCCGGGTACGGGTCGAATCAGCATGTAAGTACTGACGAACTTACGACGAGGAGCGCCGATGAGCACGATGAGCACCCTGACCCCCACGCTGTCCGTTGCGCCCCCGACGCCCGTACCGGTCGCAGCACCGGCCGGCACCGCGGCATCCGTCGCGTCCTGGGTCGCAGAGATCGCTGCTCTCACCACTCCCGAGGCCGTGGTCTGGTGCGACGGCTCCCTCGACGAGAATCGTGGGCTGATCGGACTGATGCTCCAGACCGGCACGCTCACCCGGCTCAATCCCGATCTGCGCCCGAACAGCTTCCTGGCCCGCAGCGATGCGGACGATGTCGCCCGGGTCGAGGACCGTACGTTCATCTGCTCGGCGACCGAGCAGGACGCCGGTCCGACAAACAACTGGCGCGACCCGGCAGAGATGCGCGCGACCCTGCGACCGCTGTTCGCGGGCAGCATGTGCGGTCGCACGATGTACGTCGTGCCGTTCTCGATGGGACCGCTCGGATCGCCGTTCGCCAAGCTCGGCGTGCAGGTCACCGATTCGCCGTACGTCGTGGTCTCCACGGGCATCATGACCCGCATGGGCGCCGGCGCGCTCGAACTGATCGACGACGACACCGAGTGGGTGCCCGCGGTGCACTCCGTCGGCGCACCGCTGACCGGGGGCGGGCCGGATGCCGCGTGGCCCTGCAACGCGACGAAGTACATCTCGCACTTCCCGGAGTCGCGCGAGATCTGGTCGTACGGATCGGCCTACGGCGGCAACGCGCTGCTCGCGAAGAAGGCGTTCGCTCTGCGTATCGCATCGGTGATGGCACGGGACGAGGGCTGGCTCGCCGAGCACATGCTCGTCATCCGCGTGACCAACCCGGCCGGCCGCGTCTTCCACGTCGCAGCGGCGTTCCCGAGCGCGTGCGGCAAGACCAACCTCGCGATGCTCCAGCCGACGATCCCCGGCTGGACGGTCGAGACCGTGGGCGACGACATCGCTTGGCTACGGGCCGACGCCGACGGACGCCTGCGGGCGGTCAACCCCGAGGCCGGCTTCTTCGGGGTGGCGCCGGGGACCGGGGTCTCGACCAACCCCGTGGCGATCGACACCCTGTGGGGCAACACGATCTTCACCAACGTGGCCCTGCGCGACGACGGGGACGTCTGGTGGGAGGGCATGACCGACGAGGCACCCGCTCATCTCGTCGACTGGCGGGGCGACGACTGGACGCCCGCGTCCGACACCCCGGCCGCACACCCGAACTCGCGGTTCACCGTCGCGGCCCGTCAGTGCCCGACGATCGCCGACGGCTGGGACGATCCCGAGGGCGTCGTGATCGACGCGATCGTTTTCGGCGGCCGCCGCGCGAGCAATGTGCCGCTCGTGCTCGAGGCGCGCGACTGGACGCACGGCGTCTACCTGGGTGCGACGATCTCGAGCGAACGAACCGCCGCGGCCGAGGGCACCGTCGGCGAACTGCGTCGTGATCCCTTCGCGATGGCGCCGTTCTGCGGCTACAACATGGCCGACCACTGGGCGCACTGGCTCTCGGTGGGGTCGGGGCTCGCGCATCCGCCGGCGGTATTCCAGGTGAATTGGTTCCGCAAGGGCGGCGACGGCGGATTCCTCTGGCCGGGATTCGGCGAGAATTCGCGCGTGCTCGCCTGGATCCTCGACCGCGTCGACGGCTCGGCATCCGGCCTCGAGAGCCCGCTCGGCGTCATCCCCTCCCGCCACGATCTCGATACCTCGGGCCTCGGCCTCGGCGACGACACCTGGCGCGAACTCTTCGCCATCGACGCCGACGCGTGGCTGCGCGAGGCCGACGGCGTCGCCGATTTCTTCGCCGGATTCGACGGCCGGGTGCCCGCCGAGCTCGAGGCAGAACTCGACGGGCTGCGCTCCCGGCTGCGCTGACCGACGCGCTTCGACCGGCTCACCCCGCTCCGGCATGTGAGCCTGTCGAAACCCGCCCAACGAAACTCCCCGTTCGAGCGTCTTAGAAGATAGAGACAACGATCGGGAGGACACCGTGGCGCAGGCACACAGCTCACCACACTGGGAACAGGTGGTGGAACGACTCGTCGCGGAGCGCGGCGACGCGCTCACCCGCTACGCCTACTTCGTCTGCGGCAGCCGCGACGACGCGGCCGACCTCGTGCAGGACGCCCTCGTGAAGACCTTCGGGCGTCTGCGCAACGGGTTCTCCGTCGCCAGCGCCGAGGGATACGTGCGCCGCGCCATCCTCAACACCTATATCGACCGCGGCCGTCGCACCTCGCGCTGGCGCAGGATCGCCCATCTGACGGCGGTGCCGGATGTCGCGGACTCCCCTTCCGCGGACTCCGAGTCGCGCATCGACCTGCAGGAGGAACTGCGCAAGCTCACGCCGCGCGAACGCGCCTGCCTCGTGCTGCGCTACTACGAGGACCTCAAGGTCGACGACATCGCGGCCACCCTCGAACTGAGCTCCGGCGCGGTGAAGCGCTACCTCAGCGACGGCCTCTCCAAGATGGCCGTCTCGCTCGCCGAGGACACCGACGACGAATCACCCGACGCAACGATCACCACCCTGGGAGCACGCAATGGCAAGTGAACCGAACCTCCGCGACCTGTTCCGCGGCACCGAGCCGGGCCGGTCGATCGACACCAAAGAGGTGATCCGCCGCAGCAAGGCCCGTCGCCTGCCCGCGCAGATCGGCATCGGCGGCGTCTTCACGCTCGCGATCGGCGGCCTCGGTGTCGCCGGCATCCAGGCGGTCGGCGGGTCGCAGTCCGCCTCCGACTCGAGCGCGATCTCGTCGGCGGCCGACGAGCCCCGCTCGACGCCGGAGACCTTCGCCGAGACAGACGGCGGCTCCGAGGCCAGCACAGACGGCATCAAGCGTGCCCCGGCCGACCGCATCAACCTGTGCGGCGGCACCCTCGCCGAGGTCGCCCCGAGCCAGACCGGGTTGGTGCTGACCGCGAGCTTCCCCGACGCGCCCGTCGGCACCGACCCCGTTGTCGGCACCGTGACGCTCACCAACACCGGCACGACCGCGGTGACCGGCTACACCTCGCCGACACCCGCCATCACGCTCTCGCAGAACGGCATCGTGCTCTGGCACAGCAACGGTCCGACGATCATGATGATCCAGGACGTGGACCTCGCGCCGGGCGAATCGCTCGAGCTCGCGGCATCCTTCACCCCCGTGGTCTGCACGGTCGACGACGATCTGGCCGAAGCGTTCGACACCGATCTGCCCGCCGTCGCCGCCGGCGAGTACCAGCTGTCCGCCGCCGCCGACATCACGGTCGACGACAACGCCGAGCTCGTCACGGGGCCCGCGCAAACGGTGCGCATCGGGTAGCCGAACACTCAGGGAGCGGCTGATGACAAGTCGATAGAATCTCTTCACCGGCGCGGTGCCAGCGAGGAGAGTGGTTCGATGAGGTCACGGATCGTGGTGGGCGCCGCCCTTCTGGCGGGGCTGTTCGCCGTCGTTCCGACCGCCGCTCACGCGCAGGACCCGGTCGATCTGGCCGGCGCCTACGTGCTCGACGAGTCCGGCGTGCTGGACGGCGACACCTCCGGGATCGAGGCCGCGCTCGACACCCTGTACGCCGAGGCCGGCATCCAGCTCTTCGTGGTCTACGTCGACAGCTTCGACGGTGCCGACTCGTCGGCCGAGTGGGCCGACACCACCGCCGAGATCAGCGGTCTCGGCGCGACGGACGCGCTGCTCGCCATCGCGACCGACGACCGCGTCTACCAGGTCTCCGTCGCCGAGGACTTCCCGCTCAGCGACTCCGACCTCGCCGACATCGAGGCCGACCGGCTCGTGCCCGAGCTGCGCGACGACGACTGGGAGGGTGGGGCGATCGCTTTCGCCGACGGCCTGCGCGGCGAGGGCAACGGGTCCGGATCCCTGCCGGTCTGGCCGTTCATCCTGCTGCTCGTCGCCGCGTTCGTCGGGGTACTCGTCTATCTCTTCACCCGCCGGGCACGCCGGGCCGCGGCCGGGGAATCGAAGCTCGCGTCGGGCGAACCCACGCAGAAAGAGCTCGACCAGCGCGCCGGCACTGTGCTCGTCGAGATCGACGACTCGCTGCGCACGAGCGAGCAGGAACTCGGATTCGCTGTCGCCCAGTTCGGCGAGGAAGCCACGCGCGAGTTCGCCGCCGCCCTCGCCACGGCCAAGACCCACGTCGCCGAGGCGTTCGGCATCCGGCAGAAGCTCGACGACGCCTTCCCCGAGACACCCGCGCAGAAGCGCGAGCTCACCCTGCAGCTGATCGGTCTCGCCGAGTCGGCCGACACGGCCCTCGACGCCCAGGCCGATGCCTTCGACGCCCTCCGTGAGGTCGAGAAGAACGCCGCGTCGATCCTCGACTCTGTGGATGCCGCGGCCGGCGCCCTCGACGCCCGGGTGCGCGCCACCGAGGCCACCGTCGCGCAGCTCGCCGGCCGCTTCTCCCCCGCCGCCATCGCCACCGTGGTCGACAACGTGGCACGGGCGCGCACCCTGCTGCAGCTCGCCGCGGCGTCGTCGTCGACGGCCCGCGCCGCGATCGCCCCGGCCGGCGGCTCGAAGAACGGCCAGACCGTCGCTTCGCCCGCGGTGCCCGTGCGCGCCGCGCAGGCCGGCGTCGCCCAGGCCGGCCAACTGCTCGACGCGGTGGACTCGCTGGCCGCCGCGCTCGACCGCGCCGTGCGCGACCTCGACGAGGCCGTCGCGGAGACGAACCGCGATCTCGCGGAGGCCCGTGCTGTGCCCGGCGCCGAGCTCGAGAGTGTGATCGCCGCGACATCCGCCGGTCTGGCAGCCGTGCTGCCGGGCAGCGAGAAGAACCCGCTCGACGCGATCGAACGGGTCGAGCGGCTCGACGAGACCCTGGGCCAGGCGCTCGCGGCCGTGCGCGACCGGCAGGCGCAAGAGGCGAGCGCCCGCTCGTCGCTCGACCGCGTGCTGGCGTCGGCCCGCACGCAGATCGCCACCGGCGAGGAGTTCCTCACCACGCGGCGCGGCGGTGTCGGTACCGACGCCCGCACCCGGCTGTCCGCCGCGCGCCAGGCCCTCGACGAGGCGCAGTCGCTCGCCGCGACCGATCCGGTCGGCGCGCTCTCGTCGGCACACCGCGCCTCGAGCCTCGCCCAGCAGGGCACCGATCTCGCCCGCGGCGAGGTCGACTACTTCGAGCGCTCGAACGCCGACCGTGGCTACTCGGGTGGCCTCGGCGGATCGATGAGTACCGACTCGATCCTCGGCGGCATCCTCGGGGGCCTGCTGCAGGGCGGCGGAGGCTGGTCGGGCGGTGGCGGCGGCAGCTGGTCCGGCGGCGGTTCCAGTAGCCGGCGCTCCACCAGCTATGGCGGCAGCTCGCGGCGCTCCAGCGGCGGTTCCCGGCGATCGAGCGGCGGCTCCCGCGGCGGTCGCCGTGGCGGCGGGGGCCGATTCTGATGCCTCAGCTTCCGAACTCGTGATCTTTTCAGGCCCGTATCCACAACACCCAACGAAAGGCAGCACCCATGGCTAAGCAGTCCATCCTCGGCCGCATCACCCAATTGGCCAAGGCCAACATCAACGCGCTGCTCGACCAGGCGGAAGACCCCGCCCTGTTGCTCGACCAGATGGTTCGCGACTACACCAACAGCATCGCCGAGGCCGAGAGCGCCGTCGCCCAGACCATCGGCAACCTGCGACTCGTCGAGCAGGACTACGCCGAGGATGTCGCGGCCGCCAACGACTGGGGCCGCAAGGCTCTGGCGGCGAGCTCGAAGGCGGACGAACTGCGCGCCGGCGGCAACACCGTCGACGCCGACAAGTTCGACAACCTCGCCAAGGTCGCCCTCGGCAAGCAGTTCCAGGCCGAGAAGGAGGCGAAGGACGCGCAGCCGACCATCACCTCGCAGACCGCCGTCGTCGACAAGCTCAAGGGCGGCCTCGACTCGATGCGCACCAAGCTCGGCGAGCTCAGCTCGAAGCGCGACGAACTCATCGCCCGCTCGAAGACGGTCGACGCCCAGCGCCAGGTGCAGGAGGCCATCGGTTCGATCGACATGCTCGACCCGACGAGCGAGATCAGCCGCTTCGAAGACAAGATCCGCCGCGAAGAGGCCAAGGTCCTCGGGCAGCAGGAGCTCGCGGCATCCAGCCTCGACGCCCAGTTCGAGAGCCTCGAGGACCTCGACAAGCAGACCGAGATCGAAGCCCGTCTCGCCGCGCTCAAGCTCGGCGCCGGCGGCTCGCAGGGGTCGATCTCGCAGTAACTCCCAGCGGATGCGGAGGGGCCGGCGGGAATCATCCCCGCCGGCCCCTCGTTGCCCCCACCATGACAACAATCGGAATCATCGGTGCAGGACACATTGGCAGCCAGATCGCGCGCGGGGCGGTGAAGGCCGGCTACGACGTCGTGATCAGCAACTCGCGCGGACCCGAGACGCTCGCCGACCTCGTAACAGAGCTCGGCCCGACCGCCCGTGCCGCCACCGCGACCGAGGCTGCGGCGGCCGGCGATTTCGCCGTCGTGACCGTTCCGCTCAAGAACTACCGCGAGGTGCCGGTGTCCGAACTGGCCGGCAAGATCGTGATCGACACGAACAACTACTACTTCGAGCGCGACGGCCACATCCCCGAGCTCGATAACGGATCCGCCACCGTGACCGGCCTGCTGCAGGAGCACCTGCCCGAGAGCCACGTCGCGAAGGGCTTCAACGCCATCGATTTCGGCGCCATCACCACGGACGGGACTCCCGCCGGCACCGCGAACCGTCGCGCCCTCGTCACGGCGAGCGACCACGACGACGCTGCCGCGCTCGTCACGACGCTCTACGACGACCTCGGCTTCGACACCGTCAACGCCGGCCCGCTCAGCGAGAGCTGGCGCATCGAGCGCGACATGCCGGGCTACGGCAAAGCCGGCGACGCCGCCGCCATGACGACATTCCTCGCCCTCGCGGTTCGGAACGTAGATACTGAGTAGGTGCCGGTCACCTTTCTCGTCGTCCCCCAGTGGCAGGGCTCCGGCTCGTCGCGCGCACTCCGTCTGCAAGACGGCGCCGAGGCGATCCGGGGCGACCTGCCCGCCAGTTTCACCCGCGTCGTCGACGTGCCGATGGAGGCCGGCGACGAACTCGGCTCCGGGCTGCCGCGGCTCGGGTCGTTGCAGCTCGTGCGCGACCGTATGCTCGCGGAACTCGCCACCGTGCCCGACCGGGCGATCAGCATCGGCGGCGACTGCGGCATCGCCCTCGCCGCGGTGGAACACGTCGTCGCGACGACGGAGGAGCGCGTCGCCGTTCTCTGGTTCGACGCCCACCCCGACCTGAACACCGTCGCCACCTCGCCGTCCGGAGCATTCTCCGGGATGGTGTTGCGCACTCTGCTCGGCGACGGCGTGGCCGGCCTCGTGCCTTCCCGCACCGTCTCGCCTTCCTCCGTCGTGCTCGCGGGCACGCGCTCGACCGACGAGGGCGAGGAGGAGTACATCGTCTCGTCCGGCATCACCCGGGTCGGAGCGGAGCAGCTGGCCGACCCCGCGACGCTCGTCGCGGCAGTGACGGCGACGGGCGCGTCATCCGTCTTCATCCACATCGACCTCGACGTTTTCGACCCGGCCGACATCACCGGTGTCGGCGACCCGGTGCCGTTCGGTGTCGATGCGGCCACGCTCGCGGGAAGCATCCGCGCCGTGTCAGCCGAGTTCTCCGTCGTCGGTGCGAGCATCGCGGGCTTCTCCCCCTCGTCGCCGGATGCCGCGACCGACGATCTGCCCACGATCCTGCGTTTGATCGGCGCATTGACGGCGTAGCCTCCCACCGCCGCCTGACAGGACGGTTTTGTAGGTTCGCACGGTCGACAGGGCCGTTTGCGCGCCCCGAGCCGTGGCATCCTGTCGAACGGCTCGGACCCGGCGGTCGCACTCCCTAGGCTGGCCGGATGACGCAGAGTAGCGACGACCAGCCCCGCATCACCACCGAGCGCGACGGCCACGTGCTGCTCATCGGCTTCGACCGTGCCGACAAGCGCAATGCCGCCGACTTCCGCATGCTGCAGGAACTGTCGCTCGCCTACGCCGAACTGGAGAACGACCCCGAGCTGCGGGTCGCCCTCGTCTTCGCCCACGGCGACCACTTCACGGCCGGACTAGACCTCGCCGACGTCGGCCCGCGCATCGGCGCCGACGGGCTCGACATCACCGCCGAGGGCGGCATCAACCCGTGGCAGGTCTCCGGCGTCTCGCTCACCAAGCCGGTCGTTATCGCCGTTCAGGGCACGTGCCTCACGCTCGGCATCGAGCTGATGCTCGCCTCCGACATCGTCGTCGCGGCCGCGTCGACCCGTTTCGGCCAGCTCGAGGTCGCCCGCGGCATCCTGCCGTTCGGCGGTGCGACCATTCGATTCCCCCGTGCGGTCGGCTGGGGCAACGCCATGCGCTGGATCCTCACCGGCGACCTGTTCGACGCCGCCGAAGCGCTGCGCCTCGGCCTCGTGCAGGAGGTCGTCCCCGACGGGGAGCAGTACGCGCGCGGCCTCGAGCTCGCGCGCCGCATCGCCGCCCAGGCGCCGCTGGCCGTGCAGGCGGCCCTCGCGAACGCGCGGCTGGCCGTCCGAGATTCGGATGCCGCGGCAGAGGCCGCGCTCCAGCCCGACCTCGTGCGGCTCGCCGCCAGCGAGGACGCGGCGATCGGGATGCGGGCGTTCCTGTCGCGCACGCCGGCCGAGTTCGTCGGGCGCTGAGAGTCGGGCGCTGCGTCATCCGCCCTCGTCCTAGTTCTTGTCAGGCGCGCCCGGTAGCCTCGCAGAATGACCGACACCGAATTTGACCTCATCGTTATCGGCGCTGGCGCCGTCGCCGAAAACGTCGCGGACCGCGCAGTGCAGGGCGGCCTCACGGCGGTGCTCATCGAGAGCGAGCTCGTCGGCGGCGAGTGCAGCTACTGGGCGTGTATGCCGTCGAAGGCCCTCCTCCGCAGCGGGATCGCGCTGCGCGCCGCACAGAACGTCGGCGGCACCAAAGAGGCCGTGACCGGCGAGCTCGACGTCGCCGCCACCCTCGCGCGCCGCGACTCGTTCACCAGCAACTGGGACGACCAGGGCCAGGTCGACTGGGTCGAGAGCGCCGGCATCGCGCTCGTGCGCGGGCACGGCCGCATCACCGGCGTGCGCACCGTCTCGGTCGAGCACGGCGACGGATCGCACACGCAGCTCACCGCGCGGCACGCCGTCGTGGTCGCCACCGGCTCCGACCCGGTGCTGCCCGACATCCCCGGCATCGCCGACGTGCAGCCGTGGACCCCGCGCGAGGCGACGAGCGCCAAGATCATCCCCGCGAGCCTCGCCATCGTCGGCGGCGGCGTCGTGGCGGTCGAGATGGCCACCGCGTACGCCAGCTTCGGCAGCGACGTGACCATCATCGCCCGCAGCGGACTGCTCACCACCCAGGAGGACTTCGCCGGAGAACTCGTCGGCGAATCGCTGCGCGCCCTCGGCGTCACCATCACGACGGGCGTCTCCCCCACCTCGGCGAGCCGCGACGACGCGGGCGTCACCCTCGAACTCTCCGACGGCAGCTCCGTGCTCGCCGCCGAGGTCCTGGTCGCTGCCGGACGCCAGCCTCGCACGACCGACATTGGGCTCGACACCGTGGGTATCGCCGTCGGCGACTGGCTCGACGTCGACGACACGCTGCTCGTTCGCGCCGACACCAACCACAAGCACGGTTGGCTCTACGCGACCGGCGATGTGAACCACCGCGCGCTGCTCACCCACCAGGGCAAGTACCAGGCGCGCGCCGCCGGCGACGTCATCGCGGCCCGCGCGCAGAGCAAGGCGGTGCACGACGGCGCCTGGGGCGCGCACGCCGCGACCGCCGACCACGCCGCCGTGCCGCAGGTGACGTTCAGCGACCCGGAGGTGGCCTCGGTCGGGCTCACCTCGGATGCCGCGCGAAAGGCCGGCTACGACATCCGCGTGGTCGACTACGAACTCGGATCGGTCGCCGGCGCGAGCCTGCAGGCCGACGGCTACAAGGGCCGGGCGCGCATGGTCGTCGACGAGAAGCGCAAGGTCATCGTGGGGCTGACCTTCGTCGGCCAGGACGTCAGCGAGATGATCCACGCCGCGACCATCGCGGTCGTCGGCGAGGTGCCGATCGACCGGCTCTGGCACGCCGTTCCCGCCTACCCGACGATGAACGAGATCTGGCTGCGGCTGCTCGAGACCTACGGGCGGCCGTAGCGTGCCCGCTACAACACCGGCCGCGCCGCCACGCTCTCGTACACGTCGAGCAGCACCGAGACGGACGTCTCCCAGCTGAACCCCTCCGCGAACGCGCGCGCCGACCGCGCGAGCTCGGCGTAGGCGGCGGGGTTGTCGAGCAGCACGCCGATCGCGCGCGCCCAGTCAGCCGGGTCGCGCGAGTCGATGAGCAGGCCCGACTCCCCGTCGGAGACCGACTCGACCAGGCCCGACACCCGCTGCGCGACCACGGGCGTGCCGCTCGCCGCGGACTCCAGCGCGACGAGCCCGAACGTCTCGGAGTGCGACGGCACCAGTGTGAGGGTCGCGGCCGCGAACAGCTCGGCCACCGCCTCCCGCTCGAGCGCACCGGTGAACCTCAGGTCGTCGACGACCCCCAGTTCGGCGGCGAGCTCGTGCAGCGCGAGGAAGTAGCTCTCGGCGCCCGGCGTCGGTCGCCCGGCGATCACCAGCACGGGACGCGGTTCGGGCAGGGCAGCGAGCACGCGCACCGCGAGCCGCTGGCCTTTGAGCTCCTGCACGCGTCCGACGACGGCGATCACCGGTCGGTCGGCCTCGATGCCGAGCGCCTCCCGCACGGCCGCGCCGGCCTCGGGGCGCGGAGCGAACAGCCCGGTATCGACGCCCGGGGGCATGATCCAGACGTGTTCGGCCGGCGCACCCACCTGTTCGAGCAGGGCGTCGACCTCGGCGGTCGAACTCGCGATCACCGCGTCGGCCTGATTCGCGAGGAACGACTCGCTGCGAACCCGTCGCTGCGGCTCGGTCGGCACCTCGTCGATCATGGCGCGGTGCTTCATGTCGCCCAGCGTGTGGAAACTCTGCACGAACGGGATGCCCAGCTCGATCGCCACGGGCAGCGCGGCGATTCCGCTGATCCAGTAGTGCGCGTGGATCACGTCGTACCGCCCCGATTCGCGGCCGGCCAGGCGCGCGACGGCCTCCCCGAATTCGTCGGCGACGCTCGAGAGGTCCTCCTTGGCGACGATGCCGGGCGGCCCGGCCTCGAGTTCGTGCAGCGTGATTCCGGGGGCGATGTCGGTCACGGTCGACTGTCCGGACGACCGTGTCAACAGGTCGACGGCGATGCCACGTCCGGCGAGTTCGCGCGCGAGCCCCAGTATCGCGACGTTCATCCCGCCGGCATCCGCCTGACCGGGAGTCGCCGCCGGGGACGTGTGCATCGAAACCATCGCCACTCGCCGCACGTCGTCCGCCATACAGCCACTGTATTCTGCGCGTATGAAGCCCGTGCGTCCCGTGCGTCCGATCGACCCCTCCGGCGTCGTGCGGCTTTTCCAGAGACTGTCGGATGCCGCGGCAGGCGTCGCGCCGCTGAAACGGTTTCTGCTGCACCCCGCAGTCGCGCGGCCGGGGTACTGGATCGCCACGGGCGCCGGCCTCATCTGGGGTACCGCGCTCAGTCTCGGCCGCATCCGTGCCGCCGGGGGTGTCATCGTGGCGCGACGCTGCCCCCGCTGGGCGTTCGGACGCGGCGGCACCACGATCGGTGCCGTCTACCTGACTCACAGCAACCTCACGCCCGCGGTTCTCGAACACGAGGCTGTTCATCGGGCACAGTGGAAGAAGTACGGGCTCGCTTTTATCCCGCTCTACATCGCCGCCGGACCCGACGCGCGAACCAATCGCTTCGAGGTCGAAGCAGGACTGCATAAAGGCGGCTATTCATGACGAAAACAATCGTGCTCACGGGAGCCAGCTCGGGCATCGGCGCTGTCGCCGCCGGGCGGCTCGCGGACGAGGGCTGGGAAGTCGCGGTCGTGGGGCGCAATCCGGAGCGGACGGCGTCGGTCGCGGCATCCGTCGGCGGCACGCCGTTTATCGCCGACTACGACCGTCTCGACGACGTGCGTGCGCTCGCGACGGCCCTGCTCGACCGGTATCCCCGCATCGACGTGCTCGCCAACAACGCGGGCGGACTGATCAGCGAGAAGGGCGTCACGGCCGACGGGCACGAGCGGACGATCCAGCACAACCACCTCGCGCCGTTCCTGCTGACGAACCTGCTGCTGCCGCGCCTGCTCGAGAGCGGGGCGCGTGTCGTCTCGACCTCCAGCCTGATGAATCTGGTGGGCGACGTGCGGCTCGACGACATGGAATGGACCAAACGGCCGTGGTTCGGCGGATGGCGCGCCTACGGCACCAGCAAGCTCGCGACGGTGCTGTTCACGCGGGAACTGGCGAAGCGCACGGGACTCGACGCGTACTCGTTCCACCCGGGCTATGTGTCGACCGGTTTCGGCGCCCAGGACCGGTTGATGCGCGTCTCGCAGGCGATCAAGCCGGGCGGGTTCGGGATTCCGGCGACGCAGGGCGCCGAGCCGCTGGTGCTGCTGGCGACCGGGGCGGGGTCGCCCGCTCCGAGCGGCACGTACTACGACCAGCTGAAGCCGTTCGGGCGCACCCGCAAGCAGGCCGACGACACGGATCTCGCCGCCGGGCTGTGGATCAAGAGCGGGCAGTTGGTGGGGTTGTAGGGGGCTCGGCTTTCATTCGCGGGTCTCGCGGCTCGGGTCTCGGGTCTCGGGTCTCGGGGCTGGTTCTTCTCCTCCACAGGGCGTCCGGAATCTTCGTTCGGGCCGGTTCTCCACAGCCGGCCGTCGTGGTGCGCCCCGATGTCGGTGGGTGGGATTGGAGTTCTGCCATGAGCAATTCAGACACGTTCCACCCGCCCGGCGGGCTGTTGTTCGAGCCGCCGCCCGACCCGCTGACGGTCCTCCCGTCGGATTTGGTCGACACCTCCCTGCTGGATGCGTCCCTGTCGCCGGTGGAGCGCCGGCAGGCCCTGTTCGGCCTCTACCTGGACGACGCCGAGACGGAAGACCGGCAGCTCGCCGTGGCGGCGGCCCGGCGGGCCCGCAGGATCGACGAGCTGCGGGTGCTGTCGGAGCAGATCGCCGCCGAAGAAGCCGAAGAAGAAAGCGTGCGCAGGGCCGCGTTCGGGCGTCCCCGCCGGACCGATTCCGGCTGGACGGTGAAGCACCGCGCCCAGGCGGAGCTGGCGACCGAGATCGCGGCCGCGTTCACCCTCACCCGGACCATGGCCGAGCACCTGGTCGTCGAGTCGAAGACCCTCGTCACCGGCCTGCCCCTCACCTTGGACGCGCTGGCGGCCGGGGCGATGCGGTACGAGCACGCGAAAGTCATGGCCTCCACCGCCGCCGACCTCGACGCCCCCACCCGGGCCGTGTTCGAGCGGGAACTGGTGCCGCTCGCCGGACGGATGATCGTCCCGACATTCCGCAAACGGGCGGTCCAGGTGAAGGAACGCCTGCACCAGCAGACGTTGGACGAACGGCACCAGAAAGCCGTCGTCTCCAGGGCTCTGATCTTCGACCCGGGCGAGAACGGGATGGGCTACCTCACCCTGCACGCGGCCAACGAGGACCTGGCCGGGATCTACAACCGGATCACCGACATCGCCCTCCCCAAAACCGCCGACGACAACCGCACCCTGACCCAACGGCGGGCGGATGTCGCGACGGAGATCCTGCTGAAGGGCGACCTGTGCGGCGACGGGGCCGCCGGCGACCCTGAGACGGCGCTTGACGGCACCGGCAAGGACGGGAAGCGCCTCGGCCACGGCGTCGTCGCCCAGATCCACATCGAGATCCCCATCCTCACCCTGCTCGGCAAGGACACCGCGCCGGCGACCCTGGAGGGCAGCATCCCGGTCGACCCCGCCACCGCCCGCACCCTCGTCGCGGACGCACCCGGGTTCTACCGGCTGCTGACCGACCCGGTCACCGGCAGCATCGTCTCCTTCGACGACCGGTTCCGACACCTCCCGCCCTCCCTCCGGAGGGCGGTGAGACTCATCGACGGCAAATGCACCGGACCGTGGTGCGACGCCACCGCGAACGAATCCCACGGTCACCACCCGGTCGAATGGTCCGACAGCCACGACACCTCCCTCGCCAACTCGGCTTTGGCATGCGCACCCGACCACCGGCTCATCCACAACACCCGGTGGCTGATGAACCGGCTCCCCGACGGCGACAAAGAATGGATCAGCCCCTGCGGGCGCCGGTACGTCATCCCACCCCAACGCCGCCTCGCACCCGGCTTCCTCGAAGCCACCAAGAAAGCTAGCGCGACCACAGACGAGACACCGCAGAACTGGGACACCCCACTCACCGACGAAGGGAACGACATGCCCTTCTAGCCGAGCACCGATCACCGATATCGGGCAACCGCCGCACTGCGTAGTCATCACCGCTACCGCCCACCGCGACCTATGCGGAGGCGTCACCGGTGACATGTAGATGGAACGCGGGTCGCGGCTCGGGGCTCGCGGCTCGCGGCTCGCGGCTCGCGGCTCGCGGCTCGCGGCTCGCGGCTCGCGGCTTGCGGCTCGCGGCTCGCGGCTACTAAGACTCACACGACTGGCAGTTCCCCCTACGAACACTGTTGCCAACCCTCGATGAGGGACCACAGGCTCAGCGACCTACAAGCCCGGGTTCCAGCGAGCGCAAGAAATCCGCGCTCCAAGTTCGAGCCGGGTGCGCTCTAGTTCGAGCTGAGCGTGCGCGCGGCGCCGTCGTTCGCGATCCACGCGTAGACGTGGTGGTCGTCGAACGCGCTCGTCGGGAGCATCTCGCTCAACCAGGCGTCGACCGTGCGGCGCAGCACCTGTCCGCGGTCGCGAACCAGCCAGCACACGGCGAAGCGACCGGGAGCGGCGAGTTCGACGATGTCGCCCTCGCTCTGCACCTCGACGAAGACCTGACCTCGCGCCCTGGCGGGAAGGGTTGCGAGAATGGTCTGAATGACGGGGAGCGCAGTTTCATCGCCGGCGAGGAGGATTCTGTCGGCAGCGTCAGGGTTCCACCCAATCGACGCGGTGCTCTCGTCGATGTATGTCATGCATTCAGTATAGGCATGCCTTACCTAATGCCAACAGCCCCGGCCGCCTCCCGGGAATACTCCCAGCAATCAGATTGTATGCATACACATGGAATTCGGAATCTACAGCTTCGGTGACATCCACCAGGACCCCACGAGCGGCGACCGCGTCTCCGTCGAGCAGAACCTGGCCGACACCATCGAGCGAATCAAGACCGCGGATGCCGCGGGCCTCGACTACTTCGGACTCGGCGAGCACCACCGCCCCGACTACTCGATCTCGGCTCCGGCCACGGTCCTGGCAGCGGCCGCCACCGTCACGTCGCGCATCAAGCTCGGCAGCGCGGTGACCGTGCTCAGCACCGAGGACCCCGTCCGCGTCTTCCAACAGTTCGCGACCATCGACCTGCTGAGCCACGGCCGCGCCGAGATCGTCGCCGGCCGCGGTTCGTTCATCGAGTCGTTCCCGATTTTCGGCGCGAGCCTCAACGACTACGACTCGCTCTACGCCGAGAAGCTCGACCTGCTGCTCCAGCTCAACGAGTCGGAGTTCGTCACCTGGACCGGTCACTTCCGCCCGTCACTCGACAACCAGCAGATCCTCCCTCGGCCGAGCGATGCCGGCGATTTCCCGGGCAAGCTCGACATCTGGATCGCCACCGGCGGCAATCCCGAGTCGTCCGCTCGTGCGGGTGCGCTCGGCGTGCCGGTGAGCTACGCCATCATCGGCGGACACCCGGAACGGTTCGCGCCCCTCTTCGACCTCTACCGTCGCAGTGCCGCCCAGCACGGGCACGACCCGTCGACGCTCCGGACCGCCGTCGCCGCCCCCGGTTTCATCGGCACGGACTCGCGCATCGCCAAAGACACGTTCTACAACTACTGGATCGACTCGATGAGCCGCATCTCCGCCGAGCGCGGCTTCCCGACCCCGAACCGGGAAACGTACGAGGACATGGTCGACAAGCGCGGGGCGATCTTCGCCGGCGACCCGCAGGAAGTCGCGGACAAGATCGTCTACGTCCACGGCCACCTCGGCATGGACCGGATCGGGCTGCAGATGGACTGGTCGGGCGTGCCCCAGTCGCTCATGCTCGAGTCGATCGAGTTGTTCGCGAACGAGGTCGCACCGCGGGTGCGCAAGGCCCTCGCCGCCTGACGCCCGGTCGCCGAGCCGTCGAAGCGCCCGGGGGCGGTGCCCGTCGAAGCACCCGGTCGCCGTGCCCGTCGAAGCGTTCGCCCCCGCCAGCGCCACCGGCGAGCCCGCCGCCCTCGCTACGCTGACCCCATGGCCCGATTCGAGCACACCACCGACACCGCCTCCGGGAGCTGGATCGCACCGCGCCTGCGCGGAAAATTCGGCGCCGCCGGACTCGTCTGCCCGACGGGGTACGAGGCGTACGCGCGGGTGTTCCATCCGGTGGAGACGCAGGACGCGGCATCCACTCGCCTGACCTGGGCCGACGTCGCCGCCGCGACCGGCACGACCGTGCACCCGCTGATGCAGTGGGGTCGCATCTCCGGGCAGCTACACGGCACCCGCCTGTTCGGCGACTGGGACGGCGGCGAACCTCCGGAGGGAGCGCTCGACGAGCGCAGCCTCGCGACCCTCGCGACGGCGATCGGCGGCGACTCCCCCATCACGATCGGCGTCTGGGTCGGGTACGGGCAGTACTCCGGTTCCACCGGCACGGTGTCGTTCATGTCGTCCGACGGCTCGGCACCCGAGCCCGAGCCGTCGTCGCGCGACGGCTGGGAACCGACATTCGGCGTGGACCTGCCGTCGAGCCGCACGCTCGAACTCCCCGGGAGGAGCTACGGGCTCTTCCGCGGCACTCTGTCGATGCTCGCCGATCCGGACTGGCGGCGCGAGAGCGGCTGGGCCTGGCGCTGGCGCGACACCCTCAACCTCGCCTGGCCCGACGACCATTCGTGGTTTGTGGCGAGCGAGATCGATTTCGACTCGACGGTCGTCGGCGGCTCGCGGGAGCTGGTCGACCGGGTGCTCGCGTCCGGGCTGGAGGCCGCGGAAATCGACGCCGACGCCGACCTGTCGTGGGAGGGCGATCCGGTCAACCGGCCGTAGCCAGGGCGTCAGCGCCCCGTGCTGTTACCGAGTCGAGACCCGGCGCCCGAGACGAATTGATAAAGTCTCGACCATGAACCGTGCCCGCACCGCCCTCGCGGGCAGCGCTCTCGCCGTGCTCCTGCTCAGCGGCTGCACGGCTGGCCCCGCCGACCCTGCACCCGCAGCAGAACAGAACAGCGTCCCGACCGAGACCGGGGCGGTCGGCTGCGACGACCTGGTGTCCGACGCCGACGTGACGAAGTACACGGATGCCGGGTGGGAACTCATCGCCGATTTCGTGCAGCGCGAGACCGAGAGCGATTCGCCGCGGATCGCCTTCGTCGAGTACGGCGGCGCCCTGTGCATGTGGGGACCGCCCGCCTCCGATTTCGCCGACGTGCTCGCGGCATCGCCGATCACCGACGAGCAGGCGGCGGCCGAGAGGGCGCGGCTCGAAGCGGACGGTTTCACCCTCGACCAGCACAACGGCGTCGACCGCTATGCGCTGCCCGACCCGACGGGCGGCAGCGACACCTACCTGTTCAGCGGCGGGCACTGGTTCTACGCGAACACGCCGGAAGCGGCCGACCGGATCCGGGCGCAGTTGGACGTCGGTTAGCGACAGCGCCGGATAACCGGGGACTCGGGCAGCGACAGCTACGAGCGCCGCTCGCCGGTGCCGGGCGTGAGCCCCAACAGCGGCATCAGCACGCCGTCGATCACCGAGAGCAGGAACTCCCGGTCGACGGGCTTGCGCAACATAACCGCGCGGTAAGTGGCCATCGACTGGCTGATGAGCGACACGGTCTCGATGTCGGTGCCGGCCGGGATCTCGCCGCGGTCGATCGCGCGCCGCAGGAGTCGCCGGTTGACAGCGGCCCGCGGTTCGACGATCGCGGCGTAGGCGGCGTCCGCGAGCTCGGGGTCACGCGAGATCATCGAGGTGAGGCCGGCCATAACGCGCACCTTCCGCTCGGCATCGTGAATCGCGGGCGGTTTGATCATCGCGACCAGGTCGCCGCGCAGGGTGCCGGTGTCGGGTACGTCCTCGGGATCGACCTGCTTCATGCAGGCGACCGCCTCGATGACGAGTTCGCCCTTGGACGCCCACCGACGGTAGAGCGTCGCCTTGCCCGCTTTGGCCTTGGCCGCGACCATGTCGATCGTCATGCCGTCGTACCCGGTCTCGGCCAGAACCTCGAGCGCGGCATCCAGAATCTCGGGATCGCGCGTGTGGTCGCGCTTCCGCCCGAGCTTCTTCGGCTCGCGGAGCTGCGCGGGGTCGTCTAGCTGCGTCATTGCCGCTATCCCTTCACCTCGTGTTCCCCTTATTATAGGTCACGAATTGTTCCGGAACTTTTAATATCCGGAACTGGTTAGTTCCGTATATAGTGACGGACATGACTCTTCCTTCCCCCTCGGGCAGCGCCGTCGCCGCGCCCGTCTCCTCCCGCCGCTGGTGGACGCTGATCACCGTCGGCCTCGCCCAGCTCATGGTCGTGCTCGACTCGACCGTCGTGAACATCGCGCTCCCCGCCGCCCAGGCCGACCTCGGGTTCTCCGACGGCGACCGCCAGTGGATCATCACCGCCTACTCCCTCGCCTTCGGCAGCCTGCTCCTGCTCGGCGGCCGACTCTCCGACCTGATGGGCCGCAAGCGCACGTTCATCATCGGCCTGATCGGTTTTGCCGCGGCATCCGCCCTCGGAGGTGCGGCCGACAGCTTCGGACTGCTCGTCGGCGCACGCGCACTGCAGGGAGCGTTCGGCGCGCTGCTCGCCCCGACCGCTCTCGCAGTGCTGACCACGACCTTCACGATCCCCAAGGAGCGGGCGCGCGCGTTCGGCGTCTTCGGCGCGATCGCGGGAGCCGGCGGCGCCGTGGGCCTGCTGCTCGGCGGATTCCTCACCGAGCAGTTCGACTGGCGCTGGAACCTCTACATCAACGTCGCGATCGCCATCATCGCGATCGCCGGCGCCATCGTCTTCGTGACCAACACGCACCGCACCGGCCCGCGCCCCAAGCTCGACATCCCCGGAACTGTCCTCGTCTCCGGCGCCCTGTTCGGCCTCGTCTACGGTCTCGCCAACGCCGAGACCGACGGCTGGGACTCGCCGCTCACCTGGATCATGCTCGCCGGTTTCGTCGTGCTGATGACCGCGTTCGTGCTCTGGCAGCGCCGCGCGGCGCACCCGTTGCTGCCGCTGTCGATCGTGCTCGACCGTAACCGCGCCGCCGCCTACGCCTCGGTGCTCATCGCGGGCGCCGGCATGTTCGGCATCTTCCTGTTCGTGACCTATTACCTGCAGGCCTCGCTCGGGTACTCGCCGATGCAGACCGGCTTCTCGTTCCTGCCGATGATCGGCATGCTCGTCGTCGCCGCCCAGCTCGGCACCAACCTGCTGCTGCCGCGCTTCGGTCCGAAGATCATGGTGCCGTTCGGTATGTCGGTCTCCGCGATCGGCATGGTGCTGCTCACCCGCCTCGACCTCGGCAGCAGCTACGCGCCCGACATCCTGATCCCGCTCATGATCATCGGCTTCGGCATGGGGTCGACGATGCCGGCCGCGATGCAGACCGCGACCCTCGGCGTCGACCGCGAGTTCGCCGGCGTCGCCTCGGCGATGGTCAACACCAGCCAGCAGGTCGGCGGATCGATCGGCGTCGCGCTGCTCAACACGCTCGCCGCCACGGCGGCGTCCAACTACGTGGCCGACAACCTGCCGGCGACGGCGGATGTCGCGGCTCAGGCCGCGATTCAGAGCTACACCACCGCCTACTGGTGGAGTGCCGGATTCTTCGCCGCGGGCGCGGTTCTGGCCACGTTCCTGTTCCGCCGCAAGAGCCAGGGGCTGAATCTCAGCCACGCTCCGGCGCCGGAGGCGGAGCCGGTGCTGGCGGGCTAGCGGTCGGTCACCACTGCCTCGATCACCACTGCGGCGGGTGCCTGCGCTGCCACGCGAACCGCCGCTCCAACTGGGCACCGATCGCGAGCAGCGTGTGCTCCCCGCCCGGCCTGCCGATGAGCTGCACGCCCATCGGCAGGCCGGTCTCGGTCACGGCGACCGGCAGCGTGATGGCGGGCAGCCCGCTCACGTTCGCGAACGACGTGTATGGCGTGTACTGCACCTGCTGGGCGAAGTTGAGTTCCGGGTCGTCGGCGGAGTACCACCCCACGGGACGCGGCGTCAGGGCGAGGGACGGCGTCATCACGGCATCCACGCGTGAAAATTGACGGATGACGCTCCGCTCGAATGCGGTCAGTGTCGAGAGCGCCTGGCCGAGTTCCCGGGCGCCGAGCCCCCGTCCGCGGTCGACGAGCCAGCGCGTAAGGGGTTCGAGCAACTCCAGTTGCTCGCCGTCCGCCGGGATATTCGCGGCGCCCGCCTGCCAGATCGTGCGGAATGCCGGCCCGTAGGTGTCGTCGGGTTCGAGCGCGAGCTCCTCGATGCCGTGCCCGAGCACCGCGAGTTCGTCGACGGCCACGGCGAGCGCCGCCCGCGCCTCGTCGGAGAGCGAGATCTCATAGGCGGAATCCCACGGCGAGGTCGTCATCACGCCGATCTCGAAGCGGCCTTCGCCGCGCACCGCGGCGTTGAGCAGTGCTCCGCCGTCCCATGAGGGGGCACGCGTCGCGTACTGGTAGTCGCCGCCCTCCACCATGGCGTCGAGCAGCATTGCCGCGTCGGCGACCGTGCGCGCGATCGGCCCGGGCGCGACGAGACCGCCGAGCGAAGCGAAGCCGGCGTGCGACGGCACCCGGCCGCGCGACGGCTTCAGCCCCACGAGACCCGTGGCAGCGGCGGGGATACGGATCGACCCGCCGCCGTCGGAACCGGGCGCGACGGGCAGGAGCCCCGCGGCGACCGCGACGGCCGCTCCCCCGCTGCTGCCGCCGGCGCCGAGGTCGAGGTCGTAGGGGTTGCGGGCGGGCGGGGCCACGAGCGACTCGGTGTAGCTCGGCATGCCGAACTCCGGAGCGTTGGTCTTGCCCAGGCTGATGCCGCCGGCCGAATCGAGCACGCGCACGATCTCGTCCGACTCCTCGGGCACGTAGTGCTCGAACAGGCGGGAGCCGTAGGTGGTGCGCACCCCGGCTCGCGCGTTCAGGTCCTTGTCGCCGAGCGGGAGACCCCAGAGCGCCACTGCCCGCGGCACGCCCGCCTCGACCTGCGCGGCACGGGCACGTGCGGCTTCCGCCGTGACCGTGGTGAATGCGCCCAGCGACGGGTTGAGACGCTCGATGCGGGCGAGGTAGTGCTCGGTGAGTTCGGTCGGGCTGACGTCGCCGCGACGCAGCCAGTCGGCCTGCTCCTGCGCGGTCAGATGGTGAAGTTCGAACATTCTCGTAAGCCTAGGTCTTGACACGGAACGTCGGGGCTGGTTGGTTAGTTACATGAGTAATGAACCAACGAAGGAGCGGACCCGTGGATGAGTCGCGGCCGATCTTCGTGCAGATCGCGGAACAGATCGAGAACGACATCCTGGGCGGGACCCTGGCCGAAGAGTCGCAGGTGCCGTCGACGAACGAGTTCGCCGCGTTCTACCGCATCAATCCCGCCACAGCCGGCAAGGGCGTGAACATCCTCGTCGACGACGGAATCCTGTACAAGAAAAGAGGTATCGGCATGTTCGTAGCCGAGGGCTCCCGGGCCCGGCTCGTCGCCAAACGGCGGGACCAGTTCCAGTCAGAGTACGTGCGCCCGCTCGTCGCGGAAGCCGGAAAGCTCGGCATCTCCGCGGCGGCGCTCGCCGACATGATCCGAGAGGAGACGGCGGAATGATAGACGTCATCGAGGTTTCCGGCCTCACCAAGAAATTCGGTTCGCTCACCGCCGTCGACGACGCGAGCTTCCGGGTGGAAGAGAACCAGATCTACGGCCTTCTCGGCCGCAACGGCGCGGGCAAGACCACCCTGATGCAGCTCATCACCGGTCAGGACTTCGCCACCACCGGCAGCATCCGCGTGTTCGGCCAGAACCCGGTCGAGAACTCGGGTGTGCTTTCCCGGGTCTGCTTCGTCAAGGAGAGCCAGCGCTACCCCGACGAGTTCAAGCCCAAGCACGTGCTCCGCAGCGCGCCGTGGTTCTTCCCCAACTGGGACGCCGAGTACGCCGCACGGCTCGTGGACGACTTCCGGCTGCCGGTCGACCGCCGCATCAAGAAGCTCTCCCGCGGCCAGCTCTCGGCCATCGGCGTCATCGTCGGCCTCGCCTCACGTGCCCCGCTGACGTTCTTCGACGAGCCCTACCTCGGCCTCGACGCCGTGGCGCGGCAGACCTTCTACGACCGGCTCCTCGAGGACTACGCCGAACACCCGCGCACCGTCGTCCTCTCGACGCACCTGATCGACGAGGTCAGCAACCTGCTCGAGCGGGTGCTCGTGATCGACGACGGCGCCATCATCGTCGACGAGACCGCGGACGACCTCCGGGGCTCCGCGACCACCGTCGCGGGTTCCCGCGCCGCCGTCGACGCGTTCGTCGCCCGACGCGAGGTGCTGCACCGCGACGACCTGGGCGGGCTCGCCTCGGTCACCGTCGGCCGGCTCGACGCCGACGAGAAGGCGGATGCGCGGGCCGCCGGTCTCGAGCTCGCGCCCGTCTCGCTGCAACAGCTCATCGTGCGGCTCACCACCGCTCCCCCGACCACCAGCTCCGATTCGGAAAGGAAGCAGAGCGCATGACCACCATCGCGCTGGACGACACCGCGTCATCCGCCCGCCGGGTAGCACCGCACCGCATTCTGTCGGTACTACGTCTCTACTACGTCAGCCCCACGTCGACCGTCGTGGTGCCCTTGCTCATCATGGCGTTCATCTTCCTTGTGAACTACGCCGTCTGGGTGATCATCTTCGCCAACGTCACCGATCCCGCCGACCGGGCGGACACCCGCGCCGGGCTCGAGTGGAGCGGCGCCTCGTTCTACATCTACGTCTACATGATGGTCGTGGCCGTGCAATCGATGAACCTCACGTTCCCGTACGCGCAGAGCCTCAGCGTGACGCGGCGGGACTTCTACCTCGGGGCGTCGGCCGCCTTCGTCTCGCTCTCGGTCGGCTACGGGGCGCTGCTCACCGCGCTCGCGTCCATCGAGGACGCCACGGACGGGTGGGGACTCGGCGGCCGCATGTTCACCTCCGTCTACTTCGGCGGCGGCGAGTGGTACGTGCGGTTCGCCACCTACACGACCCTGCTGCTGTTCTTCTTCTTCGTGGGAGCGGCGGTCGCGACGGTGTACGTGCGCTGGCGTCCGAACGGCATCCTGATCTTCTTCGCGGCGCTCACCGTGCTCATCGTCGGTGCCGGTGCCCTGATCACCGTCACGTCGAGCTGGCCGGCGGTCGGCGACTGGTTCGTCTCGAACGGGGCGAACGGGGTGATCGCCTGGACACTCGTGCCCACGGTGCTCTCGGCCCTCGTCGGCTACCTCGTGCTGCGCAAGGCCACACCGCGGAGCTGACCATTGTTACGTAACGGATGCCCGGCCGTCACCCCTCGACGACCGGGCATCCGCGGCGGCTGTTAGGGTCTTTCAGACGAAGGGGGCACCAATGAGCTCATTGAAATCACTGGCGGTCCTGCCGCTGGCGCTCGCCGCCGCCCTCGCCGTCGGTGCGCTCGCCGGGTGCAGCACCGGCACAGCCGAGCCCGTGGCCACGGAGTCCGCGGCCCCCGCTCCCGTCGAGACCCCCACCGCCACCGAGACCGTGGCGCCCGCGACCTTCACCCTGCCGACCACCTGCACCACGGTGGTACCCCAGACCCGGATCGACGCCTTCGAAGCGTCCGGCCTCGAATTGCTCGGCGGCCCCGGCGGCACGTACGGCACCGACTACCTCGCCGACGCGACCCCCGAGGAGACGGCCGGCGGCATCAGCTGCATCTGGGGTTTCGCGGACAGCGGTGTCAGCAGCGTCACGATCTCCGTCGCCCCGCTGACCGCCGCCGTGCGTCCGGCGGTCGTCGCGAGCTTCGACAACCAGGGCCTCAACGAGGAAGTCGTCGGCGACGCGACCACCTTCGGCGTGCAGGGCGACCGCACGCTCGACCCCGCCATCATCAACGCGCTGCGCGGCGAGAGCTGGATCTCGGTCATCGAGACCATCGGCGGCCCCACCGCCTACGCCGAGGCCGTGGCGATCGCCGACGAGGTGTACGCGCAGGTCTACACGGTGAACTAGCGTCGCCCACGTCACCCGGCGTTTGCCCGGCACCGTTATCCTCGGCGGATGACTGAATTCGATCCCCGCGGCACGACCGCGATCGTCACCGGCGCCAGCAGCGGATTCGGTGCCGAATTCGCCCGGCGTCTCGCCGCCCGCGGAGCCGACCTCGTGGTCGTCGCCCGTCGCGCCGACCGCCTCGCCGCGCTGGCCGACGAGCTGCGGGCGCGCCACGGCGTCGCCGTCACCACCGTGCCGCTCGACCTCTCGCTGCCGACCGCCGCGACCGACCTGCGCGACGCGCTCGACGGCGTGACCGTCTCCACGCTCGTCAACAACGCGGGCTTCGGGACCCACGGCGACTTCATCCGCGCCGACGCCGCCCGCGAGCGCGAGCAGATCGAGGTCAACGTGCAGGCACTCGTGGCCCTGACCCACGAGTTCCTGCCCGACCTCGTCGCCTCGGCGGGACTCCGCGCCGGCAGCGCCGCCCTCGTCAACGTCGCGAGCAACGCCGCGTTCCAGCCGGTGCCGCGTATGGCCGTCTATGGCGCGACGAAGGCGTTCGTGCTGAGTTTCAGCGAGGCGGTCTGGTACGAGACGCTCGCCACGGGGCTCAAGGTCACGGCGCTGTGCCCCGGACCCGCGTCCACCGAGTTCTTCGACGTCGCTAAGAATCAGGATGCCGCGGTGGGCGCCTTCGAGACCGCCGAACAGGTGGTGCAGACCGCGTTCGCCGCGCTCGACCGACGCCGCACTCCCCCGAGCACGGTGAGCGGCCTGATGAACCGGGTACAGGCAGCCGCCGTCGGCTTCGTACCGCGCGGCCTCGTGGTGCGCGCCGTCGGCCGGCTCGGGCAGGGAGACGACTGATGGGCTACCTGTTCCTCGCGCTGGCCATCGTCGGCGAGGTGATCGCCACCACGTTCCTCAAACTCACGAGCGGCGAACGTGCCGTGTGGTGGGCGTACCCGATCGTGGCGGTCGGCTACGTCTTCGCGTTCACCATGCTCGCCCAGACCCTCTCGAAGGGGGTGCCGCTCGGTATCGCCTACGCGATCTGGGCAGGAGTGGGGGTCGTGCTGGTCGCGGCGATCAGCTGGCTGGTGTTCCACGAGACGCTGACCTGGACGCAGATCGCCGGCATGGTGCTCGTGGTCGCCGGGGTCACGCTGCTGGAACTCGGCGGGAAACACTGACCCGCGTCATCCCGAGCCCTTATTTCAGGCTCTTCTGCATCATGTAGGTGCCGAGCCAGCGGCCGAACTTGAACCCGACCTTGCCCATGTGGCCGACGTCTTTGAAGCCGAAGTCCTTGTGGATCTTCACCGACCCCTCCGCGCCCTTGTCGGCGATGACGGCGATGATCTCCTTCACGCCGGCCGCCTTGGAGCGGGTGATCAGCTCGCCGAGCAGCACCTTGCCGAGGCCCTTGCCGGTCGAGGCGGGGCCGAGGTAGATCGAGTTCTCGACGGTGAAGCGGTAGGCGGCCTTCTCCTTCCACGGGTACACGTAGGCGTAGCCGAGGATCTGGCCGCTCGGGCTCACCGCGACGATGTACGGGTAGCCGAGCTTCTCGACCGCCGCGAACTTCTTGCGCAGCGCGACGAGTGTCATCGGCTTCTCGTCGAAGGTGACGGTGGAGTTCAACACGTAGTGGTTGTAGATCTCGCGGATGTGCGGGAGATCGGCGGCTTCGGCGGGACGGATCGTGTACTCGAACGTGGGCACGGGCTCCGGTGCCTTCTTGAGGTGCGGCGGCAATACGCGTCGCGGCTGGTATTCCTCTTCGAGCATCGTGGCGCCCTCCATTCAGGACAAGTCAACCAGATCGAGGCTCAGGTCACGTCACGCTTCCAGGTGGTGAGGTAGCCGATGCCCGCCGCGACCGCCGCGATGCCGAGCAGCACCAGGCCCCCCTGCCACCATTCGAGTTCGACGACTTCGGTCGTGGCCGCGCCGAGGGAGGTGAAGACGCTCCAGCCGACGAGGGCGTCGCTCGCCGACCCGGGGAGGAACTGCCCCACGCGCGCCGTCCACTCCCAGATCGACGACACCGAGCGCAGCAGCGGTTCGACGAACTGGGTGAACGCGAGCACGATCACGATGACCGCGACCTGGTTGGGCACGATCGAGCCGAGCCCCACCCCGATGACCGCCCACAGCACCATCGCCAGGATCACGCGGGCCGCCAGCACCCACGTGTTGCTGTCGTCCAGTCGCGAATCCTGCCCCACCGCCTCGAGCACCGCCGCACCGACGCCGATCGAGGCGACGAGCGAGACCACCCCGTAGAGCGCGCCGACGACGACCATGGCCACGAGTTTGGCGGCGAGCACGCGTCCGCGGCGCGGGTCGGCGAGGAAGGTCGGCGTCAGCGTCTGGTACCGGAACTCGCTCGTGGTGGCGAGCGCGCCGAGCAGCACCGGGAACACGTAGCCGATGGCGGTGGCCGTGCTGTAGACGATCAGATGCACGTCGCCGAGGTCGACGGGCGGGGCCTGCGGCCCCTGGCCGTTGTCCTGGATGTCGCCCGCGATGGTTCCGAAAACGCCGGCGAGCGCGCCGGCGACCACCGCGACGTACGCGAACAGGACGAGGAGCAGGATCCACCAGAGCCGCACCGTGAATACCTTGGCCAGTTCGGCCCGGACGGCGCCGATCACGACGGGCTCCCCGGGGTGTCACTGCCGACCAGTCTCAGGAATGCCTCTTCGAGCCCGGCCTGTTCCGCGGCGAGGTGGCTGAGCGGCACGCCCGCGTGCTGGGCGATCTCTCCCACCCGGGAGGCGTCGGCCCCGGTGACCACGAGCGAGTCGGCGGTCTGCTGCACGTCGGCGCCGGCCGCGAGCAGTGCGGAGAGCAGGGCGGCTCGGTCGGGGGCGTCGACGGCGACCCGCGTGCCGGTCTCGAGACCTGCGAGCGTGCCCTCGTAGACTAGACGCCCCTTCGAGATGATCACGGCGCGGTCGACGCTCTGCTGCACTTCGCTGAGCAGGTGCGAGGAGACGAGCACGGTGCGCCCCTCGGACGCGAGCTGCTGGAGGAAGCCGCGGATCCAGCGGATGCCCTCGGGGTCGAGGCCGTTGACCGGTTCGTCGAGCACGAGCACCCGCGGGTCGCCGAGCAGGGCGAACGCGAGGCCGAGCCGCTGGCGCATACCGAGCGAGAACCCGCCGACGCGGCGTTTTCCGACGGCGGTCAGCCCGACCTGCGCGAGCACGCGGTCGACCCGGGACCGGTCGACGCCCGCGGACCGCGCGTAGACCGCGAGGTGATCGTGGGCGGTGCGCCCCGGGTGGAAGCTCGATGCCTCGAGCGCGGTCCCCACGGTGGCGAGCGGGTCGGGCAGGTCACGGTACGGCACCCCGCCGAAGGTGGCGGTTCCGGAACTCGGCGCGACGAGCCCGAGCAGCGTGCGCAGGGTCGTGGTCTTGCCTGCCCCGTTCGGACCGAGGAACCCGGTGACCTGCCCGGGCTCCACCCGGAACGACAGGTCGGAGACGGCGTTCACCTGGCCGAAGGACTTCGACAGGCGCGAGACATCGATGGTGGTTGCGGCAGCCATGGCACCGAAGGTACCCCGTCGAGCGAAGCTCAACAAGGGTTCAGCCGATGCTCCAGTCGACCGCTTCCGCTCCCTGGGCCTCGAGCGCGGCATTCGCCCGGGAGAACGGCCGCGACCCGAAGAACCCGCGCGAGGCGGAGAGCGGGCTGGGGTGCGCCGAGGCGATCACGGGGGTATCGCCGAGAAGAGGGGCGAGCGCCTGCGCGTCCCTCCCCCACAGGATCGCGACGAGCGGGCTGCGCCGGGCGACCAGTGCCCCGATGGCAGCGTCGGTGACCTGCTCCCAGCCTTTCCCACGATGGGATGCCGCGGCCCCGGGTTGCACCGTGAGCACGCGGTTGAGCAGCATGACCCCGTGGTCCGCCCACGAGCCCAGATCGCCGTGCTCGGGCGTCGGGATGCCGAGGTCGTCCCGCAGCTCGCGGTAGATGTTCGCGAGACTCCGCGGCACCGGCCGCACGTGCCGGTCGACCGCGAACGACAGCCCGATCGGGTGCCCGGGCGTCGGGTACGGGTCCTGGCCGACGATCAACACGCGCACGTCGGCGAGCGGGCGGGTGAAGGCGCGCAGCACGTGGTTGCCGTCCGGCAGGTAGCCGCGGCCGGCCGCCGTCTCGGCGCGCAGGAAGTCGCCCATCTCGGCGATGCGCGGGGCCACGGGTTCCAGTGCGTCGGCCCAGCCCGGGTCCATCAGCTCGGCGATGGGGTGCGGAGTCATGCGGTGACTCAGGCGCCGAGCGTCGAGACGAGTACGCCGTCGTCGTGCTGGTTGACCTGCCAGACGCTGCCAGCACCCACGACCCGCAGCGAGTCGTCGCCGACGATCAGCGCGGTGTACTCGTCGATCGCGATACCGCCGTCGATGAGGCCGGCCTCGGTCGCGGCGACGAGACGCGAGAGCGTTCCCCACTGTGCGGCGTGCACGTCGATGGCGAGGTCGACCAGACCGAGACCCTGGGCGACGGTGACGTCCTCGAGGTCTTCGCCCGCGCTCTCGGCACAGACGGGGATGTCGCCGATCTTCCAGCCGCCGATGACGGCGGTGTCCGCGGCGATCGCGGCCCCGGCGGAAAAGCCGATGTACGGCAGGGAGTCGGCCACGAGCATCCGGATTTCATCGACCAGGGGTGCGACGGCGTCGAGGTAGGCCGGAGTGAGTCCGCCGCCGATGAACAGTCCGTCGATGTCGGAGAGCACGGTAGAGGTGAAGAGTTCGCCCTCGGCGACCGCGGTCACGACGGGTTCGCACGGCGCGACCCGGGCGAGCAGTCGGGCGTAGTCGTCGCCGTCCGCGCCCACCAGCAGTACGGCAATGCGCGCCCGGGTGCGGCCGCTGACCGCGGCCCGAGCGGACGCCTCGGCGATGAAGTCGACGTAGACCTCGCCGTCGTAGTCCTCGGCCCAGCCGCCGCCGACCAGGTGGATGCTCACGCGTCCGCCCCGCGGGTGGGGACGATGCCCTCGACCTCGACGACCGGAAGCACCGACCAGGGGAAGTTGATCCAGCGGTCCGTGGTCTTCCAGCTGTAGTTCGGCACGTGCACCGTTCCGGGCTTCGTGTACAGCACGACGGTGCGCACCTCGGCGCCGCTCGCCTTGAGCAGCTGGTCGACCATGGCGAGGGTACGACCGGAATCGGAGACGTCGTCGACGAGCAGCACGTTCTTGCCCGAGAGGGTGGAGTCGTCGAACATGGGCGCGAGCATGACCGGCTCGGGCAGGCGCTCGCCGACACCGGTGTAGAACTCGATGTTCATCGCACCGCAGCTCTTGGCGCCGATCGCATAGGCGATCGACCCGGCCAGCAGCAGTCCGCCGCGGGCGATGGCGACCACGACGTCGGGCACGAACCCGCTCGTCAGAACCTCGCGTCCGAGCTCACGTGACGCCACCCCGAACTGGTCCCAGGTGAGCACCTCCCGGTCGGGTGTGAGTTCGGGCGCGGGAGGAACATCGGATGCGAGGAAAGTCATAGAGACACGGTATCCCGCCACGGAAGCCCGCGGGGGACGGAGCCGCTAGCATCCGTTCATGACGAAACTTCGGGGCAGGGCTGGCGCGGTCACTTTCGGTCTCATCGGGTATCTCTTCGTGGTCGAGATCGTGAGCGGCATCATGCAGGGCTTCTACATCCCGCTGATCCCCGACCTGGTCGAACACCTCGGCATCAGGGACGCCGACTTCAACTGGTTCGAGGCCGCCCAGTTGCTCGTCGCAGCGCTCTGCGTGCCCATTCTCGCCAAGCTCGGCGACATGTACGGCCACAAGCGCATCCTGCTCGCGTCGACCGTCGTCACCGCGGGCGCCACCTGGTGGCTCGCGTTCACCGGAGACTTCACCAGTTTCCTCATCGCGTGGTCGCTGCAGGGCTTCCTGACCGTGTGGCTCCCCCTCGAGATCGCGCTCATCTTCGACCGCGGCCGCCGCACCGGAACCGCGGCCTCCGCCACCCGCAAGGCCGCGGGCTTCCTCGTCGTCGCCCTGCAGACCGGCGCCATCGTCGGCGCGCTCGCCGGGGGACGCATCTTCACCGCGCTCGGCGGCGACGTGACCCTCACGCTATTCGTGCCCGCCGTGGCCGTGACGCTCGCGTTCTTCGTCATAATGTTCGGCGTTCCCGAGTCCGAGCCGCTGCCCGGCCGCTCGCTCGACGTGGTCGGCTTCAGCGTGCTGAGCATCGGACTGCTGCTCATCACCTCGGGCCTCACCTTCCTGCGCATCAACGGCGCCGGCACGTGGTGGGTCTACGTACTGATGGTCGCCGGTGTGCTGGTCTTCATCCCGTGGGGCCGCTACGAGCTGAAGCAGAAAGACCCGGCGATCGACCTGCGCGTGCTGCGCCAACCGAACATGTGGCCGGTGCAGCTGACGGCCGGCCTCATCGGCATCAGCCTGCTCGGCGCACAGGCGCCGCTCTCCACCTTCGCGGGCACCGAGCGAGACGAGGTGGGCTACGGCCTCTCCCTCGACGCGTCGAACATCTCGTACCTGATCGGCGCGTACCTCGTGTCGCTCATCGTCGGCGCCCTGCTCTACCCGCTGGTCTCCCGGCTGACGACGCCCCGCATCGCACTGATCATCGCGGCGTTCTTCGTCGCCGGCGGGTACTTCCTGTTCCTGCCGTTCCACGACACGACGCTGCACGTCTTCACGAACATGATCGTGGCGGGCATTGGCGCCGGCGCGCTCGTCGGGGCACTCCCGGCGGCCGCGGCAGCGGCGGCCCCGCGCGGGCAGACCGGCATCGCCACCGCGCTCACCAACACCACGAAGACCATCGGCGGCTCGTTCGCGTCGTCGGTATTCGCGGTGCTGTTGGCGGCGGGCACCGTACAGATCGCGGGCAGCACGGCGTCGAGCCTGTTCGGCTACCTCACCGTGTTCACGATCTGCGGCGTCGGCGCGCTCGTCGCGGCCGTGCTGCTGTTCCTCGTGCCGAAGCTCGCCTTCGCCGACGCGGACGTCGTGATCGAGGACGACGTCGCGGCTAGCGAGGCGCCAGCTCTCCCCTGACGACCTTGTGCGGGGCGGCCTGCGCCACCGGCTTGACCGTGACGAGGTCGAGGTTGACGTGCGCGGGCAGTTCGATCGCGTGGACGATCGCCTCTGCGACATCCTCGGCAATCAACGGATTCGCGACGTTGTCGTAGACGGCGTCGGCCTTCGCCTGATCGCCGCCGAAGCGCACGAGGGAGAACTCCTCGGTCTTGACCATTCCGGGCGCGACCTCGATCACGCGGATCGGCTCGCCGGCGAGCTCGAGGCGCAGCACCTCCATCACGGCGTGCGCACCGAACTTGGCGGCGTTGTACCCGCCGCCGCCCTCGTAGGCGACGTGACCCGCGATCGACGTGACAGTGAGGATGTCGGCACCGCCGGCGTCCGCGGCGGCCAGGCGCAGCAGGGGCAGGAGCGCGGAGGTGACACGCTTCACCGCCACGACGTTGACGGCGAACATCCGCAGCCAGTCCTCGGGGTCCGACTCCTCGACCGAGGCGAGGCCGAAGGCTCCGCCCGCGTTGTTGACGAGGGCGTGCACGGGGCCGAGCTCGGCGAGGTAGTCGCGAAGGGCGTCGACGTCGGCCTGCACGGTGAGGTCTGCGACGAAGGTGTCGGCGCCGGTCTCCGCGGCGAGCGCCTCGAGCCGGTCGGCCCGGCGGGCGACACCGACGACGTCCCAGCCCTTCTCGCGGAAGAGTCGGACGCTGGCGGCGCCGATTCCTGAGCTAGCACCGGTCACTACAACGCGTCGAGAAGTCATGCGTTAAAAGTACCGTCGGTACACTGGCACGGATGACAGCCGTGACCCCGCCCCCGACGGCCGCGCCCGCAGCGCCTCGAACCGCCCCGAAGGCGAAGACGGCGGCGAAGGAGCGGGTGCCGTTCTGGGACAACGCCCGGTTCCTCTGCGTCGCTCTCGTCGTGATCGGCCACGGCATCCAGCGGCTGACCTCCGACTCGAACAACGCGCTCATCGTCTACCTGTTCATCTACGCGTTCCACATGCCGGCGTTCGCCATCATCAGCGGCTACTTCTCCAAGCCCGGCCCGCCCGGCGTGCGGCAGATGACCAAGGTCATCACCGACATCATCGTGCCGTACGTGATCATGGAGTCGATCTGGACGCTCGTGCAGTACCTCGTCGAGGGCAAGCGCGAGTTCAACCCGACGCAGCCGAGCTGGACGCTGTGGTTCTTGCTGGCGCTCGGCATCTTCCGGCTGATCCTGCCGTATCTGGCCCTGCTGAGATTCCCGCTGCTCATCGCTCTCGCGGCCTCGGTCGGGGTCGGCTATCTGGGCAATGTGGACAGCACCTTCTCGCTCTCCCGGGCCATCGGCATCCTGCCCTTCTTCATCCTCGGCTGGAAGGCGAAAGAGTGGGGCATCGTCGACCGCTGGCGCGGAGTCGTGGAGCACACCTGGTGGCTCCGCGGTGTCGCCGCGGCGGTGCTCGGCGCCTGGCTCGTCGTCGTGGTCGTCAACATCCAGTTCTGGCGCGATATCGACCTGCGCTTCTGGTTCTTCTACGACGATTCGTACACCGCGCTCGGCGAGGACCAGTGGTGGGCTGGCCTCGTGCGGCTCGGGCTGATCGGGCTCGCCGTGCTGCTGACGGCGGCGTTCTTTATGCTCATCCCCCGCGGCGACACCTGGATCACCGGCTTCGGCTCGGCCACGATGTACGTGTACCTGCTGCACAGCTTCATCCTCTACCCGCTGCGCGAGACCGGGATCCTCAAGGACGAACACGCGTCGGCGACCTGGCTGCTCAGCATGATCCTCGCCTGCATCGCCATCTCGATCGCGCTCTCGTCGCCGCTCGTGCGCCGCATCTTCCGGCCGATCATCGAACCGAAGCCGCGCTGGCTGTTCGTCGAACAGCCGGAGGGGCCGATGCGTTCCTCACGCACCGACCCCACGGGTTCGCGACGGTCGTAACTATCCCTCCGACACCACAGGGGCGTGGCCGGATGACACGGACTTCGGTAGCGCGAAGACGAGAACCAGCGCCACGATACTGAGCGCCGCGCTCAATCCGATGGCCCACGAGGCGGCGTCGGTGAAGGCCTGTGCCACGTCGCCGGGACCCCGGATGTCGGCGTTCGCGATTCCCGCGAACAGCACGCTTCCGACCACCGCGATACCGACGGCGCTGCCGATCCGCTGCATGACGCCGATGACGCCGCTCGCCCCGCCCGCCTCGGAGCGGTCGACGGTCGCCACGATGAACTGGGCGTTCGGGGCGATGAACAGGCCGTTGCCGAGCCCGGCGAAGAGCAGCGGGAGCAGCAGCATCCAGTTCGTCAGGTCGGCGCCCGGCACGGTGAGCAGCAATAGGAAGACGGCGATGAGGCCGGCGGAGAGCAGCGCGACACCGATGATCAGCACATTGCGGCCGAGCCGTGCGGTGAGGCGGTTGCTCTGCGACGACCCGATGATCGAGCCGATCGCGAACGGGATCGACACGAGGCCGGACTCGAGCGCGGTGTGCCCGAGGCCCGACTGCCAGAGCAGCGAGATCACGAAGAAGATGCTGGTGAAGGCCGCGAAGTAGACGAGCGCGAGGATCGTTCCGCCGGTGAAGGCCGGGTGGCTGAACAGGTGCGGCGGCACGAGCGGGCTGTTGCCGCGCTTCGTGTACGCGATCTCCCAGAAGGCGAAGGCGACGATGAGCAGCACGCCGGCGGCGAGGGTGAGGAACGTCCAGAGCGGCCAGCCCTGGTCTTCGCCCTCGATGAGCGGCACGAGCAGCGCGATGAGCGCCGCGGAGAGCAGCACGAGGCCGATCGCGTCGATTCCCGACTTGGCGTCGGACTTCGCGGCCTTCACGTCGGCGCCGTTCGGCAGCAGGATGGCGGCGGCGATCAGCGCCACGACGCCGATCGGCAAGTTGACGCCGAAGACGAGGCGCCAGCCGCTCTCCTCGCCGAAGGCCTCGATGATGAGACCGCCGACGATCGGGCCGAGGGCCGTCGAGACGCCGATCACGGAGCCCATGATCGCGAACGCCTTGCCCCGCGACTGAGCGGGGAAGAGCAGCTGGATGAAGGCGGTGACGGCGGGCAGGAAGATGCCGCCGGCGAAGCCCTGCACGACGCGGGCGATGATCAGCTGCACGTCGTTCTGCGCGAGGCCGCAGGCGAGGCTCGCGGCGGTGAAGAGCGCCAGACCGGTGAAGAATACCCACTTGTGCCCGATACGGTCGCCGAGGCGGCCGGCGGGGATCAGCACGAGGCCGAAGGAGAGCGCGTAGCCGGAGATGATCCAGGAGAGCGTCGCCTCCGACGCGTCGAGCGACGTGCGGATGCTGGGCAGCGCGACGTTGACGATCGTGGTGTCGAGCAGGGCGATGAACATGCCGGCGAGCAGCACGACGAGCGCCTGCCAGGCTCGGCGCGGAATGGGCGGTGCCGCGCTGGTGGCGGCTGCGGTGTTGGTCATGAGGAAGCTTTCGTTCGTGCCGACTCGTCGGCGAGGATGATGGGAAGTTGTGTGACGAGCGCTTCGTGCCACTCGATCTCGGCGCGGAGTCGCGCCGACTTGTGGGACAGGATGAATCTCTCGTTGACGGTGAGGTACTTGTCGGCCACGTCGCGCTGGGCCTCGCTCTCGGCGAGCAGGGTGCGCAGGGTGACCAGCCGGGAACCCAAGGCCCCGGCCACGTCGTCGAGACGGTCGGGGTCGAGTCTCGACATGGCGAGGTCGAACGGGTCGGGCTTGAACACCACCGTGTTCAGGCCCTCCCGGCGCAGGTCGGCGAGCGCCGCCGTTCCCTGTTCGGAGAGCGCGTACACCTGGCGTTCGGGATAGTTGCCCTCGCGCTCCACCCGGAGTTCGGTGATCAGTCCCTCCGCCGCGAGACGCTTGATCGCGCCGTAGAGCGAACCCACCGAGACGTCGGTCCAGTAGTGCACGTGCTCCTGCTCGGCGAGCAGCCGCAGCTGGTGGCCGTGCATGGGACCCTCCGCCGCGAGCGCGCCGAGGATGTACAGACGGACAGAAGACATGGCCACTACTCTCGCACGAGTAGTCACGCATTGCAAGAGTTCGGTTACGTCGTGTGTCGGATGCCGTTGCCGCCCCCACGCACCGTTCGTAGGCTCGTCCCACACGCCGGGTGTACCAGCGTGAAACATTCACGGAAGAAGGGTTGCCCGATGAGCGACTGGAAGTTCGAAACCCAGCAGGTCCACGCGGGAGCAGCGCCCGACCCCGTCACGAAGGCCCGCGCGACACCGATCTACAAGACCACCTCCTACGTGTTCGACAGCGCGGAGCACGCCAAGAACCTGTTCGCCCTCGCCGAGTTCGGCAACATCTACACCCGCATCCAGAACCCGACCCAGGCGGTCGTCGAGGAGCGCATCGCCGCGCTCGAGGGCGGTACCGCCGCCCTCCTCGTCGCCTCGGGCCAGGCCGCGGAGACGTTCGCGGTGCTCAACATCGCCCAGGCGGGAGACCACATCGTCTCCTCCTCGTCGATCTACGGCGGCACCTACAACCTGTTCAAGTACACGCTCGCCAAGCTCGGCATCGAGACGACCTTCGTCGAAGACCAGGACGACGCGCAGGCCTGGGCCGACGCCGTGCGCCCGAACACCAAGCTCTTCTACGCCGAGACCATCGGCAACCCGAAGATCAACATCCTCGACATCTCACTCGTCGCGGGCGTCGCCCACGAGCACGGCGTGCCGCTCATCGTCGACAACACGATCGCCACCCCGTACCTGATCCGTCCGTTCGAGCACGGCGCCGACATCGTCGTGCACTCGGCCACCAAGTACCTCGGAGGCCACGGCACCGTCATCGGCGGCGTGATCGTCGACGGCGGCACGTTCGAGTGGTCGAAGAACGTCGAGAAGTTCCCGGGGCTCACCGAACCCGACCCCAGCTACCACGGCGCGAGCTACACGGCCGCTGTCGGCGACGGCATCGCGTACATCATCAAGGCCCGCGTGCAGCTGCTGCGCGACCTCGGCTCGTCCATCTCGCCCGACAGCGCGTTCAGCCTGATCCAGGGCATCGAGACGCTGAGCCTCCGCGTCGAGCGCCACGTCGCGAACGCGCAGGCGGTCGCCGAGTGGCTCGACAACCACGACGACATCGCGTCGGTCAACTACTCCGGCCTGCCCGGCAGCCCCTGGTACGAGGCGGCGAACAAGTACGCGCCGAAGGGCGTCGGCGGTGTGCTGTCGTTCGAGCTCAAAGGCGGCGTCGACGCCGGCCGCGCGCTCGTCGACAGCGTGAGCCTGTTCAGCCACGTCGCGAACATCGGCGACGTGCGCAGCCTGATCATCCACCCCGCGTCCACGACGCACTCGCAGCTCACCCCCGAGCAGCAGCTCACGTCGGGCGTCACCCCGGGCCTCGTGCGCCTGTCGGTCGGCATCGAGAACATCGACGACATCCTGGCCGACCTGCAGGCCGGCTTCGACGCCGCCCGCGCGGCGGTGGCGGCGAACGCGCACGCGTAACCGCACGGTCGCTGAGCCCGTCGAAGCGCCCGCCATCGTGGCGGTTCGCTTCGACGGGCGTCCCTTCGACAGGTTCAGGGACCGGGCGCGCGTAACACAACGACAGCCGTCAGGTTTATTGGCGATACTTGCTTAGATATGGACTGGCAGACACCCGAAGACACCGTTCCCTCGGCATTCATCACTGAGGCCGACACCCGATCCGTCATCGGCAAGCCGCCGGCGACCGGTGCATGGCTCGAAGGCCACCCGGTCGGCAACCGGCAGTTCCTGTCCGTCGGCGCGCTCGATCTGGAGCGTGGCGGCCGCCTCCCTTCCGTGCGCGTCGCCTACGAGACCTGGGGCACGCTCAATGCGGCGAAGAGCAACGCGGTCCTCGTCTTGCACGCCCTGACCGGCGACAGCCATGTCGCCGGTCTCCCCGGTCCCGGACACCCCACCGCCGGATGGTGGATGGGCAACGTCGGTCCGGGCAAAGCGGTCGACACGGACGAGTGGTTCGTCGTCGCCCCCAACATGCTCGGCGGCTGCCAGGGCACCACCGGTCCCGCCTCGCACTCCCCCCTCGGCCGGGAATGGGGCTCCGACTTCCCCTTCGTCACCATCCGCGACCAGGTCTCGGCGCAGGTCGCGCTGACCGACCGCCTCGGCATCGACCGCTGGGCGGCCGTCATCGGCGGGTCGATGGGCGGGATGCAGTCGCTCGAGTGGGCGGTCGGCCACCCCGACCGGCTCGACCGCGTCGCCGTGCTCGCCGCGCCGGCGGAGAGCCGCGCCGACCAGATCGCGCTCAACTCGGTACAGATCGAGGCCGTGCGGATGGACCCGTCGTTCGCGGACGGCGACTACTACGAGGCCGCGGAGGGCGACGGCCCGCACCGCGGGCTCGCCCTCGCCCGCCGGATGGCGCTGCTCAACTACCGCTCACCCTCCGAGCTCAACGACAGGTTCGAGCGCAGCTGGCAGAGCGACCTCAGCCCGCTCGGCGGCGGCGGCCGCTACGCGGTTGAGAGCTACCTCGACTTCCACGGCAACAAGTTCACCCGTCGGTTCGACGCGAACAGCTACATCACCCTCGTCGAGGCGATGAACTCGCACGACATCGGGCGGGACCGCGGCGGAATCGTCGCGGCGCTGAAGCGGGCGACGGCCACGGCGCTCGTGCTCGGAATCGACAGCGACCGCCTGTTCCCGATCGAGAACCAGGTGTTGATCGCGCGCCACCTTCCGAACAACATCGACGGCACGGAGGCCACGATCATCCAGAGCGGATTCGGCCATGACGGCTTCCTGATCGAGGACGAGGTCGTCGGCACCCACCTACGGCGGCTGCTCGAGCAGTGAAATCTGCTCACCGGCGTTCGCTAGGATTAAGTCCGGAAACGAGCGGGGGCCGCAGGTTTCCCTGCGGCCCCAGCATCCCCCGGACGTGCCCCTCTAACTGAGACTGTACCCCGCGGTTTGTGCCCCACAGAGTGGCAGGGCACCCCCACTTGTGGTGGCAATCTGTGGGAACATGCATCAGGTGGTGCGCTCCCGGTCGGTGCGCACATGACAGCGGGGACCCGGATGGATCAGATACTCAAAGAGCGGGACAGGCTGCTGCAACGCACCTCCCGCATCTATGGGTTGGGCTTCACCGCGGTAGCGTTCCTTTGCTTCTGCGTGCCCGAGGCGGTCACCCCCACGACCTACGCGGCGGCGGTCCCGCTCTTCGTCGTGATCGCGTTCAGCCAGTACCGCATCGGCGTCAGCCGCTCGTTCGCCTGGGTCGCGATCCAGACCGTCGCGGCCCTCGCCGCGGTCGCCCTGATCGCCCAACTGAACACCGAACCACTGACCGCTGGCGCTGTCTCGACGATCGCCCAGCTGATGGCCGCGTCCCTCCCGTCCGTCGCACTCGTGCTCACGAGCGACCGCCTCCGGCTGATCGTGCTCGCCGTCATCTACGTGGCCGTCGTCGGCGTCACCACGGCGGCCACGGCATCCTCCCAGGCACCCTTGATCACGGCCGGGCTGCTCACCCTCGGCTGGGCGATCGCCACGGTGGTCGGGGTCTGGATCAACGCCGGCGTCCCCCAGGCGGCCAGGCGCATCGCCAGCATCGGCCGCGCCCACCGCGCCGAACGCCAGGCCAGCGAGATCGAGGCCCAGCGCCGCCAGGGCGCGCGTCTGCTGCACGACACCGTGCTCGCCACCCTCACCCTCCTCGCCCACTCCGGCGTCGGCGTCGCGCCCGCCGCGCTCCAGCAGCAGTCGGCCGACGACGCCAAGCTGCTGCGGCAACTGCGGCTCGGGGCCACGCCCGCTCCCCAGTCCTCCGGCGGCTACAACCTCGAACCGGTGGAGGAGACCGTGCTCGGCACGACCCTCGAGTCGGTCAAGCAGCGTTTCGGCCGTATGGGACTCGAGGTCAGCTGGCACGGCACCGGCCAGGTGCTGCTGCCGAGCGACGTGCTCGACGCGTTCCTGCTCGCCCTCGCCGAGTGCCTCGAGAACGTGCGCCGGCACTCCGGGGTCCGCGAGGCCCACGTCACGATCGTCGACGACGCCACGACCGTGCGGGCGATGATCACGGATGCCGGCGTCGGATTCACTCTCGACGACGTCGACTCGGCGCGGCTCGGGTTCAAAGAATCCGTCGTCGGACGTCTCAAGGAGGTGGGCGGCCACGCTCGCCTGTTCTCCGAGCCGGGATCCGGCACGACCGTGGTGTTGGAGGTTCCCCGATGAGCAACTCGAACGCGACCAACGCCGCGATCGGCGAGAACACCCTCGGGCTGCTCGCGGACGTGCGGGCCAGCCGCGGCCTTGTCGGCGGCGCGCGGCGCCTCGTGCGCCCCGAGAACCCGCATCGGGCGAGCCTGGGTACCGCCTTCATCGGTATCGGAGCCTCGCTCGTCTGCGGCATCCGAGCCATCTACGGCTTCAGCTGGTTCGTCGCCTACTGGCCGACCTATCCCAACCCCGTGCCGGCGTTGATTGCGTGGATACTGCTCATCGTCGTGCTGGCCACCGCGTTCGTGACGTCGAGCATCGTCGGCGACCGGTTGCCCGACTGGATGTTCTCGCTGTTCCTCGGCCTGCTCGCCACCGTCATCGTGCTCGACGTCGTCGCCGTCTGGGACCTGCACGACTTCGGCAGGCACGCCACGGCCTCGCTCACCGCCGCGATGGCTCTGCTGCTCGTGATCACGCTGCGGCGCGGTGCCGAGATCCTGATCTCCATCGGGGCCATCGGTGTCTCGTTGCTCATCATCATCCTGGTCAACACCGACCTGACCCCGCAGAACCTGCCGGCGCAGATCACCTCGCTCGCCTTCGCCGTGCTGCCCGTGGTGATCGGCGTGATGATCGTGCGCGGTTTCCGCAGCATGGTGCAGGTCGAGCTCGACCGCGTCCTGGTGCAGAGCACCGTGTCGGCACCACGATTCGCGGTCGGCATGCTCGCGTCCGAGGAGCTCGCCCGCCTCGACCTCGCCGCGGAGGAACTGCTCGACTCCGTCGCCACCGGCCGCATCGCTCTGCCACTACGGCCCAAGACCGCGTCGGTCGCCGCGTCGCTCGCCACGGAGCTGCGCCTGCACCTCATCGAGGGCCGCCGCGAGACCTGGCTGTACCACGCCATCACCGAGTCGGAACTGCTCGGCCGCTCCGTCACTCTGACCGACAAGGGCAGCCTCGCCGGCCTGCTCGACGCCAACCAGCGCGACGGCCTGCTCGCCGCGATCTGGCTGCTCGTCAACGACCACGCGAAGAAAACGACCGTACGCACGGTGCAGGTGGACGTCGGACCGATCGTGCCCGTGACCCCCGTCGTGCCCGGCCATAAACTGAGGGTGCCGGTGGTCATCACGACCACGGGAGTGCCACGGAATCGCGTCGACCCGTCGACGTGGAACGCCATCCGGCGTGTGGGCCGCTACAGTGACTCAAGTCAGAACGCGAGCCTGCGGGTCGAGATCGAGTGTTTCGTCGACAACCCGGCAGACCTGTAATCCGGCGCACCAGCGCCGACCAGCACGACATTCGACCAGCACGAACGAAGAACAGAGGGACACATTGTGACTGACCCAGAAGGCCGTATCCGCGTCGCGATCGTAGACGACCATCGGATGCTCCTGGGAGCACTCACCGAGTGGATCCGTTCCGCGCAGGACATCGACATGGTCGCCGCCGTCGCGAGCTGGCCCGAGCTGCTCACCAACTCCGCGTTCCCCGTCGACGTCGTACTGCTCGACCTCGACCTCAAAGACAACATCCCGATCTCGCTGAAGATCTCGACGCTCAAGACAATGGCCGTCAAGGTCGTGCTGATGAGCACCTATTCCGAGCCGAACGTCGTGCGCGAGGCCCTCGCGGCCGGCGCGCTCGGCTATCTCGTCAAGAGCGAGGACGCCAGCATGATCATCGAGGCGCTGCGTGCGGCGTCGATCGGCGAGTCCTTCGTCTCGGCCGAGCTCGACCTGGCGCTCAACGCCGGCGAGGTCGGCGGCTCCCCCAAGCTCAGCGCCCAGGAACGCCGAGTGATGGCGCTCTACGGCGGCGGCGAGCCGGTTAAGGCCGTCGCCTTCCAGCTCAGCATCTCCGAGGAGACGGCCAAGTCGTACCTCAAGCGCATCCGGGAGAAGTACCGCGTCGCCGGCTTCGACGTGGGCACCAAAGTCGCCCTGCGCAAGCGCGCCATCGAAGACGGAATCCTGATCGAGAGCGACCTGCCGCGCGCGCTGTAGCGGTCCGGCCGGACAGGGCCCGCTACACCAGGGGCTACAGCCCCGAAGCCCGCAACGGGCGACGACGCTGCAGCAACACGCTCCACAGCGCGAGCCCGATACCGGGGATGCACAACGCGAGTCCGACGACCGACGGCGACAGGTAGCCGAGGCCGGCCGCGATCGTGATTCCGCCGAGGTAGGCGCCCAGGCTGTTGCCGATGTTGAGTGCGGCGTGGTTGGCGGCGGCAGCCAGCGTCTGGCTGTCCCCCGCGACATCCATCAGTCTCGACTGCACGGCCGGCGAGAGGGCCGACGCGGCCCCTCCCACGAAGAACAGCGAGACCAGGAGCCCGACGGTCGTGTGCGCGGTCAGGGCGAACGCCGTGAGCGACAGCACGAACAGCCCGAAGCAGACGAAGATCGTGCCCATCACGTGGTGGTCCGAGGCCCGGCCGCCCGCGAGGTTGCCGATGGTCATTCCGAGACCGATCACCACGAGGGCGATCGGCACGAAGGTCTCGTCGCGGCCGGTGACGTTCGTCACGACGGGTGCGACGTAGCTGTAGACGGCGAAGAACCCGCCGAAGCCGATCGCACCGGTGAGCAGGGCGAGCCAGACCTGCGGCCGGGAGAACGCGGCGAGCTCGCGCTTGAGCGTCGCCTCCTTGTCGCCGGCCTGGAACGGCACGGCGAGCGCGACCGCGACGAAGGTGATCGCAAAGATCGCGGCGACCGCGAGGTAGGCGATGCGCCAGCCGGCCGACTGGCCGAGCAGGGTGATGAGCGGAACGCCGATGACGTTGGCGATCGTGAGGCCGGAGAGCACGAGGGCCACTCCCCTGCCGCGCTTGCCCTCGCCCATGAGCGAGGCGGCGACCAGGGTCGCGATGCCGAAGTAGGCGCCGTGCGGCAGGCCGGCGATGAAGCGCGCGACGAGAACGAGGCCGAAGCTCGGCAGCACCGCGGAGAGCACCGTGGCGATCGTGAAGGCGGCGAGCAGCCAGAGCAGCAGCTGCTTGCGCGGGAAGCGAGCGGCGAGCGCCGCGATCGTGGGCGCTCCGACCACGACGCCGAGGGCGTAGGCCGAGATCAGCCAGCCGGCCTGTGCGATCGCGTCTTCCTGGCTGGTCGCCCAGACCTGCGGCAGGAGGTCGGCGGCGAGGTTGGGCAGGAGCCCCATCGCCACGAACTCGGTCGAACCGATGCCGAAGCCGCCGAGCGCGAGAGCGAGGAGCGCGAGCCGGACGCGCGCGGGAGACAGCGTGTTCACTCGGCGGCCCCGGCACCGGTCTCGAGCTTCGGCGCGGTCTCGGCGAGCGCGCGCTCGACCCGCTCGACCTTGCCGGTCAGTTCTCCCGAATACCCGGGCCGGATGTCTGCCTTGAGCACGAGGGATACCCGCGGCCCGAAGGCCGCGACGGCCTCGGTCGCTTCCTTGACGACCGCGAAGACCTCGTCCCAGCTGCCCTCGATCGTCGTGAACATGGCGTCGGTCTGGTTGGGCAGGCCCGAAGCGCGGACGACGCGCACGGCGGCGGCGACCGCGTCGTGCACGGAACCGTCGTCGCCGGCAGCGCCGACGGGAGAGACCGAGAAGGCGACGAGCATGGCTAATCCTTTGAGAGCGGGGTGGTGTCGGCTGGCCCGGAACTGTGCGCGGGCGGCGACGGCCAGGCGTGAGCGCGGTCGGCGTCGTCATCGTGGCCGTACTCATTATCGCGCGTCGCGCGGGCGGCCCGCAGTCCCTCGAGTACGACGGCGCGCACGGCCCAGACGAGCAACACCACGAGCAGCAGGTTGCGCACCGTGATCACCAGCACCATGGCCGGCACCGCCGACAGCAGCGCCGAGTAGAACAGGGGGTAGACCAGCTGGGTGAGCGCGGCCAGCACGAGCGCGAGCACGGCGGGCACCCGGAACGACCCGCCGAGACCCGCGGTGCGCGCGGCCAGACCGAGCACGACCGGCACCGCCAGCCAGGCGATGAACTGCGGCGATCCGACCTTGTTGAACACGATCAGCGCCGTGACGAGGGCGAGGGCGAGCGGCGCGAGGAGTCCGGCGGCGCGAGCCCCTCGCCGTACCGCCCAGACCCCGACGGCCGCGACGGCGAGCGCGACCACGGCGAGTACCGGGGTCATCAGCGCTGCCACCAGGTCGACGTTGTCGCCGGTGACCTGGAACGTCAGGATGTCGGTGTCGTAGTAGACGCTGACCCCCGGCACCCGCGCGACCGCGAGCCAGAGCCACGGGATGGTGACCGGCGCCTCGACCTGCAGCCCGCGGCCGGTCTGCTCGGTGATGAAGCTGAACACGTTCGTGCCGCTGCCGAACGCGACCGCGATGACGACGATCGCCACGGTCGTGCCGATCACGGCCGCGAACACCTCGCCGCGCCTTCTCGACGCGATGAGGATCGCGGCGATCAGAGCGGCGGGCCAGACCTTGATCCAGGTCGCGAGAGCGAGCAGAACCGCGGCGGCGGTCGGGCGGGCGGCCAGCAGCAGCACCCCGACCATGGCGACGGGCACGGTGACCGCGTCGATGCGGCCGAGCGCGATCGGGCCGAGGAGCACGAGGAAGGCGATCCACCACCAGGCGACGGCCGCCCGGTAGCGCGACGCGAACCAGCCGGTGATGGCGGCGAAGGCGACGGCGTTCAGCAGCATCACGAGGCTGAGCCAGGTGCTCGTGTACAGCGCGGGCCCGAGAGCGCGAGCCGCGAGCATGGGCACCATGGCGAGCACCGGATACACCCACGACGTGTCGATGCCCGGCCAGAACCCGGCGTAGACCACCTGGTCGGTCCAGCCCTTGTAGACGACGCTCACGTCGCCCAGCGAGTCGCCGGTGGCGTAGAGGCCGAGCATGCCGAGCCAGAGGTGGGCGAGCACAAACGCGGTCCACAGCGTGACGCGGTTGCCGAGGAACCCGCGGACGCGGGGTGTGCCGGCCGTCTCGCTCATGGGGCCAAGGCTAACGCGGTAACAATTCGTCGCCGTCACACGCCCGAAACGGGCGCTGCGCGACAATGGGGGTACAGCACACCCGAGGAGTAATCATGCCCAGCACCCTGTTCCGTTCCGCGGCCGCCACCGGCGCCATCCTGGTCGTCACGGCGCTCGCGGCCTGTGCCTCGGGCGCGGCGCCCGAGTCGGAGTCCGACTACGTCACCGACGGCAAGTTCACCGTCGCGACCGGCGAGCCCGCCTACTACCCCTACGTGATCGACGACGAGCCCGAGAGCGGCGAGGGCTTCGAGTCCGCCGTCGCCTACGCGGTCGCCGACGAGCTCGGTTTCGCCGCGGACGACGTGGTCTGGGTGCGCTCGACCTTCGACTCCGCCATCGCGCCCGGCGCCAAGGACTTCGACGTCAACCTGCAGCAGTTCACGATCAGCGACGAGCGCCGCGACGCCGTCGACTTCTCGTCCTCGTACTACTCCACGCCGCAGGCCGTCATCACCGTCGAGGGGTCGCCCGCGGCCGAGGCCTCCTCGATCGCCGACCTCTCGGGCTACCTGATCGGTGCCGCGACGGGCACCACGAGCTTCACCACCATCGAGGAGGTCATCCAGCCGTCATCCGCCGCCCAGGCCTTCAACAGCAACGACGACGCCAAGCTCGCCCTCGAGAACGGCACGGTCGACGCGATCGTCGTCGACCTGCCCACCGCCTACTACCTGACCGGCGTCGAGCTCACGGGCGGCGTGCTTATCGGGCAGCTGCCGGTGAGCGGCATCGCCGACGAGTGGGGCATCGTGCTCGAGAAGGACAGCCCGCTGACCGACGAGGTCTCGGCCGCCGTCGACACTCTGCGCGAGGACGGCACCCTGCAGGAGATCACCGACGAGTGGCTCGGCGCCGACGCTGGCGCGCCCGTGCTCGAGTAGCGCGCACCGTCAACTAACGTTCAGGGGTGGGTTCCAGCGACGTCGTGAGCGCGCGGCAGCCGAGCGAGATCGAGCTCGGCCGCCGCGCGTTCCGTCGACGGCAGAACAGCCGCTCGGTGCTGATCAGCATCGTCAGCACCGTCGTCTTCGCCGTGGTCATCTGGTTCACGGTCGTCAACACGCCGGGCTGGGCCCGCGTGCAGCAGAGCTTCTTCGACCCCGACACGTTCGTGGCCGCGATCCCCCGCGTCTGGGACGGCTTCCTGCTGAACCTGCGTGTGCTGTTCTTCGCCGCGGTCGGCGTGCTGGTGGTCAGCCTCGTGCTCGCCTCGCTGCGCACGCTGCGCGGCCCGATCTTCTTCCCGGTGCGCGCCCTCGTCGCGGGCTACACCGACCTCTTCCGCGGCATGCCGCTGATCATCGTGCTCTATCTCGTCGGCTACGGCATCCCCGGCCTGCGGCTCACCGACGACCGCATCCCCGCCGAGGCGCTCGGCACCGTGGCGCTGATCCTCACCTACTCCGCGTACGTCTCCGAGGTCTGGCGAGCCGGCATCGAGGCCGTGCACCCGTCGCAGATCCTCGCCGCCCGCTCGCTCGGCCTCAGCCACGGCACGACGCTGCGCATCGTGGTGCTGCCCCAGGCGCTGCGCAAGGTGACGCCCGCTCTGATGAACGACTTCGTCGCCATGCAGAAGGATGTCGGACTGATCTCCGTCCTGGGAGCCGTCGACGCGGTGCGCGCCGCGCAGATCGAAACGGCGTCCGCGTTCAACTTCACGCCGTACGTGGTGGCAGGCTTGCTGTTCGTGCTGCTCGCCCTGCCGCTGATCCGACTCACCGACTGGTACACCGCGCGGCTGCGTGCCCGCGAGCAGATCGGAGCGGTGCTGTGAACGAGGTCGTCCTCCAGCTCGAGAACGTGCACAAGTCGTTCGGCGGCACCGAGGTGCTGCGCGGCATCGACCTCACCGTGCACGCGCACGACGTCGTCGCCCTCATCGGTGCCTCGGGCTCCGGCAAGTCGACGCTGCTGCGCACGGTCAACCTGCTCGAGCGGCTCGACGACGGCCAGATCTGGCTGCGGGGCGTCGACATCAGTACGCCGACCACGAAGGTCGACGCGGTGCGGGCACGCATCGGCGTCGTATTCCAGCAGTTCAACCTGTTCCCGCACCTCTCGGTGCTCGACAACGTGACGATCGCGTCGCGTCGGGTGCTCGGCGTCAACCGCACGCTCGCCGAGCAGCGCGCCGTCGAGCTGCTCGACCGCGTCGGCCTCGCCGACAAGGCGCGCGACTACCCCGACCGGCTCTCCGGCGGCCAGCAGCAGCGCGTCGCGATCGTGCGCGCCATCGCGACCGACCCCGAACTGCTGCTGCTCGACGAGATCACCAGCGCGCTCGACCCGATGCTCGTCGGGGAGGTTCTCGACCTGGTGCGCCGGTTGAAGGCCGACGGCACCACGATCGTGATGGCGACGCACGAGATGGCGTTCGCCCGCGACGTCGCCGACCACGTGGTGTTCCTCGACGCCGGCGTGATCGCCGAGCAGGGACCGCCGGCGACGATGTTCACGGCGCCGACGACGGAGCGGGCGAAAGAGTTCCTGGATCGGTTCTTGGCCTAGCCGTGCCGCAACAGCCCGGCGATCGTGCCGGGCACGGCCTCGGCGAGGTCGAGGATCGTGAGCGGTCCGCCCGCGCTCGCGCGGTGCGCCGCGAGACCGTGGATGACGGCGGCCGACGCCGCGAGCCGCGCCAGCGTGGTCTCGACCGACGCGATTTCCGCGGTGTGCGTGGCGACGAGCGCGCCGAGGATACCGGCGAGCGCGTCCCCCGCGCCCGCGGTCGCGAGCCAGTTCGGCGCCGACGCGGCGACGAGCGCCACCCCTCCGCCCGCCACGTAGCTGCGGTGCCCCTTGAGCAGCACGGTCACGCCGAGCTCCTCGGAGGCGCGCACGGCCCAGACCGCGGGGTCGGCGACGATGTCGTCCTTGGGCACGCCGAGCACCCGCGCGAGTTCGCCGTAGTGCGGCGTGATGACCACCGGCCCCGTGGCACCGTCGTGCAGTTCGAGCGCTCCCCCGTCGAGCACGGTGGGCAGCGCCTGGGCGATCGCCACGGCGGCGAGGGCGTGCGCCGCGTCCTCGCGGTTGGCGTGGTCGGTTCCCGAGCCGATGAGCCACGCCTGCACGCGCCCCTCGCTGGCCACCGCTTCCGGCCGGCGCTGCAGCACGAGCGACGAGACCCGTTCGCCGCCGAGGTAGCGCACCATACCGACGCCCGTGCGCAGCGCCGCCTCGACCCCGAGCACGGCGGCACCGGGGTACTGGTCGCTGCCGGTGATGACGCCCAGCACGCCGCGGGAATACTTGTCGTCGCTCTCGTCGGGGATCCGGATGTGTCGCGCCGCGTCATCCGCAGCCCACGCTTTGAAGTCGGTCATATCGTTCAGGCTAACGTGGGGACATGACGTTGCGAATCTCCGACCGGGTTGTCGTCTTCGACTACGGCGAGGTGATCTCCGTGTCGCCGAACGAGCACGACCGGGCCAGACTCGTCGGCATCGCTGAGGTCGACGCCGAGCGGTTCTGGGCCAGCTACTGGTCGCACCGCGACGGTCTCGACCGCGGCACGGTGAGCGTCGTCGAATACTGGGCGCTCATCGCGGCCGACACCGGGGCCGACTGGTCGGCATCCACCGTGCAGCGCCTCTGGGCCGCCGACTTCACCAGCTGGATCACGGTCGAACCCGGCACCATCGACCTCATCGCCGAACTCCACGCCGGCGGCACGCGGGTGGCGCTGCTCTCCAATGCCGGATTCGACTTCGCCGGTCCCTTCCGCTTCTCGCCGATGGCTCAGTTCTTCGAGCGCATGTTCGTGAGCGCCGAGATGAGCGACCTCAAACCCGACCCCTCGATCTACCTCGAGGTGGCCGACGAGCTGGGAATAACGCCCGCGCAGATGGTCTTTATCGACAACAAGAAGATCAATACGGATGCCGCGGCGGCACTCGGCGCGACCGTTCATCATTTCACCACCGTCGCCGGGCTCCGCGACTTCCTCACCGCGCTGGCTGACTGAGCACGCGCGTCCCGCCCCTCGCCCCACCCCTCGCACCACCAGGAGATCCGTGTCTGCCCTGTTCGAACCGCTCACCATCCGCTCGACGACCTTCCGTAACCGCCTCTGGGTGCCGGCGCTCTGCCAGTACTCGGTCGAGAAGCGCGACGGCGTGCCCACCGACTGGCACCTCGTGCACCTCGGCGCGTTCGCGATGGGCGGCGCCGGGCTCGTGATGACCGAGGCGACCGCGGTCTCCCCCGTCGGCCGCATCTCGCCGCAGGACACCGGCATCTGGAACGCCGAGCAGGTCGCGGCGTGGTCGCGCATCACCGCGTTCCTGCACGGGCAGGGCGCCGTCGCCGGCATCCAGCTGGCCCACGCCGGCCGCAAGGCGTCGACGCACCGCGGCTGGGACGCGGAGACCGGTTCGGTGTCGGCCGCGAACGGCGGCTGGCCCACCGTGGGGCCGTCCGCGGTCGCGTTCGACGGCTACGCCACACCGCGCGAGCTCACGGCCGACGAGATCGCGGATGTCGTCGGCGAGTTCGCCGAGGCGGCCACCCGCGCGGTCGAAGCCGGCTTCGACCTGGTCGAGATCCATGCCGCGCACGGGTACCTCGTGCACCAGTTCCTCTCCCCGCTGTCGAACCTGCGTACCGACGGCTACGGCGGAAGTCTCGAGAACCGCGCCCGCTTCGTGCTCGAGATCGTGCGCGCGGTGCGTGCGGCGGTCGGCGAGGAGGTTCCGGTCTTCGTGCGTTTCTCCGCCACCGACTACGCCGAGGGCGGTTGGAACCGCGAGGACACCGCGACGGTCGCCGCGTGGGCGCACGAGGCCGGCGCCGACTTCTTCGACATCTCGACCGGTGGCAACATCGCCGGCGTGACCATCCCGCTGGGTCCCGGCTACCAGGTGCCGTTCGCCGAGTTCGTCGGCGAGACCGCCGGTGTGCCGGTCAACGCGGTGGGACTCATCACCGAGGCGGCACAGGCCGAGCGCATCGTCGCCACCGGACAGGCCGACGCCGTGATGCTCGGCCGCGAGATGATGCGTGACCCGCACTTCGCACTACGGGCGGCGCACGAACTGGGCGTCGAGCTCGACTACTGGCCGGAGGCGTACACGCGTGCCAAATGGCGGTGAAGCGGGCTGAGCCTGTCGAAACCCGGGTTTCGACAGGCTCGACCCGCCGTCGCTAGTTGCGCCGCGTCGCGTCCTGCACTTCGCCCACGAGCTCCTCGATGATGTCCTCGAGGAACAGCACACCCTGAGTCGCGCCGTTCTCGTCGAACGCGCGGGCCACGTGCACGCCGGAGCGGCGCATGGTGGCGAGGGCGTCCTCGAGGTCGGTGCTGCGGAAGATCGAGATCAGCTGGCGGATGCGCTTCGGCGGCACGGGTTCGGTGAACTCGTCTTCGTCGAGGTCGATGACGTCCTTGAGGTGCAGGTAGCCGGTCGGCTCGCCCTCGTCGTTCACCAGGATGTAGCGCGAGAACCCGCGCTGGGCGACGGCGCGCTCCACGTCGGACGGCGAGGCGTCCTCCGGCAGCGTGACGAGCGCGTCGAGACCGATCGCGATGTCCTGCACCTTCTTCTCGGTGAACTCGAACGCGGCGAGCAGCGCACCCGTGGAGTCGGTGAGCACACCCTCCTTGGTCGACTGCGCGACGATGTTCGCGACCTCGCCGAGCGTGTAGACGCTCGTCGCCTCCGACTTCGGGGTGACGCCGAACAGGCGCACCACCCCGTTGGCGGTCGCGTTGAGCGCGACGATCACGGGCTTGAACACGTTGCCGACGAAGACGAGCGGGGGCGCCAGCAGCAGCGCGGCCTGGTCGGGCATGGAGAACGACAGGTTCTTCGGCACCATCTCGCCGATGATCACGTGCAGGAACGACACCAGCAGCAGCGTGATGGCGAAAGCGATGACGCCGCTCGCCTCCTCCGGGATGCCGGTGGCGTGCAGCGGCACCTCGAGCAGGTGGTGGATCGCCGGCTCGGAGACGTTGAGGATCAGCAGCGAACAGATCGTGATGCCGAGCTGGCTGGTCGCCAGCATCAGCGTCGCGTGCTCCATCGCCCAGAGCGTCGTCTTCGCGGCTCGCGAACCCGCCTCCGCCTTGGGCTCGATCTGCGACCGGCGCGCGGAAATGACCGCGAACTCGGCGCCGACGAAGAAGGCGTTGACGAGCAACAGCACGACCAGCCAGAGGATGCCGGGAAGAGACTCGCTCATCGGGCACTCACCTCGCTCTGCTCGGTCGTCTCTTGGGGAATCGGGGTGTAGCGCACGCGGTCGATCCGGCGGCCGTCGAGCCGTTCGATGCGGAACCGGCCGAGTTCCGTGTCGACGACGTCGCCGACGACGGGGAGGCGCCCGAGCTCGCTCATCAGCCAGCCGGCCACGGTCTCGTACGGCCCTTCTTCCGGCACCAGCACTCCGGTGCGTTCGAGCAGCTCGTCCGGACGGAGGCTGCCGGGGAACGTGAACCAGTCCCGCGACCGCACGACGTCGGCCTTAGTGCGGTCGTGTTCGTCGGAGACCTCGCCGACCAGTTCCTCGACGAGGTCCTCGAGGGTGGCGACACCGGCGGTTCCGCCGTACTCGTCGAGTACGACCGCCATCTGGTAGCCGCGGCCGCGGAGTTCGGCGAGCAGGGAGTCGAGCTTCATCGTCTCGGGCACACGCAGCGGTTCGGACTGCAGCGCCGACACGGGCACGTCTCCGCGCTTCTCGCGCGGCACGGCGACCGCCTGCTTGACGTGCACGATGCCGACGACGTCGTCGATGCTGTCGTCGAGCACGGGGAACCGGGAGAGCCCTGTCGTGCGGGCGAGCTCGATGACGTCGGAAGCCGTGTCGGTGCGGTCCACGCTCTTCAGGCGCGGCCGGGGCGTCATCACGTCTTGCGCGGTGAGGTCGGAGAAGGCGAGGGTACGCGCGAGCAGCGTCGCCGTGTCGGTCTCGAGGCTTCCCTCGCGGGCCGAGCGGCGCACGAGCGACGAGAGCTCCTCCGCGGTGCGGGCGCCGGAGAGCTCCTCCTTCGGCTCGATGCCGAACGAGCGGATGATCGCGTTCGCCGTGTTGTTGAGCAGCGCGACGGCCGGACGGAACACGGCGGTGAACCCGATCTGGAACGGGATGACGAGCTTCGCGGTGCGCAACGGCAGGGCGAGCGCGAAGTTCTTGGGCACGAGCTCGCCGATGATCATCGACAGCAGGGTCGCGACGACGACGGCGACGATCGACGCCGTGGTCGGGATCGCGGCCTCGGGCAGCCCGATCGCGGTGAGCGGCGGCGCGAGGAAGATGCTGAACGCGGGTTCGAGCGTGTAGCCGGTGAGCAGCGTGGTGAGCGTGATGCCCAGCTGCGCGCTGGAGAGGTGGGTCGACGTGCGCTTGAGAGCGCTGATCGACATACCGAGGCCCTTCTCGCCCTTCGACTGCCGCACTTCGAGGTCGGAACGGTCGAGGTTGACGAGGGAGAACTCGGAGGCGACGAAGAGGCCGGTTCCGACGGTCAGGATGAGCCCTATACCCAGAAGGATCCACTCAGACATGGCGGCTGACTAGGAGTGACGGGGCGGCGGGCTGATGTGAAGGGGGGTCGTCCATTATCTGATCGAGTATATCGAGCGATTGCCAGTATTTCTGCGGGCTGCGCGAAACCGCCCTACCAACTGACCGGCAGCGCCTTGCCCTCTTCGTAGCCGGCCGCCGACTGCACCCCGACGAGTGCGCGCTGGTGGAACTCGGAGAGCGAGCGGGCCCCCGCGTAGGTGAGCGAACTGCGCACCCCGGAGGTGATCATGTCGAGCAGGTCTTCGACCGACGGGCGCAGCGGGTCGAGGTAGATGCGCGAGCTGGAAATGCCCTCGGCGAAGAGCGTCTTGCGCGCGAGTTCGTAGGGATCGAGCCGGTCGAAACGTTCCTGCACGGCTTTGGTGGACGCCATCCCCCAACTCTCTTTGTACAGCCGCCCGGCCGAGTCGGTCGCGAGAGTGCCGGGTGCCTCGATCGTCCCGGCAAACCAAGAACCGATCATGACGGATGCCGCACCCGCGGCCAACGCCAAGGCGACGTCGCGCGGGTAACGCACGCCCCCGTCGGCCCAGACGTGCGCGCCGATGTCGTGGGCCGCGTCCGCCGTCTCGAGCACGGCGGAGAACTGCGGGCGGCCGACCGCGGTCATCATGCGGGTGGTGCACATGGCGCCGGGGCCCACGCCCACCTTCACGATGGTGGCACCGGCCCCGACGAGGTCGCGCACCGCCGCGGCCGTCACGACGTTGCCGGCGACGATCGGCACGCCGAGGTTGAGCTTCGCGACGGCGGCGATCGCCTCGACCATGCCGCGCTGGTGTCCGTGCGCCGTGTCGATGACGAGCACGTCGACGCCGGCCGCGATCAGGGCGATGGCCTTTGCGGCGACATCGCCGTTGATGCCGATGGCCGCGCCGACCACGAGCCGGCCGTCTCCGTCGACCGCGGAGTCGTAGATCGTCGAGCGCAGTGCTCCGGTGCGGCTGAGCGTTCCGACGAGGTTGCCGTGGTGCAGGACGGGCGCGAAGTCGAGGTCGGCGGCGACCATGAGGTCGAAGGCGGCGCGCGGGCTGTCGATGTCGTCGGCGTCGAGCGAGGCGAGGGCGCCGTGCAGCAGGTCGCCGAGGCGCGCGTCGGGCAGGGCGGTCGCGAGGCGTACGGCTGGCACGAAGCCGAGCAGTTCGTTACGGTCTCCGCGCACGACGATGCCCTGGCCGGCGACGGGCGGCAACAGGGTCAGCGCGGTCGCGACGGTGTCGTCGGCGCCGAGTTCGAGCGGGGTGTCCCACGCGACGGGCTGCGCCTTCACCCAGCGGATCGCCGCGTCGAGGTCCTGCAGGTGCATGTCCTGCGGCAGCACGCCGATGCCGCCGCGCCGAGCGAGCGCCGCGGCGAGCCGCGGGCCGGTCACCGAGTTCATGTTGGCCGAGACGATCGGGATCGTGGCGCCCGTTCCATCGCGCGGTTCCAGCGACACGTCAAGCCTGCTTTTCACTCCCGACCTCGACGGAACGAGGAACACATCGGAATATGTCAGGTCGTGCCGCGGCGTTGTCTCGTAGAACTCCATAAATTTCACGTTAGACCTTCGAGTGTGCCCGCAGGCGGTTAAGAATGTGATTACGCTTGTCATTGGTACGACCAGTGACGGTCGCTACTACCGTGAAGCGAAACTAGTGAACTGAGAGTGGGCGGTCGGCTGTGTCAAGCCAAGTGACCGGACTTGCAGCAGAAGACGGATCTTCTGGCGAGTTCGGGGCCAACGAATGGCTCGTAGACGAAATGTACGAACGGTACGTGATCGACAAGAACTCGGTCGACGAATCGTGGTGGCCGATCCTCGACAATTACAAGCCCGAGAGCTTCGAGCCCACCGGCACGGACACCCCGCCCGCTGACACCCCCCACACCGATCCGACGCCGACCAGCGCGATCACCGTGATCCCCGACGCCGCTCCCGAGCAGGCGCCCGCCGCCGAGCCGAAGGCTCCCGCCGCCGAGTCGCAGACCGGCGGCGAGGCGCAGATCCCCGACGAGGTCACGGCGTCACCCGAGGTCGCGGCACCGGTGCCGGTCACCACCTCGAGCCAGCCCGCCGCGCGCACCACCTCGATCGCGGCCAAGCCCCAGCCGATTCCGGCTCAGGCCCCGTCGAACGCCACGAGCCCGATCCCGTCGAAGGTCGACACCGAGGCTCCCGCCCCGGACGCCAACGTCACCGCCGTGCTCAAGGGCGCGTCGAAGGCCCTCGCCGCCAACATGGACGCGAGCCTCACGGTGCCCACCGCGACGAGCGTGCGCACGATCCCGGCGAAGCTGATGATCGACAACCGCATCGTCATCAACAACCACCTCAAGCGCGCCCGCGGCGGCAAGGTCTCGTTCACCCACCTCATCGCGTGGGCCATGGTCGAAACCCTCAAGGAATTCCCGAGCCAGAACGTCTTCTACGATGAGGTCGACGGCAAGCCGTCGGTCGTCACCCCGGCGCACATCAACCTCGGCATCGCGATCGACATCCCCAAGCCCGACGGCAGCCGCTCGCTCGTGGTCCCCGGCATCAAGCGCTGCGACACGATGGAATTCGGCGAGTTCCTCGCGGCGTACGAAGACGTCGTCTTCCGCGGCCGCAACAACAAGCTCACCGCCGCGGACTACGCGGGCAACACGATCTCGCTGACCAACCCGGGCGGCATCGGCACCGAGCACTCGGTACCGCGGCTCATGCGCGGCGCCGGCACCATCGTCGGCGCGGGTGCGCTCGAGTACCCCGCCCAGTTCCAGGGCTCGTCGACCCGGGTCCTCTCCGACCTCGGTATCGGCAAGACCATCACGCTCACGAGCACCTACGACCACCGCGTCATCCAGGGTGCCGGTTCGGGCGAGTTCCTCAAGAAGATCCACGAGCGCCTCATCGGCCAGCACGACTTCTACGAGAACATCTTCGCCGCGCTGCGAATCCCCTACGCCCCGATCCACTGGGCCGCGGACATCAGCGTCGACGTCGCCGACAACGTCGACAAGACCGCCCGCGTGCAGGAGCTCATCAATTCGTTCCGCGTGCGCGGCCACCTCATGGCCGACGTCGACCCGCTCGAATACGTGCAGCGCACGCACCCCGACCTCGACATCGAGAGCCACGGCCTCACCTTCTGGGACCTGGACCGCGAGTTCGTCACGGGCGGCTTCGGCGGCAAGCGTTCGGCGCTCCTCCGCGACATCCTCGGTCTTCTCCGTGACTCGTACTGCCGCACCGTGGGCATCGAGTACATGCACATCCAGGATCCCGCCCAGCGCAAGTGGATGCAGGACCACGTCGAGCGCCCGTACACCAAGCCGGGCCACGACGAGCAGATGCGCATCCTCGGCAAGCTCAACGAGGCCGAGGCGTTCGAGACCTTCCTGCAGACCAAGTACGTCGGGCAGAAGCGATTCAGCCTCGAGGGCAGCGAGTCGACGATCGCCGTACTCGACGCCATCCTGCAGGGTGCCGCGGAGGACGGCCTCGAAGAGGTCGCGATCGGCATGGCCCATCGCGGCCGGCTGAACGTACTGACCAACATCGCGGGAAAGACCTACGGTCAGATCTTCCGCGAGTTCGAGGGCACGCAGGACCCGCGCACCGTGCACGGGTCCGGCGATGTGAAGTACCACCTCGGCACCGAGGGAACGTTCACCGCCGCCGACGGCACCACCATCCCCGTCTACCTCGCCGCCAATCCCTCGCACCTCGAGGCCGTCGACGGCGTGCTCGAGGGAATCGTGCGCGCCAAGCAGGACCGCCGCCCGATCGGCAGCTACAGCGTGCTGCCCGTCATGGTGCACGGCGACGCGGCGATGGCCGGACAGGGCATCGTCGTCGAGATCCTGCAGATGTCGCAGCTGCGCGGCTACCGCACCGGCGGTACCGTGCACATCGTCGTCAACAACCAGGTCGGCTTCACCACGCCTCCCGGCGAGGGCCGCACGTCGATCTACTCGACCGACGTCGCCAAGACCATCCAGGCTCCGGTCTTCCACGTGAACGGCGACGACCCCGAGGCTGTGGTGCGCGTCGCGCAGCTGGCCCTCGCATACCGTCAGGAATTCCACCGCGACGTGGTCATCGACCTCGTCTCCTACCGCCGACGCGGCCACAACGAGGGCGACGACCCCTCGATGACGCAGCCGCTCATGTACAACCTGATCGAGGCCAAGCGTTCCGTGCGCACGCTGTACGTCGAGGGCCTCGTCGGCCGCGGCGACATCACGGCCGAGGAGTACGAGGCGAGCCACCAGGACTTCCAGGACCGCCTCGAGCGGGCCTTCGCGGAGACCCACGCCGCCCAGACCGGCTCGATCGCCGTGATTCCGGATGACGCGAATGCCGTATCGGATCTGGAACGCCCGGAATCGCAGCAGGACGACCTCGTGGGCGAACCCGAGTCGACCGGTGTCAACGAGGGCGTCATCCAGCTCATCGGCGACGCCCACAACAACCCGCCTGCCGGCTTCAGCGTGCATCCGAAACTGCAGGCGATGCTGAAGAAGCGTGTCGACATGAGCCGTTCCGGCAGCGTCGACTGGGGCTTCGGCGAGCTGCTCGCGCTCGGCTCGCTGCTGCTCGAGGGAACCCCCGTGCGCATGGCCGGGCAGGACACGCGCCGCGGCACCTTTGTGCAGCGCCACGCCGTGCTGCACGACCGCATGAACGGCCAGGAGTGGCTCCCCCTCGGCAACCTCAAAGAGGGCCAGGGCCGGTTCTGGATCTACGACTCGCTGCTGAGCGAGTACGCGGCACTCGGCTTCGAGTACGGCTACTCGGTCGAGCGCGCCGACGCGCTCGTGCTCTGGGAAGCCCAGTTCGGCGACTTCGCCAACGGCGCGCAGACCGTGGTCGACGAGTTCATCTCGTCGGCCGAGCAGAAGTGGGGCCAGCGCTCGAGCGTGGTCATGCTACTGCCGCACGGCTACGAGGGCCAGGGTCCCGACCACTCGTCGGCCCGCATCGAGCGCTTCCTGCAGCTGTGCGCCGAGAACAACATGACCGTGGCTCGTCCGTCGACGCCCGCGTCGTATTTCCATCTGCTGCGCCGTCAGGCGTACGCGCGTCCCCGCCGCCCGCTCATCGTCTTCACGCCGAAGGCGATGCTGCGACTGCGCGGTGCGACGAGCGAGATCGCCGACTTCACCAGCGGAAAGTTCCTGCCGGTGATCGACGACAGCCGCGTGGCCGACAAGGCGGCGGTGAAGCGCGTGGTGCTCACGTCGGGCAAGATCTACTACGACATCATCGCGGAACTGGACAAGCGCGAGGAGAAGGCGATCGCGGTCGTGCGGATGGAGCAGTTCTACCCGCTGCCTATTGCCGAGATCAACGGCATCCTCGCGAACTACCCGAACGCCGACCTGGTCTGGACACAGGACGAGCCCGAGAACCAGGGCGCGTGGCCGTTTATGTCGCTCGAACTGGCGAAGCATCTCCAGGGACGCACCATCAAGGTGTCGTCGCGTCCGGCCTCCGCATCGCCCGCGACCGGCTCGAACAAGCGCAGCGGCCAGGAGCAGGTCGACCTGATCGCCAAGGCGCTGACGCTGTAGCGACAGCGGTGGTCGAGTAGGCCGCCCGCGGCCGTATCGAAACCTGGTCTCGATACGGTCGCTGAGCGACCTACTCGACTAACGGGTCAGACCGACTGGATCTCGCGCAGCTTGAGTAGCACTTCGTTGCGCAGATCGGCCGGCGCCTTCTCGTTGCACGCCTCGCGCACCTTTGCGGTGAGGGTGAGTCCGACGAGGTGTTCGCCGGAGCAGTCGGTGCAGGTGGCCATGTGCTCGGCGATATCCGCCGCTTCACCCTTTGTCAGCTCGTTGTGGATGTACTCCTCGAGCTCGGCTTTCGCTTTGTCGCAACCGCAATCGGTCATTTCGTTCTCCCTGTGGCAGGCGCGGCGGCGATTCCTCGGTCGCTCGCGTATTCAGCTAGTAGGCCCCGTAGGAGGCGTCGGCCGCGGTGGAGGCGGCTCATGACGGTTCCCACGGGGGTTTTCATGATGTCGGCGATCTCCTGGTAGGAGAAGCCTTCGACGTCGGCGAAGTAGACGGCGAGACGGAAGTCTTCGGGGATCGACTGGAGGGCGTCCTTGACAGCACTGTCGGGGAGGTGGTCGATCGCCTCGGCTTCCGCGGACCGGGTCGACGTGTGCTGGGTGACCGACTCGGCGCCGCCGAGCTGCCAGTCCTCCAGATCGTCGATGGTTCCCTGGTACGGGTTGCGCTGGTTCTTGCGGTAGTTGTTGATGAAGGTGTTGGTCTGGATGCGGTACAGCCAGGCCTTGAGGTTCGTGCCCTGCTGGAACTGGCCGAAGGCGGTATACGCCTTGACGAACGTCTCCTGCACGAGGTCGGCCGCGTCCGCGGGGTTCTTGGTCATGCGCATCGCGGCGGCGTAGAGCTGGTCCATGTACTGCAGGGCCTGCTCTTCGAACAGCGCGCGCACGTCGCCCGTCTCTTCTGGCTCGTCAGAGTGCTCGACGGGCGCCTGATCCGCGGGCGTCTCGTCGGGGGTCGTCTGCTCTTCTGGCATGTCGGTAGTCATCAGGGCCAATTCTAGATCGCCCAGCGTCCGCTGCTCCCGAATCGCCCTCTCGGGTATCGCTTCAAGCACTGTCATGCCTGTCTCCAATCGATCGGCCGAAACTGCCGATACTCTGGTAACCGATGTTGGTATCCAAGTATTCCAAGCCAGAGTTCAACCCTTACGGAGACGAAGGGCTCATCGTGGGCGGCGAGCCCGGCGCGTGGCCCGCTCCCGTCGCGAAGCGTGCCCTCGCGGCATCCGTTCGCCTGCCCGGGTCGAAGAGCCTCACCAACCGCGAACTGGTGCTCTCCGCGCTCGCCAGCGGCCCGTCGCTGCTGCGTGCTCCCCTGCACTCCCGCGACAGCGCGCTGATGATCGAGGCGCTGCGTGCCCTCGGTACCGTCATCGAGGAAGTGCCCGGCACCGGCGGCTACGGCCCCGACCTGCGCATCACCCCGGCCGAGGAGCTGCTCGGCGGATCGTCGATCGACTGCGGCCTCGCCGGCACGGTCATGCGCTTCCTGCCGCCCGTCGCCGCTCTCGCCCTCGGGCCGGTCGCGTTCGACGGTGACGAGGGTGCCCGACGCCGTCCGATGCGCACCACGATCGAGGCCCTGCGCGGACTCGGTGTCGAGGTCAACGACGACGGCCGCGGCGCGCTTCCCTTCAGCCTGTACGCGACGGGCGCCGTGCGCGGCGGCGAACTCTCCATCGACGCCTCCGCGTCGAGCCAGTTCGTGTCAGGCCTGCTACTCGCGGCACCCCGGTTCACCGAGGGGCTCACGCTGCGCCACACCGGCGAGAAGCTGCCGAGCATGCCGCACATCGAGATGACCATTGCCACCCTCGCCGCGCGTGGCGTCGTGGTCGAGAGCCCCGAGCCCGGCGTCTGGGTGGTGCCGCCCGCCGAGATCCGCGGCATCGAGGTCGACATCGAGCCCGACCTGTCGAACGCGGCACCCTTCTTGGCCGCCGCCCTCGTGGCCGGGGGCACCGTGTCGATCGGCGGCTGGCCGTGGGAGACCACCCAGGTCGGCGCCCACCTCGAGACGCTGCTCCCGCTCTTCGGCGCGACGGCGACCCGGCAGGGCGACTCCCTCGTCGTCGACGGCGGCGTCGGAATCCGCGGCGGTGCAGAGCTGCCCGGCGTCGACATCGACCTGGGCCTTGGCGGCGAACTCGCCCCGGCCCTCGTCGCTCTCACCGCCCTCGCCACCGGCCCGAGCCGCATCACCGGCATCGGTCACCTGCGCGGGCACGAGACCGACCGCCTCGCCGCCCTCGCCGCCGAGATCAACGGCCTCGGCGGTGCCGTCACCGAGTTGGAAGACGGCCTGTCGATCGAGCCGCGCGCGCTGCACGGCGGCGAGTGGAAGAGCTACGAAGACCACCGGATGGCGACCGCCGGCGCCATCGTCGGACTCGCGGTGGACGGCGTGCTCGTCGACGACATCGCGACCACCGCCAAGACGCTCCCGCAGTTCCCCGAGCTGTGGGCCGCGCTCGTGCGCGATCCGGACGAGATCGTCACCACGGTCACCACTGACACCCTGCTGCTGTGACCGCATGAGCTGGATGTCCGACCCCGACGAAGACGACGGCGACTACGCCGAGTACGACGAATCGTCGATCCGCGTGCGCCCGAACCCCAAGGCGAACAAGCCGCGCAGCAAGATCCGCCCGGAGCACAAGAACGCGGTCAGCGGCCGCGTCTTCAGCGTCGACCGCGGACGCTACGGCGTCTGGGTCGCCGAGAATACGCCGGAGGAACGCCAGCTCGTCGCGACGCGCGCCCGCGAACTCGGCAAGAAGTCGGTCGTCACCGGCGACTGGGTCGATCTCGTGGGCGATACGAGCGGCGACGAGGGCAGCCTCTCGCGCATCGTGCGCATCCAGGAGCGCACCACGCTGCTGCGCCGCAGCGCTGACGACACCGACGCCGTCGAGCGGATCATCGTCGCGAACGCCGACCAGATGCTCATCGTCGTGGCCGCGGCGAACCCCGAGCCGCGCACCCGGCTCGTCGACCGTTACCTGGTCGCCGCGTTCGATGCCGGCATCACGCCGATCCTGTGCATCACGAAGACCGACCTCGCGGACCCGGCCGAGTTCCTCGCCAACTTCGCGGGACTCGAGTTCCGGGTGTTCCAGAGCCGCGACGACGACTTCCCGATCGAGGAGATCACCGAGGCGCTGCAGGGCCACACCACGGTCGCCGTCGGCCACTCCGGCGTCGGCAAGTCGACGCTCGTCAACGCGCTCGTGCCCGAGGCGAACCGTGCGATCGGCCGCGTCAACGACGTGACCGGCCGCGGCCGGCACACCTCGTCGTCGACCGTGTCGCTGCGCATCGGCAGCGGTTGGATCGTCGACACCCCCGGCGTGCGCTCGTTCGGGCTCGGCCACGTCGACCCGGCGAGCATCCTCGGTTCGTTCACCGACCTCGCCGAACTGTCGCTCGAGTGCCCGCGCGGCTGCACGCACCTCCCCGACTCGCCCGACTGCGCCATCATCGAGCACGTCGAGGCCGGCGACCTGGGCGAGATGGGCGTGCTGCGCCTCGACAGCCTGCAACGCCTGCTCACCATGCTCGCCGCCAAAAACACCGCCTTCTAGCCTGGAGCCCGATGAACGACTACAGCCTCGCCGACGACCTCAGCCTCGCCCTCGCCCTCGCCGGCAACGCCGACCTGATCTCGCACGACCGGTTCACCTCGCTCGACCTCGTCGTGACGACGAAGCCCGACCGCACGCCGGTCACCGACGCCGACCAGGCGGTCGAGCGCTCCATCCGCTCCGGCATCCTCGCCGCCCGTCCCCACGACTCGATCCTCGGCGAGGAGTACGGCACCGAGGGCACCGGCTCGCGCCAGTGGATCATCGACCCGATCGACGGCACCACCAATTTCATGCGCGGCGTGCCGATCTGGGGCACGCTCATCGCGCTCGCGATCGACGGCGTCCCCGTGGTCGGCGTCGTCAGCTCCCCCGCCCTCGGCAAGCGCTGGTGGGCGGCGACCGGCCACGGCGCCTGGGCTCAGGCGCACGGCGAGGAAGCGAAACAGATCCGGGTGAGCGGCATCGATTCCCTCGACAACGCGGCGCTCAGCTACAACAGCATCACCGGCTGGGACGGCGCCGGCCGCCTCGAATCGGTGCTCGCCCTGTCGCGCAGCGTCTGGCGTGCCCGCGCCATCGGCGACATGTGGGCGTACATGCTGCTCGCCGAGGGCGCGATCGACATCGTCGGAGAGTTCGACCTGCAGCCGTATGACATGGCGGCGCTGATCCCGATCGTGCAGGAAGCCGGCGGCACGTTCACCTCGGTCACGGGCGAACCCGGACCGTGGCACGGCAACGCCCTCGCCACCAACGGCGTGCTGCACGAGGCCGTGCTGCACCTGCTGGAGTCGACCGACCAGAACGCCTGAGGCACCGCCGGCGACCAGGGCGCCACGGACAGCAGGGCGCGACCGGCTACTACCGCGCCGCCAGCGCGGGCACCGCCCCCAGCAGCCGCTCGTCCAGGTACGGCGCCATCGTCACCGCGTACGTCGCCGTCACGTGGTGGCTGTCTCGGTAGGCGACGACTCCGCCGACCACCGGAGTGCATGACCCGTCGCGGCAGAAGAAGTCGTTCATGTCGACGACGGTGACGCCCTCTTCGCCCTCCGCCGCCTCCACGAGCAGGTCGCCGTTCAGCGCGTCGCTCTCCGGCACGTCGCACGCCCCGTCCTCCCCCGAGGTCTCCGCGACGCAGAGGTTGGTCTCCTCGGTCAGCTGCGGGATGTCGCGCATCACGACCACCGGGGTGCCACTCTCGACGAGAGGAGCCCACGCCTCGCGGAAGCCCTCGATCGCGGCGGCGTCGGAGTCGTACTTGCCGTCCCCGCTCGCACTGTGGGCGAGCACGACGACGTCGAAGGGCTCGGCCTGAGCGGCCAATTCCTCGGCCAGCGAGTCGTTCCAGGTCGAGCAGGAGCGCTCGGTCTCGGCCGCGTCATCCTGCTTCGTCGCCGTCGACATCGGGCAGGCCGACTTCATAAACGGCGAGAGCGACCAGGAATTCTCTTCGGCGATCGTCTTCAGTGCCGGGTACCACGACGCGGCGTGCGAATCCCCGATAAGGGCGACGCGTACGTCGGACGCGGCATCCCCCACCACACAGGTGTTGAGGTCGGGGGTGACGAGGTCGGAGTAGCAGCCGTTGGTGTACACCTCCGCCTCGTCGTCGGCGGCGAACGCGGCGGACGGGGTGAGAGTCTCGTATTCGACGCCGTCGCAGGCACCCTCGGGCACGGCGAAGGCCGCCGCGCCGAAGCACTCGTCCGCCGACGCGACGGCGGTCGCCGCCCGGGCGGTGTCGGCGGCCGCCTGGTCGACCATCGCCCGTGCGCCCAGGACGGCGGGGACCGCGACCAGCGCGACCGCGAGCACCATCGCGAGCAGCGTCCAGCGCGGCTTGCGTCCGACGAGGGTCTTCCGGTTGCGGGCCGGGCTCTCGATCAGCACGGTCGTCAGCCAGGCGAGGGCGATGGAGGCGACGATGATCGCGATCCGGGTCGAGTCCTCCAGCTCGGTGAAGACGAAAGTGAAGAAGACGATCAGTGGCCAGTGCCAGAGGTAGACGGAGTAGGAGACGGCGCCGACGAACTGCACGGGCGGCGTGCCCATCAGCCGGTTCGGCGAGAGCGCCGACGAGGGGGCGCCCGCCCAGATGACCGCCAGCGTGGCGAGCACGGGAACGGCGGCGGCCGACCCGGGGAACGGCGTCGCGCCCGAATAGGTGACGACGGCGTAGGCGATGCCTACCCAGCCGGCGTAGGCGACCAGTGTGCGCACGGGGCTCGCGGCGCGCAGGGTCGCGGTGCCGACGACGGCGAGCAGGCCGCCGGCGGCGAACTCCCACGCCCGGGTGGTGGTGGCGAAGTACGCCTCGCCGGGGTTGCTCTGTGTGTAGTTCACCGAGAAGTAGAACGATGCGGCCGCGACGGCCGCCAGCGCGGCGAAGACGAGCCAGCGCCGGGTGGTCTTTCCCAGCCGGTGCGCGATGACGACGACCGCGCCGATGAGAATCGGCCAGACGAGGTAGAACTGCTCCTCGACCGAGAGCGACCAGAAGTGCTGCACGGGTGACGCCACGTTCTCCGCGGCGAGGTAGTCGATGCTGCTGGCCGCGAGCACCCAGTTCTGCGCGTAGACGGCACTCGCCGCGATCTCCTTGAAGAACTGCGCCCAGTACATCTGCGGCACGAGGATCACGACGCCCGCCGCCGATGCCGCGAGCACCGTGAGCGAGGCCGGGAGCAGTCGGCGGATGCGCCTGGCCCAGAAGCGCGGCAACGAGATGCGTCCGGTGCGGTCGGCCTCGCGCAGCAGGTGCGCGGTGATGAGGAATCCGGAGATCACGAAGAATACGTCGACGCCCACGAAACCGCCGGTCAGGGTGCCCGGCCACAGGTGGTACACCACGACGACGAGCACGGCGACGGCCCGCAACGCCTGGATCTCGGGCCGCAGCACCGACTTCGGCCGCTCGGGCTCGCCGGTCTTGACGAAGACCGGGCGGCCCTGCTCGTCGTTGGCGAGGGCGTGGGGGCGGTCGTCGGTGTGGTTGTCCGCGGGCGTTCCGTCGGAACGGGTCGGTCGGATGACATCGGTCATTGGAGGGCCTTTGCACTGGAGGGGCGTGGTCGGTGAGGCCGCGTCGATGCGGAAGATCCTCTCGTCGACGGCACGGTGTCCAGCCTGTGACCGACGCTCTCGCTTACGCGAAGAGGTGATTGTGAAATGATAGCCGGGTTGTACCCCGTGTGGGGGGTACAAATTTAAATAGCCGAATGGATGCCGGTGGCGGCGGGCCGCACGGGACGGGAAAGTGCTCTCGGGCGGGGCCCTGCGCCGCGGCATCCCGGAGTCTGATCGACAACGCGAGTGTGATCAACAACGCGCGACAGCGCCCATGGTGGAGATGCGGGGAATTGAACCCCGGTCCACTGCTGTAATTCTGTGCCTTCTACGGGTGTAGCTCGCAAAGACGTTCTACTTGGCTCTGACCTTTGCTGCGAGCATCTAGGTCAACGAGCCCAGCCATAGTTCAAGTCCCGCGTAGCCCTAAGGCGTAACCACGCAGCAATCTCTCTAAATTACGCCAGCCCCCGAGTAGAGAGCATCCTCGGACTGACGGACTTCTTTAGTGCGCTCGCTTAGGCAGCGAGGGCGAAGTCAGTGCGCTTGGAATCGGCACTTATAGTTTGCAGACATCGTTTACGAGATAAGCCTGCATCCTCGACCCGCTTCTCACAGTTTTGCAGGCAATGTCGAAACCGATCATCCCCATGTTCACCCTGTGAAGAGTGTGGCACTGTCGCGCGCTGTTGAGTTATCAAAGCTGCTTCCATCGGATGCAGCCCTCTATTCTAGAACACGCATGCGGCGCTGCGCAGTCCCGAGAGGAAAAAATGAGCGAGACGATCATCACGGTGCAGGGAAAATTCTCGGCCTTCTACCCCGCCGAGCGCGCGACCGTCTCGGTCTCGGTGCACCGCGAGGCTGCCAAGCGCGAGCCCGCGTTCGCCGGCGCCCTGGCCGCGTCCACGACCGTGCGCGAGAGCATCGTCGCGCTGCACGACCCCGCGGCGGGGCCGGTGACCTGGTGGGCCAGCGACAGCATTCAGGTCTGGACCGAGAAGCCGTGGAACAACGAGGGCAAGCAGCTTCCGCTCGTCTATCACGCGCGCATCGGGTTCACCGTGAAGTTCAGCGACTTCGAGGCGCTCGCGCGCTGGATCGAAGCGGTGTCCGCGACCGACAGCGTCTCGGTCGGATCGATCGCGTGGGCGCTCACCGACGCGCGCCGCACGGGCGTGACGGCGGAGGTGCGGTCGCGCGCGGTCAAGGACGCGGTCGCCAAGGCGAGCGTGTACGCGCAGAGCATCGGGCTCGGCACGGTGACCGCTGTCGCGATCGCCGACCCGGGGATGCTCGGGGACCAGGTGCACGGGCAGTCCCTGACCGACGCCGGCTCCATGCGGGCGATGAAGGCGTCGGGCGGCTCGGAACCCGAGTTGTCGCTCAAGCCCGAGGACATCGAGGTGTCAGCGGTGGTGGACGCGCGGTTCGTGGCGCGGTGAGGGCAGCCCACCGATAGACCAGCCCCGCACCCTCCCCGCCGTGTCCTCCACAGACGGCAACTCGATGCGGTTATCCACGGCTAAAACCCCTTCTGACCAGCAATAACAGCAGTGTCGGTGGTGGGGGTCACAGTGTGTCTATGGACACCGTGTTCACGAGCAGCGCGACGCTCGACAGCGACACGTTCGCCAGCGCGCCCCTCGACGGGATGAGCGACGAGCAGCTGTGCGCGGCCGCGGTCGAACTGGAGCGAGCCGGCCGCCTAATGGACACCGCCCGCCTCCGCGTCGCCGCCGAGCTCGCGCACCGCTCGCGGTTCGGGCTCGGCAACGAATCGCTCGCGTTCCGGCTGGGTCACGGTAAGGCGGCCATGCTCGTCGAGGCGCTCACGCTGGTGTCGCCGCGGGAGGCGGCCCGGCGCATCCGTCTCGGCGAGTCGATCCGCCGCGACCGCGGGTTCGACGGAGTGCTGCTCTCGGCGCAGCACCCGCGGGTCGGCTCGGCCCTGGAAGCCGGCGAGATAGGGGTGGATGCCGCAGAGGCGATCGTCCGCAACCTCGACCAGGCCGCGCAGCGCGCGGGCAGCTCGCTCGACGCGGCCGGGAACCGCGACGTCGCGGAGCGCGAGCTCGTCGAGACCGCGCGGCACGCGCCCGCGGACGAGGTCGCCGTGCAGGCCCGCGCCTGGCGCGAGGCGCTCGACCCCGACGGCGCCGAACCGCGCGACGAACAGATCTACCGCCGGCGGTCGTTCATCCTGGGGCGGGAGACCGAGGGCATGCGCTCCTTCCACGGCACCCTCGTGGGCGTCGACGCCGCGCTCCTGCAGGCGGCGTTCGACGAAGCGGAGAAGCCGGGCACCACGCCCCGGTTCCTCGCCGAGGGCGACGAAGCCCGCGGCATCCGCACCGTGACCGGCGACGACGGCGAACCGACGACCGAGATCGTCGACGGGCGCACGCGCGACCAGCGTCGGTACGACATCTTCGCCGGGCTCATCACGGCCGGCGTGCGGGCCTCGGGTAACGCTCCCGTCGACATGCGGTCGACCGCCCACGTGTCGGCCGTCATCACGCTCGAAGAACTCGAACGGGGAGTCGGCGTGGGCTGGATCGACGGAGCAGACGAGCCGGTCGCGGCGTCGACCGTGCGGGAACTCGTCTGCGCCAACGGGATGTCGCTCGTCGTGATGGGCGAGAACGGGGAGCCGCTATACCTGTACCGCGGACGCCGGTACTTCAGCGAGCAGCAGATGCGGGCCCTCGCGGTGCGCGACGGCGGCTGCGTGTGGCCAGGCTGCCACTCCCCTGCCGCGTGGGCCGACGGCCACCACGTCGTCGAGTTTTCGAAGGGCGGACCCACGAACATCGACAACGGGGTGCTGCTCTGCCCGCACCACCACCGCATGCTGCACCGCTCCGACTTCGAGATGCGCATGATCGGCGGACGCCCGCACCTGGTGCCGCCCGCGTTCATCGACGAGCAACGGACGCCCATTCTGGTCGGGCGGTCGCGTATCGGGGTCAATCTGGCGCTGCAGCGGCGGTTGGAGTAGCAGCCGTCTCGACGCTGGCCGACCGCGGCCGGGGCAACGGGTGCACACCCGATTGCCAGCCAGTCGGGACTTAAGTCCCTGTCTGCCCCGACGAGGCGCGCGTACCGTCGGAGTTAGGTCTACCTAACCCCGAACAAAGGAAGCAACACCGTGTCAGCGCAGACAATGAACCAGCAGGCAGCGAACCGGAACGCTACGCCGGAACGCCGCATCTCCACCTCGGTCCTGGTGATCGGCACCGGAGGGTCGGGGCTCCGTGCCGCGATCGAGCTCTCGGAGCGGGGTGTCGACGTGCTCGCGGTGGGCAAGCGGCCGAAGAACGACGCACACACGTCGCTCGCCGCCGGCGGCATCAACGCGGCTCTCGGCACGATGGACGCCGAGGACTCCTGGCAGCAGCACGCCGCGGACACCATCAAGGAGAGCTACCTGCTCGCCAACCCGCACACCGTCGAGATCGTGACCAAGGGCGCCCGCCGCGGCATCGAAGACCTCGAGCGCTACGGCATGCCGTTCGCCCGCGAGGCAGACGGCCGCATCAGCATGCGCTTCTTCGGCGCGCACAAGTACCGCCGCACCGCGTTCGCCGGCGATTACACCGGCCTCGAGATCCAGCGCACACTCGTGAACCGTGCGACGCAGCTCGACATCCCGATCCTCGACTCGGTGTACATCACCCGCATCCTCGTGAAGGACAACGTGGTCTTCGGCGCCTACGGCTTCAACCTCAACGACGGGTCGCGCGTGCTCATCCACGCCGACGCGGTCATCCTCGCGGCCGGCGGCCACAACCGCATCTGGCGCCGCACGTCGAGCCGCCGCGACGAGAATACGGGAGACTCGTTCCGCCTCGCGGTGCTCGCGGGAGGCCGCATCCGCGACCCCGAACTCGTGCAGTTCCACCCGAGCGGCATCATCGAACCCGAGAACGCCGCCGGCACCCTCATCAGCGAGGCGGCGCGCGGCGAGGGCGGCCACCTGTACAACTCGCTCGGCGAACGGTTTATGGAGAAGTACGACCCCGAGCGCATGGAACTATCCACGCGCGACCGGGTCGCCCTCGCGGCGTACACCGAGATCAAAGAGGGGCGCGGTACCGAGAAAGGCGCCGTGCTGCTCGACATCTCGCACCTGCCGCGCGAGACGATCATGACGAAACTCCCCCGCGTCTACCAGACGATGCTCGAGTTGCAGATGCTCGACGTCACGACCACGCCGATGGAGATCGCGCCCACCGCGCACTACTCGATGGGCGGCGTGTGGGTGCGCCCCGACGACCACTCCACCGACGTCACCGGCCTCTACGCGATCGGCGAAGCGTCGAGCGGCTTGCACGGAGCCAACCGGCTCGGCGGCAACTCGCTCATTGAGCTGCTCGTCTTCGGCCGTATCGTCGGCGAGGCCGCTGCCGAGTACAGCGCCGGCCTGCTGAGCCAGCAGCGCTCCCCCGAGGCCGTCGACGAGGCCCGCGCCGAGATCGCCGGGCTGCTCGCCGCGGACGGCGAAGAGAACGTGCGGGCCCTCCAGCGCGCCATCCGGAACACCATGACCGAGCACGCTGGAGTCGTGCGTGACGAGGCGGGCCTCGTCGCCGGCCTGGCCGAGCTGGACGCCATCGAAGCGAGGTTCGCCGGGCTCGGCATCCACCCGGATGTCGCAGGGTTCCAGGATCTGGCCCACGCGTTCGACCTGAAGGCCGCCGCGATCGCCGCACGGGCGACGCTGCAGGCCGCCCTCGAGCGTCGCGAGACGCGGGGCGCGCACAACCGCAGCGACTACCCGGAGCTCGACCCGTCGCTGCAGGTCAACCTGGTCTGGTCGCTCGACGGCACGGTGGCCCGGGAGGCGATCCCCGAGGTGCCCGCCGAGATCGCGGAGCTAATGCGCGACGAGGTGTCGGTGGCGGGAAAGCTGCTGGAGTAGCGGGCGAAACGGGTCAGTCGCCCAGGTGCCGGCGGGCCGACATGGCGCGGTCCGACTCGCGCTTGTCCTGGCGTTCGCGCAGCGTCTGGCGCTTGTCGTACTCTTTTTTACCCTTGGCGATCGCGATCTCGACCTTGGCGTTGCCGTTCGAGAAGTAGATCGAGAGCGGGATCAGCGTGTATCCGCCGTCCTTGATCTTGTTATGGATCTTGAGGATCTGCTCCTTGTGCAGCAGCATCTTGCGCTTGCGCCGTACGGGATGGTTGTTCCACGACCCGTGGTTGAACTCGGGGATGTGCACCGCGTCGAGCCACGCCTCGCCACTCTCGATGAAGCCGTAGCCGTCGACAAGGGTCGCCCGACCGGCACGCAGCGACTTGACCTCGGTCCCCGTGAGGACCAGTCCGGCCTCGTACGTGGTTTCGATCAGGTAGTCGTGGCGCGCCTTCTTGTTGCTGGCAACAACCTTCTGGCCCTTTTCGCGTGGCATGCTTTCGTCCCTATCAGTGCGCCCCGACTTGGGCGCAGCCGTTCAGTCTAGCCCCGGTTAGACCTTGAGGTAGCGGCTGATGGCAAATCCGGCGGATGCCGCGGCAAGCACACCGCCCACGACGATGAGTATCGGCACCACGATGATGGCCTCGTCGAGGCCGACGAGTGTCGTGGTACTGCCCAGCGTTTCGGCGAGATACCCCTTGACGAAGAACTGCACGATCGCGAGCACGGCACCGCCGGCGAGCACCGATCCGATGAGCGCCGCGAAGACGCCCTCGAGGATGAACGGCGTCTGGATGAACCGGTTCGACGCACCGACGAGCCGCATGATGCCGAGCTCCCGCCGGCGCGAGAAGGCACTGAGCCGGATGGTCGTGGCGATGAGCAGCACGGCCGCGATCAGCATGAGCGTCGCGAGACCGATGGCGGTGAAACTGGCGGCGTTGAGCACGGCGAAGATCGAGTCGAGGTACCGCCTCTGGTCTTCGACCGCCTGCACCCCGGCGCTCGACGACAGGCTCTCGATGAGGATGTCGGCCTGTGTCGGGTCGTTGAGGTTGACGCGGAAGCTCTCTGGCAGCATCTCCGCGGTGACGAACCCGGTGATCGGGCTGTCGGAGAACTGCTCCTGGAAATTGGCGAACGCCTGCTCGTGCGTCTCGTACTCGAAGCGGTCGATGAACGGGGCGAGGGTCTGTGATTCCAGCTGCGCCTCGACCTGGTCGATCTGCTCCTGTGTCGCTTCCTGCTGTGCGCAGTTGCCGGTGTTGTCGGTCGCGGTGCACATGTAGACGGCGACCTGGGCACGGTCGTACCAGTAGCCCTTCATCTCGCCGATCTGCATCTGGAGCAGGATCGCCGCACCGACGAAGGTGAGCGAGATGAACGTGACGAGCACGACGGAGATGACCATCGAGACGTTGCGGCGCAGGCCGCTCGCCGCCTCGCCGAGAACGAGTCCGAGCCTCATCGTGCGGCCTCACCCTCGAGCCCGAGTTGCTGGACGGGGATGGCCTGGGTCTGGTAGCCGCCCTCCCGCTCGTCGCGCACGATCTGGCCGCTGGTGAGTTCGATGACGCGGCGCTTCATCTGGTCGACGATGCCCGCGTCGTGTGTTGCCATGATGACGGTGGTGCCCCCGAGGTTGATGCGCTGCAGCAGCGTCATGATTCCCGCGCTGGTGACCGGGTCGAGGTTTCCCGTCGGCTCGTCGGCCAGCAGGATGGCGGGCTTGTTGACGATCGCGCGCGCGATCGCCACGCGCTGCTGCTCGCCACCGGAGAGTTCGTGGGGGAAGCGCGCGGTCTTGCCGGCGAGTCCGACCATCTTGAGCACGTCGGGGACGGCTTCCTGGATGAATCCGCGGCTCTTGCCGATCACCTGGAGGGTGAAGGCGACGTTGTCGAAGACCGTCTTCTGCGGCAGCAGACGGAAGTCCTGGAAGACGACCCCGAGGTTGCGGCGGAAGTAGGGAACCTTGCGGTTCGAAATGGTGCCGAGCTGCTGCCCGAGCACGTGGATCTGCCCCTGGGAGGGTTTCTCTTCCTTCAGGACGAGACGCAGAAAACTCGACTTGCCCGACCCGGACGCGCCGACGAGGAAGACGAATTCACCCTTGAGAACCTCGAGGCTGACGTTGTTGAGCGCCGGACGAGTGTTCCCCGAGTACAACTTGGAGACGGAATCAAAGCGAATCATTTCGTGATGAGCCTAGGCATGCGATCGGCGGATGCCTCTAGCGACACCCCCGGGAATGCAACGTTCACAGGAACGGACGCGTCGGCGGCGCGTTTTTATACGAACGACGGATGCCGACGGCTAGAGCGATTCGCGGACCGCGGTGAGTTCGACCTCGACGAGGATCTCGGGGTCGATGAACGGCAAGGCGTGCACGAGCGCGAACGCGGGGCGGATGTCGCCGAAGACCTCGCCGTGGGCGCGGGTGGCCTCCGACCAGTTCTCGAAGTCGGAGACGTAGAGGCGGCTCTGCACCACGTCCGCGATGCTGAAGCCCGCGTCATCCAGAATGCCGGACAGCATCCCGAGCACGTGCTTAGTCTGCGCGTAGAGCTCGGGCGAGACGACTTTTCCGTCGGGGCCGGTCGCGGCCGACGCGGAGATGTAGATCGTGTCGCCGACCACGACGGCACGCGAGTACCCGATTTTCGCCTCCCACGGGGAACCGGAGGTGATGAGTTCGCGCATGCTGTCTAGTCCTTGTCTCTCTTACGCCACTTGATGCCGGCGTTGATGAATCCGTCGAGGTCGCCGTCGAACACCTTGGAGGGGTTGCCCTCCTCGTATTCGGTGCGGAGGTCCTTGACCATCTGGTACGGGGCGAGCACGTAGCTGCGCATCTGGTCGCCCCAGCTCGCGGTGATCACACCGGCGAACTCCTTCTTGGTCGCGGCTTCCTGTTCCTTCTGGATGATGAGCAGTCGCGACTGCAGCACGCGCATGGCGGCGGCGCGGTTCTGGATCTGGCTCTTCTCGTTCTGCATCGAGACGACGGTGCCGGTGGGGATGTGGGTGAGGCGCACGGCGGAGTCGGTGGTGTTGACCGACTGGCCGCCGGGGCCGGAGGAACGGAAGACGTCGACGCGGAGGTCGTTCTCGGGGATGTCGATGGCCACGGCCTCTTCGAGCAGCGGGATGACCTCGACCGCGGCGAAGCTGGTCTGACGCTTGCCGGCCGCACCGAACGGCGACATACGCACGAGGCGGTGGGTGCCGGCCTCGACGCTCAGGGTGCCGAACGCGTAGGGCGCGTCGATCTCGAAGGTGGCCGACTTGATGCCGGCCTCTTCGGCGTAGCTCGTGTCCATGACGGTGGCGGAGTAGCCGTGCTTCTCGGCCCAGCGCAGGTACATGCGGAAGAGCATGTCGGCGAAGTCGGCGGCGTCCACTCCCCCGGCTCCGGCGCGGATCGTGATGACCGCGGGGTGCGCGTCGTACTCGCCGTCGAGAAGCGTCTGCACCTCGAGGTCGCCGAGGATCTTCTCGATCGACTTCAGTTCGGCTTTCGCCTCGTCGGCGGCCGCGGCATCCGACTCGTCGTTGGCCAGCTCGACCATGATCTCGAGGTCGTCGAGACGCGAGGCGATGCTCACGATCTTGGCGAGCTCGGCCTGGCGGTGGCTCAGGTCGCTCGTGACCTTCTGCGCCTTGTCGGTGTCGTCCCAGAGGTCGGGGACACCGGCCTGTTCGCTGAGGTCGGCGATCTCCGCCTCGAGTCGGTCAACGCCGACGACCGAGCGGATATCCGCGAACGTCGATCGAAGGGCAGCAATCTCTACAGAAAAATCCAGCTCGTCCATGTCGGTGCGAGTCTACCCGCTGCCCGTCGGGGACCTTCCGCGCGCGGGAGTACAGTCGAACGAGTGACTACCGCCGAGCAACCGTTCCGTTGGCGATCGATCGCACTTCCGGCGCTCCTCCCCACCCTGCTGTTCTCGATCGGCGAGGGTGCGATCATCCCGATGATCCCGATCGTGGCCGGCAACCTCGGCGCGACTCTCGCGATCGCCGGGTTCGTCGCGGCCCTGCTGATGTTGGGCGAGCTGCTCGGCGACATCCCGAGCGGCTGGCTCGTTGCACGGGTCGGCGAACGCCCCGCCATGATCGGCGCCGCGCTGCTGTCGATCGTCGGACTCGTGGTCTGCGTGATCGCGCCGAACCCGGTCGCGCTCGGCTTCGGAATCTTCCTGGTCGGGCTCGCGACCGCGGTCTTCGCCCTCGCTCGGCACGCGTTTATGACGAGCTTCGTGCCGGTCGCCTACCGGGCCCGCGCACTCTCCACCCTCGGCGGCACCTTCCGCGCCGGTGCCTTCGTCGGCCCGTTCATCACCGCCGCGGTCATCCACCTGACCGGAACGGCGGCATCGTCGTTCTGGATCCACATCGTCTGCTGCCTCGCGGCGGCCGTCAGCCTGATGCTGCTGCGCGACCCCACCGCGTCGTTCGGCTCGGTCGGCAAGGTGCGCGGCGAGGCGGGCGTCGCACGGGGCGCCGAGCTGCGCGAGGGCGAGGCGCTCGTCGAGCAGGAGGCACGCGGCCTGTTCCGCACCATCTACGACAACCGCGCGGTGCTCACCAAGCTCGGCACGGGAGCGGCACTCATCGGCATGCTGCGCGCCAGCCGGATGATCATCCTCCCCCTCTGGGCCGTCAGCATCGGCATCAGCGAGCCGAACACCGCCCTCATCATCGGCATCGCCGCGGGAATCGACTTCGCCCTGTTCTACGCGAGCGGCCAGATCATGGACCGCTTCGGCCGGCTCTGGAGCGCCGTGCCGTCGATGGTCGGGCTCGGCCTCGGGCACCTCGCACTGGCGTTCAGCCACGATCTGCCCTCGACGGTCGTCTGGTTCATCTCGACCGCGATGTTCATGTCACTCGCGAACGGCGTCGGCAGCGGCATCCTCATGACCCTCGGTGCCGACCTGGCCGACAAAAAGAACCCCGCCCCGTTCCTCGGGGCGTGGCGCTTCACGGGCGACCTCGGCAGCGCGACGGGTCCGCTGCTGATCGCGGGCATCACCGGTGCGGTCTCGATCGCGGCGGCCGCCGGGGTGATGGGCGTGCTCGGACTCGTGGGCGCGGGCATCCTGCTGCGCTACGTGCCGCGGTATGCGCCACACGTGCCGCGGAATCTGCGGTAGCGACCCCCTGCTCCACCCGCTCGACAGGATCATCCGGTCGGGCCACGCGCTCGACAGGACCGATTGGCTTCTGGGAGCCGGGCGATCCTGTCGACCGCGGTGCACGGCGGGGGTCAGAAAGCGGTACTGGGCAGGTCCTTTTCGTCGCCCTCGATGGCGGCGACGATTCGGTCGGCGACCGCGTCCGGGTCGAGTCCGGTGGGGAACGCGGGCGCGGTGCCCGCGATCGCCCGCGTCGCCAGGCCGGTCTCGATGTGCCCGGGGCGCGCGTCGAGCAGACGGATGCCGCTGCGCCGCATTTCCCGGGACGCCGCGGCCATAAACGCCGCCAGCGCCGCTTTTGACGCGGAGTAAGCCGCGAGACCCGCTGTCGGCGACTCCGCGACGACGCCGCTGATCGTCACGACGAAGGGCTCCCGCGCCTCGGTGGCGGACTCGGCGAGCAGCGGCAGAGCCGCGGCGATGAGCGCGATCGGACCCGCCGCGTTCACCGCAAAGAGCCGGGCGACGGTCGCCGGGTCGAGCGCGCCCGCGGGGCCGAAGGCGACCACGCCGGCCGCGACGACGACGCCGTCGAGACCCCCGAGGGATTCCGCGGCCAGTGTCGCTGCGGCATCCGGCCCGTCGGTCAGATCGACGACCAGTCGTCGGCCCGGCACGTCGAGCTGTGCCAGGCGAGAGCTGTCGGTGCCGGTCAGCACCAGCGTGGCACCGGCGTCGGCCAGCCGTCGCGCGAGCCGGGACCCGAGAGCCCCGGTGGCGCCGACGACGAGGATGTTCTTTCCGGCGAGATCCGTCATGACCTCACCCTATGGCCGTGTCAGCCGTATCAGCCGTCGAGGCCGAGCAGCGCGGGGATCCCGGCGACGCCCGCCAGGATGTCGGTCGCCCCGTTCGCGCGCAGCAGTTCCTCGTCGTGCGCGCCGCTCAGCACGCCGACCGCGTAGGCGGCTCCGGCGCGGGTGGCGCTCAGCATGTCGGTCGAGGTGTCGCCGGCGACGAGCATGTTCTGCACCCCGAGCGTCCGCGAGCGGATGAGCGCGGTCAGGTTGAGGTCGGGGAACGGGCGTCCGCGGCCGGCGTCCGCGGGGCAGAGCGCGAGGTCGACAAGGTCGCCCCAGCCGAGCGAGTCGATCAGCGCGTCCTGCGTCTGCTTCGAGAACCCGGTGGTGAGCACCACGGCGATGCCCGAGTCGCGGAGCCGCGTGATCGTCTCGACCGCTCCGGGCAACGGGGTGCAGGCGCCCGACGCGACGAGGTCGGCGAAGGCCTTCTCGAACGCGAGGTTCGCCACGACCGCGTCGTCGTAGCTCGAGGTGAGCTCGCCGAAGACCTCGATCTTCGACTGGCCCATGGTCGCCTTCGCGTAGGCGCGCACCGCGTCACGGGTGCCGAAGCCGTGCAGCACCGGCGTCGCGTCGTAGGCATCCGCGAACGACTGCTCGACCACGCCGTCGTCGCTCACGGTGGTTCCGGCCATGTCGAGGACGGCGAGGGTGATGTCGGTCATGGGTGGTGCCTTTCCTTGGTGTTTAGAGAAGTTCTCGAACGACGGATGCCGCGAGCCCGAGCCCGGTCGTCATACCGATGCCGGTCGTGACCGACGCGACCCGCACGCCGTCGCCGGGCGAGTGCAGCAGGAATTCGTCGGGGGCGCTCGCGTAGACGCCCTGCCAGCGCTCGACGACGCGCAGGTCGTCGACGCCGAACAGCCCACGGGTCAGGGCGAGCAGCTCGTCGAACGACGATTCGGCCTGGAACGGGAGGATCGCGTCGCCGCGGTAGTGGGTGTCGCCGACGATCAGCTGCCCGGTGGGCCGCTGCGTGTACATCTGATTGATATCGAGGTCGACGACGGCCGGGAAATCGCGGCGGTAGCGGTCGCGCAGCGCGGCGTACCCGTCGAGCTGCGCGAAGGCGGAGTAGCGCAGCATCGACGAGCCGGTGAGCAGCGGCCGGTCGAGCGGACGGCGGCCCGACCAGTCGAGCGCGAGCATGTCGAGCCCGCAGCGACGCAGCTGCGCGGCGGCCGCGACCTCGGGGAAGAACTGGTCGACGTCGAAGTTGACCGCGACGACGATGCGCTCGGCGTGCAGTTCGCCCGCGGCGGTGTGCACGGTTCCCGGTTCGATGCCGAGCACGGCGCGGCGCCAGTGGAAGGTCACGCCGCGCTCCTCGAGCCAGGCCGCCAGTTGCGGTGCCGCGGTACGCGGGTCGACCTGCAGGTCGAGCGGCAGGTACGCCCCGCCGCTGAGCGACGGGTCGCGCACGGGGGTGGTCTCGGCAAACTCGGCCGCCGTCGCGAGCACGACCTGGTCGCTCCCCCGTTCTTCGGCGAGCAGGGCGAGCAGCGCGAGCTCGTCGCTGCCGCGCGCGGCGATGGTCGCGCCGCGCTGCGACACCGACAATCCGGCCTCGCGGCCGAGCCGCAGCAGCCGCGACCGCGTCTCGAGTGCGTACTCGAGGGCCGCGCCCGATTGCCCCGTCACACCGATGTGCCCGAAGTTGCGCACCGACGAACCGGTGATCGCCGCCGCCCGCTCGACGACCGCGACCCGGAGCCCGCGGTCGACGCCCTCGAGAGCCGCGCCCAAGCCGACGATGCCGGCACCGACGACGATCAGGTCGTAGTCGTGGGTGGTCACCGGGTTCGCCGCCACCGGGGAAAAATCGGAGCTCACTTGATCAGCTGCCGCACCCAGGACGAGATCGCCTCGACGACGAACACGATGACGAGCACGCAGAGCAGCAGCACCAGCAGCTCGTGCTGGTTGATGCGCGCCGCTCCCGCGAGCATGTAGCCGATGCCGCCGGCTCCCACGATGCCGAGGATGGTCGCGGCGCGGATGTTGGTGTCGAACAGGTAGAGCGCGTGCCCGACGAACGCGGGCGCCGCCTGCGGCAGGGTCGCCGAGACGAAGATCTGCGCGCGGGTCGCGCCGGTGGCACGCAGCGCGTGCTCCGGTCCCGGGTCGACCTCTTCGAGCGAGTCGGCCATCAGCTTGCCGAGCAGGCCGACGCCGCCGATGCCGAGCGCGATCACGGCGGCACCGGGGCCGAGGCCCGTGAGGATGATGAAGAAGATGCAGAGCAGCAGCTCGGGAAGGCCGCGGATTCCGACGAGCAAGAACCGGAAACCGGTGCGCACCGCACCGTTCGGGGCGACGTTGCGGGCGGCGAACGAGCCGATGATGATCGAGAAGACGAGCGCCAGCAGCGTGGCGGCTCCGGCGATCTGCACGGTCTCGAACAGCTTCTCGGCGGTGGCCTCCCAGTTGCTCTCGGCGAGTGCCGGCGGCCAGAGCCGGTTGAACGCGATGCCGGCGTTGAGCCAGAAGTTCGTGAAGTTGCTGCCCTGGGTCGCGGAGATCCAGACCGAGGCGACGACGGCCACGACCGCGATCCAGGCGAACGACGTCGTAGTGACGCGGTCACGGGTCCACGGGCGGACCCGGCTGTGCACGACCGGCCCCGCAGGCACGGTCGGCGAGACACCCGATGCGCGCCGCACGATGCGGTCGCCGAGTCCACGGCCGGTGGGCTGCACCCCGAGTAGCGTCTTGCGCACGACCGAGGAGATCACCTCGAATCCGACACAGAGCACAAAGATGATGATGGCCCATGGCATCGCTTCGCGATAGTTCAGAGTGTTCAAGGCGTGGCTTAGTTCGTAGCCCAGTCCGCTTACCCCGACGAAGCCGAGGATGACGGAGACCCGTAGGTTGATGTCGGTGCGGTGCAGCACCGTGGCGACGAACGACGGCATGATCTGGGGCCAGACGGCGCCCCAGAATTCCTGCCCCTTGGTGGCGCCCGCGGCGCGCAGGGCGAGGCGGGGGCCCTCGTCGATCTGCTCGATCGCGTCCGCGGTGAGTTTGCTGATCATGCCGACGGAGTGCAGGCCGAGAGCCAGCACGCCGGCGAGCGCGCCCTGTCCGATCACGAGGGCGAAGATCATCGCCATGATCGCGTCGGGGGCGGCGCGCGAGGTCACGCTGAGAAAACGTCCGAGCCAGCGGGTCGCCCGGAACGGCGTCGTGTTCTGCGCGGCGAGGTAGGCGACGGGAACCGACAGAGCGGCCGCCATGACCGTGCCGCTGATAACGATCGCGAGCGTCAGGACCGAGAACCAGAGGATGTCGCCGACCGACGGCCAGACGAACGGAACGGTGCGCTCGAGGAACGAGAGCGCGTAGCTGAAGTCGATCCGCAGATCCATCTCGCCGAGCGACCAGGCCGAGAACGCCAGCAGGGCGAGCAGGATGACGGTGGCGGTGACCGTGTTGCGCGACGGGGCGGCGAGGGTCCGCCGCGCGACGGGCGCGACGGGTGGCTTCTGACGCGGGGGTGCCGGCGTGAGGGTCGTCACCGGTCGGAGTCCAGTTCGGCCATCGCGTGCAGTTCGGCCACGGCATCCGCCAATTCGACGGCCACGGCCTGCATCTCGCTCGTCGAGGTGGCGACGCGGCCGTAGACCTCCATCACCTGCTGCTTGCTGAGCCCGGCCGACGGGGTGTCGAGCACGACCTGGCCGTGGCGCAGGCCGACGATGCGGTCGGCCCAGGAGAGCGCGAGCTCGACCTGGTGCAGGCTGCAGATGACCGTGAGGTTGCGCTTCATGCCGATCTCGCGGATGAGGTTCATCACCTGCTCGCTCGACTCGGGGTCGAGCGAGGCGACCGGTTCGTCGGCGAGCAGGATCTCGGGGTCCTGCATCAGCGCGCGGGCGATTGCGACGCGCTGTTGCTGGCCGCCCGACAGCGTGTCGGCGCGCTGGAAGGCCTGCGCTCCGAGGCCGACTTCCTCGAGGAGGTCGAAGGCCGTGGAGCGCAGGGCGGCGGGATAGGTGGGGAGCCCCAGGCGCGGGCCGGTGAGTCGCGCCAGGGCTCCCGTGAGCACGTTCTCCAGTACCGACAGTGAACCGACGAGTTCGAACTGCTGGAAGATGAACCCGACGCGGCTGCGCAGCTGGCGGAGCGGTTTGCCCCGGAGTGCGGAAACGTCTTCGCCGAGCACCTCGACCGACCCGGAGGTCGGCGTCTCGAGGCCGTCGAAGTGGCGCAGCAGCGTCGACTTGCCCGAGCCGGAGAGGCCGAGAAGCACGACGATCTCCCCCTGCTCGATGGTCAGCGACACACCCTGCAGCGCGCGGGTCTTTCCGAAGTTCTTCTTGACGTCGGTCAACGTCACTACCGAAGTGGAGCTCACAACACCTATCCCTGTGTTCTTGTACTGCTACTGGTCAGTGCTCGAGGGTTACGGCTGGCACTGGGCGGCGCCGGTCTCCTCGCACACCTTGCGCACGGAGTCGTAGTACGAGTCCTCGACCGGCACCATCTCGTAGAAGTAGGCGCGGAACGCGTCGGTGACGTCGACGCCCTCGGCCTCGATGTCGTCGATGGTGATGTTCTGCAGGTCGGCGAGGAGCTCGTCCTGCACGGACTGCGGGAGGTTGGTCGACATCACGACGGGGGCACCGGGCACGGTGACGCGGTTGATGACCTCGAGGTCGCCATCCGCGAAGAGGCCCTGCTCGACACCGGTCTGCTCGACGACGGCGTCCTCGGCGAATCCGGCGTCGCACTCGACACCCTGGGCGGTCTTCTGAGCCGAGGCGTCGTGACCGCCGGCGAAGACGGGCGTGATGTCCGTCTCGGGGTCGATGCCCGCGGCGAGCAGTTCGGCACTCGGGTAGAGGTAGCCGGACGTCGAACCCGGGTCGACGAAGCAGATGTTGTGTCCGGCCATGTCCTCGATCGAGGCGATGTCGGAACCGGCGGGGACGACGGCGAGCGACTCGTAGCCGGGCTCCTCGCCCTCCTCGGTGACCTGGACGCCGATCGGCGTGAGGCCGGCGCCGCCGTTCGTGGCGGCGACGTAGGTGAAGCCGGAGAAGCTGCCGATGTCGATGCGGCCGGCGATCGCAGCCTCGACGAGCGCGGCGTAGTTGGTCGACTCGATGACCTCGACCTCCTTGCCGGACTTCGCGGCGATGTAGTCGACGAGCGGCTGGAAGTTGTTCTCGACCGACTGCTGATCGGGGACCATGCCCATAACGAGCGTGTTCTCGTCCTTGGCGTAGGTGCCGGTCTCGGAGACGGTGTCGGCGTCGGTGCTGGCCGCGTCGGTCTCGGTGGCGCAGGCGGCGAGGCCGAGCGCGATGGTCAGTGCTGCTGTGACAGCGATGCCTCTGGTGATTGCGGACTTCATGGGAGCGTGGCCTTTCATGGCTGGCGTTCGAAGGAATTCGCCGGACCGGGCGAGGCGCGCAGAAGCGTTCCGGGGTCCAGACGCTGACGAGGCTAGAAGGGTCGAATAGACGCGAGACGACCTCGTGGTTGATCGCGAGTGAACAGCGGGGATTGGCGCATCGGCCGTCGCAGAAGGCGTATCGATCGGGGTCCAACGGACTATTGCCTATCCAACAGGTGTAAGTTATAAAGAGTTCCGATTATCGAATCGTGACGTGCATCCGACCCGTGTGTCCCTTGTGTGCCCCGTTTCCGCGGGACTTCACCATACTCACGAACTAGGAGCACAACCATGTCCCGTTTCCAGGGAAAGACCGCCATCGTCACCGGTGGCGCCAGCGGCATCGGCAAGGCCACGTCACTGCGTCTCGCGTCCGAGGGCGCGTCCGTCGTCATCGCCGACATCAACGCTGAGTCCGGCCAGACCGTCGTCGACCAGATCACCGCCGACGGCGGCAAGGCGATCTTCGTCTCGCTCAACGTCACGAGCGAGGATGCCTGGAACGCCGCGGTCGCCACCACCGTCGAGACCTTCGGCGGCCTCGACCTGCTCGTCAACAACGCCGGTATCGGCGACGCCCGGTCGATCGAAGACACCACGATCGAGGTCTGGGACAAGACCATCGCCGTCACGCAGACCAGCGTCTTCCTCGGCCTCAAGGCCTCCAGCGCCGCGCTCAAGGCCTCCGGCAACGGCTCGGTCGTCAACATCAGCTCGATCTACGGCCTCGTCGGCGGATCCGCCGCCGGCCCCGCGTACCAGGCGGCCAAGGGCGCCGTGCGCCTCCTCACCAAGAACGCCGCGCTCTGGTGGGTCGAGTCGGGCGTCCGCGTCAACTCGGTGCACCCCGGCTTCATCGACACCCCGATCCTCGAGGGCGCCCCACGCGAGGCCCTCGCCGCAACCGTCCCCATGAAGCGCCTCGGCAAGCCCGAGGAGATCGCTTCGATGGTCACCTACCTCCTCAGCGACGAGGCCAGCTTCATCACCGGTGCCGAGTTCGCCGTCGACGGCGGATTCACCGCCGCGTAAGCAGCTCCACATCCCCCGCTTCGCCCCTACGACAGGACGGATGCGGCCCCTCGAACGCCCGACAGGACGTATCGCCCGTTTGCAGGCGGCGCGGCCTGTCGGGCGTTCGTGTTTTCCGGGCTCAGCCGAACACCGACCGCGCGCGGGCCGTCACCTCGATGCGCAGACCCTCCGGCACGAGCAGCGTCACGAGCGGCGGACGCCAAGACGACGAGAGCGTGACGGTGGCGCTGCGGCCGTCGTGACTCGCGGCCTCGACGACCTCGAGGCCGGTGAACTCGTCGGTGGGCGCGGCATCGAGATACGAGTCGACGGCGGACGCGACATCCGGAGTCTGCAGGGACGGCCGCGCACCGCCCGCCGTGACCGCGACGCCCTCGAGCGTGAACGCCTCCGCTCCGGCGAGCGCCGCCGAGTCGGCGAGCGAGAACAGGCGCTTGCGTTCGAGATAGAGGGATGTCGCGGCGACCACCAGCAGGATGAGCACGAGCGCGAGGAACCCGTAGAAGATCGTCAGCGGGAGGATCGAGCCCGACTCGTCGTCGCGCAGGCGCTTCACCGGTCGGCGCTCCAGAAGCGCGAGACCTGCTGGGTGGCGCTGGAGTGCACCGCGACGCTCGCCCGGTCGTCGAGGTCGAGCACCGTCGGCACGAGGGGCAGCGCGACCCGGCTCGCCACGGTGACGGTCACGTAGCCGCGGCGGGTGAGGCACCGCGCGGATTGTGGGCTGCACTCGACGGTCACCTCCACGTCGGCCGCGTCGAGTCCGTAGTCGGCGAGCGCGAATTCCACCGCGCGTTCGGCCCGCAGCACCGCCTCCTCTGCGGTCGGCGACTCGACGAAGACCCGCGCCGCCTGCCGCGATGCCCCCTCGACCGCCATCGCCCCGCCCTGGAGCTGCGCCATGGCGAGCACGAGGTAGACGAGCGGCACCAGCAGGATGAGCCCCGTCGTGATGAACTCGAGCGAGGCGGAGCCGGATTCGTCGCTCGCCAGGTCAGTTCGGGGCCGCCCGGTGCAGCGCCGGTCAGTCCAGCGTCTCGACCGCGGCATGGCCGGTCACCTCCAGCCCGTCATCGAGACCGACGAGGCCGAGCAACGGCAGGGGTGTGCGCACCCGCACCTCGACCGCCGGGTGTCCGCGGTAGTCGACCATGCCGACCGACACGTCGCGCGCGTACCCGGCCCCGATCGCGGTCGTGATCAGGTCGCGGGTGCGGGCGACCGCGTCGTCGCCGGTGTTGTCCGCGAGTGCGCCGTAGCGGGCGCCCTCGGCCGCGGCATCCAGCACCGTATTGCGTACGTGCAGGGCAAGCCCCAGTTGCAACACCGACAGCGTGAGGATCGTCAGCAGGGCACCGACCATCACGAACTCGGCGGGAGCCGAACCGCGCTCGTCGCGCAGTCGGGTCAGTCGAAGCCGCGTCACTCGAAGCCGCGTCACTCGAAGCCGGTCACGCGGTCGATCGCCTGCTGGAACACCTCGCTCAGCGCCGGCCCGGCGAGGCCCCAGATGATGATCACCAGACCGGCCGTCATCAGTGTTATCAGAACCCACCCGGGCACGTCGCCGCGTTCGTCGGTGCTCAGCTCTCTCCAGTTCATGTCGTGCCTCTCTTTCGTGTGGTTGTCGGTCATAGGCCCATCCGCAGGACGAGGATGCCGGGGAAGATCGCGAAGGCGATCGTGATCGGCAGGATGAGGAAGACCAGCGGGATCAGCATCGCGACCTCCTTCTTGCCGGCGACCTCGAGCAGCTCGCGCTTGGCGTCGTCGCGGGAGTCCTGCGCCTGCGCGCGCAGCACCTCGACGAGCGGGGTGCCGCGGTCCAGAGCCCCGGTCACCTGCTCGACGAACCGGGTGAACGGCGGCAGGTCGAGATCGCGCGAGACGCCGTCGAGCGACTCGGCGAACGGCAGCCCGGTGTTCACGTCGGCGACCACGCGACCGAGTTCGCCCGAGAGCTCGCCGGTGCTGATGCGGGAGATGCGGCGCACCGCGTCGAGGATGCCCTCCCCCGCCGACAGGCTGAGGGTGAGGAACTCGAGCACGGTCGGCAGCTCGCCGGCCATGCGCGCGAGCCGTGCCTTCGCGGCGCGCTGCAGCAGGTAGTCCCGCAGCGCGACCCCGCCGGCGGCGAAGACCAGCACGATGCCGAGCTGCGCCAGCAGCGGCAGGGAGTTGGCCCGGCCCGCGGCCGCCGCCGCGAGCACTCCGATGCCAGCGCCCGTCGCGCCCCAGACGAGCTGCCTCCCGCGGAAATCCTCGACGGAGAGCGCCGAGCCCGCCTGCCGCAGGCGTCGGCCCGTGGCATCCGGCCCGCCCAGGATCACCCCGAGGGCCCGTCGCAGGGCGCCCACGAGCGGGGCGAATACGAAGCCGAGCACGGGCAACGGGTCGGCCGGGCGGCGGGCGACCAGTTCGCGGGCCCCCTCCGAGACGTCGAGCACGTAGGGCGCCACCCGGTCGACGAGCCGCGGCCGGCTGAGGCGCGGCATCATGCTGACGAGCGCCCAGAGTCCGATGCCGAGCGTGAGCCCGCACACCACGGCCCAGGCGATCGCGGGCGTCATCGGAACCACCGCTGCTGCTCGGGGATCCGCCCGACCGCGATCATGATGCGGTACGCGACGACCGACAGCGCGAGCCCTGCGGTCACCAGCACCGCGCCCGCCGCTGTGTTGTAGGCCGCGGCCGCCTCCGGCCGGGTCGAGAGCAGGAGCAGCACGATCCACGGGGCCGCCACCCCGAGCCGGGCGGCATTGACCACCCACGACTGCCGGGCCTCGACCTCCGACCGAATCGCCGCCTCGTTCCGCAGATACACGGCGAGGTTACGCAAGACATGGGTCAGCTCGCTTCCGCCGACCTCGCGCGACATACGCAGCGTCTCGATGAGGCGGTCGGCGACGGGATCGGCGAGGCGGTCCTTCAACTGGGTGAGGCTGAGCGAGAAGTTGCCGGTGGCTCGGTAGTCTGCCTCGAAGGCGGCGAACGCCGACCGGGTCGTCTCGGGGCCGGCGCGGGCGAGCGTGACCACGCTGTCGGGCAACGCGAGGCCCGACCGCACCGCCGACACGAGGTGGTCGACGACGTCGGGCCAGACGACGCGCGCCGCCCTCCGTCGGGATCGCGCCCGCGACCGCACGAGCGCGAACGGCAGCACCAGCGCGACGATTCCCGCGGCGATCGCCAGCGCCACCACGGGCACGAGGGTGAAAACGACGGCCGATGCCGCGACAGCGAGCAGCGCGGACACCACGAGGAACGTCGGCACCGAGACCCGGCCGAGCCCGGCCTGCACGAGCCGCACACGGGCGAGGTCGACGAGCCGCGATTCGATCCGGAGGCGGGCCGGACGTGGCCAAAGCGCGGGAGCAACCACCAGCAGCAGCCCGAGGCCGAGGGTCACGCCGAGCAGGAGAGTCATCGCCGCTCCCCGAGAATGGCGGCCGGGTCGAACCCCGCCGTACGGAACTTGGCCGTCTTGGTCGGATACCCGCCCGTGGCCGTCAGCACCCCGGCGTCGATCGCGAAGATCGTGCTCGCCTCGATGACCGATCCGCTCACCTGGCCGCTCGGGGTGACGATCTCGACAACGCGGCGGGCGCCGTGCCGGCCGATCTCGCAGTGCACCACCACGTCGATGCATCCGGCCACGGTCGGTACGACGAACGCCGAGTCGATGTTGCGGCCCGCGAGCAGCGGCAGCGTCGACAGTTTCGCGAGGGCGTCGCGGGCGCTGTTCGCGTGGATCGACGACATACCCGGCAACCCGCTGTTGAGCGCGATCAGCAGGTCGAGCGACTCGGCCTCCCGCACTTCGCCGACCACGAGGCGGTCGGGCCGCATTCGCAGGGACTCTTTGATCAGCCGGCGCAAAGTGATCTCGCCGGTTCCCTCGAGACTCGGTTGCCGGCACTGCATCGCGACCCGGTCGCGCGCGCTCAGGTCGAGCTCGAAGGTCTCCTCGACGGTGACTATTCGCTCGGTGGGCCGGGCGCTCGAGAGCAACGCGTTGAGCATCGTCGTCTTGCCGCTCTGTGTCGCGCCCGAGACGAGGATGTTCTGGCCCGACAGCACGCACATGCGCAGAAATTCGGCCGACTGGTGCGTGAGCGAGCCGAGCGCGACGAGCATCTGCAGGTCGCGGATGCGTTTCGTGAATTTGCGGACGTTGACGGCCCAGTGCCGTTGGGTGACATCCGGGATGACGCAATGCAGACGTGACCCGTCGGGAAGCGACGCGTCGACGAACGGGGACGACAGATCGACCCGGCGTCCCGACGACTGCAACATGCGCTCGACGAGATCGCGCACCTCGCCGTCGGTCAGCTCGACACCGGTCAACTCGGGCACGCCGTTACGGGCGATGAAGACACGGTTCGGACCGTTGATCCACAGCTCTTCGACCTCGGGGTCGTCGAAGAACGGCTGCAGGGCCCCGAATCCGGTGAGCGTCGCCACGATCTGCCGGGTGGTGTGCGCTTCGTCGGCGAGCAGGGGCATCGACCCGCCGAGCGCCCGCTCGCTGTAGCGCTGCACGGCGTCGCGCACGTAACGGTCGGCGAGGTCGCGGTCGGCCCGGAGGTCGACGCCGTCACGGCGCACGCGCTCACGGACCTGGTCCGTGATGATCGACTCCGCGTGCGACATCCCCACATTGTGATCGGATGACGCGGCCGACGAGCAACTTATCCACAGGCGCACGGTGCGGGGTTGCGACCGCTGCCGATTCGCGGCGCGGCGAAGCCGGGTGCCTCGCTGGGGCACCCGGCGTTCTGCCGTCTAGGCGGTGGTCTGCCCAGGCGTTATCTCTCCGCGCTGTCGTACATGGTTGCCGTCACGCGTGGTGGCGGCGTCCCAGGACCATCAGGGCGATACCGGCGACCAGCAACAGGCCGACCGTTCCTAGGATCGGTGCGATCTCGAGACCGGTCGACGCGAGACGCACGACGGACATCGCCGCCGCCGAGGCCACGCCGGCACGGGCCGCGACGGAGACGCTGCCATCCGCAGCGATCGTCGACGGGAAGCCGTCGATCGACACGGTGCCGTCGACGTTGCCGTCGATGTTGCCGTTGCCGACGCCGTTGCCGGTGCCGTCGACCGGGGTGGTCGGCGTCGTCGGGTTGACCGGGACGACCGGGGCGGTCGGATCGGTCGGATCGGTCGGATCGGTCGGATCGACTGGGACAACCGGGTCGGTCGGGTCAACCGGCACGACCGGGTCGGTCGGGTCAACCGGCAGAACCGGGTCGGTCGGATCGCCCGGCAGAACCGGGTCGGTCGGATCGACCGGCAGAACCGGGTCGGTCGGATCGACGGGAGTACCGTCGACCGGCTCGACCTCCGAGTCGCCCAGAACGCTGATCGCGTTGCCCCCGACGACGATCGGCAGCTGGATCGACGGAACGATCTGCGTCCCGCCGAGAATCCCGCTGTCCCCGGTCGTCACTCCACCGCTCGTACCCTCTGTTGCGGTGGTGGTGACGGTACCCGTGGACTCAGCATCCCCCAGAATGCTGATTGCGTTGCCGCCGACGGTGACGGGAGCCGCGACATCCGGCACGACCTGGGTACCGCCGGCGATTCCGTCAGAACCCGAAGTGGATGCCCCGGTGCCGGTTCCCGACGACGGCGTCGCCGTGGTCGTCGAACCGGTTGTCGACGAGTCGCCTGTCAGGCTGACCGCATTGCCACCCGCGGTGACGGGAAGCGACACGGCCGGAGCGATCTGGCTTCCGCCGGCGACACTGTCGCTACCGGAAGTCGTCGCACCGTTACCGGCGGCCGGAGTCGAGACGACCTCCGACGAGGTGCCCTCGGACGACGAGTCGCCGGTCAGGCTGACGGCGTTGCCTCCGACGGTGACGGGAGCCGCGACATCCGGCACCACCTGGGTGCCGCCGGCGATGCCGTCAGAACCGGACGTCGACGCACCAGAACCGGCGCCCGACGACGGCGTGACCGCGGTCGACGAACCGGTCGACGACGAGTCACCGGTCAGGCTGACCGCATTGCCGCCAACCGTCACGGGAGCCGCGACGACCGGGACGATCTGGCTTCCGCCGGCGACACTGTCGCTGCCGGAAGTCGTCGCCCCACTACCGGAGGCCGGTGCGGGGGCCGGAGCCGGAGCGGCAGCGGCCGATCCCTCGGACGACGAATCGCCGAGGACGCTGATCGCGTTGCCTCCGAGGTCCACCGGGATCGTGACGTCGGGCAGCACCTGCGTGCCGCCCGCGACACCGTCGGAACCCGACGTCGTCGGCGCCGCGACCGGAGCCGCAACGGGAGCCGGAGCGGCCGCCGGGGCCGGGGCCGGAGCCGCCGCCGAATCGCCCACCACGCTGACGGCGTTGCCGCCCACCGTGACGGGAACGCTCACCATCGGCAGCACCTGCGTGCCACCGAGCAGCGAGTCCGAGCCGCTGGTCCTGACCGGAGCCGGCGCGGGAGCCGGAGCCGGAGCCGCAGCGGGCGCAGCAGCCGGAGCCGCCACGACGTCGCCCAGCACGCTGACCGCGTTGCCCGTGACGGTGACCGGAGCGCTGATCGGGGCGACGACCTGCGTGCCGGATAGCACGCCGTCCTCCCCCGTTGTGTCGGCGGCATTCGCGATGCCCGCCCCGAGAAGCGTGAGCCCCCCGGTGAATAGCACGAGGCAGAGACCCCGTGAGACAGATTTTGACATGGTTGTCGTACTCCTTGTTGAGTGAATGGGTGCTTCCAGGCGGAAGCGGTTGACCGTGCCTGCTCGCGCAGGGATGGCCTCACTCAGTCAGGAGTCGCGTCTGATTCGAAAGTCGGGGACGACGGAAGGTCGTCGTCGAAGTCCGTGGCCGCGGTAAAGAACGCGGCAGCCGACGGCACGAACGCGCCGACGACGACGCCCGCCGAAACGCCGCCCGTCTGTGCTCCGGCAGCGCCGCCCGACGATCCGGTGGGCGCAGCGGGACCGACCGGTGCCGATAGCGGCTCGCCCGTGGCGGGCGCCCGGTCGAGACGACCGATGGATGCCGCGGGCACACCGACCGCGACCCGCGAGGCAGCGCTCGCTAGAAGGTAGTCGCCTCCGAAACCCGCGCCGGAGGCCGCTGCCGCGCCACCCGCCGCGGCGACCGAGGTTCCGGCGACAAGCTGGGTAGTGGCGACGGCAGCGGTGGTCGGCGACTCGGGGCCAGAGGGTGCGGAAACGGACGGGACGGAGACATCGATCCCGGGGAGTGCCGGCAAACCTCCCGGGAGAACCGAGTCGATGCCCGGGAGAATCGGCACGATACCCGGGAGACCAGGAACGACTCCCGGGAGAACAGGGAAAACCGGGACAACGTCCGGGAGAACAGGCTCGACGACGGGGAGAACCGCGTCGACGATCGGAGCAAGTGGCTCTACGGCCGGCTCGAGCGGGGTGACGACAGCGTCGACCACCGGCGTCAGCGGTGCGACGGCCGCGTCGACGACGGGGACGAGAGGTGCCACGACCGTTCCGACGGGCGCGACGACCGGGGCGATCGGCGCCACGACCGCGTCGACCACCGGCGCGACCGGGGCCACGACAGCCGACACGACCGGGGCAATCGGCGCGACCACGGAAACGACGGGGGCAACCGGGACGACCGCGGCACTGACCACCGGTGCAGCGGGCGCGGCGACAGCCGACACGACCGGGGCGACGGGGGCGGCGACCACGGCAACAACCGGCGCGACGGGAGCCGCAACCGGGGCGACGACGGGAGCAACGGGTGCCGCGACTTGTTCCACCACTGGGGCAACCGGCGCCGCGACCGCCTGCACAACGGGAGCCGCGACGGCTGCAACCGGAGCGACAGCGGGAGCCGCGACATCCGCCACTGTCTGCGAGGTCGAACCGAGAACGCCGGTGAGCGAGTCCTCGGGCGAATCGGCGGACGCGGAGGGACTCGCGAAGACGAGGCTCAGCACGAACCAGAGGGCCGTGGCGACTCCGGCGAGGAGCAGGAGGGCAAGGGGCGAGCGCGCTCGTGAAGCATGCATCGTCGTCGACCTCCCCTCGACTTACGTTCGATAGAGAAAAGCTTTCACTTTGAGTGAAGCACTCGGGATGCCGGTTGTCCATCCTTTTCAGGCGATGGCCAGTCAGCCCGATCGGGGAGCGTCGCCGTCAGCCATTACACTTATGAGCGCTCGCGGGAGTGGTGAAATTGGTATACACGCAGGTTTTAGGTACCTGTGCCGAAAGGCGTGAGGGTTCAAGTCCCTTCTCCCGCACTCCGTTTTCCGACTGCGACCCGTCACCGATTTCGTGACGAATGAGCTCCGCCACTCGTCCTATAGGTGACGGAACCCGGTCGACACTGTGCCGGGTTCCCCGAAGTAGGGAGCGTGGCAGTTGAGTACCGAGGTATATCTGGCGGTGGTCGAGGATCCTGCGCTGTGGGACACAACCGGGCAGGTGCTCGTGCGCTACCTCGAGCCCGACGAACGTCCGCTCGACCGCCTGATCGACCCGATCGTGGCGGGCATCGGTGAAACCGAGGGCGTCTGGGACCTGCTGCTGTGGCACGAGGCAACCCAGCGTGCCTTCTACAGCGAGAATACGGCCGGCTAGGCTTCCTCGACGGTCACGTCGAACGACGGTTCCGCACTCACGTATAGTCCCGCGTGGCTGTTCGCCGAGGCCATCATCTCGTCCAGCCAACGCCGGTTGAGCATGACCTCGCGACTGCCGTAGAAGTCGAACTGCAGCGGCATCGCGGGGTGGATCCAGATCGTGCTCTTGCCCGGGTGGCCGTAGGAGCCCGATTCCCACGTGAAGGCGAGGGACTCGTTGCGCCGCAGCTTCGCCAGGATCACCGTACGGATGTGGGCGAGAGGCCTGTCGTCGATCTCGATACTCGCCGTCCCGCCGGCGTACAGAAGCTTGCCCATCGGCGGTATAGATCCAATCCGTCACCGCGCGGCCTCGGAGGAGCAGAGACACCTCGAGCGGCAGACGTACCATTCAAACAATTGCCGACGGGCGGTTCTTCACCCCTAGGGGTGAGAAATCACCCCCGTCTGCCCTGTACCGTGGACGGCATGGGCCAGACACCGAACGCACGCCCGATCCGTGTCGCTCTGGTTGACGACTACGACGTGGTGCTCGCGGGGCTCGCGCACATGTTCGACCATTACGCCGACCGCATCGAGGTCGCCGAGATCGACGTTAACACCGATCTGAAGGCGCACGTCGACATCGCGCTCTATGACTCCTTCGCCCAGCCCGAGACCGACCACCAAGAGATCGGCGCGCTCGTCCGTAGCGGCCGGGCCGACCACGTCGTCGTCTACACCTGGAACTTCCAGCCCGAGCTCGTGGCCGAGGCGTCGAAGATCGGCATCAGCGGGTACCTGTCCAAAACGCTGCCCGCCCGCGATCTGGTCACGGCGCTCGAGGCCGTCCACGCCGGGGAGTTCGTCGTGAGCGACGTGCCGCGCCGCGCCGGAGCGGTATCGGGACTCGACTGGCCGGGGCGCCACGAGGGATTCACCGACCGCGAGTCGGAGATTCTGGCGCTGATCACCCAGGGCAAGACCAACGCCGAGGTGGCGTCGATCACCTACACGAGCCCGAACACCGTCAAGACGCACATCCGCAACATCTACCGGAAGATCGGAGCGGCCAGCCGCACACAGGCCGTGCTCTGGGGCGTCGCCCACGGCTTCTCGCCGAACCAGCACCGGATCGACGACTGGACGCACGGAAGCCTGTGACCCCGTCACCGGGCCTGCATTGCCGGGGAGGGCCCGCAGTACTACGTCGCTGGGATGAAGTCTCGCGAAACCGACTGATTTGCAGCTAGCTGGGTGTCGACAACGAGTAACCTGACAACAGATATAACCATGGCCGCCGCCGATTGACCTCAACGGCAACCGACGACTGGAGAATTGTCAGTGTTTTCGTCCGCTCTCATCCCTTGGCTCGATCCGGAAAACCTCATCAACGGGTTCGGACCGTTCGCCCTCCTCGGCGTCTGCCTCATCGTCTTCGCCGAGACCGGCCTGCTGATCGGATTCCTGCTCCCCGGCGACACCCTGCTCGTGATCACCGGTGTCTTCGTCGCCACCGGCGTCATCGACATCGACATCTGGTGGGTGGCCCTCGCTATCGGATTCGCGGCGTTCGTCGGCGGTGAGGTCGGATATTTCATCGGCCATAAGGCGGGCCCCCGCATCTTCGAGCGTAAAGAGTCCGGGCTGTTCTCGGTCGAGAACGTCAAGCGCACCAACGCCTTCTTCGAGCGCTTCGGCGGACTCGCGGTCATCATCGCCCGCTTCGTACCGATCGTACGAACGTTCGCTCCGATCGCCGCGGGCGTCGGCCACATGAACTACAAGAAGTACAGCCTGTACAACCTGATCGGCGCGATCGCCTGGGGCATCGGCGTCACCATGGTCGGCTACATCGTCGGGTTCATCCCGCCGCTGCGCGACTTCGTGACGCACTACATCGACATCATCCTTCTCGGCGCTGTCGCCGTGACGCTTCTCCCCACGGCCTACCACTACATCCAGTCGATGCGGAAAGCCAAGAAGAACCGCGAGGCCGCCGCGACCACCGACACCGGCAGCCTGGTCCTCGATCAGACCCTGTTCGACCAGGACAAGAGCAACGACCCGAAGTAGCGACTAGTCCTCGGTGGAGGGTTCGACCGTCGGCGCCTTCGCGCGCAGCTTCTTGAGCGCTCCGCCGGCTTCGCGACGGACCTCGATCTCGGGGTCCTTCAACAGCGAACGCAGCACGTCGATGTCTTCGGTCCGGCCGATCTCGCCGAGCGCGCGGGCGGCCTGCGCACGGACACGGGCGACCTCGTCGGTCGCGAGCAGGGCGACCTCGGCCGGGTAGGCGAGTTCGCGGCGTGCGACGACCTTGGCGCTCATTTCGCGCACGCGCCAGGCCTGATTGCCGAGGCCCGCGAGCACGGCGGGGATCGCCGAGTCGTTCCAGATGTAGAGGAACGTGCGGGCACCCCATACCTCGGGCCAGTACAGCGGCGGGGCTCCGTCGAGGATGCCCTGCGCGTGGCGCCCGCCGACCGCGAGCAGGAACTCCTCGCCGGCATTGAGGCCCGCGATGAGCGCTGTCGCACGCGCGACCACCTCGTCCTCCCCCAGCTCGGCGACGACCTTCGCGATGCGCTCTGCGGGGGAATCGTCGTTGGGCTGGTTCTTGGGAGTGTGTGTAGTCATAGCGCTGCTACTTTACGCGGCTGGGCTCCTCGCGGCTCACCCAGATCGAGACGAGGGCGTCCGGCGCGAGCGTGCGTTCGCCGTCCTGGACCTCGAGCTGCACGACGAACGGGTCGCGCGACCGCACCTCGAGCGCCCGGTCGAGCACGACCGACTCGGCCTCCAGGTGGCGCAGCAGCAACGAGTCGCGGTCGGAGATCCGAACGACCACGACCCGCTCCCCCACCACGGCGTCGCGCAGCAGCAGTGCGGCCGGCTGGCTGATCACGCCCGCTTTGCTCGGGATCGGGTCGCCGTGCGGGTCGCGGGTCGGCCGGCCGAGTTCGTCGTCGATCTTGTCGAGCAGCCGGTCGCTGAGCGCGTGCTCGAGCACCTCCGCCTCGTCGTGCACCTCGTCCCAGGCGTACCCGTAGTGCTGCACGAGCCAGGTCTCGATGAGCCGGTGACGTCGCAGCATCCGCAGGGCGAGGGCCGCGCCATCCGGGGTCAATGTGATCGCGCCGTAGCGAACATGGTCGACGAGCCCGTTGGCGCCGAGCTTCTTGACCATTTCGGTGACGGATGACGCGGCGAGACCCAATCGTCCGGCGAGCACCGAACTCGTGATCGGCTCGGGCTGCCACTCGGTGTGGGCGTAGATGACCTTGACGTAGTCCTCGAACGCCATCGGGTAGGTCGCGGGAGTGGCGGGCATCAGTTGCCTCCGATCACGAGCACGATGAGAACGACGTTGATGGCGATGATGGCGCCGGTGCTGATCCAGCTCACCCAGCGCAGCCAGGCCGCGTTGGCGAATTCGCCCATCAGCGTCTTCGAACTGGCGAAGCGCACGAGGGGCACGAGCGCGAACGGGATGCCGAAGCTCAGCACCACCTGGCTGAGCACCAGCGCGCGGGTGGGATCGAACCCGACACCGAGCACGACGAGCGCCGGCACGAGAGTGATCACCCGCCGCAGTAGCAGCGGCACCTTCACCTTGAGCAGGCCGCCCATGATCGACGCGCCCGCGTAGGTGCCGACGCTGGTCGACGCGAGGCCGGAGGCGAGCAGGCCGACCGCGAACACGACGCCGAGGGCTGGCCCGAGGGCGTCGACGATGGCCGCGTGTGCGCCCTCGATGGAGTCAGTGCCGTCGACCCCACGAAGGGCGGATGCCGCGAGCAGCAGCATCGAGATGTTGATAGCACCGGCGATGAGCAGGGCAGTGCCGACATCCCATCTCGTGGCTTTCAACAGTCGGCGGATGCGTCCCGCGTCCGCGGTCACCCCGTGCCGGTCACGGGCGAGCGCCGAGTGCAGGTAGATGACGTGCGGCATCACGGTCGCGCCGAGCATGCTCGAGGCGAGCAGCACCGAATCGGTGCCTTCGAACCGCGGAACGATCCCGGCCAGCATCTGCGCGGGGTCGGGGTGGCTGAAGAACAGGCCGGAGACGAATCCGACGACGATGACGGCGAGTAGTGTGACGATCACCACCTCGAACGCGCGCTGGCCGTTGCGCGTCTGGACGGCGAGCAGGACCATCGACGCGATGCCGACGATCACGCCGCCGAGCAGCAGCGGCACCCCGAAGAGCAGGTTGAGGGCGATCGCGCCGCCGATGACCTCGGCGATGTCGGTCGCCGCCGCGACGAGTTCGGCCTGGCCCCAGTAGAAGCGGCGCGGTCCGGTCTTCAGCTTCTCGCCGAGCAGTTCGGCGAGGCTGCGCCCGGTGACCAGGCCCACCTTCGCCGACTGGTACTGCACCAGCACCGCGATGAGGTTGGCGAGGATCAGTACCCAGAGCAGCAGGTAGCCGTAGCGTGCTCCCGCCGTCAGGTTGGCGGCGACGTTGCCCGGGTCGACGTAGGCGATGGCGGCGACGAAGGCCGGACCGAGGAGGAAGAAGAGCGAAGACCGCGCGGGAGCGCCCCGTGACTGGAGGACGGGACTTTTAGGCATGCCGAAACTTTAGCAAAAGTTTCGGCTTGCCGAAATCTAACGGTGCAGTTGGTCCTCGTGGGCAGCGTGCTCGGTCGGTTCGATCTGGAACGTCGAGTGCTCGACATCGAAGTGGCCGGTGAGGCACCCGCTCAGCTCGTCGAGCAGGGCGCCGACGCCGCCGGCCTCGAACAGTTCTTTCGAGACGACGATGTGGGCGGAGAAGACCGGGGCGCCCGAGGTGATCGCCCACACGTGCACGTCGTGCACGTCGACGACGCCGGGGGTGCCGAGCAGGTGCTGGCGGATCTCCTCGATGTTCATGTGCGTCGGCACCGACTCGCTGAGAACGTGGAAGACGTCCCGCAGCAGGCTGAACGCGCGGGGCACGATGAGGGCGGCGATGACGAGGGACGCGACCGCGTCGGCCTGCACCAGGCCGGTCGTGATGATGACCACGGCAGCGATGATCGTCGCGACCGAGCCGAACAGGTCGCCGAGCACCTCGAGGTAGGCACCTCGCATACCGATGGAACCGCCCTTTTCCACACCCCCGCGCAGCACCAGCAGGGACGCGACGTTGGCGGCCAGTCCGACGACAGCGATGACGAGCATCGGTGCGCTCAAGACCTCGGCGGATTCGGGCCGGAACAGGCGGCCGATGCCCTCGACGGCGACGAAGATCGCGACCCCTGCCAGCAGCACGCCGTTCAGCAGGGCGCCGAACACCTCCGCGCGCTGGTATCCGAAGGTCTGACGGTCGGTGGCGGGCCGCGCCGCGATCGACAGCGCCACGAGCGCGACGACGAGACCGAGCAGATCGGAGAGCATGTGGCCGGAATCGGCGAGCAGCGCGAGCGAACCCGACAGCACCGCGCCGACGACCTCGACCACGAGGAAGACACCGACGATCGCGATCGCCACGACGAGACGCGCACGGTTGGTTATCCCCGCCGCGTGGTCGTGATTGTGCCCCTCGTTTTTGCTCACGGATACAGCGTAGGTCGGCTTCCGGTGCGCTACTAGCCGTTCGCGCTAGATAGGAATGAGGGGCGTTATCGACAAGCGCCGGTGCCCCAGTTCTGGGGAGCGCCACGCTCGCACGGCCCGCTTAGGCTGAAGCGGTGAGCACCGTACTCATCGTGCTCGCCACGACCTGCCTCCTCGTCTGGATACCGATCGCCGGCTCCCGTTGGGGACGTCTCCTGGCCGTGCCGATCGTCTCCGTGGCCACGGCGGTCGGATTCCTTCTCCTCCTCGCCGTCACTCCGGTGTTCCGAGTGGACATCGGGCTCGCGACCGTTGGCGCCCTCGCCGCGGCGAGCGCCCTCGGCATCGTCGTCCTCGTCCGGAATCCGGCAGTTCGTCTTCGGCCGTCGGTGCACGCCCTCGCCATCTGGATCCCCGCCCTGCTCGGTGCGACCGTGTGGGTTGCCGCCCGCGCGGCATCGCAGTTCGTGCCCGGGGCCGCCTACCTGAGTTGGACAATGGAGGGCGACTCGACGAACACCCTGGGATTCGCCCGCAGGATCATCGCCGATCACGGTGTGCTCTTCGGTTCCGGCGAGAATCCGGTGCCGTTGCCGGCGGCGGTACTCGCCATCCCGCTCTCCCTCGAGCGGCTGCTGCCCGGCGGCGATGCGCTGGGAGTCGACATCGCGGTATTCGGCTGGAGCTGGCTCGTCGTTCTGGCGATCGGGTGCGTGGCGATGGGTGCGGTCACGGCATCCGCCATCGACCCGGCGAAGCCGCGTCTTGTGGCCGTCGCGAGCGCGATGGGCTCGCTGCTCCCGCTCACCTGGCTTGTCGGCGGACTTCCGATCGACTTCGGATTCTTCAATGTGCCGTTTGTGATCCCGGTCGCTCTGGCGTGCTGGCTCCTCTACATCGGGTCCGCGCGCGCTCCGGTCGCCGCGGCGGTCGCGCTCGTCGGCGCATCGACGCTGCTGCTGGTCACTTGGAGCCCCGTAATCCTCGTGCCGGTGTTCCTCGGCGTCATTGTGGTCGTGCGCGAACGCCGCGAATTCCTGACCCTGCGCCGGTGGGAGCTCGCGGTACCGCTCGCCTCGGTCGTGGTGGTCCTCATGTACACGATCTTCCTCACCGTGCCTACCTACTTCGTGCAGTCGAGCGCGTTCCAGGCGCCGAGCATGGGCTACCCTTCGACCTGGTACGTCATCTTGCCGAGCATCGTCGTGGCGCTCTTGAGCGCCGCTTTCCTGCGCTCCCGGTCGACGCTGCCGGTGTTCTCCGGAATCGTCGCACTCATTGCGGCCGGCTACCTCGGCATCGCGCTCATGCTGTTCGTCGTCCGCGATCTGTACGACCCGTGGACCGCGTACTATCCGGTGAAGCTGGCCTGGACCGTCTGCGTCATCCTCCTACCCGTTGCACTCTCGCTCGCCCTCGGCTGCCTCGCGAGGATCCGCCCGTGGTCGGTCGCCGTGGCGGCAGTCACGATCACCGCGGCCGGGACCGTCGCCATCGCCGCGTTCGCCCCGCTCGGCTTACCCGTCGGGTACGAGGCCCGCCAGCCGGTCGACCGCATGCTCGGCGGCCACGTCTGGGTCGACGGCGATGAGTCGGTGAAGATCATCCTCGCGCTGGCCGAGCGCGACGAGGTCGGAATCGTCTGGCAGACCGACAACCCCGACGAGGGGTTCGTGAACTTCTGGGCGATGGATGCCGCGGGCGGCGCCCTCGGCGAAGACCCGGTGCTGCGCCGCTTCGCATTCCGCGACTACGCCGGCTTCCGCCAGTTCGGCGAGCACAGGCCGGACGCGGCCAATTCGTTGTGCGCCGTGCTGCGCGACCCCGACATCTCCGCCGTGGTCTACACCGACAACGCCGAGCTCGAACCGGGCATCGACGACTGGTGCGCGGGCGGCTCCGCACGATTCGTCGTGGGAGCCACACCTGGCACGTCTACAGCAGCTGCGCCCTGACCACCGGCATGATCTGCCCGAAGGCGCGCGCCCGGTGGCTGACCGCGTTCTTCTCGTCGGCCGTCAGCTGCGCGGCGCTCACGTCGATCCCCTCGGGCTGGAAGACGGGGTCGTAGCCGAACCCGCCCGCACCCGCGGGTTCCCGCAGCACGGAGCCGGGCCAGACGCCGAGCTCCACGTGCTCGAAGTCGCCGACGACGAGCGCCGCGGCGCAGGTGAACTGGGCCGCGCGGTCGGTCGCCGAGGCGAGGTTGGCGAGCAGCAGCTCGAGGTTCTCGCGGTCGTCGCGGTGACCCGCGTAGCGTGCAGAGTGGATGCCGGGGGCACCACCCAGAGCGTCGACCGAGATCCCGGAGTCGTCGGCGATCGCGGCGAGACCCGTGTGCAGGGCGGCGGCCCTCGCCTTGATCAGCGCGTTGCCGCCGAAGCTGTCGGCGTCTTCCACCGGTTCCGGCCCGTCGTACCCGATCAGCTCGATGCCGTCGAGCTGCGCACCGAGGATGCGACGCAGTTCCTCGACCTTGTGCGCGTTGTGGGTCGCGAGGACGAGCTGGACGGTCATGATGCCAGCGACGCGACCTGCATCGCGGTCAGGTCGGCGGTGCCGCCGAGCGCGAGGTCGAGCAGCGCGTTGAGCTCGTCGCGGTCGAACGGCGCGCCCTCGGCGGTGCCCTGCACCTCGACGAACAGGCCGCGGCCGGTGACGACGACGTTCATGTCGGTCTCCGCCTTGACGTCTTCGACGTAGGCGAGGTCGAGCAGCGGCTCTCCCCCGACGATACCGACGGAGACCGCGGCGACGCTGTCGATGAGCGGCTTCGAGTTCTTGCCGATGAAGCCCTTGGCGCGGCCCCACTCGAGCGAGTCGGCGAGCGCGATGTACGCGCCCGTGATGGCGGCGGTGCGGGTGCCGCCGTCGGCCTGCAGCACGTCGCAGTCGATGACGATGGTGTTCTCGCCGAGTGCCTTCATGTCGACGACGGCGCGCAGGCTGCGGCCGATGAGGCGCGAGATCTCGTGGGTGCGGCCGCCGATCTTGCCCTTGACCGATTCGCGGTCCATGCGGTCGTTCGTCGAGCGCGGCAGCATCGAGTACTCGGCCGTGACCCACCCGGTGCCCTTGCCCTTGAGCCAACGCGGAACGCCGTTCGTGAACGACGCGGTGCACAGCACCTTGGTGTTGCCGAACGAGATGAGCGCCGAGCCCTCGGCCTGGGCGCTCCAGCCGCGTTCGATGGTGACCGGGCGGAGGTCGGTGGCGGTACGTCCGTCGGAGCGGGTCATCTGCTGTCTGCTTTCGGTAGGGCGAGTGGTGGTAAGTGGATCGTCCCGGTCTCGACGAGGTCGACGCGGGTGACCTCCGGACCGAGGAAGCGCGACGCGAGCGTGAGGAACTCCTGCTGGCTGCCCCCGGTCGCCTCGAAGGTGTAGGCGGGCGCCGCGGCGCTGGTGCGTTCGAGGCCGTGTTTCACGAGCATGCGGTAGACGTCGTACGCGGTCTCCTCCGCGCTCGAGACGAGGGTGACATCCTCGCCCATCACGTACTGGATCGCCGCGGCGAGCAGCGGGTAGTGCGTGCAGCCGAGCACGAGGGTGTCGATGTCCGCGGCCTTGAGCGGCGCGAGGTACTCCTCGGCGACGGCGAACAGTTCGGGGCCGCTGGTCACCCCTGCCTCGACGAACTCGACGAAGCGGGGGCAGGCCTGGGCGAAGATTTTGAGGTCGGATGCCGCGGCGAACGCGTCCTCGTAGGCGAGCGACTGCACCGTGCCGACCGTGCCGATCACGCCGATGCGTTTGTTGCGGGTCTGCCGCACCGCGGCCCGCACCGCGGGCTGGATGACCTCGACGACCGGGATCCCGTACCCGCCGGTGAACCGCTCCCGGGCGTCGCGCAGCATGGCCGACGACGCGGTGTTGCAGGCGATGACCAGCAGTTTGACGCCCTGGGCGACCAGATCGTCCATCACCTCGAGCGCGTAGCGGCGCACGTCGGCGATCGGCTTGGGGCCGTACGGGGAGTGCGCGGTGTCGCCCACGTAGGTGATCGATTCGCGCGGCAGCTGGTCGATGATGGCCCGGGCGACGGTCAGGCCGCCGACCCCCGAGTCGAAGACTCCAATCGGCGCATCAGTCACAAGCGTCGAGTTTAGTGGAAGCCTTCCCGCTCGCGTTCCTGCTGCACGACCGCCTCGCGGTCGACGAGCCCGCGCAGGCCGGCGAGCGGCTGCGCCATGCGGTGATTGCCGCGCAGCGCGGGCTCCACCCGGTCGAGGAACGCCCAGTATCCGGCGGTGTAGGGGCACGCGTCGGGCCCCAACCGCACCTTCGGGTCGAAGCGGCATCCGCCGCAGTAGTCGGTCATCCGGTCGATGTAGGCACCGCCCGCCGCATACGGCTTGGTGGCGACGATGCCGCCGTCGGCGTGCTGGCTCATGCCGATGACGTTGGCGGGCATCACCCACGGGGTGCCGTCGACGAACATGTCGGTGAACCAGTCGTTGAGCTGCACGGGGTCGTACCCGCGCTGCAGCGCCCAGTTGCCGATGACCATCAGCCGCTGGATGTGGTGCGTCCACCCGTGCTCGCGCAGGCCGCCGATCGAGTGGTGCAGGCAGTTCGCCTCGATGGCGTCGGTGTCGAGTTCTCTGAACTCGCGCGGCAGGTCGACCGTGGCGCGCAGGGTGTTGTGCCCGGTGCGGTATCCCTCGCCGAGATGCCAGTACAGGTGCCAGACGTAGTCGCGCCACCCGGCGATCTGGCGCACGAACCCCTCGACGCTCGACAGCGGCGCGTTGCCCCGCTCGTACTCGGCCGCGACGGTGTCGACGACGTGCCGCGGGTCGAGCAGCCCCAGGTTGAGCGGCACGCTGAGCAGCGAGTGCGCCATCGTCCAGTCGCCCGTGAGCGTCGCGTCCTCGAACGGGCCGAAGTCGCCGAGGCGGGTTTCGACGAAGTCGTCGAGCGCCGCCTGCGCCTCCGCCCCTGTCACGGCGAACCTGCGGGGCCCGTCGTCGCCGACGAGCCTGATCTCGCCCGCGGCCTGCCACCGGTCGAGATCGGCGCGCACGCCGGCGTCGATGTCGTCCTCGACCGGCCAGCGCGGGTCGGGCAGCCCGAGCGACACCGCGTTCTTCGGCGGCCGCTGCCGGTTGTCGTGGTCGTAGTTCCACTGCCCGCCCGCCGGGGACTGTCCTTCCATCAGCAGGCCGGTGCGCAGCCGGGTGTCGCGGTAGAAGTCTTCCAACAGCAGCCGGCCGGTGCCGCGGGTCGCGGCCCAGGCAGCGAACTCCTCCTCGCTCGTGACGAATCCGCGGCTCGGCAGGATGCGTGCGCCCAGCCGGCGCACCGTCCTCCGCGCCGCCCAGGAGGTGGGGTCGATCACTTCGAGGTCGTCGCGTCCGTCGACCACCTCGGAGTAGTGCTCGACCTGGTGGAACTCCACGCGGTCGCCCAGTTCGGCGGCGCGGTGACGGATCGCAGACAGGATGAGGTGCGCTTTGGCTCGGTGGATCGGCCGACGACGGAAGACCGACCGCGCTTCGACGAGCAGCATCGGGCCGCCGTCGTCGAAGAGCTCCCCGAGTTGCCCGGCGAAAATCCAGCGCACGTGAGTCATCTGCCCACGGTAGGCCGTTCCTCCGACGTCCGGGCGCGTTCCGCTCGATAGGCTCGGAGTATGAGCACCGCCCTGCTGACCGACCGCTACGAACTCACGATGATCGACGCAGCGATGCGCAGCGGTCTGCACGACAGGGAGTGCGTGTTCGAAGTCTTCGCCCGCCGCCTTCCCGAGGGTCGGCGCTACGGCATCGTCGCGGGCACCGGCCGCCTGCTCGACCTCGTGCGCCAGTTCCGCTTCGGCGACGAGGAGCTCGGTTGGCTGCGCGACCACGGCGTCGTCACGACCGCGACCTTGGACTGGCTCGCCGACTACCGCTTCCGCGGCACGATCACCGGCTACCGCGAGGGCGAGGTGTACTTCCCGAACTCCCCCATCCTCGTGGTCGACGGCACCTTCGCCGAGGCCGTGATCCTCGAGACCCTCGCGCTCAGCGTGCTCAACTACGACAGCGCGATCGCGAGTGCCGCCGCCCGCATGGTCTCCGCGGCCGACGGGCGTCCGCTCGCCGAGATGGGCTCGCGTCGCACGGGCGAGCGCTCGGCCGTCGCCGCCGCCCGCGCCGCCTTCGTCGCGGGATTCGGCGCCACCAGCAACCTCGAGGCCGGTCTCGAGTGGGGTATCCCCACGATGGGCACGGCCGCGCACGCGTTCACGCTGCTGCACGACAGCGAGGAGGAGGCGTTCCGCTCCCAGGTCGCGGCCCTCGGCTCCGGTACGACGCTGCTCGTCGACACCTACGATGTGCCCACGGCGGTGGCCCTCGCGGTCAAGGTCGCCGGCACCGGTCTCGGCGCGGTCCGCATCGACTCGGGCGACCTCCCCGCGCAGGTCGCGGCGGTGCGCGCGCAGCTGGACTCGCTCGGCGCGGTCAACACCAAGATCACCGTGACGAACGACCTCGACGAGTACACGATCGCCTCCCTGCGCGCCGCGCCCGTCGACTCGTACGGTGTCGGCACCTCGGTGGTCACGGGATCGGGCCACCCCGCGGCATCCATGGTCTACAAACTGGTGGCACGCCGGGATGACGCGGGCGAATGGGTCTCGGTCGCGAAAAAGTCCGCGGCCAAGGCCACCGTCGGCGGACGCAAGCACCCCGTGCGCACCCTCGAGAACGGCGTGGCCGTGGCCGAGACGATCTACGTCGGCGAGGAGCCGGCCGCCGCGCCGAACGAGCGGCCGCTGCTGGTGCCGCTCATGGTCGACGGCGAACCGGTGGCCGAGTACCTCGGCGCCCACGGCACGGGTGTCGCGCGCACGCACCGCGCGGCGGCGATCGCGGAGCTGTCCGACCAGGCGTTCCGGCTGGGACGCGGCGAGCCGGCGATCCCGACGGTCTACGTCGCGAACTAGGACTGGATTGAGCCCGTCGAAATCCCCGCACGCGATGACGTTGAGGATTTCGACAGGCTCAATCCGCGAAGGCGAAGGACGCGCTACTTCAGCGTCTCGTAGACCTCTTTGCACGTCGGGCAGACCGGAAACTTCTGCGGGTCGCGACCCGGGGTCCAGAGTTTGCCGCAGAGCGCGCGGACGGGCTTGCCGGTCAGTGCCGACTCCATGATCTTGTTCTTCGGTGCGTAGTGGGAGAAGCGCTCGTGGTCGCCTTCTTCCACCTGCTCGCTGTTGAGCAGTTCCTCGAGTTCGCGATCGAGGGTCGAGGTTCCTCCGCCGGTGTGCTCGGTATCAGTCATGCCGCAAGTGTAGTTTCTCGGGCGGCGGGGCGCTGGCCCTAGCTGCGCATCGAGAACGCGAGGATCTGTGACCCGCGGCGCTCGAAGACCCGGCCGCCGACCGCGACTCCGCCGAGCAGAACGGCGACACCGATCACGACGCCCGCGGCGAGCGACACGAGCGGCCACTGGCCGCCCTGGAGGAAGCCGAGCGCCGCCGCGACGAGCGCGGGAGCGGTGAGGAGGAGGATCGCGAAGAAGGAGAGCGCCTGGATGAGTCCCGCCGGGCTTCCGCTCTGCGGCTGGGCGAACGGGCTGTCGCCGGGGCGCACGGCCGGGTACGGGAAGCGCGCGGACATGATGCTCGACAGTCCCAACCCGGTGAACAGCACGCTCGTGCTCACGCCGACGATCGACGGCAGCACCGACCAGTCGCCGAACACGGCGGCGCTCACGACCCCGCCGATTCCGATGACCAGGATGCCGAGCACGAGCGCGGGCAGCAGTCGGCCCCAGCGGTCGGCGCGACCGCTCGTGCTCGCCGAGAGGTGCAGCCACACGGCGGTGTTGTCGAACGCGACGTCGTTGTGCACCGACCAGGAGAGGAACAGGCAGATCACCGGCACGGGCAGCAGCGCGAGCTGGGCGAGCGGTATTCCGCCGATCGAGAGCGCGATCACCATGAACAGCGGGATCAGCGGGATCACGATGAGCGACGTGCCGTAGCGCGAGTCGCGCAGCCAGTAGGTGATGCTGCGGGCGGCGATGACGCCGGTGGGCGTGCCGGGGACGAGACCGAACCACCCCAGGCCCGAGTACTTCTTCGCCTGCGCCTGGCGCTGCGGGGTCACGAGCATCGCCGCGACGAGGGCGCGCCAGCCGAGCGCGAGCACCGCCACCCACGCGACGGCGATGAGCAGCTTGAGCATCGACGTTCCGGGATCGCCGGCCGCGGCATCCGCCGGTATCGACCACGCCGCACCGAACGGCGTCCAGCTCAGCACGCCCGCGAACTTGGCGAGCACGTCGAGGCCGTCCTTCGCCCAGTCGACCGAGACGAGAGCGATGATGGCGGGCGACAGGCTCACGAGCGCGACGAGGCCGATGATCGCGGTGATGTCGCGGGCCCGCCGGGTGGCCAGCAGGAACGCGGCGACCGAGGTCGAGATGCGCGCCGACAGCACCGAGGTCACGATGATCAGCACGGCCGCGACGACGGCGAGGCCGGCCGAGAGCGCGTCACGGCTCCAGGTCGCGATCTGCGCGAACGCCATGATGGCGACCACGATCGTGGGCACCGAGATGAAGGATGCCGCGGCGAGACCGAACGCGAGCGTGTTGTTGCGGATGCCGAAGAGCGCGAACTTGCGCGGGTCGAGCGTGTCGTCGATGCCCAGGATCAACGGGAGCACCGTGAAGACCACGAGCACGACGGAGCCGAGCACGACGACCGCGCTGGTCGCCACGTCGACGTCGAAGAAGCGCAGGGAGACGAGCCCGCCCAGCACGAGCACGGCGGTGCCGAAGCCGTAGAGCGCACCGAGACCGAGGCCGAGAAGCTGCCACGGGCTGCGACGGAACGAGTTGCCGAGAAGCCGGAGCTTCAGTCGGAGAATTTGTGCAACCACTCCATGCCCTCCGCCGCTTTGCGACCGCCCGCGAGTTCGACGAACCGGTCTTCGAGGGATTTGCCGTCGCGCACCTGGTCCATGGTTCCGGTCGCGAGGACCGCGCCGTTCACGACGACCGCGACCGAGTCGCAGATGCGCTCGATCAGGCTCATGGTGTGGCTCGACATCACGACGGTGCCGCCGGCCGCCACGTACTTCTGCAGGATCTCGACGACGTTCGCCGCCGAGACGGGGTCGACCGACTCGAACGGCTCGTCGAGAACGAGCAGGCGCGGCGAGTGGATCATCGCCGCGGCGATCGCGACCTTCTTCGTCATGCCGGCCGAGTAGTCCGTGACGAGACGGTCGAGGGAGTCTTCGAGGCCGAACGCGACCGCGAGGTCGGCGCTGCGACTACGCACCACCTTCTTGTCGAGACCGTGCAGGATGCCGGAGTAGTAGAGCAATTGCGCGCCGGTGAGGCGGTCGAACAGTCGCAGACGGTCGGGCAGCACGCCCATGGTGCGCTTGGCGACGACGGGGTTGCTCCACACGTCGGCCCCGTGCACGGTGACGGTGCCCGCGTCGGGACGCAGCAGGCCGGTGACCATGGAGAGCGTCGTGGTCTTTCCCGCCCCGTTCGGTCCGACGATGCCGAAGAACGATCCCGCGGCGATGTCGAGGTCGATTCCGGCCACCGCCGTGGTGTCGTCGAAGCGCTTCACCAGACCGGTGATCTTCAGCACGATTTCGCGGGGCGTCTCGGCGACGGCGACATCGGTTGCTGGAGTCGCGGCGGCGGGGGTCTCGGCGGCGGGAGTCTCGGGCGCGACCTCTTCGACGACCGCGAGGTTCTCGATCGCCTCGACGATCTCGGGCTCGAGCACTACGGCCTCTGCGGCTTCGGGTTCGGGCTCTGTTGTCTCTACCTCTACCTCGGGCTCGGGCACGGGCACGGTGACCTCTACCTCGGGTTCGGGCTGGCTTGCGGGCGCCTCCGATTCGACGACCGGGTCTGCCGTGATGGTGGTACGGGTGCGGGAGCGGGAGGTGGTCGTGCGCTTGGTGGCTGGCTTGCGTGGGGGCGTCGTCGTCCCGGGGGCTTCGGGCACCTCCGTGACGTTTGCGGGCTCGCTGACGTTGACGGGCTCGGACGGCGCGACCGTCGGGCTCGTGACGACCGAGAGCGCGGCGACGCTCTCGTCGGTCGCCGCACGGGCTTCGGCGGCGGTGGGCGCGGCGGTTCCGCGTGGCTTGGCGGGTGCGCGCTTCGCGGCGGGCTTGGCCGTCGTCGGTTTCGCGGCGGCGGTCTTCGCTGCCGCGGGCTTCGCGGGAGTCGGCTTCGGGGCGGCCGGCTTCGCGGCCGTGGGCTTGCGCGGAGACGGCGTGGGCTTCGCGGCGGCCGGGGTGGCGCCGGCGGCAGCCCTGGAGGCCGTCGTCGTGCGGGGCGTCGGCGTGCGCTTCACCGGGGTCTTGGCCGGGGCGCCGGGTGTGGGCGCGGCGTCGGACGCGGCATCCGCCCCCGTCGTTTTCGGCTTTCTCGCAGCCGTGGAACGCGGAGTCGCGGGCTTCCGAGCTGTCGTTTTACGCGCGGCCGGAGGGCTGGCCTGAGGCTCGTGCTGGGCCTCTGGCAGGTCGGGTTCGGAATCCACCAGTCCACCGTACCAACCGTCGACGACTCCCAGAGGTTCCATCACGAAACGACAACAACAACCGGGTCGCTCTGGCCCGCGGACAGGGGCCGCGGCTAAGGTGATTCGAACACAGGGTCGTGTACATATATTCACCTTCAGGTAAACAACAGGCAAACTTGCCACAGTGTGTTGTTGCCTTGGAGCAATAGATTGTCAACAAGGAGACTCATCGTGACCACGCAGATCGTGATTCTGGCCGCCGGTATGGGCAGTCGTCTCGGCCGTTCGCTGCCGAAGCCACTCACCGAGCTCGCCGATGGACGCACCATCATGAAGCAGCAGTTCGACAACATCCGCCACGCCTTCGGCAAGGATGCCCAGGTCACCGTGGTTGTCGGCTACAAGCTCGAGCACATCATCGAGGCGTTCCCCGAGGCGTCCTTCGTCTACAACGAGCAGTACGACCAGACCAACACGTCGAAGAGCCTCATGCGTGCACTGCAGGCATCGGCAACCGGCGGCGTGCTCTGGATGAACGGCGACGTGGTCTTCGACCCCACCGCTCTCGTCCGTGCCGCCAAGCTCGTCGCCCGCGACCAGTCCTTCGTCTCGGTCAACACCGCCAAGGTGTCCGACGAAGAGGTCAAGTACACGACCGACGCCGAGGGCTACATCAAGGAGCTCTCGAAGACCGTGAAGAACGGTCTCGGCGAGGCCGTCGGCATCAACTACATCTCGCGCGACGACAAGGCAGTTCTGCTGCGCCAGCTCAAGCGCGTCGCCGATCAGGACTACTTCGAACGTGGCATAGAGTTGGCCATTGAGCAGGACAAACTGCACATCGAGCCGGTAGACATCTCCGATCTCTACGCTGTGGAGATCGACTTCGCTGAAGACCTCGAGCGGGCGAACCTTTTCGTCTGATCGCTAGTCAGCGGGGCCACTGGGGGCGTCGACACCACGGAGCATTCCAGAAGCCCTAGAGGATCCACGTGACCGTTGCACCACCCGAGCGAGCGTATCGGTCGCCAGTCTCCCGTTATTGGCATTCCCTCTGGCTCCTCGCCAAGCGTGATCTGCGGGTGCGGTATTCCACGTCCGCCCTGGGGTACTTCTGGTCGATCCTCGACCCGCTGGTCATGGCCGGCATCTACTGGTTCGTCTTCACCGTCGTGTTCGGCCGCGGGGTGGGCGAAGAGCCGTACATCGTCTTCCTGCTCTCGGCCCTCCTGCCGTGGACCTGGTTCACCGGTGCCGTCTCCGACTCGACCCGCGCGTTCATCCGCGAGGCGAAGCTCGTGCGGTCGACCAAGATCCCCCGCACTATCTGGGTCGTCAGCCTCGTGCTGTCGAAGGGCATCGAGTTCATCGCGAGCCTGCCGGTGCTCGCGCTCTTCGTCATCCTCGGCAACGGCAGCGTTAACGGCAACGTCGTCTTCTTCGTGCTCGGCATCGCCATCCAGGCCCTGCTCACGATCGGCGTGGGGCTCATCGTCGCCCCGCTCGTCGTCTTCTTCCGTGACCTCGAGCGCGCAGTGAAGCTCGCGCTTCGTTTCCTCTTCTACGCGTCGCCCATCATCTACGGCGTGACCGACCTCCCCGAGCAACTGCACTTCTGGGCCGCGTTCAACCCGCTCAGTGGGATCTTCTCCCTCTACAGGTCGGCGTTCTTCCCCGCGCAACTCGACTGGGCGATGGTTGCAATCTCAGCCGGCATGAGTATCGTCATCCTGTGCATCGGACTCCTCGTTTTCAAACGCAGCATCCGCTCGGTGCTGAAGGAGATCTGATCCGTGTCGCAGAGTGAAGCAGTGGAGACGACGGCCGTCGACAGCGGGTCCGCCGTGATCTCCGTGAAGGATGCCGGTATCCGCTACCGTCGCAACCGTCGCTCCCGCCGCAACTTCAAGGACCTGTTCAGCGCCCGCGCGCGCAAGACGCGTCCCGGAGAGTTCTGGGCGCTGAGGAACGTGACCTTCGACGTTCTCCCCGGCGAGGCCATCGGTGTCGTCGGCCGCAACGGCCAGGGCAAGTCGACGCTGCTGAAGCTCGTCGCCGAGGTCGTCCTGCCCGACGAAGGGTCGGTGGGCGTGCACGGCGGCGTCGCGCCCCTCATCGAGATCACCGGCGGGTTCGTCAACGATCTCTCGGTGCGCGAGAACGTCTACCTCACGGCCGGTCTGCACGGCATGAAGAAGGCCGACATCGCCGCGCAGTTCGACGAGATCATCGAGTTCGCCGAGATCGGCGACTTCCTCGACACCCCGTACAAGCATCTGTCCAGCGGCATGAAGGTGCGCATCGCCTTCTCCGTCGTCTCCCGGCTCGAGGAACCGATCATCCTCGTCGACGAGGTGCTCGCGGTCGGCGACCGCGCGTTCAAAGAGAAGTGCTACCGCCGCATCGACGAGCTGCTCGCCGGCGGCCGCACCCTCTTCATCGTCTCCCACAGCGAGAAAGACCTGCGCCGCTTCTGCACGCGCGGGCTCTACCTCGACAAGGGCCGCCTCGTCCTCGACGCTCCCATCGCCGAGGTCCTCGAACGCTACAACGCCGACTACGGAGTGAAGTGACCAGTCCCCAGATTCCCCAGTCCAACAGGTTCGTCGTGACGGGAATCGACCGGGTGCTCACCGTGCAGCGGCCCGTCGTACTCGCCCACCTGCACAGCATCCGGTCGCGGCATCCCGAAGCCTCGCCCGAAGAGGTCATCCGCGTGCTCGAGAAGCGCTACCTCGCGGCGGTGACCACCGGCGGCGCGCTCGTCGGTGCCAGCGCCGTCATCCCCGCGGTCGGGGTGGGCGCGTCGCTCGCCCTGTCGACGGTCGAGACGGGCGGTTTCCTCGAGGCGAGCGCGCTGTTCGCGCAGTCGGTCACCGAGGTGCACGGCATAGCGGTCGACGACCCCGACCGGGCCCGCACGCTCGTCATGACGCTGATCCTCGGCTCCGCCGGCAGCGACCTCGTCAAGCAGCTCGCCGGCCAGGTATCCGGCACCGGTCCCGAGCGCGGACGCTTCTGGGGCGAGCTCGTGACCAAGAACCTCCCGCAGGCGGCCATGGGCCAGATCGCCGACCGCCTCAAGAAGACCTTCATCAAGCGGTTCGCCGTCACGCAGGGCACGAACGCCGTCGGACGCGCCATCCCGTTCGGCATCGGCGCCGTCGTCGGCGGGGCCGGGAACAACCTGCTCGGCCGCCAGATCATCCGCAGCTCGCGCGAGGCGTTCCGGGCCGCTCCCGCGGAATTCCCGCCCGCGCTCGCGCTCCGGGTCAAGGCCCCGAAAGCGCCCAAGCTCCCGCGCGCGGAACGCCCGCCGAAGGCACTGCGCGGCGCGAAGACGCCGAAGCCCTCGCGCGCGCAGAAGGCACTCGAGAAGGCGCAGCGCGACTTCCGCGTCGACCCGGCGGAGTAGCCCCTACGCTCCGAGCAGGTCGCGCACCTGCGCCTCGGCCGAATCGGGCCGTGCGGCGTCGATCATCTGGCCGCGGCGGTACTTGTCGACGACCCGGGGGTCGACGTAGCTCTTCTTCGCGATCGATGCGGTGTTGCCGAGCACGGACGCCGCGTCGCGCATCGCCTGGGCGACGGCGCGGGTGCGCTTGGTGCGCGTGCGCGCCTTGCCGCTCTTCGCGAGGCTGAGGGCCGCGGCGACCGTGCCGCGGAGAGTGCGGAAGTCCTTGGCGGAGAAGTCTCCCCCGGTGCGCTCGCGCAGGTAGTCGTTGATCTCCTCCGCGCCGAGCGGGTGCCAGTCGTCGCCGTCGCGGTAGGCCAGCAGGCGCGCGGTGGGGCCGCGGCGCTTGAGTGCGGAGAGGAGGGCCGCGAGGTCGACGTCCGTGATCTCGGAACTCCATTCCTGACCGCTCTTGCCCGGGAACTTGAGCGTGATCGTGGAGCCGCTCACCTTCGCGTGGGCGCAGAGCAGGGTGGACAGGCCGTGGCTTCCGTTGGTCTGCGCGTAGCGCTCGGAGCCGATGCGCAGCGCGCCGGTGTCGAGCATGCGGAAGGCGCCGGCGAGCACGCGGGTGCGCGTCAGGCCGTCGCCGCGCAGATCGGTCGTCACGCGTCGACGGGCGGCGGGCAACGACCCGGAGAGCTCGAGGGCGCGCTCGAACTTCGCCTTGTCCTTTTTCTCCCGCCAGAACGGGTGGTAGATGTACTGGCGCCGGCCGGCCTCGTCGACGCCGGTGGCCTGGATGTGGCTGTTGGGGTGGGGTGCGATCCAGACGTCGGTCCACGCCGGCGGAATCGCCAGAGCGTCGATGCGGGCGCGCACGGTGTCGTCGTCGAGCTTGTCGCCGTCGGCGTCCCGGAACGAGAAGCCCTTTCCCTTGCGGATCCGGCCGTAGCCGGGAGAGGTGAGCTGGCTCCTGCGTAGTCGAGGCATGGGGCCGACGTTACGCCGCCTCTCCTCCCCAGACGAATCGGCGTTTTGGGCTTGCACACGAGGCCGTTCCGCGTCGTTGGCTCCGCCTACCGTGCGGGCATGCATCCACTCGCCTACCGCGTTCCATTCGCCGTCGACCGCTCACGCGCGCCCGACCACTACTACCTCGTCAACCACAGCGACGAGACGCTGGAGAGAATCCGGCTCAGTCTGCTCGGCTCCGGCTTCTTGCTGCCGCTGAGCCGACGGCGACTCGCACCGGGCACGGCTCTGGCCTTCGCGCCGCGCGGCGAGAACCTCGCTCGCGACTCGGTCGTCATCGTGCGCTGGTTCCGCCCGAACGGCGACGAGTACCTCTGGCGGGTGAGCTTCTGATGCGACGCCGGGCGTCAGTCCTCGCCGATGGCGTCTTCGTCCACGTCGTCGTCGAACGGGTCCTCGCTCGAGTCGGCGTCGCCCTCGTGCAGCGCGGCGTGTTCGTCCCACCGCTCGACGAGCTGCTCGACGGCGGCGTGGAAGCGCGCGGTCGCGGCGCCCGGGCCGGTGTCGCCGAAGTGGCGTTCGACCCAGAAGTGCAGGTTCTCCTGCGCCTCCGCGCTGTGCTGAACGCGGTCGGCGATGGCGACGATGTCGCCGGCGGCCTCGCTGGTGAGCCACTCGGCGGCGCCGAGGTACCCCGACTCGTCCACGTCGGCGGCGGGCGAGACGGGCCGTGCAACGATCAGCGGTTTCCCGGTGGCGAGCCGGTCGTAGACCATGGCCGAAACGTCGGTGATGGCGACATCCGCCCCCGCCAGCTGCCAGCCGAGCTCGTTGCCGTCGTCGAACACGTGGTGCGCGGCCGGGTCGGCGGCGTTGGCCGCGGCGATGGCGGCGATGATCGACCGGTTGGCCGCGCCGTACGCGTGGTCGATGACGCCGCTGCGCGGGTGGGGACGGTAGACCACGCGGTGCTGCGGGCTGGCGAGCAGCGCGCCGACGAGCGCGACACCGTGCGTGGCGATCGATCCGTAGGCGGCGGAGGGGCGGTCGCCCTCCCAGGTGGGGGCGTAGAGCACGACGGTGCGGCCGTCGGCCGGGTACGGCTGCGCGCCGGCGAAGTGGTCGGCTTGCGGGCGTCCGATCGGGATGGCGCGGCGCTCGACATCGAAGTCCCAGAGCTTGCGCGCGAGACGTTCCTTCGCGGCATCCCCCGCGACGAGTGCGTAGTCGTACGCCTTGAACTGGTTCGTCGTCATGTACATCTTGTCGCTCTCACCATGATTGATGAAAACGTGCCACATGCGGCCGTACCGGAACATCTGGAAGTTCTTGGCGTTCTGGTTGACGTAGAAGACGATCTTGATGTCCTGCGAGTGGATGAAGCGCTCGAGGTCTGCCACCTGACGCAGATACACGGCGGCGACCGGCGATTCGTCGAGCAGCGTCAGCATCGTGCCGGGAGAGCGCGCGATGATCGCCACCTGCCGGGTCTTCGCCAGCTCGGCGAGGGGCGCGTACCACTGGCGGATCTGGTACATGTTGACGCGGGAGTCGGCGAAGTAGACGACGACCTGCACCGAGCCGTTCTCGGGCTTCGGCACCGTCGGCAGGCGTCGGGCGAGCTCGGCCCGGGAACTGCGGGAACGGATGATGTTGAGGAGCACTCGTCGAGCGGCTCTGACGTCTTTGAGGAGTGGCACGCCCCGATTAAATCAGTACCCCCTGCACGGGTGCCGCACGCGGGGCGCACCGTTACCCACCTGATACCGGCCCAGCCGGCGGCTGTTACTCTAGGGCGTGCCTCAGACCGCGCCGGGATTCACCTTCGCCGCGGGGAACGCGAAGAAGATCCTCGCCCTCCCCGGCTACGCTCTCGGCGCGCTGGCGAGCGGTGTCATTCCCCGCCGTCGCGACCTCTGGGTGTTCGGCTCCGGCCCGGGAATCGGCGAGGGGGCTCTCGCGCTCTACCGTGTCGTTCGCGCGTCCGATCCGTCGCTCAGCCTGCTCTGGCTCGCGCGCGACGAGCGCGATCTCGACGCCGCCGAGGCGCTCGGCATCCCCGCTGTGCTGAAGTCGTCGCGGCAGGGACTTCTGGCGACCCTGCGCGCCCGCGTGGTGGTGGTGACGCACGGGTTCGGCGACGCGAACCGGTACGGAATCCGTGGCGCGTTCGTCGTGCAGCTCTGGCACGGCATCCCGTTGAAGCTGATCAACCTCGACTCCCCCGCGACGGTGCGTACGCGGTTGCTCCCGGACTCCGCGCTCGTGCGCCGCTTGATGCGGTTCATGTACCGCGGCGGCGCCCGGGCGATCGACCTGATGCCCGCGGCATCCGCCGTCTCGGCCTCACGTCTGCGCAGCGCCTTCGCCCTGCCCGCCGACCGCGTGGTCGTCACCGGCGACCCGCGCGACGACGTGATGGTGGCCGGGACCGAGTCCGAACGCACCGCGACAGCGCGCGCCCTGCTGTTCGGTTCCCTCGGGCTCGAGCCGACCGGGCAGCGGGTGCTGCTCTATGCCCCGACCTGGCGCGACGGCGAAATCGATCCCGGCATCCCGACGGCCGACGAGTGGCGGCGCATCGTCGGCGTGCTCGAGCGCACCGACTCCCTGCTCGTCGTGCGGCCGCACCCGCACGGGGTCGGCGACTATGCGGACGGTTTCGCGCTCAGCCCGCGCATCCGCCTGCTCGGCGCGCAGCAGCGCACCGACGTCACCCCCGTGCTTCCCGCCGTCGACGTGCTGATCACCGACTACTCGTCCATCGCGTTCGACTTCGCGCTCACCGGCCGTCCGATCCTGTTCCTCAGCCCCGACGTCGAGACGTACGAGGCGAGCCGCGGGCTCTACGTGCCCTACGACACGTTCAGCGGCGGCGCCGAGGTGCGCGACTGGGGCGCGGTGCTCGATCTGGTCGCGACCGTCGACGAGCCGGATGCCCGGGCTCGGCTCGAGCGCCACTCCGACGCGCTCGCCACGGCGCACCACGCGTTCCGGGACGGCGAGAATACTGTCAGAGTGTATTCCCAGATCATCACCCGGCTGAAAGAGCACGAATGAGCGCGACACCTCCCGCCGGCCCGGTTGCGCGTGACGTGGCGGTCGAGTCCGCCCGCTTCGTGCCCGGCGAACGCCCGACGCTCACGCTGTCCGGCACCGGCCGCCCGGGCGCACTCGTGCTGCGCGGTCCGCGCCAGGACCTGCCGGGTACCGTCATCGTCGACGGGGACGGTTGGCGGGCCGAGTTCCCGCTGCTCGTGTCGCGCTGGCGCGGAGCCCTGCTGCCCGCGCCCTCGGGCAGCTACACCGCGGTGCAGCTCGCCGACGACGGGTCGGCCGCGCCCCTCCACGCCGCGGAGCAGACCTCTGACGACATCCTCGTGCCCGGCTGGCTCCGCGCCACCGCGGCCGTCGTGGACGGCGTCCTCCGCCTCGAGCTCGTGCCGCCGCTCACCGACGCGGAACGCGGCCGGGAGAACCAGGCCGCCCTCGAGAACGACTACCGCTCGGCCAAGCGCGCCCCGCTCGACGCCGTCTTCTTCGAGAGCTTCTACGGCCAGAGCGCGACCTGCAACCCGCTCGCGCTCGACCGCGAGTTCGCGGCGACGCGCCCCGACATCGCCCGCTACTGGAGCGTCGTCGACGCCTCGGTCGAGGTCCCCGAGGGGTCCGTCGCGCTGATCGAGGGCAGCGCCGAGTGGTGGCGCATCCGGGGGTCGGCGCGTCTGCTCGTCGTCAACGACTGGCTGCGCAACCGGTTCGCCAGGCGCCGGTTCCAGACCGTGCTGCAGACCTGGCACGGCACCCCGCTCAAGAAGATCGCGCTCGGCCGCCCGGGCGTCGGCCTGCGCACCGCGCTCGCCACCATCCGCGAACGCGGCCGCTGGAGCATCATGCTGTCGCAGAACGCGCACAGCACGGCGGTCTTCCGCTCCGCCTACGCGTTCCTCGGCCCGATCTGGCAGGAGGGCTATCCGCGCGACGATGCCCTGGTCTCCCCCGACCCCGACGCCGTGCGCGAGCGCCTCGGGCTCCCCCGTAACGTCACCGTGCTGCTGTACGCGCCGACCTGGCGGGACGACCGGCCCGAACACATCGACCACTTGGATGTCGCGGCGTTCACCGACGCACTCGGACCGGGCTACGTCACCCTGATCCGCGGCCACTCCCGCACGCTGCTCCCCGGGCGCGACGTGCGCGCGAGCAACATCCTCGACGTCACCGGCTACCCCGACGTCACCGAGCTGTTCCTCGTCGCCGACGCGCTCATCACCGACTACTCGTCGGTCATGTTCGACTTCAGCGTCACCGGCAAGCCGATGTTCTTCTTCGCCCCCGACCTCGACCACTACCGCGAGCAGCTGCGCGGGTTCTACTTCGACCTCGACGCGGCCGCTCCGGGACCGGTGGTGCAGGACGCCGCGGAACTCGTCGGTCTCGTGCGGGACCGGGACGCGTCATCCGGCCTCTATGCGGAGAAGTACGCCGCGTGGCGCGAACGGTTCAACCCGCGCGACGACGGCGGCTCGGCCGCGCGCGTCGTGGCCCGGCTGCTGAAGCGCGGGGCGGTCGGCTAGCGAGATCCCGGTACTAGCCCGATCGCGGTGCTAGCTAGATCTCGGTGCTAGCTAGATCTCGGTGCGCGAGGTGTCGACGGAGTCGCGCGCGCCGCGCACGAGGCCGAGGATGAAGCCGACGCCCCAGCTGAGGTGCATCGTCGGCAGCACGACGAGGAAGAACCAGCGGTCGAGCAGGCTGGCTCCCCGGTCGGCGACGAAGGCGAGCCAGGCGACGAGCAGAATGTAGGCGAGCGGGCCGAGGTAGATAAGGGATGCCGCCAGGCTGAGCCAGCCGTCGAGCACACCGGTCAGCTGCAGAACGAGCACCACGAGGGTGGCGAGCACGGTCAGCACGAGCACCGGCGGCACGAAGAAGCGCCACGGGTTGCGGCCCTTGTAGCGGCGCACGAGCTCGCCGCGCCAGATGCCGGTCGCACAGAACTGGCGCGCGAGCTTGGACCAGCTCTCGCGCGGCCAGTAGGTCACCTTGAGCGCGGGATCGAACCAGACCGTGTGTCCCGCCCCGCGGATGCGCAGGTTGAGTTCCCAGTCCTCGCCGCGGCGCAGCGTCTCGTCGAAGTAGTCGACCTCGTCGAGCACCTCGCGGCGGAAGACGCCGAGGTAGGCGGACTCGGCCGGACCCTCGCTGCCGCTGGAGTGGTAGCGGGCACCGCCGAGGCCGAAGCGGCTGTTGTAGCCGCGGGCGGCGGCGCTCTGGAACGGGGTCTTGCCGCGCGCGTGCATCACGCCGCCGACGTTGGCGGCCTGGGTGCGGGCGAGCGTCTCGATCGCGCGGCGGGTGTATCCCGGTTCGAGCTCGGAGTGGGCGTCGACCCGCACGATGATCGGGTACGAGCTGGCGCGGATGGCGAGGTTGAGGCCCACCGGGATGTCGGTCTCGGGGTTGTGCACGGTGCGGATGCGCGGGTCGGCCGCGACCAGTCGCTCGACGATCGCGTCGGTGCCATCCGTCGACGGGCCGAGAGCGAGGATGAGCTCCTTCTCGCCGCCGAAGTCCTGACTGAAAACCGTCTCAATGGCGTTCTCGATGTAGAGAGCCTCGTTGAGAACCGGCATCACGTAGGACACTCCGGAAATCGCGTCTGCCGTGTCGGCCATGTGATCCAATACTCGTGCTGGGGTGGGTCGGTTGAGCCTATCAGCCGGGGCAGAGCCACCTGAGACGCCGACGTCGCGGAACGCCGAAAGGCACGGGGCGACGATGCGCTCCGTGCCTTTCGTGGCGATCTGCCGTGCCTAGCTCAGGGTGCCCAGAGTGACATCGGTGTTCGCGGACTTGCCGTCGCGGACGTAGGTGATGGTCGTCTTGGCGCCGCCGGCGAGGGCACGCACCTGGGCGGTGAGGTCCGTCTTGCCGGTGATGGGCAGGCCGTCGATGCCGGTGACGATGTCGCCGACCTTCAGACCGGCTGCTTCGGCGGCTCCACCGGCCGAGATTTCACGGATGCTCGCTCCGACGGTCGCGCTGTCGGTCTGGGTGTCGTCCTCGGTCACGTCGACGATCGAGGCGCCGAGGAGGCCGTGGGTGGCGGAACCGTTGGCGATGATCTCCTTGGAGACGCGCTCGGCCAGGTTCGACGGGATGGCGAAGCCGACGCCGATGCTGCCCGACTGCGACGCGGCGCTGGTGCCGCCCGCGCTGGCGATCGCGACGTTGATGCCGATGATCTCGCCGTCGGTGTTGAGCAGCGCACCACCTGAGTTACCCGGGTTGATCGCGGCATCCGTCTGGATAACGGCGAGGGAGATCGTCGACGAGCTCGTGGTCGGCGCGGTCGGGTTCTCCTCGTCCGGAATGTAGAAGTCGAACGGGCTGGATTCGCCGGGGGTGGTCGAGTCGTCTTCCGACTGGGTCTCGGTCGGGGCCGCGGAGGACGCAATCGTGATGCTGCGGTTGATCGCGCTCACGATGCCGTCGGTGACAGTGCCGGAGAGGCCGAGCGGGGCGCCTATAGCGATCGCGCCGTCGCCGACGTTGAGCTCGCTCGAGTCGGCGAACGTAGCCGGCTGGAGGTCGGTCGCGCCGTCGAGCTTGATGACCGCGAGGTCGGAGATCGGGTCGGTGCCGACGACGGTCGCGGTGAAGAGGCGTCCGTCGTTGGTCTGCACGGAGATGGTCGCGTCGCCGGTCGCACCGTCGAGGGTCACGACGTGCGTGTTGGTCAGGACGTAGCCGTCCTTGCTCAAGACGACGCCGGAACCGGTGCCGCCAGAGTCGCTGGATGTCGCGGAGATCGTCACGACGGACGCGGAAGCCTTCGCTGCCACACCGGTGACCGTGGTCGCGTTCTCGGGGTTGTTGACCGTGACGTTGGCGGGCGTGGTGATCGCCGTGACCGTCGAGCCGGAGTTGTTGTTCGAGGCGAGGAGCGTGACGCCCGCGCCGGAGACGCCGCCGACGAGGGCTGCGACGGCGATGGCCGCCACGAGCACGACGGGGCGGGTGCGGCGGAACGATTCGCCGGAGTTCTTGGGCGCGGCGGGCGGCGACGTCGGCGGCGCGGGAGGTGCGTCGTTCAGAGGCTGGGTGTACGCGAGCGTCGTAGCGCTGGGTGCAGCAGGAGCCTCGGCAAGCGCGCGGGGTACGGGCGGCTGCGGGGGTACGGGGGGTGTTGCGTTGACGGGTGTTGCGGGAATCTCGGGGGTGTCGGTCATGAGGTGCTCCTTCCAGCGAAGTAAGCATTGCGCGCGAAGCTGAACGTTGTCTATGCGAGCGCTGGGAGCAAACCTCTGCTGTGAGAATAACCGTTTTTCACCCCCGCGGCAGCCTTGGTCAGCAGCCTGGACCGCCCGGATTCGCGAGGCAATCGCGCGCCACGAGCACCGTGTCCGCGTCGCCCGACACTGCTGTCAGCGGCGGCGCATCGGCCCACAGCGTTCCCGCGATCGCCTTCCACGGCTGCCCGGCGAACTGGTACTCGGCGGAGAACCCGACGGAGAGCGTGATGGTGAACGCGCCCGGCGTCGCGAAGACGTGGCTGGTCGCGGTCGCGTCGAACTCCTGCAGCCCAAGAGCCGCCCAGCTCGCGCCCGGTGTCGAGGAGGTGGTGCTCGATCCGTCGCCGTAGTCCCAGCGCCAGGCCGCAGCCGTGAAGCGCACCGCCACCGCGTAGCCGAGCAGGGTGCCGGTCACCGTGCTGTTCGTCGAGTCGGAGTAGAAGTTGGTGGGCAGCCCGGTGACGATCCAGCCGCTCGGTTCCATGTGCTGCGAGCCGACGCCCGGCGCGAAGCTCGCGATATCGCTGAGAGTGAGCTCGGGCAGCGGGGCCGACACGGTGATGAAGTCGTCACGCACGGATCCGTAGCCGTGGGAAACGAGATACATCTGTGTCTCTTCGATCGTGGCGTTGACCGCCGGGTCTTGGATCTGCTCCCAGGTGAGGACGCGCGGGCCGGCGGGCACGTAGGTGCGGCCGCCGCCGGAATCGCCACGGGTTCCGGAGCCGCCGTTGTTGTTGTCGGTGGCGGTGATGTCGACAGCGTCGCCATTCGTGTTCGCATTGATAGCAGGGGAACAATCCCCAAGGGTGAATTCAAGCGCATCACATAAAGCCGGGTCGACCGGTGCGAGTGCAAGCGAAGCGAGCGTGGACACGAAAAACGGAATTGCCCCTTTTCGGATGGATGTATTCAACACACCTCTTCTCCCGTCCACGGATTTCTTGAAGACAAGATCAGGCCGGATCCATCCGCCGATCGGTCAAAGCCAACTTCAGCCGGTTGTCGATCTTGCCGATCGGGGTTAACGACTGACTTGTTCTCGAGGTTGAGAACGTCTTGATTTGTAAAGTCCAAACACATGTACACGAAAACCAAATCTTGTTCGCTGGCCTGGCTGGACGCGTACTGCTGCAGCTCAACTGAATCGAAGGCTGCTTCACCGATCGCGCGATAACCCTTTTCTTTCATAGACTCGAACCCTTCACGTGCCGCTTGAAGCGCCTCGCGAACCGCCACCTCCTCAATGCGTTCTGGTTGCACACCGCCCTCTGCAAAGATGACGTTCTCCACGTCCAGATAGGCGCGATACGCTTCCTCCGCCGCCGCCAGCGCCTCCTCGTCCGAGGCGAACAGCGGAGACTCGGTGGGCGACGGCTCAGGCTGTGGCTCCGTCTGAGTCACGCACGCGCTCGACGACAGCGCAGCTCCGATGACGAGTGCTAGTCCGGCTGCGCGTACGAGGGGTCGCATCCCATCACGGTAGATCAGTCGGCGAGGGAGCCTCGGAACTTATCCACAGCCCGCACGCGGCGTTCGGCCATCGCCCGAGTCGATAGGCTTTTAGGCACGATGACAGTCTCCGGTTCTTGGCAGCAGGCCGCACGCGGAGCCATGCTCCTCGGCGCCGACGGGCAACTGCGCCCCACGATTTTCGCGGAAATGTCCGCACTCGCCATTCGCACGGGTGCGATCAACCTCGGGCAGGGTTTCCCAGACGAGGACGGCCCGGTCGAGGTGCTCGAGGCCGCCCGCCAGGCCATCAGCGACGGCATCAACCAGTACCCGCCCGGCACCGGGATGCCCGTGCTACGCCACGCGATCGCCGACCACCAGAAGCGCTTCTACGGGCTCGACGTGGACGCCGACCGCGAGGTGCTCGTCACCGCGGGCGCGACCGAGGCGCTGGCCTCGACGATCCTCGCCCTCACCGAACCGGGCGACGAGGTCGTCACTCTCGAACCGTTCTACGACTCCTACGGCGCGATCGTCGGCCTCGGCGGCGCGAAGCACGTCACCGTCGCGCTCCGGGCTCCCGCGTTCCAGCCCGACCACGACGACCTACGTGCGGCGATCACCGACCGTACCCGTCTCATCCTGATCAACAACCCGCACAACCCGACCGGCACCGTGCTGCCGCGGGAGACCCTGCAGCTCATCGTCGAACTCGCGACGAAGCACGACGCTGTCATCGTCACGGACGAGGTGTACGAGCACCTCGTGTTCGACGCGCCGCACGTGCCCGTCGCGACCCTGCCGGGTGCCCGCGAACGCACCGTCACCATCTCGAGCGCCGGCAAGACGTTCAACACCACCGGGTGGAAGATCGGCTGGATCGTCGCTCCCCCGGAGCTCGTCGTCTCGATCCTCGCGGTCAAGCAGTTCCTGACCTTCGTCAACGGGGCACCCTTCCAGCCCGCGATCGCCGTGGGGCTCGGCCTGCCCGACTCGTTCTTCACCGGAGTCGCCGCGAGCCTCAAGCACAAGCGCGACGTGCTCTCGGCCGGCCTCGTCGCTGCCGGTTTCACCGTCACCCAGCCGCAGGGCGGCTACTTCGTGGTGGCGGATGCCGCACCCCTCGGCTTCGCCGACGCCGAAGACTTCTGCCGCCGGATGCCGGAGCTGGCCGGGGTCGTCGCGGTACCGATCAGCGCGTTCGTGCGGCACGACAACCGTCCCGAGTACGCCTCCCTCGTGCGATTCGCGTACTGCAAGCGCGAATCGGTGCTCGAGGATGCAGTCGGCCGGCTGGCAGCGCTCGCCCACTGACGCCATATCACGGGTCGCGCGTCGCGCGTCGCGCGGAGCGCGGAGCGTTGTCGCGGGCGCGCCTGTTCGTGCGTCCGCGCGCGCCACAAACCTCAGCCGACGCGCTACAAACCTCCGCGCGCTCGACGACGCTGAGCGTCGCACAAACGGACGCACGGTGATCGACGGACGACCGATGACCGTGGGGTGCCGGGTCAGGCGGCGGCTACCTCGTCGGCGGCCTTCGGCAGGCGCACGATGAACGTGGTCCCGACGCCGACCTCGCTCTCGACGTCGAGGTCTCCCCCGTGCGCGTCGACGATCGCCTTGGTGATGGTCAGTCCGAGACCGACTCCCGGGACTGCTGCCCGCGTCGCTGTCGAGGCCCGGAAGAAGCGCGAGAAAAGCTGGTCGAGCTCGCCTGCGGGGATGCCCATTCCGGTGTCGGTGAGGCGGATGATGACGTTGTCACCGTCGCACGTCAGCGTGATCGCCACGCTGCCGCCGCGCGGCGTGAACTTGATGGCGTTCGACAGCAGGTTGTCGACCGCCTGGCCGATGCGCGTGACGTCGCCCATCACGACCGCGACGCCGTCGAGAACGGTCGCAGAGATACTCACGTTCTGGGCCGTCGCCACCGGCGTCGCCGACTCGATCGATGCGCGCACGATTGGTGCGACATCCAGCCTCGCCACATCGATGGAGAACGAGTTCGCACCGACCTGGGCCGTGAAGAGCAGGTCGCCCACGAGGCGGAGCAGTCGGTGCGCGTTGCGCTCCGCGATGCCGAGGTACATCATCTGCTCGTCGGAGAGCGGATCGTCGGCGTCGTCGCGCATGAGTTCGAGGTAGCCGAGGATCGAGCTGAGCGGCGTGCGGAGTTCGTGCGAGATGAGTCCGACGAACTCGTCCTTGAGGCGGGAGACCTCGAGCGCCTGGGTCACGTCGGTGGCGACGAACAGGTAGCCGGCCGTCTCGCCCGCGTCGTTGACGCGGCGGGTGACGGCGACCTCGACAGCGAGCTGCAGGCCGTCGGTGCGGCGATAGGTCCACTGGCGCACCTCGGGAGTGCCGAGTCGCGCCGATTCGACCAGCGCCGAGAAGCCGGGGGTGAGCACGGTCTCTCCGGGCGGGTAGTTCAACTCGCGCGAGCGCTCGTCAAGCTCCTCGTCGAGATGGAACTCGTAGATGAAGCGCTTGTTCTGGGTCTCGGCGGCGATGAGGCCGAGCATACGCTCGGCGCCCGGGTTCCAGACGTCGATACGGCCGGTGACATCGGTACCGATGACCGACTGCTCGGTGACGGCGTCGAGCACACTGCGGGTCAGCTTGTCGGCAGCCCGCAATTGCGCCTCGTTCTCGCGCAGGCGCTTTGTGTAGTCCTCGGCCCCACGCAGCATGAGCTCGCGTTCTTCGGCGAGTCGGCGGATCGATTCGACCTGCACGCGACCCTGGCGGGAGAGCTCGTTGATGATCGCCGCGGCCATGGCGAAAATGACCGGGGCGAAGACCGACCGCAGGAGGTCGTTCTGGGTCGCCGTGGCGCCGAACCCGAACAGGTCGCTGAGGGCGACGGCGGTGCCGAGCGCGGCGATGAAGATGTAGCGGCGCCCGTGTTCGGCCGCGATCCAGACCACGGGGATGATGATGAGCGAGCTGAACGGGGACGCGCCGCCGCCCGTACCGGCACGGAAGAGGCTGAGGGCCAGCAGGTCGAGCACCGGCACGAGGATCGCGAGCCGGCTGAGCGACGGCTGGTAGCTGAAGAGGGCTGAAATCGCCGTGGCGATGATGATGCCCCACATGCCGAGGAGCGCAGCCGGCCAGACGGTGAAGTCGATGTTCGGCGAAACCAGCACGAGCACGACGGCGGCGAAGAAGGCCACCGCCATCGGTGCCTGCTTGAGGAACGGGGAAGGTTGGTCGACGCGGATGGAATCGCGGACGAAACGATAGGCCCTTACGACTCGGTCCACTTGGGAACCCAGTCGCGTAGCACCTGACGAATCTGCGCGCCCGTGACGGGCTTCGGCAGGGCCGCCTGCGCCGTCGGATAATCCTCTTCGTCGAGCACGGAAGTGATGGCGATGGCGCAGTCGGGGTTGTCCGTGCGCAGTCGCAGGGTCAGTTCCCATCCGTCCATGCCGGGAAGGATCAGGTCGATGACCGCGAGGTCGGGGATGTCCTCGCCGTAGGCGACAATCGCGTCCTCCGCCGTGGCGGCGACGACCACGGTGCAGCCCGCGCGCTCGAAATAACGGCGGAGCAGGTGACGCTGGTCTTCGCTGTCGTCCACGATCAGCACCCGCACGCGCGAGTCGTGGATGCTGTCGGTCATTGCGATGTCGTGAATGGTAATGATGGCCTACGGTCGCGCTGCGTCGGATGCCGTGAGGCCCGAGGTGGATTCGTCGGACTGTTCGCGGACGACCTCGAGCGGCTCGACGGTCGCGCCGTCACCGTAGCGGGCCCAGTAGCGCGCGTTGGCGAGCACCGATTCGGCTTCGAGGTAGTCGCGGTGGTCGGCCTGCGACGCGTAGTTCGCCAGTAGTGCGAGCTTGGTGTCGGTGTGTCCGTCGATCGAGACGAACTTCGACGGGCGGAAGTCGATCGTGGCCGAGGGGCTCTGGAATGACGCGAAGCCGGGCACGGTGTGCGCGGCGACCGTCGCCGCCTCGAACACTGCGCGGTGCACGGGGTCGCTGTCGTTCGGGCTGTGCGTGTACACGGTGGTCGGGCCGACCTCGCGGACGACACGCTCGATGAGTTCGACGGCTGCGCCGTTGAGGATGTCGCCGCCCTGCAGGTCTTCGAGGAACAGACGCGCGCCGAGCAGTTCTGCCGCAGCCAGCGACTCATGCTGCGAATCGGTGATCGTGTCGTCGTCGCGCGTGCGGGCGAGGGTCAGGATGGTGACGGTGTCGCCATCCGCACGGTGGGCCGCGAGGATTCCGCCGACGCCGATCTCGACGTCGTCGGGGTAGGCGCCGATGGCGAGGATGTGGCGGCGCGGACGGTCGGTGGCCTCGGTGAGGCGGCCCTCCGACGCGAGGCGCGTGACCGCGGAAACCAGGTCGGACGCGCCGATCGGCTTGAGCAGGAACTCGTCGGCCTGGGCCTGCAGCGCGCCGACGGCGTAGTCGACCGAGATGTGCGCGGTCATCACGATGATGGGCAGTTCGGGCTTGTCCGCCCGGATCTGCTGGATGAGCTCGAGGCCGGTCATGCCGGGCATCTCGATGTCGGTCACGACGACGTCGGGACCGAACTCCGCGATGACGGCGCGCGCGAGGAACGGGTCGGCGACGGTAACCGCCACGCATCCCGCTCGCTTCTCCAACACCGTCTTGGTGTAGAACGCGACGTCAGCGTCGTCTTCGACGATCACAACTCGATAGGCCTCGGCCATGGCAGGTCCTCCCCCGAAAGTACTTCGCTAACTCTATTCGACGGCGACGGCCCCCGGGTTCATTTACCGAGGCGTCGGAGAACTAATGCGGGGTTTATTACGCGGGTTTCGGCGATTCGTTGCGGCGAGACCCATGCGACCGCTATATCTGTGGATTCCCCGACTGTGGCGAGTTCGATGCCCATCGGGTCGAGCACCATGCTGTTGCCGGATCCGATCGGCGGCGCCTGGTCGGCGGCCGCGAGGTACACCGTATTCTCGATGGCGCGGGCGGTCAGCAGGGTGCGCCAGTGGTGCTCTTTGAGCGGGCCGCGGACCCACTCGGCCGGAACGAGCACGAGGTCGGCGCCCGCGTCGACGAGACGGCGGGTGACTTCGGGGAAGCGGATGTCGTAGCAGGTCTGCAACCCGACGGTGAAGCCGCCCCATCCGAAGGTCTGCGGTGCGTCGAGGGGCCCCGGGACGACCCAGTCCGACTCCTTGCCGCCGAACGCGTCGTAGAGGTGGATCTTGCGGTACACCGCGATGAGCTGACCGGCCGGGTCCAGGACGACCAGGGTGTTCGAGAACCGCGACGCCTCCCCGGTCTTCTCGACGAGACCCGCCACGAGGTGTACACCCAGCTCGGCGGCGAGGGCGGCGAGCCCGGTGACGAACGGGCCGTCAACCTCTTCCGCGGCATCCACAAAGCCCTGATCGAGCGTGGGCGTGAAATACGACGAGTATTCGGGGAACACGACGAGCGTCGCTCCCCTGCCCGCCGCGCGTTCGGCGAGGAGGCGGATGCTGGCGAGGTTCGCCGCCGAATCCGCGACCGGCGCGAATTGGGCGACGGCGATCGCGGACTCGGGAAGGCTCATCCCCTCAGCCTAGGGCGTGCGTGGGGCGGGCCGTGTGGGCTCAGCTCGTGTGGGCACGGACGACGGAGACGACGGCGGCGTAGAGCGGGTGCGACTCGTCGAGGCCGGTGACCTGCGCCACGAACTCCTCGGGGGTCGCGGTCGCGAGCAGCTGCTGCAGCTCGACGCTCTGCGGGTCCTCCGGCACGTCGAACTTCAGGGCGACGCCCATGGTGCGCACGAGGGCATCAGACGGGATGCCGCGTTCCGCGAGCTCCGCCGCCGGGCCGACGAAGCGCTCGTTGCGGCTCAGTTTGCGCAGCGGCTGGCGACCGACACGGTCGACGGTGTCGCTCAGCTGCGGGTTCGCGAAACGCACCATGTTCTTGTCGATGTACGCCTGCTGCACCTCGGGGTCGAAGCCGTGCTTCGCCACGAGGAGGGCCTTGGTCTCGGCGAGCACTGCCCGCACCTCGTCGGCGATCGCCGGCGTGGAGAAGGCGTCCGACATCGACGCGACTCCGGCCGCGAAGCCGTGGTACGCGGCGGTGGCGTGTCCCGTGTTGACGGTGAAGAGCTTGCGCTCGATGTAGGGGGCGAGGTCCTCGACGAAGTGGGCGTCGGGGATCACGGGGGTCGAGTCACCGAACGGGGTGCTCTCGATGGCCCACTCGAAGAAGGACTCGACGGTGACGTTGAGTCCGGCGTCGGGGTCCTGGCCGGGGACGATGCGGTCGACCGCCGTGTTGGCGAAGACGGCGCCCGCGCCCGGGAGGGTCTTCTCGACCTCGATGCGCAGCAGGTCGGTGGCGTTGATCGCGTTCTCGCACGCCATTACGACGAGCGGCGCGAGGTCGGCGGAGCGCTGTTCGATCGCCTTCGCGATGAGCGGGGCGACGAAGCGTAGGACGTTCGGTCCGACGGCAGTGGTGACGATGTCGGCCGACGCGATCTCGGCGACGACGTCGTCCTCGTGGGTGGCGCTGTTGAGGGCGCGGTAGTTGTCGACGGTCCACTCGGTGCCGCCGTCGCCGACCTCGGTCACGACGTAGCTCGGCGTCGACGCGAGGGCGTCGATGAGCTCGGCGTTGACGTCGGCGAAGACGACCTCGTAGCCGGCCTTGTGCAGGATCAGCCCGACGAAGCCGCGGCCGATGTTTCCGGCGCCGAAATGTACGGCCTTCACGCGTTCACGTCCCCGAGGATCTCCATGATTTCTTCGGGGGTCTGGGCGGCGAGCAGCTTGGCCACGTCGTCGTCCTCGCTGAACACGATGGCGATGGAGGACAGGACCTCCATGTGGCCGCCGTCCTTGCCGGCGATGCCGACGACGAATCGCACCTCGTTGCCGCCCCAGTCGATGGGGTTGTCGTACCGCACGAACGAGAGCGCGGACTTCGAGATCGTGTCCTTGCCCTCGTTCGTGCCGTGCGGAATAGCCAGGAAGTTGCCCATGTACGTCGATACGGTCGCTTCACGGTCGTGCATGAAGGCGATGTAATCGTCGGTCACGGCGCCCGAGGCGACGAGCAGCTTTCCTACTTCGTCGATCGCTTCCGCGGGGGTCGTGGCCGACCCGTGCAGATTGATCTGTGCAAGTTCAAGCACGTTGCTCATGCGATTCCTCTTTCTTCCTGGCTATTCGGTGGTGCTGGTGGAGCTGGTGGTGGGTGTTACTTCGAGGCCTTCTGGGACTCGAGCAGCGCTACGACCTCGTCGTACTTCGGGCTGTTCATGAAGTTGTCGACAGAGACGTGCTGCGCGTTCGGCGACTTCTCCGTGGCACGGGGAGTCAGTTCGCGCTGCGTGATGACCAGGTCGGCGGTGCCGTCTAGGTTCGCGATCGCCTGGTTGACGACGGTGACCCCTTCGATTCCGGCCTTCTTGATCTTGTTGCGCATGACCGTGGCACCCATGGCGCTCGAGCCCATGCCGGCGTCGCAGGCGAAGACGATCGAGGTGATCGGCGCGTTGCTGGTCGCGGCAGTCGCGGTCGCGGCGGCGGGAGCAGCTGCCGCGTCGCCGAGGAGCGAACCGACCTGGCTGTCGCGGCCCTTGTTGGCGGCGTTCTTGGCGACGGCGTCCGCGAGAGCGGTGTCGTTGCCGGCGTTGATGGCCTCGAGGTCGGTCTTACGGCTCGCGCGGATGATGATGGACGCCACGAGGAACGAGACACCGGCCGAGATGATGACCGACAGGATGACGCCGACGAAGCTTCCGGGAGGCGTCTGGGCGAGGATCGCGATGATCGAGCCGGGCGACGCGGGTGCGCGCAGTCCCGACTGGAAGATCACGTTCGTGAGCACACCGCTCGCGCCACCGGCGATGACGGCGACGATGAGGAGCGGCTTCGCCAGAACGTAGGGGAAGTAGATCTCGTGGATACCGCCGACGAACTGGATGAGGATCGCGCCGGGAGCGCTGGCGCGCAGCAGGCCGACACCGAAGACGGCGAAGGCGAGCAGCAGGCCGAGGCCGGGGCCGGGGTTCGCTTCGATGAGGAAGAGGATCGACTGTCCGGTGCGCTCCGACTCGATGGTGCCGAGCGGGGTGAAGACACCGTGGTTGATGGCGTTGTTCAGGAACAGGATCTTGCCGGGCTCGACGAAGACGCTGGCGAGGGGCAGCAGCGACGTGTCGACCAGGATCTTGACGACCCACTCGAGGAAGCTGCTGATCGCCGTGACCGCCGGGGCGATGACGAAGAACGACAGCACCGCGAGGGCCGCTCCGACGATTCCGCCGGAGAAGTTGTCGACGAGCATTTCGAAGCCGGCCTTGATCTTGCCGGCCCAGAGCTGGTCGACCTTCTTCATGACCCACGCGGCACCGGGGCCGACGATCATCGCGCCGAGGAACATCGGGATGCCCGCTCCGACGATGACACCCATGGTGGCGATGGTTCCGACCACACCGCCGCGGAGACCGTAGACCATGCGGCCACCGGTGTTCGCGATCAGGAGGGGAAGCAGGTAGGTGATCATCGGGCCGACGAGGCCCGTGTTCACCACGTCGGGGTCGCTGCTCCAGCCACCGAGCTGCTGTACCCAGGTGGCGTCGATTCCGAGCAGCGGAAGCCATCCGGTCTCGATGAAGAGGGCGGTGATGAGGCCCCAGGCGATGAAGGCGGCGATGTTCGGCAGCACCATTCCACTGACGAACGTGCCGAACTTCTGAACACCTACTTTCGCTGATCCGCGCGTGGGTGAGGACGTCGTTGTCATGGGTCTTACTCCGATTCTGTGATGGTTGAGATGGAAGTGGTGAATGCGTTCGCAGCGTTGACCACGGCGACGCGGGCCTCTACTGCGCTATTTGCCGAGAGTGCGAGTTCGGCGAATTCCTTGGCCTGATCCAGGCTGAACCGGGCCAGTTCGGCGCGCACGTCGGCGAGAGCCGCGGGCGACATCGAGAGGGACGTGGCTCCGAGGCCGACGAGCACGACGGCGAGCAGCGGGTCGGCCGCGGCCTCGCCGCAGATTCCGACGGGCTTGCCGAGCGACGCGCCTGCACGGCCGACTTCTCCGACCAGGCGGAGAACGGCGGGGTGCCACGGGTCCTGGAACGAGGCGACCGAGCCCAGGAGGCGGTCGGCCGCGAGGGTGTACTGCGTGAGGTCGTTGGTTCCGATGCTCGCGAAGTCGGTCTCGGGCAGGATTCGGTCGGCGAGCAGTGCCGCCGCGGGGACCTCGATCATCACGCCGGCGGTCTTGATGCCGAGTTCCTTCGCCAGCTTGGTGAAGTAGCGCGACTCCTCGACGGTCGACACCATCGGCGCCATGACCCAGAGGTCGGCGTCGGTGGCCGCGTCGGCGTTCGCGAGGGCGGTGAGCTGGTCGCGCAGGATCGGCTCGTTGGCACGGAGCGCGCGGATGCCGCGCAGCCCGAGGGCCGGGTTCTCCTCCGGCGCGTCGTTGAGGAAGCTGAGCGGCTTGTCGGCTCCGGCGTCGAGCGCACGCACGACGACCTTCTTGCCGGCGAACGCGGTGAGCAGCTGGGTGTACTTCTCCTGCTGCTCGGCGACGGTCGGGGCACGGTCGGCGTCGAGGAAGAGGAACTCGGTGCGGAACAGGCCGACGCCCTCCGCGCCCTTCTCGATCGCGGGCTCGGCGCCGTCGACGGAGCCGAGGTTCGCGAGCAGCGGCACCGCGGTGCCGTCGGCGAGCGCGCCCGGTCCGACGGGCACATCGGCGGCTGCGGCACGGGAGGCGATGGTCGCCTCGGCCGCTGCCTTCTGCTCGTCGGTCGGGTCGACGGTCACGGCGCCCGTGGTGGCGTCGACGATGACGGTCTGGTCGTCGGTGAGCTCGAGGGCGCCGGTTGCGCCCACGACCGCGACGATCGACTTCTCGCGGGCGAGGATCGCCGTGTGCGAGGTCGGTCCGCCGTCGCTGGTGATGAGCGCGAGCACCTTGTCGAGGTCGAGCAGGGCGGTGTCGGCCGGAGCGAGGTCGCGGGCGACGAGGACGAACTTGTAGTCGGGATCCGGCACGCCGGGGGCCGAGACGCCCTGGAGGTGGGCGACGACGCGTTGTGAGACGTCGTTGAGGTCGGTCGCGCGCTCCCCCATGTAGCCGCCCATGCTGGTGAGCAGGTCACGGAAGGCGGCGAACGCCTCGTAGACGGCGCGCTCCGCGGTCTTGCCGGAGGTGATGCGGGCGTCGACGTCGTCCTTGAGCGTGGGGTCTTCGGCCATAAACGCCTGGGCGTCGAGCACGTCCTTGGCCGCGCCGCCGGCGCGCTGTCCGCGCAGACGGATGTCGGCGGCCGTCGCCGCGAGGGCACCGGCAGAGCGGACCTTCTCGGCGTCAGCGCCGACGGTGCTCGCGACGTCCGCGGGCTCGGGAAGCGGGTCGGGCATGCGCAGGATCGGGCCGAGGGCGAGGCCGCGGCCGATTCCTACGCCGGAGAGGGAGACGGAGTCGCTCATGCGTCGTGGTCCGTTCCGAGGAAGCCGGCAAGGTCGTCGAGGACGGCGTCCGCGTTGTCGCCCTCGGCGTGCAGGGTGACCTCGTCGCCGTGCTGCAGTCCGAGGGAGATGAGTCCGAGGATGCTCGACGCGTTGAGCGTCTTGTCGCCCCGGGTGAGCTCGACGGCGAGTCCGGAAGCCGCGACGGCCTGTACGAAGAGCGACGCCGGTCGGGCGTGGAGGCCGTTGGCCGAGGCGATAACGACACTGCGATCAGGCATGGGGAGTTTCCTTTGTTAGGGTGCGGGAATCCGCCAGCCCGTGTGGGGCCAGCGTCGAGAGAAGGTCGAAGGCGTCGTCGGCGCCGGTGGGACCGAAGACGGACGCGTCGAGGAGGCCAGCGGGCACACCGTGTTCGGCGGCGCGGGTACGGATGACATCGAAGCTGCCGGAGAGGTGCGACCCGACGAGGATCACGTCGACGAAGGGGAGACGCTCGTCGATCTCGTCGTCGCTCGCGGCCTGGACGGTGACGTCGACGCCGCGGGTGCGGGCGATCGCGCGCATGCGGCTGGCGAGGAAGGTACTCGAAGCGCCGGCACCGCAGACGATCAGAACGGTAGTCATGGATCGCCTCCTTGCGTTCCCTGGTGATACAGCGAATCGACGTGCTTAGGCCTCTATCTTTGAACTAATCAACGCAGCGATCCAGTAGTTTCCTTTCCGCACTCGCGGAAAGATGGGCTTCCCGTGCGCGACGCCCCCGAAGAACATGGTTAAGTTGCTGTAAATGAGCGATAAGTACGAGCGCCTGCTGGACTACCTCTCGCAGAGCGACACCCGGGTGACAGCGGCAGAGCTGGCAGAACACCTCGGTGTCACGACCCGCAGTGTGCGCAGCTACGTCACCGCCGCCAAAGCCGCGGCCCACCCGCTCAGCATCATCTCGTCGTCGACCAACGGCTACCGGCTCAACCGGGAGGCCTACGCCACGTTCGCGTCCGGCGGTCGCGGCCACGAGGGCGAGACCCCGCGCGACCGGGTACACCACTTGGTGCGGCGTCTCACCGACGCACCCGGCGGCCTCGACATCCACGACCTCGCCGACAGCCTCTATGTGAGCGAATCGACGATCGAAACCGACCTGCGCAAGGTGAAGGCGCTCGGCGAAGACGCCGGGCTCACCCTCAGCCGCCAGGGCAGCATCGTGACGCTGACCGGCTCAGAGGCCGAGTACCGCCGTGTGCTCAGCAAGATCTTCCGCCGCGAGAGCGCGCAGGGTTTCCTCGAGCTCGAGACCGTGCAGAAGGAGTTCGTCTCCGAAGACCTCGGCGTCTTCAAGACCCGGCTGATCGCGATGCTCGACTCCCAGGGCTACTTCGTCAACGAATACGGCGTCAACAGCGTGCTGCTGCACGTCGCGATCGCCGTGGACCGCGTCATCCGACGCCCCAATTCGCCGCCGTCGACGGCAACGGATGCCGCGAGCCAGCCGGACGCACCCGTGACCGCCGCGCTCTCCGAGCTCACTCTCGATCACTTCGGGGTGCAGCTCGACCGCACAGACATCGAGTACCTGGCGAAGCTGCTGACGACGCGCGTCATCACGCCGGGGCAGAACGAGCCGGTGCAGTCGGTCGTCGACAACTACGTCGTGCCGGAGCACCTCGACACCGTGCGCCGCGTGGTCGCGCAGGTGGGCGAGGAGTACCTGCTCGACCTCGACGACGAGGCGTTTATGGTGCGGTTCGCGCTGCACGTCGGCAATCTCATCGCTCGGGCGCAGGACAACTCCTACTCGCGCAACCCGCTCGTGCGCTCGATCAAGACGTCGTACCCGATGATCTACGACGTCGCCGTGTTTATGGCGAGCCAGATCCAGCGCGAGAAGTCGATCACCATCAACGACGACGAGATCTCGTACATCGCGATGCACATCGGCTCACACCTCGAACGGCAGTCGCGCAGCGAAGAACGCCTCACGGTCGCGATCGTATCGCCCGGCTACTACGACATGCACGACATCCTGCGCCAGCACATCGAGAAGGCGCTCGGCGACGAGGTCTCGATCGAGGTGGTCGTCACCCGCACCGACGTCAACTGGAGCGAGTTCGTCACCGACCTGGTGCTCACCACCATCGCGGTGAAGGGCGCGGCCGACAACGTCGTGGTCATCCAGCCGTTCCTCACCGAGGGCGACGTGGAGAACATCCGTCGCGCGATCTCGAAGCTGCGCCGCCACCGTCGCCGCATCCGCATCAAGGACGACCTGCTGCTCTACTTCGACGAGGCGCTGTTCCTGCGCAACGAGCAGGCCGACAGCGAGGCTGCGATGATCCGCAAGCTCGGCGACCTGATGCTCGAGCGCGGGATCATCGACGAGAGCTACATCACGGGCGCCATCGAGCGCGAGGCCCTGTCGTCGACGGCGTTCACCGAGTCGATCGCCGTGCCGCACGCCATGGCCATGAGCGCCACCCGCACCTCGATCGCCATCGCGGTGAACGAGACGGCGATGCCGTGGGGCGAGAACCGGGTGAACGTGATCGCCCTCATCGCGTTCTCGTCGAGCGGGCGCGCGTCGTTCCAGAACGTGTTCGACCAGTTCGTCGAGGTGTTCGCCGACCGCGCCGACGTGCTCGAGCTGATCCGCCGGTCGACCGGGTTCACCGAGTTCATCGAAGAGCTCGTGCGGGTCATCGACAAGTAACTCGCTTCGTCGGCCAACAGGATGCCGCGGCGCACGCCGCCCGATTGGTCCTGTCGAGCGGCCGACCGGACGATTCCGTCCTGTCGGCGGGCGGCCGCCCGGGTCTACTCTGGGATCGTTTCACTGCCCTCACTGCAGAGGATGGCGACGATGTCTGGTCGGGCATTCACAATCGGGTTCTCCGCGACGGTCGGAGCCCTCCTCGCGATCGCCCTCGCGCTGGCGGCCGCGAGTCTCGGCGGCATCCTCGCCTGCATCGCCGCCGCGGGGTTCATCAGCCTCGGACTCGACCCCCTCGTCGCCCGGCTCGAAGCGCGGGGCGTCCCCCGCGCCGGCGGAGTGACGATCGTGGTGGTCGTCTTCGCGGCCGTGCTCGCGTTGCTCGGCTGGGCGATCGTGCCCGTCGTCTCCGCGCAGGCGGTCGACCTCGTGAACGGCGCACCCGCGTACCTGCGCGAACTGAGCAGCCAGCCGTGGTTCATCGCGCTCGACGAGTCGACCGAGGGCGTGCTCACCGCGATCGAGGCGGCGGTGATCGACTTCGTCGGGCACCCCGACACCTGGCTCTCGGTGGGCGGCGGCGTGCTGCAGGCCGGCATCGGCCTGCTCAACGGCACCGTGCTCGGCATCTTCATCGTCGTGCTGACGCTGTTCTTCCTCGGCTCGCTTCCCGCGATCACGCGCGCCGTGTACTCGCTCGTGCCGATCGACTCCCGCCCCACGTTCGTCGGGCTCGCCGAGCGCATCGCCCGGTCGATCGGACGCTACCTCGGCGGCATGGCGCTGATGGGCGTGCTCAACGCGTTGTTCACGCTCGTGCTGCTGCTGATCCTCGGCGTGCCCTTCGCCGGCATCCTCGCGGCGCTCGCCCTGATCATCACGATGATCCCGCTCGTCGGCAGCGTAGTCAGCACGGTCATCGTCGTGGCGATCAGCCTGTTCACCTCCCCCACCGCCGCGCTCGTCGCCGCCGTCGCGCTCATCGCGTACATGCAGCTGGAGGCGTACGTGCTCTGCCCGCGCATCATGAGCCGCGCGATGGCGATCCCCGCCTCGCTCGTGCTCATCGGCGCGATGGTGGGCGGCAGCCTGCTGGGATTACTCGGAGCCCTCGTGGCCATTCCGGTCGTGGCATCCGTCGTTCTCATCGTCAACGAGGTGGTGGTCCCCCGGATGGCGCGGCCGAAGCCTGCGGCACCCCCGGACCGCACGTGACGGGCACGCCCGCCCTGCCACGTCGTTTCGCTGTCAGAGAAATGGTTGTCGCAACAACTAAATGGGCGTAGGTTGCTCGTAGAACGAATTCCGGCCCTCCGGGCCCCAGACAAGGAGCATCACATGACCACCGTCACCATCTTCGGAACCGGCAACATGGGTAGCGCCATCGCGGGCGTCCTCGCCTCGGGCGGCGCCTCCGTCGACCACATCGGCACCGGCGCGACCGGCACCATCACCGGCGACGTCGTCGTCCTGGCCGTGCCGTACACCGCCCTCGCCGACATCGCGGCGAAGTACGCCGACCAGCTCGCGGGCAAGATCGTCGTCGAGACAACGAACCCTCTCGACTTCGCGACCTTCGACGGCCTCGTCGTTCCGACCGGCAGCTCCGCCACCGCCGAGCTCGCCGCCGCACTGCCCTCGAGCACGGTCCTGAAGGGGTTCAACACCACCTTCGCCGCGACCCTCGCCTCGAAGAAGGTCGGCGACCTCGCGACGACGGTGCTCATCGCGGGCGACGACGCCGCGGCGAAGGAGACCGTCGTGGGCCTCATCGAGGCCGGCGGAGTCCAGGCCATCGACGCCGGTTCGCTGTCGCGCGCGCACGAGCTCGAGGCCATCGGCTTCCTCCAGCTGACTCTCGCCGCCGGCGAGAAGATCAGCTGGACCGGCGGCTTCGGCATCGTCAAGTAGCCCCGTCACCGCACGTGGCCCCGCTCGTCGGAGCGGGGTCGCTGGTGGATGGGTCAGTGTACGCTGTATAGTCAGCGCATGCTGACCATTGCGAGCCGTCTCGATGTCATGAACCGCCTGGGCCGCGCCATGGCCGATCCCAACCGGTCGCGCATCCTGATGAGTCTTTTCGACGCCCCCGGGTATCCCGCGCAGTTGGCACGCGATCTCGGCCTCACCCGCACCAACGTGTCCAACCATCTGAGCTGCCTGCGCGGCTGCGGCATCGTCGCCGCGGTGCCCGAGGGCCGGCAAACGCGGTACGAGATCGCCGACCCGCACCTCACCCGCGCTCTCGCTTCGCTGGTCGACGTCGTGCTCGCCGTCGACGACGGGGAAGCCTGCACGGAGGAGAACTGCGACGTGCCGTTCTGCTGCGGGGACGCCGCGTGACCGCCACGGCTCTGCGCCCGCTCGGTGCCGAGCGCAAGACAACCCTCCAGCGCCGCATCCGCATCATCGTCGGGATCACGATCGCCTACAACGTGGTCGAGGCGATCGTCGCTCTCGCCGCGGGCAGTGTCGCCTCGTCGGCCGCGCTGATCGGGTTCGGCCTCGATTCGCTCGTCGAGGTTCTCTCCGCGGCGGCAGTCGCCTGGCAGTTCTCGGCGCCCGACCCCGAGAAGCGCGAGCGGGCAGCGCTGCGGGTCATCGCGTTCTCGTTCTTCGGCCTCGCCGCCTACGTCGTCGTCGACGCCGCCCTCTCGCTCTTCGGTCCGCGCGGAGCGGAACACAGCCCGGTCGGTATCGCGCTCGCGGCGGTGAGCCTCGCGGTCATGCCCGTCTTGAGCTGGTTCGAACGCCGCACCGGCAGGGAACTCGGCTCGGCCTCCGCAATCGCGGACTCGAAGCAGACCCTGATCTGCAGCTACCTGTCGGCGGCACTGCTCGTCGGACTGTTGCTCAACTCGCTGCTGGGCTGGGCGTGGGCGGACTCGGTCGCCGCACTGGTGATCGCCGTCTTCGCCGTGCGCGAGGGTCTCGAAGCGTGGCGGGGCGAGGCCTGCACGGTACCGGTCTCCGCTCTCACCGGCGAGCGCGAGGTCGAGGCCTGCGACTGCTGCTGACGTCGCGACCGCTGCACGAGCTGCCCGTTCATTAGGAGCGTCTCACACTTGTTGACACCGCTCGCGTCCAGTGACGAACTTGTTTCATTAGAAGCCCGTTGTGCAGGCATTACGACGTCGTTGCCCCGCAGACCGATCGCGATGCATTCCCGATAACACGTGCGGACCTCAACCTATTTTGAGGAGTCCAACAATGATGTTGCGTTCACGTCCCGGATACCGACGGGTCGGCATTTCGCTCGCGGCGGTCACCGCCGCCGCCCTTCTTCTCGCTTCGCCGGGCATTGTCTCGGCAGCGACCGACCCCGACGACCCGGTCGCTGGCGACGAGGTTTCGCTACAAGCCGCGGTGCCGTCGACCGGTTGGGAAGACAATCAAGAAGCCACTGACCGCGCTGCAGCGCTACTCGCCCAGATGACCCTCGAGGAGAAGGTCGACATGCTGCACGGCGAGCTCAACAACTACTACGGCTTCTACAACGCGCCGATCGAGCGGCTCGGGATCCCGGCGCTCACCATGGCCGACGGCCCCGCCGGTACCCGCATCGCCAATCCCGAGGTGAACGGCAAGCGTTCGACCGAGTTGCCCTCGCCGCTGCTCATGGCGGCGACATGGGATGAAGAACTGAGCGAGCAGTACGGCCAGCTCGCGGCGGAAGAGGCGTTCAGCAGCGGCCACAACGTGCTGCTCTCCCCCGCCGTCGACATCGCCCGCGTCGCCCTCGCGGGCCGTGCCTTCGAGGCGTTCGGCGAGGACCCGCTGCTCTCCGGCACGATGGGTGCCAACAACCTTCAGGGCATCCAGTCCCAGCCGGTGATCGGCGACGTCAAGCACTACAACGTCTACACCCAGGAGCAGAACCGCCTCGTCGGCGGCAACGCGGTCGTCGACGAGCGCACGCTTCAGGAGATCTACTCGCGCCCGTTCGACATCGGAGTGGAGAGCGGGCATCCGGGTTCGGCGATGTGCGCCTTCAACAAGGTGAACGGCCTCTACGCCTGCGAGAGTCCCGACATCCTGACGACGATCCTGAAGGAGCAGTTCGACTTCCAAGGCTGGGTGATGAGCGACTACGGTGCGACGCACAGCACCACCGCCGCGATCATGGCCGGTCTCGACCAGGAGATGCCGGGCAATTTCAGCCCCGATGAGCAGCCGGGAACCAGTTTCTTCGGCCAGCCGCTGATCGACGCCGTCAATGCCGGCGAGGTTCCGATCGCGCGTGTCGACGATGCCGTGACGCGCATTCTGCGCCCGATGTTCGCACTGGGCCTGTTCGACCAGCGTCCCGTGGTCCAGCCCCTGCCGGAGGCCGAGCACGGAGCGCAGGCACGTGAGTTCGCCGAACGGGGAATGGTGCTGCTCAAGAACGACGATCTCCTGCCGTTGGCCGGAGACGCCGCGTCGATCGCCGTGATCGGAGCGGATGCGGATGTCGCGGTGCAGGGCGGCGGCAGCTCGCAAGTGCTGCCGACCTACACGGTGAGCCCGCTGCAGGGCATCTCCGAGCGGGCCGGTGACGACGTCGCGGTGACGCACATCGCCGGCGCGGATCCCGTGACCGGTACCGCGCTCCTGCCCGGGCCCCAGCCGATTCCGTCCGACTACCTGACACCGTCGATCGGCGAGGGCCAGGGTCTCTACGCCGAGTACTTCGCAAACCAGGACTTCTCGGGAGAGCCGACCGAGGACCGGGTCGAACCGTACGTCGGCGTCAACGGCGGGTTCCTGCTCTACGAGGGCTTCAACTCGTCGTCCCCGCACTTCCCGCTCCAGACGGGCGCTCTCAACACCACCGACCTCTCGATCCGTTGGTCGGGTTCCCTGACGGCGCCCGTCGACGGCACCTACCAGCTGGCGCTGGTGTCGAAGGGAACGACCACCGTCTATCTCGACGATGAGGCGGTGTTCACCACCACCCCGTCGGGCACGGCCGAGATCCGCACGGTCGATATCCCGCTGGTCGCGGGCGAATCGCACACCCTGCGCGTCGAGTACGTCAACGACGTGCCGGCCGAGACCGACACCGGACCCGCGGTGAAGCTGGCGTGGACCGCACCGGAGGGCGTGGTCGCACCACAGGCCCAAGCGGCGGCCGATCTCGCCGCCGAGTCGGACATCGCCGTGGTGGTCGCCCGCGACTACTCCTCGGAGGGCTCCGACCGGCCGAGCCTCGACCTGCCGAACGGGCAGGACAGGCTGATCCAGCAGGTAGCGGCCGCGAACCCGCGCACGATCGTGGTGCTCACCTCCGGCGCGGCCGTGCAGACCAGCGAGTGGGACGGCAGTGTCCCCGCCGTGCTGCAGTCGTGGTACGGCGGACAGGAACAGGGCAACGCGATCGCCCGAATCCTGTTCGGCGACGTGAACCCGTCGGGCCGCCTGCCGATCACCATTCCGGTGGACGAAGCGAGCACCCCCGTGAGTTCGCCGGCCCAGTATCCCGGCACCGGCCTCGACCAGTCCTTCTCCGAGGGCATCTTCGTCGGGTACCGCGGCTACGAGCAGTTCGGCATCGAACCGCAGTACTCGTTCGGCCACGGCCTGTCGTACACGACGTACGACTACTCGCGGCTGCGGGTTCGCAGTGACGGCGTGGAGGCCGCCGCGGGCGAGGGGTACAGCGTCGATGTGCGGGTCGAGAATACGGGCGACGTCGCCGGCACCGAGACAGTCCAGGTGTACGCGGGACCGCTGCCGACCGACGCGGTCGAGACCGCTCCGAAGTCGCTCGCCGGCTGGGCACAGGTCGATCTCCAGCCCGGAGAACGGAAGCGGGTCCAGGTCTCACTCGATCCCGATTCGTTCTCCTACTGGGACGTCGACGCCGACACGTGGGTCACACCCGCGGGTGCGGTACCGCTCTACGTGGGGACTTCCTCGTCCGACATCCGGCTGACCGGCGAACTGCAGGCAGCCCCGACGCCCGTGGCGCCGGTCGCGACAACGCTGCCGGCCATCACGGGCGACCCCACGGTCGGCAAGCGGCTGCGGGCCGACACCGGCGTGTGGGATCAGGAGTCGCTCGACTTCTCCTACCAGTGGCTGCGCGACGGCGAGCCGATCCCCGGCGCCGACGACGACCGCTACCGCGTGCAGGAGGCCGACCGGGGCGCGCAGCTCAGCGTCCAGGTCACCGCGACGCCCGAGATCGGGCCCGCGGGCGTCGCGGCCAGCGAGCCCGTGACGGTGAGGACCGATGCCGAGGTGACGGTCACCCCCGACCCGGCGCGCGGTGACACCGACACCGAGTTCACGGTGACCGTCACGGTGGCGCCCCGTCAGGAGGGGGTCGTCGCCGAAGGCACAGTGACCCTCCGGGTCGACAGCCAGCGGTTCATCGGGACCCTCGCCAATGGCACGGTCGACATCCCGATCGGTGAGCAAGACCGAGGCACACACCGCATCAGGGTGACGTACTCGGGCAGCGACCTGGTGGAGCCGGCGAAGGGCTCGGCGTCGATCCGGGTCACCCGGTAGCCAGAGAGGAGAGGCGGCGGCGGGAGCGAATCCCGCCGCCGCCTTTCTGGTAGTTCAGGATGCCGCGGCCGGCGCCATCACGACCGTGACCAGCGACCTCCCCGGAAGCCTGACGGTCGCCTCGGTCTCGCCCGCGACCACCCGCGTCTCCCGGGCCTCTGTCGCATCGTTGAATACGAGCGTGACGATCGAGCCGTCCGGCGTCCGGAACGCCGTATGGCTGAGCGGGGACCCGGCGTCTCCCGCGGTGTTCACCGCCGTCGACCCCGGCGGGACGAATCTCGCGGCGTGGGCGAGCACGTAGTACTCGGCGTTCCGCGAGAACCCGCCGTCTGTTCCGGCGGTGACGACCCCGGTGCAGGTCTCGCACCCGCCGATATGAGGCCCGCCCGCGGCATCCAGCACCACATTCCACGTGAGAACGGTGCTGGCCCAGTTGCCGAGGGATCCGATCAGCAGCGTCCGGGACTGGAAACCGAACGTGTCGGAGAAGATCTTCTCCGGGCTGTCTCCCTCGGCGTGCGAGCCCGAGCACTCGGTCACGTGGACGGATGCCGCGGGGAACTCGTCGTAGAGCGCCGACTGCCGCGTGGGTTCGCCGGCGTAGCAGTGGTAGGCGACACCGGCGACCCACTGCGCCGCGCCGCTGCGGAGCACCTCCGCCGGGTAGTCGGTCGCCGCTCCGTCCGCGGCGTCCGCGGGGTGCAGCGACCAGTTGTGGTCGTAGGCGAGGATGCGGGCGTCGGGCGCACGCTCCTCGAGCAGCGGGCCGAGCTCCTCGATCAGCCGCACCTGGTCGGCGACGGGCATGTCGGTGCCCGGATAGCCGTCGGGGTACCGGGCCTGGGGCTCGTTCTGCACCGTGAGGTAGTCGATCGGCACGCCGGCCGCGGCGGACTCCTCGACCGCACGGACGAGATACTCCGCATAGGCCGAGTAGGCCCGGTCGTCGTCGCGGAGCCGGCCGCCGTCCAGACGCCCCGAATCTTTCAACCACGCGGGCGGGCTCCACGGCGAGGCGACGATCCGCAACTCCGGCGAGATGTCGAGAATCTCCCGCAGAACGGGGCGAAGCTCGTCATCGTCGGCCGACGTGCTGAAGCGCTCGAGATCCCAGTCTTCCTCCCCCGCCGGGAGGTCGTCGTAGGTGTACGCCGGCTCCGCGACGAAGTCCGAGCCGCCCAGCGGCACCCGGATCACCGACAAGCGGGTCGGACCGTCGGGCGCGAACAGCTCGTGCAGCAGATCGGACCGTGCGGCAGCCGGCATCTCGGTCAACAGCCGGGCGGACGAATGGGTGAGGGCGGCGCCGAATCCCTCGACGGTCTGCCGAGCGCTGTCTGTGTCTATGGTCACGACGTCCTCTGCGTCGCCATCCGTGACGACGGGGAGCTCAGCCAGCAGATGATCCCTGTCCGCCGTCGTCACCCATGCCTGCACCCGGGATCGCGGCGGATTTCGGTCTGAATCGTCCGACGGCGTGCAGCCCGCGACACACAGCACCGCCAGGGCGGCTGCCGTGACGCAGACGAGCCGGTTCGGTGATCGCGCCAGCCGGGGGCGGTTGGCGAGGAGAGTTCTCACGGGGGCCTGAGCTTCCCTAGGTGGGGCGCGGCGAGTCGGGCAGCCGGCGACGCCGCGGTGGTCGTCCCATCGTCGCCGACGGGCGTCCCGCGCGGCAAGCCCGTGCCGATCCTGCCTATGACCGAGGGCCGCCGGTTAAAGCAAGAAGTCCCGGTCACAAGTGACCGGGACTTCTTCTCTGTTGCGGGGACAGGATTTGAACCTGCGACCTCTGGGTTATGAGCCCAGCGAGCTACCGAACTGCTCCACCCCGCGCTGCAAGATCAACAGTAGCACGGTATTCGGGAGGCCCTCACCACCGTGCGTCAGGCGGACGGTTTGCTCAGTCCCAGACTGAGCGCGAGCGGCATCCATTTGGTATCCGGCCACCGGAACAGCCGATCGTCCGTGGGCTCGAGCGAGCCGAACATCTTCCACGGAATCTCGTAGTGCTCGTGGAGGAAGTCCAGGCGGAGCCCGTCGCGAGCAGAGCCGTGACGGTCTCGCTCAGCGGGTGGGGCCACTCGTACGTGCGGGTGTTGGTCAGACCGGCATCCTCGACGGCGTAGTCCTGGTCGTCCTCGATCACGTCGGCGACACCGTCGGTCTCGTAGGCGTACTGCAGGGTCGGCAGTTCGTTCTCGCCGCCGTCGAGCGTCCAGGCGGCGGGATGGCCGTCGGCGAAATACAGCCGTCCGCCGGGCTTGAGATACCACTCGACGATGCGCGCCCACTCGGCGACGTCGGGCAGCCAGCCGATGGTGCCCCAGGTCGTGTAGACGATGTCGAAGGATTCCGGCTCCGGCAGGGTGTGCCGCGCGTCGTAGATGTTCGCATTCACGAACCGGGCGCGGTCGGCGAGACCGACCTCGGTCGCGAGCGCCCGGGCCTGCACGACGGCCGGCTTCGAGAAGTCGATGCCGACCACCGTCGCGCCGCGCTGGGCGAGTACGAGGCTGTCGGCACCGAAGTGGCACTGCAGGTGCAGTATCCGCTTGCCCTCGAGTCCCTCCGGGAAGTAGTCCGCGAGCTCGCGCTCCTCGATCGGGTAGAGCGCGCCGTGACCCGCGCGCAGGGCCGACTGGTCGTAGAACTCGCTCGCCACGTGCAGTGGGACGCGTTCGTCCCACTGCGCGCGGTTGGCGTCGAGCCAGTCGCCTGAACCGAGGTCGACCACGGTGCTACTCGCCGCTGGCGGCGAGTGCTGCGGTCAGCGCGGCGGTGAGGCGGTTGTCCGCCTCGGCTGCGGCGACGAGGTCGTTCGAGGCGTAGGCCGCTTCGCGGTCGTCGAGCGCGTCCTTGGCGTCGGCCAGAGCCTCGGCCAGCGCGGTCTCGTCGACGGTGCCGGTGGCGGGCTCCTCGGTGTCGGGCACGTCCGTGTCCGGCACGTCGGTGTCGGGCACCTCGGTGCTCGGGTCGGGGTCGACGACGGTTCCGCCGTCACCGGCAGCCGCTCCGGAGTCGCCGCCGAACAGCGCGTCGAGCGCCTCGTCGAGGGTGTCCTCGAAGGCGATCTGGTCGCCGAAGCCGACGAGCACCTTGCGCAGCAGCGGGTAGCTCGTGCCACTCGTCGACTGCACGTAGACCGGCTGCACGTAGAGCAGTCCCCCGCCGACCGGGACGGTCAGCAGGTTGCCCTGGATCGCTTCGGTATCACCGCGCGACAGCAGCGCGAGCTGGCTCGCCACCTCGGTGTCGGAGTTGAAGCTGTTCTGCACCTGCCCGGGGCCGGGCACGGTATCCCCGCTCGGCAGTGTGAGCAGCGTGAGTTTGCCGTAGTCCTCCCCGACGTCGGAGTTCACGGCGAGGTACCCGCTCAGCACGCTCGAGGTGGACGTGGACGACGCACGCGGGATGAACGTGGAGTACAGCGTGAACGCGGGAGCGTCGGTGCCGGGAACCTTCATCGTGAGGTAGTACGGCGGCTGCAGTGTGGGGCTCGCGGCCGGCGACGTCGGGTCGTTCGGGGTGACCCACTGGTCGTTGCCCGAGAAGAAGGTGTTGGCGTCGGTCACATGGTACGAACCGAGGATGGCGCGCTGCACCTTGAACAGGTCGGACGGGTAGCGCACGTGGTCGAGCAGCTCGGCGTCCATGTCGTCGGCCGAGAGCAGCGTCGACGGGAAGATCTTCTGCCAGGTCTGCAGGATCGGGTCTTCCGTGTCCCACGCGTAGAGCTTCACTTCACCGCTGTACGCGTCGACCGTGGCCTTGACCGAGTTGCGGATGTAGTTGAGGTTGTCCACCGCGTAGGGCAGCGCCTGCGTGTTGGTGTCGACGATCGTGTCGCTCAGCGTCTCGACCTGCGAGTACGGGTAGTTCTCGCTGGTCGTGTACGCGTCGACGATCCAGACGATCCGGCCGTCCACCACTGCGGGGTACGTGTCGGTGTCGGGGGTCAGGTACGGCGCGACCTTGGAGACACGCTCGATCGGGTCGCGGTCGTAGAGGATCTGCGACTCCGACGTGACGGCGTTCGAGAGGAAGATCTGCTCCGACTGGAACTTGATCGCGTAGACGAGCTTGTTGAACACGTTGTCGAGCTTGGGGCCGCCGTCACCGTCGAAGGTGGTGGTGGCGCTCGACGCGCTGTTCTCCTCGTCGCCCGACGGGTAGTCGAGTTCGATCGCGGTGGATCCCTCGGGTGCGCCCACGACGGAGTAGGTCGGCGACGACTCGCCGAAGTACACGCGGGGCTCGTCGATGTTCAGCGCGCCGGTCGACGGGATGCCGGACTGGAGGAACACGGGCTGGCCGTCGGTCGTGCGCTGGTTGCCGTAGGCGGCGACCACGCCGTAGCCGTGGGTGTAGACGAACGCGTTGGAGTACGGCGTCTGCGAGTCGCCGAGGCCCTCCTGATCCAGTTCGCGGACCGCGATCACCGTGTCCTGTACGGTGCCGTCGATCTCGTAGCGGTCGACGTCGAGGTTCGGGGAGAACTGGTAGTACTGGCGCACGCGCTCGAGCTGGGCGAACGAGTTCGACACCAGGGCGGGGTCGATGATGCGGATGTTCGCGGTCGTCTCGGCGTCGGCGCGCAGTGCGCCCGCCTCGGCGTCGGTGGTCGCGTTGTAGGACTGCTCGGTCACCTCGTCGACGCCGTAGGCGTCACGGGTGGCTTCGATGCTGCGGTCGATGTAGTCGGCCTCGAGGCTGCGCGAGCTCGGCTCGACCTGGAAGCGCTGCACGATCCACGGGTAGATGCCGCCGAGCACGATGCCGCTGATCAGCAGCAGCGCGGTGCCGATGATCGGCAGGCGCCAGCGCTTGATGACGGCGGTCACGATGAAGAGGATGGCGACGACGGCGGCGATGCCGGCGAGGATGGCGCGGCCGGGGATCGTCGCGTTGGCCTCGGTGTAGCCGGCACCGGTCTGCAGGTATCCGGCGCTCGGCGAGGTCAGGGTCGTGTACTGGTCGAGCCAGATGCTCACGGCCTGCAGGGCGACGTAGATCGCGAGGGTGACCGCGATCTGGATGCGCGCCGACTTGGAGATGCGCACCTCGCGCCCGGAGACGCGGATGGCGCCGTACAGGTAAGTCGTGGCGAGCGCCGCGATACCGGCGATCAGCACGATTGCCGACGCGTACGCGACGACGCCGCGGAAGAACGGAAGCTCGAAGATGTAGAACGACACGTCGAGGCCGAACTGCGGGTCGGTCTCGCCGAAGGGGGTGCGGTTGAAGTACTGCAGGACGACGGGCCAGCGGGTGGCCGCGGAGACGCCGGCGAAGAGGCCGAGGACCGCGGGAATGCCGAACATCGCGAGGCGGCGCAGCGGCTCGATGACCTGCTGGTAGCGGTCGAGCTGCGAGTTGAGCTTGGCGTACACGGGGCGCGATCGGAAAGCGATCTCGATGCTGACCCAGACGGGGACTGCCATCGCGACGAATCCGACGAGGAACATCACGGCGGTCGCGATCCACTGGGTGGTCAGGACGCTCAAGAACCCGAGCTGGTCGAACCAGAGTACGTCGGTGTAGAGCCCTGCCACGATGAAGAAGATCACCACCAGAACGGCGACGATCGCGGCGGTGATCGCGAGGGTGACCCTCGTCTTACTGGCGGGTGGGTTTGCTGTGGAAGTCAAGCGACTGCTCCTGGCCTTAGTGGTCGGTCACGGTCATCTTAACGGGGCGGACTGCGAGTCCGCCCACAGCTGTCACATTGGTTGACAGGCTATTCCGCGGTACAGGTGGGCAGGTCATCGGTGGAGGCGCCGGTGGACAGCGCGTCGAGCACCGCCATGGAATCGGAGAGTTCGCCGACGGCGAAGACCGTCAGCCCGTCGGGGACGTGCCCGACGACTTCGTCGCAGTTGGACGCCGGAGCGAGGAAGTAGTCCGCGCCCGCCCGCACGGCGCCGTACATCTTCTGCCGGATACCGCCGATCGCCCCGATGACGCCCTCGCCGGTGATGGTGCCCGTGCCCGCGACATCCTGACCGCCCGTGAGCTCGCCGGGCGTCAACTTGTCGATGATGCCCAGTGCGAACATCTGGCCCGCGCTCGGACCCCCGACCTTCTCGAGCTGGATCGTGACGTCGATCGGGAAGTCGAAGTCGCCCTGGACCGTGATTCCGAGGATGGCGGTGGGCGTCGACGCCTCGCTCATGACCGGGGTGATCTCGAAGGTCTTCTCGTCGCCGTCCCGGGTCACCACGACCGTCGCCGGGCTGTCGACGCCGTTCGCGGCGATGGTGGACTGCAGGCCGGTGACGTCGGTGAAGGTCTCTCCGTTGACGCTGACGATCGTGTCGCCCGCCTCGAGCGAACCGTCGGCGGGGCTGCCCTCGTTGACGCCGGCGACGGAGAGGTTGGTGGTGAAGTCGTAGTCGAGGTCGGTAAGCGCCGCGGCGACGGCCTCCTGCTGCGAGTTCTGCATCGCGATCTGGCTCTGCTCGTTCGACTGTTCCACAGTCACGCCCACGGGGTAGACGTTGTCGATCGGAACGACGGCCTTGCTCGTGTCGAACCACGCGGTGGCGACCTGGAACCAGTTGAGCGGGGTCTCGCGGCTGCCGCTGATCGAGACGGTAAGCATGTTGAGCGATCCGCTGGTGGGATACGTCTCGGCGTCGGCGATGTCGATGAGCGGAACGGTGTCGCCGCCGACCTCGACGTCGCCCAACACGTCGAAGACCGGTCCGGGCTGCTCGATCACGTACGGCGCGGGCACGAGCGCCACGACGACCGTCACGGCGAGGGAGACTCCGAGAAGAGACCAGCCGACGGTGGACGCGCGGGAGCGCCTTCTGGCAGCGGGCAGGTCTGAATTGGCGAAGAGCGCCACGGTAATCCTTGTTGTTCGAAGCGGGAAACGCCGCTGGCGCGGCGAGCCGGGGAGAGTGTTCGCCACGGGCGCACAGCCAGTCGGTTCAGCCTAGGCGAAAACCCAGCCCCGCCAACCGTGCAGCGGCTAGCGTAGTTTGCATGGCTGAAGATTCGCGGGAAGAGCCCGATGAGGAGTTCCGTGAGATGCTGCGCGCGTTTCTCGCGGGGAACACCGACCTAGACCCGAGCAAACTGGCCAGCGCGGCCGGTCTGCCCAACGACCCCGAGCTGGTCGCCCAGCTCATCGCGCAGTTGCAGAGTGCGATGCAGTCGAGCGGCGACGGCATCAACTGGGGCCTCGCACTCGACCAGGCGAAATCGCTCGCCTCGCGGTCGACGGTGGTGTCGCTTCCCGCCGAACGCTCGCAGATCGAGCAGGCGTTCCACGTCGCGTCGCTCTGGCTCGCCGAGGCCACCGACATCTCCGAACTGACCTCGCAGCCGCGGCTGATGAGCCGCACCGAGTGGGTCACCGAGACCATGCCGGTCTGGATCCAGCTCTCCGAACCCGTCGCGACGAGCATCGCCGACTCGCTCACCAGCGTGCTGCGCGACCAGGCACCGGAAGAGATGACCGACATGATCGCCGGCGCGAGCCAGCTCATGCGCAACGTCGGCGGCACCCTGTTCGCGATGCAGCTCGGCCAGGTCGTCGGGCAGCTCTCGAGCGAGGTCGTCTCCGGCGGCGACATCGGCATCCCGCTGCTCGGGGCGATCAGCGCGTCCGAGCACGGCGAATCCGACCAGTTCGCGGCGATGATCCCGCAGAACGTCGCGGCTTTCGCGACCGGTCTCGACGTGCCGGTCGACCAGGTGCAGCTCTACCTCGCGGTGCGCGAGCTCGCCCACGCCCGTCTGTTCCGCCACGCGAAGTGGCTGCGGCTGCAACTCATGACCTCGATCACCGAGTTCGCCCACGGCATCCGCATCGATACCGACCGGCTCGAGGAGCTCGCCTCCGATTTCGACCCGTCGAACCCCGAAGAGCTGCGCGCTGCGATGACGAGCGGTGCGCTGATCCCGCCGAAGTCCGAGGAGCAGCTGGCCGCACTCGGCCGCCTCGAGACCATGCTCGCCCTGATCGAGGGCTGGGTCGACGTCGTTACCGCCCAGGCCACCTCGCGCCTCCCCTCCAGCGTCGCGATCGCGGAGACCGTGCGTCGCCGCCGCGCGTCGGGCGGCCCCGCCGAGTCCGCGTTCTCCACGCTCGTCGGTCTCGAATTGCGACCGCGCCGGCTGCGCGAGGCGGCCGCGATGTGGCAGGCCGTGTCCGACGCCGTGGGCGCCGAGGCGCGGGACGCCCTGTGGTCGCACCCCGACCTGGTGCCCACCGCCGAGGACATCACCGACCCGACGGCGCTCGTCGCCCGCCTCACCGCGGGGACCCCGGCGCCCGACGACATCGACCAGGCGATCGAAGACCTGCTCAACGACGACACGAGCGAGCGGCCGACCGAGCAGTAGCGCACCCGCTTTCCAGTGGGCTGTGGATAGATTGCGCGCGGTGTCGACGCCCCGTGCCATCCTCTCGGCATGGTTCTCACAATCGACCCGCGATACCCGCTCGTCTGGCGGTCACCCACGAGCCTGCAGTTCGGTGTTGCCGCGCCGGTCGTCGTGCTCGGCGACGTGACCTCGGCCGACGAGCGCATGATCGCGGCACTCACCGTGGGCGTCACCGAGCCCGGTCTCACGATGATCGCGCACGCCGCGGGCGCGGACGATTCGGCCGTCGAGACCCTGCTCGACCAGCTCGCGCCGGCGCTCGCGCCACGGACCGCCGCTCCCCCGTGGTCCGTGACAGTGGTGGGCGGCGGGCCCACCGTCGCGCGCATCGCCGACGTGCTGCGCGCGGCCGGCCTCACCGTGACGGTGGTGACGGCGGAGGAGGCCGCGACCCAGTCACGGTGCGACCTCGCCATCGCGGTCGGCCACTTCGTGCTCGCGCCCGAGCTTCACGGGCTGTGGTTGCGGCGCGACATCCCGCACCTGCCCGTGCTGTTCACCGACACCACCGTCGAGATCGGGCCGGTCGTCGAACCGGGGTCGGGCCCCTGTCTGTACTGCCTGCAGCGCTACCGCACCGACGCGGATGCCGCGTGGCCGGCGATCTCGGCGCAGCTATGGGGACGCCACGGCGCGACGTAGACACCGCTCGAATCGATCGAGGTCGCCGCGACCGTGAGCCGCCTGGCTCTCGCCCGGCTGACGGCCGGGAAGGCGTCATCCGCCCACGTGTCGACGACCATCGCGGCCGACTCGGGTGCCGTCTCGACGACGGCCTGGCTGCCCCACCCGGGGTGCGGCTGTCAGAACGACGAGGTCAGCGCTGCAGTTCGGCGAGAAAGCGACTCGCCTGACGCTGGCCGGGACGGAACGAGCCGCCGGAGTTCGACCCGGTCGCCGCCCACGACAGGCTCAGCTTCCGCCGTGCCCGCGTGATGCCGACGTAGAGCAGGCGGCGCTCCTCGTCGACGGCCTCGTCGGTCTTGGCGTAGGTGATCGGCACGAGACCCTCGCTGAGGCCGACGAGGTGCACCGACTCCCACTCGAGGCCCTTGGCCGAGTGCAGGGTGGCGATGGTCACGGCAGAGAGAGTCGGTTCGTGCTGCGCGGCCTGTCGCTCGAACAGGTCGTCGACGAAGTCCTTGAGGGTGGTGCCGGCGGGTGTCTGCTCGGCCAGTCCCATCAGGGCGTTGAGCGATTCCCAGCGGTCGCGCACGGCGCCGCGGGCCTCGGGGGCCTCCTGCGTCCAGCCGAGCGAGCGCAGCACGTCGCTCACCGTTTTGAACAGCGGTTCTCCGACGATCGAGACCGAGGCGCCCTTGAACATCATCAGCGCCTCCTTGATCTCGCGCAGTTCGAAGAAACGGGTCGCGCCGCGCACCAGGTACGGCACGCCGAGAGTGTTGAGCGCCGCCTCGATCGCGGCCGCCTGCACGTTGATGCGGAACAGGATCGCGATGTCCTCGGGTTTGGTGCCGCCGGCGATCTCGTCGGCGACTGCCTTTGCCACAGCGCGCGCTTCGCTCGTGTCGCTGTCGAACCCGTCGACCAGCGGCGGGCGGGCGGCCGCGGGCGACACGACGGTGTCGCCGGTCTCGGGCGGCGAATGCAGGGTGAGCGCGCCCGGGCGGCCCTTCATCAGGCGGTTGGCGGCCTCGATGATGCCGGGGGTGGACCGGTAGTTCTGCTCCAGCCGCACCACGGTCGCGTCGTCGTAGGCGCTCGCGAATCCGAGCAGGTACTCGGGCGTCGCCCCGGCGAACGAGTAGATCGTCTGGCTGGCGTCGCCGACGACGCACAGGTCGTTGCGCTCCCCCATCCACAGTTTGACCAGGTCGTGCTGCAGGGGCGAGACGTCCTGGTATTCGTCGATGACGAAGAAGCGGTACTGCTCCCGCACCTGCTGCGCCACCCGCGCCTCGGTCTCGATCATGCCGGCGGTGGCCAGCAGCACGTCTTCGAAGTCGAGCTGGCGGCGTTCGTCCTTGAGGTTCTCGTAGGCCTGCTGCAGGGCGACGGCCTTGTCGATCGTCAGTGCCGGGGGCAGATTCCGGGATGCCGCGGCGGCACCGTACTGCTCGATGCTGAGTCTCGACACCTTGCGCCACTCGATCTCGGCCGCGGTGTCGCGCAGGGTCGGGGTGTCGAGCTTGAGGCGGATCGTCTCGGCGGCCTGCGCGAGCAGACGGGCCTTGCTGTCGATGAGCCGGGGCATCGTGCCGCCGACCACCTGCGGCCAGAAGAAGTTCAGCTGCGCGAGCGCGGACGCGTGGAAGGTGCGCGCCGAGACTCCGGCCGCCCCGAGGTGGCGCAGCCGGGAGCGTAGCTCGCCCGCGGCGCGGCTCGTGAAGGTGAGTGCCATGACGCGCCCGGGAGGGTAGACGCCGGTCGCCACACCGTAGGCGATGCGGTGGGTGATGGCGCGGGTCTTGCCCGTCCCGGCACCGGCGAGGAGGCAGACCGGGCCGAGCAGGGTTTCGGCGGCGACGCGCTGCTGGTCGTCGAGGCCGGCGAGCAGGCTCTCCGCGCTGCGGATCTCGGTCTGGCTCATACGGCGCCGTCGTCGATCGGGCCGCCGAACCACCGTTCGATGATCGAGCGGGCGATGGAGGTGGGCCCGGGCAGAAGGATGTCGCCGAGCTGATCACGGAGCTCGTCGCGGCTGAACCAGCGCAGCTCGAGGATCTCGTTGCCGTCGGGCGTGAGGTCGGCCTCGATCGACGGGTCGAGCCGCGCGGTGAAGCCGAGCATGAGCGAGGCGGGGAACGGCCACGGCTGGCTGCCCAGATAGACGGGGTCGACCACGTGGAGCCCCGACTCCTCGAAGATCTCGCGGATGACGGCGGCCTCGAGCGACTCCCCCGGCTCGACGAAACCGGCGAGCAGCGAGAACCGGTTGCTCTCCCAGAGCGCGTTCGAACCGAGCAGCAGGCGGTCGTCGGCGTCGGTGATGCCGACGATGATCGCCGAGTCGGTGCGCGGGTAGAGCTCGGCGCCCGTGGTCGGGTCGATGCGCACCCACCCGGCCTTGCCCGGAATGGTCGGCACGCCGGTGCGCGGCGAGAACAGGTGGGACTCGTGCCAGTTGACGATCGCGAGGGCCTCGGTGAACAGCCCGGTGTCGCGGTCGCTCAGCACGCTGCCGAGTTTGCGCAGATTGCCCCAGTCCGACTCGGCGAGGTGCCCGGCGTCGGCGAGCACCGCGGCGAGGATCGGGGTACCGACGGGCTCGGGACTGGTCGTCGACGTGGAACGGCCGAGGTAGACGAGCAGTTCGGCCGGCGGCACCGCCGACACGGGGACGAGCGCGAGGCTCGTCGGGCTCGACAGCAGCGCGGTGCCCTGGAACATCGGGAGGAGTCTCGTCGCAGGGTCCGCGAGGAGTTCGGCGACGACATCCGGACGTTCTCTCGTCAGGTAGTCGCGGTCGACCTCGAATCGAGACAGTGGAAGTCGCGAGAGGAAAGAATCTGGCATGCTGCGACCCATCAGAAGTGCGTGGCGTTCGGGGAAACCGGGGCACTGGCGATCTACCCTGTTGGGTATGGCCAGATCCCACCTCACTCTAGCCGCGCTCGCGACCTCTGCCGTCGACGGCCTCGACCTCGTGGAGACCTCGAGCTTCGGCTCTGCGCTGCACAACGAGTTCGACTCCGCCCTGCTGACCGCCCGTGACGGTCGCCACCTCATCATCCGCGTCCCCCGCAACGAGCGCGCCGAAGTCGAGCAGTCGGCCGATCTGGTCGCCCTGCGCGCCATCAGCAACGGCGTGCGCACTCGCCTGCCGTTCGCGGTCTCGCAGTACGTCGGCCAGGTGCCTGTCTCGGGCACCCGCGCCATCATCTACGAGTTCGTCTACGGCACCAAGGTCGGCCTGAGCCGTCTCGACGCCGGGCCGAACGGTCTCGCAGCGTCCATCGGGTCGGGCATCGCCGCCGTGCACAACCTGCCGACCAGCTTCGTCACCGACGCGGGCCTGCCCATGCTCTCCTCCGGCGAGGCGCTGCGTGCCTCCGTCTCGGTGATGGACCGCGCCGGCGCCACCGGCCTGGTGCCGCCGCAGCTGCTCAGCCGCTGGGAACGCGCCACCGAAGACAGCAAGCTCTGGCAGTTCCAGCCCACCGTGATCAACAACGCGCTGAGCGCCGACTCCTTCCTCTCGTCCGACGGAATCGTCACCGGACTGCTCGGCTGGCAGGAACTGCGCGTCGGCGACCCCGCCCGCGACCTCGCCTGGCTGCTCGGTGCCCCCGAAGCCGTCGCCGACAGCGCGTTCGACGCGTACCAGTCGGTCCGCGGCTCGGGCGACCGCCACGTACGCCAGCGCGCCAAGCTCTACGCGGAGCTGGAGATCGCCAAGTGGCTGCTGCACGGCACCGACACGAGAAGCACCGAGATCGTGGATGACGCTGTCGAGATGCTCAGCGCGCTGGTCGACTCGACGCTCAACGACGTGATGAACCCGCTCAACCCGCAGACCATGGAGGTCATGGCGGTCGACGAGGTCGAGGCGCTGCTCGACCGCACCGAGCGCGCGGTCTAGCCCTCGCCACCCCCGGTCCCTGAGCCTGTCGAAGGGCCAGCACCCGGTTCAGTCACACTGCCGGTCTCTGAGCCTGTCGAAGGGCCAGCTACCTCAGTCACAGAGAGCCCGGGCAGATCCCCCAGCCGCCCGTTGATCAACGCCAGCTTTTTTGCGCGACTCCAGCCCTGAACCTGCTTCTCGCGCAAGAATGCCTGCTCGATGCTGTCGATGTGTTCGGCGAAGCGAATCTTCACCGGTGGATGCTTGCGCGTGTAATTCTGACCGGTTGGGCGCTTCGACAGGCTCAGCGACCGGGCGCTTCGACAGGCTCAGCGACCGAAGCTGGCGCGCCAGAGGGCGATCAGCTCGGCCTCGTCGAAGATGCGCTCGGGCGTGACCACTGTGTCGTCGGCCACGAAGTAGAACACGGCGTCGATGAGCTGCGGGTCGATGCCTTTCCAGCGCGCGTAGGCGAGTCGGTAGAGCGCGAGTTGCAGTTGCTTGCGCTCGAGGTCGGCGGCATCCTTCGGAGCCTTGCCGGTCTTCCAGTCGACCACCTCGTACCGTTCGCCGTCGAAATAGACGGCGTCGATCTTGCAGATGACGACGCGGCCGTCGAATGGCAGGTGGATCTCGCGTTCGACGTCGATCGGCTTGCGGCCGGCCCACGCCGAGCGGGCGAAGGTGTCTTGCAGGCGCACGAGTTCGGCATCGCTGGTGATCTCGCCGTCGAGGCCGCCGTCGTCGAGTTCCAGCGCGAAGGCGTCGAGCTCCTCGCCCGTGCCGCCGACGCCGTAGCGTTCCTCGACCCAGGCGTGGAAGAGCGTACCGATCTGGGTCGCCTTGTACGGGCGCTCGGGCATGGGGCGGCGCAGCGACGAGGCGACGGCCGCCGGGTCGGTGACGAAGTCCTTGAACCGCGAGGCGGACACGCGCGCTGGCACCGGCACGAGCTCGTTCGCGCCGAGTCGCTGCTCGCGTTCGCGCAGCAGCAGGGTGAGGTCGTCGGCCCATTTGCCGGGCAGGTCGTCGTCGGCCGGTTCGCGGTCGAGCACGGCCCGCACGGCGGCGGCTCCCGCTTCCACCCGGCCGCGGCGCACGCCGAGCGGGTCGACCGGCCAGAGCAGCAGCTCGGGTTCGGTACCGAGCGGGTTCTCCTCGTGCTCGCTCTCGGTCGGCAGCTCGCCGATCACGCCGGACGCCTCGAGGTCGAGCAGGAACTCGCTCGGGCTGCGCGGCTTCGACTGCTTCGACCAGAACGAGCCGCTCAACAGCAGCGAGTGCCGCGCGCGGGTGACGGCGACGTAGGCGAGCCGGCGTTCCTCCAGCCGGTGCCGCGTCTCGAGGTCAAGCTTGAACTGTTTGCGGTTGTCGTCGAATTCCTTCTGGGTCTCGATGCCCCGCCAGCGCAGCAGCGGCAGCTCGCTCGCGTCACCGCGGAATTCGTACGGCAGAGCGCCGAGTGACAGCCAGCCGTTGTAGCCGTCTTTCGCGGCGCCGGGCAGCTCGCCCTCCACGAGGCGGGGCACCGCGACGATGTCCCACTCGAGCCCCTTCGACCCGTGGATCGTCAGCAGCTGGACCGTGCCCGGTTCGGGGTCCTCGGGCCGAGGCCCGAGGCTGTCGCGCCACTCGGCGACGCTCAACCAGGAGAGGAACCCGCCGAGCGAGGCGCGGTCGTCGCTGGAGAGGTAGCCGCCGAGCGCGTCGAAGAACGCCTCGAGGTTCGCGTTGCCGAGAGGCAGCCGGTCGTTCGCGGCGACCTCGATGTCGAGCATCAGCTCCTGCTCGACGAGCGTGACGAAGTCGACGAGCTCGAGGTTGGCGCGCGAGCGCAGCCGCGCGAAGGTGGCCCCCGCGTCGCGCAGCCGGTCGAGGCCTGCCTCGCTGAAGTTCTTCAGCGCGCCGTGCTCCCGGCGGGTGTGCGCAATGAAGTCGAGCGCCTCCACGATCGAACCGCCCTCGGCCTCGGCGACGGAGGCACGCATCGCCTCGCGCAGGTCGTCGGCGAGCGGCTGCTGGGCGTAGTCGCGGTCGCGCAACCACGACGCGAGCCGGCTGAGGGCGTTGACGTCTTGCACGCCCAGGCGCCAGCGCGACCCGGTGAGCAGCCGGATCAGCTGCGACCCGGCCGTCGGGTCATTGACCACCCAGAGCGCGCTCACGAGGTCGACGATCTCGGGTTCCTGCAGCAGGCCGCCGATTCCGAGCACGTGGTACGGCACCCCGGCGTCGTCGAGCGCGGCCGTGAACACCGACATCGTCGACCGTGTGCGCATGAGCATCGCGGCCGTGCGCTGCGTGCCCTTCTTCGACGGCACGGCGAGTTGCGCCTTGAGCCAGGCCGCGGTGGCCGCCGCCTCGTCGGTCACGGTCTCCTCGAAGACGACGGAGAGGTCTTCGTCGGACGCGGCCGGGCTCGCGGTGAGTGACCCGACCTCGACGGTGGTGACGAGGTTGAGCTTCTCGACGAGGGCGTTCGCCGACGCGAGGATCGCGTGGCCGTTGCGCCAGCTCGTGGACAGGTCGAACTTCGCGACCGAGCCGGGCGCGCTGCTGAAGTCGGCGGGGAAACCGCCGAGGTTCGCGGCACTCGCGCCGCGCCATCCGTAAATCGACTGGTGGGGGTCGCCGACCGCCATCACCGCGTGGTCGCGGAACAGCCGTCGCAGCAGACGGGTCTGCACGACCGAGGTGTCCTGGTACTCGTCGAGCAGCACGACGGCGAAACGGGTGCGCAGCTCTTCGGCGATTTTCGGCACGCGCTCGGTCGCCGTGAGGGCGAGCGCTACCTGGTCGGAGTACTCGACGAGGCCGCGGTTCGCCTTGGCGGCGGCGAACGCGTCGGCGAGGTCGAGCAGCACCGGAAGACCCTGCACCGCCTCGATCGCCTTGCGCACCTCGGGGTAGCGTGCGTTCGAGCGTCCGCCGTAGGGCAGCTCCAGCACCGACCCGAGCTCGCCGACCATGCGCCGCACGTCGTCGGAGTCGCGCTCGATCTCGCTGAGCTCGTGGTTCAGGTTGATGACCGCCTTGGTCACCACGTCGACGCTCTTGTCGAGGTCGGCGAGCCGTTCGTCGTGGCTCGCGACCACGATCGAGCGGGCGAGCTGCCAGCTGGATGCCTCGCTCAGGACGGCCGCGTCGCTCTCGCGCCCGATGAGGGCGGCGTTGTCGCGGTAGATCGAATTGGCGAACGAGTTGTAGGTCGCCACGGTGGGGGCGTCGAAGACGTCGTAGTCGTCGCCGACGAGTCCGGCCGCCGCGAGCTGTTCGATGCGTTCCCGGATGCGCGTGGCGAGTTCGCCTGCCGCCTTGCGGGTGAAGGTGAGGCCGAGCACCTCGCTCGGCTGCACCATGCCGTTGGCGAGCAGATAGAGCACGCGGTTGGCCATGGTCTCGGTCTTGCCGCTGCCCGCGCCCGCGATGACGAGTGCCGGCGCCAGGTCGGCCTCGATCACGGCCTGCTGCTGCGGCGTGGGCGGATCGCCGTCGATCGCCGCCGCGATCTCGAGCGCGCTCACCCGCGCGCCCACCTGAAGGTCGATGCTCACGCGGTCACCGCCTTCACGAGGTGGATGCGGTACTTGGGGTCGTTGCCCGGCCCGTACGCGTCGAGGTTGAGCACACCGGCGAACTCGGCCGCCGCCATGCCGATCGCGGCCAGCTCGATGCGGGCGCGCAGTTCGTCGAGCTCGGAACCCACGAGCGGACCCTGCACGGCCTCGCGGTAGAGCTTGCCGCCCTTGCCCGACGCGACGTAGAGCAGCTTCGCTCCCCCGGCCTTATGCCCCTCGGGCAGTTCTTCGAGCACGCCGTGGTCGTAGGCCAGCTGGTAGGCGCCGAGCTGCGCGTTGGCGTCGATCTTGGCCTGGTTGGTCTCGGCCCGGCCGGTCTTGAGGTCGACGATGACGATCGACCCGTCGTCGTGCTTCTCGACCCGGTCGATCTTGCCGTTGAGCTTTGCGCGTCCGACGACGACGCTGAACGACGGTTCGGCCGCGACCAGTTCTTTGCCCGCGCCGCGGAAGTCGGTGAGGTACTCCGACAGCCCCGCGGTCAACACCCGCACCGCGCGCCGCTGCTTCTCGGCGAGCCAGGGCGACTCGAAGAGCAGTTCGCTCCAGCGTGACTCGACCGCCGCCCAGAGCGCCTCGACCGACGGGTCGGTGGCCGTCTCCATCGCCCAGTGGACGATGGTGCCGATGCCCATCGCGGTGCTCGACTGCGAGCCGCTCATCACGTCGATGAACCAGTTGAGCGGGCTCGCCTCGAACGCCTCGAGTTTGGACGGCGAGACGCCGACGGTCACCTCGGGGTCGTCGAGGTCGTGCAGCGGGCCGGTGGTCGACGGTTCGAGCAGTCCGTGCCACTCCGCGGGGTCGGCACCGGGCACGCGGGCCCGGGCCAGGCGCGCGAGGGAGGCCGCGGCATCCGCCCGGTCTGCCGTCGCGAACGCGGCCGGGATGTCGGGCCGCGGGCGCACGAGTTCGCGCCGCAGCCGCCCCGTGACTCCGCGCAGCGATAGCGGGTGCCACTCGGTCGCGTCGAGTTCTTCGCCGATGCCCGGCGGCACGAGCCCGAACAGCACCGACGCCGCCTCGTCCTCGTTGGCGACGGCGGTGAGGATCACCTGCGTGGTCGCGCGCGACACGGCGAGCGCGAACATGCGCAGTTCGTCGCCGAGCACCTGCTTGCGGTCGTCGGCCGCCGAGGCGCCGTCGTCGTCGCGCGCGACGAGTTGACCCGTGGATGCCGCGACCAGATCTTGCGGATAGAGCAGCGAGCCGCGGATGCGCAGGTTGGGCCACACGCCGTCTTGCAGCCCCGCGACGGCGACGACGTCGAACTCCAGGCCGACGGCTCCGGAGGGGGTGGTGACGAGCACCGACTCGTCGTTGGTCTGCGGGGCGAGGGTGTCTTCGGGGACCTCGGCTCCGAGCAGGTCGTCGATGAACAGCCGGGGCCCGTCGTTCGGGCGGCGCTCGGCGAAGCGGCGGGCGGCGGTGAACAGGGCCATCACGCCGTCGAGGTTGCGGTTGGCGTCGGCCGCGGTGAGCCCGGTGCCGAGCGCCTGCTCGAACCAGACCTTGGCGAGACCCGAGCGCTCCCAGACCAGCCAGAGCAGTTGCTCGATCGACCCGTTGTCGGCGGCGAGCTCGGCGGTCGCAGCGAGGGTCTGGGCGATGCGGTCGGCGTTGCGACCGATGCGGTGGTCGATCGTGGCGAAACGGCCCGGCGCACTCAGCGCCTCGACGAGCAGCTCGTCGCTGCCGCGGTTGCCGCCGCCGTCGAGCTCCTCGGCGCGCAACGCCACCCGCAGGCGGCGCAGGGCGAGCCGGTCGAAGCCGCCGAACGGGCCGAGCATGATCTCGGTGGCGAGGGCCGGGGAGAGTTCGGTGCGGCCCAGCCCGACGTCGACAACGGTCAGCAGCGCACGGGCGGCCTGGTCGTCGCGCAGCGCCGTGCCGCCGGCGAGGGTACGCGTGGGCACCTCGGCGAGCGCGAGCGCCCGGCTGATCGGGCGGATCAGCGATCCGGTGCGCACCACGACCGCCATGCGGCCGAACGGCACGCCTCGCAGCAGGTGGTGCTGGCGGAACAGCCGCGCGATCGCGGCGACCTCGCGTGCCGGCGTAGCCGCGCGCACCGTGACGACGGGCTGCTCGTACGACGGGCCTCCCGCGACCGCGGCGTGCTGACGCCCCGCGGCGGCCGTACCGATGCGGTCCGTGACCGCGCTGGTGAGGGCACGCAGCTCGGTGCCCTGCCGGTGGGCCGTCGAGAGGATGAAGGTGCGCAGCCCCGGGAGCCCGAGTCGCGTGGACAGGGTTCCCAGCGCGTCGCGTTCGCCACTGCGGAAGGCGTTGGTCGCGACATCCGGATCGCCGAAGGCAACGACGGCGACGCCACGGGCGACGAAGGCGCGCAGCATACCGATGGTGGCCTCGGTGGTCTCCTGCAGGTCGTCGACGACGACGAGCCGCAGCCGGCCGAGCTTGTCGCCGATGCCGCCGTCGTTCGTCGCGGGGTCGAGCGCCGCCGTGGCGAACGCCATCAGCTCGGCGGCGTCGAGCGAGTTGTGCTGCAGGGAGCCGAGCACGCGCAGGTATTCGTCGACGAAGTCGGCGGCCGCGGTCCACTCCTCGTGGCCGTGCCGCGCGCCCAGTTCGCGCAACCGGTCGGGCGTCACGCCGAACTCGGTGGAGCGCATGATGAGCTCGCGCAGTTCGGTACGGAATCCCTGCAGTTGGCGCACCTCGGGCGCGAGGATCGGCGGCCACGCCGGCCCCGTGCCCTCCTCGATGTGGCCGAGCAGCAGTTCTTTGATGAGCTGGTCCTGGTCCCCGCCAGTGAGCAGCTTGGGACGGTCGGCACCGGACACGGTCGCCGCGTGCTGCACGAGCTCGAAGGCGATGGAGTTGGTGGTGCGGGCGATCGGCCCGTTGGTGGCGACGCCGAGGCGCACCGCCAGGGTGTCGCGCAACCGGGTCGCCGAGGCACGGTTGGGAGTCAGCACGACGAGTTCGTCGGCCGTCCAGCCACGGCCCAGCACCCGGTCGGCCACCAGTTCGATCATGGTGGTCGTCTTGCCCGTGCCCGGGGCCCCGATGACCGCGGCCGATTCGCCGTCGGGGAGCCCGAGAACAGCGCGTTGGGAGTCGTCGAGAGCCGCGACGACGGGGACGGCACCGCGCGTCGTCGCTGCTTGGAATCCGCGGATGGTCACGGCCTCAACGGTACCGGCAGGCACCGACACGGCCGTCGAGCACCGCCGCGGTTCGCGCCGTCGGTGCCGCCCGGTTCTGCCGCGGGCGAACGTGTCGGCCACGCGACCGGCGGGTGTCGTAATCTTGGCTCGTGGACATTCGCATCGGTATTACCAACAGCCCCCGTGAGATCAACTTCGAGTCGTCGCAGACGGCGAGCGAGGTGGAGACCATCATCGCGACCGCGCTCGAGTCGGAGAGCAAGTTCATCAAGCTCGTCGACAGCAAGGGCAAGCTCTACATCGTCCCCGTCGCCAACCTGGGCTACGTCGAGGTCGGTTCCGAGTCGACCCGCCGCGTCGGGTTCGTGGCCTAACCATGGAGCTGCTCTTCGTCGTGCTGATCGCAGCCGGCGTGGGTTTCATCCTCCCCTACGTGCTGAAGGGCCGCGAGACCTACGGGATCGTGCTCCCCGCGGCCGTGGCCGCCGCGGTCTCGTCCGTCGTCTGGGTGGGTCTGCTCTGGCTGGGCTTCACCTTCGATGGCGGCTGGATCTGGCTGATCAGCCTCGTCCTCGGCTCGCTCGCGGCACTGGCTGTCGCGCTCATCGTGCCGCCCCGCCGCTACGCTTCCGACCGCACGCTGCTGACCAAGCTGTCGGGCGGGCGCGCCTGACCTGTCGTTCCAAGAACCCCGTCGGCCCGGCCGGCGGGGTTTTTGCCTGCCTACGCGGTAAGGCCGAGGCCGTCCATGCGCCGCGTGTGCGAGGCGATCAGTTCGGTGAACACCGGCTCGATACGCTCTTCGTCCGACAGGCTGTTCGCGCTCGACGCGAGCGTCGAGCGGGCGATCAGCATGGTGTCGCCGACGAGGCGGCGGCCCCACATGGCCAGTCGTGACGCGAGCTTCTCGTCGTCGTCGATGACGCCGCGGATCTCCTCGGCGAGGAGGTCGGATCCCGAGTCTGCGCGCAGCACCGTGGTGACGCGCGTCGCGTAGTCGGCGGGCAGGCCGGCAGCGAGGCGCACGAAGAAGTCGTCGAGGAATCCGGCGGTGATGTGGCAGGCGACGAGCTCTTCGCTCCAGTCGCCTCCCCGGGTCGTGGCCTGGAACGCGTCGATGTCGGCGGTGAACGGCTCCATCACGGCCCCCGGCTCCTCGCCGTGGCGGCGGATCTCGGCGGTGAGCCCGTGGTGCTTCGCGAGCGAGAGTGCGGCGACGCGGGCGAGCAGCTCTTTCGCGTCGGTCGTGGGCGCGGAGGCGATGGCGGAACCGAGGTTCTCGAAGATCGTCAGCTGCAGGTACGCGGCCTTGCCGAGGAAGGTCAGCAGGTCGGGGGTGAGCTCGACGAGGTCCACCTTGGTCGTCGGTTCGGACTCAGACCGGGGACGAAGACGCGGGACTTCGACGCGCTTGCCCTTGCGCGAAAACCAATTGACCACGACCCCAGCTTACGGGGCGCCGGCGCCCGCACTGCGCGGCTGAGCCGCTTTCGCAGGCTGCACCGCTAAACTATGCATAATGCCCCCCATATCTGGCGGGGGCCCTGCGCCCCAGGACAAAGCGGGCGTACCTCGACCGTAAGGGCACACGTACATTGACATTCGCTGATCTCAAGATCGACCAGGACATGGTCGACGCACTCGCAACCAAGGGCATCGTCGAGCCCTTCCCCATCCAGGAGCAGACCATCCCCATGGGTCTCGCCGGCCAGGACATCATCGGCCAAGCCAAGACGGGTACCGGTAAGACCCTCGGCTTCGGTCTCCCCCTCCTCCAGGAACTCGGCATCGACCCGGCTCCCGGCGTGCAGGCCCTCGTCGTGGTCCCGACCCGCGAGCTGTGCGTGCAGGTTGCCGAAGACCTCACGCTCGCGGCATCCAACCGCTCGACCACCGTCGCCGCCATCTACGGCGGCAAGGCCTACGAGGGCCAGGTCGAGCAGATCAAGGCCGGAGCCCAGGTGATCGTCGGTACCCCCGGCCGCCTGCTCGACCTCGCGAGCCAGCGCATGCTGAGCCTCAAGGACATCAAGGTCATGGTCCTCGACGAGGCCGACAAGATGCTCGACCTCGGCTTCCTCGCCGACATCGAGAAGCTGTTCGCGCAGACGCCCGCGACCCGCCACACGATGCTGTTCTCCGCGACGATGCCCGGCCCGATCGTGGCCCTCGCCCGTCGCTTTATGAACAAGCCGATCCACATCCGCGCGACCGACCCCAACGAGGGCCTCACGCAGAAGAACATCAAGCACGTCGTCTACCGCGCGCACTCGCTCGACAAAGACGAGGTCATCGCCCGCATCCTGCAGGCCGAGGGCCGCGGCAAGACCGTCGTCTTCACGCGCACCAAGCGCGCCGCCGCCAAGCTGGTCGAAGAGCTGAACGACCGTGGCTTCAACGCCGCCGCCGTGCACGGCGACCTGAACCAGGACCAGCGCGAGCGCGCCATGGCAGCGTTCAAGGCCGGCAAGAAGGACATCCTGATTGCCACGGATGTCGCGGCCCGCGGTATCGACGTCAACGACGTCACGCACGTGATCAACCACACCATCCCCGACGACCACGACACCTACCTGCACCGCGCGGGCCGTACGGGCCGTGCCGGCAAGACCGGTATCGCCGTGACGTTCGTCGACTGGGACGACATGCACAAGTGGTCGCTCATCAACAAGGCGCTCGAGATGGGCATCCCCGAGCCGATGGAGACCTACTCCTCCTCGCCGCACCTCTTCACCGACCTCGACATCCCCGAGGGCTCGAAGGGCCGGCTCAAGACCGCGGGCCCGCCCCGCGTGCGCGAGCCGCAGGCAGCGTCGGGCTCACGCGACGGCGGCCGTGGCGGCCAGCGCAGCGGTGGTGACCGCAACGGTGGCGGCGACCGTAGCGGTGGCGGCCAGCGCCCCGCCCGCTCGAACTCCTCCGGCAGCGCGCCGGCGGCGGCTCCCGCGGCGGACGGCACCGCCCGTCCCCCGCGCAGCCGCAACCGCACGCGCACCCGCCGCCCGTCGACACCGGCCGCAGAGTAGCGTCACGCCCCGAACGCCCCGCTCCCGCCCCTCGGCGGAGCGGGGCGTTTGTCGCTTCCGGCTGTCGAACTCGACATTGACTCGAAAACTGACAGTATGGGGCGATGACCGATAACAACGCGCGCTTCACTCCTCCGACCGCCCCGCCCCTGCCGCCGGTCACCCCCGTCGCCGAGGGAGAGCATCCGCTCTCCCTGCCCTACTACGGCGCCGGCCCCGTCACGGCGGTCAAGCGCTTCTTCCAGAATTACGCCGTGTTCTCCGGCCGCGCCAGCCGCGCCGAGTACTGGTGGACCACCCTCGCGTTCTACCTGGTTATCATCGTGCTCTCGGTGCTCGCCGGAGTCGTCGGCTCAGCGACGCGCACGGTCGACCAGTACGGCGAGTACCAGCCGGGCGGCGCAATTCTCGTCTTCGTGATCCCGATCCTGCTGATCACCCTCGCGAGCATCGTGCCGTTCATCGCGCTCAGCGTGCGCCGCCTGCACGACGCGAACCTGTCGGGACTCTTCTACTTGCTCAACTTCATCCCGTCGCTGGGCAGCCTGATCATGCTGATCCTCGCCGTGCTGCCGCCGCAGCCCGAGGGCGCGCGCTTCGACGGGCCGCGCTAGCTAGGAGTAGAACGGCGCCGAACCGGTACCGGCGGCGAGGATGCGTTCGAGCGCCGCGGGGCTCGTGGTGTTCTCGCCCAGCCGGTTCGGTTTGCCCGTTCCGTGGTAGTCGCTCGCCCCGGTGAGCACGAGCCCGAAGCGCGCGGCGAGCGCGCGCAGCCGATCCTTGCCGATCTCGGTGTTGTCGCGGTGGTCGACCTCGAGCCCGACGAGACCCGCGTCGACGAGTTGCGCGATGGTCCCGTCATCCATGGGCCGGTATTTATCGTGGGTGGCCGGGTGTGCCAGCACCGGCACTCCCCCGGCGGCGACGATCATGCGCACGCCCTCGAGCGGGCTCGGCGCGTAGTACTTCTCGTAGTAGCCGCCCTGCCAGTGCAGGATGCTCGCGAACGCGGCGCTGCGGTCGACGACGTGGCCGCGGGCCACGAGGGCGTCGGCGATGTGCGGGCGCCCGAGCGAGCCGCCGTCGGACGACTGCGCGAGCACGTCGTCCCAGGTGATCGCGTAGTCGCGGGCGATGCGTTCGACGATGCGCTCGGCCCGGTGCAGCCGGCCGTCGCGGATGCGCGCGGTCTCCCGCATGATCGTCGCGTCGTCGGGATCGAACAGGTACGCGAGCATGTGCACGCTCGCCTGCCCCTGGTTGGTGCTGAGTTCCATGCCGGGCACGAGCATCAAGCCGGTGCCGGATGCCGCGGCCGCAGCCTCCGCCCAGCCCGCGGTCGAGTCGTGGTCGGTCAACGCCACCGTCCCGAGACCCGCGGACACCGCCGCGCCGATCAGCTCGGCCGGCGTCTCTGTGCCGTCAGACACGCTGCTGTGCGTGTGGAGATCGATCGGTCCGGTAGGCATCCTGCAACTCTATTGCCGCGGCGGAGTCTCTTCAGCCCGAACGGGTATGGTGAGGGGCCATGTTTCGCCGTCTCCTCGCCGCCGTCGTCCTCGTCGTGGTCGCGGCCGTGCTGCTCGTTCTCGCGTGGCCGCAGCTGTTCGGCCTGCAGCAGGCGGTGGGCGTCGCCCACGTCGTGTCGTTCCGCGCCGTCGCAGCGGTGGTCGCGGTCGGCCTGATGGTGATCTTCACCCTGATCGGTCTCCTCTTCCACACCCCGCGGCGCCTCCTCGCCGGCCTCGCCGTGCTGCTGCTGGTCTTCGCGTTGATCAACACCGCGGTGCTGTCGGTGCGCGGCTTCGGCAACGCGAGCGCCGAGACGCAGACCGAGTCGGGCGTCACCGTGCTGTCGTGGAACACCCTCGGCGACGTACCGAGCGCCGACACCATCGCCACGATCGCGCTCGACGAGGGTGCGGATATCGTGACGCTGCCGGAGACGACCGAGGCGATGGCGCTCGAGGTTTCTATCCTGATGAAGGCCGAAGGGCGCCCGATGTGGGTGCATACCGTCGCCTTCGACCAGGTCTCCAAGGCCCGGTCGACGTCGGTGTTGACCAGTGCCGAGCTCGGCGAGTACTCCCAAGACACCGAGATCGGCAACACCGCGACCCTGCCCACGGTGGTGCTGCGCCCCGACGACGGCAGCGGCCCCACCATCATCTCCGTGCACAGCGTGGCACCCGTTCCCGGCGAGTTCGACAACTGGCGCGCCGACCTCGACTGGCTGGCCGCGGCCTGCAGCGGCGACAACGTCATCATGGCGGGCGACTTCAACTCCACCCTCGACCACATGACCGGCCTCGGCACGACGGCGGAGACGACCCTCGGCGACTGCGCCGACACGGCACTCGCGACCGGCAACGCGGCCGTCGGCACCTGGCCGACGACGATCCCCGCGCTACTCGGGTCGCCGATCGACCACATCATGGCGACCGAGAACTGGCGCGTCATCGGCATGCGCGTGCTGCAGGACCGCGACACCGCGGGCAGCGACCACCGCCCGATCGTCGCGCAGCTGCAGCCCGCCGACTGACGCGACTCATCGTCACCGCCCCGCCCAGCCGTCCGGGGGCACAATAGAGGTATGGCTGACACGACTTCCGACGCCCCGCGCGCCACCTCCAACCGTTCCACCACTCCCAAGTCGTCGGCGTTCACCGACTTCATCTCGTCCGGCTGGGCAGAGCGGGCGGATGCCGCACCCGAACCCCGCGCCCAGTCCGCGTTCGCCGTGGCCCGTCGCGCCCGCATCTCCGAGCTGCACCCGGGCAAGCGCCTCATCGTTCCCGCCGGCGCGGCCAAGGTGCGCTCGAACGACACCGACTACCCGTTCCGCGCGCACTCCGCGTTCGCGCACCTCACCGGATGGGGCGCCGACGCCGTCTCCGGCAGCGTGCTCGTGCTCGAACCGACCGCCGACGGCCACATCGCCACCCTGTACTTCCGCGAGGCGGCCGGCCGTGATTCCGACGAGTTCTACGCCAACTCCGACGTCGGAGAGTTCTGGACCGGCCCGCGTCCCTCGCTCGCCCACGTCGCCGCCGACCTCGGCCTCGCCACCGCGAACCTCGAGGCCTTCTCCGCCGTGCTCGACACCGTCGACGCCGACACGCTGCTCGTGCGCGAGGCCGACCGCGACATCACCGACCAGGTCGACGGCCGCCGCCTGCTCTCCGCCGCGACCGACGCGCTCGACGTCCTCGACGGCGAGAGCGGCGGGGACGACGACCTCGCCCGCGACCTCAGCGAGCTGCGCCTGGTCAAGGACGACTACGAGGTCGAGCAGATGCGCCTCGCCGTCGACGTGACCAAGCGCGGATTCGACGACGTCATCGCCGACCTGCCCCAGATCGTCGCGCACGAGCGGGGCGAGCGACTCGTCGAGGGCACGTTCAACCGCCGTGCCCGCGCCGACGGCAACACGGTGGGATACGACACGATCGCGGCATCCGGCCCCCACGCCTGCATCCTGCACTGGACCCGCAACGACGGACCCGTCGTGCCCGGCGACCTGATCCTGCTCGACGCCGGTATCGAGCTCGAGAGCTACTACACGGCCGACATCACGCGCACGCTGCCGATCGGCGGCACGTTCACCGACGTGCAGCGCCGCGTCTACGAGGCAGTCCTCGAAGCAGCGGATGCCGCTCTCGCGATCGTGCGCCCGGGAATCCGGTTCCGCGAGATCCACGCCGAGGCCATGCGGGTCATCGCCGCCAAGACGGCCGAGTGGGGCTTGCTGCCCGTCTCCGCCGAGGAGTCCCTCGAGCCCGACCACCAGTACCACCGCCGGTACATGGTGCACGGCACGAGCCACCACCTCGGCATCGACGTGCACGACTGTGCCGCCGCCCGCCGCGACCTCTACCTCGACGGCGTGCTCGAGCCCGGCATGGTCTTCACGATCGAGCCCGGCCTGTACTTCCAGCCCGACGACCTCACCGTTCCCGAGGAATACCGCGGCATCGGCGTGCGCATCGAGGACGACATCGTCGTCACGGCGACGGGCGCCGAGAACCTGTCGGCCGGCATCCCGCGCACGGTCGCCGAGGTCGAGGCCTGGCTGGCGCGCTAGCCGTCGCAGCCCCTTCCGTGCCGGTCGCTCGTATTGACTCGTCCGGTGGCGTCAGCCGTCCAGCGGCGTCGGCCGGAAGGGGTCTCCCGTGGAGGCGTATGCCGGGTTGGTGTCGTTCTTCGACAGCGTTCCGATGCGGCGTTTCCAAAGGTATCTGAGCCACTCGAGGACTCTGTCGACGAGCCGCCACCACTCGTCTCTGAGCTTGTACCAGCGCACCGGCCCCTCCACCTGGACGTCGACCCAGCCACTGTCGCGCAGCACCGCGAGGTGCTTCGAGACGGCCGAGCGCCCGACGCCGTAGTTACCGGTGACGGCGTCGGAGATCTCGCCCGACATGTGCTCGCCCGATGCGAGAATCTGGACGATGCGAAATCTCACCGGGTGGGACAGCACCTCGAACGAGTTCATCTTCTATATGTAACCCGTCAGGGAAATCACCGAGGCCCCGAGCGGCGATCTGCGGAAGAGCCGTCGCGCCGGTAGACGGTGGAGGAGAGGCGCAGCCGGAACAGATCTGCGATTTCGCTATGCCACCTGAGCGTGGCATACGGAAAACGGAGACCCGAGTGCCGAACGGCGTTAGAGCCGGGCCGAACTGAGAGTGCTCAGTCCCACCACGACGGCAGCATCGCCATCAGCACGTCGGCGACGCGGTCTTTGTCCCACTCGTCCGAGGCGACCGCGAACTCGATCGCGCCGACGAGGCCGTAGCCCACGAAGGCGGCGACGAGACGGGGGTCGCCCGGCACTTTCTCGGGCGGGACCGAGTTGAGGATGTGCTCGAGCGACGACTGCATGAACTCGGTGCCGAGCACGTGGTGGATGGTGCCGTCGGTCGAGTCGCTGAGTGCCAGGCGGTATACCGAGAGATAGCGGTCGATGTGGTTGGCCGAGTTCTCGATCGCTCGGCGGGTGACGATGGGCGCCGGCTCCTCGCCACTCGCCCGCGCCTCGTGGTCGAGCACCTGGATGCGTTTGAGGTCCGCGGTGAGCACGCTCGCGAGCAGCTCCGACGGCGACGCGAAGTGGCTGTAGAACGTCGCGCGGTTGATGGCGGCCTCGCGCGTGACGTCCGACACGGTGATCCGTGAGACGGGCGTCGCGGATGCGAGGGAGATGATCGCCGAGGAGAGGGCGGCCTCTGTATTGAGAATTCGTGCGTCAACCATGATTGCCTGAACTATACCGAGGGATGCTCTGGTTGAGACAGCACCTGATTGGCCTTTGCCGTGAGCTCCGGATCGATGATGATCTGGTAGTTCGACGCCAGCACCTGGTGGGTCGAGGTGAAGTCGCGGCGCCGGCGATTGAGCGCGTAGTTCACGATGCCGAACAGCATGCCGAACCCGGCGCCGATGAGCGCCGCGGCGATCACGAATCCGATCTGCGGCGAGGTGGTGAACAGGAACAGCAGGATGCCGAAGAACAGTCCGAGCCAGGCTCCGCTCGCGGCACCCGTGGCCGCCGCTCGGCCGTAGGTGAGCTTGCCGGTAACCCGCTCGACCGTTTTCAGGTCGTTGCCGACGATGACGAGCTGCTTGACCTCGAACTCCGCTTTGGAGAGCCGGTCGACGATGCTCTGCGCCTCGACGTAGGTCTCATAGGTACCGAGAACATCGCCTTTGGGCAATGCCGGCTGGGCCTGGGGTCTGCGTCCGAATGCGCTCTCGTTGCTCACGATTCCATTGTCCCATTGCGGCGGTAGGGTTTTAGTGTGAGCGCCACGAGAGTTTTTGCTGCCCGCCTGTCCGGGTGCTCCGTTTTCGACCCCAACGGCGACAAAGTCGGCCGAGTGCGCGACGTTCTCGTCGTCTACCGCAATAATCTCCCCCCGCGCGTCATCGGTTTCATCGTCGAGGTGCCCGGAAAGAAGCAGGTCTTCCTCTCCATCGGCCGCGTCACCAGCATCGGCTCGGGCCAGATCATCACGACCGGCCTGATCAACCTGCGCCGCTTCGAGCAGCGCGGCGGCGAGATCCGGGTCATGTCCGAGCTGCTGGGCCGCAAGGTCACGCTGGCCGACGGCTCCGGCGACGCCACGATCGAAGACGTCGCGATCGAGGAGACCGGTCTCGGCGAGTGGGAGATCTCGCAGCTCTTCTGCCGCCTCCCCAAGACCACCGGCGCACCGTTCGCCAAGGGCGCCACGGTCTTCGTCCGCTGGAAAGAGATCCGCGAGAAGACCACGGGCGAGGCCCAGTCCGCCACACAGCTCGTCGCGAGCTACGCCGACCTGCTGCCCGCCGACCTCGCCAACGCCATGCTCGACCTCTCCGAGCAGCGTATGTACGAGGTCGCCGAAGAGCTCAGCGACGACCGCCTCGCCGACGTCTTGGAAGAGATGCCGGAGAGCGAGCAGGTCGACATCATGAACCAGCTCGACGACGACCGTGCGGCCGACGTGCTCGACCAGATGCAGCCGGATGACGCGGCCGACCTCATCGCCCACCTCAGCAACGAGCGCGGCGAGGCCCTGCTCGACCTCATGGAGCCGGAGGAAGCGGAGGACGTGCGCTTCCTGCTCGCCTACGCCCCCGACACCGCGGGTGGCCTGATGACCACCGAGCCGATCATCGTCTCGGCCGACGCGACCGTCGCCGAGGGCCTCGCGCTCATCCGTCGCCACGAACTCGCCCCCGCGCTCGGTGCCGCAATCTGCGTCACGCTGCCGCCGTTCGAATCACCCACGGGCCGCTACCTGGGCATGGTGCACTTCCAGCGCATGCTGCGCTACCCGCCGAACGAGCGCCTCGGCACGCTGCTCGACACGAACCTGGAACCCGTGCTCGCGAGCGCCAGCGCCGCCGAGGTCTCCCGCATCCTCGCGAGCTACAACCTCGTCTCCGTCCCCGTCATCGACGAGAACCACCGGCTGGTCGGGGTGGTGACCATTGACGATGTCCTCGACTACCTGTTGCCCGACGACTGGCGAAGTACCGATTCCGACGACGAGATACCCGATCTCGAACCCGTACCCGCAACCACTTCGAGCATTCCTGTAAAGGGAAGGAGGACGACCAATGGCACGCACTAACCGGATCAACCGGGCCGACGCCCGTCTCGACTCCCCCAAGGGTCTCCGCACCGCCTTCCGGTTCGAGAGCCGCGACCGCTTCGGCCGCTTCACCGAGTCGATCGCCCGCGGCATGGGAACCCCGTGGTTCCTCTTCGGCCTCTCGGTCTTCGTGGTGATCTGGATGCTCTACAACACGCTGGCTCCGGTGGGCATCCGCTTCGACTCGGCCGCGATCGGCTTCACCGCCCTCACGCTCATCCTGTCGCTGCAGGCCTCCTACGCGGCCCCGCTGATCCTGCTCGCGCAGAACCGGCAGGACGACCGCGACCGCGTTCAGATCGAGCAGGACCGTCAGCGCTCCGAGCGCAACCTCAACGACACCGAGTACCTGGCCCGCGAGGTCGTGGCGCTGCGGCTCGCGATGAAGGACATGGCGTCGAAGGAGTTCATCCGCAGCGAGCTGCGAGCGTTGCTCGCCGAGCTCGACGAGCGCGACGGCACCAAGGAGACCGCGGATTGACTGAGGCACTCGAAGCCGCAGTCCTCACCGCCCTCCGCCGGGTCATCGACCCCGAGATCCGGCAGCCGATCGTCGACCTCGACATGATTTCCGGCGTCAGAGTGGATGGCGGTGCCGCCACGGTTGCGCTGAAGCTGACGATCGTGGGCTGCCCGGCCGCGGACACCATCGAACGCGATGTGCGTGAGGCCGCGGCATCCGTCTCGGGTATTCACGAGGTGAGCGTCGACGTCGGGATCATGTCCCGCGCCGAACGCGACGCCCTGACCGACAAACTGCGGGGCGGACGACCCAAGACGCTCCAGTTCGGCCCCGACTCGCTCACGCGCATCTACGCGGTCACCAGCGGCAAGGGCGGCGTCGGCAAGTCGACGCTCACCGCCAACCTCGGGGTGGCTCTCGCGCAGCGCGGGCTCCGGGTCGGGATCGTCGACGCCGACGTGTTCGGGTTCTCGATCCCCGGCATCCTCGGTATCGCCGGCGCCAAGCCGACCCAGGTGAACGAGATGATCCTGCCGCCGCTCGCCCACGATGTGAAGGTCATCTCGATCGGCATGTTCGTGGACGAGCACACGGCGGTGTCGTGGCGCGGGCCCATGCTGCACCGCACGATCCAGCAGTTCCTCACCGACGTGTACTTCGGCGACCTCGACGTGCTGCTGCTCGACCTGCCGCCCGGCACCGGGGACATCGCGATCTCCATCGGCCAGCTGCTGCCCCAGGCCGAGATCATCGTCGTCACGACGCCGCAGCCCGCCGCGGCGGAGGTCGCCGAGCGCAGCGCCCTCGTCGCGCGCCAGACCGGGCAGAAGGTCATCGGCGTGATCGAGAACATGTCGGGGCTCGTGCAGCCCGACGGCTCGGTCCTCGAGCTGTTCGGCAGCGGGGGCGGGGCGGATGCCGCGGCCCGCCTCTCCACTCCCGAGGAGCCGGTCGACGTGCTGGCCGCGATTCCGCTGTCGATCGCCCTGCGCGAGGGCGGCGACACCGGCCGGCCGATCGTGCTCTCCACCCCCGACGACCCGGCGGCACAGGCGATCGCCGCACTCGCCGCGCGCCTCGGGGTGCGCGCACGCGGGCTCGCCGGCCGCAAGCTGGGCTTCACGGTCAACTGATTGAGAGATCGCGCCCCGCGCGGTAGACCGGTGGGATGACGAGACTGCGCTGGACGAGCGAGACGACGACCGAGACCGCCGTCGTGTCGGCATCGCCCGACGGGTGGCACGTCGAAGCGCTCGTCGAGGGCACGCCCGCCGTGCGCTACTCCCTGACGGCGGACGAGGGCTGGGCAACCCGGGCGGTGCGCGTGGCGACGAGGGAGCGGTCGATCGAGCTGCTCGCCGACGGCCGCGGCCGCTGGAGCGACGGCGAGGGGCGCGCACTCCCCCACCTGGACGGCGCCCTCGACGTAGACATCAGCGCGACCCCGCTCACCAATACCCTGGCGATCGCGCGGCTCGCCCTTCCCGTCGGCACGAGCGCGGAGATCGTCACGGCGTACGTCGCGGTGCCGGAACTCACGACCGCGTCCGACCCGCAGCGGTACACGCGCCTCGGCGAGCACCTGTACCGCTACGAGTCGCTCGACTCCGACTTCACGCGGGAGATCGAGGTCGACGACGACGGCTTCGTGCTGGACTACCCGGGCCTGTTCCGCCGGACGTGAGCCGCGGCATCCATCGCGCTTCTTACGACTCGCGCCCCGTTAACGACGAAAGTGCAGTCGCGAATACGACTGCACTTCGGGGTGCGGGCTCGGCCCGCCGGGCGGCGCTCAGGCGCGACGCGTGGGAACGCGACGGTAGCCGTCGCGGAGCGTGACGATGACGGCTCCGATGATTCCGGCGACGGACAGGGCTGCGATGAGGGCGATTTCGATGAGCATGGGCTGGTGTTTCTTTCTCTAGGTCTGAATCAATTCAACAACCGACAACCGTTTAGCACAATCACATAATGCTTGTGCATATATGTAGAGTTGCTACATGGATGTGCGACGACTCGAACTGCTCCGTGAACTGGCCGAGCGCGGCAGCATCACCGCCGTCGCGACCGCCACAAATCGCACCTCATCTGCGGTTTCCCAGCAGCTGAAGGTGCTCGAGCGCGAGGCGGGCATCCCGTTGACCGAGCGCCGCGGCCGGGGCGTCGTGCTCACCGGCGCGGGACGCATGCTCGCGCAGACCGCGACCGACGTCGCCGTCGCCCTGCAGCGCGCCGACGCCCTGTGGGAGGACTTCAAACAGGCACCGAGCGGCGACGTGTCGCTGACCATCTTCCCGACCGGCGGACAGATGCTGCTGCCCGGTCTGCTCGCCGCGATCGAGGACGTTCCGGGCCTCACCCTGATGTGTTCCGACCAGGATCCGCTGCTGCCCGACTTCGCCGACCTCACCCCCGACTTCGATATCGTCGTGGCCGACGCGCCCGCCATCCTGCCGTCGTGGCGCGAGCGCGGCCTGGCCGTGCTGCCCCTGATGACCGAGCCGCTCGACGTGGCCCTGCCCGAGGGGCACCCGCTGTCGGAGAAGAAGACGCTCTCCCCCAAGGACCTCGTCGACGAGTCGTGGATCGGTGTGCCGGTCGGATTCCCGTTCGACCGCATCCTGCGGCAGGTCGAGACCGTCAACGGCACCCCGGCCCGCGTTCTGCAGCGCTTCGTCGACAACGGCATCGTCGAGTCGGTGGTCGCGGCCGGGCACGGCATCGCGATCCTGCCGCGCTATACGACGCGCGACCACGAGAACGGGCTCGTCACCCGCCCGCTCACCGGGGTCCGCGCCATCCGTCAGATCTCCGCGCTGATGCGTCCCGACCGGGCCGAGCGGCCGTCGGTGCGGCTCGTCGCAGAGGCCCTGCGCGCGGAGGCCCAGCGCTTCGTCGCCGAGCACAAGACCGAGTCGCCACAAACCTGAGCGCAAAACGGGTTCGACGCCCGCCACGGTCATAGGCTGTAGCCATGCCAGCCTTCACCGCCGATCGCGCCGCCGTCTCCGACCTCGTCGGCGACCTCGCGGGCGATGCGTCCGCCACGATCCCCGTCATCGCACCGTTTACCGGCGAGGTGCTGCACGACCTTCCGCAGGGCACGGCCCAGGACGTCGTGGATGCCGCGGCGACCGCACGCGCGGCACAGCGCGCCTGGCGCGCCGCCGGCCACGCCCACCGCCGCCGCGTGCTTCTCAAGGCCCACGATCTGCTCCTGGAGCGCCGCGAAGAGCTCATGGACATCCTGCAGACCGAGACCGGCAAGACCCGCGGTCAGGCGTTCGAGGAGGTCTTCAGCGGCGCGAGCGTGACGCGCTACTACGCGGTCTCCGCCGCGGGGGTGCTCGCCACCGCCCGTCGCCGCTCCGGCATCCCCCTCGTCGTCCGCACGCGCGTCAGTTACAAGCCCAAGGGCCTCGTCGGCGTCATCACCCCGTGGAACTACCCGCTCTCGCTCAGCCTCATGGACGTCGTACCCGCGCTGGCCGCCGGCAACGGGGTCGTGCAAAAGGCCGACAACCAGGGCGCGCTGAGCATCCTCGCGTCCCGCCGCGCGTTCATCGACGCCGGTGTACCCGCCGCGCTCTGGGCAGTCGTCGCCGGCGACGGGGCCGAGATCGGCAATGCGGTGGTGGATGTCGCCGACTACGTCTGCTTCACGGGCTCGACGAAAACCGGAACAGCCGTCGGGGTCCGCGCTGCCGAGCGTCTCATCGGCGCCTCGCTCGAGCTCGGCGGCAAGAACCCGTTGCTCGTGCTCGACGACGTGGAGCCGGCCACCGCCGCCGCCAACGCGGTCTACTCGTGCTACTCCTCGATGGGGCAGCTCTGCGTGTCGATCGAGCGCATCTACGTGCAGCGCGCCGTCGCGGACTCGTTCACCCGGTCGTTCGTCGAACGCGTCGCGCAGCTGAAGCAGGGCTCGGCGCTCGACTTCAGCACCGACGTCGGCTCTCTCACCTCGGCCGCGCAGCTCGAACGGGTCTCCGCACACGTGGACGACGCGGTCGCCAAGGGCGCTCGCGTGCTGACCGGTGGCCGCGCCCGCCCCGACCTCGGACCCTTCTTCTACGAGCCGACCGTGCTCGTCGACGTCACGGACGACATGCTCTGCGCCCGCGGCGAGACCTTCGGACCCGTGGTCGCGATCCACGTCGTGCAGAGCGAGGACGAGGCGGTCGTCGCCGCCAACTCCTCCGAGTTCGGACTCAACGCGTCGGTGTTCAGCGGCTCGGTCGCTCGTGCCCGCCGCGTCGCCGACCGCCTCGACGCGGGCAGCGTCAACATCAACGAGGGCTACCGGGCGAGCTTCGGCAGCATCGACGCGCCCATGGGCGGGATGAAGCACTCGGGGCTGGGCCGCCGCAACGGGCCGGAAGGGCTGCTGCGCTTCGTCGAGGCCCGCACGGTCGCGGAGTCGACCGGGCGCATCACGCTGCCGCGCACGGGTGCCGAGTTCGCGGTGATGACCGGGGTCATGGTGGCGATGCTCGTGGGGCTTAAGGCGCTGCGGCGCGAGTAGAGCGGGTTGAGCCCGTCGAAACCCCGAAACCAGGATTTCGACAAGCTCAATCAGCTGACGGTGCTACGTCGCCTCGGTATCGAAGGGGGCGGGCTTGCCCTCACGGAGGAACCGCTGCCGCTGCGCGTACGCCGACTCGATCGGGGGTTTGATCACCGGTGCCGGAGCGGCGGCCGCGTCATCCTCGATCAGGGCTTCTCGGATAATCCTGCGGGGGTCGTACTGACGGGGGTCGAGCTTCTTCCAGTCGACGTCGTCGAAGTCGGGGCCCATCTCCTCGCGCATGCGCTCTTTGGCACCGTTCGCCATGGCACGCAACGATTTCGTCAGACGCGCGAGCTGGGAGGCGTAGTAGGGGAGGCGTTCGGGGCCGAGCAGAAAGACAGCCACGATCCCGATGATCAGCAGCTTCTCGAACGTCAACCCAAAGGACACCCGTTCAGAATAGTCCCTCGTTGCCGTGGGCTGACTTACAGTGGGGAGGAACAAGGAGTATTTGGTGGCAGGTAAAGAGTCGAGCTGGAAGTTCGCAGAAGAGTTCGTCGTCGAGCGGCCGGAGATCGCGCTCGCGCGCCAACACTCCGTCGAGGTGGGTGTCGAACCCGTGTCGCCCGCCACCGGTGCGCAGTTGGCTGTGCTCGCGGCAGCGTCGAAGGCGACGAACATCATGGAGATCGGCACCGGTCTCGGCGTCAGCGGGCTCTGGATGCTCCAGGGCGCCCCGAACGCCGTGCTCACGTCGATCGACTCCGAGATCGACCACCAGCAGCTCGCGAAGGTCAACTTCACGGCAGCCGACATCCCGGCCAACCGCATCCGGCTCATCGCCGGCCGAGCCCTCGACGTGCTGCCGCGCATGAACGAGTCGAGCTACGACCTCGTGCTCGTCGACGCCGATCCGCACTCGGTCATCGAGTACGTCGAACACGGCCTGCGCATGGTCCGCACCGGCGGCACCGTCGTCGTGGCCCACGCCCTCTGGCGCGGCCGTGTGGCCGACCCGGCGCAGCGCGACGACACCGTCACGAACTTCCGCACGATTCTGCGCGAGGTGGCCGACTCGGCCGCCGTCATCAGCTCGCTCTCGCCCGTGGGCGACGGGCTGCTGCAGCTCACCAAGATCGCGGACTGAGCTCTCCGGCGAGCGGGCGGGCGTCGGCCCGCCCGTTTCCGGGCACACAAAACCCGCGTGCCGCCGGATAGCTGCACGCGGGTTTTGGTGGAGGTGCTACGCGGTTGCGACTACGCCCGCGAGAGCATCGTGAAGTTCTTTTGCCTCAGCGTCGTTGACCGACACTACGAGTCGGCCGCCACCCTCGAGTGGAACACGAACGATGATGAGGCGTCCTTCTTTCACAGCCTCCATTGGGCCGTCTCCGGTCCTCGGTTTCATGGCTGCCATGAGAAGTCCCCTTTCGTAGGTACGTATCTATTATCGACCATTAATCGGTCTCTCAAAACCGAGGTCTCCTTGAGTAACGTTTACGGGGGTGTCCAGTCATACCCGTCGGACCACCACGCGATGTGAATCCAGCCGATCTGACCGGCGATACAGAGCAGCACGACGGCGAGCCGGTAGATCCACGACCGGGGTTGGGCGATTGCTCCCCACAGCGGGAACACCGGCATCAGCAGCCGGAACGTGCTCGACTGCGGGAAGAACACGGCCAGCAGGTAGAGCGCATAGCTGGCGACCCAGTACCGGATGTCGGGGCCGAGCCGCTTCACCCACGGCGAGAACATGAACGCCGTGAACGCGACGACGAGCAGCACCAAGAGCACGATGCCGAGCCCGCCCGGCAGCCACCAGTTCGCACCGAGGATCCACGGCGTGAGCGGGATCAGCTCCTGATAGCCGATGTACGCGGCGCGCCAGGCCAGTTCCGTGTCGGTGTACGCCGTCCACGATCCGGTGACCGCCGCGGCGATCAGCAACCAGGCGAAACCACTGATCACGCTCACCAGAACGACGGTGACGGATGCCGCGACCTCGCGCCGACCGAATGGATCACGCTCGCGCGTGACCCACCGGTGCACCACGTGCAGTCCCATCGCGAGGGCGAAGGCGAGCCCGCTCGGCCGGGTCAGCGACATCACGACCACCACCGGGAGGAGCCGCCAATAGTCGCGTTTCAACAGCAGGTAGAGCGCGAGGGTGAGGAAGAACGCGTGCATCGACTCGGCGTAGGCGACCTGCAGCATCGGAGAGAGCGGGGCGAAGCAGTAGAGCACGACGGCGAACAGCGCGGTGCCGGACGGCAGCACGAGGTTCATCAGCCTGTAGAACAGCAACGCGGTGCCGAGGGCGAAGGCTACCGAGACGACCACGGCGATGGTGCGGTAGTCGAGCCCCGTCGCGAACATCAGGCCGCGGACGACCGCCGGGTAGCCCGGCATAAACGCCCACGCGTTTTCGGAGACGTGGCCCTCCGCCGTGACGGGCAGCTCGTCCGGGTACCCGGACACGGCGATGATGTAGTACCAGTTGCCGTCCCAGAACTTGGCGAACTCGAGGTACGACGGATGCGCGCCGCTCCACGCGTTGTACTGCTGGCGGCTGGCGAACCAGAGCATGATCGCGGTCGTCACGACACGCGAGGCCACGAATACCACCAGCACCCGCGCCCACCACGGGGTCAGGCGGTAGCGGACCGCCGCCCAGACGGCGAGGCCGCTTCGGCGGCGCCGCTCGGTCGAGGGCGGCCCGACGAGGGCGTCGAACCTCAGCCCGTCTGCAGCCACGCGCGCAGACCGTCCTCACAGGCGGTGATCTGGTGCAGCGCCACCCGCTCGTCGTCCGCGTGCGCCTTGAGCGGGTCGCCTGGACCGTAGTTGACGGCGGGCACCCCGAGGGCGGAGAAGCGCGCGACATCGGTCCAGCCGTACTTGGGCTTGGCCTCTCCCCCGACGGCGGCGATGAAGTTCTGCGCGAGCGGGGCGTCGAGCCCGGGGCGGGCCCCTTCGGCCAGGTCGGTCACGGTGACGTCGAAGCCGGCGAACAGCTCGCGCAGGTGCGCGACGGCCTCGTCGCCGCTGCGGCTCGGCGCGAAGCGGAAGTTGACGGTCACCACCGCTTCGTCCGGGATGACGTTGCCGGCGATCCCGCCGGTGATGCCGACCGCGTTGAGCCCCTCGCGGAACACGAGCCCCTCGACCTCGATCTGCTGCGGCTCGTAGGCGGCGAGGATGTTCAACACCGCCGCCGCGTCGTGGATCGCGTTGTGCCCGACCCACGCGCGTGCGGAGTGGGCACGGAGACCGAACGTGCGCACCTCGATGCGGGCGGTGCCGTTGCAGCCGCCCTCGATGTCGGAGTTGGTCGGCTCGCCGAGGATCGCGAAGTCGCCGGCGAACAGGTCGGGGCGGGTGGCCGCGAGCAGTCCGAGGCCGTTGAGCTCGGAGGCGACCTCTTCGTTGTCGTACCACATCCAGGTCACGTCGACCGCGGGCTCCGCGAGCTCGACGGCGAGCTTGAGCTGCACGGCGACGCCGGCCTTCATGTCCACGGTGCCGCGGCCCCAGAGGTACTCGACGCCGTCGATCTCCTCGTAGCGGGTGGGCAGGTTGTCGTTGAGCGGCACGGTGTCGATGTGCCCGGCGATCACGACCCGGCGCTCGCGTCCGAGGTTCGTGCGCGCGACGATCGTGTTGCCGTCGCGCACGACCTCGAGGTGCGCGGCCCCGGCGAGAGCGGCCTCGACGGCGTCGGCGATGGTCTTCTCATTGCCCGAGACCGACTCGATGTCGCACAGCTGGCGCGTGATGTCGATGGACGTCTGCCCGAGGTCGAGAACGGGCAGGGTCAGGGGGGTCTCGGGCATGCTGACAAGTTTAGGGTCGGTACGCTGGAGGCATGAATTCTCGCGCCGCCTGGGGCTACGGCCTCGCCACGACAGCTTCCGACTCCACGATCCTCGACACCTGGTTCCCGACTCCCCAGCTGGGCGCGCGCCCCGAGAGCACGGACCCGTACATCGCACCCACCGAGCTGGAGGGTCTGCTCGGTGCCGACGACCGCCGCAACGTGCGCGTCGACTTCCTCACGGTCGAGATCGACCTCGACGCGGCCCCCGCGTCCACCCCCGACGCCTACCTTCGTCTGCACCTGCTCAGCCACCTGCTGGTCGCCCCGAACACGATCAACCTCGACGGCATCTTCGGCTTCCTGCCGATCGTCGCGTGGACGACCGCCGGCCCGATGCACCCCGACGACTTCACCCGCCTGCGCCCCGTGCTGCAGCGCGCCGGCATCTCCGCGCACTGCATCGACAAGTTCCCGCGCCTGCTCGACTACGTGGTGCCGCCGCGCGTGCGCATCGCCGACGCCTCGCGCGTGCGCCTCGGCGCCCACCTCGCTCCCGGTACCACCGTGATGCACGAGGGCTTCGTCAACTTCAACGCCGGCACCCTCGGCACCTCGATGGTGGAGGGCCGCATCTCGCAGGGCGTCGTCGTCGGCGACGGTTCCGACATCGGCGGTGGCGCCTCGATCATGGGCACCCTCTCGGGCGGCGGCAAGCAGCGCGTCGAGATCGGCGAGCGGGCGCTGCTCGGCGCGAACTCGGGCATCGGCATCTCGATCGGCGACGACTCGGTCGTCGAGGCCGGCCTCTACGTCACGGCCGGAACCAAGGTCGTCATCGTGCCGCCCAAGTCGGAGATCGCCGACCCCGTCAACGGGCCGCGCACCGTCAAGGCCGCCGAGCTCAGCGGTGTGCCGAACCTGCTCTTCCGCCGCAACTCGCTCACCGGCGCGGTCGAGGTTCTCGGCCGCTCCGGCACAGGCATCGAGCTGAACTCCGCCCTGCACGCGTAGACCACGGCCGCTCGACAGGATCGCGCGCCGGCCGCCGGCCGATCCGTCCTGTCGAGCGGGCGACAGGCACATCCAGGCCTGTCGAGTGTGCGGGGTCGCGGCGCTACGATCGGGGCATGCAGGGGCGCATGACCGCGGTCGTCGCCGCGGCCTCGGTCGTGGCGCTCGCTGTCGCGGGCGCGTCGTGGGCGTACTCGCAGCCGACGCTCCCCGGCGCCGCGCTCATCGTCGGCTACTACGGTCCCCCGTCGCGGATCACGCTCGCGACCCGGACGGTCGAGCCCGGCAGCTACCTGCTCGGCTATGGCGCTCTCGTGCAGTTCTTCTCGACCTCTCCGACCGCGATGCTCGAGTGCGGTCTCGTCGACACGACCGGCCGCATCGGGTACATCGACCAGATCGTCTCTGCCGTCGAGCCCACCGGTCGCTGGACGCGCATCGGGTCGTCGGCCGTCTACGACATCCCCGAGGTGACGCTCGGCATCCGCTGCATCCCGAACGGCGAGGGCGAGATCGGCATCGGCTTCCGGAACGCCGAGATCATCGCCCGGCAGTTCGACTGACGTCGGCAGCGATCGTCAACGCCGGATGCCGCGGCAGACACCCCTTGCAGGGCGCCGGCCGCGGCATCCGATGGTCGTTTCCCGTCCCTAGCGCTCCGGCCAGGACCGCTCGGGCTCGCCCACGTACAGCTGCTGCGGGCGTCCGATCTTGGTGGCGGGGTCGAGGTTCATCTCGCGCCAGTGCGCGATCCAGCCGGGCAGGCGTCCGATCGCGAACAGCGGGGTGAACATGCGCGGCGGGAAACCCATCGCCTTGTAGATGACGCCCGTGTAGAAGTCGACGTTCGGGTAGAGCTTGCGTTCGACGAAATAGTCGTCGGCGAGGGCCACGGCTTCGAGCTCCTTGGCGATGTCGAGCAGGTCGTCCTGCACGCCGAGCGCCTCGAGCACCTCGTCGGCGCTCTCCTTCACGAGGGTCGCCCGCGGGTCGAAGTTCTTGTACACCCGGTGGCCGAAGCCCATCAGGCGCACGCCCTCTTCCTTGTTCTTCACGCGCTCGACGAACTTGGTGACGTCGTCGCCCGAGTCTTTGATCTCCTGCAGCATCTTGAGCACCGCCTCGTTGGCACCGCCGTGCAGCGGGCCGTAGAGCGCGTTGATGCCGGCGGAGACCGACGCGAAGATGTTGGCCTCGGTCGAACCGACGAGCCGCACGGTCGAGGTCGACGCGTTCTGCTCGTGGTCTTCGTGCAGGATCAGCAACCGGTCCAGCGCCTTGGAGAGCACCGGGTTCACCTCGTACGGCTCGGCCATCGTGCCGAAGTTGAGCTTGAGGAAGTTGTCGACGAAGCTCAGCGAGTTGTCGGGGTAGAGGAACGCCTGGCCGAGGCTCTTCTTGTGCGCGTAGGCCGCGATCACGGGGAGCTTGGCGAGTAGGCGCACGATCGACATCTCGATCTGCTCGGGGTCTTTGACGCTCAGCGATCCCTCGTAGTAGGTCGAGAGCGCGGAGACGGCGCTCGAGAGTACCGACATCGGGTGCGCGTTGTGCGGCAGGGCGTCGAAGAAACGACGGAGGTCCTCGTGCAGCAGCGTGTGCCGGCGGATCCGCTCGTCGAACTCCGAGAGCTCGCTCGCCGACGGCAGCTCGCCGTAGATGAGCAACCACGCGGTCTCGAGGTAGGTGGAGTTCTTCGCCACCGCTTCGATCGGGTACCCGCGGTAGCGCAGGATCCCCGCGTCGCCGTCGATGTACGTGATCGCGCTCTTCGTCGAGGCGGTGTTCACGAAGCCCTGGTCGAGCGTCGTAAAGCCCGTCTGCTTCATAAAAGTGGAGATGTCGATGCTGTCGCGGCCGTCTACGCCGCGAATGACCGGGAACTCCGCTGTTCCCCCCGGAAAGTGCAGCGTGGCCTTTTCTGTACCTGGCGCCATGTCATTCACGCCTACAGCCTATTAGGCAGGAGCCACTACCGCCGCATCGCCCAAATGCCCGCCAAACAGGTTGGAGGATTTCTCCAACCTCGGGAGGGGTTATGCCAACTGCGCGATACGTTCCGCCGCGGCCTCGGCCTGGGCGTCGGTCACCGTCAGGGCGATGCGCACGTGCTCGGGCGCGTTGTCGCCGTAGAACGAACCGGGCACGACGAGGACGCCGACCTCGGCGAACGCGGCGACGGTCTGCCACGAGGGCTCGCCGCGGGTCGCCCAGAGGTAGAGTCCCGCTTCGCTGTGGTCGACGCGGAAGCCCGCGGCCTCGACGGCGGTCTTCACGCGGTCGCGGCGCGCGCGGTACAGCTCGCGCTGCGCGGCCACGTGCGCCTCGTCGCCGAGCGCGGCGATCATCGCGGCCTGCACGGGAGCGGGCGGGATGAGGCCCGCGTGCTTGCGGATGCCCAGCAGCTCGGCGATGAGATCGCTGCAGCCGGCGACGAATCCGGCGCGGTAGCCCGCGAGGTTCGACTGCTTGCTGAGCGAGTACACCGAGAGCACCGAGCTGCGGTCGCCGTCGATGACGCGCGGGTCGAGGATCGATGGGGTGGGCTCGTCGCCCTCCCAGTTGAGCTCGGCGTAGCACTCGTCGCTCGCGATCACGGCGCCCAGCTCGCGGGCACGCGCGACGGCGCGCTTGAGGCCGTCGACGTCGAGCACGCGGCCGTCGGGGTTGCCGGGCGAGTTCACCCAGACGAGCTTGGTGTTCTCGGGCCACTCGGCGGGGTCGTCGCTCGCGACGACGGAGGCGCCGGCGAGCGCGGCGCCGATAGCGTAGGTGGGGTAGGCGACGGCGGGGTGCACCACGACGTCGTCGGCACCGAGGCCGAGCATGAGAGGCAGCCAGGCGATGAGCTCCTTGGAGCCGATCGACGGCAGGACGTTGGCGACGGTGAGATCGTGCACGCCGCGGCGGCGCGAGTACCAGTCGACGATCGACTCGCGCAGGGCGGGCGTGCCGGCGACCTGCGGGTAAGCGTGCGCGTCGGTCGCGGCGTTCAGTGCGTCGCGGATGACCGCGGGCGTCGGGTCGACGGGCGAGCCGACGGAGAGGTCGATGATGCCGCCGGGATGCTTTTTGGCGATCGTGGCGTAGGGAACCAGCGCGTCCCAGGGAAAGTCGGGCAGCGCGAGCGGGGTGCGCGCCATGCTATTCGGCGTGGCCGTTGAAGGGCTCGGCCATCACGAGCGGGTGGTCGCTGTGGATGACTCCGACCTTCGCAGCGCCGCCGGGCGAGCCGACCTCGCTGAAGAACTCGACGTTCGCCTTGTAGTAGTCGGCCCACTGGTCGGGCACGTCGTCTTCGTAGTATATGGCTTCGACGGGGCACACCGGCTCGCAGGCACCGCAGTCGACGCACTCGTCGGGGTGGATGTAGAGCATCCGGTCGCCCTCGTAGATGCAGTCGACGGGGCACTCGTCGATGCAGGCGCGGTCTTTGACGTCGACACAGGGTTGGGCGATGACGTAGGTCACTTGAGTCGATTGTCCTTTCACTGCACGATAACTAGATAATTCTAGCCGTCACTTGCTGGACGTCCGGTGCCCGCGCGTCGTCGCCTGCGGCTGCGGCAGGTTCGGCCAGGCGATCGTGAGCAGCACGAGCAGCGACGGGCCGAAAGTCCAGACGTAGCCCGCGGTGTTGGCGGGCACGATGACCGAGCCGCCGATGGTCGGCGACGCGAGGATCGCCGTGGTGCCGATCACCGCGAGGGCCGCGAGGATCGGCAGCACGCGACCGCGCGTGACGATGCGCAGTCCCACGATGAGCCCCGTGGTGGCGACGAGCGCGAGCACGAGGCCCCACGGCACGGCGATGTCGCCCACGACGACCGACGACTGGTGCACCGCCGTCATCAGGGCGCCGACGAGCGCGCCGAAGACGACGGCCAGGGCCCCGGCGAAGATCTTGGTGGCAACCGACTGCTCGCGGAAGGGCAGCGTCGGCGGGTCGGTCTCCGGAACGACCCGGCGGAACGACTCGGTCGAGCCGATCGGCTGCGAGACGCCGTTCGACAGGGCGAATTCGTCGCCGTCGATCGTCAGCTGTGTCGCGTGGGCGGCGAGCGCGGCCCTCTTGCGGGAGGCCACCGGTGCCACGTCGACGACGATGGGGCCCGCGTCATCCGGCACTATCTCGAAGAAATCGACGCCCATCACCTCGGCTGCGCGCTGGGCGGCCTCCCTGGCTCGGATGTGGTCGGGGTGTCCGTACCCGCCGTTGCCGTCGTAGCTGACCACCGCGGTCGCGCCCGTGTCGGCGATGACGGCCGCGATATCGGCGGCCACGTCGGCGAGGGCGGCGGCCGAGAGCGAGCGGGGGTCGAGGATGTCGCGGGCTTCCGCTCCGGAGGCGCCCCAGCGCATGCCCGAGTCGGCGTACCGGCGAGGGGGCAGGTCGACCCAACGGGCTTTCGCCTCCCCGAGAAACCGGTGGTCGGCGACGCCGAGCGCGTGCATGGCCGTGGCGAGCTCTGTCTCGCGGTAGACGCCGAGAGCGTCGGGCGACTCGAGGAGATACTGCAGCTCGCCGGGGATGACCTCGCCCTGCTCTCCGCGGGTGCAGGTGAGGACGGTGACGACCGCGCCCGCATCGACGAGGGTCGCGATGGTGCCGCCGGTGGTGATGCTCTCGTCGTCGGGGTGGGCGTGCACGAAGAGCACGCGCTCCGGTGCCTCGGTCGGTTCAGTTCGCTCAGACATCACTGGACAGCTTAGACAAAGCTCATTAGTGTGAGATCTCTTAGGTAAGCCTTACCAAATTCCCCCTCATTTCTCCCGGAAAAGACCCGTGCTCGCAAACTTTCTGATCGGCCTGCGCGAGGGCCTCGAAGCGGGGCTCGTCGTGGGCATCCTCATCGCGTACGTCGTCAAGATCGGCCGGCGCGACGTGCTCCCCCGTATCTGGCTCGGCGTCGGCCTCGCCGTGTTCCTGTCGCTCGCTCTGGGCTGCATCCTGACGTTCGGCACGTACGGGCTCTCGTTCCAGGCGCAGGAGCTCATCGGCGGCCTGCTGTCGATCGTCGCGGCCGGGTTCGTCACCTGGATGATCTTCTGGATGCTGCGCACGGCCCGCGGGCTGTCCCGCGAGCTTCGCAGCGAGATCGACAGCCACCTCTCAGGTGCCGGCTGGGGGCTGGTCCTGGTCGCGTTCCTCGCCGTCGGCCGCGAGGGCATCGAGACCGCCCTGTTCATCTGGGCCGCCGTACAGGCGAGCGGGTCGACCACGCTGCCGCTCATCGGCGCCTCGCTCGGCATCGTGGTCTCGGTGGTGCTCGCCTACCTGATCTACCGCGGCGTGCTGTCGATCAACCTCTCCCGGTTCTTCACCTACACGGGCGTCTTCCTGATCGTGGTCGCCGGCGGCGTGCTCGCCTACGGCGTGCACGACCTGCAGGAGGCCGGGTTCCTCCCTGGCCTCAACACCCTGGCTTTCGACGTCTCCGCGGCGGTTCCGCCGGACAGCTGGTACGGCACGTTGCTCAAGGGTGTCTTCAACTTCTCCCCCGCCACCACCGTCTTCGAGGCGGCGGCCTGGGTCGCCTACGTGGTGCCCGTCATGTTCTTCTTCCTCCGCTCCGCCCGCCGACACAGCACGCCGGCGCGACCGAGTACCCCCGCACCGTCCGCAATCACCCCTGAAGGAGCCCTATGAACCGGTCCGCAGCGACCCCGATCCGAGCGCGCGCGCTCGTCGCCGTCTCCCTGAGCGCGGCAGCACTGCTCGCGCTCTCCGCCTGTGTGGCGAACAACCCCGCCGCGACCGAGGACGCGGCGGCCACGGCGCTCACGGTCGACTCGAGCGCGAGCGACTGCGCCGTCTCCGCCTCCGAGGCGCCGAGCGGCACCGTGAGCTTCAGCATCACGAACTCGGGCGACCAGGTCACCGAGTTCTACCTGCTGGCCGACGACGAGCTGCGCATCGTCGGCGAGGTCGAGAACGTCGGCCCCGGCATCACCCGCGACCTCGTCGTGCAGGCCAAGCCCGGCGACTACTACACGGTGTGCAAGCCCGGCATGATCGGCGAGGGCATCGGCAAGGCCGCCTTCACCGTCACCGACTCGGGCGCCGACCTCGCGGCTGACGGCGACGACGCGGAACTGGTCGACGCCGCCGCCGTGAACTACGTGGCCTATGTGAAGAACCAGCTCGAGGGCCTCGTCGTCTCCACGACCACGTTCCTCGACGCCTACCGCGCCGGCGACGACGAGACGGCCCGCGCCCTCTACGCACCCACCCGCGCGGCCTACGAGCGCATCGAGCCCGTCGCCGAGTCGTTCGGCGACCTCGACCCCAAGATCGACTTCCGCGAGGCGGACGTCGAAGAGGGCACCGAGTGGACCGGCTGGCACCGCATCGAGAAGGACCTCTGGCAGCCGGCGCCCGAGGACAACGGCGGCGAGACGTACGTGCCGCTGACCGCCGAGGAGCGCACGCGCTTCGCCGACCTGCTCGAGACCGACACCGCCGCCCTCAACGACGCCGTGCACGCGGCCGACTACACCGTCTCGATCGACGCGATCAGCAACGGCGCCATCGGCCTGCTCGACGAGGTCGCCAGCGGCAAGATCACCGGCGAGGAAGAGATCTGGTCGCACACCGACCTCTGGGACTTCCAGGCCAACCTCGAGGGCGCCCGCGTGGCCTACGAGGGCGTGCGCGACATCGTCGAGCCCAAGGACGCCGACCTGGTCGCGCAGATCGACGACGAGTTCACGTCGCTCGAGGACGAGCTCGCCGCCTACGGCACCCTCGAGGACGGCTTCGTCTACTACGACGAGCTCACCACCGAGCAGGTGAAGGCCCTCGCCGACGGCGTCAACGCCCTCGCCGAACCGCTCAGCAAGCTCACGGCCGTTCTCGTCGGCTAAGCAACCTACTATCGGCATATGACAGACGACTCGGCACCGGCACGTCCAGGACTCTCCCGGAGGGGGCTCCTCGGACTGGCCGGTGCCGGCGTCGTCGGTGCCGGGATCGGGTTCGGCATCGACCGCGTCGTCACGCCCGAGGCGGGCGCCGTCTCCGGCGCTGCCGCGTCCTACCCGTTCTACGGCGAGCACCAGTCCGGCATCGTGACGGCCGCGCAGGACCGGCTGCACTTCGCCGCGTTCGACGTCAGCGACATCACGGCGTCCGAGCTCGAGGAATTGCTCGCCGACTGGACCTACGCCGCCAACCGCATGACCACCGGCCTCGGCGCCGGCAAATACGGACCCGCGAGCGGCCCGTACGACTCACCGCCCGACGACACGGGCGAGGCACTCGACCTTCCGCCATCCGGTCTCACCATCACGTTCGGTTTCGGGCCGTCCCTGTTCGACGACCGCTTCGGGTTGGCCGGCAAACGCCCGGACGCCCTCGTCGACCTTCCGCACTTCCCGGGAGACGCGCTCGTCGACACCCTCGTCGGCGGCGACCTCTGCATCCAGGCCTGCAGCGACGACCCGCAGGTTGCCGTGCACGCGATTCGCAACCTGTCGCGCATCGCCTTCGGGCGCGCGAGCCTGCGCTGGTCGCAGCTCGGCTTCGGCCGCACGTCGTCGACGACGCGCGCTCAGGCCACGCCCCGCAACCTCTTCGGCTTCAAAGACGGCACCGCCAACCTGCGTGCCGAGGACGCCGAGACGGCGAAAGACGTCTGGGTACAGCCCGGCGACGGGGCGTCGTGGATGACGGGCGGGTCGTACCTCGTCTCCCGCAAGATCCGCATGACGATCGAGACCTGGGACCGAACGTCGCTCCGGGAGCAGGAACGCGTGGTCGGCCGCACGAAGGGCGAGGGTGCGCCGCTCAGCGGAGGCACCGAGTTCAGCGAACCCGACTTCGACGCCACCGGGCGCGCCGACGCACCGCTCATCGACACGGCCTCGCATGTGCGGCTCGCCCACCCGTCCATGAACGACGGGGCCGCGCTGCTGCGCCGCGGCTACAACTTCGTCGACGGCAACGACGACCTGGGGCGCCTCAACGCCGGGCTGTTCTTCATCTGCTTCCAGCGGGATCCGCGCGCGCAGTTCGTGCCGATCCAGCTGCAACTGGCGAAGAACGACGCCATGAACGAGTACCTGCGCCACGTGGGCTCGGGCATCTTCGCGGTACCGCCGGGGGCGACCGCCGACCGGCCGATCGGGGCGGGGCTGTTCGACTAGATGTGGATTGAGCCTGTCGAAATCCCTGCAACCCGAGCCGCAAAGGATTTCGACAGGCTCAACCCGCTGCTGACTACTCCGTCGTCGCCGACACCACGTAGGTCGCCGTCGTCACGTCGTCGGTGTCGGTCGCGACCGTCAACACCACGCCGTACGGCGCGAGCGCGAAATTGCCGAACCCGCTGTCGGCGTCGGAGTTCACGGCGCTGCTGACGAAGCCGGCACCCTCGAGCGCGGCCTGCGCGGCGGCGAAGTCCTCGTCGGCGCCGAGAGTGCTGATCACGACCCAGCCGGCGCCGTCGGGAGCCGCTCCCCCGCCCTGCACGGTGCCGACGACCGGGATCGCGTCGGCCGGGAAGCCGCTGGGAAGTTCGCCGTCGGTGGTGACGCCCGCACCGCCGAGCGCCTCGCTGATCGCGTCGCCCGCCTGGTTCTGCGCCTCGCTGACCACGCCGCCGACGATGTTCTCGGCCACACTGCAGCCCACGAGGGCGGGAGCGACGACGACGGTCAGGGCGATGACGAGGGTGCTGCGGAGTCTCATGCGCACCAGCTTAAACGAGGAAGCCCCTCCCGGACGTGTCCGGGAGGGGCTTCTCAGCGTCGGTGCTTTACGCGTTCTGCTTCTTCAGGCGAGCGGTGCTGCGCTGGCGGGCGCTCGAGTCGAGCTCCACCTTGCGGATACGCACGAACTCGGGCGTGACCTCGACGCACTCGTCTTCGCGCGCGAACTCGAGGCATTCCTCGAGAGTCAGGCGACGCGACGGCGTCATGCGCTCGAAGGAGTCCGAGGTGGACTGGCGCATGTTGGTGAGCTGCTTTTCCTTGGTGATGTTGACGTCCATGTCGTCGGCGCGCGAGTTCTCGCCGACAACCATGCCCTCGTAGACCTCCTGCGTCGGCTCCACGAAGAACGACATGCGCTCCTGCAGGGCGACCATGGCGAACGGGGTGGCGACACCGGCGCGGTCGGCGACGATCGAGCCGTTGGTTCGGGTCTCGATCGATCCGGCCCAGGCCTCGTAGCCGTGCGAGACGGCGTTGGCGATACCGGCACCGCGGGTGACGGTGAGGAACTCGGTGCGGAAGCCGATGAGGCCACGCGACGGGACGATGAACTCCATGCGGACCCAGCCGGTGCCGTGGTTGCTCATGCCCTCCATGCGGCCCTTGCGGGCGGCGAGGAGCTGCGTGATGGCGCCGAGGTACTCCTCGGGAGCGTCGATCGTGAGGTGCTCGAAGGGCTCGTGCAACTTGCCGTCGACGCGCTTCGTGACCACCTGCGGCTTGCCGACGGTGAGCTCGAAGCCCTCGCGACGCATCTGCTCGACCAGGATGGCGAGCGCGAGCTCTCCACGGCCCTGGACCTCCCAGGCGTCGGGGCGTCCGATGTCGACCAGCTTGAGCGAGACGTTACCGACGAGCTCGCGGTCGAGACGGTCCTTGACCATACGCGCGGTGAGCTTGTGGCCCTTGACCTTGCCGATGATCGGCGAGGTGTTGGTTCCGATGGTCATCGAGATGGCCGGGTCGTCGACCGTGATGGTCGGCAGGGGGCGCACGTCGTTCGGGTCGGCGAGGGTCTCGCCGATGAAGATGTCCTCGAAGCCGGCGACGGCGACGATGTCGCCGGGGCCCGCGGTCTCGGTCGGATAGCGGTCGAGCGCCTTGGTGATCAGGAGCTCGGTGACCTTCACGTTGGCGACGGAGCCGTCGTGCTTGACCCAGGCGACCGTCTGGCCCTTCTTGATGTTGCCCTGGAAGATGCGCAGCAGTGCGAGGCGACCGAGGAACGGCGAGGAGTCGAGGTTGGTGACCCAGGCCTGAAGGGGGTGCTCGTCGTCGTACGACGGGGCGGGGACGTGCTTGAGGATCGCGTCGAACAGCGGCTCGAGGTCCTCGTTGTCGGGCAGCGTGCCGTTCTCGGGCTTGTTCCAGCTGGCGGCACCGGCGCGGCCCGAGGCGTAGACGACGGGAACGTCGAGGATCGCGTCGAGGTCGAGGTCGGGGTGCTCGTCGGCCATGTCGGACGCGAGGCCGAGGAGGAGGTCCTGGCTCTCGGCGACGACCTCGTCGATGCGGGCATCGGGACGGTCGGTCTTGTTGACGAGCAGGATGACGGGGAGCTTGGCCTCGAGGGCCTTGCGCAGCACGAAGCGCGTCTGGGGCAGCGGGCCCTCGGAGGCGTCGACGAGGAGGACGACACCGTCGACCATGGACAGGCCGCGCTCGACCTCTCCACCGAAGTCGGCGTGACCCGGGGTGTCGATCACGTTGATCGTGATGTTGCCGCCGGCGTGGTTCTCTTCGGCGTGCTTGCCGTTGTAGAGCACCGCGGTGTTCTTGGCGAGGATCGTGATGCCCTTTTCGCGCTCGAGCTCGTTGGAGTCCATGGCGCGGTCTTCGAGGTGCGCGTGCGCCTCGAACGAGTTGGTCTGGCGGAGCATGGCGTCGACCAGGGTGGTCTTGCCGTGGTCAACGTGGGCGACGATTGCGACGTTGCGCAGGTCGGTACGGGTGGCGATTGCCATAGGTGTTTTCCTTGACTGCTTCAGCGGTGACGGGCGCGCGCGTTGCGCTTTCGCGGCATGGGCACGACCACGCACAAACGCGGGAGGTGGTTTGTGGGGATCTCAGGATCACGTCGATGGTGCCCTGCACATACGAGTGTACTGGCTAATTACTCCGTGTTCGCTGTAGGCACACGGATGCCGCGGCCGCGGCCGCTCCCCCGAGACGGGCGGCGCTACTCCGCGGGGCTGTCGCGCGCGGCGACTTTGCGGTCGATCCGGGCCAGGCGGCGCTCGTCCCGTGTCCGTGCGGGGAGACGTCTCGCCGCGGCATCCGCCCCGGATATCGGAGCCACGGGTACTTTCAGCGTGATGTCGGGCGGCAGGGGCAGGCTGGCGGGCTCTCGCTCGCCCCCCTGCCCCGGCTGCCGGAACATCAGACGCCGAGCTGGAGGTCGGCGCCCGGGATCGCGTTGAGCAGATCGCGGGTGTACTGCTCGCGCGGGTTGTCGAACACCTCGTCGACCGTCGATGCCTCGACGATGCGGCCGGCCTGCATGACGCAGACGTTGTCGGCGATCACGCGCACGACCGCGAGGTCGTGGGTGATGAAGAGGTACGTCAGTCCAAGCTCGGCCTGCAGGTCGGCGAGGAGCTTGAGCACCTGCGCCTGCACGAGCACGTCGAGGGCGGAGACCGCCTCGTCGAGCACGACGATCTCGGGCTTCAGCGCGAGGGCGCGGGCGATGGCGACGCGCTGACGCTGTCCGCCCGAGAGCTCGTTCGGGTAACGGGTCGCGAGCGACTGCGGCAGCGCCACCTGGTCGAGCAGTTCGAGCACACGCGCGCGGCGCTCGGCCTTGGTGCCCACCTTGTGCACGTGGAGCGGCTCGGCGATGGTGTTGCCGATGTTGCGCAGCGGGTCGAGCGAGCCGTAGGGGTCCTGGAAGACCGGCTGCGTCTTGCGACGGAAGGCCAGCACGTCCTTGCCCTTGAGCGTCGTGATGTCGGTGCCGTCGACGCTGATCTTTCCGCTGGTGGCGTCTTCGAGCTTGAGCAGCAGCTTGGCGACGGTGGACTTGCCGGAACCCGACTCCCCCACCAGAGCCATGGTGCTGCCGCGCGGGATCGAGAACGAGACGTCGTCGACGGCCTTGAACTCGCGCGCGGTGAGCTTGTCTCCGCGGATCTTGAACACCTTGGTCAGGTTCTCGATCACGATCGCGGGAGCCGTGACGGGAGCCGCGGCCTGCACCTCGGCGCGGGCTTCCGCGGCCTCGATGAGGTCGAAGCCCTCGGCGGAACGCGGGGTCTCGTGCTCGATCTCGACGAGCGGCTGGTGCGCCGACTGGATGCGGCGCGAGGCAAGGCTCGGGGCCGCGGCGACCAGACGCTGCGTGTACGGGTGCTGCGGGTTCTCGAGCAGTTCGCGCGACGGGCCGGACTCGACGATCTTGCCCTTGTACATCACGATGAGCTTCTCGGCACGCTCGGCGGCGAGGCCGAGGTCGTGGGTGATGAACAGCACGGCGGTGCCCAGATCACGGGTCAGCGTTGCGAGGTGGTCGAGGATGACGCGCTGCACGGTCACATCGAGGGCGCTCGTCGGTTCGTCGGCGATGAGCAGCTTCGGGTGGGCGGCGAGGCCCATTCCGATGAGCACGCGCTGGCGCATTCCGCCCGAGAACTGGTGCGGGAACTGACGCAGACGGCGGTCGGCGTCGGCCAGACCCGCCTCTTTCAGCACCTCGATCGCGCGGCGCTTGACGGCGGCGCGGCCGGTGGCGACACCGTTCGCACGGATCGCCTCTTCGACCTGGAAGCCGATGCTCCACACGGGGTTGAGGTTCGCCATCGGGTCCTGCGGAACGAAACCGATCTGCTTGCCGCGCACGTCTTCGACCTGCTTGGGGGTCAGTTTCGTGAGGTCGCGGCCCTCGAAAAGGACCTCGCCGCCGGTGATGACGCCCGAGCCGGGCAGGAGGTTGATGATCGCGTGCGCGGTCGTCGACTTGCCGGAACCGGACTCGCCGACGATCGCGACGGTCTCGCCGGCGTTGATCGTGAAATCGACGCCGTTGAGGGCAGGCACGATGCCGCGCTGGTTACGGAACCCGACCTGCAGGTTGTTGACTTGGAGCAGGGGTGTGGCGCTCAACGGAGGGCCCTCGCCTTCGGGTCGAGTGCGTCTCGCACGAGTTCGCTCAGCATGATGAAAGCGAACACGGTGATGGAGAGGGCGATGGAGGGGTAGATCAGCGTCTGCGGAGCGACTCGGAGATCCTTCTGGGCCTGGCCGATGTCGTTACCCCACGACATGACCTGTCCGCCGAGACCGACACCGAGGAAGGACAGCGACGCCTCGGCGACGATGGCTCCAGCGAGCGAGATCGCGGTGATCACGATGACCGGGGCGATGGAGTTCGGGAGAACGTGACGCAGCAGGATCCTGAACCGCGAGACCCCGAGGGCAGTGGAGGCCATCACGTAGTCGGCGGTCTTCACCCGCAGGATCTCCGACCGCAGCACGCGGGCCGTAGACGGCCACGCGAACAATCCGATCGCGAGCGAGATCGTCCAGATGTTCCGGTACTGCGAGAACACCGACATGATGACGACGGCCGCGAGGATGTAGGGAATCGAGAAGAAGATGTCGCCGACACGGGAGAGCACCGAGTCGACCCAGCCGCCGTAGAAACCGGCGAAGGCACCGAACAGCAGGCCGAGGACCGTGGTCAGCACGATCACGATGAATCCGACCGAGACCGAGGTCGAGGTGCCGTTGATGATGCGCGAGTAGATGTCGCAGCCCTGCTTGGTGAAACCGAGCGGGTGACCGGCCGTGGGGCCGGCGTTGCTGTTCGCGAGGAGGCAGTTGTTGTCTGGCGGGGTCTGCGTGAACAGGAACGGGAACAGGGCGACGAACGCGACCAGCACGATGAGCGCCGACGAGATCCAGAACAGCGGGCGACGACGGAGGTCGCGCCAGGCGTCGATCCAGAGGTTGCTCGTCTCCTCGCTGACCTTGACGCTGTCGACCGCGACGAGGGGTGTTTCTTCGAGCGGGGCCACGTAGTGGTCCGCGGAACGCGCGGGCTTGGCCGCGGCGTCCTCGGGTGTGTTATTTGACATAGCGGATCCTTGGGTCGAGCAGGCCGTACAGGAGGTCGACCACGAGGTTGACGACGAGGTAGAGGAGCACCATCACGGTGACGAACGACACCACGGTGGGGCTCTGTCCGCCGATGATCGCGCGATAGAGCGTGTTGCCGACACCGGGGACGTTGAAGATTCCCTCGGTGATGGTCGCGCCGACGAGCAGCACGCCGAAGTCGGTGGCGAGGTAGGTCACGACCGGGATCAGCGAATTGCGCAGGATGTGCACGGGGATGATGCGGCGCTTCGAGAGGCCCTTGCTGTACGCGGTGCGCACGAAGTCGAGGCCGGAGGTCTCGATCACCGAGGAGCGGGTGAGCCGCACGATCTGCGCGAAGCTCACGCTCGCGAGCACGAGCGCCGGCAGGATCAGGTCCTGAATCGGCGCGCCTGGCCCCACGGTCGCTCTCGCCCAGCCGAGCTGCACGCCGAAGACGTACTGCGCGACGAACGCGATGACGAAGATCGGCAGCGAGATCAGGATGAGGCTGATGACGAGGCTGCTCGAGTCGAACAGCTTGCCCTTGCGCAGACCCGAGACGAGTCCGACCAGGATGCCGGCGACCGACTGGAAGATGAGCGCCAGGATCGCGAGCCGCGTCGTGACCGGGAAGGTGCGGGCGAGGATGTCGGCCACCGGCTCGCCGTTGAACGCGGTACCGAGGTCGCCTTGGAAGATCCCGCCGATGTACAGGAAGTACTGCACGATGAACGGCTGGTCGAGGTGGTACTGGGCGCGGAGCTGTGCGAGGACCGCGGGGTTCGGGGACTTGTCGCCGAAGAGGGCGAGAATCGGGTCACCCGGCATGGCGAAGACCATGAAATAGATGAGGAAGGTCGTTCCGAAGAAGACCGGAATCGCCTGGAGGACGCGTCTGAGAATGTATCCGGTCATGAGGCGACGGTGCCTGCCGGGAAGGTAAGTCTGAACATCGTGATGGTGAAACCTAACTGCGAGCGGGCCACGAGCTTTTTCACCAGAGTACTCGGGGCTGTGCCAGCCATGGGTCGGGGGTGGCGGCTTGTGGCCGCCACCCCCGACTTGGGTGATGAACTAGTTACTTGGTGATCGCGTAGAACAGCGGCACGGAGTTCCATCCGAACTCGACGTTCGAGACGCCTTCGCCGAAGCCACCGGTCACGTTCGAGTACCAGAGCGGGATCGCGGGGAGGTCCTGGAGCAGGATCTCCTGTGCGGCCTGGAAGTCGGCGTTCGCGGCCTCGACGTCGGTCTCCGACGCTCCGTCGTTCAGCAGGGTGTCGAACTCTTCGCTCGAGTAGTCACCGTCGTTGGAGCCGGCGTTCGTGGCGTACAACGGGCCGAGGAAGTTGTACAGACCGGGGTAGTCGGCCTGCCATCCGGTGCGGAACGCGGTCTGGATCGTACGGTCGGTGATGAGCGTACGGGCTTCCTTGAACGTCGGGTACGGTGCACCCGCAGCGTCGATGCCGAGCGTGTTCTTGATGCTGTTGCTCACGGCGTCGACCCAGCCCTGGTGTCCACCATCGGCGTTGTACGCGATGCTGAAGGTACCGGTCCACGGGGAGATAGCGTCGGCCTCGGCCCACAGCTCCTTGGCCTTGTCCTCGTTGTACTCGAGGACTTCTGCACCCTCGAGCTCGTCGGAGTAGCCCGAGATCACCGGCGAGGTGAAGTCGGTCGCGGGGGTGCGGGTGCCCTCGAAGATCACGTCGGTGATTTCTTCGCGGTTGATCGCCATCGAGAGCGCCTGGCGACGCAGCTGTCCCTCTTCACCGCTGAAGTGCTCGAGGCGCTCCGGGATGGTGAAGGACTGGAAGACGGCGGCTGCCTGGTTGATGGCGCGGTCGCCGAGGTCCGACTCGAAGGTCGAGTAGGCGCTGTCCGGGATTGCGTCGAGGACGTCGAGGTTGCCGTCGAGCAGGTCGGCGTATGCCGCAGCCTGGTCGAGGTAGAACTTGATGGTCAGGCCACCGTTCTGGGCGACGCGTCCACCGTCGTAGTCGGGGTTGACGACGAGGTCGATGCTCTCCTCGTGCTTCCAGGCGCCTTCACCGTCGAGCATGTAGGGTCCGTTGCCGATCGGGTTCTCACCGAACGCTTCGAGGTCGTCCCACGCCGCTGCGGGCAGCGGGTAGAAGGCCGAGTAGCCGAGGCGCAGCGGGAAGTCCGAACGGGCTTCCTTCAGGGTCACGGTGAACGTGGTGGCGTCGACCTCGACGAGACCGGTCAGTTCGCTGTCCTCGTCGTAGCTGAAGCCCTCGATGTCCTCGAAGAAGTAGCTGGAGAGCTGAGCGTTCGACAGCAGTGCGCCGTAGTTCCACGCCTTGATGAAGCTCTGCGAGTCGACCGGGTCACCGTTGGTGAATGTCAGGTCGGGCTTGATCTTGATCGTGAAGGTGGTCGCGTCGTCGGTCTCGATGGACTCTGCGACGTCGTTGACCGGAGCTCCGGTGGCGTCGTAGTAGACAAGTCCGGCGAAGATCTCGTCGAGGATCTTTCCACCGCCAACCTCGTTGGTGTTGGTGGGGATCAGAGGGTTCTGAGGTTCTGAACCGTTCGCGGTGATGATCGCGCTGCTGTCGCCGCCGGTGGATTCCTCCGGTGCGGAGTCAGTGGCGCAGCCGGAGAGTGCAAGAGCACTCGCCATGGCCACCGCTACTGCGGTAACGCCGATAGACCTGATTTTCAATTTTCCTCCTGTGCGAGATGTGCAAACGGCATGGCAAACTGCTGCGACCTGCCGTATTGGATAGATGTACCCTAAATCGGTGGTTGCCAGTGGGCAAACCAGAGGGCATAAACGTTACACGCCGGTAACTCTTTATCCACATTTTTGCGTTGCGCACAGGTTTCGTGCGTGGATGCCGGTGGTTTCACACCGTCGTTGCGTAGGTGAGCCGCGGTCACGATGTACCCCGCTCCGTTAGGGGGCGTAGCATAAGCGCGTGATCGAAGCCCCGCAGAACGACGCCGACCGCGATTTCCTCCTCGTCTTCGACGGTGACTGTGCGTTCTGCAGCACCTGGGTCGAGCGGCTCGAATCGGGCCTCCCGCGGTTCCCGCGCACCATCCCGTCGCAGTGGGCCGACCTCGACGCGCTCGGGCTCACCCGCGACGACGTCGCCCGGTACGCGTGGTTCGTCACGCCCACACACCAGTACGCCGGGCATCTCGCGTTCTCCGCCATCCTGCGCATGCAACCGTCCTTCGCGCTCCGGCTCGCCGGCAACCTGCTCGCCACTCCCCCGTTCTCCTGGGCCGCGACCGTCGGCTACCGGCTGATCGCCTTGAACCGTCACCGCCTGCCCGGCGGCACCCCCGCGTGCAGGATGCCGCGACCCGACGCCGCGTGAACGAGACGTTCACCAGGCCGACGCTCGATGCGTCGCCCCGACGGATCCGCTGGGAGATCGCGATCGTGCTCGGGCTCTCGCTCGGGGCATCGGCGGTGTACTCGGTCGTCTCGATCGTCAACCGGCTGACGCTCGAGCAGGCTCTCGGCGACCAGTCGGCGAGCCTCAACACCTCGCTCAGCTCGCGCCCCACGTTCGATCTCGTCTATCAGGTGCTCGGTGTGTTCTTCGACCTGATGCCGGTGGCGCTCGTCGTGTTCCTGCTCTGGCAGGCGGGCCGCCCGCACCTCGGCCGGCTCGGCATCGACGGCACCCGCCCTTTGCGCGACGGGCTCGGCGGGGTCGCCCTCGCCGCAGCGATCGGCATCCCCGGACTGGCCGTGTACCTCGGCGGCCGTGCGCTCGGCATCTCGGTCGACGTGAACCCCGCCGCCCTGGACGCCTACTGGTGGACGGTGCCGGTGCTGATCCTCTCCGCGCTGCGGGCGGCGCTCACCGAGGAGGTCATCGTCGTCGGCTACCTCTACGCCCGGCTGCTCGACCTCGGCTGGGGACGCTGGAAGATCATCGTGGGCGCGGCCCTGCTGCGCGGCACGTACCACCTGTACCAGGGCTTCGGCGCCTTCGTCGGTAACTTCGCGATGGGTCTGCTCTTCGGCTGGCTGTACACGCGCTTCGGCCGGCTCGTACCGCTCGTCGTGGCGCACTTCGTGCTCGACGCGGCGATCTTCGTCGGCTACCCGTGGGCCGCCGACACCTTCCCCACGCTGTTCGGCTGAGCGGTTCGCGGGGTTGACACCCTTTTGAGGGGTACTCCATTCTTGTCACATCACACACCGAGGTGTGAAGTGCCGCGGTGTGCTGCACCGCGGGGCGAGGGACAAAGGGGAACCCATGAGCAACGATGCTCCCGGGGCCGCCACGAGCGACCCGGTATCCAATTTCGAGGGCGCGCAGGCGTCTGAACCTTTCCAGCGGCTCAAACGCCGCCATCGCAGTTTCGTCTTCCCGGTCGGCGTCGCCTTCCTCGTCTGGTACTTCGCTTACGTCCTGCTCGCCGACTACGCCCACGACTTCATGGCCACCCGGGTGCTCGGCAACATCACGGTCGGACTGCTCTTCGGTCTCGGCCAGTTCGTCACGACCTTCGCGATCACGACCTGGTACGTCTCCTACGCGAACCGCCGCCTCGACCCGCTCGCGGACGAGCTGCGGGCATCGCTCGAGGTCAGCCACGGCAAGCGCGCGAGCGGGGTGGACCGGTGATCCGCGCGGCCGTGGCCGAGACCACGAGCGTCGGCGAACCGCTGCTCAACATCGCGATCTTCGGCGGCTTCGTCGCGATCACCCTCATCGTCGTGCTGCGCGCCAGCCGCAACAACAAAACGGCGGCCGACTACTACGCCGCCGGTCGCTCGTTCACCGGGCCGCAGAACGGTACCGCCATCGCCGGCGACTATCTGTCGGCGGCATCCTTCTTGGGAATCTGCGGCGCGATCGCCGTGAACGGGTACGACGGGTTCCTCTACTCGATCGGGTTCCTCGTGGCCTGGCTCGTCGCCCTGCTCTTCGTCGCCGAGCTGATGCGCAACACGGGCAAGTTCACGATGGCCGACGTGCTGTCGTTCCGGCTCAAGGAGCGCCCCGTGCGTCTCGCGGCCGCGACGACCACCCTCGCCGTGTGCTTCTTCTACCTGCTGGCGCAGATGGCGGGCGCCGGCGGTCTGGTCTCGCTGCTGCTCGGCATCGACCAGGCGGTCGGGCAGTCGATCGTGGTCGCCGTGGTGGGCGCGCTGATGATCCTCTACGTGCTGGTGGGCGGCATGAAGGGCACCACCTGGGTGCAGATCATCAAGGCGGCCCTGCTCATCGCCGGCGCCTTCATCATGACGGTCTGGGTGCTCGCGCTCTACGGATTCAACCTCTCCGAGCTGCTCGGCGCCGCTGCGGAGCAGGGCGGCGAGGCGGTGCTCGCTCCGGGCCTGCAGTACGGGCTGACCGATATCACACGGCTCGACTTCGTGTCGCTCGCGCTCGCGCTGGTGCTCGGAACCGCGGGCCTGCCGCACGTGCTGATGCGGTTCTACACGGTGCCGACCGCACGCGAGGCCCGGCGGTCGGTGGTCTGGGCGATCTGGCTGATCGGAATCTTCTACCTGTTCACGCTCGTGCTCGGCTACGGCGCGGGCGCGCTCATCGGCAAGGACACGATCCTCGCGGCTCCGGGCGGGGTGAACTCGGCGGCACCGCTGCTCGCGTTCGAGCTGGGCGGGCCGATCCTGCTCGGGCTGATCTCGGCGGTGGCGTTCGCCACGATCCTCGCGGTGGTCGCGGGGCTCACGATCACGGCGGCGACCTCGTTCGCGCACGACGTGTACGCGAGCGTGGTGAAGAAGGGCAAGGCGGCGCCGGGCACGGAGGTGCGGGTCGCACGCATCACCGTGGTGGTGATCGGCATCATCGCGATCATCGGCGGCATCGGGGTTCAGGGCCAGAACGTGGCGTTCCTGGTGGCGCTGGCGTTCGCCGTGGCGGCGTCGGCCAACCTGCCGACGATCCTTTACTCGCTGTACTGGAAGCGGTTCTCGACCCGCGGCGCGCTGTGGAGTATGTACGGCGGGCTCGGATCGGCGGTCCTGCTGATCGTCTTCTCGCCGGTGGTGTCGGGCGCGGAGACGTCGATCTTCAAGGACGTCGACTTCCAGTGGTATCCGCTGAACAACCCGGGCATCGTGTCGATCCCGCTCGGGTTCTTCCTCGGCTGGCTGGGCACGGTGACGAGCCGCACGCTCGAAAACCCCGCCATCGCGGCGGAGATGGAGGTGCGGTCGCTCACGGGCCACGGCGCCGAGGAGGCGACGAAGCACTGAGGGAGTAGCGGGCTGAGCCTGTCGAAACCCGGGTTTCGACAGGCTCGGCCCGCTGTGCGCCTACGCCTCGAACGCCTCCGGCGGCGGGCAGTTGCAGAACAGGTTGCGGTCGCCCCAGGCCTGGTCGATGCGGCGCACGGGCGGCCAGTACTTGCCGCTCACGAGCGAACGCAGCGGGTAGACGGCGGTCTCGCGCGAGTACGGGTGCTCCCACTCCCCCACGATGACGCTCTCGGCCGTGTGCGGTGCGTTGTGCAGAGGGTTATCCTCCACGCTCCACGAACCCGCGGCGAGCTCGTCGGCCTCGGCCTTGATCGCGATCATCGCGTCGATGAACCGGTCGATCTCGCCGAGGTCTTCGCTCTCGGTGGGCTCGACCATCAGCGTGCCCACCACGGGGAACGACATCGTCGGCGCGTGGAACCCGTAGTCGACGAGGCGCTTGGCCACGTCGTCGTTCGAGATGCCGGTCGTTTCCTTGAGCGGACGCAGGTCGAGGATGCACTCGTGCGCCACGAGACCGTTGTCGCCCGCGTACAGCACCGGGAAGTGGTCGCGCAGCCGCGCGGCGACGTAGTTGGCGGCGAGCACCGCGGCACCCGTCGCCTCCTTGAGCCCTGCGGAGCCCATCATGCGCACGTAGGCCCAGGAGATGGGCAGGATGCTCGGGCTGCCGAACGGCGCGGCGCTCACGATGTTCGCGTGGGCGGGTAGCGCGGCGCCGTCGCGGTGGGCGATGGTGTCGCGCTGCGCGAGCGGGTGCCCGGGCAGGAAGGGCGCCAGGTGCGCCTTGGCCGCCACGGGACCGACGCCGGGTCCGCCGCCGCCGTGCGGGATGCAGAACGTCTTGTGCAGGTTGAGGTGCGAGACGTCGCCGCCGAAGTCGCCGAAACGCGCGTAGCCGAGCAGCGCGTTGAGATTGGCGCCGTCGACGTAGACCTGGCCGCCGGCCTCGTGCACGGCGTCGGTGATCTGGCGTACCTCGTGCTCGTACACACCGTGGGTCGACGGGTAGGTGATCATCAGCGCGGCGAGCTCGTGCGCGTGGTCCGCGATCTTGGCTCGCAGGTCTGCGACATCCACATTGCCCAGCTCGTCGCAGGCGACGACCACGACCTTCATGCCGGCCAGCACGGCACTGGCGGCGTTCGTGCCGTGCGCGCTCGACGGGATGAGGCAGACGGTGCGGTCGAAGTCGCCCGCGGCTCGGTGGAAGCCGCGGATCGCGAGGAGACCGGCGAGCTCGCCCTGGCTGCCGGCGTTCGGCTGCAGCGACACCGAGTCGTACCCGGTGACCTCGGCCAGCCAGGCCTGCAGCTGCTCGATGAGCGTGAGGTAGCCCTCGACGTCGGCCTCGGGGGCGAAGGGGTGGATTCCGGCGAACTCGGGCCAGGTGACGGCCTCCATCTCGCTGGCGGCGTTGAGCTTCATCGTGCACGAACCGAGCGGGATCATGCCGCGGTCGAGCGCGTAGTCCTTGTCGGCGAGGTACTTCAGGTAGCGCATCATGCTCGTCTCCGAGCGGTGCGTGTTGAAGACCGAGTGCGTGAGGTAGTCGCTCTTGCGGTCGAGCGCGGTCGGCAGCGAACCGACGATCTCGTCGTAGACCGACAGGCTCGTCGGCACGGCGTCGAAGACCGTGGTCAGGGCGAGCACGTCTTCCTCGGTCGTCGTCTCGTCGAGCGCGATCTGCACCGTGTTCTCGTCGGCCTGGTACAGGTTGATGTTCGAGAGGCGGGCGCGCGCGACGGTGGCCGCGGCCTCGCCGGGAACACGCACCGTGAGGGTGTCGAAGAAGTCGTCGTTCACCAGGTCGATGCTGGACGCGCGCAGGAGTGCCGCGAGCTCGCGGGCACGCAGGTTGACCCGGGTCGCGATGCGCTTGAGGCCGTCGGGTCCGTGGTAGACCGCGTACATGCCGGCCATGACGGCGAGCAGCACCTGGGCGGTGCAGATGTTCGACGTGGCCTTCTCGCGGCGGATGTGCTGCTCGCGGGTCTGCAGGGTGAGGCGGTAGGCGGTGTTGCCGACCGCGTCCTTCGACACGCCGACGAGGCGGCCGGGCAGCTGGCGCTCGAGGCCCTTGCGCACGGACATGTAGCCGGCGTGCGGACCGCCGAAGCCCATCGGGACGCCGAAGCGCTGCGAGGTGCCGACGGCGACGTCCGCGCCGAGTTCGCCGGGCGAGGTGAGCAGCGTGAGGGCGAGCAGGTCGGCGGCGACGACGGCGAGGCCGCCCTTCTCCTTGACCGCGGCGATGACGGCGGTCGGGTCCCAGACCCGGCCGGACGCGCCCGGGTACTGGATGAAGACACCGAAAGCATCGGGGAGGGTGTCGACAGGCTCGACCCGCGACAGGTCGAGCTCGACGAGCTCGATGCCCACGGCCTCCGCGCGGTTGGCGAGGAGCGCTTTGGTCTGCGGCAGCGCGTCGGAGTCGACGAGGAACACGTTCGTCGAGGCGCCGGAGCCGCGGCGCGCGAGCAGCATGCCCTCGACGACGGCCGTGCCCTCGTCGAGCATCGAGGCGTTCGCGGTGGCGAGACCGGTGAGGTCGGCGACCATCGTCTGGAAGTTGATGAGCGCCTCGAGGCGGCCCTGGCTGATCTCCGGCTGGTACGGCGTGTAGGCCGTGTACCAGCTCGGGTTCTCGAGCACGTTGCGCTTGATCACGGCGGGCGTGACGGTGTCGTAGTAGCCGAGACCGATCATCGAGCGGCGCACGACGTTGCGGTTGGCGAGCGTGCGCAGCTCGGCGAGCGCCTCACGCTCGGAGGCGGCGGCGGGGATGACGGACCCGACGACGGGCAGCACGTGGATCGACTCCGGCACGGCGGCCGTGACGAGGGCCTCGACCGATTCGTAACCGAGAGTCTCGAGCATGCGCGCTTGGGCGTCGGCGGTGGTGCCGATATGGCGTTCGGCGAAAGTGAAAGGCATAGTCCTTGGGGGTTCTACTCGGCGATGAGGGCGGAGTACTCGTCGAAGCTGAGCAGCGTCGGGAGTGCGGTGAATTTCACCTTGATGAGCCAGCCGGCGCCGAAGGGGTCGCTGTTGACGAGGCTCGGGTCGGCGTCGACGTCGGCGTTGGACTCGACGATCGTGCCGTCGACGGGAGCGAAGAGCTCGCCGACCGACTTGGTGGACTCGATCTCGCCGACGACCTTGCCCGACGCGACGACGGACCCCGCGGCGGGGAGGTCGACGTAGACGACGTCGCCGAGCTTGTCGGCGGCATACGCGGTGATGCCCACGGTGGCGGTGTCGCCGTCGACGAGGATCCACTCGTGCTCGGCGGTGTACTGGAGCGAAGTCTGGTCGGTCATTATTTGTCTCTCTTGTAGAAGGGGAGGTCGACGACGGATGCCGCGATGCGCGTTCCACGCACGTCGATGTAGAGCGGGGTTCCTGACTCGAGCGCCGAGGGGTCGACGTAGGCCATGGCGATGGGGTGTCCGAGGGTGGGCGACAGGGCGCCGGAGGTGATCTGGCCGACGTGACCCTCGTCGGTGACGACGGAGTAGCCCGCGCGGCCGGCGCGCTTGCCCTCCGTGGTGAGGCCGACGAGCACGTGGGCGCCGTGCGGGGGTCCGGCTTCGACGGCCGCGCGACCGACGAAGTCGCCCTCCTTCTTCAGGTTCACGACGCGGCCGAGACCGGCCTGCACCGGGAAGCTGTCGAGACCGAGCTCGTGTCCGTAGAGCGGCATGCCCGCTTCGAGGCGAAGGGTGTCGCGGCTGGCGAGTCCCGCGGGGACGAGACCGTGGTCGGCTCCCGCGGCGACGAGGGCCGCCCAGAGTGCTGCCGCGGCATCAGTCTGTACGTAGAATTCGAAGCCGTCTTCGCCGGTGTAGCCGGTGCGTCCGATCAGCAGCGGCGAGCCCTCGAAGCGGCCGTCGGTGCTCCAGTAGTACTTGAGGTCGTCGAGCGAGACGCCGAGATCGGTGATGCCGGCCGTCGCCTTGGCGATCTCCCGGGCGTTCGGGCCCTGCACGGCGATGAGCGAGAAGTTGTCGCTGAGGTCGGTGACGCGGACGTCGAATCCCGCGGACCGTTCTTTGAGGGCGGATGCCGCAGCGTGGCGGTTTCCCGCGTTGGCGACCACGAGGAACGATGCGGCGGTGAGACGGTAGACGACCAGGTCGTCGATGATGCCGCCGTCGGTGGTGAGCAGCAGGCTGTACTTCGCCTGGCTCGTGGCGATGGCGGAGAGCTTTCCGGCGAGGGCGTAGTCGAGGAATTCGCCCGCCTGCACGCCGTCGACGAGGATCTCGGCCATGTGCGAGATGTCGAAGATTCCGGCCGTGGTGCGCACGGCGTGGTGCTCGGCGAGATCGGAGCCGTAGCTCACGGGCATCTGCCAGCCGGCGAAATTGGTGAAGCTGGCTCCACCGTCGACGTGTATCTGGTGGAGCGGTGAGTAGCGTTCTGCTGGATCGGTCAAGAGTTCTCCTCGGCGCGCGGGCGGAACTCCCCCTCTGTCATATACCTGAGAGCTTCACCGACTGTGGTCAGTTTTCACCGTGGGTGGGGTGTGCGCGTCAGACGCCACACCCTCTTTTCAGAGTGGCCTCGGTGATGCGGTACTGAACCTGAGAGATTGGCAGGGAGGCTTGCTCCTTCGGTGTCCACCGGAATGGACTCTCCCGCATCGCCTGCTACCGCGTCTGAGCGCGGCGGCGGCCCGATATTCGATTGTGGGCCCAGCCTATCAAGCCCCGTGTTTCGGGCGAGTGACGAATCCCCCTGCCCTTTTGCGCGCGACGGGGTTACGGTTGCCGGGAGAGTAAGGAAGCGCAATGGAGCGTGGATATCCGGCACACACGGTCGACGAGTACCTCGCGGCCATCCCCGACGCGCAGCGGGCGGCACTCGCGCCGATCCGTCGGGTGATTCTGGAAGCGATACCGGGGGCGGGCGAGCACATCGGCTACGGCATCCCGATCTTCGACTACCGCCGTCGCGGCCTCGTCGGTCTGTCGGTGGCCCAGGAGCACTGCAGCCTGCATCTGATGAGCCCGCCGTTGGCCCGCGAACTCAAAGGGCTGCTCGCCGAGGGCGAGCTCGAGGGTGCGACCCTGCACTTCACGCCCGACGAGCCTCTGAGCGCGACGACCGTGCGGCTCATCGTGCAGCGGCGCATCGCCGAGATCGACGCGCCGCTGATGGCGCACGGTTAGTCACGACGCAGACCGAGGCCCTCGCCGAGGAACTCGCGCACCACGTAGTCGAGCGCGTTCACGGTGAGGCCGATCGACTCCAGGTCGACACGCTCGTTGTGGCCGTGGAATAGCTGGCGGAAGGTGCCGTAGTCCCAGCGCTCGCTGAGCACGCCGAAGCCGTAGGCGGGGACTCCGCGTCGGCGGTAGAACCGCCCGTCGGTGCCGCCCGCCGCCAGCATGGGAAGCAGGTCGGCACCGGGGTAGGCACGGCGCACGGCGCGGCCGAGCACGTCGAACAGCGGGGTCTCGGTCGACGAGATCGATGACGGACCGAAAATGTCGCCCTCGAACGTGATGTCGGACATCAGGTCGCCGAGCGCCTCCCGGAGGTAGCCGTCGACGTCGTCGGAGGTGACGCCGGGCAGCACTCGGATGTCGAGGTCGACGGTCGCCTCCCCCGGGATCACATTGAGCTTCTCGCCGGCGCGGATGACGTTCGGCGAGATGGTGGTGTGCGTCGAGGCGTGCGCGAAGTTGCCGAGTTTGCCGATCTTCGGCAGCGCCTCGAAAATCTGGTGCGGGTCGACGAGCTGGCCGCTGACCACCTCGTCGAGGTCGAGCCCCGCGACGTAGCGGCGCCACTGCGGGGAGATGACCGTCGGGGTCTGGAAGCGCGACAGGCGGCGCACGGCCTCGGCCGCGATGACACCGGCGTTGCGTGACCCCCACGGGGCGGATCCGTGGCCCGGGGTGCCCTTGACCCGGAGCGTGCGCCCGGCGACACCCTTTTCGCCGATCATCACGCCGATGCCGGGTTGGTTGCCGGCGGGGGCGCCGCCCGACTCGGTGAGCACGTAGTCGGCGTCGATCAGGTCGAGACGGTTGTCGGTGAGCCACTCGACGCCGAAGGTGCTGCCGCTCTCCTCGTCGGCGACGGCGGCGAAGATCAGGTCGCCGCGCGGGCGGAACGGGGCGACGCCCTCGGCGCCGCGGGCGATCGCGCGCGTGACGACGGCGTAGGCGGCGGTCAGGTTGAGCATGTCGATGGCGCCGCGGCCCCAGAGCACGCCGTCGACGATCTCGCCGGCGAACGGGTCGCGCTCCCACCCGGAGGCCTCGACCGGCACGACGTCGGTGTGCCCGACCAGCGCCAGCGACGGCGCGGCGGGGTCGGTGCCCGGGATCCGGATGATGAGCGAGGCGCGGCCGGGATGCGGTTCGACGACGACGCCGTCGAGCCCCGAGCCCTCGAAGAACTCCTGCAGCGTGCGCACCGTGCGGATCTCGTGGCCGGAGTCGGGGGTTCCGTCGTTGACGCACCGGTTCTGGATGAGCGCCTGGAGCAGCTCGGTCGTCTGGTCGGCGAGCGACGAGCGTGTGATACGAGACAGTGTGGACTCCATCCGACGGGCCGGGACGCCTGTCGGCGTTCCCGTGCCCCTCATTCTCCCCGTCCGGCGGCCACGCTCCAAAGAATGTGACAAAACCGGGCGGATGACGCTCGCTAGACCCTGTCCCGGAGGGTCCCCCGGAAGGTCTCGGGCGACAGGATCGTGCAGACGATGCTGATGACGCCGAGCCCCACGGCGTAGATCACGATGCCCCACGTCTCGCCGTTCTGGGCGACGAGCAGTGCGGCTGCGATCAGCGGCGCGAGGCCGCCCGACAGCATGGCGCCGATCTGGTACGCGATCGAGGCGCCGGAGAGGCGCACCCGCGTGCCGAACAGCTCGGAGAAGTACACGGCCTGCGGGCCGTAGATCATGTCGTGCAGGAGGTTGAGCCCGATGATCATGGCGATCGTGATGAAGACCACGTTGCCGGTGCCGACCATGACGAACGAGATCGGATAGAAGATCACGCCGAGGACTGTGCCCGCGAGGTAAACCGGCTTGCGGCCGATCTTGTCGGTGAGGTACGACCAGCCCGGCACCGAGACGAAGCCGATGAGCGACGAGATGATGATGGCGTTGAGGCCGATCTGATTGTCCAGCTGCATCGTGTTGGCGATGTAGCTGAGCAGGAAGACGCTGTACAGGTAGAAGATCGCGTTCTGGAACAGCTTCATGCCGATGGTGAGCAGCAGCGTGCGCCAGTGCTTGACGATCACCTCGCGGGTGGGCTGTTCGGCGAGTTCGTCGTTCTTCTGCAGCTCTTGGAACAGCGGCGACTCGGTGATCACGAGGCGGATGACGATGCCGACGATCACGAGCACGGCGCTCAGCAGGAACGGGATGCGCCAGCCCCAGGCGAGGAACTGCTCGTCGGTCGTGACCCCGTTGACGATGCCGAAGACGGCCGACGACAGGAGCAGGCCGACCGGCACCCCGATCTGCGGGAAGCTGCCGAACAGTCCGCGCTTGTTCTTCGGCGCGTGCTCCACCGACATGACGACGGCGCTGCCCCACTCGCCGCCGACGGCGAAGCCCTGCAGGAGGCGCAGGACGCAGAGCAGGATCGGCGCCCAGATACCGATCTCGGCGTAGCCGGGCAGGAGCCCGATCAGGAAGGTCGCGGCGCCCATGAGGACGAGCGAGATCATCAGCATCGCCTTACGGCCGACGCGGTCGCCGTAGTGGCCGAAGATGAAGCCGCCCAACGGACGCGCGGCGAAGCCGACGGCATAGGTGACGAAGGCCTTGATCACGCCGACGCCCGGGTCGTCTTCGGAGAAGAAGATCGCGGGGAAGATGAGCGCGGCGGCGGTGCCGTAGAGGTAGTAGTCGTACCACTCGATCGAGGTGCCGATCAGGCTCGATACCGCGACCTTGCGGGCCTCGCGGCGCTGCTCCGGCGTCCGCACCGGAACGGTGTCGGGCGTGTCGAGTGTTGCGGAATCGGCCACGGTGCGGGTCTCCTCGGATCGGTGAACTCGCCCCAGCCTGCTGCCCGACTACACGCGTTGGCTAATCCGCTGCCCCGTTTGTTTCCCCGCGTTACGCCGTGGGCGGTACCGGCGCAAAGAACGGCAACACGAACTCGCCCACCGTCTCGAAGCGCACGGCGACCGGCAGGCCGACCCGCACGCCGGCGGGTTCGACGCCGACGAGCGCGGTGAGCATGGTCGGTCCCTCCGCGAGGTCGATGACGGCGACGACGTAGGGCGCGGCGACGGCCCATCCCGGATGCCCCGGCTTGTGCACCACGGTGAAGCTGCGCACGCTGCCCGTTCCGGCGGCCCGCCGCCAGTCGAGCCGGTCGCTCCAGCAGTGCGGGCAGACGGTCCGGGGGTAGAAGACCCAGTGCTCGCAGCGCTCACAGAATTGGAGGAGCAGCTCGCCGTCGCGGCATCCCGCCCAGAATTTTTCCGACTCCCCGGTCGGAGTCGGACCCGGCACGATCAATTCGCTCGGATGGATGGTCATCGGTCCCTCCCTAGCACCAGCGCGACGGCCTCGCTCATCGTCGCGCCGTTGCCGGTGACGAGGGCAAGGGCCGCGTCGGCCATCTGTCGGCCGTCGGCGGTGCCCCGGAGCTGCCGCACGGCCTCCACGACGTGGCTCATCCCGCCGGCGAGGTCGGCCTGGCCGAAACCGAGCTGGCCGCCGTGGGTGTTGAGCGCGACGTCGCCGGTGTGCGACAGGTCGCGGCCGGCAGCCCACGCGCCGAACTGGCCGGGCGCGCACAGGCCGGCGTCTTCGATCGTGATGGCGAGCATCACGGTGTAGCAGTCGTAGAGCGAGAGCAGGTCGATCCGGTCGATGCCGATACCGGCCTGCGCGAGCGCCTGCGCCATCGACGGCTTGAGCGGACCGGTCGTGTAGCTCGGCGCCTGGCTCATCGCCCGGTGGGTCACCATCTCTCCCGCGCCGCGCAGATACACGGGTGCGTGCCTGAGCGTCGCGGCCTCTGCAGCCTCAGCGCCCATCACGATCACGGCGTCGCCGCCCGCCACGGGCATCACGATCTCAAGCAGGTGCAGCGGCTCGGCGATCATCGGCGACGCGAGGATGCCCGCGGTGTCGATGGGCTTGCCGTAGAAGATGGCGTCGGGGTTCGACTGCGCGTTCGCCCGCGAGACGGCCGCCAGGGACGCGAACTGCTCGTCGGTGGTGCCGAAGTCGTGCATGTGGCGCGTCTTGAGCAGCGCATAGGCGGTGTTCGCGCCGCTCGCTCCGAACGGCACGTCGAACTCGCGGATCGGGTTGCGGTTGGGCGACCGCGACGGCACGGGTTCGCGGTGGTTGCCGAGCACGCACAGCACGGCGGTCGCCATGCCGGCGTTGATCGCCGCGGCGGCGCGCCAGATCATGCCGGGCCCCGAGGCACCGCCGAGGTCGACGACGTTGCTCATGCGCGGCGTGATTCCCAGATACTCGGCGACCGTCGCCGGCACGTGCTGCGGGGTCTCCCCCACCTGCGGTCCGACAAGCAGTCCGTCGATCCGGTCGCGGTCGAGTCCGGAGTCCTCGAGGGCGAGCCTGCTCGCTTCGGCGAGCATGCCGAGTGTGGTCTTGCCCGAGGTGGTGCGCGTGGGCGTCAGTTCGCCGACGCCGACGATGGCACCGGTGGGCCGGGTGCCGCTCATGCGAAGAGCGCCGCGATCTCGTCGAGCGCCTCCGGGTTGGACAGCGAGCCGACGTTGGGCACGGCGGTACCGGCGGCGGCGGCCTTGGCGGCCGTCTCCACCTTCTTGCCGTTGGTCGTGTACGGGATCTGGCTGACGGCCTTGAGGTACTTGGGCACGTGCCGCGGCGACGCCGTGTCGCGCAGGTCGCGCCGCAGGTCGCGCGCGAGCTCGTCGGTGAGGTCGACGCCGTCGGCGAGCACCACGCAGACCGCCACCTCCTCGTTTCCGTCGTCGACGTAGCCGAAGGCGATCGAGTCGGCGATCTCGGGCCGCTGGTCGAGCACCCGGTACAGCTCGGCGGTGCCGATGCGCACGCCGCTCGGGTTGAGGGTGGCGTCGCTGCGGCCGTAGACGATCACGGTGCCGCGCTCGGTCACCTCGACGAGGTCGCCGTGGGTCCAGAGGTCGTCGCGCACCGCGAAGTACGCCGTGCGGTAGCGCGCCTCGCCGTCGTCGCCGAGGAACGTCAGCGGCATGCTCGGGAACGGTTCGGTGATGACGAGGTCGGCCTTCTCGCCGATCACGGGCACGTTCGCCTCCGTCATCGCCGTGACGGCGTGGCCGAGCGCGATGCAGGTGATCTCGCCGGCGTACACCGGGTGCACGGGCGAACCGAGCATAAAGCAGCCATGGATGTCGGTGCCGCCGCTGATCGACGCGAAGACCATGTCGGGCTTGATGGCGTCGTACACCCAGTGGTACTGCTCGACGCTGACCGGTGCGCCCGCCGACAGCACGGACCGCAGGCTCTCGAGGGCGAAGTGATCGCGCGGCCGGTAGCCCGCGTCGGCGATGCTCGCGAGGTAGCGGGGGCTCGTGCCGAAGTGCGTGACCCCGGCCTCTTCCGCCATCCGCCACAGGTGTTCGCTGTCGCCGCCCGGAGACGGGGATCCGTCGATGAGCAGCACGGTCGCCTCGGCGGCGAGGACCGAGACCACCCAGCCGTACATCATCCACGCGGTGGAGGTGTACCAGGAGTGCACGTCGCCCGGACGCACGTCGCCGTGCAGCACGTGCTCTTTGAGGTGCTGCAGGAGCACGCCGCCCGCCGTGTGCACGATGCACTTGGGCAGTCCGGTCGTGCCGGAGGTGAACATGACCAGCAGCGGGGTGGCGAAGGGGAAACGCTCGTACTCGAGCACCGCGGACTCGTCGACGAAGTGCTCGTCCCATGAGGCTGCGCCCGCGACGATCACGGTCGGGGTCTTCGGCAATGCGGCGACGACGTCGGCCACGCGCCCGGTGATGTCGAAGGTCGTGCCGTTGTAGTCGTAGCCGTCGGCCACGATGAGCACGCTCGGCGAGACCTGGCCGATGCGGTCGCGGAGACCCGCCGCCCCGAAGTCGGGAGAGCAGCCGGCCCACGCCGCGCCGAGCGAGACGGTCGCGAGGTAGGCGACGAGGTTGTCGATGCCGTTGGGCAGGATGCCGGCGACGATGTCGCCGAGGCCGATGCCGAGACGGCGCAGGCCCTGCTGCGCGCCGGCGACGCGCTGCTTCAGTTCGCCGAGGGTCAGGGTGAGGGCGACGCCGGACTCGTCGGCGACCACCACGGCCCGCCGGTCGTCGTCGCCGCGCAGCAGGTTCTCGGTGAAATTGAGCCGCGCCTCGGGAAAGTAGCGGGTACCGAACATATGGGCGGGGGCGGGAGGCAGCACCTCGGCGACGGTTCCCCGCTCGCCGATCACGCCGGCGAAGTCCCAGAGCGCGCTCCAGAAGTCGCCGCGCTCGGTGATCGACCACTCGTGCAGGGCCGCGTAGTCGTGGGGATCGAACCCGTTGGCCAGGGCGAACCGCGCCAGGTTGGACTCGGTGAAGGCGCTCTCGTGCGGACGCCAGAGTGGTTCGGTCATGCTTCCCAGTCTGTCAGGCGGAGTTCGGTGGGCACGTGTTCGGAGACTCGTCGGGTTCGACCGGTCATTGTTCGGTCACGACACCCGACTCGACCCGCCAGTGGCGGTCGGTGCGGACGTTGTCGAGCATGCGGCGGTCGTGGGTGACGAGCAGCAGCGTGCCCTCGTAGCCCTCGATCGCCTGCTCCAGCTGTTCGATGGCGGCGAGGTCGAGGTGGTTGGTCGGTTCGTCGAGCACGAGCAGGTTGATGCCGCGGGCCTGCAGCAGCGCTAGGCCGGCCCGGGTGCGTTCGCCGGGCGAGAGCTCGTCGACCGGACGGTTCACGTGGTCGGCCTTGAGCCCGAACTTGGCGAGCAGGGTACGCACCTCGGCGATCGGCCACTCGGGCACCAGCGCCTCGAAGGCGGTCGCGAGCGGGGTGGGTCCGGCGAGCAGGGAGCGCGCCTGGTCGATCTCGCCGACCTTGACGCTCGCGCCGAGACTCGCGGTGCCCTCGTCGGCCGCTTGCCGCCCGAGCAGCGCGCGCAGCAGCGTCGACTTTCCGGCCCCGTTCGGGCCGGTGATACCGATGCGCTCCCCCGCGTTGACCTGCAGCGAGACCGGGCCGAGGGTGAAGTCGCCCTGCCGGAACTCCGCCTCGCTCAGCGTGGAGACCACGGTGCTCGATCTCGGTGCCGCACCGATCGTGAACTCGAGCTGCCATTCTTTGCGCGGCTCGTCGACCTCCTCGAGCCGCGCGATGCGGCTCTCCATCTGGCGCACCTTCTGGCCCTGCTTCTCGCTCGACTCCATCGACGCCTTGCGGCGGATCTTGTCGTTGTCGGGCGCCTTCTTCATCGCGTTGCGCACGCCCTGGCTCGACCACTCGCGCTGCACGCGCATGCGGCCGACGAGGTCGGCCTTCTTGTCGGCGAACTCGTCGTACTCCTCGCGCTTGTGGCGGCGGGCCGTCTCGCGTTCCTCGAGGTAGGAGTCGTAGCCGCCGCCGAAGACGCGGTTCGCGCCCTGCGCGAGGTCGAGTTCGAGCACGCGGGTGACGCAGCGGGCGAGGAACTCGCGGTCGTGGCTCACCAGCACGACGCCGCCGCGCAGGCCGGTGACGAACGACTCGAGCCGCTCGAGCCCGTCGAGGTCGAGGTCGTTGGTGGGTTCGTCGAGCAGAACGATGTCGAACCGGCTGAGCAACAGGGCGGCGAGCGCGACGCGGGCCGCCTGACCGCCACTGAGGGAGGTCATCAGAGCGTCGGCGTCGAGGCTGAGGCCGAGGTCGGCGAGCGTGACCGGCAGCCTCTCGTCGAGGTCGGCGGCGCCGCTGGCGAGCCAACGGTCGAGCGCCGCCGAATAGACGTCGGCGGGATCGGCGCCGTCGGCGCGGGGAGTCGGGTCGGCGAGGCCGAGAGCCGCGTCATCCATGTCTCTTGTCGCCTCGGCGCAGCCGGTCCGACGGCCGACGTACGCGGCGATGGTCTCGCCCTCGAGCCTCTCGTGCTCCTGGGGCAGCCAGCCGACGAACGCGTCGGCCGGGGCGAGGCTCACGGTGCCCGCCTGCGGTTCGGTCTCGCCGGCGAGGATGCGCAGCAGGGTCGATTTTCCGGCGCCGTTGACGCCGACGACGCCCACCACGTCGACCGGCGCGACGGTGAGGTCGAGGGAATCGAACAGCGTGCGGTGGGCGTACCCGCCGGCCAGGCCTTTGGCGACGAGTGTGGCGGTCATCCGACTAGTTTGTCATTCCCCGGGGCGGCATTCCGCTGGGCCTATTCTTCGGGCCAGGCCTCGCCCAGGCCGGCGGCGGCCGCGTCGGTGAGTTCGATGAGCGAGATCAGCAGCTGCTCCATGGTCTCGCAGCGCACCAGGTCGATCTGGTCGAGCGGGCCGAGCGGCGAAATCGCGGCGAGCTGCCAGGCCGCCTCGACCGGGTCGTCGGAGATCTCGACGGACGCCGCCCACGGCATGTCGGCGAACTCGCTCGCCAGCGCGAGAGCCCGGCGGACCTCGTGCTCGGCCCGCTCGCGGAGCGGCTGCAGGCTGTCGTTCCACTGCAGCTCGGGCAGCTCTCGCACGACCGCGCGCGGGAACGGCTGGTCGTCGAGCCACTCCTCGACCTCGACCCGGCGGTCGCCCTGCGCGACGACGGCGATGAAGCCCTCGGCCGCCTCGAGCTGCAGGATCTGGGCCACGGTGCCGACGGTGAACCGGTGCTCGCCGCCGCCGACCTCCTGCCCGCGCTCGATCAGCACGACGCCGAACTCCGACGGCTCCCGCTCGAGGATCTGCGACAGCATGACGACGTAGCGGTCCTCGAAGACGCGCAACTGCAGCGGCATGTGCGGGAAGAGCACGGATCCGAGGGGGAACATGGGCAGTTCGGTCATGTGCCCAGCGAAGCACGCGAACCGGTGTCGCGCTAGCGTGCGCGCGGACTCGGAGATTCGGCTAGTGCCGCATGCGCGTAGCCTGTGAGCAGCCGCGTTTTCCTCGCGAGCGAAACGAAAGGCATTCCCCGTGGACACCACTCTCCTGCGGCACTTCGAAGCCGCCGCCGAGGAGCTGCACTTCGCGCACGCCGCGAAGCGGGTCGGCGTTCCGCGCTCGTCGCTGCTGCTGTCGATCCGCGCGCTCGAAGACGAGCTGGGCTACCACCTGTTCGACCGCACCGCCCCGACGACGGTTCTCACGCCACAGGGTGAGGAGTTCCTGGTCGAGACGCACCGCCAGCTGAAGGCGATGGCCGCCTCGGCGCGTGCCAACGTCGCCGCACCGGGCGGCAAGGCCAAGGCCTCCAAGGGCAAGGGGCGCGCCCCCGCCGTCAAGGGCGAGCGCAAGCCGGGCAAGCGGCGGCAGTCGCGCTGACAATCTCTCGCGGATTGAGCCTCAGACGATATTGAAGTTGTCGCGGAACGTGTTCTGCGGGTCGTACCGCCGCTTCAACACGCGCAGCCTCTCGATCGTCGCCGGCGGGAACGCGGCCTCGAGGCTCGCCGCGCCCAGGTCGGTCTCGAAACTCAGGTAGAGGCCGCTGAAGTGCTCGAAGAGTTCGTCCCACAGCTGCGTCATCCGCTCGACGTTTCTGCCTATCGCCGCGACGGAGAAGTTCGCCGACCGGTGGGCGTATGCCGTCGCATCCGCCGGCACGTCCGAGACGGCACCGCCGACCGACCTGATTTGAAAGAAGTGGATGTCGCCGGTGGCGAGCATCCGCTGGGCGGCCGCCGCGAACGCCGGGGTGATCGACTCGAGCAGGCCCGAGCGCGCGATCGGCTCGCCCTGCCCGTTGTGCGGCTCGCCCGACGCGTTCGCCATGATGGCCGCGTACGAGGTGAGCTGCACCGACTGCTGCAGCATGGGCGCGAGGTCGGCGATCGGCTGGAGGCGGGCCACGATGGTCTCGGGATCGTCGGAGTCGACGACGTTCATGGTCTGCGCGACCATCTGCCCCTGCCGCGGCGCACCCATGATGAGGAAGCTGGTGAGGTCGCGGGGTGACGCCTCGACGGTCGCTCCCCAGCCCTCGAGGAACGCCGCGGTATCGCTCGCGTCGAAGGCCAGCTGCGCGAAGCCGAGCGGCCCGACCTCGTCGACCTCGAATTCGAACGAGGTGACGATGCCGAAGTTGGCGCCGGCACCGCGCACGGCCCAGAACAGGTCGGCGTTCTCGTCGTCGCTCGCCGTCACCACGCTGCCGTCGGCGAGCACGATCTCGACGCGGCGCAGGTGGTCGATCGTCAGGCCGTGCTCGCGCACGAGCCACCCGATGCCGCCGGCCGTGGCGAGCCCGCCGACGCCGACCCCGCCGTAGTCGCCCGAGCTCAGCGCCCAGCCGTGCGGCTCGAGGGCCGCGGCGACGTCCATCCAGCGGGCGCCCGGCCCGACCCGGACGCGACGGGTCGCCTCGTCGACGATCTCGATCGTGTCGAGCGCGCCGAGGTCGATGACGACCCCGCCGTCGTTGGTGGAGCGGCCGCTGATGCCGTGTCCGCCGCTGCGCACGGCGAGCGGTACGCCCTGAGCGCGGGCGAAGGCGAGCGCCGACACGACCTCGGCGGTGTCGCGGGGCTGCAGCACGAGGCCCGGGGCGCCGCCGCGCATGTAGGTATTGCGCACGCCGGCGTAGCCGATGTCGCCCGGCTCGACCGCGGCGAGGCCAGCTGGTACGGCGTCGTAGTCGATGCCGTCGCGCCGGGCGGCGAGCACCGATGCGCGCTTGACCGTACCGGTCGTCGTGCCGGCGGTGGCGCGTTCGCGGGCGACGGCCTCGCGCAGTGCGGGGGCGACCTCCTCGGCGAATCGCTGCAGCGTCGCCGGGTCGTCGGAGGCGAGGATGAACGTGCCGACGCCGTCGTCGACGACGTACGGCAGCAGCTCGTCGGCCCACTGGGCGCTCGGCCCGTTCAGGAATCCGCCGTTGACCGCGGCGAACCGCCCGCCGATATTGGCGAGCCGCCGGATCTCGCGCGGGTCGCGCCCCGCGGCGAGCGCCGCTTCGTCGATGGCGGCGTTGCCCGCGGCGAACTCGCCCGGCTTCAGGTACCCGAGCGAGGGCAGCCAGCCGTCGGCTTTGCGCCCGGTGAGGCGCAGCATCCGCGGTTTGTAGGCACCCAGCCAGATCGGGATGTCGTGGGCTGGCAGTGGCCCGCGCTTGGCACCGCGCAGATGGTAGTGCTCCCCCTCGAGCCGCAACGGCGCTCGCTCGCCCGCCGCCCAGATGCCGCGGACCACGTCGATCGCTTCGCTCAGAGCGTCGACCGCCTGCCCGGGCGTCAGCTTCGTGCCGCCCATGGCCTCGATCGCGTCCCAGAACGCGCCGGACCCGAGCGCGAGGTCGAACCGTCCGCCGGACAGCAGGTCGAGGCTCGCGGCCGACCGCGCGGTGACGGCGGCGGGCCGCAGCGGCACGTTGAGCACGTTGGGCGCGATGTGGATGGTCGAGGTCTGCGCGGCGACCCAGGTCATCAGCGTCCAGGTGTCGAGGAACGACGCCTGGTACGGGTGGTCTTGGAACGTCACGAGGTCGTAGCCGAGCGTCTCGCTCAGCACGGCGAGTGCGACCGTCTGCTGCGGGTCGGCGTTGGAGGGCGTGATGAACGTTCCGAACTGGAGGGGGGAACCGTAGTCGGGCATGGTCTCACTCTCTCCCACCGCGCACGGTCCGTGCAAACACCCGATTAGCTGCTTATCATGTGTAAGTGACTCAGACGATTCCCACCGACATCCAGCACATCGACGACGAGGCGTGCCGCCGCTTCCAGAGCTCGGTCGAGCTCGTCGGCAAGCGCTGGAGCTCCGGCATCCTGCTCGCGATCGCCCGCGGTGCGACCCGGTTCAGCGACATCGTGGCAGCCGTGCCCGGGCTGTCCGACCGCCTGCTCTCCCAGCGGCTGAAGGAGTTGGAGGCCGCCCGAATGCTCGAACGCGAGGTCGTCGCGAGCACCCCGGTGCAGGTGCGTTACCGGCTCACGCCACGCGGCGCCGACCTGCTGGAATCGCTGCAGCCGCTCGTCATCTGGGAGCAGCGCTGGGGTTCATAACGCCGGGCGGCGGTGCCACGATGGAGAGGTCCACGATTCACACCGGAGTGATTCAATGTCCATCTTCAAGAACACCGCCCGCCAACCCGTCGACGACTACCAGGCCGAACTCTTCGATGCCGACATCGCCGACGTCGGCTTCGTCGCGGCCCACACCCGCATCCTCTCCGCGAACTCCGAGGCGTACGCCGCCTGGGAGTCGCTCACCGGGTCGATCGCCGCGTCCCTCGGCCTGCGCCGGTACGAGCTCGCGACCTTGGCCGCGGCGCGCGGGCTCCGGTCGTCGCACTGCCTGCTCGCGCACGGCCGCAAGTCACTCGGCATCTTCGGGCGCGAGCAGCTGCTCGCCATCGCCCGGGACTACCACCACGCCGGCCTGACCCCGGCCGAGGTGACCCTGATGGAGTTCGCCGAGAAGGTCAGCACGTCGTCCGTCTCGATGGTGGAGGCCGACAGCCAGAGCCTGCGCGATGCCGGCTACACCGACCGCGAGATCGTCGATATCGCGTTGGCCGCCGCGGCCCGCAATTTCTACAGCCGCGCCATCCAATCTCTGGCCATCGAACTCGACCCGACCGAGCTCGACGACGAACTCGCCGTTGCCCTCGTCGGCGACGGCCCGCCCGACCGATACCGGCCCGCGCTCGAACGCGCCCACGAGAGGGCTCTCGACTGGCTCGACTCGGTCCCCACCCGGCGGGTCGCCCCCGCGACGACGGCCGACGAGCTGGAAGCGCGGTTCTCCGGCCCGCTGCCCGACGGGCCGACTGACGCGGCGACGGTCGTCGACGAGCTCGCGGCGATGTGCGAGCCCGGCCTCATGGCGATCCCGTCCGGCCGCTTCTTCGGCTGGGTCATGGGCGGCACGCTGCCCGCCGCCCTGGCCGCCGACTGGCTCGCGAGCGCGTGGGACCAGAACGCGGCGATGCGCTTCGCGACCCCGGCGACGGCCGCCGTCGAAGGAATCGCCGGCCGGTGGCTGATCGACCTGCTCGGCCTGCCGTCGACGGCGGCGCTCGGCTTCACCACCGGCGGAACGATGGCCAACTTCGTCGGGCTGGCGGCGGGACGAAAGGCGGTGTTGGATGCCGCTGGCTGGAACCTGCACCGCGACGGGCTCACGGGGTCGCCGCGCATCACCGTCCTCGTCGGCGACGAGAGCCACGTCTCGGTCGACCTCGCCCTGCGGTATCTCGGCCTCGGCGAACCCCGCACCGTCGCGACGGACGACCAGGGGCGCATCCTGCCCGCGGCGCTCGGCGAAGCCCTCGACGCCGTCGACGGGCCGGTCATCGTCGGGCTGCAGGCCGGCAACATCCACTCGGGGGCCTTCGACCCGATGCGCGAGTGCATCCGGCTCGCGCACGACCACGGTGCGTGGGTGCACGTCGACGGCGCGTTCGGACTCTGGGCGGCGGCCAGCCCGCGCTACCGCGAGGCGCTCGACGGCGTCGACGGGGCCGACTCGTGGGCGACCGACGCGCACAAGACCCTCAACGTGCCGTACGACTGCGGGGTCGCTGTCGTCGCCCGCCCCGAGGCGGTCCAGTCGGCGTTCGGGGCACACGCGAGCTACCTCATCCAGGAGGGCAGCGCCCCCGCCGACCCGTGGGAGAAGGTTCCGGAGATGTCGCGTCGGGCACGCGAGCTGCCGGTCTGGGCGGCACTGCGGTCGCTCGGCCGGTCGGGCACCGTCGCCCTCGTCGAGGGACTCGCCGCGAACGCGCGGGCGCTGGCCGACGGGCTCGGCGCCCTGCCCGGGGTCGAGGTGCTGAACGAGGTCGCGTTCACCCAGGTGAGTCTGGCCTTCGGCACCGACGAGCGCACGCGCCGTGTCACCCAGCGGGTGATGGACGAGGGCACCGTGTGGATGTCGGGCTCGCGGTGGCACGACCGGGACGTGCTGCGCATCTCGGTGAGCAACTGGTCGACGGACGACGCGGACGTGGCGACCACCGTCGCTGCCGTGTCGCGCGCTCTCGCCGCGGAGGGCGTGACACAGACGTAGGCTGGGCGACATGACGACCGAACTGGCGAAACTCGCGCCCTCCTCCGTACCGCGCACCATCGGACGCATCGGTCTGGGGGCGGTGCTGATGCTCGCCGGCATCAGCCACCTCACGTTCGCCCGCGACTCGTTCCAGGCGCAGGTTCCGGAGTGGCTGCCGCTCGACAAGGACTTCGTGGTGCTCGCCTCGGGCATCGTCGAGATCGGTCTCGGCGCCTCCCTCGTGGGTCTGCCCCGCCAGAAGGTCGCCGTCGGTTTCATCGTCGCCGCGTTCTTCGTCGCGATCTTCCCCGGCAATATCTCGCAGCTGGTCACCCGCACCGACGCGTTCGGCCTTTCGACCGACGCCGCCCGCGGTATCCGCCTGATCTTCCAGCCGGTGCTCGTGCTCTGGGCGCTGTGGTCGACCGGTGCCTTCGCCGCGTGGCGTGCGCGTAAGCGCTGACGGCACGGCTCGCAGCGCGGGTAGCGCCCGTACAGTAGTGAAATGACGTCATTCAACGACCAGATCATCGCCGAGTTCCGCCAGAACAACGGCGTCGTCACGGCGAACGGCTTCGGCGACGCCCTGATCCTCGTGCACCACCGCGGTGCGAAGTCCGGTGCCGAGCGGGTCGCGCCGCTCATGGCGATCCCCGATGGTGACGGCTGGCTCGTCGCCGCGTCGGCGGCCGGGGCCCCGAAGCACCCGGCATGGTTCCACAACCTCGTCGCCGGGCCGTCGACCGTTGTCGAGTCGCCCGGCGCCGGTGCGGTCGAGACCGTGCCGGTCGCGGCATCCGTTCTCGAAGGAGACGAGCGGGACGCGGCCTGGGCGAAGTTCACCAGCCGCTCCCCCGGATTCGCCGCCTACGAGCAGCGCGCGGGCGACCGCACGATTCCCGTGCTGCTGCTCACGCGCCGCTAGGTGACGGGCGCCCCGGATCCGGCCGGTACGAGTGTCGACGGGTCACGCGCCTTTCGCTTTGTCCGCCGGCTCGATGGGTTCGAGGTCGGCGATTTCATCTTCGCGACCGAGGTCTCTGAGGAGCTTGATGCGAAGCGCGCGAGCCTGTCGGAGGAGATCTAGATCGGTTATTTCTTCCACGTGGAACGCCCCTTCAACCCGTTCTCAAACAGCGACACCGCGTCCAAAGCCAGAGTCTTGTCGCTTTTGCTCGACCAGCGCGCCTCGACGAGGCTTTTCATGAGGTCGAGCCCAGCTTGCCTCCGAGTATTGTCCCGCGAGGTCAATGATTCAAGAGCACTCTGGTAGCGCAGACTCCATTCCTGCCTCGCGCTCACCTGACGAAGTTGCCGGTGTGTGAAGAACCACGACGTGAGCCCGACAATGGCGGAGAAACTCGCGGCGATCAGCGCGCCGTCGACAGGTATCCCGCTCATCTCCACCTCGTGGCTACCACGATCGAACCCTACGGAGTCGCCACCAGGTTTCGGACGGGAGTCAGGTTTCTGTGGAGAAAACCGGCCGTCACGAACTTGTGAAGTACCTCCGAGTCGGCCCCAGAGTTTGCATCGGGCCGCCGAGGCGACGAACGTAGCTGACTCGTGAAAGCCAAACCGGAAGGAGCAACCATGCTCACACTCACCGACAACGCCGCCACCATCGTCAAGGACCTCGCCGGTCGCAGCACCGGAAGCACGGAGGGCGGCCTTCGCATCGCCACCCTCGAGAACGACACCAGCAACTTCGAGGTCACCATGGCCCCCACCGCCGAGCTCTACGACCAGGTCGTCGAGAACAACGGCGCCCACGTCTTCCTCGAGAAGAACGCGGCGGATTCCCTCGCCGACAAGCAGCTCGACGCCAACCGCGACGACGACGGAGCAGTGCGCTTCTCGATCTCGCCGCGCGTCTAGTTCCGCGCACTCGACGGCGGTACGCGACTTCGGTCGCGTGCCGCCCTGCGCGTTAACCGCCGTATTGGGCCATGATCGTCAACGCGTTGCCGTTACGGTTGCACACCTGCTGAAAAATGTTGGTGGCTGCCGAGAATTCCGGAATCCGCTCAATACCCAGCACTCCAGTGAGGCTGCCCGGCACGAGGTCAGTCCGATTCAACGTAGCTACGATGGCTGGCAACTGCAGGGCCATAATCTCGCTACTGTCCGCATCCAGTGCCGACGCATCGCGTCCCGCGATCGCAATCTGGTTCGCCCAGTCCTCAGGCGAGGTGAGGCCCAGCCGGAATCCATCGTCAGCGTTGTACACGGCTGAGTAGAGGTCGAAGTACCGCTTGCAGTCTGCCTCGACAGCGGGGTCCGGAGAAGTCGCCTGTTCCGTACTGAACTCCCCCGTGATGGCGAACGTCGCACCGTCGGGCACTCCCACGGAGAGCCTCAGTATGCGCGGTGTTTCCACCAGCGGGAGCCGCTGCGTCGTCACCGAACCGCACCATGCTTCCGCGCCCGGAGTCGCCATCGGGTCCGCCGGGTCACCGCTGCTGACGAACACCACGCTCCCCTGAGCACACGCGACGGTCAGGTCGATCGACCGAGCCTCCGATGGAATCTCGAATGTCTGATTGCTGAGCGAACTGCTGCCGCTGAGGCTGATCGTCTCCCACCCGCTCGTATCGACCGCGGTCACCGAGGGTGTCACCTCGGCCGGCGGCTCCTGCACGCTGCATCCCGCCAGCACGATGGAAACGGCGACCAGCGCCATCACAGAAACGGATCGGAAGGTCATGGCTGAAAGCTAACAGATCCTCGACTAGAGCGGTGCTCCCTTACGCCGCGCCGACGGCGATTTCGCCGGGCTTCGACGCGTCGAAGACGAGCCGCCTGTTGGCGATCTTGTCGGTGAAGAAGCGGTCGTGGCTGACGACGATGACGGCACCGGGGAAGTGCAGCAGTGCGCGTTCCATCACCTGGGTGCTCGACATATCGAGGTGGTTGGTCGGCTCGTCGAGCACCAGCACGGATGCGCCGGAGAGCAGGCACTGCGCCATGGCGACGCGGGCGCGCTGGCCGCCCGACAGGTTGCCGATGCGGTTCTTGAGATCGACCTCGGAGAACTGGAACATCGACAGGAAGCGCCCGACCGACTTTCGCGTCGCGCTGAACGCGAGGCTCCCGGGCATCGCGTTGACGGCGTGGGTGACCGTGTCGTCGTCGTCGAGTTCGGCGAGCATCTGGTTGTACGAGACGACTCCCGCACCGCTCGCCCAGTTGGCCGAGCCGTGGTCGGCCTTCTCCTCCCCCATCAGCACGCGCAACAGCGTGCTCTTACCGCTGCCGTTCGAGCCGAGCACGACGATGCGGTTGCCGCGGCGCACCTCGAGCGTGAGGTCCTCGAACAGCACCTTGTCGCCGTAGGACTTGCTCAGTCCCTCGATGCGGCAGAGCACGTCTTTCACGTGCAGGCCTCCGTAGATCTCGGTGATGATCTGGTCGACGGGGCGTGGGGCACGCGACTTCTTGATCGTCGACAGCTTCTTGTCGAGCCCGCGGCTCGCGGCTTTCGCGGCTTCGCGGCGGTCGGAGATTCCCTCGGCCTCGAACGCGAGCAACTCGTTCTCGTGTACGAACTGCGCCTCGAGCGTCTTGAGGCGGAACTGCTTCTGCACGATGTACTCGTCGAAGTTGCCGGGGTACTCGTGCAGGTGGAAGTTCTCCACCTCGATGATCCGCGTGACGACGGAGTCGAGGAAGCGCCGGTCGTGCGACACGATGATGGCCGCGCCACGGAAGTCGCGGAACCACGCTTCGAGCCACTCGACGCCAGCGACATCCAGATAATTGGTGGGTTCGTCGAGCAGCAGCACGTCGGGGGCCTCGAGCAGGATCTTGGCGAGAGCCGCCCGGTTGCGCCATCCGCCCGAGAGGTCGTCGATCGGGCAGACGCGGTGCGCCTCGGTGAAGCCGAGGGTGGTGAGCGCGGTGTCGATGTGGCGCTTATAGTCCCAGCCGTCGAGGCGGTCCATGTCTTCGAACAGCGTGGCCTGGCGCTGGATCAGGTCGTCGACCTGCGAACCCATCGGGTCGGCGGCGATGAGCGCGTCGATCGAGGCGAGTTCGGCTTCGATCTCGTGGATGTGCGAGAAGAGCCCCTCCAGAACCTCGGTGATGGATGACGCGCCGTTGAGTTCCGAGAACTGGGAGAAGTAGCCCAGCTTGACGCCGGCCTCGACCGTGACGGTTCCCGAATCGGGGTGTACCTGCTCGAGGGCGAGCTTGAGGAGGGTCGACTTGCCCGAGCCGTTCTTTCCGATGAGGCCGACGCGGTCCTTCGCCTCGAGTCGGAAGAAGGCTTCGCGCAGCACCGGGGCGTTCTCGAAGCTCAGTTCGACGTCGTTCAGTCTGATCAGGCTCATGCCGGGTCCTCTCGAGGTGGTGCGCTTCGACGGGCTCAGCGGCTCTCAGGATACCCGGGTCAGGCGGAGAGCAGCCGCCGCGCGACATCGCGGGCGACCTCGAACGGGCCGGCGAACGTCTGCATCCCTACCGTGACGATCGCGCCCTCGTAGAGCAGCATCAGGGTTTTCGCCGTCGCGTCCGGGTCGGCGATGTTCGCCTCGCGGCACAGTCCGGCGAACAGCTCCAGCAGCCAGATCTTCTGCCGGCTGACCTCGGGGAACACCGAGTTCGCACCGTCGTCGTCGCTGACCTCGGCACGCGCGTTGATCGCACTGCATCCCTTGGGGGTGTTGGCATCGCTCCACGAGATGGAGGCGTCGAAAACCACGAGCACACGGTCGATGCCCGGCTCGGGAACCTCGGCGAGCGCCGCGGCGAGATGGGCACGCCACCGTTCGTCGCGGTGCTGCAGGTAGGAGACGACGAGGGCGTCTTTCGAGCCGAACCGGTCATAGAGCGTCTTCTTCGAGACGCCGGCGGCTTCAGAGATGGTGTCGACCCCGACGGCGTGGATGCCGCGTTCGTAGAACAGTTCGGACGCGGCATCCAGCACTCGGCGTGCGCCGGGCGTGAGGGGGGCGAGTTCCGGCACGGCTGTGGTCATGGTTCGAGTATACCGACCTGTATAGTTTCATCGATGACTACACAGACCTGTTTACTCCGGAGCGGTGTCACCATCGCCGCATCGGCCGCCTTCGTGCTCGCGTGGAGTTCGGGATTCGTCGCCGCGAAAGTCGCCACCGTCGACGGCTCGATGTGGACCCTCCTGCTCTGGCGCTATCTGCTCTTGGCAGGCGTGCTAGTCGCGGTCAGCCTGTCGACCGGCGCACTGCGCGGGCTCGGGCGCACGGCGGTCCGGCGCCAGATCGCCGTCGGCGCGTTCTCGCAGCTCGGCTACGTGGTCTTCGTCTACGCCTCGGTCGCGGTCGGCATCAGCACCGGCACCACAGCCCTCATCGACGCGGTGCAGCCGCTCGTCGTCGCCACCCTCGTCGGACCGCTTCTCGGCACCAGGGTGCGAGGCGCGTCGTGGGCGGGACTCGCGCTCGGCGCCGTCGGCGTGGTGCTCGTCGTCGGCTCCCAGATCTCGTCGGCACCGCCCGTCGCCTATGCGCTGCCCGCGCTCGCCATGGCGTGCCTCATCGCCGCGACGTTCATCGACCGCCGCCACCCCAACGATCTCCCGATTCTCGCCACACTGACGATCCACGTCATGGTGGTTGCCCTAGCGCTCACAGCGATCGCCGTTGTGACGGGGGACGCGACGCCGCCGGCATCCTCGACGTTCTGGGCTACCACCGCGTTCGCGGCAGCCGTACCGTCGCTGCTCGCGTACGGGCTGTACTGGTGGCTGATCCGCCGCATCGGCGTGACCTCGCTGAACGCGCTGCTGTTCGCCGTCGCTCCGACCACCGCGGTCGCCGGGGCCATCGCGTTCGGGGAGCCGTTCACCTGGATCACCGCGGTCGGCTTCGGCGTGAGCGCGGTGGCGGTGGCGGTCGTGCTGGCCGCCGAGCGGCCGCGCCGGGCACAAGCCGCAGTCCTGCCCAGCCGCGCGGTCCCGTCGCCTATCCACAGATAGCGAGCGGCGACCTCGCAATCCGCCCCGGGGAAGGCACAGTCACAGGACGATTGGGAGACTGGAACGCTAGAATTATGTACATGATGACGCTGTCTATCGCCGAGGCTCGAGCGACGTTCTCCAAGATCGTCGATGCGGCGGAAACGACTCACGAGCGATTTGACGTGACGCGGAACGGACGTCGAGCCGCGGTGCTGCTGGGCGCAGACGACTACGACGCACTGATGGAAACCCTTGCGATTCTCGGTGACAGCGCGCTCGTCGCGACCATCGGCGCGGGTCTGGCCGAGCTCGATGCCGGCGAGACGGTCGGCATCGTCGAGGTGGAAAATGCAATGCGCCGGGCCGGACGGCTTCGCGAGTGACCTACGAGGTACGGCTCAGCCGGGCGGCCTCAAGAGCACTTTCCGAAATCCTTCCCGAGAAGGTGGCGACGGCCGCCTGGCAGTTCATCACCGGAGCACTGGCGGAGAACCCGCGCCGCGTCGGCAAACAGCTCGCGGCGCCCCTGTTTCCGCTCTATTCGGCACGCCGGGGTGAGTACCGGGTGATCTATCGGATCGTCGACGACGTACTGGTTATCGAGATCGTCGCCATCGCGCACCGACGCGACGTCTACCGGACAGGCTGACGAAGCGGCCCTTTATCCGCGCCACCCCTCCGTGCCACGATGATGCGAGGAGGTGGCGCGTGATCGAGGTGAAGCCGGCGCACGACTTCGACGGTGTAGCGACGATGCTCGGGCCGAAGAAGCCGGAGTCGTCGGTCTGCTGGTGCCTGTCATGGCGGCTGAGCTCCGCGGAAAACAAAGCGCTCGTCGGCACCGAGCGGGCGGACAAGGTCCGTCAGCTGACCCGGCGAAAGACGGCCCCGGGCGTGCTCGCCTACCTCGACGGCGAAGTCGTCGGCTGGGCCGGCGTCGCTCCCCGATCTGACCTGCACCCGATCGAGCACTCGCGCAAGATCCCGCACGTCGACGCCCTCCCCGTCTGGTCCATCTGGTGCATCCGCGTGCGACCCGGCTACCGCAAGCAGGGCATCACGACGGCGCTCATCGATGGGGCCGTCGACTACGCGCGCACCTCGGGCGCGCCGGCCGTCGAGAGCTACCCGGTCGACAACGGAACGAAGCGGGTCGATCAGACGATGGCGTTCGTCGGTACTCGCAGCATGTTCGAGCGGTCGGGATTCGCCACCGTCGCGAAGACGGATTCGGTCTCCGGCGGCATCCCTCGCATCGTCATGCGGCTCGCGCTCGACTAGGCGGCTTCGTCGGCGCGTGCCTCGGCGAGCGCGCGGCCCTGTTCGGAATCCGGGAACGCGTCGACGAGACGCCGCAGGTCGGGTGCTTCGAGATTGGCACCGAAGGCGGGATTCCCCGGTTGCAGGATGACGCCGTCTGCGAGTGTGTCGAGAGGGAGAGGATCGAAGCCGAGGGCATCGACGATCGTGGCGACGGTGTGCACGGCGTCCGAGTCGTCAGCGGCGATGGCGATGGCTCGGCGGCCTTCGCTCCCCCGCGGCCGGTAGCCCTCGTCGAGGTCGTGGTACCCCATGTGGTTGAAGGCCTTCACCACCGTCGAACCGGGCAAGAACTCCTGCACGATCTCGCTCGTCGAGGTGCGCGGGTCGAGGAGGTCGTCGCGCACGCCGTCGGTCTCCCACCAGTAGTTCATGGCGTCGATGACGACCTTGCCCTCGAGCGCCTGCGCGGGAACGGATGCCAGCTTGCCCAGCGGCAGCGCCAGGATCACCACGTCGGAGTGCAGTGCGACGTTCTCCGAGGTCTCGACCTTCGCACCCGGTGCGAGCACGTCGATGATGAGACTGATGCGCTGCGGCTTGCCCGACCCGGCGATCAGTACCTCGTAGCCGGCGTGCAGGGCGAGGCGGGCGAGCACGGTGCCGACTTTGCCCGCGCCGAGGATGCCAATGGTGGTGGGCGAGGTCATGCCGGTCTCCTTCGGGCTGAGCGGCCGCTGCCGCGTCTCGACTGGAGTAACGCCTTCGAGGCGCCCGGCATTCCGATCAGCTGACCGCCTTCTTCACCAGCTCGGCGATCGTCTTCTTCACCGCAGGAGTCAGCTCGGTGACGGCGAACGCGGTCGGCCACAGCTCGCCGTCGTCGAGTGTCGCGACGTCGTTGAAGCCGAGGGTCGAGTACCGGGAGCCGAACTTCTCGGCGGACTGGAAGAAGCAGAGGATCTTGCCGTCGAGCGCGTACCCGGGCATGCCGTACCAGAGCTTGGCGGTGAGCGTCGGTGCGTTCTCGGTGACGATCTCGTGGATCCCCTCCGCGAGGGCGCGGTCGGCGGGCGGCAGTTCGGCGATCTTCTCGAGCTGCGCGGCGAGTGCCTCGGCGTTGGTCTGGGCTGTTTTCAGCTCCTTGGCGCGCTCCTTCATCGCGGCGCGCTCCTCGGCGGTGAATCCGCTCTTCGTCGATTTCTCGGCCATTCGTCGGTGCTCCTCTGCGTCGTTGACGGTCAGTCACATGGTGCCAGTTCCCCGCCGGAGATGGAGGCTTGCGCCGCGCGCGATTTCCGCTAATAGCGGGCGACGCGCGCCGCCGTCTGTGAAAAACTTCTCGACCGCGGCGACGAATGGCCCTAGGGTTGCGAAATGGTGATGCCAGCAGAACCAAACGTCGTCCAGCACGGTGAGCTGAAGCGGTCGATCACGGCCAGACAGCTGTATTTCTACGTGGTCGGAGACGTTCTCGGCTCCGGCATCTACGTCCTCGTCGGGCTGGTCGCGGCGGCCGTCGGCGGCGCTTTCTGGATGGCGTTCCTCGTCGGCGTGGCGATTGCCACCGTCACAGGACTCGCCTACGCCGAGCTGGTCACGAAGTACCCGCAGGCCGCCGGCGCCTCCCTGTACATCAACAAAGCCTTCCGCAGCCCGGTGCTGACGTTCTTCATCACCATCTGCATGCTGTCGGCCAACATGGCCGCCGTCGGTTCGCTCGCGTCCGGCTTCGTGCGGTACTTCGGGGGTCTCATCGGCCTGCCGGAGGACGCCGTCTGGGGAGCCGCGATCATCGCACTCGTCTTCGTCGCGCTGATCACGGTGGTCAACCTGATCGGCATCACCGAGTCGGTCGTGGCGAACGTCGTGATGACCTTCATCGAGATCAGCGGACTCATCATCGTCGTCATCATCGGTGTCATCGCCCTGGTCGAGGGTGTGGGCGACCCCTCGGTACTGCTGCAGTTCAATGTCGACGGAAACAGCGGCGGGCCGATCCTCGCGGTGCTCGCGGGGGTGTCGCTCGCGTTCTTCGCGATGACCGGCTTCGAGAACGCCGCGAACGTGGCGGAGGAGACCATCAACCCGTCGAAAGCGTTCCCCCGTGCACTCATCGGCGGCATGGTGACCGCGGGTGTCGTGTACGTGCTCGTCTCGATCGCGGCGGCCCTCGCCGTGCCGATCGAGACCCTCGCCGGCAACACCCTGCTCGAGGTGATCCGCGCCGACCTGTTCTTCGTGCCCGCCTCGATCATGCTCGTCGTCTTCGGCGTGATCGCCATGATCGCGATCAGCAACACCGCGCTGGTGACCGTTGTCGCGCAGTCACGAATTCTGTTCGGGATGGCGCGCGAGAACGTCGTGCCCGCGGTATTCGCCAAGGTGCACCCGACTCGGCGCAGCCCGTACGTCGCGCTCATCTTCGGCGCCGCCATCGTGGGCTCGCTCTTGGTCATCGGCGCGGCGATCCGCACGAGCCAAGCCGGCATCCCGGCCGACGAGCAGCTCGACATCGTCGACCGGCTCGCCACCATCACCGTGGTCTTCTTGCTGTTCATCTACGCGCTCGTGATCGTCGCCTGCCTGAAACTGCGGGGAACCAACGAGGGCGAGGGCGTGTACCGGGCGAACACGGTCCTGCTCATGCTCGGCATCATCGGCAACCTCGCCGTTCTGGTCTACACACTGATCGACGACCCCGACGCTCTCTTCTGGGTCGCGGGACTGCTCGCCGTCGGGCTCGTCCTCTACCTCTTCCAGAACTTCTTCGGCAAGAAGAAGCCCAACCTAGCGGCAGTCGAACCTCCCTCCGGGAACAAGGAGCTCTGAGCCATGCACGTCATCGTCGCCACCGACGGATCGCAAGCGTCACTCGTCGGCGCCCGCCAGTTCAAGTGGATCGCCGACTCCCGCGAGATCACCGACGTGACGATCGTGGCGGTGGTGAGCCCGTACGCGGCGGCGCCGTTCGCGAACGAGCTGGGCCCGCAGCACACGGGTGGGATGACCGAGCTGAGCTATCGCGAAGACGCCAAGTCGGCCGTCGACATCGTCGCCGCAGAATTCGAGGGCTGGGGCCCGACGATCCACACGCAGGTTCGCAGCGGCTCCCCCGCCCAAGAGATCATCCGGGCGGCCGAAGACCTCGACGCCGACCTCATCTCGATGGCGTCGGGCAGCCGCGGCCTCAGCCGCACCATCCTGCTCGGCAGTACCGCCTCGCGGGTGCAGCACTCGGCGCCGTGCCCGGTACTGGTCTGCCGGCCGACGTCGCGCAGCGAGCGGGCGCTCGGCAGTTAGACGGCCAGATCGTCCCAAACGATTTCGGTCGTGGTGCCGGTCTCCCAGTCGCGGCGGAGGATCGCGTAGGTGACGGAGGCGAGCGCCGGTCCACCGTCGACCGGCCACGCGTCACGGCGGTGGGCTTCCTTGACGAAGCCGGAACGCACGAAGGTCTTCCGCATGGCCGTGTGGTCTTCCCGCGTCTCGCCCTCGAGCCGGGTCGCCCGCGGGTACGCCTCGAACGCGAGGGTGGTCAGCGCCCGCACGATCGGCACACCGAGACCGCGCGCCCGGTAGCGGGTCGTGAGGCGCAGGTCGAACGACAGGGTCGCGCTGCGGAGCCCGTCGAGCACGGCGACGCCGATGCGCCCGTGTTCGGTCTCCTCGACCCAGAACGGCGCCCGCGACTTGTAGCGCCCGGCGTCGAGGGTGAGCGCCACCTGCTCCTCGGTCGGGCTCGCCACCATGTGGAACGGGAACCGGTCACGCGACATGAACCGCGTGAACTCGCCGCGGTCGGCGCCGACGACGTCGGCGGGCACGAAGGTGACCGTCACTCCCTGCCGTCCTCGAGCGGGATGAGCATCGTGCGAAACTCACCCGGCTCCGCGTGCAGCTCCCAGATGCGGGCGGCGACGTCGTCGATGCCGTTGGGTAGGTCGAGCTGCGGGATGCCGCCCGGGATGACGAGCTGGCGCACGCGGACGCCCTCGTCTTCGAGCGCGTCGTGCAGCATCTCGCCATAGGCGCTCTCGGCGGGGAATGCGACCGAGGTTCCCGCGAAGCCGGCACGTGCCTTCACCGAGGTGCCTCCATTGATGAGGATGACGCTTCCGTCGCCCGCCTCGCGCATGGCCGGCAGTACCGCGCGCACCGCGTGGATGAGACCGAGCGCCGAGAACCGCAGCGCCTCGAGCGCCAGCTCGGGAGTCAGGTCGAGCACCGGCTTCAGGTAGTCGCGCGACGGCAGCGGGCTGTACTGCAGAGCGGTGATCGGTCCCAGTTCCGCCGCGGCTCGGGCGAGCGCGTCCTCGAGCGCGGCCGGCTCGCGCACGTCGGCGGCGTAGCCGCGCGCGGTCAGGCCGCCCGCCTCGAGTTCCGCGGCCAGGCCGTCGAGCTTCGACTGATCCCGGGAGATCAGCGCCACGGAGAAGCCCTCGCTGCCGAATTTGCGCGCGACTGCTGCCCCGAGTCCGGGTCCGGCTCCGATGATGGCGATGACGGGCATGGGGATTCCTTCGGTCGGTAAAGCGGGTCGTGGAAAGTTTATCGACCACACCTGACAGCGCCCACGAGCAGGAAACGGCCGCCTGCGCCCGCCGCGGCGGCGCTAGTTGTTGAAGCGGAACTCCACGACGTCGCCATCCTGCATCACATACTCTTTGCCCTCGATGCGGGCCTTGCCCTTGGAGCGCGCCTCGGCGATCGAGCCGGTCTCGACGAGGTCGTCGAAGCCGATGATCTCGGCCTTGATGAAGCCCTTTTCGAAGTCGGTGTGGATGACGCCGGCGGCCTGGGGCGCCTTGGCACCCTTCGGGATCGTCCAGGCGCGGGTCTCTTTCGGACCGGCGGTGAGGTAGGTCTGCAGGCCGAGGGTGTCGAAGCCGATGCGGGCGAGCTGGTCGAGCCCGCTCTCCTCCTGGCCGGTCGACTCGAGCAGCTCGGCGGCGTCTTCGGGGTCGAGGTCGATGAGCTCGCTCTCGAGCTTCGCGTCGAGGAAGACGGCGTGCGCGGGGGCGACGAGTGCGGCGAGAGCGGCTTTTCTGTCGTCGCTGGTGAGGACCGCTTCATCCACGTTGAAGACGTAAATGAACGGCTTGACCGTCAGCAGGCCCAACTCGGCGAGCAGCGACAGGTCGAGCTTGGTGTTCGACGAGAGCGGCTTGCCCTCGTTGAGCCAGGCGAGGGCGGCCGCGGCGGTGTCGACGGTGGCCTGGGTGATCTTCTTCGCGCGCAGTTCCTTCTCGTAGCGGCTTTCGGCCTTCTCGAGGGTCTGCATGTCGGCGAGGATCAGCTCGGTGTTGATGGTCTCCATGTCGCTGGCGGCGTCGACCTTGCCGTCGACGTGCACGACGTCGGGGTCTTCGAAGCCGCGGACGACCTGCGCGATGGCGTCGGCCTCGCGGATGTTGGCGAGGAACTTGTTGCCCAGACCCTCACCGACGGAGGCGCCCTTGACGATGCCGGCGATGTCGACGAACGACACGGCGGCCGGCAGGATCTTCTCGCTGCCGAAGATCCCGGCGAGCACGGCGAGGCGCGCGTCGGGCAGGCTCACGATACCCGTGTTGGGTTCGATGGTCGCGAACGGGTAGTTCGCGGCGAGCACCGAGCTCTTGGTCAGAGCGTTGAACAGGGTTGACTTACCCACATTGGGGAGTCCGACGATTGCAATAGTGAGAGCCACGAGAGTCAAGGGTACCGGGCGCGGGGGCATCCGACCTGCCGCGGGCGAATTCCGAGGGCTAAAGTCGTGCTCGAACGACACGTCAGCACCGAGGAGACAGTTGTGAGCAACGACGCTCGAGCACTTCCCGACACCGCCCCCGCCGTCGTCGTGGGGGCCGGTCCCGCCGGTCTCGCGGCGGCCGCCGAACTGGGCCGGGTGGGTATTCACGCCCTGGTGATCGACTCGGCCGGCGAGATCGGCTCGAGCTGGGCGCACCACTACGACCGGCTGCACCTGCACACGGCACGCGCCCTGAGCGCGCTGCCGGGTATGCCGATCCCGCGGTCGAGCGGGCGCTGGGTGGCCAGGGACGATTTCCGCTCCTACCTGCGCGCGTACGCCGAGCGCCACGGCCTCGACGTGCACCTCTCCTCCCCCGTGACATCCGTCGACCGTCTCGCCGACGGGCTGTGGAGAATCGGATGCCGCGGGCAGACGATCGTCACCCCGATCGTCGTCATCGCGACCGGCTACAACCACACGCCGGTGCTGCCCGACTGGCCCGGCCGCGAGAGATTCGAGGGCCGGATCATGCACTCGAGCGACTACCGCAACCCGGCCGATCTCGCCGCCGATTCCGTGCTGGTCGTCGGCCCCGGCAACAGCGGCGCGGAGATCGCGGCCGACCTCGCGGAAGCGGGAAAACGGGTGTGGCTGGCCGTGCGCACGCCGCCGAACATCGTGCGACGCCAGGTCGCCGGCATCCCGTCGCAATTGCTCGCAATCCTGATGTCGCCGTTCCCGGCGTGGGTCGGCGACGGGGTCGGACGCGTCGTGCGTCGCATCTCGGTGGGCGACCTCTCCCGGTTCGGGCTGCCTGCCGCACCGCTCGGCGTCGTGACGCGGTTGAAGGTCGACGACGTGCCGCCGCTGCTCGACGTCGGTCTCGTCGCCGCGGTGCGAGCGGGACGTGTCACCGTGGTCGCGGCCGTCGCCTCGTTCGACGGCCACGACGTGAGGCTCGCCGACGGGGAGGTGCTGCGCCCCGACGCGGTGGTGGTCGCCACCGGGTATACGCGTGGGCTGGACTCGCTCGTCGGGCACCTCGGTGTCGTGGCGCCGAACGGCCGGCCGGCGGTCAACGCCGCCGAGCAGGCGCCGGGTCTCGACGGTCTCTACTTTCTCGGTTACTCGAACCCGCTCACGGGGAACATCCGCCAGCTGGGCATCGACGCCCGCGCGATCGCCCGACGCGCGGGCAAAAAGGGCGACGCTGCCACCCGGCGGGCACGCGTGATGGTGCCGCGCGCCGAGCCGTCGTAGCTGTTCCCACTGCCGAGTCAGAGGGCGGATGCCGCTCGGCGCGACGTCACGCCGCCGACGAATCCTCCGGCACGGTCGCGGTGGGACGACGTGGCGCCACCCGCGGTGCGGGCCGTCCGGTCGCGGCCACGCCGTTGCGGCGCGCCCACCACGTGCTAATCGCGGCGGCGGCCAGGCAGACCGCCATCGGCACCAGCATGAACGGGCCGCCGGTGCCGACGCTGCGGTCGAAGCCCTGGTCGAGCTGCCCGAGCAGCACGGCCGGCACGAGGATCAGCACGTTGTTGAGCACGTGCACGAGCACGGGCGCCTCGAGGCCGCCGGTCCCCCGGGCGGCGAGCGAGGCGGAGACGCCGAACACGAAGTAGTAGGCGATGAGCCACGGGTCGGCGGCGAAGTGCGCGAGCGTGAACAGCGCGCTCGCGACGACCGTCGAGACGGCGAATGCGACACCCGGATGGCGGAACCAGGAGCCCGCGGACCGTTGGATCAGACCGCGCGCGCCGAACTCCTCGCCCGCCGACTGCAGCGGGGTCGTCAACACGACCACGGCGAGCAGTGCGAGCACCATGCCGTCGACGCTGATGTCGCCGGCCGGTTCGAGCAGGAACGAGGCACCGATGTAGACCACCCACACCGGCACCAGGATGAGCGCCAGCCGCGCCATCCACCGCCAGCGGAATCGGCCGACGACCGAGAAGATCCAGCGCGGGCTCACGCCGAAAAACACCCGCTGCAACAGCAACGAGAGCGGGATGAGCGCGGCGAGACTGAGGTTGTTGGCGAGCATCACGACCGGCGTGAGAGCGATGGTGCCCGCGGCCAGGTTGTCGACGGATGCCGCACCCGAGGCGATATCGACGGCGAGGGCCACCCCGGTGAGCACCAGCGACAGGGCGAAGTACCCGATCACGAAGAGCACGATCGCGACAGCGCCGCGCCACCACCCGCCACGGCCGTAGAGGGCGTGGTCGTAGTGCACGGGGGTCGCGTCGGCGGAAGTCATGACTCCACGCTAGACACTCGCGACCCGGGCGCACTCCCCCGCGCGGGCGAGAGCGTTCCGCCGCCGGAGGGAGCGCGCGAACCGCCGCACGGCTCAGGCCGAGCGTCGGAGGCGCGTGAGACCATCGGGTCATGCCCGTCAACTTCACCGCCATCGACTTCGAGACCGCGAACTCCTCCAGTGCGAGCGCCTGCTCGGTGGGCATGGTGAAGGTGGTCGACGGCCGCGTCGTCGACCGGGCGGGCTGGTTCATCCGGCCGCCTCTGGGGCACGACTACTTCAACGAGTGGAACACCCGCATCCACGGCATCGTCGAGGCGGACATCGCCGACGCCCCGCTGTGGCGCGAGCAGCTGCCCGATCTCGTGGCGTTCGTCGACGGCGACCACCTGGTGGCGCACAACGCTGGTTTCGACATGGGAGTGATCACCGGGGGCTGCGTCGCGAGCTTCGTCGAGACGCCGAGCTTCGGGTACGCGTGCAGCCTGCAGATCGCCCGCAAGACCTACACGCTCGACTCGTACAAGCTGCCGGTCGCGGCCATGGCGGCGGGCTTCGAGGACTTCGCGCACCACGACGCCCTCGCCGACGCCGAGGCGTGCGCGGCGATCATCGTGCACGCGGCGAAGCGGCACGAAGCCCTCGACCTCGAGCACCTCGTAGCGCTCACCGGAACGAAGCTCGGGCGCATCGGCGCGGTGGCGCTGGCCGGTTAACGCGGACTGAGCCTGTCGAAATCCCCTGCCGTCGGAGGACGAGGGATTTCGACAGGCTCAATCCACCTGGACGCTACGAGCGGCGCTGACGCTTCTCGCGCACGCGCATGTTCACGTTGATCGGGCTGCCCTCGAAGCCGAAGATCTCGCGCAGACGGCGCGTGATGAATCGACGGTACTGCGGGTCGAGGAAGCCGGTCGTGAACAGCACGAACGTCGGCGGTCGCGACGCGGCCTGGGTGCCGAACAGGATGCGCGGCTGCTTGCCCCCGCGCACGGGGTGCGGGTGCTCCGCCGTGAGCTCGGCGAGCAGGGCGTTGAACTTTCCGGTCTGGATACGGGTGTCCCACGACTCGAGAGCGGTCTCCAGAGCGGGAACCAGCTTCTCCATGTGACGGCCCGTCTTGGCCGAGATGTTGACGCGGGGAGCCCAGGCGACGTGGCTGAGGTCCTGCTCGATCTCGCGCTCGAGCATCTCGCGACGCTCGTCGTCCAGGATGTCCCACTTGTTGAACGCGAGCACGAGCGCGCGGCCCGACTCGAGGACCAGGTCGACGATCTTGAGGTCCTGCACGCTGATCGGCTCGGAGACGTCCATCACGACGATGGCGACCTCGGCCTTTTCCAGCGCCGCGCTGGTGCGGAGGGTGGCGTAGAAGTCGGCGCCCTGGGCGAGGTGCACGCGACGGCGGATACCGGCGGTGTCGACGAAGCGCCAGAACTTGCCTGCGATCTCTACCTGCTCGTCGACCGGGTCGCGGGTCGTGCCTGCGAGGTCGTTGACGACGACGCGCTCTTCGCCCGCGGTCTTGTTCAGGAGACTGGACTTGCCCACGTTCGGACGGCCGATGATGGCGACGCGGCGGGGTCCGCCGACCTCTTCCTTCGCGACGGCCGAGACCTCGGGCAGCACGGTGAGCACCTTGTCGAGCAGGTCGGCGACACCGCGGCCGTGCACGGCCGAGACGGCCCACGGCTCGCCGAGTCCGAGCGACCACAGCACGGCGGCGTCTGCCTCCTGGCGGACGTCGTCGACCTTGTTGGCGACGAGGATGACGGGCTTCTTGGTTCCGCGGAGCATCCGCACGACGTGCTCGTCGGTCGAGGTCGCACCGACGGTGGCGTCCACGACGAACAGCACGGCGTCGGCGAGGTCGACGGCGATTTCGGCCTGCGCGGCGACGGAGGCGTTGATGCCCTTGGCGTCGGGCTCCCAGCCGCCGGTGTCGACGATGGTGAAGTTCCGACCGGCCCACTCGGCCTTGTAGTTGACGCGGTCGCGCGTGACACCGGGGGTGTCCTGTACGACGGCCTCGCGGCGGCCGATGATGCGGTTGACGAGCGCCGACTTGCCGACGTTCGGGCGACCGACGATCGCGAGAACGGGCAGGGCGGGCAGGAACGTGATCGCGTCGGGGTCGTCGCTCAGCGAGTCGAGGAAACCGAGGTCTTCCTCGTCGAGGTCGTAGTCGACGAGGCCGGCACGGAGGCTCGCGGCACGCTGGGCCGCTTCGGCGTCGTCGAGGGAGATGATGCGGTCGGCGAGATCGCCGTCGATCGCGGGATAGTCGTCTTGTTCGGCCATGTCGGTCGTCCTTAATCAGTCACTGGTGCGCACGAGATCTACGACCGCTTGAACGGTCTGGTCGAAGTCGAGTTCGGTTGAATCGATGGTCACAACGCCATCGGCGGCGTTCATGAAGTCGACGACCTTGGAGTCCTGGGCATCGCGCGAGCTGAGCTGCTGCGCGGTCTTCGCGGCCGACTCTGTGGAGAGTTCGGCTGAACGCCTAGCCATTCTAGCCTCTTCGGTCGCCGTGAGCAGAATTCTTGCGTTAGCATCCGGCGCGACGACGGTGGTGATGTCCCGGCCCTCGACGATGATTCCCGGGCGGTCGGTCGAGCGGATGACGCTGCGGAAGAGTTCCACGAGGAAGCTGCGCACCTCGGGCACCCGGGCCACGGCACTGACCACGGCGGTGACGCGCGGCTCGCGGATCGCCTCGGTGACGTCGACCGCCCCGACCCGCACGAAGTAGTCGTCGGGGTGGATGCCGATCGAGTAGGGAAAGTCGGCGAGCAGGGCGACCAGCTCGGCGGGGTTCTCGGTGTCGACCTCGCGGTCGAGCGCGGTCCAGGCGAGGGCGCGGTAGGCGGCCCCGGTGTCCTGGTACGAGAATCCGAGGGCGCGCGCGGCGGCCCGGCTCACACTGGACTTGCCGCTGCCGGCGGGTCCGTCGATTGCTACAACTGTCGTCGCGTTCACGCGAGTGCCTCCGAGATTTTCCAGCCCCGCGACTCGAGTTCGCTCACCAGTCGCGTCTCCACGGCCGGCAGCACGGAGATTTCCGCGAGGCCGATCTGGGCGCCTGGCGAGTGTTCGAGCCGGAGGTCTTCCATGTTGACGCCGAGCTCGCCGATTTCGGTGAGCAGTCGGGCGAGTTCTCCCGGCTTGTCGTCCACGAGGACGACGAGCCGGCTGAAGTGTTTGGCCTGGCCGTGCTTGCCGGGCAGGCGGGCGACGCCGGTGTTGCCACCCGCGATGAGTTCGGCGAGGGCGCGGCGTGCACCAGCGACATCCGGGGCCTCGAGTGTACTGATAGCCCGGTCGAGGTCGTCACGGTACGCGCGCAGGATGCCGGTGATCTCGGGGGCGTTGGCGCGCAGGATCTGTACCCAGAGTTCGGGGTCGCTGGCGGCGATGCGCGTGGTGTCGCGCAGTCCCTGTCCGGCAAGCGACGTGGCCGCGTCGGTGGCATCGGTCAGTCTGGCGGCGAGCAGAGAGGAGATCACCTGTGGGGTGTGCGAGACGAGGGCGACGTTGCGGTCGTGATCCTCCGCGGTCATCTCGATCGGGATGGCGCCGAGGTCGAGGGCGAGCTGTTCCACCTGGGCGGCGCGGCCGTAGCTGATGCCGTCGTGGCCCGCGATCACCCAGGGGCGTCCGATGAACAGGTCGGCGCGCGCCGCGATGGCGCCGCTGCGTTCGCGGCCGGCCATGGGGTGCGAGCCGATGTACCGGGAGACGTCGGCGCCGAGCTCGATCAGCTCGCGCAGGGGCGCGACCTTGACGCTCGCCACGTCGGTGACGAGCGCGTTCGGGAACTCGCGGAGTTCTTGCGCGGCGATGCGGGCGACGACGTCCGGCGGCACGCAGACGACGATCAGCTCGGGGGTGTCGTCGGGCTGGGCAGCCCGGCCGGCGCCGTAGTCGATGGCGAGCGCGAGGCTCGACGGCGAGATGTCGGCGAGCGCCACGTCGACGCCGCGCGCACGGAGCGCGAGGGCGATGCTGGTGCCGAGCAGGCCGGTACCGACGATGCGCACGGGGCCGGCGAGACGCCGGTCAGTCATCGCTGTCGTCTTTCTCCGTCTCACCGTCGGACGCTGCGGAAACCTTGCCGCCGCGGGAGATGGTGAGCAGCTCGCCCACTTCTTCCTTGGTGAGGTCGCGCATGGCGTCGGGGGCGAGGCTGCCGAGGTGCAGGGGTCCGAACTGGCGGCGCACGAGGTCGATCACCGGGTGGCCGACCTCTTCGAGCATGCGGCGCACGATGCGGTTGCGTCCCGAGTGCAGCGTCACCTCGACGACGGTCTCGTCGTTCGAGGGGGTGCCGATGATGCGGGCCTTGTCGGCCTCGATCAGCCCGTCTTCGAGCTCGATGCCGCCGACCAGCTTGTTGATCGTGTGCTGGTTGACGACGCCCTCGACCTTGGCGATGTAGGTCTTGAGCACGCCGAACGAGGGGTGCGCGAGGATGTGCGCGAGCTCGCCGTCGTTGGTCAGCAGCAGCAGGCCCGACGTCTGCGCGTCGAGGCGGCCGACGTTGAACAGGCGCTCGTCGAACATGCTCGTGTAGCGGCGCAGGTCGGGGCGTCCGCGGTCGTCGTTGAGCGACGACACGATGCCGACCGGCTTGTTGAGCATGATGTACAGCTTCGTGGTGTCGAGCTGGATGGCCTTGCCGTCGACCGACACGAGGTCGGTGGGCAGCACGCGGCGGCCGGGCTCCTCGACGCGCACGCCGTTGACCGCGACGCGGCCGGCGGCGATGAGGTCTTCGCAGACGCGGCGCGAGGCGACGCCCGCGGCGGCCATGACTTTCTGCAGGCGCTCGCCCTCGGGGTTGCTGTAGCTGTCGGTGGCGGGGCTATGGTCGTTCATCGAATCCGTCCGATCCATCGGCGAGCAGCGGCGAGAGGTGCGGCAGTTCGTCGATGCTGTTGATTCCGAGCTGGCTGAGCATCAGGTCGGTTGTGGCGTAGTGAATTGCACCGGTCTCACTGTCGGTGAAGCTTTCGGTGATGAGCCCGCGGCCGAGCAGCGTGCGCACGACGGAGTCGACGTTCACGGCGCGGATGGAGGCCACCGCGCCGCGGCTGATCGGCTGCTTGTAGGCGATCACGGCGAGGGTCTCGAGCGCGGCCTGGCTGAGTTTCGTCGGGTTCTGGGTGAGCACGAAGTCGCGCACCACGTCGTCGAGTTCCGCACGCACGTAGATGCGCCATCCGCCCGCGACTTCGCGCAGTTCGAAACCGCGACGAACTCCCCCGTTCTCGCCGTCGAAGTCGGCGACGAGCCGGGCGATCGCCTTGCGCACCTCGGCGACCGGGACCTGCACGCTGGTGGCGATGCTGACCAGGCTCTGCGGCTCGTCGGCGACCATAAAGATCGCCTCGAGCGCGCGGTCGAGTGCGACCGGTTCCGCGGTGACAGGCTCAGGCATCGTAATCGGCTCCCAGATTGGCAAGGCTGTCGTCGCTCCAGTGGTCGGCGCTCCAGCGGATGCTGAGCTCGCCGAGCGGTTCGAGCTGTTCGAACGAGATGGCCGCGTGGCGGTACAGCTCGAGCACGGCGAGGAACCGGGCGATGACGACACCCTTGAGGTCGGCGCCCGCGATGAGCTGGCGGAAGGTCATGGTGCCGTTACCCCGCAGCAGGGCGACGACGTGCGACGCCTGCTCGCGGATGCTGACGAGCGGCGCGTGCAGGTGGTCGAGCCCGACCGTGGGGATCTCGCGCGGCGCCATGGCGAGGGCGGCGAGCGCCGCGAAGTCCTCGGGCGTCAGCGTCCAGACCAGTTCGGGCGTCTGTTGGCGATACTTCTCTTCGAGACGCACCGACCGGTAGTGCCGGGTCGCCTCGTCGTCGAAGTGTCCGGAGAACCACTTGGTGGCCTCCTTGAACGCGCGGTACTGCAGCAGGCGCGCGAACAGGAGGTCGCGGGCTTCGAACAGGGCCACGTCTTCGGCGTCGACGAGCTCGCCCTGCGGCAGCAGGCCCGCGACCTTGAGGTCGAGCAGGGTCGCCGCGACGACGAGGAACTCCGACGCCTGGTCGAGCTCCGCGACTGAGTCGAGGTCGCGCAGGTAGGCGATGAACTCGCTCGTCACGATGCTCAGCGAGATCTCGGTGATGTCCATCTCGTGCTTCGCGATGAGCGATAGCAGCAGGTCGAACGGTCCGTCGAAATTGCCGAGGTTGACGCGGAAGGTCGCCGGATCGGTGCTCTCGGCGGGAGCTACTGCCGTCTCGCTGCTAGGCGGCTGCGCCACGGAAGATCAACTCTCGTGCGAGCTGGCGGTACGCCTCTGCGGCCTGGTGGTCGGGCGCGAACGTCGTGATCGGTGCGCCGGCGACGCTCGCGTCAGGGAACTTCACCGTGCGGCCGATGACGGTCTCGAACACCTTGCTGCCGAACGTGTCGACGACCCGCTCGAGCACCTCGCGCGAGTGCAGCGTGCGCGAGTCGTACATGGTGGCGAGAATGCCGTCGAGCTCGAGCGCCGGGTTCAGACGGTCGCGCACCTTGTCGATGGTCTCGACGAGTAGGGCGACACCGCGCAGTGCGAAGAACTCGCACTCGAGCGGGATCAGCACGCCGTGCGCGGCGGTGAGCGCGTTCACGGTGAGCAGGCCGAGCGACGGCTGGCAGTCGATGAGGATCACGTCGTACTTGTCGCTCACCTTGGCGAGTACGCGGGCGAGGATGTTCTCGCGCGCGACCTCGTTGACGAGGTGCACTTCGGCGGCCGAGAGGTCGATGTTGGCCGGGATGATGTGCAGGCCCGGGTAGGCGGTCTCGACGATCGCCTCGGTCGGGTTCTTGAGCGTGCCGAGCATGAGGTCGTAGATCGTGGGCACGTCGTGGTTGCGCACGCCGAGTCCGGCGGAGAGCGCGCCCTGCGGGTCGAAGTCGATGGCGAGCACCTTGCGGCCGTATTCGGCGAGCGAGGCGGCCAGGTTGATGGTCGTCGTCGTCTTGCCGACGCCGCCCTTCTGGTTGCAGAGGGTGATGATGCGCGCGGGTCCGTGTTCGCCGAGCGGCGCGGGCACGGGGAAAGCGGTGACCGGTCGTCCGGTCGGACCCATTACCGGCGTCTCGAGGCCTGACAGCTCGCCGCCGGTGTTCTTCTTGGCCGTCACGCGGTCACTCCCGTTCCTGCCAGCCACACATCAGCTGAGCGTTACAACTGTATCTGCTGCGGTCAGCCCCGGCGCGTAAGGCGGCGGTGGGTCACCCTTATCGCGCCCGCGGGTGCGCTGTCGTGTACATGTCGCGCAGCGTGTCCGCGGTGACGAGCGTGTAGATCTGCGTCGTCGCGACCGAGGAGTGGCCGAGCAGTTCCTGCACCACGCGCACGTCGGCGCCGCCCGCCAGCAGGTGCGTCGCGAAGGAGTGCCGGAAGGTGTGCGGGGAGATCTCGAACCCGAGGTCTGCCCGCTCGGCCGCAGCACGGATGATGAGCCAGGCGTTCTGCCGCGACACCCGTGCCCCACGCGCCCCGAGGAAGAGCGCGGGCGTCGACGTGCCACGCACCGAGAACGTCGGCCGGGCCCGCACGAGGTAGTCGTCGATCGCCGCGCGCGCGTAGCTGCCGACCGGCACGATGCGCTGCTTGCCGCCCTTGCCGAACAGCCGCACGACGTCGCCGTCGATCACGTCGTCGACGTTGAGCGCCACGGCCTCCGAGATGCGGGCACCGGTCGCGTAGAGCAGTTCGAGCAGCGCCTTGTCGCGCAGCCGCTGCGGTTCGTCGCCGTCGGTCGCGGCGAGCACCCGACCCATCTGCTCGATCGTGATGGCCTTGGGCAGGCGCGACCCGAGTTTCGGCGGTTTGGTATCGGTCGCGGCATCCGTCTCGACCAGTCCCTCGCCGAGCAGGAACTTGTGCAGTCCACGCACCGACGAGAGCATGCGGGCCATGGATGACGCGACGAAAGCACCCTCCGGCCGGGAGCCGAGGTGCCGGGCGAACGCGGCGACCTCGGCGGGCGCGATGCCCTCGGGGGTCTCGATTCCGCGCTCCGCGAGGAAGGCCGCGTAGGCGTCGAGGTCACGACGGTAGGCGTCGAGGGTGTTCTGCGCGAGCCCGCGCTCGATCGCGAGGTGGCGCAGATAGCGATCGATCGCGATCGCGAGCGGCGCCGACCCCGCGCCGGTCATTCCGAGCGGGCGAGGCGACGGGCGACCGGGTGCTGCGGCCACGGCGAATCCGCGTCGGCGAGGCTCGACCAGCCGCGGGCACGCGAGGTATGCGCGGCGAGCGCCGCGATCGCCAGGATCGAGTTCTGCACCCGGCGGCCGAGCACGGCGTCGACGACCTCGTCGAGAGGCACCCAGCGCTTCTCGATCTCCGACTCCTCGTCGGTGCGCTCGAACACCTCGGCCGCGTCGCTGATGCCACGGGCCAGGTAGACGCGCAGCGCCTCGTTGTTGCCGCCGGGCGACGTGTGGAAATCGACGAGCAGCGCCCAGTCGGCCGCCACGAGGTCGACCTCTTCGGCGAGCTCGCGCTGGGCGGCGCTGAGCGCCGACTCCCCCGCGAAGTCGAGAAGGCCGGCGGGCAGTTCCCACTCGCGGGTGGCGATGGGATGACGGTACTGACGGATCAGGCAGACCCGGTCCTCGTCGTCCAGCACGAGCACCGCGACGGCGCCCGTGTGGTCGATGTACTCCCGGGTGATCTGCGACCCGGCGTACAAGAACTTGTCCTGCCGCACGTCCCAGATCGCGCCGTGGAAGACGACCTCGCTCGAGGCGACGGGCAGGTCGAGGAACTCGTCCGCGAGGAGCCCGGTCCCCGAGTCTGTCGACGGGTCGACATGCTCAGGGACCGAAGCGGTCTCAGGCACCTGCGGGCTCCGGCACCTCGAAGAGGCGGCTGGCCTGCTGGCGCTCGAGGGCGGCGCCGACGAGTCCCTTGAACAGCGGGTGCGCGTGGTTCGGGCGCGACCGCAGCTCGGGGTGCGCCTGCGTTCCGACGTAGAACGGGTGCACCTCGCGCGGCAGCTCGACGAACTCCACCAGGTGGCCGTTCGGCGAGACGCCGGAGAAGCTCAGGCCGGCCTCCGCGATCTGCTCGCGGTACGCGTTGTTGACCTCGTAGCGGTGGCGGTGACGCTCGCCGATGCTCGTGGCGTCGTCGTACAGGCCGGAGACGATCGATCCCTCGGTGAGGGCCGCCTCGTAGAGGCCGAGACGCATGGTGCCGCCCAGGTCGCCGTCGGCGATGATGTCGACCTGCTCGGCGATCGTGGCGATCACCGGGTACAGGGTGTCGGGGTCGAACTCCGACGAGGACGCGCCCTCGAGGCCGACGACGTCGCGGGCGTATTCGATGACCATGCACTGCAGGCCGAGGCACAGGCCGAGCACGGGGATGCCGTTCTCGCGGGCGAACTGCAGGGCGCCGAGCTTGCCCTCGATGCCGCGCACGCCGAAGCCGCCGGGCACGCAGATGCCGTCGAGGTCGGAGAGCTGCTTCGCGGCACCCTCCGGGGTCTCGCACGTGTCGGACGCCACCCAGCGGATGTTGACCTTGGCCTGGTGGGCGAAACCGCCGGCCTTGAGCGCCTCGGTGACCGAGAGGTACGCGTCGGGCAGGTCGATGTACTTGCCGACGAGGCCGATCGTTACCTCGTCCTTGGGGTTGTGCACCGCGTCGAGCACGATGTTCCAGCCGTCCCAGTTGACGTCGTCGGCGACGAGGTCGAGCTGGTCGATGATGTACGCGTCGAGGCCCTGGTCGTGCAGCATGGTCGGGATGTCGTAGATGCTCGGCACGTCGACAGCGTTGACCACTGCCTGCTCGTCCACGTCGCACATGAGCGCGATCTTGCGCTTGTTGCTCTCGGAGACGGGGCGGTCGGAGCGCAGGACGAGCGCGTCGGGCTGGATACCGATCGATCGCAGAGCAGCGACGGAGTGCTGCGTCGGCTTGGTCTTCTGCTCGCCGGAGGCGTTCATGAACGGCACGAGCGACACGTGCACGAAGAACACGGTTTTGCGGCCGAGCTCGTGGCGCACCTGGCGTGCGGCCTCGATGAACGGCTGGCTCTCGATGTCGCCGACGGTGCCGCCGATCTCGGTGATGATGACGTCGGGGCGCGGGCTGCCGTCGGCGGGCGCTTCGGCCTGCAGGCGCATGCGGCGCTTGATCTCGTCGGTGATGTGCGGGATGACCTGCACGGTGTCGCCGAGGTACTCGCCGCGGCGCTCCTTGGCGATGACGGTCGAGTAGATCTGCCCGGTCGTCACGTTGGCGGCCTGGTCGAGGTTGATGTCGAGGAATCGCTCGTAGTGGCCGATGTCGAGGTCGGTCTCGGCGCCGTCGTCGGTCACGAAGACCTCGCCGTGCTGGAACGGGTTCATCGTTCCCGGATCCACGTTGAGGTAGGGGTCAAGCTTCTGCATCTTGACGCGCAGACCGCGCGCAGTGAGAAGGTTGCCCAGACTGGCGGCTGTGAGTCCCTTACCGAGGGAAGACACCACCCCGCCAGTGACGAAAATGTGCTTTGTTACGCCCGCTTCAGAATTGTTCACCACGGGGTTCTAGCGTATCCCACGATTGCGGTTTCGTGCACGGCTGCGGCGAACCGTCACGCGAGCGAAACATTCGAGGGATGCCGCGGCCGGCGCCCGCCCGGATCAGGCGTCGAGCGCGCGGGCCGTATCGATGAGTTCGCGGGCGTGGGCGAGCGCGCTCTCGGAGTCCTGCAGACCGGAGAGGAGCCGCGCCATCTCGGCGATGCGGTCGTCTCCCTCGAGCTGTTCGACACTCGACGCGGTGACCGAGCCGTCGACGTCTTTCAGCACGCGCAGGTGGTTGGTGGCGAAGGCCGCGACCTGGGCGAGGTGGGTGACCACGATCACCTGGGCGCTATGGCTGAGCTGGGCGAGACGCCGGCCGATCTCGATCGCCGCTGCACCGCCGACCCCCGCGTCGACCTCGTCGAAGATGAAGGTGGGCACGGGGTCGTTGCCGGCGATGACGACCTCGATCGCGAGCATCACGCGCGACAGCTCGCCGCCGGACGCGCCACGGCCGAGAGCGCGCGGCTCGGCGCCGGAATGCGGCTGCAGCAGGATCGACACCTGGTCCTTGCCGCTCAGCGAGTACTCGGCACGGTCCTCCACGGCCACGGTCAACCGGGCGTTGGGCATCGCGAGCGCGCCCAGTTCTTCGGTGACGCGTTCGGCGAGGCGGGCGGCGTAGGCGGACCGCACGGCGCTGAGGCGGCCGGCGAGCTCCACGACGAGGGCCTCGTCGGAGGCGACCTCGGCCTGCAGCGCCTCGATGCGGTCGGAGTCGGTGTCGAGTTCGAGCAGGCGGCCGCTGCCCGCGTCGAGGAAGTCGATGACCTCGTCGAGCGACTGGCCGTACTTGCGTACGAGCGCATTCAGCTCGGCGCGGCGTTCCTGCAGCGCCTCGAGTTCGCGCCCGCCGTCGGTGTCGAGCGCGCCGAGGTAGCTGGAGAGCTGGCCCGAGATCTCGGTGACCTGGATCTCGACGGCGGCGAGGGCTTCGACGATGGGCGGCAGTTGCGGGTCGTGCGGCGCGACGCGCTCGAGCTGGCGGCGCGCGGAGTCGAGCAGAGTGAGGGCGTCGGCGACATCGTCGGAATTCTGTCCGGAGACCAGGTCGAGCGATTGGGCGGCGGCGAGCCGCAGGTCTTCGAGGTTGGTGAGGCGGTCGACGCGTTCGCCGAGTTCGACGTCTTCGCCGCGCTGCGGGGCGGCGGCCTCGATCTCGGCGGTGGCGAGACGCAGGTCTTCCGCCTCGCGGGCACGACGGTCGCCCTCGGCGATGAGCACGTCGAGTTCGCCCTGGTTGGCCTGCCAGCGCCGGAAGACGTCTTGGTAGGTGCCGACGAGCCCGGAGAGCTCGGTGCCGGCGAACCGGTCGAGGGCTTCGCGCTGGGCGGTGGCCGAGCGCAGTCGGATCTGGTCGCTCTGCCCGTGCACGACGACCAGCTGCTCGCCGATCTCGCCGAGCACGCTCACCGGGGTGGTGCGCCCGCCGACGGTCGCGCGACCGCGCCCCTCGGCGGAGATGGAGCGGCCGATGATGAGTTCGCCGTCGTCGAGGTCTCCCCCGGCGTCGCGCACGCGCTCGGCGACCGCACCGTCGGGGTCGATGATCCAGTGGCCCTCGACGATGGCCTGGGCGCTGCCGGAACGGATCGCCGCGGCATCCGCCCGCTCGCCCAGGAGGAGGCCGAGCGCACTGACGACCATGGTCTTGCCCGCGCCGGTCTCGCCGGTGATCGCGGTGAACCCGGGGCCGAGCGGAAGACGGGCTTCGCCGATGACACCGAGGTTGCGGATCGAGATCTCTTCGATCATTGCGAGGCCCCCTCGCCGACCGGGCCGCGCCAGCCGCTGACCGGCAGGTTGAACTTGCCCACCAGTCGGTCGGTGAAGGGTCCTTGGGCGAGACGCGCGAGGCGCACGGGCACGTCGGAGCGCTTGACGACGACGCGGGCGCCGCGCGGCAGGTCGTAGCCGCGGCGGCCGTCGCACCAGAGCACGCCGATGCCCTGGTTGCGCTCGAGCACCTCGACCGCGAAGAAGGAGTCGGGCGCGACCACGAGGGGCCGCGCGAACAGGGCGTGCGGGCTCAGCGGCACGAGCAGCAGCGCGTCGACGCTCGGCCAGACGATCGGGCCGCCGGCGGAGAAGGAGTACGCGGTGGAACCGGTGGGGGTCGACATCACGACGCCGTCGCAGCCGAACGACGACAGCGGCCGGCCGTCGACCTCGATGACGACCTCGAGCATGCGCTCGCGGCTCGCCTTCTCGACCGTGGCCTCGTTGAGCGCCCAGGTCTCGTAGACGACCTCGGCGTTCACCTTGACGCGCACGTTGAGCGTGAGGCGTTCTTCGACCGTGTAGTCGCGGGCCAGGGCGCGCGTGACGGTCTCGGTGAGGTCTTCGCGCTCGCTCTCGGCGAGGAACCCGACGTGGCCGAGGTTGACGCCGAGCAGGGGCACGGGGCAGCCGCGGGTGAGTTCGGCGGCGCGCAGGATGGTGCCGTCGCCGCCGAGCACGATCACGAGTTCGAGGTCGGAGACCTGCACGGACTCGCCGAGCTTGGCGACGGGCGCGAGGTCGGGCGAGGCCTCGAGGACCTCGTCGTACTCTTCGCCGTAGAGCACGGGGGAAACCCCGGCCGTCGACAGCTGACGGCAGACGCGCACGGCGGCGTCGAGAGAATCGGCCCTGCCCGTGTGCGCGACGATGAGAATGTGTCGTGCCTGTGTCACGTACGCAACCCCTTCGCGATCCTCACCGGCGATCAAGTGATCGCAGTAACGTGCTCTAACCATTCTGTCGGATTAGAACCCGAGCTCGTGCTCAACCAGACCAGATACTCCTGATTCCCCGACCCGCCGGCGATTGGGGAGGGGATGACGCCGGCCGTCCGGAGACCGAGATCCCAAGCGGCCCAGAGCACGCCGGTGACGGCGTCGGCCCGGAGTCCCGCGCTTTTCACGATCCCCTCGCGGATACCGGTGCGGCCGACCTCGAACTGCGGCTTGACCAGCAGCACGAATTCGGCTCCCGTCCCCACCGTCGCGATGACCGCCGGCAGCACGGTGGGCAGCGAGATGAACGACAGGTCGGCCACGACCAGCGTGGGGACGTCGGTGATTCCGGATGCGCCAGCGAGCGCCTCGGCCGTGAGGAACCTCGCGTTGAAGCCCTCCACGACGGTGACCCGCTCGTCGGAGCGCACGGTCGGCGCGAGCTGATCGTGCCCCACATCGAGCGCGATGACGCGGTCGACGCCGCGTTCGAGCAGCACCTGGCTGAACCCGCCGGTGGAGGCGCCGACGTCGAGCGCGAGCCGTCCGGCCGGATCGACACCGAATGCGTCGAGTGCGGCGACGAGCTTGTGCGCGGCGCGGCTGACGTAGTGGTCGGTTTCCGCCACGACGATGCTCTGGTTCTCGCGCACGCGCGCCGACGACTTCACGACGGGCACACCGTCGACCGTCACCAGGCCGTCGGCGATGAGCCGCGCGGCGTGGGTGCGCGACCGGGCGAGGCCGCGTTCCGAGAGTGCCGCGTCGAGACGGGAATCAGCGATGGGTGTCGCCGCCCTCGAGCTCGGACTGCAGCTGTTCGTGCACGTGCGCGTAGGCGTCGGCGCGGGTGTCGAGCGGCTGGTCTTCGATCAGGCGCAGTCGCGACAGCAGGGCGTCGGTCTCGTGGGTGCCCACGTCGCCGCTAACCGTACCGTCGTCGTCGGTCATGACCGTGCTCGCTTCATGCTCACGAATATAGCTCCGCGGGTACGCGGAGTCCGTAGATTGCCACGCCCGAGTTCCAGATCGCGGCGCAGCCGGCGCGCAGCAGGTCGATGGGCGTGCCGGCGTTCACGACGGTGATGTTCTCGCCCTCGCGACGCACGACGGACTCCCCAACCGTGACGACCGTGGCCGCGCCGTCCGTCGTCTCGACGGTCTGCGGGTACGGCTCGGAGAGCTGGCGCAGGTCCTCGAGGATGTAGGTGGGACGCTGGGCCGGTTCGGCGGCGAGCACCTGCTTGGCCTGGTCGATGCCGGTGAGCACCAGTACCGACGAGAGACCGGCGCGATTAGCCCCCAGGATGTCGGTGTCGAGACGGTCGCCGATGACCAGTGTGCTCGTGGCAGAGAACCGGTCGGTCGCCACCTCGAACATCGGAACCTCGGGCTTGCCGGCCACGACGGGCAGGCGGCCGACGGCGGTGTGCACGGCCGACACGAGCGTGCCGTTGCCGGGCGCGGTGCCGCGGGCCTGCGGGATCGTCCAGTCGGTGTTCGTGGCGACCCACGGGATGCCCGTGCCGCCCTTGGGTGCGTGGAGCGCGAACGCCGCTTCGGCGAGCTGGGTCCAGCCGACCTCGGGCGAGAAGCCCTGCACGACGGCGGCGGGCGAGTCGAGGGCCGAACGGGTGACCGTGTAGCCGGCCTTCTCGACCTCGTCGACGAGCCCCGCTCCCCCGATGACGAGGATCAGCGAACCCACGGGAACGAGGGTCGCCATCACGCGCATCGCAGCCTGCGGAGAGGTCACGACCTCCTCGGGAGCGACCGTGAGGCCGAGCGACGTGAGGTGCTCGGCGACGGACGCGTCGGTGCGCGACGCGTTGTTGGTCAGGTAGCCGACACGGTGGTGCTGTGCCGCGGCGTTCAGCGCCTCGATGGCGAACGGAATCGCGTCCGGTCCGCGGTAGACGACACCGTCGAGGTCGGCGAGGACGAGATCGATGCCGTCGAGCGGGGTGGGGCTAGTCATCGGACTTGCTGTCGTCGCCTTCGGTCGCCGTTTGAACGGGCTCGTCCAGTTCACTCTCGGTCCAGTCCTCTTCGATGATCTCCATGGTCGCCTCTTCGCCGCCGTTGTCGGCGAACTCGAGCGCGTCGGCCGCGGCGTCCGCGTAGGCGTACCACTGCTCGGCCTCCTCGTCGCGGCCGAGCTCTTCGAGCACGGTGGCGAAAGCGGCGAACAGGTTCGGGCTGTAGGAGAACGCTGTCGTGGGGTCGAGCTGCGGGATCTGCAGCTCGATGAGCGCGAGATCGGGCTGCTCGAGGTCGAGGCGCGCGCCGGACATGGCGATCGCCAGCTCCACCTGCACGGGCACCGGCAGCGACGAGCGGGGCACGGAGCGGCCAAGCTCGAGGGCGCGGTCGGGGCGTCCGATGCCACGTTCGCTGTCGACCATCATGGGCAGCTGGTCGTCGCGCCCGGTGATGCGGCGGTAGGTGCGCAGCTCCCGCAGCGCAAGGGCGAAGTCGCCGATCGCGTAGGCGGTGATCGCCAGGGTTTCGCGTACAACACCGATGCGGCCGGCGCGACGGGCCGCGGACAGCGCGTGGCGGTGGGCGAGCTCGGGGTCGGTGTCGATCAGGCGTGCGGCCATCACGAGGTGCTGGGCGACGCCCTCCGCATTGTCCTTGGCGAGTGTCTTCAGTTCGTTGCCGGCGACGCGGTCGAGATCCTTGGGGTTCGTGCCCTCGGGGATCTCGGGGTCGTCGTGGCGCGGACGCACCGAACGGATGTTGAAGGGGTCGCGGTCTTCTTCGGGCTCGCTGAAGCGGGCGTCGCGATCGCCGCGGGCGGGCTTGCCGCCGCTGGTCCAGAGGCGCTTCTCGCCTTCGGGCTTACGGCCGGCGCCACCGCGCTCGGCATGGTTGCGCTGCGGACGGTCGCCGTCACGTGCGGGACTGTCGTTGCTTCGTTGCGGGCGATCGCCGTCACGGGCGGGGCGGTTGCTGTCGCGGCCGAGACGGTCGTTGTTGCGCTGGGCTCGCTCGGCGTCGCGGGCAGAACGCTCGGGACGGTCACCAGTGGGTCGCCCGCTGGAGGGGCGGCCGTTCTCGGGACGACCCTTCGCGGGGCCGGCGTTGCGGTCGTCGCGACCGCCGGTATTGCCGCCGCCCGGGCGACGTGGCTCCTGGCCTGGGCCGCCTGGGCCTCGGCCGCGGTCTCCGGAATCACTCACTGGGTCTCCTGTGTACTTGTCTGTGGCAGTCGGCGAGCTCGTAGCTCTGGAGCCGACAGTCCATTGTTGCAGTTGTGCTCGGCATGCGCCTTTTTCGGCGCCCTTGTTAAAGCACAATGGCCACCCCGAAGGGTGGCCATTGTCTAATTTGTGTCCGGCGGTGTCCTACTCTCCCACAAGGTCCCCCTTGCAGTACCATCGGCGCAGAGAGTCTTAGCTTCCGGGTTCGGAATGTGACCGGGCGTTTCCCTCTCGCTATGGCCGCCGAAACTCTTTTGATCTGTATCAAAAAGGTTTCGCGAAACATGCGCACTGTGTGTCCGTCCTGCAGCCTGGTGGCTGTGGGGGTGGAACACAGTGGTTGTGTTCGCGGTTCCCGACCGTAGATCAGGAACCACATAGTGGACGCAAGCATACTCATCATCTGCATTGCTGCAGACAGAAGGTGTTATCAATTTATCGGCTTATTAGTACGGGTCAGCTTCACGAGTCTTTAGTCCTCGCTTCCACATCCCGCCTATCAACGCAGTAGTCTAGCTGCGAGCCTCTCGACCTAAGTCATGGAAATCTCATCTTGAAGCCGGCTTCCCGCTTAGATGCTTTCAGCGGTTATCCGTTCCGAACGTAGCTAATCAGCGGTGCTCCTGGCGGAACAACTGACACACCAGAGGTTCGTCCATCCCGGTCCTCTCGTACTAGGGATAGCTCTTCTCAAATTTCCTGCGCGCGCAGAGGATAGGGACCGAACTGTCTCACGACGTTCTAAACCCAGCTCGCGTACCGCTTTAATGGGCGAACAGCCCAACCCTTGGGACCTACTCCAGCCCCAGGATGCGACGAGCCGACATCGAGGTGCCAAACCATGCCGTCGATATGGACTCTTGGGCAAGATCAGCCTGTTATCCCCGAGGTACCTTTTATCCGTTGAGCGACAGCGCTTCCACAAGCCACTGCCGGATCACTAGTCCCGACTTTCGTCCCTGCTCGAGTTGTCACTCTCACAGTCAAGCTCCCTTGTGCACTTACACTCGACACCTGATTACCAACCAGGTTGAGGGAACCTTTGGGCGCCTCCGTTACTTTTTGGGAGGCAACCGCCCCAGTTAAACTACCCACCATGCACTGTCCCTGAACCGGATCACGGTTCGAAGTTAGATATCCAGAGTGACCAGAGTGGTATTTCAACAATGACTCCACCCGAACTAGCGTCCGAGCTTCACAGTCTCCCACCTATCCTACACAAGCCACACCGAACACCAATACAAAGCTATAGTAAAGGTCACGGGGTCTTTCCGTCCTTCTGCGCGTAACGAGCATCTTTACTCGTAGTGCAATTTCGCCGAGTCCACGGTTGAGACAGCTGGGAAGTCGTTACGCCATTCGTGCAGGTCGGAACTTACCCGACAAGGAATTTCGCTACCTTAGGATGGTTATAGTTACCACCGCCGTTTACTGGGGCTTAAATTCTCAGCTTCGCCTTGCGGCTAACCGTTCCTCTTAACCTTCCAGCACCGGGCAGGCGTCAGTCCGTATACATCGTCTTGCGACTTAGCACGGACCTGTGTTTTTAGTAAACAGTCGCTTCCCACTGGTCTCTGCGGCCTTCAAACGCTCCAGGAGTAAATCCCTTCACGCATCAGGCCCCCCTTCTCCCGAAGTTACGGGGGCATTTTGCCGAGTTCCTTAACCATGGTTCTCTCGATCTCCTTGGTATTCTCTACCTGACCACCTGAGTCGGTTTGGGGTACGGGTGACTGGAACCTCGCGTCGATGCTTTTCTCGGCAGCATAGGATCACTGATTTCGTCCGTGAGGACTACCCATCGGGTCTCAGGCTATATGAACGGCGGATTTGCCTACCGTTCGCCCTACATCCTTAGACCGGGACAACCATCGCCCGGCTCAGCTACCTTCCTGCGTCACACCTGTTAATACGCTAACCGCACCAGCATAGGGTCGTGTGCTAGGCCCCACGCTTCACCCCGAAGGGATCCGTCTAGGGGATTCAGACACTTAGCATTACTGGATTGATTTGGGCGGTTCTTCGTCAGTACGGGAATATCAACCCGTTGTCCATCGACTACGCCTGTCGGCCTCGCCTTAGGTCCCGACTTACCCAGGGCGGATTAGCCTGGCCCTGGAACCCTTGGTCTTTCGGAGGACGGGTTTCTCACCCGTCTTTCGCTACTCATGCCTGCATTCTCACTCGTGTGGCCTCCACGGCTGGTTTACACCGCCGCTTCGCTGGCCACACGACGCTCTCCTACCACTCCGTACGCCTGGACCCTTGCGGGCCGGGCTACTATACGAAATCTACAACTTCGGTGGTGTGCTTGAGCCCCGTTACATTGTCGGCGCGGAACCACTTGACCAGTGAGCTATTACGCACTCTTTCAAGGGTGGCTGCTTCTAAGCCAACCTCCTGGTTGTCTATGCAGCTCCACATCCTTTCCCACTTAGCACACGCTTGGGGACCTTAGTTGGTAGTCTGGGTTGTTTCCCTCTCGACGATGAAGCTTATCCCCCACCGTCTCACTGCTGCGCTCTCACTTACCGGCATTCGGAGTTTGGCTGACGTCAGTAAGCTTTTGGGCCCCATCGGCCATCCAGTAGCTCTACCTCCGGCAAGAAACACGCAACGCTGCACCTAAATGCATTTCGGAGAGAACCAGCTATCACGAAGTTTGATTGGCCTTTCACCCCTAACCACAGGTCATCCCCTCCATTTTCAACTGAAGTGGGTTCGGTCCTCCACGACGTCTTACCGTCGCTTCAACCTGCCCATGGATAGATCACTTCGCTTCGGGTCTAGAACCAGCGACTAAAACGCCCTATTAAGACTCGCTTTCGCTACGGCTGCCCCACTCGGGTTAACCTCGCCACTGATCACTAACTCGCAGGCTCATTCTTCAAAAGGCACGCTCTCACCCCTACTAAGGAGGCTCGAACGGTTTGTAAGCAGACGGTTTCAGGTACTATTTCACTCCCCTCCCGGGGTACTTTTCACCTTTCCCTCACGGTACTTGTCCGCTATCGGTCATCTGGGAGTATTTAGGCTTACCAGGTGGTCCTGGCTGATTCACACGGGATTTCTCGGGCCCCGTGCTACTTGGGATACTCTTCGGACCATTGCGACATTTCGACTACCGGGCTGGCACCGTCTATGGCTGGCCTTTCAAGACCATTCGTCTATATCGCGTTGTAATCCTTGCTGTACGGCAGTAACAGCTGAAAAGTCCCGCTACCCCGACCATGCAACGCCTGCCGGCTATCACACATGATCGGTTTGGCCTCTTCCGGTTTCGCTCGCCACTACTAACGGAATCACGGTTGTTTTCTCTTCCTGGGGGTACTGAGATGTTTCACTTCCCCCCGTTCCCTCTACCCGCCCTATATATTCAGGCGGGAGTCACCAGGTCGCACAAGTACGCCTGGCGGGGTTTCCCCATTCGGAAATCCTCGGATCACAGCTCTATTATCAGCTCCCCGAGGCTTATCGCAGATTTATACGTCCTTCTTCGGCTCCAGATGCCAAGGCATCCACCGTCTGCTCTTAAAAAATTGATATCACATGAGTAACCTGACACCCAGGAAAGGGTGCCAGATAATTTGTGACACAGACGATCCGTCACAGACCGAAGTCCGATCCATCTCGTCTGCATCTTTAAGATGCTCGCGTCCACTGTGTAGTTCTCAAAATACGGGCGGTACTCCTCCACCAGAAAGCCGAAGCATTCTAGGCGGCCGGAGTCCAGAGGTCCGATCGGCAGACGACGTCTGCCGGCCCGGTCCCTCAGGACCCAACAGCGTGCACAAGACCGATCCGAAGAAAACGACTGTTCCGAACCCTTGCGGGTTGTACTGGGTCAGGACTCCTCGTCCTGGTCAATGTCAATGTTCCACCCATGAGCGCCACCGGAGAACGTGTGTCTCCGAAATGGCTTACGAAGCGGATAAGCGCTGTATACAGACGCTGTCTTCGAGTGCTCCTTAGAAAGGAGGTGATCCAGCCGCACCTTCCGGTACGGCTACCTTGTTACGACTTAGTCCTAATCACCGATCCCACCTTCGACAGCTCCTTCCTTGCGGTTAGGCCACTGGCTTCGGGTGTTACCGACTTTCATGACTTGACGGGCGGTGTGTACAAGGCCCGGGAACGTATTCACCGCAGCGTTGCTGATCTGCGATTACTAGCGACTCCGACTTCATGAGGTCGAGTTGCAGACCTCAATCCGAACTGAGACCGACTTTTTGGGATTCGCTCCACCTTACGGTATTGCAGCCCTTTGTATCGGCCATTGTAGCATGCGTGAAGCCCAAGACATAAGGGGCATGATGATTTGACGTCATCCCCACCTTCCTCCGAGTTGACCCCGGCAGTCTCCTATGAGTTCCCACCATGACGTGCTGGCAACATAGAACGAGGGTTGCGCTCGTTGCGGGACTTAACCCAACATCTCACGACACGAGCTGACGACAACCATGCACCACCTGTTTACGAGTGTCCAAAGAGTTGACCATTTCTGGCCCGTTCTCGTATATGTCAAGCCTTGGTAAGGTTCTTCGCGTTGCATCGAATTAATCCGCATGCTCCGCCGCTTGTGCGGGCCCCCGTCAATTCCTTTGAGTTTTAGCCTTGCGGCCGTACTCCCCAGGCGGGGAACTTAATGCGTTAGCTGCGACACAGAAACCGTGGAATGGCCCCTACATCTAGTTCCCAACGTTTACGGCATGGACTACCAGGGTATCTAATCCTGTTCGCTCCCCATGCTTTCGCTCCTCAGCGTCAGTTACGGCCCAGAGATCTGCCTTCGCCATCGGTGTTCCTCCTGATATCTGCGCATTCCACCGCTACACCAGGAATTCCAATCTCCCCTACCGCACTCTAGTCTGCCCGTACCCACTGCAGGCCCGAGGTTGAGCCTCGGGTTTTCACAGCAGACGCGACAAACCGCCTACGAGCTCTTTACGCCCAATAATTCCGGACAACGCTTGCACCCTACGTATTACCGCGGCTGCTGGCACGTAGTTAGCCGGTGCTTTTTCTGCAGGTACCGTCACTTTCGCTTCTTCCCTACTAAAAGAGGTTTACAACCCGAAGGCCGTCGTCCCTCACGCGGCGTTGCTGCATCAGGCTTTCGCCCATTGTGCAATATTCCCCACTGCTGCCTCCCGTAGGAGTCTGGGCCGTGTCTCAGTCCCAGTGTGGCCGGTCACCCTCTCAGGCCGGCTACCCGTCGTCGCCTTGGTGGGCCGTTACCTCACCAACTAGCTGATAGGCCGCGAGTCCATCCTTGACCGAAATTCTTTCCAGCTCCTAGCCATGCGGCTGAAGCTCGTATCCGGTATTAGACACCGTTTCCAGTGCTTATCCCAGAGTCAAGGGCAGGTTACTCACGTGTTACTCACCCGTTCGCCACTAATCAGAGGAGCAAGCTCCCCGTCATCGTTCGACTTGCATGTGTTAAGCACGCCGCCAGCGTTCGTCCTGAGCCAGGATCAAACTCTCCATAAATGTTTGACTGCACGCCAGCAAGCTGACGGCACATCTAGCGCCGCACGCACCCGGAATAGGATGTCGATGCGACAAGTTTGAAACTGACAGAACAAATCATTACTGACTTGCTTTGTTTGTTTTAATTCAATTTCCAAAGGAATCCGTGACATCCATCGCCGCTAGAACGGCTCCGAATGCCCGGGTTTTTGGCATTTGACATTGTGCACGCTGTTGAGTTCTCAAGGATCGGACGCTCCTGATTCAACCTCACGGTCTCGCTCAGGGCAACCTGTATAACTTACCACGTCCCGGCCCGGTGTCAAATCGACCCGCCGGACACTTCCATGTCCGAACAACATCTCAATAGACCCCACGCCAGAGGCGGAAATCTCATCCAAACACCATACCAAACCGGTCACATGAACACAGTCGGAAAATAGTGGGGATTCAGTCCCCTGCTTGAGGCCGGGAAGCTCTGCGGCTTTCCGCACCTTTGGGGTGACGAGTGATTACTCTACGTGTGCCCCCGCAGCCCCGCAAAGCAACCCGCATCCCGGGCGTGTCGCAACGCGCGGCATCCAGTGTTCGCCTGCAATCGAGGGCGATCAGGAGCAGTTGCGGGTAACCCAGCCGGGAAGACCGGAGGCGTCGGTGATCGTCGACATGATCGCGAGGTTGCCGGCGCGATCGATGATCTGGGAGGACTCGACGGCCGAGACCAGGATCTGCGCCTGGTCGGCGATGGCCGCGACGTTGGTCTGCGCGGAAGCCGGCGCCAGCTGCGCGAGCTCCGCCCAGTGCGCCTGATACGCCTTCATCGCCTCGAGGGTGACCGGCAACGCGGCGACGTCGGTCGGCCAGCCGTACGCCGGGGTGTCGAGTACGTCGGGGGTCGCGGCGATGGCTTCGCAGAGCGGGGCCGCTTCGGCGAGGAGTGCCTCGGCCGCGGCATCCGCATCGCTGACGCTCTTGAGGTAGACCGCTCCCCCGGCCAAGACCAGTGTGAGCACGATCGAGATGACGGTGGCGGCGACCGCGACGCCGGTGGTCCAGCCGTGGCGACGACGGATGACGATGCGGGCGACCACGGTCACCAGCAACCCCAGCGGCGGAAGGATCACGGCGAGCACGAGACCCGCCCATTCGAGAGGCGACGTGTGCTTGCGCTCGCGCGCGGGCCGGTCGGAGAAGTCGAGCACCATGGACGGATCGATGCGGGACGGGCCGGCGGGCGCCGTCGCGACTAGGGAGTCGAACGTGTCGCTGTCGCGGAGTGCCGTCTCGTGCCCGTCCGGATCCACCATGTGCCCACTCCCTCGCTTGAAGTTGAGGATAGCGAGGGTTCGTGTCGAACGTGTTACATGGATCGGCGTGTGATGCCGGGGACTACTCCGAGATCAGGACTGCCGCGAGCGTCTTCTTGCCGCGCCGCAGCACGGCATGACCGCTCGCGAGAGCGGCGCCCGTGAAGTCGGCCGCATCATCGGTGACCGTGACGTTGTTCAGGTACACCCCGCCTTGGCCGATGGCGCGACGGGATTCGCCGAGACCCTTGGTGAGACCGGTATCGACGAGCGCCTGCGCGACCGTGGTGGTCGAGGTCACCGTTGCCGACGGGAGCTCTGCCATCGCCGCGGCGACGGTCGCGGCATCCAGAGTCTCGAGCTCGCCCTGCCCGAACAGGGCAGCCGACGCAGCGATCGCCGACTCGGTCGCGGCGACACCGTGCACGAATGCGGTTACCTCGAAAGCGAGGGTGCGCTGAGCCTCACGGCGGAACGGTTCGCTCGCCACGAGCTCGGCCAGCTGGTCGATGCGCGCACGGTCGAGGAACGTGAAGATCTTGAGCCGGTTCACGACGTCGGCGTCGTCGGTGTTGAGCCAGAACTGGTACATCGCGTACGGACTCGTCATCGTCGGGTCGAGCCAGATCGCGTTGCCCTCGCTCTTGCCGAACTTGGTGCCGTCGGAATTGGTGATCAGCGGGGTGCCGATGGCGTGCGCCGACACTCCCTCGGACCGCCGGATGAGGTCGGTGCCGCTGGTGAGGTTGCCCCACTGGTCGCTTCCGCCGGTCTGCAGGACGCAGTCGTACTGGCGGTAGAGCTCGCGGAAGTCCAGACCCTGGAGGATCTGGTAGCTGAACTCGGTGTAGCTGATGCCCGCGTCGGAGTTGAGACGCGCACTCACGGCATCCTTCTTCAGCATCGTGCCGACCCTGAAGTGCTTGCCGATGTCGCGCAGGAAGTCGATCGCCGAGAGCGGCGCCGTCCAGTCGAGGTTGTTGACGAGGCGGGCGGCGTTGTCACCCTCGAAACTCAGGAACCGCGAGACCTGGCCCTGCAGGTAGCCGACCCACTCCTTCACGACCTCGGGGGTGTTCAGAGTGCGTTCGGCCGTCGGCCGCGGGTCGCCGATCAGGCCGGTGGAACCGCCCACGAGTCCGAGCGGCTTGTGGCCCGCGAGCTGGAGGCGGCGCATGAGCAGCAGCTGCACCAGATTGCCGAGGTGCAGGCTGGGGGCGGTCGGGTCGAATCCGCAGTAGTAGGTGATCGGCGGGCCGGACAGCAGCTTCTTCAGCTCCTCCTCGTTCGTCGAGACGTGCACGAGGCCGCGCCAGACGATTTCGTCCCAGACGTCGTCGAACGAGTCGTCGTTGCGCTGGACTGCGGGTACCTGGGCTGCTGGAGAAGACACCCGTACAGGCTAGTCGACCAACCGGTCACGATCGTTTCTTGGGGGCGTGGGCCTTATAGGGCGAGACCGTCGGATCGCCCGGAAGCCAGAACCGCCACGGGTAGGCGTCGGTACCGCCGGGACCCGAGACACCGGTGCGCGGGCCCGTCGAGAACGTGGATGGCGCGGCCGACATTTCGAGCCGCAGCGGCCCCGCGGCGAGATCGGTGCCGCCGTCGGCGAGGGTGATTCCGAGGGCGACGGTGAGCCGCGCCGGTCCGCGGGCCAGGTCGGCCGGGGTGCGCGAGGTCGTGCGGCGCATCGCGGCGATCCCGCGTCCCTCGACGATTTCGCCGGCGCGCAGCAACACCGCCGACGAAGTGCCCGCGGGCGAGCAGACCACGTTCGCGCAGACGTGCATGCCGTAGGTGAAGTAGGTGTACAGGTGCCCGGGCTCGCCGAACATCACCGAGTTGCGCGGGGTCTTGCCACGGAACGAGTGCGAACCGGGGTCGTCGCCGACCCCCAGGTAGGCCTCGACCTCGGTGATGCGCAGCACCACCTCGCCCGCGACGAGGTGGGAGCCGAGCAACTCGGGGGCGACCTCGACCGCGGGGCGGGCGAGGAAGCTCCGGTCGAACATCGGGGCTTGTATCTTCGGACCTAGAAGACCGGGATGCCGAGCACGATCGCCGCGACGATCGCGCCAACGAGGATCAGGCCCGCGACGGAGATGACGATGATGCGGCCGCGGTTCTGCAGCGGCTCGTACCAGCTGAAACCGGGCTTCTTCTTGTCGGCCATGTCAGCTGGCCGCGTTCAGGGCGCGCACGCGCGCGGTGAGGGCGGCGAGCTGTTCGGCCACGCGCACGGGGGCGGTGCCTCCGGCGCCGTCGCGGCTCGCGATCGAGCCGTCGACCGTGAGTACCTCGCGCACGCCGGCGGTGAGGTGGGGCGACACGGCGAGGTACTGCTCGTCGGTCGGCTCGTGGAGTTCGAGACCGTTCTCCTCGCAGAACCGCACGAGCGATCCGCTCACCTCGTGGGCCTCGCGGAACGGGATGCGCTGGCGCACGAGCCAGTCGGCCACGTCGGTCGCGAGCGAGAAACCCTGGGGCGCGAGGTCGCGCATGCGGTCGGTGTTGAACCGCAGGGTGGCGACCATGCCGGTGAAGGCGGGCAGCAGTACCTCGAGGGTCTCGACCGAGTCGAACACCGGCTCTTTGTCTTCCTGCAGGTCGCGGTTATAGGCGAGCGGCAGGCCCTTGAGCGTCGCGAGCAGCCCGGTGAGGTTGCCGATGAGCCGGCCGGCCTTGCCGCGGGCGAGTTCGGCGATGTCGGGGTTCTTCTTCTGCGGCATGATCGACGACCCGGTGGAGAACGCGTCGTCGAGTTTGACGAAATCGAATTCGCGGGTGTTCCAGAGGATGATCTCCTCGGCGAGACGGGAGACGTCGACGCCGATCTGCGCGGTGATGAACGCGAACTCGGCGACGTTGTCTCGGCTCGCTGTCGCGTCGATCGAATTTTCGGTGGGGCCGGAGAGGCCCAGTTCACGCGCGACGAGGACGGGGTCGAGGCCGAGCGAACTGCCGGCGAGGGCGCCGGAACCGTACGGGCTAGTCGATGCGCGCACGCGCCAGTCGCGCAGACGTTCGAGGTCGCGCACGAGCGGCCAGGCGTGGGCCAGCAGGTGGTGCGCGAGCAGCACGGGCTGCGCGTGCTGCAGGTGCGTGCGGCCCGGCATCACCGCGTCGATGTGGTTCTCGGCCTGGCTCGCGATCGCGTCGATGAGCTGCACCACGAGGTGGCCGATCGCCGCCGAGTGGTCGAGCAGGTAGAGCCGGATCAGCGTGGCGATCTGGTCGTTGCGGCTGCGCCCCGCGCGGAGCTTTCCACCCAGTTCGGTGCCGGTGAGTTCGATCAGGCCGCGCTCGAGCGCGGCGTGCACGTCCTCTTCGTCCTCGCGCGCTTCGAAGTCTCCCGAGACCACGGCGAGGCCCAGCTCGGAAATCGCCGCGAGCATCCGCTCGAGTTCGTCGTCTGTCAGGTAGCCCGCCGCGGCGAGCGCCTTCGCGTGCGCGCTCGAACCGGCGAGGTCGTAGCCCGCGAGCTGCCAGTCGAAGTGGATCGAGCGGCTCAGCCGCGCGAGTTCGGGCGACGGCCCGCTGGCGAAGCGTGCTCCCCAGAGGGAGCCTTCGCCCGTGGATCCAGCGGTGCCGTCACCCTGTGCCATCGTTCTACTCGCTCGCTGCGTCGCGACGGGCCGAGATCTTGCTCGGAAGCGACCAGATCTCGATGAAGCCCTTCGACAGCGACTGGTCGAACGTGTCGCCGGTGTCGTAAGTCGCGAGGCTGAAGTCGTACAGGCTCTTGTCGCTCTTCTGGCCGGTGACGACGGCGCGGCCGCCCTGCAGCTTGAGGCGGATGTCGCCCGAGACGTACTTCTGGGTGTGGTCGATGAACGCGTCGAGGCTGCGCTTGAGACCGGAGAACCAGAGCCCGTCGTAGACCAGGTTCGACCATTCGGCTTCGACGCTGCGCTTGTAACGGTTGACGTCGCGCTCGAGAGTGAGACTCTCGAGGGCCTCGTGCGCGGCGATGAGCGCGATGGCGCCGGGCGCCTCGTAGACCTCGCGGCTCTTGATGCCGACCAAGCGGTCCTCGACGACGTCGATGCGGCCGACGCCGTGCTTGCCGGCGACGGCGTTGAGCTCCTCAATGATCGCGAGCGGGCTCAGCGAGACACCGTCGATGGCGACGGGGATACCGGCCTCGAACGTGATGGTGATCTCGTCGGCCTCCTTGAAGACCGAGGGGTCCTGGGTGTACTCGTAGAGGTCCTCGATCGGGGCGTTCCACGGGTCCTCGAGGAATCCGGTCTCGACCGCGCGGCCCCAGACGTTCTTGTCGATGGAGTACGGGTTCTTGGCGCTCTGGCGGATGGGGAGGTTGTGCTCCTCCGCGTAGATGATCGCCTTGTCGCGGGTGAGCGCGAGGTCGCGTACGGGCGCGATGCTGGTGAGGTCGGGGGCGAGTGCGGCGACGGCGGCCTCGAAGCGCACCTGGTCGTTGCCCTTGCCGGTGCAGCCGTGGGCGACACTGTCGGCACCGAGGCGCTTCGCGGTGATCGCGAGGTGCTTGGCGATGACGGGGCGGCTCAGTGCCGAGACCAGCGGGTAGGTCTTCTGGTACATGGCGTTGGCCTTGAGGGCGGGCATGAGGAAGTCCGCGGCGAATTCGTCCTTCGCGTCGACGACGATCGAGTCGACGGCGCCGCAGTCGAGCGCTCGCTGGCGGATGTCGTCCATGTCTTCGCCGCCCTGGCCGACGTCGACGGCGAGCGCCACGACCTCTTTGCCAGTGGCGTCTTTGAGCCAGCCGATTCCTACCGAAGTGTCCAGTCCGCCTGAGTAGGCAAGGACGACGCGTTCCGCCATGTGTGTTTTCTCCTTGGGTTAAATCATTGACAAGACTACCGGCGGTCGGCCGTGTCGGCCGCCCACCGGGAGGCGCGCGTGAGCGCCTGTTCGAGGGGGCCGCGGCCCACGGCCACCGCCCAGATACTGCACGCGACGAGTGCCCCGACGACGAAGCCGAGGTACAGGCCGTTGTCGGGCTGCGCGAACGCGTCGCGGCCGATCACCGCGACGATGAGCACGTGCACGGTGTACGCGCTGAGCGCCATCGAGCCCACGGCGGCCACCGGGAAGAGGGGCCACTTGGCCACCCGCGCGGCCAGCAGGCAGAGCGCGACCACGAGGATCGCGAAGCCGGCCGAGCCGACGACCTCGAACTGGCTGCCGCTGTGCGCTTCGACCGTGGCGAGCACGGAGAAGTCGACGGTCCCGACCGGCGGGCTCACGGCCGGTGCGGGTACCTCCGCCTGCGCCACCACTCCCCCGCCGTACCCCACGACCGCGAGCACGAAGCCGGCGGCGAGCATCCAGAGCTGCACGCGGATCGCGGCGAGATCGAGCCGTCCGATACCGACGCCGGCGAGCACGAAGGCGATCCAGATGACACCCGGGTAGTGGCCGGTGAAGAGCAGCTCCATGATGGCTCCGCCTCCGCCCTCTCCCCCGCTGGCGACGATGAGCTGCACGAACGGCGCGATCAGCGCGACCGTCCCGGCCAACGCGAAGAGCCGCGGCGATCGCCACCGCAGGAACGGCAGGGCGAGCACGAACAGCGCGGCATAGGTCGGCAGGATGATCGCGATGCCCGAGCCGAGGAACTCGAGGAACCCGCCGAGCCCGAAGATGATCGCGGCCCGGGTGAAAATGCGCACGCGCGCCTGCACCAGTTCGACCCCGTCGAGGGTGCGGGTGCCGCCCGAGATGATCGCGATCGAGACGCCGGCGAGCAACGCGAAGAGGATCGACGACCGGCCGTTGACCACGTCGAGCCAGGTGCCAGGCCGGGCAAAGTCGAACGGCTCGGTGAGACCGACGTGGGCGCCGTACATTCCGAGCACCGCCAGACCGCGGGCGATGTCGATGCCGACGATCCGCGGCGCCCTGCCGTACGCACGCAGGCGTGCGACGACAGGGTTCACCGCGTCCGTCGGCGAGAGGCTCATGCCCGCTCGAGCAACCAGACGAGGAGCGCCTTCTGGGCGTGCAGGCGGTTCTCCGCCTCGTCCCAGATGACGCTCTGCTCGCCGTCGATCACGTCGGCGGTCACCTCGTAGCCACGGTCGGCGGGGAGGCAGTGCAGGAAGAGCGCGTCGGGCTTCGCGAGCGCCATCAGGGCGGAGTCGACCTGGTAGGCGCCGAAGGTGGCGACGCGTTCGGCCTTCTCGTCCTCTTTGCCCATCGACACCCAGGTGTCGGTGACAACGATATCGACCCCGGTGACGGACTCGGCCGGGTCGGTGAAGAGCGCGACCGAGCCGCCGTTGGCCGCGGCGATCGTCTCGGCGTCGACGACGACCTGCGGGTCGGGTACGTAGGCGTCGGGGCTCGCGATGCGCACGTTCATGCCCGCCACGGCACACGCCAGCAGGTAGGACTGCGCCATGTTGCTGCGGCCGTCGCCGAGGAAGGTGACGGTGAGGCCGGCGAGTTCGCCGCGGTGCTCGCGGATGGTGAGCAGGTCGGCGAGAAGCTGGCACGGGTGGAAGTCGTCGCTGAGCGCGTTGACCACGGGAACGGTGGTCTCGAGCGCCATCTGCTCGAGGCCACTCTGCGCGTAGGTGCGCCAGACGATCGCCGAGACCATGCGCTCGAGCACGCGGGCGGTATCGCTCGGCGTCTCTTTGCCACCGAGCTGGCTGTTCGCCGTGGAGATGATGAGCGGGCTGCCGCCGAGGTCGGCGATGCCGACGGCGAAAGAGACGCGGGTGCGGGTCGACGACTTGTCGAAGATGACGGCGACGGTCTGTGGTCCGGCGAGCGGCTTCGAGGCGTAGCGGTCCTTTTTGAGTTCGACGGCGAGGTCGAGGATCTCGAGCTGCTCGGCCTGGGTCAGGTCGTCGTCGCGGAGAAAGTGGCGGGTCATGCGGAAGCCTCCAAGGCCTGGGTGAAGAGGGTGATGAATTCGGCGATCTCGGAGTCGCCGATGATGAGGGGCGGCGCGAGTCGGATGCTCGACTCGTTCGGCGCGTTGACGATGAGGCCGAGCTCGAGTGCACGCGCCGTGACGGCCGCGGCGACCGGCGCAGTCAGACCGACGCCGATCAGCAGGCCCTCCCCGCGCAGTTCGGCGACGAGCGGAGAGCCGATGGCGGTGATCGCCGCGCGCAGTTGTGCGCCGCGCAGTGCCGCGTTCTCGACGAGTCCCGACGCCTCGATCTCGCCGAGCACCGCGTTGGCGGCGGCGGTCGCGAGCGGGTTGCCGCCGAAGGTCGTGCCGTGCTGGCCGGGAGTGAAGAGGCCGGATGCCGCACCGAAGGTCACGAGAGCCCCGACGGGGATTCCGCCGCCCATACCCTTCGCGAGCGTGATCGCATCGGGCACGATGCCCTCGCGCTGGTACGCGAACCAGACGCCGGTGCGGCCGGCTCCGGTCTGGATCTCGTCGAGGATCAACAGCGCACCGAACTCCGTGGTCAGTTCGCGGGCGCGCTTCAGGAACCCGGCCGGCAGGTCGATGACCCCGGCCTCGCCCTTGATCGGCTCGATCACGATCGCGGAGACGTCGTCGCCGATCGCGGCCTCGAGCGCCTCGATCGTGGAATCGATGTGCACGACGTTCGGCACGAGCGGCTCGAACGGTTCGCGCAGCGCGGTCTTGCCGGTGAGCGCGAGAGCGCCCATCGTGCGGCCGTGGAACGAGTTGTTCAGCGCGATGATCTTCTTGTGCTGCCCGTTGCGGCGGGCCAGCTTGACCGCCGCCTCGTTCGCCTCGGTGCCGGAGTTCGCGAAGTAGACGCGTCCGCTGTCGCCCGCGCCGGTCAGACGCAGCAGTCGCTCGGCCAGCTCGACCTGCGGTGGGGTGGCGAAGTAGTTGGAGACGTGGGCGATGGTCGCGACCTGGCGGCTGACCGCCTCGACCAGCACCGGGTGGGCGTGGCCGAGCGCGTTCACGGCGATGCCGCCGAGGAAGTCGAGGTAGCGCTTGCCGTCGGCGTCCCAGACCTGGCAGCCCTCGCCGCGCACGAGTGTGGTGAGCGGTGCTGACCAGTTGCCCATCATGGTGGAGGTGAAGCGCGACTTGTAGGCCGCGGTGCTGTCGTTCATACGGGTACCACCTCCGTGCCGACACCGCTGTGGGTGAAGACCTCGAGCAGGATCGAGTGCGGCTCGCGGCCGTCGATGATCGCGGCCTTGGCCACACCACCCTCGACGGCCTCGAGGCACGCGGTCATCTTGGGGATCATGCCCGACTCGAGCGCGGGCAGCAGCTCGGTGAGCTCCTCCGTGTCGATGATCGAGATGAGCGAATCGCGGTTGGGCCAGTCGCGGTAGAGACCGGCGACGTCGGTGAGGATCACCAGTTTGGCCGCGCCGAGCTCGATCGCGAGCGCTGCGGCGGCCGAGTCGGCGTTGATGTTGAGGGACTGGCCCGGCGCGTCGAGATCGGGGGCGATAGACGCCACCACCGGGATGCGGCCGGCTTCGACCGCTTCCAGGATCGCCGCGGCATCCACCTCGACGACGTCGCCGACCAGGCCGAGGTCGACCGGCTGTCCGTCGACGACGGCACCCCGGCGGCGTCCGCCGAAGAGTCCGCGGTCTTCGCCGGAGATGGCGACGGCCAGACCGGGCTGGTGCTCGTTGACGAGTTCGGCGAGGTCGCGGCTGATCGTGCCGGAGAGCACGTCGCGCACCACCTCGATCGACTCGGGGGTCGTGACCCGGTAGCCGCCGCGGAACTCGCTGTCGATGCCGAGTTCGGCGAGGCGCTTGGAGATCTGCGGCCCGCCGCCGTGCACGACGACGGGGTGGATGCCGGCGAAGTGCAGGTACGCCATGTCTTCGGCGAACGCGCGCTGCAGCTCGTCGTCGACCATGGCGTTGCCGCCGAACTTCACGACGATGATCTTCTTGTGGAACTGCTTGAGCCACGGCAGCGACTCGATCAGCACGGCGGTCTTGATGCCGACCTCGAGGCCCTGGGCTTCCCTGAAGACGCCCATCAGCTGGAGTACGCGCTGTTCTCATGCACGTAGTCGTGCGTGAGGTCGTTGGTGAGGATCGTCGCGGTTGCCGTGCCGACCTTGAGGTCGATGAGCACGTGCGTGGCGCGCGGGGTGAGGTCGACGGCGTCGGACGGCTGGTCGGGCTCCCCCGAGCGGCAGACCCGTACGCCGTTCATCGTGACGTCAACGTCGTAGGGGTCGAATTCGGCGGTCGTCGTTCCGATCGCGGCGAGCACGCGGCCCCAGTTCGGGTCGTTGCCGAAGACGGCGGCCTTGAACAGGTTGTTGCGGGCGACGGAACGGCCGACCTCGACCGCGTCGTCCTCGCTGGCCGCGTTGATCGTCTCGATCGAGATGTTGTGGCTCGCGCCCTCGGCGTCGGCCTGCAGCTGGGCGGCGAGGTCGGCGCAGATCGCGGTGACGGCGGCGGTGAGCGCCTCGAGGCTCGGGGTGACGCCGGAGGCGCCGCTCGCGAGCAGCGACACCTGGTCGTTGGTCGACATGCAGCCGTCGGAGTCGAGCCGGTCGAACGTGACGCGCGTGGCGGCACGGAGCGCGGAATCGAGGTCGGCACTCGTGACGAGCGCGTCGGTGGTGAGCACGACGAGCATCGTGGCGAGACCCGGTGCGAGCATGCCCGCGCCCTTCGCCATGCCGCCGATGGACCAGCCGGCGCCCTGCACGACGGATTCCTTCGGCTTCGAGTCCGTGGTCATGATCGCGAGGGCCGCGTCGTGTCCGCCGTCGGCGCTCAGCGCGGGCACCGCGGTGGCGACTCCCCCGAGCACCTTGTCGCGGAAGTCCTGCCCGCCGACCCCGATGAGGCCGGTGGAACAGACGAGCACGTCGCCGGACGAGATGCCGAGTCCCTCGGCCACGGCCTCGGCCGTCGCGTGCGAGGTCTGGAAACCGAACGACCCGGTGTAGCAGTTGGCCCCGCCCGAGTTGAGCACGATCGCCGAGACGATGCCGTCGGTGATCACCTGCTGCGACCAGATGATGGGGTTGGCCTTGGCGCGGTTGCTGGTGAAGACGACGGCCGCGGCCTGTTCCGGTCCGAGGTTCTGCACCAGGGCGACATCCTGCTTGCCCGTCGATTTGAGACCGGCGACGACTCCTGTTGCGACGAATCCTGCCGGGTGTGTGACGCTCACGGTGCTACTCCATTGGTGCTGAGACCCGTGGTTTCTGCGAAACCGAGGGCGATATTGGCTGATTGGATGGCGGCGCCGGCGGTTCCCTTGACGAGATTGTCGATCGCGGTGACCGTGACGACGCGGCCGGTCGACTCGTCGACGGCGAGGCCGACGAGCGCGGTGTTGGCGCCGACGGTGTCCGCGGTGCGCGGGAACTCGCCCTCGGGCAGCAGGTGCACGAAGGGCTCGTCGGCGTAGGCGGTCTCGAACGCGGACCGCACCTGCGCGGCGGTGACGCCGGGGGCGAGTTTGGCGGTGGACGTCGCGAGGATTCCCCGGCTCATCGGCACGAGCATCGGAGTGAACGACACGCTCACCGCGGTGCCGCCGGCCAGCGCCAGGTTCTGCCGGATCTCGGGGGTATGACGGTGGGTGCCGCCGACGCCGTACGCGGAAGCGGATCCGAGGATCTCGCTCGCGAGCAGGTTCGTCTTGAGAGCCTTGCCGGCACCGGACGGGCCGACCGCGAGGATCGCGACGATGTCGTCGGCCTCGAGGACACCGGCTTGGATGCCCGGCGCGAGGCCGAGCGAGATGGCGGTGACATTGCAGCCGGGGACGGCGATGTGGCTGGCGCCGACGATCTCGTCGCGGTGCTTGGTGCCGTCGGCGTGGATCAGCTCGGGCAGGCCGTAGGTCCAGGCACCGAAGTACTCGCCGCCGTAGAAGTCGGCCCAGTCGCTCTCGCTCGTGAGGCGGTGGTCGGCCCCGCAGTCGATGACGAGGGTTCCCTCGGGCAGGGCCGCCGTGATCTCTCCCGACTTGCCGTGCGGCAGGGCGAGGAAGACGACGTCGTGCCCGGCGAGGTTCTCGGGGGTGGTCGCGACGAGCGTGAGGTGCGCGAGAGAGCGCAGGTGGGGCTGGAGGGAGATGAGCTTCTCCCCGGCGTTGTTGAACGCGGTGACGGTGGTGACGGTGAACTCCGGGTGCGCGGCGAGCAACCGGAGGAGCTCGCCTCCGGCGTAGCCGCTAGCGCCGGCGACGGCAACGGAAAGTGACATGACTCAACCTTATTCAGTGGGGTGATGGGAATGAGGCGGCGGCGAGGTGGACGGGGACCACGGATGGGTCGACCCTGTCGGGTGCTCGACGCCTAGAGTCGCTCGGAGGTGGCACGACGTCGCAGCCCGAAAGACAGCACGGAGCTGGTCGGGAGTGCGATGCGAGAAATGGCCACGGAGCGAGCGTACTGTACGCGGCACCTGTTGGCCGAATCGGTGGTTGAGTAGGGCCGTCTACGGCCCGAATCGAAACCGTGGCGCGACGCGACAGGGTTTCGATACGGTCATGGGCGAGCCATATCGCGGCATTTCAGCGCTGAATTTGACGAATCAAGTAATCCCAACAAGGCGCGCAAGCAAGAATTGCCTCGCCTGCTGCCCGGCTTTCATTGGCAACCTAGGGATACAAGAGCTCTGGCGACTACATACCGCGGCTGACTATAGCTAGCTGGACACGACGCTCAATTCATGGGTCGACTGAGTCGCGACGCCGACACACCTCATCGAACGGAGCATGCTAACTCGAAGCACTACCCGGTGAAAGCAGACATGTCTCCTCGTCCCAACAGGAATCTGACTACCTTCCAGCCAAGCGGCGTTATGCGTCGAGTCCAGGTTTCCGCTGGTCTCGTCCTCTCGGTGAATTCGATTAGACCCAAGTCCACAAGCCTTTGAGTCGCAGGGGTGAGGTTGGTTACATTTCTCAGTACGCCTTCGGGCTGACGCCCGCGTCGTGCTTTATCCAGATCGGAGTATGCCCGACTGCTCAGTGTGGATAATTCAAGAGGCGACAAAGACTTGAATACTTCGAAAGCACGCTTGCCGTCGTGGTCAGCGTCCGGAAGTGATTTCACCGAATCCAGTAGGTCAGAAAACCTGTCGGAATCAGGAATGCGCGGGGGCGATCCTGCCGAGCGCTGAGCCGTCCTCGAGGCCGAAACGTTTTCGAAGGCCGTTTTCAATGTCTTTTGGAGATTCTCCGACAGTGCATCTACATCAATACTCGGCGCGGAATCATTCTCTCCGGGTGTCATTGGATTTTCGGCGTCGTCGCCATCGGCAGTGGCAACTTCCGTCACTGCGTTTCGAATGAGGTCGCTGCCAAGGGCTGCATCAAGAACCTTGGTGAACTGCTCACGTTGATTGGCAAGGAGCGAGTCAGACTGGGCAGTTATCTGCGCCAATAGCCCGCGAGTCTCCGCATTAACCCTCCCAATTTCCGTTTGCTGGTGCGCTTGTCCCTGCGCCTGCGATAGAGACACCACAATCTGCGCCGCGAAGGCCAGGATTGCCAGCGCCAAAGCGACGGTTGACAACGCATCTACCTCGCTAATCGTCGCGACGACAGCCAAAGTTCCAAGCGAGCCCGTAGCCAGTATCCCGAGTCCCAGCGATAGTGCTGGCCAGCCAATCGTCAGTCCGGGCTTCCCCAAACGTTTCTCGCTCGACGACCTGTCCACATTCGTCCTCCACCCTTTTGCCAATGAGCATATATCAAATACTGACAGTGAGGTAGCGACCGCCACCGATTGAACCCGACATTCTTCACCGTTGACATACGGGGAGGAGGATCTCCGGCGCTCCTTCTGGCTGCTTTAAGGAGCTACTCGCGCAGCGTCGCCCCGAACCGCTCGGCCGCGAGCGTCACCGCGGCGGTCTTCGCCTCGGTGGCCTCGGCCGCGGTCAGCGTGCGGTCGGGAGCGCGGAAGCGCAGCGCGAAGGTCAGCGACTTGCTGCCGTGGTCGATGCCGGTGCCGCGGTAGTCGTCGACGAGCCGCGCGTTCTCGAGGAGCGCACCGGCACCCTCGATCACGACGGCGAGCACGTCGCCGGCCGCGGTGTCGGCGGAGACGACGAGCGACAGGTCCTGCGTCGCGGCCGGGAACGACACGATCGTCGACGGCGTGACGTCCTCGGAGGCGGTCGCGATGAGCGCGTCGAGGTCGACCTCGAGCAGCGCGACCACGCGGGGCAGGTCGCGGTCGTCCGCGATCGCCGGGAGCAGTTCGCCGGCGTAGCCGACGAGGGTCTCCCCCACCCAGAGCGACGCGGTGCGTCCGGGGTGCATGGCCTGGTGGCTGCCCTGGCGAACGGTCAGCGCGGTACCGACCGAGAGCGCGAGCTGGTGCGCGGCGCCGAGGGCGTCGGCGAGACCGGAGGCGACAGCGACGGCGCCCGGCTGCTTGGGGCTGGCGTCGCCGACGAAGAGCGCGGCGACGTGCCACGGCTGCGGCGGGATGCCGGCGTTGAGCTCGGCGAGCTTCTCGACGGAGGGGCGCTCGGTGCCGCTGGGCAGCGGGCCGCTGCCGTAAGAGACCCCGGCGACGGGCTGGAAGACCAGGCCGATCTCGTAGAGCGCGAGGTCGGTGAGACCACGCGACAGGTTGCGGCGTGCGGCGTCGATGAGGCCGGGCAGCAGCGAGACGCGCATCCAGGCCGACTCGGAGTCGAGCGCGTTCGCGAGCTTGATCGCGGTGACCTTTTCGGCGGTCGCGGAGCCGAACAGCTGGTTCGCGGCGTCGGTGACGAACGGGTAGGACAGCACCTCGGTGAGTCCGCCGCTCGCGAGTCCCTGCGACGCGGCGCGGCGCAGGCGCTGCGGGCGGGTCAGGCCGCGGCCGGGAGGCGCGGTGGGCAGTACCGACGGGATGCGGTCGTAGCCGACGATGCGGGCGACCTCCTCGACGAGGGTCGCCTTGTCGGTGAGGTCGGGGCGCCAGCTCGGCGGCGTCACGATGTAGGCGCCGGCCGCGGGCGCGATCGTCGCGCCGATGGTCGTGAGCGCCGTCTCGATCTCGAGCGGGGTGTAGTCGACGCCGATGATGCGCGCGGCGTAGTCGGTCGGCAGTTCGATCGCCTCGGCGGGCGCGTAGGTGCTGTACGAGGAGCCGAGCGTGTCGACGGTTCCGCCGGCGAGCTCGACGAGCAACTGGGCGACGCGCGCGGCGGCCGGAGCCGCGACGAGCGGGTCGACACCGCGCTCGAAGCGCTTGGCCGCCTCGCTCGGCAGCTTGTGGCGGCGGGCGCTGCGGGCGATCGACACGGGGTCGAAGTTCGCGGCCTCGATGAGCACGTCGGTGGTGCCCGCGCCGATCTCGGTGGTCGCGCCGCCCATCACGCCGGCGAGGCCGATCGGGCCGGACCCGTCGGTGATGAGCAGGTCTTCGACGTGGAGCGTGCGGGTCTGGCCGTCGAGCGTGACGATCGTCTCGCCCGCGGTCGCGCGGCGCACGGTGATGCCGTCGGTGAGCGTGGCCAGGTCGTAGCCGTGGATCGGCTGGCCGAGTTCGAGCATCACGTAGTTGGTGATGTCGACGGCGAGCGAGATCGAGCGCATTCCGGCGAGGGCGAGACGAGCGACCATCCATGACGGGGTCGGGCGGGTCGCGTCGATGCCGCGCACGACGAGCGTCTCGAAGACCGAGACGCCGGCGCGGCCGCGGATGGGTGCGGTGTCGGCGGCGGCGAAGGGGAAGCCCGACGCTTCGACGGGCGCAGCGACCGAGACGGGGTCGCGGAACGCCGCGCCCGTCGAGTGCGAGTACTCGCGCGCGACGCCGCGGATCGACAGCGCGTAGCCGCGGTCGGGCGTGACGTTGATCTCAACGGCGAAGTCGTGCAGGCCGAGCAGTTCGAGCGCGTCGACGCCGACCTCGGGGTCGAGCCCGAGGTTCTTGAGCAGAAGGATGCCGTCGTGCTCCTCGCCGAGACCGAGCTCGCGCGCCGACGCCATCATGCCGTCGGACACGTGCCCGTACGTCTTGCGGGCCGCGATCGGGAACGGTCCGGGCAGCACCGCGCCGGGCAGCGAGACGACGACCTTGTCACCGACGGCGAAGTTGTGGGCACCGCAGACGATTCCGCGGGGCTCGGGCTCTCCGACATCCACACTGCACCAGTTGATGGTCTTGCCGTTGGTCTGGGGCTCGGGAGTGAACTCGAGCACCTGGCCGACCACGACGGGTCCGGTGAGGTCGAAGCCGTGGAAGCCCTCTTCCTCGAAGCCGACCTTGACGAGCGCGGCGTGCAGGTGCTCGACCGAGACGTCCTCGGGCAGGTCGACGTACTCGCCGAGCCAGCTGATTGGGATACGCATCAGACCACCATTCCGAACTGCTGGCTGAAGCGGGTATCGCCCTCGACCATGTCTCTCATGTCATTCATGTCATTGCGGAACTGCAGCGTGCGGTCGATGCCCAGACCGAAGGCGAAGCCCTGGTACTCGTCGGGATCGATGCCGGCAGCGCGCAGCACGTTGCGGTTGACCATGCCGCAACCGCCCCACTCCACCCAGCGTGCGCCGCCCTTGGCGTTCGGCTGCCAGACGTCCATTTCGGCGCTCGGCTCGGTGAACGGGAAGAAGTTGGGGCGAAGACGGATCTGCGCGCCCTCGCCGAAGGTGGCGCGGGCGAGGTGCTCGAGAGTGCCGCGCAGGTTCGCCATCGTGAGGCCCTTGTCGATGGCGATGCCCTCGATCTGGTGGAACACGGGGGTGTGCGTGGCGTCGAGCTCGTCGGTGCGGTAGACGCGGCCGGGCGCGACGACGTAGACGGGCAGCTCGCGGGTGAGCAGCGAACGGCTCTGCACCGGGCTGGTGTGGGTTCGCAGCACGAGGTGCTTCTCGACCGGGTCGACGAAGAAGGTGTCCTGCATGGCGCGGGCCGGGTGGTCCTCGTCGAAGTTGAGCGAGTCGAAGTTGAACCACTCGTTCTCGAGTTCGGGGCCTTCGGCGACGTCCCAGCCCATGCTGATGAACGTGTCGCTCATCTTCTCCATCAGAAGAGAGATGGGATGGCGCGCGCCGGCCTTCCAGCGGACGGGGATCGCCGTCACGTCCACAGCCTCGGCCGCGAGCTTGGCGTTCTCCTCGGCGACGGCCAGCTCGGCCTCGCGCGCGGCGACGGCCTGGTTCACAGTGCCTCGGGCGCCGCCGACGAGCTTGCCCGCGGCGGCCTTCTGGTCGCCGGGCACGCTGCGCATCAGCGCGTTGAGCTGCGCGAGCGTCGAGGTCTCCCCCGTGTGGGCGGCGCGGGCGAGCTTGAGCTCGCTCACCGTCGTGGTTGCGGCGACCGCGGCGAGGGCGGCGTCAACCGCCGCTGCGACGGCCTCTTCGGTGATCTCGGTGGGTTCTGACACAAGCACCGAGTTTAGTCGGAACCGCTACAGCGGACCCACGCCGCCGCCCATGCCCGCGTCGGGGAGCTTCGCCATGTCGATCACGGGCTCGTCCTTTCTGCCCCGCTTGCCCTTCGCGCCGCCGGCCGTCCGACGCGCGACCACGCGGGCGAGCCAGGACAGCGACAAGTTCATCGCGAGGTAGATCGCGAGAACGATGACGAATAGCGAGAACTGGTAGTTGTTGCCGTAGTAGTTCGACAGGTACGTCATGACCCGGCGCAGCAGCTCGGGGTAGGCGATCACGTAGGCGAGCGACGTGTCCTTGAGCAGCACCACGAGCTGGGCGATGATGATCGGCAGCATCTGGCGGAACGCCTGCGGGAATTCGATCTTGAGCCGCGTCTGCACGGGGGTCAGGCCGATGGCCAGGCCCGACTCGCGCTGTCCCTTGGGCAGCGACTTGACGCCGGCGCGCAGGGCCTCGCCGATGATCGCGCCGTTGTAGATGCCGAGACCGATGACGCCGGCCCAGTACGCGCCGGTGCTGAAGACGAGGAGCGTGAAAAGCATCAGGAGCAGAACCGGGATGCCGCGGAAGAACTCGAGCAGCACCGAGGTGGGGATGCGGATCCACTTGGTGTCGGAGGTACGGCCGAAGCAGAAGAGCACGCCGAGCGTCAGCGCGAGGACGGCGGCGACCGCGGCCATGCGCAACGTGGCGAGCACACCGTCGCCGACGCCGAGCCAGAGCTGCACGTCGGTGAAGATGTCCCAGCGGCTGGGGTCGAGCAGGCTGGGGCTCACGGCGCCGTTGACCGAGACCCGCGGAGCGGCGAGGCCCGCGATGAGCCAGGCGACACCGGCCGCGATGACCACGCCGCCGATGATGGAGATGATGAACGAGCGGCGGCGGGCCTTGGGCCCGGGGACGTCGTAGAGGACCGAGTTACTCATCGCAGGATCGCCACTCTCTTCTCGACCTGGCCGGCTATCAGGCCGAGCGGGATGGTGACGACGAGGTAGAAGGCCGCGACCGCGAGCAGGATGGCGATCACTTCGTCACCCCGGACGTTGATGACGACGCTCGCCGAGGCGAACAGCTCGATCACGAAGAAGCCGCCGGCGACGGAGGTGTTCTTGGTGAGAGCGATGAAGACGTTGATGAGCGGCGGGACCACCATGCGGATCGCCTGCGGGAGGACGATGAGGCGCAGGGTCTGGCCGAATCCGAAGCCGAGGCTGCGTGCCGCTTCGGCCTGGCCGATGGGCACGCCGTTGACGCCCGAGCGGATGGCCTCGGCGAAGAACGGCGAGGTGTAGACCGTGAGGCCGGCGACCGCGAACACGAAGTAGTCGAGGCGCACACCGAGGTACGGGAGGACCACGGCGCAGAAGAAGAGGACGAGGGTGAGCGGGGTGTTGCGCACGATCTCGGTGTAGAAGGCGGCGAAGCCGCGCAGGGAACCGACCGGCGAGATCCGCATGGCGGCCACGACGACGCCCAGCACGAGCGCGAGGCTGCCGGACAGGCCGAGCAGGCCGAGGGTCTTGCCGAAACCGCTCAGGAATGTCGGAAGATTTTCGATAATGGCATCCATTGCCCACCTCCCTTTCTCGCCCGTTGACTGGCGCTGGTGACTTGCGTGACTGAGATCAGGGCCCGCGTCGCTCTCGCGGCGCGGGCCCTGATCTCGGCGGTGAGACTACGGACGCGTGTAGTTGTCCACGGCCGGGGGCGTCGGGGTCTCGAGGACCTTGCCCACCGTCGACTCCCATGCGGCGTCCCAGGTTCCGTCCTCGTAGGACTCGGTCAGCACGTCGTTGATCCACGAGCGGAACTCGTCGTCTTCGAGCGCGAGGCCGATGCCGTAGGGCTCCTCGGTGAACGGGTTGCCGACGACTTCGAACTCACCCGAGTTCTGGTCGGCGAGACCGGCGAGGATCACGTTGTCGGTCGAGACCGCGACCACGGCGCCCGAGCGCAGCGGCTCGAGGCAGTCGCCGTAGCCGGCTGCGGGAAGCACGGTCACGCCGGCGTCGACGAGGTTCTTTTCCGACGTCGAGCCGGTGACGGAGCAGACCGTCTGGCCGGCGAGGTCGTCGATGCTCTCGATCCCGTCGGGATTGCCCGCGAGGACCAGGATGTCCTGGCCGGCCTCGTAGTACGGTCCGGCGAACGAGACGACCTCTTTGCGGGTGTCGTTGATCGTGTAGGTCGCGATGACGAGGTCGACCTCGCCCGACTGGATGAACGGCTCGCGGTTCTTGGAGACCGTCTCGGTCCACTCGATGTCGTCCGCGGCGATGCCGAGCTTGGCGGCGATGAGCTTGCCGATCTCGACGTCGAATCCGACGGGGTCGCCGTCGGGGCCGGCCAGGCCGAAGAGCGGCTGGTCGAACTTCGTGCCGATAGTGATGGTGCCGGCCTCGTTGAGTGCCGCCATGGTGGTGCCGGCTTCGAACGTGACCTCCGCCTCGGGGGTCACTTCTGCTTCGGGGGCCGCCGAGTTCGTGCAGGCGCTGAGCGCGAGCACACCGGTCAGGGCGATGGCTGAGATCATTAGACTTTTTTTGAGTCTCATGGTGTCCTCCTGGTTGCTGTGGTGCTGTGTTGCTCACCCACCGGTTAGTGGGTAAGGACCTTCGAGAGGAAGTCTTGGGCTCTCGTGCTCTGGGGGTCGGTGAAGAACTTCTCGGGGGTGGCCTCTTCGACGATCGCACCGTCGGCCATGAACAGAACCCGCTGCGCGGCCTTGCGCGCGAAGCCCATCTCGTGGGTGACGACGACCATGGTCATGCCGTCCTTGGCGAGGCCGACCATCACGTCGAGCACCTCGTTGATCATCTCGGGGTCGAGTGCCGAGGTCGGCTCGTCGAAGAGCATGACCTTGGGGTCCATGGCGAGGGCGCGGGCGATGGCCACACGCTGCTGCTGGCCGCCGGAGAGCTGGGACGGCATCTTGTTCGCCTGGTTGGCGACACCGACGCGGTCGAGCAGCTCCATCGCCTTCTTGTCGGCGTCGGCCTTCGAGCGCTTGCGCACGTTCGTCTGGCCGAGGGTGACGTTCTCGAGGATCGTCTTGTGCGAGAACAGGTTGAAACTCTGGAACACCATGCCGACGTCGGCACGCAGACGGGCGAGGTCCTTGCCCTCGGCCGGGAGCGGCTTTCCGTCGATGCTGATGGTGCCGCTGTCGATGGTCTCGAGGCGGTTGATCGCCCGGCACAGCGTGGATTTACCCGAACCGCTGGGACCGATGACGACGACCACTTCGCCGCGGTGAATCGTGGTGGTGATGTCTTTCAGAACGTGGAGTTCGCCGTAGTGCTTATTGACGTGGTCTACAACGACTAGAGGTTCCATGTACCCCACCCAACCACACGGGTCGGGCGGGGTACAAACTCTCAGCTACTTCTTTACCCAGCTGAAACAAAACCAAGTCGCGTAATTCAGGCCAGTTTGTGGGCGAAGGCGCTTTCATACAGGCAGACGGATGCCGCCGTGGACAGGTTCATCGATTCGGCCTGTCCGTAGATCGGCACGGTGATCGCGCTGTCGGCGAGGGCGAAGTGTTCGTCGCTCAGGCCGCGCGCCTCGTTGCCGAACAGCCACGCGGTCGGCTTGTCGAGGACGCCGCTGGTGCGCGCCTCGAGCAGGTCGGCGCCCTTGATGTCGGCGGCGAGGATCTGCAGGCCGTAGCCCTTGACCTTCTCGATGACCGTCTCGAGGTCGGCGGCGATCGCCACGGGGATGTGGAAGATAGAGCCGGTGGTGGAACGGACGACCTTGGGGTTGTACAGGTCGACGCTGCGGCCGGTGAGGATGATGGCGTCGGCACCCGCGGCGTCGGCGGCGCGGATGATCGTGCCGGCGTTGCCGGGATCCCGCACCTCTTCGAGAATGGCGATGAGCTTGGGCTCGCCCGCCAGGATGTCCTTGAGCGAGGTCGGGAACTGCTTGCAGACAGCGATGATGCCCTGCGGCGTCACGGTGTCGGCCATGGAGTCGAGCACGTCCTCCGTGACGAATTCGACCTCGAGGCCGATCTCGTCGGCGATTCTCGCGATCTCGGGGTACTTGTCGAGTGCTGTGGGGGTCGCGAAGAGCTCTACGAGAAGCTCCGACCGGTAGGTGAGGGCTTCAGTAACGGCTTGGGGGCCTTCCAAAAGGAAAAACCCGGTCTGGGACCGGGCGTCTCTCTTGGCAAGCTTTGCCACGCCGCGTACTCGAGGGGAGCGCGGGTTGTCGATCATGCGGCCAAGTTTAGGCGGGCGGCAGGCGCTTTAACCGCCGCCGCGCTGACACTCACGAGGAGTGCCAGCGCGGCGGAGTGAAAAGTGGTCGAACTAGGCCGAGACCTTGGGAGCGCTCGTGTCGGCGGGCAGTGCTGCCTTGGCCGTGGCGACGATCGCTGCGAAGGTGGCAGGCTCGGTGACCGCGAGGTCGGCGAGGATACGACGGTCGACCTGGATGCCCGCGAGGTTGAGGCCCTGGATGAGGCGGTTGTAGGTCAGGCCGTTCGCGCGCGACGCGGCGTTGATGCGCTGGATCCACAGGCGACGGAAGTCACCCTTGCGGGCGCGGCGGTCGCGGTACGCGTAGACGAGCGAGTGGGTGACCTGCTCTTTTGCCTTGCGGTACAGGCGCGAACGCTGTCCGCGGTAGCCCTTCGCGCGCTCGAGGATGACGCGACGCTTCTTGTGAGCGTTGACTGCTCTCTTTACTCTTGCCATTGTTCTATTCCTTCAAAGTCTCTTAGTGGGCGCCGGCGTTACTTGCCGAGAAGCTTCTTGATCATCTTCGCGTCGGCGGGAGCGACGAGGCGGTCCTTGTTCAGGCTGCGCTTGACCTTGCTCGACTTGACCTCGAGGTTGTGTCGCATGCCTGCGCCCTGCTTCTTGATCTTGCCGGTACCGGTGAGCTTGAAGCGCTTCTTGGCGCCCGAGTGCGTCTTCTGCTTAGGCATCTTTATCCTCTTTCGTTGGTGCGTCTGTAGGTGCAGAAGCTGCGGCGGGTGTTTCCACCGCTGCGTCTGTGGTTTCTGGGGAGTCGACGTCGTCGGTCTCGTCGGCGTCTGCCGCGGCATCCGCCCCGCCCTTGGAGGGCTTGCTGGCGACGCGACGTGCCTCGGCTTCGGCCTTCGCCGTCGCCTTGGTCTTCAGGGGTCCGATGACCATGACCATGTTGCGGCCGTCGATCGTGGGGCTGGACTCGACGGTGCCGAACTCGGCGACGTCTTCGGCGAAGCGCTTCAGAAGGCGGACACCCTGGTCGGGACGCGACTGCTCGCGGCCACGGAACAGGATCATGGCCTTGACCTTGTCGCCCGCGGCGAGGAAGCCCTCGGCACGCTTGCGCTTGGTCTCGTAGTCGTGCACGTCGATCTTCAGGCGGAAACGGACCTCTTTGAGGATCGTGTTCGCCTGGTTACGACGGGCTTCCTTGGCCTTCTGAGCCTCTTCGTACTTGAACTTGCCGTAGTCCATGATCTTTGCGACGGGGGGCTTGGAGTTGGGAGCAACCTCAACCAAATCCAGGTCGGCCTCCTGGGCAAGTCGAAGTGCCACGTCAATGGCAACGACACCGATCTGCTCTCCGGCGGGTCCGACGAGTCGGACCTCCGGTACACGGATTCGGTCGTTAGTACGGGGATCGCTGATGCGGAGCTCCTCTTGTAAATCTGGTAGCCACTCTGGCCGACGGATGCCGGGCAGGGACGAAGAGAAGAATCACGCGTTGCAGTTGCTACGCCAACACCCTGTTTATCTACCCTCGGCGCACGTGTTCGGTGCATCGCTGGCGGGGTGTAACTACCCGGTAACCTTGAGAAGCGGTTGACGGGTGGGAGAATCTCCACTTTCGTATCGGGGCAAGCCCCGAAGCCTGCACAAGAATAGCAGACACCGCGCGAAAAGACTAAGGAAGTCCCCAATGAGCGAGCCCTACTCCCACGATCACCCCGCCAGCTCCACTCTCCACGGCGGTGACGGACACGATCACTCGGGCGCGAACCTCGATCCGGACATCGAGATCCGCGACATCGGAGAGGTGCCGGCCATCGAGGTCATCAACACGGTCGCCATCCACCTGCTCAGTGCGACGGCCGTCAAGCTGGGACTTGCCGACGACCCGGATGCCGCGTCCCAGATCGATCTCGACGAGGCACGCAAGCTGATCAACGCGCTGGCCGGGCTCGTGACGGCGAGCGCCCCCGACCTCGGCGACCACCACGCCCTCGCCCTGCGCGACGGGTTGCGTACGGTGCAGCTGGCGTTCCGCGAGGCGTCGAGCATCCCCGACGCCGTGGGCAAGGGCCCCGGCGAGAAGTGGACGGGGCCGGTCAACTAGCGCGGGGTCGTCGAGCCCGGTTCGTCCGTCCGACAGGACGCGTCGCACCCGTCGCACCCGTCGCACGATCGACAGGACCAGACGGCCGGTGAACCGGCCGCGGTCCTGTCGGTCGGGCGCAGGTACGGGCGAGGGTCAGTTCTGCGGGAAGCCCAGGTTGATGCCGCCGTGGCTCGGGTCGAGCCAGCGGCTGGTGATCGCCTTCTGCCGCGTGAAGAAGTGCACCGCGTCCGGACCGTAGGCCTTGGTGTCGCCGAAGAGCGAGTCCTTCCAGCCGCCGAACGAGAAGTAGCCGACCGGCACCGGGATCGGCACATTGATGCCGATCATGCCGACGGTCGCCTCGCGCTGGAAACGGCGCGCCGCTCCCCCGTCGTTGGTGAAGATCGCGGTGCCGTTGCCGTACTGCGACGCGTTGATGAGCGCGAGCCCGTCGTCGTACGTGGCGACGCGCACGACGCTGAGCACGGGGCCGAAGATCTCGTGCGTGTAGACGTCCGACGTCGTCGAGACCTGGTCGATGAGCGTCGGGCCGAGCCAGAAGCCGTCGCTCTCACCGTCGACCTCGACCCCGCGGCCGTCGACCACGACGTCGGCGCCGTCGGCGATCGCCACGTCGATGTAGCCCGCCACCTTGTCGCGGTGCTCACGGGTGATGAGCGGCCCCATGTCGCAGCCGCGTGTACCGTCGCCGACCGTCAGCTGCGACATCCGGTCTCTGATCTTCTCGACGAGTTCGTCGGCCACGGGTTCGACGGCGACGACGACCGAGATCGCCATGCAGCGTTCGCCCGCCGAACCGAAGCCCGCGTTGACGGCGGAGTCGGCCACGAGGTCGAGGTCGGCGTCGGGTAGGACGAGCATGTGGTTCTTCGCGCCGCCGAGCGCCTGCACGCGCTTGCCGTGCCGGGTGCCGGTCTCGTAGACGTACTTCGCGATCGGGGTGGAGCCGACGAAGCTGATCGAGGCGACGCCGGGGTGCTCGAGCAGTGCGTCGACCGACTCCTTGTCGCCGTGCACCACGTTGAGCACGCCGTCGGGCAGACCGGCCTCTCTCATGAGCTCGGCCATCCAGATTGCGGCCGACGGGTCCTTCTCGCTCGGCTTGAGCACGACGGTGTTGCCGGCCGCGATCGCGATCGGGAAGAACCAGAGCGGCACCATCGCCGGGAAGTTGAACGGGCTGATGATGCCGACGACACCGAGCGGCTGCCGGATCGAGTACACGTCGACGCCGGTGGAGACGTTCTCGCTGTACTCGCCCTTGGCCAGATGGGGCATGGATGTCGCGAACTCGACCACCTCGAGACCGCGGGCCACTTCGCCCAGGGCATCGGAGGTGACCTTGCCGTGCTCGTTCGTGAGGATGGCAGCGAGCTCGCCCTTGCGCGCGTTCAGCAGTTCTCGGAAGGTGAAGAGCACGCCCTGGCGCTTGGCCCAGGAAGCGCCGGCCCAGTCGGGGAAGGCCGCCGCGGCCGCCTGCACCGCGACGTCCACGTCGGCGACGCTCGCGAGGCGCACTTCGCGCTGCACGACTCCGGCCGCCGGGTTGTAGACGGGGGCTGTGCGCGTCGATTCGCCGCTGAAGGACGCGCCATTGATGAAGTGTTCGACGATGTTCATGGCAGCACTGTAGTGCGTGGACATTTCCCGGACATTTATCCGTGTGAGAGCGGCGCGCGCCCCCGGCCGTGTCGGTACCCGGTGCGACACTGGGCCCATGGACCCCATCATCTCCCTGCTCCTCGGTCTGGTCATCGGCGTCGTGCTCGGCGGCGTGATCGGGCTGCTCGTGGCGCGCTCGCGACCCGCGTCGAGCCAGCCGCTCGACGTCGTCGCCGAGCTGAAGGCCGAGGCGGCGGCCGCCGACGCCACGGCGGTGGCGCTGCGCGAGCAGGTCGAGCAGTTGCTCGGCCAGCAGCGGGTCAACCAGCAGCGGCACGAAAACGACAGCCGGGTACTGCAGGCGCTCTCGCCCGTGCAGGAGACCCTGCGAACGATGCAGCAGACGGTCGCCGAGCTCGAGGCGCAGCGCAGCCTGCAGCACGGGCAGTTGAGCGAACAGTTGAAGAACGCGACCGAGTCGGAGGAGCGCCTGCGCGGCACCGCGGAGTCGCTGGCCTCCGCGCTGCGCAACAACGGCACACGCGGAGTCTGGGGCGAGACCCAGCTGCGCAACGTCGTGCAGGCCGCCGGACTCATCGAGCGCGTCGACTTCGACGTGCAGTCGTCGATCTCCTCCGACGCGGGTGCCGGCCGCCCCGACATGGTGATCCACCTGCCGGGCGGCAAGAACATCGCGGTCGACGCGAAGGTGCCGTTCGCCGCCTACCTCGAGGCGTCGCAGATCGCCGTCACCGCGACCGGCGAAGAAGGCGCGCGCCGCGAGGCGCTGATGAAGCAGCACGTGCGCGTGGTGCGCAATCACATCGACACGCTCGCGAGCAAGGCGTACTGGGCGGGGCTCGACGCGTCACCCGAGCTGGTGATCGCGTTCATCCCGAGCGAGTCGCTCGTCGCCTCCGCCATGGAGGCCGATCCGAGCATCATGGACTACGCGTTCGGCAAGCGGGTGGCGCTCGCCTCCCCCGTCACGCTCTGGTCGGTGCTCAAGACGGTCGCGTTCACCTGGCAGCAGGACGTGCTCACCGAGAACGCGAAGAACCTGTTCGACCTCGGCAAGGAGCTGTACCAGCGGCTGTCGCTCCTGTCGGAGCACGCCGACAAGCTGCGCCGCTCGATCGACTCGACGGTGACGAACTACAACGCGTTCGCGAACTCGCTCGAGAGCCGGGTGCTCGTGACCGCGCGCAAGCTCAACGTTCTCGACGAGTCGAAGGTGATCGGCACCGCCGCGACGACCGAGTCGTCGGCCAGGCCGCTGACCGCGCTCGAGTTCGACCTGCCGAGCGCGTCCTAGGGCTCGGTTCTACAGCTCGACGCCGCGCTCGATCGCGAGCTTCGTCAGGTCGAGGGCGAGCAGCGTACCGACCCGGTCGACGCGTTCCTGCTCGTAGCGGGAATCCCGGTCGACGACGAGCGACTGCTCCCCCGCGCGCTCGAGGAACACGGGACCGATCTCGGACCACGCCTCCTCCAACGACCGTTCGACCAGGCTGTCGAGCAGCGCGCCGTCGGTGGCCCGCGTCACGAAAGCGTCGGCCATCTCCCGATGCAGCCGTTCGCGCCGGTGGCTCTCCTCGATGTCGTCGGGGTCGAGGGCGCTGCGCTTGCGGGTCGCGTCGGCCGCCTCCTGGCGTTCGCGGCGGCCCTGCACCCGCTCGGCCGATTCGCGCTCGTGCTGGGCGAGACGCTCGAGTTCGACCGCGGCGAGCTGCGCGAGACCGGGACGGTCGAGGTCTTTGTGCTCGCGCAGCGCGTCGACGATCACACGGTTGCGCAGGACGAGACGCACGACAGACTCGCCGATGAGGGCGCCCTCGTGCACGACGCGCTCGACCGGCGGCGGTTCGACCGGCGCGGGTTCGACGTACTCGCCCAGATACACGCGCTTCTTGCGTCCGAACAACCCCATGCCTCCATTCTGCCGCGCGGCCGGCGGGCATGCCGGGCCCGTGCCGGTCCGGGTGGGCCGGCCGCGGCATCCACTCGTCTGGTCAGGCAGAGCTGGTCGACAGGATGCCGCGGCCGGCGCCGCGCGATCCGTCCTGTCGGACGGGCGAGACGGGCGATCGGTCCTGTCGGACGTGCGCCGGTGCGCACACGAAAAGCCCCGCCATCCTCTCGGACGACGGGGCTTTCTGCGTTCGGCAGTCAGCGCTTGATGGCGTCGAGGTGCAGCATCGCGGCGAGGTTCTTGTCGAGCTCGTCGTCCTGGAAGACCTTCTTCCAGTCCTCCTTGATGATGTTCGAGCGGCCGTAGTCCATCGCGATGAGGCACGCGTCGGAGAACGGGTTGTCGCCCTTGAGCGAGTTCGCGAGGGCGACCTGCGTGTGGCCGAGCAGGATGGCGCGGGCGGCGGGCTCCGGGACGCCCATGGTGTTGATCGCCTCGTCGAGCGACTCCTTGAGGAGTGCGCCGATCATGCAGGCGATGGTCTCCACGAGGGTCGGCTCGAGCTGTGCGAGCTGCTTGACGGTGACCCAGTGCACGTCGATGACCGGCGCGTACATCGCGCAGATGGTCGCCTCGGTGATGGCGCGCTTCTCGTCGTCGTCGCTCTCGATGGCCGCGACGACGTCCTGCGGGGCAGCGATCCCGCCGAAGGTGTCGGCGTACTCTTCGGGCGTGTGACGCTCGAGGAAGACCGACGGGTGGCACGGGTGCGCGACGGCGAAGACGACGTCCTCACGCGTGGTGAGCAGACCGGCGTACGCGGCGGCGGGGTCGAGGGTCAGCACGACGGTGCCCGGACGCAGCAGCGGGACGAGCGCGCTCGATACCGGGCCGAGGGCCAGGTCGGGCACCGCGAGGATGACGACGTCGGCGAGGACGACGGCTTCTTCGCTGGCAGTCACCGTGCGGCCGAGGTCGGCCATGCGGGCCTGGCCGGCGGGCGAGTTCTCGCTGTAGTACACCGTGTGGTCGGTCTTGGCGAGGTTGTTGGACACTCGCGTGCCCATCTTTCCGCCCGCACCGATGACAGCGATGGAAATGGGGTTCGACATTACTTGCTCCTTAGGTACTGCAGGTTGGAGGTATTCCAGGTGTTCTCGAGGGCGATGGTGTCCTCGATGGACTCGCCGAGCGGAAGCCAGTGCTCGATGATCTGATTGATGCCGCGCTCCTCGGGACGCACTACCTCGAGGAGGTAGTCGTAGTCGAGCAGCCCGGTTCCGAGGGGCACGCCCTCGAGAGTGAAACCGACCCATCCACCGCGGCGGGTGAACGCGAAGTCCTTGGAGTGCACGTTCTTCACGTACGGGGCGGTGCGGTCGATGACGTCGCGCGGGTTCTCGAGCGCCGCGACCGAGTTGGCCGGGTCGAGGCAGATGCCCAGATTCGGGTGGGCGACGGCCTCGACGAGCGACACGAGGTCGGTCGACGAGATCTGCTCGTACGTCTCGAGCGCGAGGTCGACCCCCGCGTCGGCCCAGGCAGGCAGCGCGCCCTCGAGCTGGGCCTGCGCTTCGGCGAGCGTCGGCTTCTCGGTGGCGGTGTTGATCATGCTGCGCACCGTGGTGGCGCCGAGAGCGGTCGCCATCGAGAGGTACGTGTCGAGATGGGCGGATGCCACGCCCCGGGTTCCGAGTTCGAGTGCGATCCCGAGGTCGTCGGCTGTCGCCTTCAGCTCGCGCAGCCCGGACGTCGACAGGTCCTCGACCTGCGCGTAGTCGCAGATCTGGAAGACCTCGACGCCCTCGTCGGAGCTGAGCTGGAGCATGTCGGAGAGCGTCAGCCGCTGGGGCGAGAGCTCGGAGTGCTGCCAGAAGAAGGAATAGGTACCGAGACCGATCATCGGGTCGCCTCCTGGAGTACGGCCGCGAGAGCGGCGGGGTCGTGGGCGAACCGGCCGAGGAAGACGCCGTCGACGTCGTCGCCCAGTTCGGTGAGCAGGCCGGGTCCGGCGCTGCCGCCGTAGATCACGACGCTGCCGTCACGGTCCGTCCAGTCGGCGACGGCGGCGCGGAGGCGCGCGCTGACCGCGCGGATGTGCGAGGTCGGCGCGGGCTGCGCGGCACCGATGGCCCAGACGGGCTCGTAGGCGACGATGACCTTGCCCGCCGGAGCGCCGTTCAGGGCGTCCTCCAGTTGACGGAGGCATTCGTCGGCCGCGGCATCCGCTGGCCCCTCGGTGATTTCGCCGATGCAGAGCACGGGCGCGAGGCCGTTGCGCAGCGCGGCGGCCGTCTTCGACGCCACGATCGCCTCGGTCTCGCCGAAGATGCGGCGGCGCTCGGCATGGCCGACCTCGACCACTCCGACGCCGACCTCGGCGAGCACGGAACCGCTGACCTCGCCGGTTAGCGCGCCGGCGTCGTCCCAGGACAGGGCCTGGGCGCCGACGGTCACGCCGCTTCCGTCGAAGACGCGCACGGCGTCGACGATGGAGACGAAGTCGGGGATGACGAAGACGTCGACACCGTCGTGCTCGCGCGCGACTCGTGCGACTTCTGCGCACCACGCGAGCGTCTGCGCGTGCCCGAAGTACATCTTCAGGCTCACGCCGACGGTCGCTCTGCGGTCGGTCATCAGCAGGAGCCTGTCGCCTCGTACTCGCTCAGCACGGCGACCTTCTCGGCGCTCGCGCTCGACTCGTCGAAGCGGTAGGTGAGCCACTCGCGCACGAGGCGGCGGGCGAGCTCGATTCCGATGACGCGCTGGCCCATGGTGAGAACCTGCGCGTTGTTGCTCAGCACGGCGCGCTCGACGGAGAAGCTGTCGTGGGCGGTGACGGCACGGATGCCGGCGACCTTGTTGGCGGAGATGGCGACGCCGAGGCCGGTGCCGCAGAAGATCAGCGCGCGGTCGGCTTCGCCCTTGGCCACCAGCTCGGCGGCGGCGATCGCGACGCGCGGGTAGGCGGTGTGGCCGTCGGCGTCGACGCCGACATCGACGACGGAGGCGACTCCGGGGTTCGCTTCGAGGTCCTTCTTCAGGATCTCCTTGTAGTCGAAGCCGGCGTCGTCGCTTCCGATGACGATACGGAGGGTGTCGGTCATTCTGTTTCTCCCTTTTCTGCCGTGAGGACCACGGCGATGGACTGCACGATGAGCGCGAACGAGTGGGCTCCCGCGTCGGGCGTGCCGAGGCTCTTCTCCGCGTGCGGACGCGCGCGTCCCATGCGGGGAAGGAGGTCGGCGGTCTCGCGGGCGGCGGCGGTGGCCGCGTCGGCGGCGGTCGACCAGGCGGCGGTCAGTCCCTTACCGGTCGCGACCTCGGCCGCGAGCGTGTCGGTGAAGGGGACGATCGCGTCGACCATGGTCTTGTCGCCGACCTCGGCCTTGCCGAACGACTGGATGCCGGTGCGGGCGGCGGTGACGCCGGCCGACACGGATTCTGCCGTCGGGGCGGCGGTGTCGCCGACCTCGCCGGCGAGTGCACGGAGCATAACGCCCCAGAGCGCACCGGAGGTTCCGCCGGCACGGTCGGCCCACGCATCGGCGGCCGAGACGAGGAGCGTTTCGACACCCGCGCCCTTGGCCTGGGCGTCGCGGGCGGCGGCGGCTGCGGCACGGGCGCCGCGCTGCATGCCGACTCCGTGGTCGCCGTCGCCGGCGACGGCGTCGATGCGCCCGAGTTCGTCGGCGTTCTCCTCGATGACGGCGAGGACGGCCTCGATCGCGGCGAGGGCGGTGACGGCGGCGGCCTGCGACTCGGGGCTGCCGGGCTCGACGACCGCGGCGGTGGCCACGGAGTCGTGCATCTCGGCCTCGTCCATCTGCTCGGCGGCGCCGACCGATCCCTTGCGGTACGCGGGGGTGTCGGCGGGCGCGCGCCAGAAGGTCTCGAGTTCGTCGTCGAGCCAGAACAGGGTGAGCGAGACGCCCGCCATGTCGAAGCTCGTGACGAGTTCGCCGACCTCGGGGTCGACGACCGTGAGGCCGGCCTCCTCGAGCAGGGCGGCGACGCGCTTGTAGACGACGAACAGCTCTTCGTACTTGACCGAACCGAGGCCGTTGAGGATCACGCCGACGCGCTGGCCGTCGGCCTGCCCGATTCCGTCGGGCAGTTCGGCGAGCAGTTCGCCCACGAGCAGGTCGGCGAGGCCGTCGGCGCTCGGCACGTCGGTCTCGCGCAGTCCGGGCTCGCCGTGGATGCCCATGCCGACGGCCATGCGGCCCTCGGGAACGGTGAAGAGCGGGGTGTCCGCGCCGGGGAGCGTGCAGCCGGTGAAGGCGACGCCGATGCTGCGGGTGCGCTCGTTGGCGAGGATGGCGACGCGCTCGACGTCGTCGATCGAGTATCCGGCCTCGGAGGCGGCGGCCGCTGCCTTGAAGACGGTGAGGTCGCCGGCGATGCCGCGACGCTTGTGCTTCTCGGCGATGGAGGCGCTCGCGATGTCGTCGGTGACGGTGACGGTGCGGCAGTCGACGCCCTCGTTGCGCAGCTTCTCCTGCGCCTGGGTGAAGTGCAGCACGTCGCCGGCGTAGTTGCCGTAGCTGAGCAGGACGCCGCCGCCGTTGTTCGCGGCGGTGGCGACCGAGTAGACCTGCCCGGCCGAGGGGGAGGCGAAGAGGTTGCCCATGGCCGCGCCGTGCGCGAGGCCCTGGCCGACGAGACCGCCGAAGGCCGGGTAGTGGCCGGAACCGCCGCCGATGACGACGGCCACGGAGTCGGGGGTCGAGCGCGTCGAGCGCACGACTCCGCCGGAGACGCGGCGCACCTGCAGGTGGTTCGCGGCGACGAAGCCGTCGATCATTTCGTCGGCGAACTCGGTCGGATCGTTGAACAGACGAGTCATGGGGTGAACTCCTGAAGCTGAGGGCGGGGCAGCCGCCGATCGCGGCTGCCCCGGGTGACTAATGTGCGATGGTGACGGCGACGTCGCCGTCTGCCGGGGCGTTCTTCTTCCCGGCACGGGCCAGCAACACCATCAAAACGGCGGAGAGCAGCATAAAGAAGCCCACGATCGCCATCGGGACGAAGTACTGCGGTTCGCCGTTGGCGTCCTTCGTGGCGTCCGCGACGGCACCCGTGATGTACGGGGCACCGAAGCCGGCGAGGTTTCCGACCGTGTTGATCAGCGCGACGCCGGCCGCGGCTGCGGCACCGGTGAGGAACTGCGTGGGCAGGGTCCAGAAGTTCGGCAGCACGGCGAAGATCGCTATGGCCGTCAGCGCGATGATCGCGACGGTGAGCGCGGGCGAACCGGCGAACAGCGCGAGCGGGATGGTGAGCGCAGCGACGACCGCGGGACCGGCGATGTGCCAGGTCTTGAGTCCGCGCTTGGAGACGTCCTTGGTCCAGAACCAGAGGGCGAAGGCGGCGGGGATGTACGGGATGGCGGTGATCAGGCCGCGCTCGAAGACGTTGTACTCCACGTTGTAGATCTCCTGGAACCCGGCGATGATCGTCGGCAGGAAGAACGCGAGGGTGTACAGGCCGTAGATGAAGCCGAAGTAGATGAACGCGAGAACCCAGACGCGGCCGCTCGAGAACGCGGTGCGGAGTCCGCCGTGCTGCTTGCCCTTGACCACGTGGAGGGCCTCGGTCTTGGTCTTTTCCGCCGCGAGCTCTGCGGTGAGCCATTGCTGCTCTTCACGCGTGAGCCACTTGGCGTCGGTGGGCTTGTCCTTGAGGTAGAACCAGGCGATGAGGCCGACGATGATCGCGGGCAGGCCGACACCGAGGAACATCACGCGCCAGCCCTCGAGGCCGAGGAAGCCGTGGGCGCCGATGAGGAGGCCGGCGAGCGGTGCGCCGATGACGGTGCTGAGCGGCTGAGCCAGGTAGAAGAGCGCGAGGATCTTGCCGCGGTGACGCGAAGGGACCCAGAGGCTGAGGAACAGGATGGCGCCGGGGAAGAAGCCGGCTTCGGCGACACCGAGGATGAAGCGCAGGATCGCGAGGTGCTCGAAGCTGCCGACCCAGGTGAAGAGGACCGCGACGATGCCCCAGGTGACCATGATGCGGGCGAGCCAGCGGCGGGCGCCGAAGCGGGCGAGCGCCAGGTTGGAGGGGACCTCGAGGAGGATGTAGCCGATGAAGAACACGCCGGAGGCGAATCCGACCTGGGTCACGGTCAGTGCGAGGTCGTCGTTCATACCGTTCGGTCCGGCGAAGCCGATGGCCGACCGGTCGAGGTAGTTGATGAAGAACATGAGGGCGACGAACGGGACGAGCCGGATCGACACCTTCCTGATGGTCGATTTCTCGACGGCGGAAACCTTGGTTTCCACGCTCGGGTTGGCCACTGGTAACTCCCTTGTTATCGCTCGGTAGATCGTTCGATGCAGTTCGCTCGCACTCGAGGGTCAAACCTAACAACCGGTTGACCAATTTGCAAATAGTTAAAGTCCGCTCACCGAGCGGGTATTCTGAGTTCTCCCATGCCTGCCTATCCCGGTAACACCGCCGACCAAATGAGTGCCGCGATCGGAAGCGTTCCGAGCGGCACCGCCGTGAGCGCGGTCGCCAAGCGACTGCTCGACTACTTCACGAGCGGGGAGATCGAGCCCGGAACCCGCCTGCCCGCGGAACGGCAGCTCGCGACATCCCTCGGTATCGGCCGTTCCGCCGTACGGGAGGCCCTCGCGGCCCTCGAGATCCTGGGCATCGTGGACGTGCGTCCCGGCTCCGGCACCTACCTGCGCGGCAACGCCTCGGAGCTGCTGCCCGAGACGCTCAGCTGGGGGCTCATGCTCGGCGCGCCGCGCACGGCCGACCTCATCGAGCTGCGCGCACAGCTCGAGGTGTTCGCCGCGACCCTCGCCGCCGTCAACCTCACCGACCGCGAGCTACGCGAGCTGGGGCGCCAGGTCGAGATCATGAGCGAGACGGTGAACGACCGCAGCCGGTTCATCGAGGCCGACCTCAAGTTCCACCTGCAGATCGCCCGCGGCTCGCGCAACCAGGTGCTGCTCGACCTGCTGCAGAGCATCCGGTCGCTGCTGCGCGTCTGGGTCGAGCGCGGCCTGCAGGCCGAGGACGACGCCGTCAACGCACTCGACGAGCACCGCGCCGTGTTCGAGGCGCTGACGACGCGCGACCCCGCCGCGGTCGCCGCGGCGATGGGCACGCACATGACGACGGCGAGCAACCGCCTCGGCCGCACCATCGACGGCGCGCCCGAGCTCACGCCGGAGCCGTAGCCGTCTCGCCAGCGGCGCGCGGTGATTTGTCGCGCACGCGCCTGCACGAGCATCCGCGTGCGGCACAAACCTCAGCGGCCCCGCGACACAACACCGCGAGCGCGACGTCGCTCAGCGTCGCTCCGACGAACCGGAGTCAGGGGGCGGGCTCGGGGTCGAGCACCCAGCCGCCGATGACGTCCTGGCAGACCTCGACCGAGTAGGCCATCAGCGCGCCGGCCTGCGCGTCGCGGAAGTGCCGCTGGATCGGGGACGTGCGCAGGTAGCCCGAACCGCCGCCCACCTTCACGCCGAGCGCGGCGACGGTCTTCGCGACCTCGTTCGCCAGGTACTTCGCCTCGACCGCGACCATCGTCGCGTCGGGGTGCGCGATGTCGGCGAGCCACATCGTCTGCTCGGCGAGCAGGCGTGCCGCCCGCAGCTGCGTGTACTGCGCGGCGGTGTCGAACTTCAGCCACTGCATTTTCGAGAGGGGCTCCCCCGTGCTCGGGATGACGCGTCCGCGCGCCTGCGCCGAGAACGCGTCGAGCGCCGACTGGGCGATGCCGATCGACACGAAGGGCAACCCCGCCGAGATGAGGTTCGCCTGCTCGGGCGCGGGGCGGGCGCAGCGGAACTCCTCGCGCAGCAGCGTGCCGTTGAAGCTCATCAGCTGGCTGCGGGTGGCGCGCATGCCCATGGTGTCCCAGATCGGCACGAAGCTGACCGTCTCGTCGCGGGCGACGCCGAAGAACGCGGGCGCGCCGTCGACGAGCGTGTTGGTGAGGTAGTAGTCGGCGATCTCGCAGCCGGAGACGAACCGCTTCGCGCCCGCGAGCGAGTAGCCGCCCTCCACGGGCTCGGCCGCCTGCTGCGGCATGAGGAACATGTTGCCGCTCGTCGGCTCGGAGAGGGCGTTCGCGAAGCGCTTGCCCGCCGTGAGCTCCGCGGCGAAGAACGCCGATGCCGTCGGCGAGCCGAGGGTGACGAGACCGTAGGCGGCGCCGATGTGCATGAGCCAGAGAGCCCCGGTCGAGGGGCAGGCCGCGGAGATGATCGAGATGACCGCGCCGATGGTGCGGAAGGAGAGGCCCTGTCCCCCGGCCGCGACCGGCAGGCACGCGACATCCAGCCCGCTCGTCGCGAGCGCCTCGAGATTCTCGACGGGGATCTCGCCGACTTCGTCGTAGTGGGACGCCCGCTCGGCGAAGCCGACGGCGAGCTCGGTGACGGTGTCGATCCAGGCCTGCTCGTCGGCGGGCGGGGCGGTCGGTGAGAGGCGCGAGATCATGCTGGTCCTTGGGTCGGGCGGATGACGGAGCCGGCTAGTCGCCGGAGTACGAGTTGCTCCACGGCGGCCGCACGGTGCGCACGAAGGAGTAGCTGACGATGGCGGGGTTGTGCGTCTCGAACGCGTGGAAGGTGCGGCGGCCGCTCACGGTGGTGCCGATGATCTCGAGCGTGAGGGCGGCGGCACCGACCGGCAGGCCGAGGAGTTCCGCGCGTTCGGCGTCGAGGATGGTGACGCCGGGGGTGGCGACCTCCCAGACGATCGACTCGCCCCAGACCCGCTCGGCGAGGGTGAAGACGGACTCTTCGCCGACGATGTCGTCGGGCACGTCCCGCGGGAACGCCACGTGGTTCTCCGCGACCATGGCGGGCACGCCGTCGGCGGTCCAGCGTTTGACCACGCGGAGTGCGGTCGGTCCGGCCTGGGAGGTGAGCAGCGGCGCGATCGAGCCGGGCATCGCTATGAGTTCGGACTCGATCACCTCGACGGCGGACTGGTAGCCCATGCGGGCGAGCAGTTCGGAGTGCTCGAGCTGCTCTTCGAGCCGCACGCTCATGCGAAGGGCGACCGGGTCGACGACGGTCGCCGCGCCCTGGCGGCGCTTGACGATTCCCTGGCGTTCGAGCGACGAGAGCGCGTGGCGCACCTGCTGGCGCGTGCACTCGAGCCGCTTGGCGAGTTCGACCTCGCCGGGCAGCGACTCGTGGGCGAGTGCCGCCTCGCGGACGAAGCGCAGAACTCCCCCGCGGATGCGGTCGTCTTCGGAACGGGCCGCGGCGTCGACGGGCAGCGGTCGGTTGATTGTCACGAGTGGTCCTCCATGATGCTGTGCACGGGATAGTCGTGATTCGGGCAGCGGCAGGCGATGCCGTCGGGGCCCGACGTGAGAACCAGGTCGATGAAACTCTGGCTCGTGGCGTCGATCAGACCGAGTTCCGTGAGCCCAAGGTCGGGAACGACACCGAGCCCCACAAACGACAGAACCATAAAGGGCGAGCGAATGCGACATCCCAGTTCGAATGCCACGTCGTTCGCGGTGGAGAGTTGCGCCGCGGTGGTCTCCCACGGGGCCGCGCTCATCATGCCGCCGACCGGCAGATGAACCCGGGCGACGACCTCGCCGCCGTCGACGACGACGAAACCGCCGCCCTGGTCGCGCAACGCGCCGACGGCGACCGCGATGTCGTCGTCGTTGGTGCCGACCGCGACGATGTTGGCGTTCGTGCAGTTGATGGTGACGGCGAGGGCGCCGCGGGCGAGCTGGAAGCCGCGCACGAATCCGACCCCGCACTGGCCGTCGCCGTAGTGCCGGTCGACCACGGCGATCTTGAGTACGTCGCGTTCGACGTCGGACGTGACCGCCCCGCCGACGACGGGCAGGGCCACGTGGAAGGCGCGCTTGAAGTAGCCGTCGTACATCTCCATCGCCTGCACCGTCGCGGTCTCGCCGGGAGCCGGCACCGCGAGCAGAGAGGCGGGGAACTCCTCCGGCACGTGCATGGTGGCGGTGAGCCACTCGGGCACGTCGTCGGTGTTGTCGAAGTACGGCACGCCGTCGACGGCGACGAGCTCTCCGCCGACGATCACGCGCTCGGCCCGCACTCCGGCGAGGTCGTCGATGATCTGCAGGTCGGCGAGCCGGCCCGGGGTGACCGAACCCATCAGGTGGTCGAGCCGGTAGTACAGCGCGGGCTGCCAGCTGGCCATGCGGTAGGCCTGCGCGGCGGGGATGCCCGCGGCGATCGCCTGACGCACGTGGTGGTCGATGTGGCCCTCGGTGGCGATGTCGAGCACGTGCTTGTCGTCGGCGCAGAACGACATGTGGTCGAGGGCGGGGCCGACCCGGTCGAGGTCGGCGAAGACCTCGACCGTGTTGTCGTTCATCGAGCCGCTCATCAGGGTGATCATGGCGCCGAGACGCACGCGCTCCAGCACCTCGTCGATCGTCGCCGCGTTGTGGTCGTCGCCGACGCCGGCCGCGAGGTAGCCCCACAGTCCCTCGCCGCTCTGCCGCGCCGAGTGGCCGGTGATGCGCTTGCCGGCGACCATCGCCTGGCGGAACCGGTTGGTGGCGACGTCGCTCAGGTCGAACGGGTTGCCCTCGCCGAGCGAGACCGAGCGGGCGTCGTCGAGGCGGTCGAGCACGAGCTGTTCGGCGATCACCGCTCCCCCTCGCTCCAGTGCAGCGTTGACCGGGGTCGAGGGGCTGACCTGCTCGAAGATGCGGAACGGGGTGCCGGTCTCGCGCATGAAGTCCATACCGTCGATGCCCGCGACGTTGGCGAGCCCGTCGGGGTCGGTGAGCACGGTCGTGGTGCCGCGCGGCACGCTCAGCCGGGCGAGCTCGCCGGGCGTGAGCATCGTCCACTCGATGTGCAGGTGCGCGTCGATGAACGTGGGCAGGACGTGCTTTCCGGCGGCGTCGATGACGGTCTCGCAGTCGAAGTGCCCGACCGGGGTGACCGCCGCGATGTGCCGGCCCGAGACGACCACGTCGCGCAGCAGGAACTCGCCCGTGTGCACCGACAGTACCGATCCGCCGCGGATGATCAGGTCGGCGGGCGCCTGCCCGATCGCGACCCGGCGCAGCACCGCCAGCTCCTCGTTGGTCGGGAGCAGGTCTGGCCGCAGCGCGGTGCTCATGACTGTGATTCTGCCGTATCGGCGGCCGCGGCATCCGTAATAAAAGAGGAAATTTCGCTGTGCAGGTCGCGCTTGAGGTCGTCGTTGGCGAAGCTCGCGCGCACCGAGTTGTGCGCGAGTTCGCCGAGGTCCGCGAGCGACCAGCCGAAGGTGTCGGCGCACATGGCCCACTCGGACTCGAGACGGGTGCCGAGGGGTGCCGGGTCGTCCGTGTTGACCGTGACCGTGACGCCGGCCTCGCGGAGTCTCTCGATCGGGTGGCTCGCCCAGTCCGGGTAGATGCCGAGCGTGACGTTGGAGCGCGGGCAGATGCCGAGCGACACCTCGCTCTCGACCAGGCGGGCGACGAGGGCGGGATCTTCGATGGAGCGCACGCCGTGGTCGACGCGTTCGGCGTGCAGCAGGTCGACGGCGTCCCATACGCCCTCGGGTCCGCTCGATTCGCCGGCGTGCACCGTGCGGTGGAATCCGGCGTCGCGGGCGAGGGTGAAGGCGTCGGCGAACTTCGCGCCGGTGCGACCGGAGACGCGCTCGTCGCCGTCGACCGAGAGCGCCACGACACGCGCGGGTCGGGCGGCCGACATCCACTCGACGATCTCGACGGCCTCGGCGCCGCTCTGCGACCGCAGCAGCGACAGGCAGAGTCCGATCTCGGCGAGGCCGTCCTGGGCCGCCTCGTCGAGTCCGGCGGCGAAGGCCTCGAACAGCTGCGGGGTTCGGCCGGCCCACGCGCTCCAGTGGGTGGGGTTGATCACGGCGTCGGCGTAGCGGATGCCGGATGCGCTCTCGCGGGCGGCGAACTTGTACGCGGTGCGGGCGGCCTGCTCGGGGGTGGTGACGAGTCCGCACTCCCAGTCGAGGAATTTCAGGAAGCCGCTGAGGCCTCCGACGCCGACACCGTTCTTGGCACCGCCGCCGGAGGTGATCTGGGGGGCCTCGACCGCGTCGTGCGTGCTCACGTCGAAGAGCGAGCGTGCGGGGCCGGGCAGGGGGACGCCCGCCGTTTTGGCGAGGTCGATGAGGTCGATGAGGTCGAAACCGCCCTCGAGGTGCACGTGCACCTCGGCCTTGGGCAGGGCGCGGATCGTCTCTTCGTCGACGCGGGTGTCCGCGGTCGTCAGGTCTGCGAGGGTCACGCGTGACGCCTTCCGGGAATGGCTTCGAGAAGCTCGCGGGTGTACTGCTCGGCGGGGTTCGCCATGAGGATCTTCGCGGGACCCTGCTCGATCATGCGGCCGAGGCGCATGACCGCGATGTGGTCGGAGACCTGGCGGATGACGCCGAGGTCGTGCGAGATGAACAGGTAGCTCAGCCCGAACTCGGCCTGCAGGTCGACGAGCAGCTGCAGGATCTGTTCCTGCACCGAGACGTCGAGCGCCGAGACGGGCTCGTCGAGCACGAGCAGCTCGGGGCCGAGCGCGAGGGCGCGGGCGATCGCGACGCGCTGGCGCTGGCCGCCCGAGAGCTGCACGGGGCGGCGGTCGGCGAGCGAGGGGTCGAGGCGCACCGCGTGCAGTAGGGCGCGCGCGGTCTCGGCGCGCTGGTCGCGCGTGCCGATGCCGAACGCGCGCAGCGGCTCGGTGACGATGCGGGTGACCGACATGGTCGGGTCGAGCGAGCCGAACGGGTTCTGGTAGACGACCTGGATGCGGCGGCGCAACTGGCGCAGCTGTTCGCCCTTCACCGCCGAGATGTCCTCGCCGTCGAACCGCACCGTGCCGGAGTCGGCGGGGGTGATGCGGGCGACCATACGCGCGGTGGTGGTCTTGCCCGAGCCGGACTCCCCCACGATCGAGAAGGTACTGCCCCGGGGGACGGTGAACGAGACGTCGTCGGAAGCCGTGAAGGATGTCGCGACGCCGCCACTCTTGAGCACGAAGGTCTTCGTCAGGTTCGACACCTGGAGGATGTCGTCGGCCGCGGCGGCCGTCGGCGCGCGGAAGCCGAGCGTGAGAGCCTCGCGCGCGCCCTGTGCCTCGACCGTCGCGGCCTGCGCGACGAGCCGCGCGCTGGAGAGGCCGGGCGCGGCCGCGACGAGCTCGCGGGTGTACTCGTGGGTCGGGTTGCCGAGCACCTCGGCGCCGGTGCCCGTCTCGACGACGAGGCCGCGGTGCATCACGATGATCTGGTCGGCCCGGTCGGCGGCGACCGCGAGGTCGTGCGTGACGAGCAGCACGGTGGTGCCGTGCTCGCGGGCGAGCTGTTCGAGGCGGTCGAGAACGTGGCGCTGCACGGTGACGTCGAGGGCGCTCGTCGGCTCGTCGGCGATCACGAGCTTGGGCGTGCAGGCCCACGCGATGCCGATGAGCACGCGCTGCTTCATTCCGCCGCTGAGTTCGTGCGGGTACTGGGCGGCGCGGGCGGCGGCGTCGGGGATGCCGACCTCGTCGAGGATCCGTACGGCCTCAGCCGCGGCATCCGCCTTGCTCAGTTTTTTGTGCAGGCGCAGGATCTCGGCGATCTGTTCGCCCACGCGGATGAGCGGGTTGAGCGAGTTGCTCGGGTCCTGCGGCACGAAGCCGATTTCGGCACCGCGGATGCGGCGCAGGGCGCGCTCGGGCAGCATGGCGAGGTCGCGGCCGTCGAAGTCGATCGCGCCCGCGACGATGCTGCCGCCCTCGGCGAGGCTGCGCACGAGCGCCTGCGAGATCGTGCTCTTGCCGGAGCCGGACTCGCCGACGATGGCCACGATCGCTCCGCGGGGCACGCTGAAGTCGACGCCGCGCACGGCGTGCGTGGTGCCGCTGCGGGAGGTGTAGTCGACGATGAGGTCGCTGACCGTCAGGATGTTGTCGTTCATCGGTTCTCTCCGATCGCGCGGGCAATGCGGTTGACGGCGAGCACGATCACGAGGATCACGAAACCGGGGATGACGCTGAGCCACCAGGCCGTCGACACGAAGTCGCGGCCGGCGGAGACGAGGGCGCCCCACTCGGGCTCGGGCGGCTGGGCGCCGAAGCCGAGGAAGCTGAGCGCGGAGACGGCGAGGATCGCCGAGCCGAGTTCGAGCGCCGCGTAGGCGATGACGGGGCGGGCCGAGTTGGGCAGGATGTGGGTGAAGACGATTGAGGGCCAGCGCACACCGAGCGTTCGGGCGGCTTCGACGTATTCCTCGTTACGCACACGCACGACCTGCGAGCGCATGATGCGGGTGAAGGAGCCGGTGGCGCCGAGTCCGACGCCGAGGGCGACCGACCACGGGCCGAAGCCGAGGCTCGCCACGACGATGAGCGCGAGCAGGATGCTCGGCACGGCGATCAGCACGTCGACGAAGCGCATCACGACGAAGTCGAACCGGCCGCCGATGAAGCCCGAGAGCAGTCCGACGACGGCGCCGACGATCACGCCGACGAGCACCGCCGCGCCCGCCGCGGCGAGGGAGAGGAACGCGCCGTAGACGACGCGCGAGTAGAGGTCGCGGCCGAGGTGGTCGGTGCCGAAGAAGTGGGCGCCGCTCGGACCCTGCAGCCGGTCGAGGGCGATGCTCTCGTACGGGTCGTGCGTGGCGAAGAGCGAGGGCCAGAGCATCACGACGACGGAGAGGAGGATGACGAGGCCCGAGACGATGATGCCGGGCTGACGGAGGAGTCTCACAGTTCGACCGCCGCTTCGTCCTTGGCGCGGGCCACCGAGGTGCCGCTGAGCTTGGCGCGGGTGCGCGGGTCGATGATGCCGTAGGAGAGGTCGACGATCAGGTTGACCACCGAGTAGACGAGCGCGACGACGATGATGATTCCCTGGATGACGTTGGAGTCCCTCGACAGCACGGCGTCCACGGTGAGGCGGCCGATGCCGTCTCGTGAGAACACCGTCTCGACCACGGCGGTGCCGCCGGCGAGGTAGCCGATGAGCAGGCCGAGGATGGTGATGGAGGGCAGGAGCGAGTTGCGCAGCACGTGGCGCGCGAAGATCGTGCGCGGCGCGAGACCCTTGGCGACGGCGGTGAAGACGTACGGGCTCGCCATGGCCTCGAGCACGGCGGCGGAGAAGACCTGGAAGAAGATGGCACCGACGGGCAGCGCGAGGGTGACCGCGGGCAGCACGACGCTGAGAGGGCTGCGGCTGCCGGATGACGGGAGCAGGTCGAGCCCGAAGGCGAAGACGCTCACCAGCACGAGGCCGCTGAGGAACGCCGGGATGGCGACGCCGAGCGGCGGGATCTGGAGCAGCGTGGTGCGTACCCAGCGCCAGCGGGCGATGTAGGCGAAGTAGGTGATGACGACCGAGGTGACGACACCGAGCACGAGGGCGAGCAGCGCCACGCTCACCGTGTTCGGCAGGGCGCGGGCGATCATGTCGCCGACCGGCTGCCCGGTGGCGATCGAGACGCCGAGGTCGCCCTGGAGGGCGGAGACGATGTGGCCGACGTACTGGTCCCAGAGGGAACCGTCGAGGCCGTACTGCGCCCGGAGCAGCGCGAGCGACTCCGGGTCGGTGGCCGTCGCGTCGCCGCCCTTGACGGACAGGGCGGCGAGCAACGGGTCGCCGGGAAGCAGGTGGATCAGCAGGAACGTCACCGTGTAGGTCGCCCAGATCACGAAGACGAATTGGACGATCTTGGGCGCGAGGTAGCGGAGGGCTACCACGAACCTGTTCTGGGGTGACGTTCCTGCTGTATTCACTGCGGCTTCCGTTGTGGTGCGGGTGGTTACTCGGCGGCGCGGACGTCGTAGAGCTGGATGCGCGACGCGGAGTCGAAGGTGACACCGTCGACCGACGAGCTGGACGCGTGGAGCTGCGTCGTCTCGAGCAGCGGGATGATGTACGCCTTGTCGATGATGAGCTCCTGCGCCTGGTCGATCAGGGCCTGGCGAGCGTCGGTGTCGGCGGTGCCGGCCTGCTCGATGAGGATCGACTCGAGCTCGGCGTCGTCGAGAATGGCCCACTTCGAGGATGACGCCTGCGAGAACAGCACGCGGAGGGCGTCGGGGTCGCTGCGGGTGAGGCCGGCTCCGAGGAAGTCGTAGTCGCCCGTCGCGATGGCCGAGAAGAAGTCGCCGGAGGTGACGATCTTGATCTGCAGGTCGACGCCGATCTTCTTGAGCTGGATCTGCGTGGCCTCGAGCACGTCCTGCGCGTAGAAAGCGGTGACGGTCACGGTCAGCGGCACGCCGTCCTTCTCGCGGATACCGTCGGCGCCCATCTCCCAGCCGGCGTCGTCGAGGAGTTCTTCGGCGGCGTCGGGGTCGTACGCCATCGCGTCGGCCTGGCTGGTGAAGCCCGAGGTGGAGCTGGTCAGCGTGCTGGTGGCGGGGTTGCCGCTCGCGGAACCGGTGAGGAGGTTGATCTCTTCACGGTCGGTGCCGAGCAGCATCGCCTTGCGCACGGCCTCGTCCGAGACGATCGGACGCGTGGTGTTGGGGATCAGACCGTTCGGCACACCCGTGTTCGCCTTGGCGTAGAGGTTGAAGTCGTCGGTCGTGAAGCGGGCCTCGTCGATGTACGGCAGGTCCTGGATGATGTCGAACTCGCCGGACTCGAGTCCGCCGGTGCGCACGCCGTTCTCGACGATCACGGGGAACTCGATGGTGTCGACGAGGGCCTCGCCGGTGTGCTCGCGCAGCTCGGACGGCCAGTCGTAGCCGTCGCGCTTGACGATGACGACCGAGTCGTTGGGGGTGTACGACTCGTACACGAACGAGCCGGAGCCGATCGGGCCGACGGTGCACCGCACGTCAGCGGCCTCGGCGGCGGTCGCCGCGGAGACGATACCGAGCGTCATGGTCGAGGCGCCCTGCAGGAAGGCGGCGTTCGGAGCGGAGAAGTTCACCGTGAAGGTGAGGTCGTCGACGATCGTCGTGTCGACGTAGCCGGCGAGGTACTGCGACGCGAGCGGCGCGGTGCGGCCGAGGGCGATGAGCGAGTCGAGGTTCGCCTGGACGACCTCGGAGGTGAGCGGGGTCTCGTCGCTGAAGGTGACGTCGTCACGCAGAGTGAAGGTGAACGAGCTCAGGTCGTCGTTGGTCTCGAAGGACTCGGCGAGCCACGGCACGATCTCGCCGGTCTCGGGATCCTGGTCGACGAGCGAGTCGACGACCTGGCGGCCGATGTTCAGCGACGTCGTGAGCGAGGTCAGCTGCGGGTCGAGGCAGGTGGGGTCTTCCTTGATGGCGAAGACGATGGTGTCTTTGCCGGACTCGAGGGGGACCTCGGTCTCGGCGGGGGTGCTGCTGCAGGCGGCGAGGATGCTGATCGCCGCGACCGCGCCGATGGGGGACGCCCATCGCATAAGGCGAGTTCTCTTGGTGCTCACTGTGTGGTTCCTTTCGGGTGATGGGTCACTGTGTGGTGCGGGGTGGAGCTGGATCAGGAGGGCAGTTCGCCCGAGACGACGACGCCGCGCGAGACGACGGCGACGATGTTCTCGACGCGCATGTCGTCGATGTTTTCCCACGGACGGCCCTTAATCACGATGAAGTCCGCGCCGAAGCCTTCGGCGAGCGTGCCGACCTTCGCGGCCATGCCGACGACGTCGGCCGCGTCGGAGGTGGCGGCGACGAGCGCGCGCTCGGCGGTCCACTCGAAGGTCTCCGCCATCATGCGGATCTCCTCGTACTGGTCGCCGAACACCACGAACTTGCCGTTCGCGTCGGTGCCGAGCACGAAACGCACTCCCGCGGCGCCCGCTCCGACGAATCCGGCGTCACGTTCGGCGACGACCTGTTTCGCCTTCTGCTGCGCTTCCTCGGAGAACGAGACCGTTCCGTCGGCGATGAAGTTGTTGATCATCAGGGTCGGTGCGACCGGGATGTTCTTCTCGACGAGTTCGGCCCAGTGCTTGGAGGAGACGCCGGTACCGTGCTCGATCGAGTCGACCCCCTCGGCGAGCGCGATCTCGACGCCCTCCGCGGAGTGGGTGTGGGCCGCGACGGGCAAGCCGAGGGCGTGCGCCTCGTCGATCGTCGTGCGGATCTCCTCGAGGGTCTGGTTGCGCCAGCCGACCTTGTCGCCGATGGAGAGCACTCCGCCGCTCAGGTAGATCTTGATGCCGGTCGCTCCCGCGCGGGCCCAGTGGCGCACGAGCTTGCGGCACTCGTCGGGGCTGTCGGCGAGGCGGTCGCGCACCGGGTAGTGCGGCGGCACGAACAGGTCGCCGTGGCCGGCGGTCATGCCGACCTGGCCGCTGACCAGCAGTCGCGGACCGGGCAGGATTCCCTCGTCGAAGACGCGGGCGACGGCCATCTGGTTCTCGTCGCCGGCGAGGTCGCGCAGGGTGGTGATGCCCATGGATGCCGCCTTGCGGGCGTTTGCCGCGATGTGCAGCGTCTTCTCTTCCGCGGGCGTGACGATCGGCCAGCTCGACCAGTCGACGGTGCGGGTTCCCGCATAGCCGCTGATGTGCACGTGCGTGTCGACGAGGCCCGGGATGATGCTGTACTCGGCGAGCGCCGCGCTGTCGGCGGTGGACGGCTCGACCGCCAGGATGGCGTCGCCCGCCCAGCTCAGGGTGCTGGTGCCGAGTGCCTCGTGACCGTTCCAGACGGCGATGCCGTCGATGCTGTTCGCAGGCGTGGTGCTCATGAGTTACGTCTTTCCATTCGTGTGCCCGGCGCCGGAAGACGGGCGCCGCAGCAGTGCCACCTGTGGCGCGATCTTCCGACCGTAGCGCGCATTACCGACACTTGTTGACAAGTGAGCCGATTGAGTCCAAATATTAACGAGTTTGAAACACGGGATGGCGGATTCGTGGGTCGACAGCCAGATGCGGGCAGCGACTTGTTGAGTAGTGGTCATTCCGACCACGTCGCGACGTACTCGTCGAGCTCGCGCAGGAAGACCCTGCGGTCGGCCTCGGCCAGCCACGACACCTCGAAGGCGTTGCGCTGCAGCAGGACGAGCTCGTCGCGGGTGATGTCGCTGATGCCAGCGAGGTGCACGAGGTTCTCGACGACGTAGCCGCCGAAGTAGGGCGGGTCGTCGGAGTTCACCGTGATCTTGACGCCGGCCCGCAGCAGGGTGAGGAGCTCGCCGGACTTCGACCCCTCGCTGACGATGGCATTCGACAGCGGGCACGAGGTGAGCCCGATCCCCCGGTCGATCACGAGCTGCACGAGGCGCGGGTCCTCGAGGATGTTGGTGCCGTGGTCGATGCGCTCGACCCCGATGTCCTCGAGTGCCTGGCGGATGTGCTCGATGCTGTTCTCCTGGTCGACGTCGCAGTGCATCGTCAGGCGGTAGCCCTCGTCGCGGGCACGGGCGAACACCACGGCGAACTTGGACGGCGGGTTGCCGCGCTCGTCGGAGTCGAGGCCGATCCCGACGATCCAGTGCTTGTAACGCAGCGACTCCTCGAGAGTCGCCGCCGCCGATTCGACGCTGTGGTCGCGCAGAATGCACATGATCAGCTGTCCGTGGATGCCGAGGGCACGGCCCGCGTCGACGATCGCCTCGTGGTAGCCGGTGATGACGCTGACGAACGGGATGCCGCGGCTGGTGTGCGCCTGCGGGTCGAAGAACATCTCGGTGTGACGCACCCCCTGGCCGGCCGCCTTCACGAGGTAGGCGTAGGCGAGGTCGTAGAAGTCGCTCTGCGTCTGCAGCACGTCCATGTTCGGGTAGTACGCGGCGAGGAAGCTGGTGAGGTCGGTGTACGACTGCTCGGCGACGGAGACCTCCATGCCGTTGCGCGCCGCGAGTTCGAGGCGCAGCGGACTCTCGAGGGTTCCCTCGAGGTGCACGTGGAGTTCCGCCTTGGGCATGCCCGCGATGAACGCGGTCAGCGAGGCGTCGGGGGTCTGGGCACGGGTCGGGGTCTCGGTCACGGGCTCAGTCAAACAAGCGCGGGAGCCGCGCACCATAACAGGCAGGACAAAGATCGGCCCCGGCGCGCGGCGGGCGTTTGGGCGATCATCCACACAGGTTTCGCCCCGGTTTCGGCCGCGCATCGGCCGGATTGCGTTTGGTCGTTTCGCCGAACGCGGTGGCCGCCGACACGGTCAAGGTTGGGTGATCGTCCGAATCACCCGCGCGCCCGCTGTGGTTAGCTCGGTGACACAGCCCGGCGTTCTGGACCGGCCGGCGCCACAAGCGCCACGTAGTGAGAGGACCGACCCGTGCTCCCCGTAGCCGAACTGCACATGCACATCGAAGGATCGTTGGAGGCCGAGCTCGTCGTCGCGCTCGCCCGCCGCAACGGCATCGACCTGCCGACCTTCGACCCCGCCGAGCTGAAGTCGCGCTACCGGTTCACCGACCTGCAGTCGTTCCTCGACATCTACTACGACAACCTCGCCGTGCTGCGCACCAAGGAGGACTTCTACGACCTCGGCAGCGCATACCTCGCCCGGGCCGCCGCCGCCGGAGTGCGCCGCGCCGAGATGTTCTTCGACCTGCAGACCCACACGCAGAACGGCATCGCCCCGGCGACGGTCTTCGGCGGCCTGACCGCGGCGATCGCCGACGCCACCGCCGCGACCGGCATCTCGGCCGACCTCATCCTGTGCTTCCTGCGCCACCTCGGCGGCGACGCTGCGACCGAGACGCTGCGCAGCGCGCTGCCGTTCCGCGACCAGTTCATCGGCGTCGGGCTCGACTCGAGCGAGCTGGGCTTCCCGCCGTCGCTGTTCACCGAGTCGTTCGGGCTCGCGGCAGCCGAGGGCCTGCACCGCGTCGCGCACGCCGGCGAGGAGGGCGGTCCCGACTACGTCTGGGAGGCGCTCGACCTGCTCGGCGTGGAACGCATCGACCACGGCAACCGCGCGATGGAGGACGCCGACCTCGTCGCCCGCCTGCGCGACGAGCAGATCCCGCTCACCGTGTGCCCCCTGTCGAACATCGCCCTGAAGACCGCGCCGCCCGAACTCGCCGACCATCTGCTGCCGGCGATGCTCGCCGAAGGACTGCTCGTGTCCATCAACAGCGACGATCCCGCCTACTTCGGCGGCTACGTCGACGACAACTACGCCGCGATCGAGACGCAGCTCTCGCTCACCCCGGCCCAGCTCGGCCTGCTCGCCGAGAACTCGTTCACCTCGTCCTTCCTCCCGGAGGCGGAAAAAGAGGCGCTGCGCCTCGAAGTCAGGGCGGCAGTCGCGTGATCAGCACCCCCATCACCACCGGCCGACGTTTCGCGGTCGTGCTGCAGCCCGGCGACGACGTGCTCGACAGCATCCGCGCCGTCTGCGCAGAACACGGCATCGAGCAGGGCTACCTGCCGGTTTTCCTCGGCGCGTTCACCCGCGTCTCGCTCATCGGCACCTGCGCGCCGATCGCCGACCACGACGCCCCGCTGCCCGATTCGGTGCACCTCGAGGGCGTCGAGGGGACCGGCTCCGGCACCATCGCCTTCGACCCGGCGACCGGCGCGGTGCTGCCGCACGTGCACGTCGCGGTCGGGGTGAAGGCGTACGCCGCGAACGGCTACGCCGGACACCTGCTCGCCGCCACGGTGCACTACGTCACCGAGCTCGTGATCGAAGAGGTGCTGACACCCCGCTTCGAACGGCGGCCGGATGCCGCGGCGCACGGTTTGGCGAATCTGTACTTCGAGCACTAGAGCGGGTTGAGCCTGTCGAAACCCAATCGGTCAGAATTTCGACGAGCTCAATCCGCCGGGGGCGCGACGAACGACAGCGCCAGGAAGAAGTCGACGCGGTCGCGCATCGTCGACAGGTCGCGCTGAGTGAGCGCCTCGATGCGTCCGATGCGGTAGCGCAGCGTGTTGACGTGCACGTGCAGCTCGGTCGCGGCCTGCTGCCACGCGCCGCTCGCGTCGAGGAACACCCGCAGGGTCTGCACCAGGTCCGACCCGTGCCGCACGTCGTAGTCCAGCAGCGGCGCGAGCAGCCCGCGCCCGAAGGCCGTCTTCACCCGCTCGGGCAGCAGGTCGAACAGCGCGTCGTACGAGCTCGGCGTCGACCGGGTCGACCAGAGGATGGCGCCCTCGCCCGACGCGGTGCGCATCCGGGCGCGTGCCGAGCGCACGGCGGCGCTCAACTGGCTCAGGCTCGTCGTGCGTTCGCTCACGCCGATGCGCAGCGTCCGATCGCCGAGCAGCGCGCGCTGCCGGTGCGCACCGGCCTCCGCGTGGGCGATGATCTCCTCGGGCGTCGCCTCGACTCCCCCGAGAAGGAGCACCGCCTCCTCGCCGAGGTCGCACGCGACGACCACGCGGCCCTCCGCGCCGAGCAGGCCGGTGAGCGCCTCGAGCACGGCGCGCGACGGGTACTCGCCGTCGTCGACCTGCGCGGCGACCGCGGTCATCGGCTGCAGCGGGTCGGCGCCGAGCAGGCGCAGACGGGCCGAGGCCTCGCCGGGAGACAGCGTGTCGGCGACGAGGTGCCCGAGGAACTCGACGCCCTGCGCCTCCTCCGCCTCCCGCCGGTTGCCGACGAGTTCGAGCTCGACGCGCACCACGAGGAGGAGCGTCCGCACGACGCGCTCGAGGTCGGTCGGCCACGCACGGAGGTCGCCGGCGCAGACCAGGTAGCCGATCGACCTCACGCTGTCCGTGACGACCGGCCACACGGAGAGAGTGCGGCCCGCGTCATCCTGAATCACGGCGACCCCGTCGCCCGCCGCCAGCATGCGGTTCCAGACGGCGGCCACGCCGTCGACGCCGGGCGCCGAGCCGACGACCGCCGAGACGGTCCCGCTCGACTCGAGCACCCAGCACTCCGTGGCGAACTCGTCGTAGAACAGGCGCAGCGCGCCCTGCACCCCGCCGCCCGAGCCGATGCCGTCGAGCAGGGTGCGGGTGAAGTTGCCCGAGCGCGACGTCGCGGCGCTCTCGGCGGTGGCGAGCGTCGACTCGATGTACTGCGAGACGGCTTTGAACGAGACGTCCTGCGACATGGTCAGCAGGACGATGCCGCGGGTGCTGCACGCGGCGACGATGTAGTCGGGGATCGCGCCGACGATGATGGTGCCGACGACGAGCACGGCCACGCGCTTGTCGGCGAGCGCCGAGATATAGGTCTCCGCGCTCTCGGGCCCGGTGGCCCAGATCGCGCTGGTGAGAACGAGGTCGCCCTCGGAGAGGAACCGGCCGGGATTCGGCAGATCGACGATGTACGAGCCCTTGACGTCGCGCTCGAGCATCGCCGGTTCGGCCCACACGGTGGTCAGGCCCAGTTCGGCGCGGTCGAGCAGGTCAAGAACGCGCACACCCCCACCTTTCGCCGACGGCCGACCCCGTGAGATCGAGTGTAGGCGAACCGCCCACGGCCGAGTGGGGGAGACTGGACGGGCGTATCCGCCGTTCGAAGGAATCCCCGTGACCGACCTCTCCCCCGCCCTCGAGTCGACTCTGCGCGGCTGGTTCGACGCCCACCCCGTGGTCTCGCCCTCGGTCAACTACGGCGTCTTCGACCGCGACGGCGTGATCTTCCAGCACGGCGTCGGCGAGCACCGGTTCGACGGACGGACGCCGCAGCTCGACACCGTGTACCGCATAGCCTCGATGTCGAAGAGCTTCGAGATGGCGCTCGTCCTGGTGCTGCGCGACCGCGGCCTGCTCTCCCTCGACGACCGCGTGTCGGCCCACGTGCCGGAATTCAGCGACCCGGTGGATGACGCGGGCGTCGAGCTGCCCGTCACGATCCACATGCTCATGAGCAACTCGTCGGGACTGCCGGAGGACAACGGCTGGGCCGACCACGAGCTCGCCCTGAGCCGCGAGGACTTCCTCGCGGTGGTGGGCCGGGGCCTGCACTTCGCCGACCTGCCCGGTTCGGGCTACCAGTACTCCAACATCGGCTTCTGGCTGCTCGGCGTCATCGTCGAGAACGTGTCGGGGCTGCCGTTCGCCGACTTCTCCCGGCAGACCCTGCTCGATCCGCTCGGTCTCGACGACACCCGGTACGACGCGGCGCGCTACGGCGACGACCACGACCTCGCGCTCGGGTTCGGCACGTTCGACGAGGGTGCCACCTGGTTCGACCGCCCGTTCGTCGGCACCGGAATCGGCGGGTGCGCCGCGAGCATGTTCTCGACGATCACCGACATCGCCCGGTGGAGCGCCTGGCTGTCGAGCGCCTTCGACCCGTCGAACACGGATGACGCGCTGCTCAGCCGCGCGTCACGACGCGAGATGCAGCGCATCCACACGTTCGCGCCGTCGCCGTCCGACTTCCCCGACGTGCAGAGGCTCGAGGGGTCGGGCTACGGGCTGGGCCTCGTCGTCGAGCAGGACGTGCGGTTCGGGTCGATCGTGCAGCACGCCGGCGGGCTGCCCGGCTGGTCGTCGAACATGCGCTGGCACGCGGCATCCGGTCTCGGCGTCGTGGTCTTCGCGAACACGAACGGCGTGCGTCCCGGCATCGCCGCCGCGGGGATCCTGCGCGCGGTGCTCGAGGAGCTCGACGTGCCCGCGCGTCCCGTGGCGCTCTGGCCGTCGACGGTCGACGCCGCAGTCGCCGTCGAAGCGGCGGTCGACGCGGGCACGCTGGCCGCGGCCGCGGCCCTGTTCAGCCCCAACCTGCTGAGCGACGTCTCGGCCGAGGTGCGCGACGGGCGCCTGGCGAAAGCGGTCGCCGAGGTCGGCGGGCTCACGGAGAGCCGCGCTCCCCTGGCGGACCGGCTCGCCTGGACGACCGCAGGCGCGTACCTGGCCTGGACGCTCCCGGGCATGACCGGCACGCTCGAATTGCGTATGGAGATGACGCCGACGACGCCGGCGATGATCCAACGTCTCGACATCGAGGTGCAGAAGCCGGTCACGGGGCTCTCCCCCGTGACCCGGCACTACCTGCCGACGCTGTAGCGGGTCAGAGCCACTTCTCCGCGAGGTGCTCGGCGACCACGCGACGCACGGTGCCGGAGCGGCCGCGGAGGATGATGCTCTCGGTGCGGATCGCGGGGCCGTGCTTGCGCACGCCGTCGACGAGCTGGCCGTCGGTGACGCCGGTGGCGACGAAGTAGGTGTTGTCGCTGGTGACGAGGTCGTCGATGTGGAGGACACGGTCGAGGTCGTGCCCGGCGTCGATGGCGCGCTGGCGCTCGTCGTCGTCGCTGGGCAGCAGGCGGCCCTGGATCAGGCCGCCGAGGGCCTTGAGCGCGCAGGCCGTGATGATGCCCTCGGGGGTGCCGCCGGTACCGACGCACATGTCGATGCGGGTGCCGTGCATGGCGGCGTTGATGCCGCCGGCCACGTCGCCGTCGAGCATCAGGCGCGTTCCGGCGCCCGCCTCGCGGATGTCGTTGATGAGCTGCGCGTGGCGGGGGCGGTCGAGCACGGCGACGACCATGTCGGAGACGTCCTTGTTCTTGGCCTTGGCCAGAGCGCGGATGTTCTCGCCGATGGGGCGGTTGAGGTCGACGACGCCGTGGCCCTCGAAGCCGGTGACAATCTTCTCCATGTAGAACACGGCGGAGGGGTCGTACATGGCGCCGCGGTCGGCGACGGCGATCATGCTGAGCGCGTTCTGGCGGCCGGCCGCGGTGAGCGAGGTGCCGTCAATCGGGTCCACGGCGATGTCGCAGGCAGGGCCTTCGCCGCTGCCGACGTGCTCGCCGTTGTAGAGCATGGGGGCGTGGTCCTTCTCGCCCTCGCCGATGACGACGAGGCCGTCGAACTCGACGGTGCCGAGGAACTTGCGCATGGCGTCGACGGCGGCGCCGTCGGCGGCGTTTTTGTCGCCGCGGCCGATGAACGGGACGGCGCGGATGGCGGCGGCTTCGGTCGCGCGCACCAGCTCCATTCCGAGGTTGCGGTCGGGGTGCTGGTAGAGGGTGCCGGTTTCGGGGCTCACGGTATTTGTCGTCCTCGGTGTCGATTGCGTGGCGCTGTGGTGAAATTCGATAGCCGAATCAACGTCAGCCCCAGTCTACCCGCGGGCCTCCGGCGGCCGAGGCCCCGCGTGTCCCGACGGCTCCCGTTCGCCAGACCCGGCTCGCTAGACTTCCAGCGGTAAACGTTCGTATTCCCAGTGGAGGCCAGTTATGCCCATCGCAACCCCAGAGCAGTACGCCGAGATGCTCGACAAGGCGAAGACCTCGGGCTTCGCCTACCCGGCCATCAACGCGTCGTCATCGTCGACGATCAACGGCATCCTGCAGGGCCTCACCGAGGCGGGTTCCGACGGGATCATCCAGGTCACCACCGGCGGCGCCGACTTCTTCGCCGGCCACACCGTCAAGGCCCGGGCGTCCGGAGCTCTCGCCTTCGCCGCCTTCGTCACCGAGGCCGCGAAGAACTACCCGATCACCGTCGCACTGCACACCGACCACTGCCCGAAGAACGCCCTCGACGACTTCCTCCTCCCCCTCATCTCCGCCTCCGAGGCCGAGGTGAAGGCGGGCCGCAACCCGATCTTCCAGAGCCACATGTGGGACGGCTCGGCGGTCCCGCTCGACGAGAACCTCCGCATCGCGCAGGAGATCCTGCCGCGCATGAAGGCGATCAACTCCGTTCTCGAGGTCGAGATCGGCGTCGTCGGCGGCGAGGAAGACGGCGTCAGCCACGACATCAACGAACACCTCTACACGACGCTCGACGACGCGATCGCGACCGTCGAGGCGCTCGGCCTCGGCGAGCAGGGCCGGTACATCGCCGCCCTCACCTTCGGCAACGTGCACGGCGTCTACAAGCCGGGCAACGTCAAGCTCAAGCCCGAGCTGCTCGGCGAGATCCAGGCCGGCATCCAGGCCAAGTACGGCACCGGCCCGAAGCCGCTCGACCTCGTCTTCCACGGCGGATCCGGCTCGACCGACGAGGAGATCGCCCTCGCCGTCGCCAACGGCGTCGTGAAGATGAACATCGACACCGACACCCAGTACGCCTACAGCCGGTCCGTCGCCGACACCGTGCTGCGCAACTACGACGGATTTCTCAAGGTCGACGGCGAAGTCGGCAACAAGAAGGTCTACGACCCGCGCTCGTGGGGAAAGATCGCCGAGAGCGCCCTCGCCGCCCGCGTCGCCGAGGCGACGAAGCAGCTCGGCTCCGCCGGCTACTCCGGCAAGTAATCAGTCCTGGTCGTCCCCTCGCGCGGGAACCTGGAATCTCAGGAGATCGCGTGAGGGGTCCCAGCTGAGCGACTCGACGGTCGTCTGCAGGGTGAGGTAGTACGGCGCGAGCATCATCGCGCGACGTCCCTCGGGCAGCGAGAAGTCGAGGCTCAGGGCGACGGCCGTGGAGCCGTCGTCCTCGCCCCGCAGTTCGATGAAGAGCGACCCGATCGCGGCCGCCGGGTTGTCGATGACGCCCATCAGCAGCGCCCGCAGCGCCGTGCGCTGGGCCGAGTTCATCCGGTCGGCCCGGTTGTCGGGGTCGACCACGTAGATGCGCCCGAACAGCGCGATCGAGTCGAGCCAGGTGCGGTTGGCCTGGCTGACCAGGTCCGAGCGCAGCTGCCGCGCGAGCTGTCCGGCGAGCGCGCGGTCGGCCGCCGTCACCTCCCCCGCGGCGGCGATCCCCTCGAGGAACGGCGCCACCCGGTTGCCGAGCCGGGCCAGCGTGCGGCGCTCCACCCGGCGGGCCGCCTCCTCGCTCGCGGCCTCCGACGCCGGCGGTACCGTCCCCGCTCCGATGAGCAGCTTCTGCGTGCTCGACACCACCACGAAGCAGAAGGTCGCGGTGGCGACCGTCGCGACCACCACGGCGCTGCCCGCGATGAACGCGAGGCTCACCGGCGGCCACACCTCGTCCGGCCCGGCGAAGGCGTAGTAGGCGCAGACCGAGGTCGCGACGCTGAGCGTGATGCCGTAGCAGAGCACCTGCCGCACGCTCGAGAACGGGCCGAGGGTCGCGATGATGAAGCCGACCCCGACCGGCGCCCACCAGTGCTGCACGAGCATGTCGGAGCCCATGGCGCTGAACGTGGAGAGCACCAGCCCGGCGAGCGCGAGCCCCAGGGGCACCAGCGCCTGGCGCAAGCCGAACTCGGGGCGCAGCGGGCGGGTCCAGACCTGGATGAGCAGGCAGGCGAACGCGATCAGGCCGATGGCCACGACGTCGAGCCAGCCCCGGTCGCCGAGATTCCAGGTGGCGGCGATCGTGCTGAGGGCGACCACGAGGGCGAGCGCGCCGAACGAGATCGGCACGAGCGGCCGGGTGTACCAGCTGAGCGGGTCGATCCGCTGCGGCGAAACCCGCAGCGCCTCGCGGCTCACGGCACGACCTCGTCGAGTTCGGCGCCCGGCACGCTGATCAGCACCGAGGTGCCGCTGCCCGGCGTCGACCAGATGCGCACCGACCCGCGGTGGGCGGTGATGCGGCTGACGACCGAGGTGCGCAGCCCGAGCCGGTCGACCGCGATCGCGTCGGGGTCGAAGCCGACACCGTGGTCGACCACCATGACCGTGACCGCCTCGTCGGTGGTCGAGACGACGAGCTCGGCCGACGACGTGCCGGCGTGCTTGAGCACGTTGTCGAGACAGGCACGGACGGCGAGGATGAGGGCGGCCGAGGCGTCGGGGGTGATCCGGATGACGGTACTGGAGTCTCCGGTGACGTCGACCGAGAGTCCGCGCCACTGGAAGTCCGACACGAGCGCCTCGAGCGCGTTGCGCAGCACGGCGTCGTGCGGGGAGACGGCGGCGGGGTCGGCCGATTCGCGTAGCCACGCCGCGTCACGCAGGGTCGCGACATCCGCCCTGAACCGCTCTCTCGCCCGGGCATCGATCGGACCCGAGGAGTTCATCACCGCGGTGAGGTCGCTCAGCACCGTGTCGTGCACGATGGCCGCCGCGCGCTGCTCGAACTGGTTCTCGATGGCGAGCCGCCGGGTGTCGTCTTCGAGCCGCACCAGGTCGGGGATCTGCTTGTTCTGGTTGGCGTTGACGACGACGAGCGCCACGAAGGCCCCCGCGTAGACGACGACCGCGATCGTCGGCCCCCAGCCGGGCTCGATCGGCACGCCGACGACGAGGGACGAGACGACCGCGACCGCGAGCGACAGCAGGTAGCCGAGCAGGCTCCAACGCAGGCCGGCGAGCGGCCGCGCGATCGAGACGCCGCCGAGCACGAGCACCATGGCCGGCCGGTTGAGGATGAATCCCGCCTCGCCGTTGAGCGTGGGGTCGGCCGACAGCAGCAGGATCGCGTAGACGAGAGCGCTCGCGCTGCCTCCGGCGAGGTAGAGCACCCGGGTCGCCGTCGAGGGCCGCACACCGCTCGCGACCAGCAGCAGGATCATGACGGCGAGGCAACAGAGCGGCGCCCAGAGCATCGCGCTCAGCCCGCGGTCGACCAGGACGTCGACGAGCACGGGGATCGTGAGCACGAGGATGGCGAGGGCGACACCCCATGCTGCACGCGACACCGCGGTGGTGATGACTCTCGACGCGACCCCGCGGGGAAGAATGGCGACCCGCGCCGACGTCGACACCGGCGGCTAACTCTGACTGGTGACCCAGGCTGCCAGGGCCGGGTCTGCGGTCATTGCCACGAGCACCAGTGCGAGCATCAGGATGCCGGCGACGGCCCCGCCGACGAGAGGGACGAAGAAGGCCACCCGTTTGGCGCGTATCCGCAGCACCGTGAGAACGAGGGTGGCGAGATACAGAACAGACTGACTGACGAGGATGGCGATGCCGATACTGTCCGCGAGGCCGTCGCTGGTGTACTCGCCGTAGCCGGCCTGCGCGTAGACCTCTCTCAGCACGGCGGAGAAGTCCAGCAGCCCGGCGAACGAGGACCCGACGGTGTAGGCGCCGAAGATCAGCAGCGTCACGCTGAGTGCGAAGTCCCACTGCTTGGGTGCCGGAGATGCGCCGGCGACGCGGGTCGCGGGGTCGGGCGCGACCAGACCCTGGTCGGACACGGGCGAGTAGGAGGGCGACGGGCTGACGACGGGCCCGGCCTCGACGGGGATACCGCCGGCCGCGATCTGCTCGTCGACGCTCGCGTACTCGCCGTACTGGGGTCGGGGGCGCTGGTCGCTCACGCGGTCTGCCAATCGAGTTTGCGCACGCGGCCGCCGAGGCCGCGCTCGTCGGAATTGCCGTCGGCGTCTTTGCGGAGCTCCTTGGGGAGCGAGAACATGAGGTCTTCCTCGGCTGTCACGACCTGGCTGACGTCGCCGTAACCGGCGTCGGCGAGGTCGTCGAGCACCTCCTGCACGAGAACCTCGGGGACCGAGGCGCCGCTGGTCACACCGACGGTGACGACGCCGTCGAGCCACTCCTGCTGGATCTCGCTGGCGTAGTCGACGCGGTACGCCGCCTTCGCGCCGTATTCGAGTGCGACATCCACGAGTCTCATCGTGTTCGAGCTGTTGGACGACCCGACGACGATGACCAGGTCGGCATCGGCCGCGACCTTGCGGATGGCCACCTGGCGGTTGGTCGTGGCGTAGCAGATGTCGTCGCTGGGCGGGTCCTGCAGGTTGGGGAACCGCTCGCGCAGCAGACGCACGGTCTCCATCGTCTCGTCGACGCTGAGCGTGGTCTGCGAGAGCCAGACGACGTGGTCGGGGTTCTTCACGACGACGTTCGCGACGTCGGCGGGGCTGCCGACGAGGGTGGTGCGCTCGGGCGCGTGGCCCATGGTGCCCTCGACCTCTTCGTGGCCGTGGTGGCCGATGAGGAGGATCTCGAAGTCCTGCTTGCCGAAGCGCACGGCCTCGCGGTGAACCTTGGTGACCAGCGGGCAGGTGGCGTCGATCGCGTCGAGCTGGCGGTCGGCGGCACCCTGCACGACGGCGGGCGAGACTCCGTGGGCGCTGAAAACGATGTGCGAACCCTCGGGCACCTCGTCGACGTCGTCGACGAAGATGGCACCCTTCTTCTCGAGGGTGGAGACGACATGGATGTTGTGGACGATCTGCTTACGCACGTAGACCGGTGCGCCGAAGCGGTCGAGGGCCTTCTCGACGGCGATGACCGCCCTGTCCACCCCAGCGCAGTAGCCGCGGGGGGCCGCGAGGAGAACCCGCTTGGTCCCGGCCACCGGGGTATCCTTGAGCCTGTTCCGCAGCGCGGGAACGCGCGGCATCTCGAGATGCACCGCGGCGTTTCCGTTAGTGATATTGCTCACGCAGAGATTCTACGCGGCGTACGCACGCACTTCCCTGTGCGTGATTTTTATGGGAGGGACACCTTGGTCGAGTTCACACCGGACGCCCCGCCCACCGTCGACACCCCGTGGCCCGTCGGCCTGCTGTCGGCGAAGATCAAGGGCTGGATCGACCGGCTCGGCACGGTCTGGGTCGAGGGCGAGATCACCCAGTGGGGCGTCTCCGGCGGCAACGTCTACGGCAAGCTCAAAGACCTCGAGGCCGACGCCACCGTGGGCTTCACGATCTGGTCGTCGGTGAAGGCCAAACTGCCCGCCGACCTCAAGCAGGGCGACCGCGTCGTCGCCCTCGTCAAGCCGAACTACTGGGTCAAGGGCGGCACGCTCACGATGCAGGTCTTCGAGATGCGGCACGTGGGTCTCGGCGACCTGCTCGAGCGGCTCGAACGCCTGCGCCAGCAGCTCGCGGCCGAGGGCCTGTTCGCGCTCGACCGCAAGAAGCCGCTGCCCTTCCTGCCCGCCATGATCGGGCTCGTCACCGGCAAAGACAGCGACGCCGAGAAAGACGTGCTGCGCAACGCGCAACTGCGCTGGCCCTCGGTGCGCTTCCGGGTGGCGCACGCCGCCGTGCAGGGCGACCGCGCCGTCGGCGAGGTGACCGCCGGCATCCGCCTGCTCGACGCCGACCCCGAGGTCGACGTCATCATCGTCGCCCGCGGCGGCGGCGACTTCCAGAACCTGCTGGTCTTCAGCGACGAATCGCTCGTGCGGGCCGCGGCCGCCTGCGAGACCCCGCTGATCAGCGCCATCGGCCACGAGGCCGACCGACCGTTGCTCGACGAGGTCGCCGACCTGCGGGCTTCCACCCCGACCGACGCCGCCAAGAGAGTGGTGCCGGATGTCGCGGAGGAACTCGCGGGAGTGGCACAGGCCCGATCGCGCATCGGCACCCGCGTCACCAACCTGCTCACGCACGAGATCGACCGCCTCGAGCAGCTTCGCACGCGTCCGGTGCTCGCCAACCCCGTCTCGCTCGTCGACTCGCGCGCCGAGGAACTTACGCGCTGGGTGGCCCGCAGCCACGAACTGGTCGACCGGGTCGTGGAGCGGTCGCTCACCCGCGTCGGCGAACTCGCCGGCCAGTTGCGCGCCCTCTCGCCGCAGGGCACCCTCGACCGCGGCTACGCGATCGCGCAGCTGCCCTCGGGTGCCGCACTGCGCGACGTGGCCGACGCCCCCGTCGGCACCGGGCTTGTCCTCACCCTCGCGACCGGACGCGTCCATTCCACAGTCGACGAGTCTCCGATCGAGAGCTAGGTAGAATCTTTCCGTGGCAACAGCACAGAACTCCGACGTCTCGGCCCTCAGCTACGAGCAGGCCCGCGACGAACTCGTCCGGGTCGTCCACGAGCTCGAGCAGGGGTCGTCGACCCTCGAAGAATCGCTCGCCCTCTGGGAACGCGGCGAGGCCGCGGCCAAGCGCTGCGAGGAGTGGCTGCTCGGCGCCAAGGCACGGCTCGATGCCGCGCGCTCTGCGAGTTCGGACTGACCGTGGCGAACAAGACCCCGGTCACCACCCGCGTCAAGCCGCCGGCGATCGTCGCCGAGCTCGGCCGCCCCGAGACGCCGGAGGAGACCGCCGCCCGCAAGGCGGAGAACTCCCGCAAGCACCGCGCCAACCAGACGCTGCGCAACCTGATCTGGTCGCTCGTCGCCTCGGTCGGGCTCATGCTCCTGCTCGTCATCGTGGTCGTGCGCCCCAGCCAGCCGGCTGCCGAACCCGTCGACTACGCGACAGTCGCGGAGCAGGCGCAGCCGGGCATCGACGAGCCGCTCGCCGTACCGGTGCTGCCGCCGCAGTGGGCCGCCAACAGCGCCGACCTCGGCGAGGCGCAGGACGGCATCTCCACCTGGTACATCGGGTTCATCACCCCCGCCGAGCAGTTCGTGGCTCTCAGCCAGGGCATCGGCGCCAACCCCACGTGGCTGAACACCCTGCTCGACCAGAACCTGCCCACCGGAACCGAGACCGTCGACGGTATCGAGTGGACGCTCTACGACCACCGCGACGCCGAAGACCCCGGCAACCTCGCGTACGCCATGGTCGCCGAAGCGGGTGAGAGCACGTTCGTCCTCTACGGCACGGCCGACAGCAACGAATTCCGCACCATCGCGGGTTCTCTCAGCACCGACATCCAGAACAGCATCGACGCCGCGGAGGGCACGGAGTGACGAACGCAAACAAGACGCCCGCCAAGGCGTGGGAAGAAATGGCGCGCGGCAACGAGCGCTTCGTGGCGGGAGCACCGCTGCACCCCCGGCAGGATGTCGAACGACGTGCCGCCCTCGCCACCGTGCAGGAGCCCGACGCGGCCCTGTTCGGCTGCAGCGACTCGCGCCTCGCGGCCGAGATCATCTTCGACAAGGGCATCGGCGACCTGTTCGTCGTGCGCAACGCCGGGCAGATCATCTCCGACTCGGTCGTCGGCTCGCTCGAGTACGCGGTCAGCGTGCTGAAGGTGCCGCTCATCGTGGTGCTCGGCCACGACGAGTGCGGCGCCGTGCGCGCGGCCATCGAGTCGCAGGACGAAGACGCACCCCTGCTGCCCCCGCACATCTCGCACCTCATCTCGAAGATCGTGCCGGCCGTGCGCCGCGTCGGCGGGTCCGACGAGGGCCCGATCGCGGCGTCCAGCCTCGACGCCCACGAGGTCGGACGGGAGCACCTGCGCGACACGATCCGCGAGCTCATCGAGTCGTCCGAGCTCATCAGCGACGGGATCGCCGCGGGTACGCTTGCTGTCGTGGGAGCGAACTACCGGCTGCTCGAGGGCCGTGCGGTTCCCGACATCCGTGTCGGCAATCTCTAGCCCCACACCACACACCAACGGAAGGCCCAACGACGTGACCACCTCCCCCGCTGCACCCGAGTTCCGTGTCGAACACGACACCATGGGTGAAGTACTCGTTCCCCTCTCCGCCCTGTACGGGGCGCAGACACAACGTGCGGTCGAGAATTTCCCGATCTCCGGCGCCGGACTCGAGCCCGCCCAGATCGTCGCGCTGGCCCGTATCAAGCGCGCCGCGGCCATCGTCAACGGATCGCTCGGCATCATCGACCAGGCCATCGCCGACGCCGTCGTCGGTGCCGCCGACCAGCTGATCGCCGGCCACCACCACGACCAGTTCCCCGTCGACACGTACCAGACCGGCTCGGGCACGTCGTCGAACATGAACATGAACGAGGTGCTCGCCTCGCTTGCCAGCACCGCGCTCGGGTCGCCCGTGCACCCCAACGACCACGTCAACGCCTCGCAGTCGTCGAACGACGTGTTCCCGACCTCGGTGCACGTGGCCGTGACCGGAGCGCTGCTGGGCGACCTCATCCCCTCGCTCGAACACCTCGCGGCGGCGTTCGACGTCAAAGCCGAGCTCTGGAAGACCGCGGTCAAGGCCGGCCGCACCCACCTCATGGACGCGACGCCCGTCACCCTGGGCCAGGAGTTCGCGGGCTACGCACGCCAGATCCGCCTCGGCATCGACCGCGTCAACGCCACGATCGTGCGCGTCGCCGAGGTGCCGCTCGGCGGCACGGCCGTCGGCACCGGCATCAACACCCCGGCCGGCTTCCCGCAGAAGGTCATCGCACAGCTCGCCGACGACAGCGGACTGCCGATCACCGAGGCGCTCGACCACTTCGAGGCGCAGGGCGCACGTGACGCGCTCGTCGAGGCGTCCGGCGCGCTGCGGGTCATCGCCGTGTCGCTCACCAAGATCAGCAACGACCTGCGCTGGATGGGCTCCGGCCCCAACACCGGACTCGGCGAGCTCAGCATCCCCGACCTGCAGCCCGGATCGTCGATCATGCCCGGCAAGGTCAACCCCGTGATCCCCGAGGCCGTCATCATGGTCGGCGCCCGCGTGATCGGCAACGACGCGACGATCGCCTGGGCCGGCGCGACCGGCAACTTCGAACTCAACGTGGCCATCCCCGTGATGGGCACCGCGCTGCTCGAGTCGATCCGCCTGCTCTCGAACTCGACCGTACTGCTCGCCGACAAGACCGTCGACGGACTCGAGGCCAACCTCGAGCACGCCCGCGCGCTGGCCGAGTCCAGCCCGTCGATCGTCACGCCGCTGAACAAGTTCATCGGCTACGAGTCGGCGGCGAAGATCGCGAAGCACGCCGTCAAGCAGTCGATCACGGTGCGCGAGGCGGTCATCGATCTCGGCTTCGTCGAGCGCGGCGAGCTCACGCTGGAGCAGCTGGACGGCGCCCTCGACGTGCTGTCGATGACGCACCCCGGCTAGGGATTCACGTCACGACGCCCGTCCCGGTTTCCCGGGGCGGGCGTCGTCGCGTTCGCGCCAGGTGCCCCGATGTCCGCGCGGGGTCGCGTCCCGGGCCATAGATCGCCGACGCGCGGTCTCGTCCAGCGCCCCCTCGCCGACGGACTGCGTCGTACAGCGCCGGCACTCGCCGACGGACTGCGTCGTACAGCGCCGGCACTCGCCGACGGACGGCGTCGTGATTCGCGGACGGACGGCGTCGTGATTCGCGGCACAATGCTGTTCCCCAACCCTCGGAAGAGCATTGTGCCGCGAATGAGCGCGACGACCGGCTCGCGGAGCGTGTCCACGGGGGTAGGCGTCGGCCCCGGCATCCCGCCCGGGGTTTCGACGGGCTCAACCCGCGAGGGGATTCGACGGGTTGGGCGTCGGTTGCGGCATCCCGTGTCTGGATTTCGACGAGCTCCACCCGCGGGGCGGGCTCACGCGATGTGAGGGGCGGAAGTGGGCGAAACGAGGTCGAGCCTGCCGAAACCGCGGGAGGTTTCGACAGGCTCGACCGAGTCGACCCGCGAAAACGGCTAGGCCAGCTCGTTCGACTCCAGCATCTCGGTGACGAGCGCGGCGATGGCGCTGCGCTCCGACCGGGTGAGGGTGATGTGCCCGAACAACGGGTGGCCCTTGAGCGACTCGATGACCGAGGCGACGCCGTCGTGGCGTCCGACCCGGAGGTTATCCCGCTGGGCGACGTCGTGGGTGAGGATCACACGCGAGTTCTGCCCGATGCGGCTGAGCACCGTCAGCAGCACGTTGCGTTCGAGCGACTGCGCCTCGTCGACGATGACGAACGCGTCGTGCAGCGAGCGACCGCGGATGTGCGTGAGCGGCAGCACCTCGAGGATGCCGCGTTCCAGCACCTCGTCGAGCACGTTCTGCGAGACGACCGAGCCGAGGGTGTCGAACACGGCCTGCGCCCACGGGTTCATCTTCTCGGCGGCGTCGCCGGGGAGGAAGCCGAGCTCCTGGCCGCCGACCGCGTAGAGCGGGCGGAACACCATGATCTTGCGGTACTGCTGCTTCTCGAGCACCGCCTCGAGACCGGCGCAGAGCGCGAGGGCCGACTTTCCGGTGCCCGCGCTTCCGCCGAGGGAGACGATGCCGATCTCCTGGTCGAGCAGCATGTCGATCGCGAGGCGCTGCTCCGCGCTGCGGCCGTGCAGCCCGAAAATGTCGCGGTCGCCTCGCACGAGGCGCATCTGGCCGCGCGCGGTGACCCTGCCGAGGGCCGAACCACGGTCCGAGTGGATGACGAGGCCGGTGTTGACCGGGATGTCTTGCACGGTGCGCGAATCCAACTGTTCGTTGTCGTACAGCTGGTTCATCTGTTCGGAGCTGAGGGTGATCTCGGCCTGCCCGGTGTAGCCGGAGTCGACGGCGAGCTCCGCTCGGTACTCCTCGGCGGCGAGGCCGATCGAGGCGGCCTTCACCCGCAGCGGGAGGTCCTTCGAGACGACGGTGACGGCGAGTCCGTCGTTGGCGAGGTTGAGGGCGACCGCGAGGATGCGCGAGTCGTTGTCGCCGAGCTGGAGGCCCGACGGCAGGACGGACATGTTGGAGTGGTTGAGCTCCACACGGAGGGTTCCGCCCTCCCCCACCGCGATGGGGAAGTCGAGCCTTTCGTGCTGCACTCGGAGTTCGTCAAGGTTGCGGAGGGCCTGGCGCGCGAAATACCCGATCTCCGGGTCGTTGCGCTTCGACTCCAACTCGCTGATGACGATGACCGGCAGAACCACGGCGTGTTCCGCGAAACGGAAAACGGCCTTCGGGTCAGACAGCAGAACCGAAGTGTCGAGCACATAGGTGCGCTCCGCCGTAGCGGCCTTCGGATCCGTCGCGCTGGTGGTGTTCTGCTGGGGGCTAACGTTGTGGGCCACGTGCACTCCATCCCCGAGTGACGCGCACTCGGATCCAGTCTGCGAAGACGGCCAATTACGTTACGAAACGAACTTACGTGGCCGTCTCGACCAGGCGCCATACCTGATGGAATTGACGCTAAGCCTCGAAACCCCGGTCGCGATAATCGACACGCCCAGCCGAATGTGTCCGGCAGGTTAAACGTTGATCGCCGACCCGAAGCTGGTGAACGCGCCGCGGAGCATGTCGAAGGTGTCCTCGCCGGTGCTGACGTGTGCGCTGAGCCGGATCGACCCGTCGCGGCTCGTGCTGGTGATGCCGTGGTTGAACAGCGAGGCGACGAGCACGGTGAGCTGGTCGGCCGCCGGCGTGACGACGACGATCCCCGCGCGCTCGCTCTCGGCCCGCGACGAGGTCACCGGGATGCCGAACTCGTCGGCGAGGTCGATGATGCGCGTGGTCTTCTCGATTATGCGGTCGCGGATGGCCGGCACTCCGACGACGGCGATCTCCTCGAGGGCGGCAGCGAACCGCGCCTGCGCGACGGGATCGGGGTTGCTCACGCTGAAGGCCTTGGCACTGCGGGCGGGCGGCAGGATCTCGTCGACGGGGGCGTCGTCGCGCTCCGTGCCGGTGAAGCCCGAGAAGACGGGGGTGAGCTGGTCGACGGCCCGGTCGCTGAGGGCGAGGAAGCCGGTTCCCCAGCCGGATCGGACCCACTTCTGCCCGCCCGATACGACGACGTCGGCGACCTGGTAGGGCGCATCCACGACACCGAAGCCCTGAATCGCATCGACGACGAGCAGGCGGTCGCCGATGACCTGGCGGATGCCCTCGATGTCGGTGAGGTAGCCGGTGCGGAAGTCGACGAGGCTGACCACCACGGCGGTGATGGCCGGCGTCAGCTGGTCGCGCAGGTTGCCGGGGGTGATGCGGCCGTGATCGGTCTCGAGCCAGAGCGGGGCGAGCACGCCGAGCGACTCGGCCGCGCGGTCGGCGGCGTACGGCACGCTGGGGAAGTCGCCGGCCGACAGCGCGACGCCGCCGGTGATGCCGAACATGGCGTGCATGAGCCCCTGGCTCGTGTTCGGCTGGAAGACGATCTGGTCGGGACGGAACCCCGTGACGCCCGAAACGGCCTCGCGCACGCGGAGGTCCTGGCCGGTGTCGAGGGCGTCGAGACTGCCGAACCGGGCGTGCGAGAGCACGTCGGTCTGGGCCCGCTGCTCCTCGAGCACGGTGCGGCCGACCGGGCCGACGCGCGCGAAGTTGAGGTAGCCGGGTTCTTCGCCGAACTGGTCGGCGTAGTCGTCGATGGTCATCAGGATCCGAATCGTCGCTGTCGTTTGGCGTAGTCGCGAAGCGCGCGCAGGAAGTCGACCTCGCGCAGGTCGGGGCCGAGCGCCTCGACGAAGTACAGCTCGCTGTGGGCGCTCTGCCAGAGCATGAAGTCGCTCATCCGCTGTTCTCCCGACGTGCGGATGACGAGGTCGGGGTCGGGCTGGCCCTGCGTGTAGAGGTGCTCGGCGATGAGCTCGGGCGTGAGCAGCTCGGCGAGGTCGTCGAGCTTGCCGCCGTCGGAGTTGTGCTGGTGCACGATGCTGCGCACGGCGTCGGCGATCTCGCGGCGGCCGCCGTAGCCGACGGCGAGGTTGACGTGCAGGCCGGTGTTCGCGGCGGTTTTCTTCTCCGCGGCACCCATGGCGTCGATGAGCGACTGCGGCAGGCCGTCCTTCGTGCCCACCTGCTGCACGCGCCAGTCCTTCGTGTCGGCGAGGTCTTCGCTGAGCTCCGCGATGATCTCGAACAGCTGGTCGAGCTCTTCGCTCTGGCGGTTGACGAGATTGTCGTTCGACAGCAGGTAGAGCGTGACGACGGAGATTCCGAGCTGGTCGCACCAGGAGAGGAACTCGTGGATCTTGAGCGCCCCGGCGCTGTGGCCGTGCGCGGCGGTCTCGAGGCCGCGCTGGCGCGCCCAGCGGCGGTTGCCGTCGAAAATCATCGCCACGTGCTGCGGCATCGCGTTCGTCGCGAGACTACGGCGCAGCCGTCTCTGGTAAAGACCGTAGAGAAAGTTGCGGCCGAGAGGAGCTTGCCTGTCTTTCACAGGCCTACGCTAGCCCAATCTCGACGACCGGCAGGTGCGAATGGCGGCTGTCGTAAGCTTTCCCCATGACCACGAACAGCTCCGTGCCCCCGGTGGATGACGACCCCGGAGCTGATCTCCCCAACGTCCCGCTGCTCGACGATGCGATCGAGTTCGAGAAGATCGATGTCAAACCGACCTGGCGCGGCTGGATCCACGCGGGCACCTTCCCGCTGGCCGGCGTGCTGGGCGTCATCCTGATCGTCGCCGCCGACGGTGCCGCCGCCCGCATCAGCTCGAGCGTCTTCGTCGCGTCGTCGCTGCTGCTCTTCGGCAACTCGGCGCTGTACCACCGCATTGACTGGAAGCCGAAGACCAAAGCCGTCTTCAAGCGCATCGACCACGCCAACATCTTCCTGCTGATCGCCGGCTCGTACACCCCGATCACGGTGCTCGCGCTCCCCCACGACAAGTCGGTGCTGCTGCTCTGGCTGGTCTGGGCGGGCGCCGGACTCGGCATCCTCTTCCGCGTCTTCTGGATCGGCGCCCCGCGCTGGCTCTACGTGCCGCTCTACCTGCTGCTCGGCTACGCATCGCTCATCTTCATCGTCGACTTCTTCCAGGCCAACGCCACGATGATGACGCTGATCCTGGTCGGCGGCCTGTTCTACACGGTCGGTGCTGTGATCTACGGGCTGAAGAAGCCCAACCCGTTCCCGGGCAAGTTCGGCTTCCACGAGATCTTCCACACGCTCACGCTGCTCGCGTTCCTCTGCCACTGGACCGGCATCTTCATCGTCGCGACGAATCCGCCGGTCTTCTAGGAAGTCAGACTGCGGGATGCCGCGGGCGCGACTTTTCCCGCGGGAGAAGTTGCCGCGGGAGAACTCGACGCGGGGAAATTTGCCGCGGGAAAACTTGCTGCGGGAAATGTGCCGCGGCAAGACATGACGCGGAAATTACCGCGGGAAACTTGCCGCGGGAAGTTTCCCGGGAAAGACTTTCCCGTGGAAACTTGCCCCGGGAAAACTCTTCCGCGACTACTCCGCGGGCAGACGCGGCACGGCGTCGACGAGCCGACGCGTGTACGCCTGCGCGGGCGACCGCAGCAGCTCGGCGGTCGACCCGGTCTCGACGACGGTGCCGCCCTGCAGCACGACCGTGTCGTCGCAGAGCGCCGCGACGGCGCTGAGGTCGTGCGACACCATCAGCACGGCGAGACCGGCGCTCGCGCGCAGCTCGATCAGCAGGTCGATCACCTGGATCCGCGTGGTGACGTCGAGCGCGCTCACCGGCTCGTCGGCGAGCAGCAGTCGCGGGTGGCAGACGGTGGCGCGGGCGATCGCGATGCGTTGGCGCTGTCCGCCGGAGAACTCGTGCGGATACCGGCCGACGGTGTCCGCGGGCAGTCCGACCGAGGCGAGGGAGGCGACGACCATTCCGGCCGCCTCGGCCCCGCGGGCGAGGCCCAGGGAGCGCAGCGGCTCGGCGACGATGGCCCCGATGCGCTGGCGGGGGTCGAGCGACGAGTACGGGTCCTGGAACACGGTCTGCACCGAGGCGCGGAACGAGCGCATCGTCGCGGGCCGCAGCGCGGCTCCGTCGAAGAGCACCTCGCCCGCGGTGGGACGCGCGAGCCCGAGCATCAGGCGCAGCAGAGTCGTCTTGCCCGAGCCGGACTCCCCCACGAGGCCGACGCTCTGACCCTCGGCGACCGAGAGCGAGACGCCGTCGACGGCGAGGGCGCCGCGTCGGTAGCGGTAGCTCACGTCGCGGAGTTCCAGGATGGGCGCGGTCATTTCTCCCCCAGCATCGCGTCGAGCGCCCGGGCGCTGCGCACGAGCTCGATCACGTATGGATCGGCACTGTCCGGGTCGCTCGGCGCCGCGAGCAGTGCGTCCATCGTGCCGCGCTTCACCGCGTGCCCGTCGCGCATCACGATGACGTCGCTCGTCATCGCACTGACGACGGCAAGATCGTGACTGATGAACAGCAGCGCCATCCCGCGCGCCTCGACGAGGCGGTCGAGCAGGGCGAGGATCTCGGCCTGCACCGTCACGTCGAGCGCGGTCGTCGGCTCGTCGGCGATCAACAGCTTCGGGCGGCTCGCGAGCGCGATGGCGATCGCGGCGCGCTGACGCTGGCCGCCCGAGATCTCGTGCGGGTAGGCCCTCGCGATGCGCTCGTCGGTGAGGCTGACCTCGGCCAGCGCCTCGACGGCGGCGGCGCGAAGGGCGGCCCCGCGCAGTCCGCGGTGCCGGGCGATCGGCTCCTGCACCTGGCGTCCGATGCGCATGAGCGGGTCGAGGGCCGTGAGCGGTTCTTGAAAGACCACGGATGCCGCACGCCCGCGCAGCGGCACGAGCCGGCGCTCCGCGGCGCCCACGACCTGCACGCCGTCGAGCAGCACGCTGCCACTGGCGGTCAGCCCGGCGCCGAGCAGCCCGGTGATCGCGAGCGAGCTGACCGATTTGCCCGATCCGGACTCGCCGATGAGCCCGAGGCGGGACCCCGCTTCGAGGTCGAAGGTCAGTCCGGTGACGAGCGCCCGGCCGGTGGGCGCGGTGACGCCGAGGTCGGTGACTGAGAGCAGGCTCATCGTGACCGCCTCCGGGTGGGGTCGGCGACGTCGCGCAGGCCGTCGGCGACGAAGTTGACGCCGATGACGAGCATCACGAGCGCGATACCGGGCGCGATCGCTCCGACGGGGGCGGTGATCACGGTGCCCTGGGCCTCCTGCAGCAGGCGGCCCCACGACGCGTTGGGCGGCGGGGCGCCGAGGCCGAGGTAGGAGAGGCTGGCTTCGGCGAGCACGGCGACCCCGAACTGCAGGGCGAGGTTCACGCCGAGCGTGGGCCAGATGTTGGGCAGGATGTGGCGTACGACGATGCCCGGCCAGCGGGTTCCCGAGGTGCGGGCGGCCGTGACGTACTGCTCCCCCAGCACGCGCTTGGTGAGCACGCGGGAGAGGCGCGCGACGACCGCCGACATGGCGAGACCGATCGCGAGGATGACGGAGACGAGCGACGCGCCCTGGGCGGCGACGATGAGCATCGCGAGCAGCAGCACGGGGAACGCGATCACCACGTCGAGCCCGGCCGAGATCGTGTCGTCGAGCCACGACGACGCGAAGGCCGCGATGAGTCCGACCACGATGCCGACGACCGCGCCGACCAGCACGGAGCCGAGGCCCACGGCGAGGGCGATGCGCGCGCCGATCATCAGCTGGGTGGCGAGGTCGCGGCCGAGTTTGTCGGTGCCGAGCCAGTGGGTCGCGCCGGGTCCCTCGAGCCGGGTGCCGGTGGTGTCGTCGGGGGCGAACGGCAGCCAGAACAGCGAGATCAGTGCGATCGCGGCGATGATGCCGACGAGCACGAGGCCGAGCACGAGGGTCCACGAGCGGGGCCCGCGCCGGGTGACGGCCGCTTCGGCCACGATGACGGCGCTCACCGGTTGCCCGACAGGCTCGTGCGCAGGCGCGGGTCGACGAGGCGCTGCGCGATGTCCGCGAGGAAGCCGATCACCAGCACGACGAGGGTGCTCACGAAGAGCACACCCTGGATGTTCGGGTAGTCGTGTTGCTGGATGGCGCGGAGGAGCATGCTGCCCAGTCCGGGCAGGCCGAAGACGCTCTCGACGACGACCGCGCCGAGGAACGTGGTGGCGAGCTCGATGCCGAGAATGGAGATGACGGGCACGGCGCCGTTGCGCAGCCCGTGCCGCCAGAGCGCCTCGACGAAGCCCGAGCCCTGGGCGCGGGCCGAGCGCAGGTAGTCGCTGCCGAGCACGTCGAGCGTCGCCGAACGCACGTAGCGGGTGAGCGACGCGCTCATCACGATCGCCACCGTGATCACGGGGAGGGTGAGCGACAGCAGGGCCTCGGCGGGGTCGGCCCAGTCGTCACGCGGGAAACCGCTCGACGGCAGCAGCCGCAGCTGGATGGCGAAGACACCGACCAGCAGGATGCCGACCCAGAACACCGGCACCGCGACGCCGAGCTGCGAGAGGCCGGAGATGAGGATGCCGTACCAGCGGTCGCTCTTCACCGCGGCGACGAAGCCGGCGACGAGCGAGATCACGAGGGCCAGCGCGAAGGCGAGCAGCGTGAGCGGCACGGTCACGACGAGACGCGCGGCGATCTCGGGCCCGACGGGCAGCGAGCTGATGAACGATTCGCCCAGGTCGAACCGCGCGAGCTGGGCGAACCAGTCGCCGAACTGCTCGAGCACGGGACGGTCCGCGCCGACCTGGGCCTGTGCCGCGGCGATCTGCTCCGGCGTGGCTGTCACCGAGAGCAGCGCGTTCGACGGGTCTCCCGGCAGCAGGCGCAGGAGCACGAAGATGGCGACCATGGCGATGAGGAACGACACCACGAGGAACGCGCTTCGGCGGAGGAGGTAGACAGTCATGCTGGAGACAAGGCTAGCCGCCGGGCGGTCGATGACCCGGCGGCTAGCGGGAGCCTAGGAACGGGCGATGTCGTAGACGAAGAACTGCGAGTTCAGACCGTTCACCGGGTAGCCGGTGAGGTCGCTCGCAGCCACGACGATCTGCGGGTAGAGGTAGAGCCAGACGCTCGCGGCGTCCTCGGCGATCTGCTCGTTCACCTGCTTGAGCGCGGCGGTCTGCTCGTCGGTCGTGGCGGAAGCCTCGGCCTGGTCGACGAGCGCGGTGACCTCGGGGTTGTTGTAGCCCCAGTAGAAGTCGGGGTTGCCGTACCAGACGACGTCGCGGTCGTTCACGTGCTCCTGCAGTGTCGCGGTGAAGTCCTGCGCCTTGTAGACCTTGGTGTACCACTCGTCGGAGCTGATGGTGTTGATCGTGACGGTGATACCGACCTTGGCCAGCTCGCTCTTCACGAACTCGGCGACCACGGGGTGCGGGTCGTACGACGGGGTGTCGAGGGTGAACTCGAAGCCGTCGGCGAAGCCCGCGTCGGCGAGCAGCTGCTCGGAGAGCGCGGGGTCGTAGGGGTTCACCTGGGTGAGGTCCTCGTACCAGGGGTCGGTGGGGGGGACCATCGAGCCGATGAGCGTTCCGTAGTCGCCCCAGATCGAGTTGAGCAGCTTCTCGGTGTCGATCGCCGAGTAGATCGCCTTACGCACGGAGACGTTGTCGAAGGGCGCGACGCGGTCGTTGAAGACCAGGATCTCCTTCGTGGTCGAGTCGCCGTCGCTCACCACGTAGTCCGCGTTGTCGGCGAACTGGGTGAGCGCGTCGGGGCTCTGCACGCTCGTCACGATGTCGACCTGGTCGGTCAGCAGCGCGTTGCTCAGCGCGGTGGCGTCGGTGAAGTAGTTGAAGACGACCTCGTCGGTCGCGGGCGCGTCTCCCCAGTAGCCGTCGAAGGCCTCGAGGCTGAGCGAGCTGCCGCGCTTCCACTCGCCGAGCGTGTAGGGACCGGTTCCGTCTTCGGTGGTCTCGCCGTCGGTCGCGTCGGCGTTGATGATCCAGACGTAGGAGAGGTTGTAGATGAACGAGATCGACCGCTCCTCGAGAGTGACGACGACGGTTGCGTCATCCGGGGTCTCGATGCCGGCGATGGTGCCGAAGCTGCTCTTGCGCGCGGACTGCGAGTCTTCGGCGAGGACCGCCTCGATGCTCGCCTTGACGTCGGCCGAGGTGAGCTCCTTGCCGGAGTGGAAGGTGACGCCGCTCTTCAGCGTGAAGGTGTAGGTGAGGCCGTCGTCGCTGACCGTGTTGCTCTCGGCGAGAAGCGGCTCGACGCTGCCGTCGTCGGCGAGCTTGAACAGGCCCTCGTAGACGTTGCCGTTGAACGCCTCGGTCACGCCCTGGCCGCCGCCGGCGACGTTGCTGAGGTTCTGCGGTTCGTAGAGCGAACCGATCTCGACGGTCGAGCTGGCCGACGACGAGTCGGTCGAGGCGCCGGACGCGCAGCCGGCGAGCGCGAGTGACGCCGCGAGGCCGAGTGCGACGAACGCGATGGGCTTGTTCATGATGCTCCTGGGTGCTGTGTGGTGGAGGGGATGCTGCGGGTTAGAGGGCGTAGATGTCGAAGCCGTCGCTGAAAACGGCTTCGCGCTCTCCGGCTGCGACGTTTCCGGCGAAGCGGTTCTGGGCGGGCGGCAGCGGGCAGTTGTACTGCACCGAGAAGCCGCACGGGGGCACGAATGCCCGGTTGAAGTCGAGGGTCACGGTGCCGGCGTCGCCGAAGCCCGCGTCGTCCGCGCGCTGCACGAACAGGAAGCGGCCCGACGAGTACGTGCGCGTCGCGGGGTCGGTCGACCGGTTCGTGGCGTCGCCGAAGACGAGCAGCAGGGTGCCGTCGTCGTCGAAGGCACTGAGCGAGTAGTCGACCCCGTCACGGCTGAAGTGGATGTCGCCGGGGACGACGAGTTCGCGGCTGCCGCCGTTGTCCCTGATGTGCTCGAACGGGATGGTCCGGTCGCCGGCCACGGGGGTGAACGTCGCCTCGATGACCCAGTCGGGGTCGTAGTCGAACGCGGTGATCGTGTCGAAGGCGCGGATGGCGGGAGACGCCGCGTCCCAGAAGCGCAGTCCCTCTTCGGGTTCGCCGGTGTCGAGGTTGCGGCGCTTGAGCGTGGTCACGGTGACCGTGTCGGCGAGTCCCTCGAGCGCGGCGGGCAGCGCGTCGGCTGCGGTGACGCCGGCGGGCAGCCAGCGGGTCTCGACGAGCGAGAGATTGCCGGTGGCGGACGCCACGGCGCTGAGCCGCGACGCGCGCCAGTCGGCGTACTCGGCGGGCACAACGGCAGAGGGCACGGCGTCGGCGGGCGCGTCGACGGAGACAGGAATCGAGGTCATGGGGTACTCATTTTCACGCTGATGGGGTACGGCTGCACAATCGTGTGTCGCCGTATGTCAAGCGCCGTCGGGCGGCGGATTATTCCGCCGGGTGCCTACTCCGCGCGCGGCGGGGTGCCTTCGCCGGCGGGTGTGCCGGTGGCGTCTGCCCCGGTCCTACCGGTGGCCTCGGCCTCGGCCTGCAGCTTCTCGCGAATCTCGCCGCGGTACCGGGTGCGGCGCACGCGCCGGACCATGTCGACCGCGATGAACACCGTGGCGAGGGCGACGAGGAACGTGATGGCGAAGCCGATCCAGCCGGGCGTGACGGTGTCGGCGTCGCCCGTGTACTCGCCGTACCCGGTGGGGCTGGGCGAGGGCACGGTGCTGGTCAGCCACACTCCGAAGCGGAGCGGGGCGTCGGTCAGAAAGGTCATCGGGGGTCCTCATCGGTAATACCGGCGAACAGATCGGTCTCCGGGAGCTGTGTGTCGACACGGGAGACGGCGAGTTCGAAGTCTTCGTACGGCCAGGCGGCCCGTTGGATGTCGTTGGGCCAGAAGAAGAAGGGGCTGTCGGCAGGCACCTGGCTCGAGTGCGCCCGCAGCGCGGCGTCGCGCACGTCGAAGAAGTCGCCGACGGGGATCTGCGTCGTGATGTTCGCCTCGGCCCGGTCGCCCATCCAACCCCGCATCTCCTCGAGCGCGGGCAGCAGCGGGTGCTCGGGCTGCGCGGCGACGAGGGCCTCGAACACGGCGGCGAACCGTTGTGGGCTGATGATGCGGTCGTAGTAGACCTTGCTGACCTGCCAGGGCGGTCCCCACTCGGGCAACTGCGCGGCGTCGGCCGCGGCATCCAGAGCCCACATCGTCACCGCGTGCGTGCGGATGTGGTCGGGGTGCGGGTACCCGCCGTTCTCGTCGTAGGTGATCACGACGTGCGGGCGCAGCTCGCGGATGACCTTGACCAGCGGAACTCCGGAGATCTCGAGCGGCGTCATCGCGAAGCTCTGCGGCTGCAGCGCCTCGCCGTTCTCGGGCAGCCCCGAGTCGAGGTAGCCCAGCCAGCGGTGGTCGATGCCCATCACCCGCTGGGCGCGCGCCATCTCGATGCGGCGGAGGCCGCCCATGTCGCGGTCGGCGTGCGCGGTCGCGACGAGGGCCGGGTTCTGGATGTCGCCGCGTTCTCCGCCGGTGCAGCTGACGACGGTCACCTCGGCACCCCGGTCGCGGTAGTAGGCGTAGGTCGCTGCGCCCTTGCTCGACTCGTCGTCGGGGTGGGCGTGAACCGCAAGCAGGCGCAGTGTCACAGAACTCCTAGCGGGTCGAATAGCCTAGGTGATAAGAATACCCGCCCGATCTGGAGCATGTGTGTCAACGACTGAGCAGCACGACGCGATCGATCTCGACGCGCGCTACGGTCGCACTCCCGGCCGGGGCCGCCGCAACAGGGTCATCGCAATCGTCACCGGCGCGATCGTCGCCGTGGTCGTCGTCGCCTGGGTGATCTGGGTGGGCGTCGGCGGCACCCCCGCGGCCGAGTTCGAAGTCGTGGATGTCGGGCACACCGTTGTGGACGACCAGCTGGTCACCGTGAAGTTCCAGCTCACCGTCGACCCGGGCGAGAGCATGGAGTGCGCCGCGCAGGCGCTCAACTCGACCTTCGGCATCGTCGGCTGGAAGCTCATCAGCGTTCCGGCCGCCGAAACGCGCGTGCGCACCATCGACGTCGACGTGCGCACGACCGAGCTTTCGGTCACCGGGTTGATATACCGCTGCTGGCTCACATAGTCTTGACCGATTCGCCCCCAGGACCGGTCAGTACCGACCGGTCTTTATCTGTATAGGAGAGCATTGTGACTAACGACAGTTCAGTCACCTGGTTGACCCAGGAGGCGTACGACCGCCGCAGTGCAGAGCTCGAGCAGCTCTCAGGCGAGGGCCGGCTCGAGATCGCCAAGAAGATCGAGGCCGCGCGCGAAGAGGGCGACCTCAAAGAGAACGGCGGCTACCACGCCGCGAAGGAAGAGCAGGGCAAGATCGAGGCCCGCATCCGGGTGCTCACCGAGCTGCTGCGCCACGCCACCGTCGGCGAGGCCCCCACGTCCAGCGGAGTGGTCGAGCCCGGCACCGTGATCACCGCGAACATCCTCGGCGACAAGAGCGTGTTCCTCCTCGGCAGCCGCGAGATCGTCGGCGACGCCGAGCTCGACGTCTACAGCGAGGGCAGCCCGCTCGGCATCGCCATCATGGGCATGAAGGTCGGCGAATCGTCGAGCTACACGGCCCCCAACGGCAAGTCGATCTCGGTCGAGATCCTCGCGGTGGAGACGTACATCCCGTAAGCCCCACCGGATTGAGCTTGTCGAAATCCTGGGTTTCGACAGGCTCGACCCGCCTTGGGTTTCGACAGGCTCGAGCCGCTTAGAAGTCCACCCGCGGCTCGTAGCCCTCGTCGCGCAGCCGGTTGAGCACCTCTTGCGCGTGCTCCGGCCCACGCGTCTCGATGTGCAGTTCGAGCTCGACCTGGCTGAACTGCATGCCCTCGTTGTGCCGCGTGTGCAGCACCTCGACGACGTTCGCGTTCGCCTCGGCGACGAGCGCCGCGATCCGCGCGAGCTGGCCGGGACGGTCCGGCAGCGGGATGCGCAGTTTGAGGTAGCGTTCCGACGCGGCGAGGCCGTGGCTGATGACACGTTCCATCATCATCGGGTCGATGTTGCCGCCGCTGAGAATGACGACGGTCCTGCCGACATCCTTCACCTGGCCCGACAGGATCGCGGCGATGCCGACGGCGCCCGCGGGCTCGACCACCAGTTTGCCGCGCTCGAGCAGCAGCAGCATCGCGCGGGCGATGAGGTCGTCGTCGACGGTGATGACCTCGTCGACCAGTTCGCGGATCATGGCGAAGTTGAGCACGCCGGGCCTCGCCACGTTGATGCCGTCGGCGATGGTCGGCAGCGTCTTGATCTCGGTGATGTACCCGTTCTGCAGCGACAGCGGATACGGCGCGGCGTTGGACGCCTGCACGCCGATGATGCGCACGGTGCGGCCCTCGAGCGCGGCGCGCTGCTTCATCACGCTCGCGACGCCCGAGATGAGGCCGCCGCCGCCGATCGGCACGAGCACGGTGTCGACGTCGTTCACCTGGTCGAGGATCTCGAGGGCGACGGTGCCCTGTCCGGTGACGACGTCGATGTGGTCGAACGGAGGGATGAGTACCGCGCCGGTCTTCTCGGCGAACTCGGCGGCGGCGCGCAGGGGTTCCTCCACCGTGGTGCCGCGCAGCACGACGTCGGCACCGTAGCCGCGGGTCGCGGCGAGCTTCGGCTGGGGGACGCCGACCGGCATAAAGATGGTGGCCTTGATGCCCAGCTCACGGGCCGCGAAGGCGACGCCCTGCGCGTGGTTGCCCGCGGACGCGGCGACGACGCCGCGCGCCTTCTCCTCGGGGCTCAGCCCGGCGAGACGGTTGTACGCGCCCCGGATCTTGTACGACCCGGTGCGCTGCAGGTTCTCACACTTGAGGAATACCGGGGATCCCAGGATCTCCGACATGAAGCGCGCCGTTTCCATGGGTGTGACATCGGCCGCACGGGAAACGATGGTTCGCGCTCCCTCGAAATCGGCCAGTGTGGGGCCAACGAGGGAGGTTTCAGTCATTGCTTGAGTGCTTCTTTCAGCTGGGGACGTGTGGTTTCACGCCACTTTCCGCTCGCAATATAGGTCACCATGACGTTGAGCGTTGCTACTAACGGTACTGCGAACAGGGCCCCGATAATGCCCGCGACGCCCGAACCCGCAGCAACCGCGAAGACGACGGCGAGGGGGTGCACCTTGACCGCGGCGCCCATCACGAGCGGCTGCAGGATGTGGCCCTCGACCTGCTGCACGAGCAGCACGATGCCGAGCATGATCAGCGCCTGGATCGGGCCGAGGTAGACCAGCGCGACGAAGATCGCGATGGTGCCCGTGACGACGGCGCCGACCACCGGGATGAACGAACCGAGGAAGACCGCGATGGTGATCGGGATGACGAGGGGGAAGCCGCCGAACGGGAGCCCGAGGATGAACGCGCCGAGGCCGATGCCCACCGCGTCGATGAAGGCCACGAAGATCTGCACCTTGACGAAGGTGGTGAGGGTGATCCAGCCGGCGTGGCCCGAGCCGTCGACGGCGGCGCGTGCCTTGCGCGGGAAGAGGCGCACGATCCAGTTCCAGATGCCCTTGCCGTCGATGAGGATGAAGAGCGTGGCGAACAGCACGAGTAGCGCGCCGACGAGGAAGTGGCCCGCGGTCGTACCCACGGTGAGGGCGCCCGACCAGAGCGCGGCGCTGTCGTCCTGGATGGCCGTCCACGCCTGCTCGATGTAGTCGTTGAGCTGGGCCGAGTCGATGCCGAAGGTGGTGTTGAGCCACTTCTGGAACGTTTCGTAGGCGGTGATCGAGCGGTTCTGGATGTCGTCGGCGCCCTGTCGGATCTGCCAGACGATCAGGTAGATCAGCCCCGCGACGATGACGATCGCGCCGAGCAGGGCGACCGCGACGGCGAGCGCCTTCGGCCAGCGGTGCCGCACGAGGAACTGCACCACGGGCACGAGGAGGGCCGCGATCAGAACCGCGATCATCAGCGGGATCACGATGTCGCGCAGCTGGATGACCAGCAGCCCGAAGACCACGAGCACTCCGACGATGGCGAGCAGGCGCCACGCCCACGCCCCGGCGATCTTCATGCCGTCGGGCAGGGTGTCGGAGACCACGTCGCGCGTGGCGACGGCCTTCGGTTTCGGGTTGATCGACTCGGGGGCTCGGCGCGCGCGGAACAGCATTTTCCGAGTCTAGGTGGCAAGCCCGATCAGGAGCGAGGACTTGCCGCGACCGCCGACTGCTTCAGGCGCACAAAAGCGGGTGCCCCGACAACCGGGTGCTCGTCGACCGCGTGCTGGGCGGCGATGAGCGACTCGTCGGGAAGCAGGAAATGCGTGCGTCGCAGCGACCCGAGGAAGCTCGTGGAGACGACGGTGACGGGGATGGCGCCGGGATCGTCTTTCGCGGCGAGCGCGACGTCTTCGGGGCGGATGTACGTCAGCACGGGACCGTTCTCCTGGTGCTCGCCGAGGAGCGGCAGCCGGACGCCGTGCACCACGACCGCGCCATCCACCACCTCGCCGGGGACCCGGCTGGTGAGGCCCACGAAGTCGGCGACGAACGGGTTGGCCGGGGTGGCGTAGAGCTCCTCGGGCGTGCCGATCTGCTCGATGCGGCCGGCGCGCATGACCGCGACCCGGTCGGCGACCGCGAGGGCCTCCTCCTGGTCGTGGGTGACGAAGACCGTGGTGATGCCGAGGTCGCGCGTGATGCGGCGGATCTCCTCGCGCAGCTGCACGCGCACCTTGGCGTCGAGGGCGCTGAGAGGTTCGTCCAGCAGCAGCACGCGGGGGCGGGTGACGAGAGCGCGGGCCAAGGCGACGCGCTGCTGCTGTCCGCCGGAGAGCTGGTGCGCGAACCGCTCGCCGTGCGCGCCGAGGCCGACCATCTCCAGGGCCTCCGTAGCGCGCTCGCGGCGGTCCGCCTTGGCGACCTTGCGCATCCGCAGACCGAACTCGACGTTCTCGAGCACGGTCATGTGCGGGAACAGCGAGTAGGACTGGAAGACCATGCCGATGTCGCGCTTGTTCGTCGGGGTCGCCGCAACGTCGACGCCGTCGATGAGGATGCTGCCGGAGTCGATGGTCTCGAGGCCGGAGAGAGCGCGCAGGGCGGTGGTCTTGCCGCAGCCCGAGGGGCCGAGCAGGGCGATGAACTCGCCGGGCGCCAGCTCGAGGTCGATGCCCGAGAGCGCCTGCATGCTGCCGTACGTCTTCACGACGTTCCGCAGAGCGACGGTGGCGCCGCTGCCGGGCTCGGCGGTCATGGTGCGGGTGGGTGCGGTGAGGGTCATGATTCACTTCCGGAGCGACGGGCACGGCCGATGCGGCCGATGGAGAGCAGGAGGACGAACGCGAACAGCAGGGCGAGCAGCGCGAAGATGATCGCGACGTACGGGTCGGACGAGCTGACCTGCAACAGGGCCGTCTGCAGGTTCACCCGGTTGAGCAGGCTGGCGATCGTGAATTCCCCGAGCACCACGGCGATCGAGATGAAGGATGCCGCGAGCACACCCCTCTTCAGGTTGGGAAGCAGCACGAACCAGAGCACCCTGCCCCAGCCCGCCGACAGCGTACGCCCGGCCTCGCTCAGCGTGATCACGTCGACCGCGTCGAGGTTGGACTGGATGGCGCGGTACGCGTACGGCAGCACGGTGATCCCGTAGGCGAAGGCCAGGGTCCAGATCGAGCCGCCCAGCACGCTGACGACGACCGAGTAGACCGGCGCGAGTCCGACGACGAGCACGATCGCGGGAACGGTGATCGGGATGATGCAGATGAACTCGAGCACACGACGCAGCCGCGGGAACTGCAGGTGCACGAGGATCATCGTGGGCAGCAGCACGACGAGCACGATGCCCACCGTGACGACAGCGAGCAGCAGCGAGTTGCCGATGGCGGTGAACAGGTTGCGGTAGGTGCGGGCGGCGTCCTCGCTGAACAGGCCGGTCCAGTGGTCGAGCGTGTGCCCGCCCGAGAGCCCGTCGCGGAAGGTGAACTCGACCATCGCGATGATCGGGAAGGCGAAGACGAGGCCGACGACGCCGAGGATGATCCAGCGGACGACGGGGTTCGGCTCGGTGCCGAGACGTACGGCGTTTTTTGTCATTTCTGCCACCTCGACGTGCGCGACTGCAGCACGGAATAGCCCCACATCACGATGACCATCACCACGACCATGCCGAGCGCGAGCGCGCCGGCCATGTTCTCCCGGCCGAGCACGGTCTCGCTGACGAGCGCCGCGCGGATCTGCAGCGGCACGATCGGCGAGCCCTGGCTGACCAGCGCCGCGGCCGTCGCGTACGACGAGAAGGCGTTGGCGAAGAGCAGCAGCAGGCTGCCGAAGAAGGAGGGCGCGAGCACCGGGAAGGCGATGCGGGTCCAGTAGGTGAAGCGTGTGCCGCCCAGCGTGGAGTTGGCCTCGGCCCACTGTGCCTTGAGCCCCTCGAGGGCGGGCAGGAACGTGATGATCATCAGCGGCACTTGGAAGTAGGTGTAGACGACGAGCAGGCCGGCGGGCTGGTACAGCCACGGGCCGTTCTCGTAGATGTTGATGCCGAAGGTGTCGCTGAGCCACAGCGTGAGCAGGCTCTGGGTGCCGATGGCCGCGATGAACGCGAAGGCCAGCATGACACCGCCGAACTGGGCGAGGACGCTCGAGGCCGAGTCGATGAGCGAGCGCAGGGCACCGTCGGCGCGCGTACCGAGCAGCGCGTAGCAGACGACGGCTCCGACGACCGCGCCGATGACGGCGGTGACCGCGGAGACCCAGAACGACGCGGCGAAGGTGTTCAGCACCTGCGCGTCGAAGAGTCCGGCGATGTTGGAGAGGGTGAAGGCGCCGTCCTCGGTGAAGAAACCGGTGGTGACGGCGAGCACGGTCGGGATGGCGAGGAACAGCACCACGTAGACCGCGAAGGGCGTGAGCCCCAGATACTTGGCCAGCCCGCTGAGGGCTCGGCGCCGGGGAGAGCTGGCCGGTCCGGTGGCCGGGTGCTGCGGAGCGGACTCCGCAGCACCCGGTACGAGGACTGGCGCGTTTGCGACAGTCATGGGGTTGCTGCTAGCCGATGGCCGCAGCCCACTTTTCTGCGAGAAGAGCGGATGCCGCGGCGGACTGCTCCTCGGTCGGGGTGACGATGTCGCCGTCGAGGTTGCCGATCACGGCGATGGCGTCCTCGTCGGTGGTGCCGGCCTCGTTCATGGCGTCGATCGTGACGGGGTACGCGCCACCGACGATGAAGAGGTTCTGGGCCTCGGCGCTGTAGAGGAACTCCTGCCAGAGGCGGGCGGCCGCGGGGTGCGGTGCGTCCTTGCTGATTGCCTGGTTGTAGAAGCTCGTGTAGACGGCGCCCGGGAGCGTGGTGACTTCCCAGCCGTCGACGACGGACGCCTGCGCGAGGTTGTTGTAGCTCCAGTCGAAGACGACCTTGGTCTCGCCGGAGGCGATCGTGGCGGGCGTCGCGTTGACGGGGATGAAGTTGCCCGCGTCGTTCAGCTGCTCGAAGAAGTCGATGCCGTCCTGGAAGTCGTCGAGCGATCCGCCCTGCTGCACGGTGGCGAGACCGACGGCCGCGAAGGCCGCGCCGGCCTGCGTCGGGTCGCCGTTGAGCGCGACAGCGCCCTTGTAGTCGTCACCGAGGAGGTCGTCGAGCGACTCGGGCTTCGGCACGTCGTTCGAGTTGTAGCCGATCGACATCGAACCGGTGTAGTCGTTCACGTAGAGACCGGTCGACTCCTTGTTGGCGTCGGGGATCTCGTCCCAGTTCGCGACCTGGTACGGCGCGAAGTAGTCGGTGCTCGCGAGGGTGACGGCGGTGCCGAGGTCGAAGACGTCGGGCGCGGTGTCCTGGCCCTTGAGGTTGTCGGCGGCGGCGATTTCCTCGGCGCTGGAGATGTCGGGGTCGGCGGAGTTGACGATGATGTCGTACTTCTCTTCGAAGAGAGCCTTGATCTCGCCGTAGTTCGCCCAGTTGTCGGGGAGCGCGATGACGTTGAGCTCGCCCTCGGCCTGCGCGGCCTCGATGAGAGCGTCGAGTCCGCCGAAGTCCTCGGCGCTGGTGGCGGTGGTGGCATCGACGTCGGTCGCTGCGGGGGTGGCGGTGTCGCTAGCGCATGCGCTGAGGGTGATTGCCGCGGCGGCGAAGATCGCAACGCCGGCGAGGTGACGCTTTCTGAACAAGGGGTTCCTCCAGATGGACGCTCCGGCCGCCCGCGCTGTGAGCGGGCAGAAGGGAACCGGGACGACCTCGATGAAAGCTACGGTCCACGCGGTACCAATCGGGGGCGCCCCGGTGAACGCAGGGCGAACAGCAGGTTGAGCGTGCGCGGTGGAGCTCATGGACATCGCGCCAGCGATTTCGACAGGCTCGATCCGCTGTGTGTCGGCGCCCCTCGCTAGTCTCGACACGTGCCCACCACAACGTCGTCCCAGCTGTCCGCGGCCCAGGCCCGCCGTATCGCGCTGGCAGCGCAGGGCTTCGGCCGTGCGCGCTCCTCCGCCGACGGCACCGTCGCCGCCACCGGCATCCGGCAGCTCGGTTCTCTCATCGACCGTCTCGGCCTGCTGCAGCTCGACTCGGTCAACGTGTTCGAGCGCAGCCACTACCTGCCGGTCTTCGCGCGCCTGGGGCACTACGACAAGGCCGATCTCGACCGGCTGACGTTCGGCAAGAAATCGCGCTACACCGAGTACTGGGCGCACGAGGCGGCGATCATCCCGATGGCGAACCGGCCGCTGTTCCAGTGGCGCATGGACGCGCGGCGTGCGCGCCAGTCCGCAGACCCCGACGGCTGGGTGCAGAACAACCAGCCCATGCTCGACTGGCTGCGCGCCGAACTGGCCGAGAAGGGCCCGCTCGCCGCGAGCGAGATCGAGCACGACGCGAACAAGAGCCGCGGTTCGTGGTGGGGCTGGTCCGACGTGAAGTACGGGCTCGAGTACCTCTTCGGTTGGGGCGAAGTCGTGAGCGACGGACGCGTGCGGTTCGAACGCAGCTACGCCCTGGCCGAGCAGCGCGTGCCGGCCGAGGTGCTCGCGACCACCGTCTCCGAGACCGATGCGGTGCGCGCCCTCATCGCGGACGGCGCCCGCGCGCTCGGCGTCGGCACACTCGCCGACATCGGCGACTACTACCGGATCAAACAGGGGCCGGCCCGCGCGGCCGCCGCCGACCTCGTGGACAGCGGCGAGCTCGTCCCGGTCGCGGTGGAGGGCTGGAAACAGCAGGCCTACCTGCACAGAGACGCCCGGATGCCGCGGCGAATCGATGCGGGAGCACTCCTGTCGCCCTTCGACCCCGTGGTCTGGGCGCGTCCGCGGGCCGAGCGGCTGTTCGACTTCCACTACCGCATCGAGATCTACACGCCCGCGGAGAAGCGGGTGTTCGGGTACTACAGCCTGCCCGTGCTCCTCGACGACCGCATCGTCGGACGGGTCGACCTCAAGAACGACCGGCAGAACCGGGTGCTGCGGGTGCAGTCGTCCTGGCGCGAAGAATGGGCCCCGCCCGGAATCGAGCAGCGCATCGTGCCGCTGCTGCAGGCCGCCCGCGACTGGCAGGGCCTCGACGCGATCGAGGTGGTCGATCGCGGAAACCTGGCGCGGGAGCTCGCCGGCGCGGTCGCCCTCGCGGGCTGAGCCGAAATTCTCGCCCTGTTGGAGCGACGCCATCGGTGGCAGGATCGGTCAGCATGACGACCGTTGTGATCTTCCACTCCGCGCTCGGAATCCGCCGCGGCGAACTCGACGCGGCAGACCGGCTCCGTGCCGCGGGACACCGGGTGCTCGTGCCCGACCTCTACGACGGACGCGTCTTCGACGAGTACGAGCCCGCGATGGCCTGGGCTGACGAGCAGCCCGAGGGTTTCCGTTTCGAGCGCGCCCTCGCCGCGGTCGCCGACGAGCCCGACGGTTTCGTCGTCGGCGGGTTCTCCATGGGGTCGTCGGACGCGGTGTACGTCGCCACGAAGCGCGCTGTCAGCGGCGTGCTGCAGTTCTCGGGGCTCAACCCGCTCGGGTGGTTCGGCGAGGGGGCCGCGTGGCCGGCCGGGGTCGACTCGCAGAGCCACCAGATGGAGGAGGACCCGTTCCGCGATCCGGTCGAGCAGCAGGCCATGGACGATGTGACGGCGGCCGGCGGCATCCTCGAGCTCTTTTTCTACCCGGGGTCGGGACACCTGTTCACCGACCCGACGCTGCCCGAGGAATACGACGCCGGGGCGACCGAGCTGCTGTGGTCGCGGGTGCTGCCGTTCGTCGACGGTCGTTGAGCGCGGTGGAGCGGTGGAAATCGCGCCAGCGATTTCGCGACTCCGGCGCCGACTGAGCCTGCGAAGGAGGACCGGTAGAGGGTTTCGACAGGCTCAACCCGCTGTAAGGGCTAGAAGCCGCCGCCGATCTTGTGCAGGCGCTCGACGCGCTCCGCGATAGGCGGGTGGGTGCTGAACAGCTTGTCGATCAGGCCGGGCTTGTTCGGGTCCGAGATCCACATGTGCGCCATCGACGAATTCTGGCGCTTGACCGGACGACCGTAGGCGGCGAGCTTGCCGAGCGCCGAGGCGAGGGCTTCGGGGTGACGCGTGGTCATCGCTCCCGTCGCGTCGGCGAGGTACTCGCGCTGGCGAGACACCGCGGCCTGCACGACGCCCGCGACGAGCGGCGAGACGATGAGTGCGACGATTCCCAGCACCAGCAGGATCGGGTTGCCGCCGCCGTTGTTGTTGTTGCGGTTGCCGCCGCTGAAGAAGCTGAAGCGAAGCAGGATGTCGGCGATGAAGCCGACGGCGACGACGAGTCCGAACACGATGGTCGAGACGCGGATGTCGTAGTTCTGCACGTGCCCGAGCTCGTGCGCCATCACGCCCTCGAGCTCGTCGTCCTCCATGATGGCGAGCAGGCCCGTGGTGGCGGCGACGACCGCGTGCTTGGGGTCGCGGCCGGTGGCGAAGGCGTTGGGCGCGTCGTCGTTGATGATGTAGACCTTGGGCATCGGCATGCCGTTCGTGATCGCCAGGTTCTCGACGATGCGGTACAGCCGCGGGTCGTCGCGCTTCTGGATCTCGCGGGCGCCGCTGATCGCCAGCGCCTGGCCGCTCGCGGCGAAGTACTGGATCAGCGAGTAGACGCCCGCACCGAGCAGCGTGCCGCCGGTGATGAGATACGGGTCGCCGCCCATGAAGAGGCTGGCGACGAACCCCAGCACCGCGATGATGATCACGAAGAGCGCGATGATGAAAATCGTGTTGCGCTTGTTCGCGGCTATGGCGCGATACATGGCTTACTGCTCCGCTTGGACGAGAATCGGGACGTTAGAACTGCACGCGCGGCGGCTCGGCGATCGCCGCGGCATCCGCGACCTCGAAGAACTCGCGCTCGGTGAAGCCGAGGCCACGCACGAAGAGCGTGTTCGGGAAGGTCTTGATCTTGGTGTTCAGCTCGCGCACACCGCCGTTGTAGAAGCGACGGCTGGCCTGGATCTTGTCCTCGGTGTCGACGAGCTCGCCCTGCAGCTGCAGGTAGTTCTGGCTGGCCTGGAGCTGCGGGTACGCTTCGGCGACGGCGAAGACGCTCTTCAGCGCGGACTGCACGTGGTTCTCGGCGACCGACGCCTCGGCGGGGGTCGACGCGCTGATCGACTCGGCGCGGGCCTTGGTGACCGCCTCGAAGACGCCCTTCTCGTGCGCCGCGTAGCCCTTGACCGTCTCGATGAGGTTGGGCAGCAGGTCGGCACGGCGCTTGAGCTGCACCGTGATGTCGCTCCACGCCTCGTCCACTCGGACGTTGAGGGTGACGAGACCGTTGTAGGTCGTCCACAGGTAGACGCCCACGATGATGACGAGCAGCACGATGACGCCGATGACGATGAGGATTTCCATAGGGTAACTATAGGGGAGGCCACCTCAGCTACGACGGAAATGCGGCACGCTCTGGGTGAACTCGCGGTTCCTCGGCGACCGCTGTCGGCCTACACTCTGGCCATGAGCGCGCAACCGGACGACACCGCCGCTACCGTGCGGCGTCCCCGCGGCCGCCCCCGTAAAACGGGCGCCGCGGTCGACACCCGGGCGCAGATCGTAAAGGCCGCCGCGGCCGAATTCGCGGCGAACGGCTACGACACCACCTCGCTGCGCGCGATCGCCCGGCGGGCGGGCGTCGACGCGTCGCTCGTGCACCACTACTTCGACACGAAGGCCGATCTGTTCGCCGCGACCGTGCGGGCGCCGGTGCGTCCGGACCGGCTGGTCGCCGCGGTGCTCGCCGGCCCGGCCGACGAGATCGGCGTGAGCCTCGTCCGCGCCGTCGTGGACGCCCTCGACGATCCCGCGGCGCATCGCCGCGTCATCCGGCTGCTGCACACCGCCCTCGGTCAGGAGTTCGCGGCCGTGATGCTGCGCCAGTTCGTCACGCGCGAGATCCTCGCCCGCATCGCCGCGTCGGTCGGCGGCGACGACCCCGAGCTGCGGGCGTCGCTCGCGGCGAGCCAGATCGTCGGCCTCGTCGTCGCACGCTACGGGCTGCGGATCGAACCGCTCGCGAGTGCGACGGCCGAGGAGGTCGCGCGCCGCGTCGGGCCGATCGTGCACTGGCATCTGACGGGCGTCGCACCCCTTGACAGCGCGGAGCGCGCGGGCGAATAATTCCGCACATGGTGAATTATTTGCCCGGCGATGGAGCCACCCCCGCCGTGCGCATCGACGGTCTGCGCGTGCGCCGCGGCAAGAATCTCGTGCTCGACGATCTCTCGCTCGAGCTCCCCCGCGGCGGCGTGACCGGGCTCCTCGGTCCGTCGGGCAGCGGCAAGACCACGCTGATGCGCGCGATCGTCGGGGTGCAGACGGTCGCCGCCGGCACGGTCACCGTCCTCGACGAGCCGGCGGGATGCCGCGGTCTCCGCCACCGCGTCGGCTACGTGACGCAGGCCTCGAGCGTGTACGACGACCTGACGGTGCGGCAGAACCTGCGGTACTTCGCCCGCATCCTCGGCGCCCCGCCCGCGGACGTGGAGCGCGTGCTCGTCGAGACCGATCTGGTCGCGCAGGCCGACTCTCTCGCCGGCTCGCTGTCGGGCGGCCAGTCGAGCCGTGCGTCGCTCGCGGCGGCCCTGCTCGGCTCCCCCGAGTTGCTCGTGCTCGACGAGCCGACGGTCGGGCTCGACCCGGTGTTGCGCGTCGAGCTCTGGGAGCTGTTCCGGCGCCTGGCCGCGAGCGGGGTGACGCTGCTGGTGTCGAGCCACGTGATGGACGAGGCGACCCGGTGCGGCCGGCTGCTGCTCCTACGCGAGGGAAGACTGCTCGCCGACGACAGCCCCGACGGACTGATGCGCGCGACCGGCACGACCGACGCCGAGGACGCGTTCCTCGCGCTGATCCGGGCGGGGGCGGCATCGTGAACCCGGCCCGCACCCTCGCCACCGCGGGCCGCGTGCTCACCCAGGTACGGCACGACCCGCGCACGGTGGCGCTGCTGCTGGTGGTGCCGAGCCTGCTGGTCGGACTCGTGGCCTGGCTGTTCGACGACACCCCCGTGTTCCAGCAGATCGGGCCGGCGATGCTCGCGCTGTTCCCGTTCATCATCATGTTCCTGATCACCAGCATCGCGACGCTGCGGGAGCGACGGTCGGGTACCCTCGAGCGGCTGCTCAGCCTGCCGCTGTCGAAGGCCGACTTCATCCTCGGGTACACGCTCGCGTTCGGGCTGCTCGCCGTCGCGCAGGCCGGCATCGCCGTGGCATTCGCGGTCGGGGTCTGCGGGCTGGAGATCGACGGATCGTTGTGGCTTCTCGTCTGCGTCGCCCTCGCGGACGCCGTGCTCGGCACGACTCTCGGCCTGCTGGCCAGCGCGTTCGCGCGCACCGAGTTCCAGGTGGTGCAGTTCATGCCCGCGTTCGTGTTCCCCCAGGTGCTGCTCGGCGGGGTGTTGCTCCCCCGCGACCAGATGCCCGACGTGCTGTACGCGATCTCGGACTGGTTGCCGCTGTCGCACGCGATCGACGCGCTCAACGCGGTCGCGATCGACGGCGAGGACGCGGGATACATCGCCGGCCAGCTGCTGATCATCGGGGCGTTCGCGCTCGGCGCGGTGGTGCTCGGGTCGGTGACGCTGCGGAGGCGCACGGCGTGACGGTGGTTGAGTGGGCCGTCCACGGCCGTGGCGCTCCTACTCAACCACTGGGTGGCAGAATCGATGGGCGCGAACGCGCCCCGATTCGAAGGACACCAGCATGACGGATGGCACGGCGGCACGACTCGTCGCAGAGAACACGGCGATCATCGAGGACTTCCCGAAGCCCGGCATCACCTTCCGCGACCTGACCCCGGTGTTCGCCGACGGCCCCTCGCTGCGCGCCGTCACCGACGCGCTCGTCGAGCCGTTCGCGGGACGCATCGACGCGGTCGCCGGGGTCGAAGCCCGCGGGTTCCTGCTCGCCGCGGCATCCGCCTACGCCCTCGATCTCGGCGTGCTCGTGATCCGCAAGCCGGGCAAGCTGCCGCGCGAGGTGATCAGCGAGAGCTACGACCTCGAGTACGGGTCGACCAGCCTCGAGGTGCAGCCGAGCGACTTCCCGCCCGGGACCCGCATCCTGCTGCTCGACGACGTGCTCGCGACCGGTGGCACGCTCGCGGCGGCGTCGCGCCTCATCGAGCGCGCCGGCTGGGTGGTGGCCGGTGTCAGCGTGGTGCTCGAGCTCGAGGAACTGGACGGGCGCGCGAACCTCGAGGGTCGCGACATCCGCTCTCTGTCAGTGGTGTAGAAGAACTAGTTCCGGCGGTCGGTGTTCATGCCCATGCGGGTGAGCACCACCGTCTCGATCAGCTGCACGAAGAAGTAGAGCAGCAGCGAGATCGCGGTCACGACCACGACGGCCGCCCAGAGGTCGTTGAACTTCGCCTGCGGGATGTACTGCAGCGTCGAGAATCCGACGCCGTCGCCCGTGGAGAGCATCTCGGTCAGCAGCGCGCCGGTGATGGCGCCGGGCACCGATATGCGGATCGCGGCGAACAGCGACGGCAGCGCGCCGGGCAGCGCGACCTTGCGCACGGCCGTGAGCGTGTTTCCACCGTAGACCGCGACCACGTCGAGCATCTGCGGCGACGCGGCTTTGAGGCCGAACACCATGGTGACGAGTGCCGGGAAGAGCACGACGATCCCGCCGATGACAGCGACCGACGCCTGCGAGCCGTTGCCGAAGATCAGGATGATCACCGGCGCGAGGGCGATGAGCGGCACCGAGCGCAGCAGCATCGCGACCGGCATCAGGGCGCTCTCGGCAGCACGGGAGACGCGGAACAGGATGGCGCCGAGGATCGCGACGCCGAGTCCGACGACGAACCCGATGATCGAGTGGCGCAGCGTCACCTCGAGATTGGCGGCCAGGACCGCGCGGTTTTCAGCGGCGTCCGCGTCGACGACGAGGAAGTCCCAGACGTCGAGCGGGCCCTTCGCGATGTAGGGCGAGATACCGAAGAAGGTGAGCACGGCGAGCCAGATCAGCAGCACGATCGCGAAGGTGGCGAGCCCGATGAGCACGCTCTTGCCCACGGCGCGGCCGAGCGACTTGAGCGCCGTGGAGCGGATCTGCTTGCGCAGGTCGGCGACGAGGATCGCCTGGGTCTGGACGGCTTCGGACACGTCAGGCCGCCTTTCCGGTGGACCACGGCGCGATGAGACGCGCGACGAGGCCGAGCAGGGCGTAGCCGATGATGGCGACGAGGGCGCAGAGCAGGAAGATGACCCACACGCGTGGCGAATTGAGCGTGACGGCCGCGCCGACGAGGATCGGGCCGACTCCGACGTCGATCTTGCCGAAGTACTCGCCGAGCACGGCGCCGAGGAAGGCCGCCGGGACGGCGATCTGCAGAGAGTTGAGGATGCCGGGCAGAGCAGCGATCACGCGCACCTTGCGCAGTTGGGTGAACTTCGACCCGCCGTAGACGGTGACGACGTCGAGCGACGACTTGTCGGCCGCCTTCAACCCGAGCAGGGTGCCGACGACGGTGGTGAAGAACACCGAGAACGCCGCGAGGAAGACCGCGGTCGCCGACGGTTCGCCGGGGGCCGGGGCGCCGCCGAGCACGATCAGGACGAGCGGGCCGATGGCGACGATCGGGATGCAGTAGGTGATGACGGCGATCTGGTTGAGCACGCCCTCGAGCCAGGGCAATACCAGCACGATGGCGGAGAGCACGAGCGCGATGCCGTTGCCCCAGAGGTAGCCGATGCCGGCCTCGGTGATCGTGACCGAGAACGAGCGCCAGTAATAGGCGAAACCGTCGGTGAAGAGCGCCTCGATCACCTGCGGAGGCGTGGGGATCGGGGCGTAGTTGCCCGAACCACGCGGGCCGAAGACGGTCAGCGCGAGGATCCACCAGACGCCGACGAGGACGACGAGTCCGCCGATGCCCGTGACCCAGGACGGGATGGCGCGCTTTCTGACGTTCATTCGTCGATCGCGACGCCGCCGGCGCCGAACAGCAGCTCGGAAGCGTGGTCCACGTAGGCGTGGAACTCGGGGGTGCGCTGCATCTCGGGGAGACGCGGGCGCGGGAGGTCGATGTCGATGATCTCCTTGATACGGCCGGGACGCGGGCTCATGACCGCGACCTGGTCGGAGAGGAAGATCGCCTCGGAGATGCCGTGGGTCACGAGCAGCGTGGTGGCCGGCTTGTGCGTCCAGATGCGCAGCAGCTCGAGGTTGAGGCGCTGGCGGGTCATGTCGTCGAGCGCACCGAAGGGCTCGTCGAGCAGCAGCACCGACGGCTTCATCACGAGCGAACGGGCGATGGAGACGCGCTGGCGCATACCGCCGGAGAGCTGTGCGGGCTTCGCCTTCTCGAAGCCGCGCAGCCCGACGAGGTCGATGAGCTCGTCGATGTAGGACTGATCGGCCTTTTTACCGGCGATCTCGAACGGGAGGCGGATGTTGGACATCACGCTGCGCCAGGGCAACAGCGCGTGGTCCTGGAACGCGATTCCCAGTTCGTTGTTCTTACGCAGCTCGGTCGGGCTCTTGCCGTCGACCCGGGTGGTACCGGATGTCGGGTCTTCGAGACCGGCGAGGATGCGCAGGATGGTGGACTTCCCGCAACCGGACGGTCCGAGAAGGGCCAGGAAGGTGCCCTTGTCGGTGTGCAGGTTGGCGTTCTCCAACGCGACGACACTCTTCGTTCCCATGCGGAACTCTTTGTGCAGGTCGCTGATCTGGATGCCGGTGCCCAGGGTCTGGCCCTGGGCACCGTCAACAGCCGTGGTCGTGGTCACGGGGTAGTCCTTTGTTCTGAACGGAGGTTGAGCCTGTCGGTACTCGGATTACTCAGAGTAGGCGATGAGCTCGGGGTTCTCCTCGTAGACCTCGTCGAGGAGCGAGAGGTCGAAGAGGTCGGAGGCCTCGAGCTCGATGCCGGCGGCGGCCAGCGTCGAGATGGTCTCTGCCTGCAGGTCCTCGCTGATGGTGAAGAGTCCGTTCTCGGCGGTCTCGTCGGAGACGACGAGCAGCTCGGCCTGAGCGGCGGCGCCGGCCTTGGAGGCCTCGATGTCGGGGACGGCTTCTTCACCGTTGAGCTCGAGCGCGAGCTCGGCTGCGGCGTCGGGGTCGTTGACCGCGTCGGTCCAGCCCTGGATCTCGGCGACGAGGAACGCCTTGAGCTTCTCGCGGTCCTCGGCGATCGTCTGGTCGGTGACCGTGACGGTCTCGGCGACGAACGGCAGGCCGTTGTCGGCGAACGGGAGGTTCGTCACCTCGTAGCCCTGGGCTGCGACGGAGATCGACTCGTTGGTGAGGTACGCGACGAAGCCGTCGACGTCGCCGTTGATGAGAACGGACGGGTCGTACTGCACGGGCACGATCTCGAGCGACGCGGGGTCGATGTCGTTGACGGCGAGGAGGGCCTCGAACAGCGAGGTGTTCGACGCCTGGACGCCGATCTTCTTACCGACCATGTCCTCGGGGGTCATGATGTTGCCCGCGTCGGCGATCGAGAGGATCGTGAAGGGGTTCTTCTGGAACGTGGCGCCGATGATCTTGAGCGGGGCCTCTTCGCCGGCGACGACGGTGCCGATCGAGACGGCGTCGCTGAGGGCGACGTCGACGGTGCCGGAGAGCAGTTCTGCGCTACCGGTCGAGGGACCGGCGGTCATGGTGACCTCGCCGAGACCGGCGTCGGCGTAGTAGCCCTTGTCGAGAGCGAAGAACTCGCCGGCGAATTCTTCGTTCTTGATCCAGGAGAGCTGGAGGCTGAGGTCGCCGAGGCTTTCCGCCTCGCCCTCGGCTGCGGGGGTCGCGCTGGAGCAACCCGCGAGAGCGAGAACGACGCCTGCTGCGGCGAACGTGAGGGCTGCCTTGCGGCGAGCGGTGAAGCTGAATCGGGTTGACATGAAGATATGCCTCGTTTCTTACGGGAGTGTGATGGAGGCGACACTACAGACAGCGCGTTTCGCGCAGATTAACCGCGGTAACGGTTCGGTATCGGCCGGTGGTTGGGTAGCGGGCGACGAAGGAGCCCGCGTACCGAAACCCGGTTCTGGCGATGGTTTCGATACTGCGGCGGGCGGCCTCCTCAACCCCCGCTGCGCCCGCCGATCAGCCGCTGCAACCAGCCGAACGACCGCTTCGGCGTGCGGTCCTGCGTCGCGAAGTCCACGTGCACGAGCCCGAAGCGCTGGCTGAAACCGGCGGCCCACTCCCAGTTGTCGAGCAGCGACCAGACGAAGTAGCCGCGCACGTCGACGCCGGGCGCTCCGGCGAACGCCACCGCGAGGTGCTCGGCGAGGTAGAGCACCCGCGCCTCGTCGTCGACAGAGCCGTCGCGCGCGACGACGTCGGGGAAGCTCGCCCCGCCCTCGGTGATGACCACGGGCGGCAGGGCGGTTCCGTACCTGTCCGCCTGCTCGCGCAGCGTCACGGCGAGGAAGTCGGGTGCGACCGGCCAACCGAACCCGGTGACGGGATACTCGGGCCACGGTTCGAGGGAGAACGGGAGCTGGCTCGCCACCGACGAGAAGCCGTCGGGAGTGGCGGCATCCGTCGGCGAACCCGCGGCGACCCGGGTCGGCATGTAGTAGTTCAGTCCGTAGAAGTCGAGCGGCGCCGCGATGGCCGCGAGGTCCGAGGGCTCGATCTCGCGGAAGAAGCCGAAGAGGTGCTCGAACGGCTCCGGGATCTGCGGGTAGCGCCCGAGCAGCACGGGGTCGGCGTAGAGCCGGTTGTGCACGATGTCGAAGAGCTCGGCGGCGAGCGCGTCGTCCTCCGAGTCGCCGGCGGGTTGCACGGGCGAGTGCACGTTGGTGATGCCGACCTTCCCGGTGACGGACGCGTCCCGCAACGCCCCGACCGCGAGGCCGTGCCCGAGCAGCTGGTGGTGGGCCGACGGCAGCGCGTCGAAGAGCAGCGTCGCCCCAGGGGCATGCACGCCGAGGGCATACCCGTTGAGCGTGACGGTCGCCGGCTCGTTGACGGTGACCCAGCTCTCGACCCGGTCGCCGAACGCCTCCCCCGCGAGGAAGGCGTACTCGGCGAAGCGGTAGGCGGTGTCCCGTTCGAGCCAGCCGCCGGCGTGCTGCAGGGTCTCGGGGGTGTCCCAGTGGAACAGCGTCGCCATCGGTCTGATGCCGTTCGCGAGCAGGTCGTCGATGAGCCGGTCGTAGAACGCGACGGCCGAACGGCTCGCGCCGCCCTTTCCTCCGGGCTGCAGGCGCGACCAGCCGATCGAGAAGCGGTACGAGTCGACGCCGAGCTCGCGCATCAGGCGCACGTCTTCGGCGCTGCGGTGGTAGTGGTCGGTCGCGACCGAGGCGTCGGAACCGTCGGCGATGCGGCCGGCCTGCCCCATGAAGGTGTCCCAGGTCGAGGGTTCGCGGCCGTCGTCGAGGATGCCGCCCTCGATCTGGAAAGCGCTGGTCGCGACGCCCAGGGTGAACCCGTCGGGCACGAGCGCGCCGAGTCCGGCCGGGTTGTCGAGCCACTCGCGGCCGGTGCGGTTTCTCGACCGTTCGCTCGCGGTGCTCACGCTCCGAGCACCCGCTCGAGGTATGCGTTGCCGAACAGGCGCTGCGGGTCGAGCCGGTCGCGCACGGCGACGAAGTCGTCGAATCGCGGGTAGGCCTCGCGCAGCGACTCGGCGGTACGGGTGTGCATCTTGCCCCAGTGCGGTCGTCCGCCGTAGTTCATCATGATTCGCTCAATGGTACGGAAGTACTCGGTGGGGTCTTCACGCCAGTACCGGTGCAGGGCGATGTAGCCGGTGGGCCGCCCGTGCGCCGTCGACAGCCAGACGTCGTCGGGGGCGGCGGCGCGCACCTCGATCGGGAACGAGATGATCCACCCGTTGGCGTCGATGAGCCGGCGGATCTCCCGCAGGATCTCCGGAACCACCTCGAGCGGCACCGCGTACTCCATCTCGACGAAGCGGGTGCGCCGCGGCGACACGAACACCTCGTGCGACACGTCGGTGTAGCTGCGGTTGCCGGTGATGCGGGTGGCGAGCCGGTTGACGGCCGGCGTGGTCTTCGGCAGCATGCGCCCGAGCTCGAGCTTGGCCGCGAGCACGCGGTTGGACATGAACTCGTCCTCCCACCAGGTGCCGAACTTCGAGACCGGATGCCGCGGCTCATGGTGCGCGAGACGGGTGTTGTATTTGCTGAGCACCCGGTCGGTGTGCGGCCAGACGTAGAACTCGAAGTGGTCGTGGGCGGCGACCCGCTCTTCCCATCCGTCGACGACCGCGTCGAAGTTCTCGGGGGTCTCGACCGCGCTCAGCAGGAACGCCGGCACGCACTCGACCGTCGCGTCGACGAGCACGCCGAGCGCGCCGAGTCCGAGCCGGGCGGCCGGGAACAGGTCGGCGTTCTCGGTCTCGCTCACCCGCAGAATGCCGCCGTCCGCCGTCACCAGGGTGACCGCCCTGATCTGTGTCGCGAGCCCGCCGAATTCCCGTCCCGTGCCGTGGGTGCCGGTGGAGGTGGCGCCCGCGACGGTCTGCCGGTCGATGTCTCCCATGTTCGCGAGCGCGAGGCCGTAGGGTGCCAGCATCGCCGGAAGCTGGTGCAGGTTGGTGCCGGCGGCGAGCGTGACGAGGTTGCCGTCGACCGCGAGTACGCCGTCGACGGCGCCGATGTCGAGCTGGATGCCGGTGGTGGCGGCGATCGCCGTGAAGCTGTGCCCGGCGCCGACCGGTTTCACCGTCAGCCCGTTGTCGCGGGCGTAGCCGACGATCTCCACGATCTCGTCGACGCTCGTCGGGGTCGCCACGTGGGCGGGGTGGGCGCTTTCCGAGCGGCCCCAGTTGCTCCACGGGGCACCCGGCCGCAGCAGAGCGCTCACAGGAACACCTTGCCCTGGCCGCGGTAGGTGGGCAGGGTCTCGACGATGCCCGTCTCGCCGACGATCGCGAACTCGTCGAGGTGTTCGCTGATCTCCCCCGCCTTGGTGTGGCGGAGCCAGACGCGGTCGCCGACGGCGAGGTCGCGCGCGGGCGGCCCGGTGAGCGGACTCTGCACCTCGCCCGCCATCTCGAGCGGCAACAGCTTGAGGCCGTCGGGCCAGACGACCTTGGGGCTGCGGTCGGCGGCCGTCGGTCCGGAGGCGATCCATCCGCCGCCGAGCAGCACGGCCATGTCCGGCTGCGGTTTGCGCACCACGGAGAGGGCGAACGACGCGGCGGGTGTTGGGTGGAAGTGCGCGTAGTTGTCGAAGAGGTGCGGGCCGAACAGGCCGGAGCCCGCGGCGACCTCGGTCACCGCTTCTTCGGCCACGGTCGACTCGATCGAACCGGTACCGCCGCCGTTGACGAACTCGAGGTCGGCGATGCCGCGCACCGCCGCGACGGCCGCACCACGGCGGTCGGCGAGTTCGGCGGCGGACTGACGCTGTACCCACTTCACGGCGACGCCGCGCAGCGGGTTGCCGGCGGGCTGGTTGACGAGACCGGCGATCTGCGCCTCGTAGCCCATCATGCCGACGAGGGTGAACCCGGGGCGGGCGACGATGATCTCGGCGAGCGACCGGGCCTGGTCGGGGGTGTGCACGGGCGAGCGGCGCACGCCGAGGTGGCCGAACACCTTGCTGTCCCACGAGGCGTCGAGCTCGAGGCAGACGCGGATCGGCTCGCGGGCCGCGGGAGCGATGACCGAGTCGACGAAGTCGAGCTGCTCGACGCTGTCCACCATGATCGTGACGCGCGCCGCGAGGTGCGGTGTCGTCGCGAGTTCGCGCAGCGCGGCGCGGTCGGCCGTGGGGTAGGCCACGACGACGTCGGTGATCGCGGCGCCGTCGGCGCTGTCCGTGGCCAACCAGTTCGCCTCGGGCAGGGTGTAGCCGAGCACGCCGGCATACCCCGGCAGGGCGAGCACGGCGTCGAGCACGCCGCGCACGCGCACCGACTTGCTGGCGACGCGGATCGGGGTGCCCTTCGCCCGGTCGAGCATGTCGAACGCGTTGTGGGCGAGGGCGGGCAACGAGATCACGCCGTAGGGCGGGTCGAGTTCGGCGGTCGCTTCGGCGAGCTGCGGCCAGTACTGCGCCGGAGCCGTCCACGGGGTGAGGTGTGGTCTGGTGAGTTTCACTACGCAACGCTCTTGATCGGGATGATGGAGAGACCGCCGAGGGTGGCCGCGACGGCGGAGGCGACGAAGAGTCCGGCGAACCCGGCATCGGCACCGGCGAACCCGGCGTCCGAGGCGACGGGCGCACCGGTCGACGCGAGGCCCGCGAACACCACGACGATGGCGGCGCCGAGCAGCGGGGCGACGGCCTGGGGCACGGCGGTGGCGATGTTCATGATTCCGAGGTCCTTGCCGCGGGACTGGGCGTCGGGCAGCACCTGGGTGGCGAGCGCCTGGTCGACGGCCATAAAGCTCCCGTAGCCGAGGCCGAGCAGGCCCGCGGCCAGGATCGCGATGGTGAAGTCGGGCACGAAGGCGAGGATGAGCGCGGCGAGGCCCTGCAGGTAGGCGGCGATGTAGACGAAGACCTTGCGGCGGCCGATGCGGTCGCTGAGCTTTCCGACGCCGAGCGCGGAGGCGATGAAGAACACCATGTAGACGGCGGTGAGCAGCAGCAGGTCGTCCTCCGCTCCCGCGCCCCGGTTGAGGCCGAACATCAGGAAGTAGAGCAGCAGCGTGGTGCCGAGCGCGTTGCCGAGGTTGACGAGGATGCGGCTGAGCAGCGTCCAGCCGAAGTCGGGGAACGCGCGCGGGCTGATCCAGAACCCGCCGAGCAGCGCGCGGGCGGTCAGTGCCGCGGGTCTGCTCGATTCGGGCAGCTGCGCGTCCTTGGTGAAGAGAAGGAAGGGCAGCACGAGCACGATCTGCAGCACCGCGACGAGCACGTAGCCGACGAGGGTGGCGAGGGCGAGCTCCGTGACGAGCAGGATGCCGAGGATCGTGCCGACGGCCTGCGGCGCGGAAACCCAGCCCGAGACAAAACCGCGCTGGTTGACCGGCACCTGGTCGGAGATCGTCGCGGTGATCGCGGCGGTCAGCACGCAGAAGCCGATGAGGGCGAGCGACCAGAACACGCCGATGCCGACCATGGTCGACTGCAGGCCGAGCAGCACGAGCGACACGGCGAAGAGCACGGTGCCGCCGAGGATCCACGGGCGACGACGGCCGAAGCGCGAGGTCGTGCGGTCGCTCAGCGCACCGCTGAGCGGGAACGCGATCAAGGCGCAGAAGCCGGCGATCGCGGAGATGATGCCAAACGCGACGACGTTATCGATCCAGAACGTCGCGTCGAGCTGCTCTTCGATCTGCTTCGGCAGCAGCAGTTGGATCGGCGTCAGCTGCGCCATCCAGATGCCCAGCCAGGCCGTGGCGAAGAGGGCGATCCAGCCGCCGGTCGCTCGTGTCGTGGGTTCGGAGAAGGGCGCTACCGAGCCGGTCGAATTCGTCGTTGTCATGGTCTCCACTGTCTAGGCGCTGGTCGGGTGTCGGAGTGGAACGAGGGTGGGATCGCCGGCGAGGGGCCGGGTGAGGCTCGCGAGCGAGGTCGCGGCGACCTCGATCACGCGGTGGGCGGCCGCCGTGTCGCCGTCGGCGAGCCAGGCGAGCGTGATGCCGTCGGTGATCGTCACGACGATGCGTGCGACGTCGTCGACGGGCAACAGCCAGGTCACGCCGGTGTCGGCGGCGGCGGTCTCGAGCAACCCGCTGACCGCGTTGCGGTAGGAGGCGTACTGCTCGCGCGGGAGCCCGCGCAGTTCGGGGGTGCGCAGCGAGTACTGCATGAGTTCGAACATCGTCTGCTCGCGGGCGGGGTCGCCGACGACGACGTCGAAGAAGGCCTGCAGGCCGTCGCGCAGCGCGGTGCGGATATCGCTGCCGTACCGCAGCGAGGCGAACGCGGCGACGGCCTGGTTCTCGACGACGGAGCCGATCAGCTGCCGCATCATCTCGTCGCGGCTCTCGAACGCGTAGTGGAAGCTCGCGAGCGACATGTCCGCCTCGGCGACGATCGCGCGCGTGGTGGCGGCGCTCACTCCCTGGGCGGCGATGACGCGGAAGGCCGCTTCGAGCAGTGCCGCACGGCGATCGCTGGCAGAGATGCGCGTCACGAGACCCCTCCTGTGGGTCAAGCGACCCAGACACGTGATCAGGATGGCGGAGTGCTCGTCACGCTGTCAAGAGAAAGCCGCTCCCCCCGTTAGGAGGTCGTTCGCGGTTCGGCAACCTGCGGTTGGGTCAGTCGTGCTGGTGGTCGCCGTCCGGGGCGGGTTCGGTCGCCGGGTCTTGGCCGTCCGTCGGCGCGGCCGCCCGGCCGTCGTCATCGCTCGGCGGGGGCGCGTGGCCGTTGTCGTGGGCGCGGCCGTCGCCGTGATCGTTGTCGTGGTCGTCGTGTGATGGATGACGCATGCCGCCGTCGTCGCCGCTGACCACCAAGCCCATCGGAGAGTTGGCCGACACCATGAGGGCGGCGAGCCACTCGTGGTCGACGACCACCTTGTCTCGGCCGCCGAACCGGAACATCAGCGACGCCCCGGTGTGCAGCCAGATGCCGCTGCGACCGCCTGCCGCGCTGTCGCCGTGTTGCCAGGTCATCAGGAACGCCTCGTGCCGCCGCAGCTTCTGCACGATCACGATCTCGAGGTGTGCGAGGAGACGGTCGTCGAAATCGACGGACACGTCGTCGTACTTCAGTGTTCCCATGGTGACGCTCTTTTCGACCTCAGACAGGTGTGCAACCAGCCCACGGGGTCTGAGTGGAACAGCCCGACCGAATCGACGACGACCGGTCACGGCTCACGCTACGCCCGATTGCGGTCCTCAAACGAAAAACTTTCGCTGTTCTGAGCGGAAGCCCAGAATCCGTCCGGCGCCGTAGTGCTGGACACGCTACGACGCCGGACGACTCCTCCAGAACGGTCCCCGCCTCCACCACGCAAATCGGGTTTCGTGGGCGGGGATCGCGGGCAAGCCTCGGCTTCATCCAGAGAAGTCGGAAATTTGCTTGTCCTCACGGTAGCGACGTCGACCGTCGATACCTAGGGCTTGCAGAAACTTCAGTACCCCCGGTGGGACTCGAACCCACACTGGAACGATTTTAAGTCGCCTGTCTCTGCCATTGGACTACGGGGGCTTAACGCCGACTGCGCGGACCGAATGGGCCCGCGCAGTCAGTGTATGGGAAGGGGTTACTTGGCCTTCGGGCGCGAAGCGAACTCTTCGAACGCCGCACGCGGGGTCTCGACCGCGACGAGGGACGCGAGGTCGCGACCGACGAAGAGGTTGATGACCCAGTTGCCGATGACGCGGATCTTGCGCTCCCACGTGGGCATCGCGAGACCGTGGTAGCCACGGTGCATGACCCAGGCCGGGAATCCGGTGATGCCGATCTTGCCCTTCTGGAACACTCCGACGCCCAGACCGAGGCCGGCGACGGCTCCGGCGGGCTGGTGGAAGTAGTCCTTGGGGGTCTCGTTGCGCAGCACCGCGATGATGTTCTTCGAGAGCAGCTTGCCCTGGCGAACCGCGTGCTGGGCGTTCGGGACGCAGAAACCGCCGACGCCCTTGCCCGTGAGGTCGGGGACGGCGCTGACGTCGCCGGCACCCCAGGCGTCGGCCACGACACCGTCGTCGTTGATGACACGGAGGTCGGCCTGGACGCGCAGACGTCCACGCTCTTCGACGGGGAGGTCGGTGTTGCGCAGCATCGGGCTCGCCATAACGCCGGCGGTCCAGACGATGGTGTCGCTCTCGAAGGTCTCACCGGTCGACAGCTGGATGACGCCGTTCTCGGCCGACTGCAGCTGGGTCTCGAGGTGGATTTTCGCGCCGCGCTCGTCGAGGTTCTTGATGACCCAGAGGCTGGTCTTCAGCGACACCTCGGGCATGATGCGGCCCATTGCCTCGATGAGGTGGAAGTGCGTGTCTTCGAACTTGATCGTCTTGTAGCGCTTGACGAGGGCGGTCGCGAACGAGCGCATCTCGGCGAACGCCTCGATGCCGGCGAAGCCGCCGCCGACGACGACGAAGGTGAGCAGGCGGTCGCGCTCGGGACCGGCGGGCAGGAGCGCTGCCTTGTCGAAATTGGTGAGGATGCGGTCGCGGACGGCGACCGCCTCTTCGATGTTCTTCATGCCGATGGCCTCGTCGGCGACACCGGGGATCGGGAACGTGCGCGAGACGGAACCGGCGGTGACGACGATCTGGTCGTAGGTCAGCTCGTAGGGCTCGCCCACGGGCGGCTCGATCGTCGCGGTCTTGGTGGCGTGGTTGATGCCGGTGACCTTGGCGGTGACGATGTCGGTCTTGGTGAGGTGCGCGTGGTGGGGGACGACCGCGTGACGCGGGTCGATCGAGCCGGCCGCGATCTCGGGGAGGAAGGGCTGGTACGTCATGTAGGGGCGCGGGTCGACCATAACGACCTCGGCCTCGCCTGCGCGCAACTGCTTCTCAAGCTTCCAAGCGGTATAGAAACCGGCGTAGCCGCCGCCGACGATAAGGATTTTGGGCACGGTCTTGCTCTCCTAAAAAGGGTGGATGAATGTCACCTACGACGGTGGAAGCCACCTGACAATCTACTCCTTTCGGCGCGATGCCCTAAATTGTCGCGCTGCGGCGGCGATGACGAGGATCGCCGCGGAGCCGAAAACCGTGAAAAGCAGCAGCGGAATGCCCACGTCGCGCAGTTCGGTGACGGTCGGCAGGAGGGTGCCGAGCGGGCTCGCGTCGGTCTTCTCCGGCTCCGGGGCGACGGTGGCGCCCGGGGTCGGTGCGAGGGTCTCGGGAGTCGGGGTCTCGGCCGCGGCCCGGCGGTTGATGCGGATCCACTCGCTGAGATCGCCCATCGGGTTCGCGGTGACCTCGTCGACGTCCGAGGAGACGGCGGCCGCGGCATCCACCAGCCCGTAGCCGTAGATCGGGTCGGCGCCGGCGACTCCCGCGGGGGTCGCCGTCGAGATGATGCGCTCGATCACGTTCGCGGCGCTGAGTTCGGGGTGGGCGGCGCGCACGAGGGCGACGATGCCCGCGACGATCGGGGTGGCGCCGCTGGTGCCGTCCCAGAGCACGTAGCCGGCGCCCGGCGTAGCGCCGACGAGCTGCTCGCTCGGGGCGGAGACGCCGATGGTGATGCCCTGCGAGGACGCGTCCCAGCTGGCCCGACCCGAACGGTCGACACCGCCGACGGTGAGGACGCCGGGCATGGTGGCGGGGGCGCCGACCTGGGTGGTGCCGCTCCCCCGGTTGCCGGCGGCCGCGACGATGACGACGTCGTTCTGCATCGCGTAGAGGAAGGCGTCGTCCCAGCTGGTGGGCCAGTCGAGGGTGTTGCGGGTGAGCGACATGTTGATCACGTCGGCGCCGTTGTCGACGGCCCAGCGCACGGCGTCGGCGATCTGGTCGTCGGAGTTCGGTCCGTCGGACTCGGAGAACCCGATCGAGATCGCGAGCAGCGAGGCTTCGGGGGCGGCGCCGATCACGCCGGAGGTTCCGCGTCCGCGGCCCGCCGCGAGCGAGGCGACCATCGTGCCGTGCGAGCTGTCGCCGTCGCCGACGGGCGTCTGGCCGTCGCTCGAGCCGAGGGTGGAGAAGTCGGCCCCGCCGACGACCGCGCCGTCCAGGTCGGGGTGGGTGCCGTCGATGCCCGTGTCGATGACGGCGATCGTGACGCCCTTGCCCTCGGTGACCGCCCAGGCGTCGCTGATGCCGTAGTCGTCGAGCCAGTACTCCCGGTCACGGATCGAGTCCGCCTGCGCGGGCGTTGCCGCGACGAGAACGGATGCCGCGGCGAGCAGGATCGCGACGACGAAACGGGCCGCGCCGCCGAAGCGGGTCGAGCCTGTCGAAACCCGCCGGCCGGCTACGCGCACTCGCACACCAGCGGGCTCCACGACGCTCGCTCGAGCGCGAGGTCGCCGATCGGGTTGACGCCGGGTCCGGCAGCGAGGGCGTGACCGGCCAGGGCGTGCAGGCACTTGACGCGGGTCGGCATGCCGCCGGCGGAGATACCCGCGATTTCCGGCACGTCGCCGAGCGATTCGCGGTCGGCGAGATAGGCGTTATGGGCCGCGGTGTATTGCGCCGCGACATCCGGGTCTTCTAAAAGGAGCGACAGCTCGGTCATCACGTGCGTGGCTTCGAGGGTCGAGATCGCCGCGGTGGCCGCGGGGTGGCTCAGGTAGTACAGCGTCGGGAACGGCGTGCCGTCGTCGAGGCGCGGTTTGGTCGCGACGACGGTGGGGTTGCCGCAGATGCAGCGCGCCGCGATGCCGATCACGTTGCGGGCCGGGCGCCCCAGCTGGTGGGAGACGGCGGCGATGTCGGCCTCGGTGGGCGGGTCGAACGGAGGGGTTGTCATGGGGTGGGAACCACGGGGCTTTCGAGTGTTGTGGCCGTGGCATCCGTGAGCCCGGCGGTGAAAATAGACGAGACCACCGTCTGCATCCAGTCGACCTGGGTGGTTTGGATCTCGGTGCTGATGGGGGCGCCGTCGGCGGTGGCCGCTTCGACGCCGCGGTCGTCGTCGACGAGGTAGGTGAGGTCGCCGGGGAAAACGTAGTTGACGCGCGACCGGGCCTGGGACTCGATATAGGCCGGGTCACTCCAGCGGGCGACGTCGTCTTCGAGATCGGAGACCGACTCCTCTTTGTCGTCGACCGCCGCGCGGAGCTCCGCGAGTTGCTGCTGCTGCTCGATCACGAGCCGCAGGCTCGGTGCGAGCACGATGACGGCCAGGATCACCAGGCCGAGCATCATGAAGGTGAAACCCGACATCCGGATGTTGCGCAGCCAACTCTCCGGAGCCGTTTCCATCGACGGCAGCGCAACGGGAACTCTCTGCGTGCGCTGCCGTCGTGCCATGGATTCGACCCTAGGCGGTGAAACGTGGGAAAGCGCTGCGACCCGCGTACACGGCGGACTCTCCCAGCTCTTCCTCGATGCGCAGCAGCTGGTTGTACTTGGCAACGCGCTCGCTGCGGGCGGGGGCGCCCGTCTTGATCTGGCCGGTGTTGAGCGCGACCGCGAGGTCGGCGATCGTGGTGTCTTCGGTCTCGCCCGAGCGGTGCGACATCACGGCGGTGTAGCCGTTGCGCTGCGCGAGGGACACGGCGTCGAGCGTCTCGGTGAGGGTACCGATCTGGTTGACCTTGACGAGGATCGAGTTGGCGGTGCCGAGCTCGAGGCCCTTCGCGAGGCGCTTCGGGTTGGTGACGAACAGGTCGTCGCCGACGAGCTGCGTCTTGGAACCGATGGTGTTCGTCAGTTCGGCCCAGCCCTCCCAGTCGTCCTCGTTCAGCGGGTCTTCGATGGTGACGAGGGGGTACGCCTCGACCAGTTCGGCGTAGTAGGCGCTCATCTCGGCGGCGGACTTCGTGCCACCCTCGAACGCGTAGGAACCGTCCGTGAAGAATTCGGATGCCGCGACGTCGAGGCCGAGCGCGATGTCCTTGCCCGGGGTGAAGCCGGCGGCGGTGATGGCCTCGAGCAGCAGGTCGAGTGCCGCGCGGTTGCTGGACAGGTTCGGGGCGAATCCGCCCTCGTCGCCAAGGCCGGTGGAGAGGCCCTGGCTGTGCAGGATTGACTTGAGCGCGTGGTACGTCTCGACACCCCAACGCAGGCCCTCGCTGAAGGTCTCCGCGCCGAGGGGCAGGATCATGAACTCCTGGATGTCGACGTTGGAGTCGGCGTGCGATCCACCGTTGATGACGTTGAGCATGGGGACGGGCAGCACGTGCGCGTTTGCTCCACCGACGTAGCGGTAGAGGGGCTGGTCGGCCGAGTCGGCGGCGGCGCGGGCGACCGCGAGGCTCACACCGAGGATGGCGTTGGCGCCGAGCTTCTTCTTGTTGTCGGTGCCGTCGAGCTCGATGAGCTCGGCGTCGATGGCGCGCTGTTCGGCGGCGTCGAAGCCCTCGATGGCGGGACCGAGCACGTCGATGACTGCGTCGACGGCCTTCTCGACACCCTTGCCGAGGTAACGCTTCTTGTCACCGTCGCGGAGCTCGTATGCCTCGAACGCACCCGTGGATGCGCCGGAGGGAACAGCGGCGCGTGCCACGGTTCCGTCCTCGAGCAAAACCTCGACCTCAACGGTCGGGTTTCCTCGGGAGTCAAGGATTTCGCGGGCGCCTACTGCTTCGATCAAAGCCACGGGTGGTTCTCCTTTGTAAAAAACATGGTGGATTGTCCGTGATGCATCTTACTCGTGACGGGTTTACTCGCGGTTGCGGGGTGGTGACGGAGAGGGGCGTTGGGCCCCGCTCGGCTCGGCTCGCTGCTCGGCGTAGGGCGCGCTCCGTCGGTTGAACCGCAGTGCGGACTGCGTGGACCGCCGAGCGGATCGCCGAGCGAATCGCCGAGCGAAACCGCTCTGCTCACTTCGCGAGGCCGGCGAGCACCTCTCCGAAACGGCCGTCGCCGCTGATCGTTGTGCTCCCGTCATCCTTGACCCACCCGACGACGTCGACGGATCCCTCGTACCAGAAGTAGATCGACGAGCTGAGCGGCCCTCCCGGGGCGCTGTCGGTCGCCTGGGCGACAACGAACTGCGCCAGTCGCGAGATCGCCACCACGGAGTCGACGCTGTCTACGGCATGCGCGACGATCATGTGACGGTGCGGAACGCCGAAGACGATGCCGTGCGGTGCGGCGGGCAGCGCGGAACCGGCGAGGTGTTCGAAGGCCAGCGCCTTGGTCGCGGTGTACGGCGAATTGCCCTGGACGAGCCAGATGCCCGGATCGATCTCCTGCGAGTTCTCCACGGGATCCGCGATCACAGCGGCGCGGCCCGCGGCGGCGAGCTCGACGGGATCGCGCCCCTCGAGCGCGGCGTCGGAGAGGTAGGTGATGTGCGTCGGGTAGTCGAGGCAGAGCATCTCGACGAGTCCGCCGGCGAAAGTGCGCGCGTAGCCGGCGCCGACGGCGGTCGCGGCGTCGGCGGGCATCAGGCGCACACGCACGTTCTCGAGCCAGTCGTCGTCGCTGAGCTGGTCGGAATTGGGCGCGGCCGCCGCGTCGACCAGAGCGTCGACGTGGTGGGTGACGAGGCGCGGCACATCGTCGAGGTCGCCGGCGATCGCCCGGGAGATGAGGTTGTGCAGCGGGTACTGGTCGCCGGACGCGGTAGTCAGCACGGCGTCCAGCCCCGAGGTGCCATCGAGGACGGTGACGGGCATGCCGCGGGCGCCGAAGCGGCGCATCGCGATGAGTTGGACGTCGTCGGCGATGCCGGCCAGTCGTTCGAGTTCGGTGGGCTTCTTCTTGAACCAGGCCATGGCCGCCTCCTCGTTGGATGTGAGGCATACTCTAGCCCTGTGGCCAGTGGGCGGCTAGGCGCTGGTATTCGCGCGGCCCGATTGTCAGAGATGGCGCTATCGGAGCGTCCGCGAGGGCTATCTCTGACACTTCTGCGCTGGCTTGAGTCGCGCCGCTTCCGCGTCAGCTCGGCCAGATAGCGCTACGTCTGCGTCGGCTGGGCCAGGTCGCGCCACTCTAGATCGTCGATCGTCGTGGTGTCGGGCTTCACCGTGGCAACCCGGCGGAACTCGGACGCCGCCAGCTGGTCGAGCAGCACGCGCGTGTTCTTGGTGCTGCGCTCGAGTCGCACGCGTTTGCCAGCCGCGATGAGGGCCGACTTGAGCGCCAGCAGCGTGGCCGGGGCGATGCGGTCGTCGTAGAGCAGCGCGGTCGCGTCGGCACCCAGGGCGTCGGGAAGATCGACGAGGTCGACCAAGCGCTCGAAGCCGAGGGAGAAGCCGGCGGCTGCGACATCCGTGCCCAAAAAACGGCCGATCATGCCGTCGTAGCGTCCGCCGCCGCCGAGCGAATACCCGAACTCGGGGTGCGTGACCTCGAAGATCGTGCCCGTGTAGTAGCCCATGCCGCGCACGAGGAACGGGTCGAACTCGAGCACCGCGCGGTCGACCTCGCCGAGCATCTCGCCGATGGCCGCGAGTTCGGTGATCGCGGTTTCGTCGACGCCCTCGGGCAGGGACGCACGGATGCCGGCTTCGCCGAATCCGAGATCCATGGATGCCACGGGGCGCTTCAAGAAGTCGGCGAGCGCCGCCACGGGCTCGGACGGGAAGGCGCGGTCCTTGAGTTCTTCGATGACGCCGTCGACGCCGAGCTTGTCGAGTTTGTCGACGGTGATGAGGACGGCGGAGTGCTCCGTCGCGGGGAAGCCGAGGACGGTCAGCATGCTGGTGAGCAGGCGGCGGTCGTTGATGCGGATGCTGCAGCCGTCGATACCGAGGGCGCGAACGGTCGCGGCGGTCGCGGAGATCAGCTCGACCTCGGCCAGCGGGCCGGGCTCGCCGATGATGTCGATGTCGCACTGGACGAACTGGCGGTAGCGGCCCTTCTGCGGACGCTCGGCACGCCAGACCGGGGCGATCTGGATGGCGCGGAAGACCCTCGGCAGCTCTCCGCGGTGGGTCGCGTAAAAGCGGGCGAGGGGAACGGTGAGGTCGAACCGCAGACCGAGGTCGGCGAGTTCGAGCGCGTCGGTCGCCTGGTGCAGGTCGTCGGTGGTGAGGCCGCGCTTGAGCACGCCGAACGCGAGCTTCTCGTTGTCGCCGCCGAGGCCCGCGTGCAGGCGGTCGCTGTCCTCCATCACCGGGGTCTCGATCTCGTCGAAACCGTGGGCGAGGTAGTTCTCGCGGATGACGCCCAGCACACGCTCGCGCGTCGCTTTCTCGGCGGGGAGGAAGTCGCGCATGCCGCGCGGGGCGTTAACAACGGGGAAAGCCATACATCGATTGTGTCAGTTGCGGCGGTGCGCGCTCATCCTCGCGGTTGACGCGGCGACGGGACCGGCCACCTACTCTGGTGAGATGACGAAAAATCATGGCATCGTTGTCGAGCACCTCGGCCGGTCGTTCGGCGAGGTGCACGCGGTCCGCGATGCGAGCTTCACCGCCGAGGCCGGAAGCGTCACCGCGCTGATCGGTCCGAACGGTTCCGGCAAGACCACGCTGATGCTCATGCTCGCGTCGCTGCTAAAACCCGACACCGGCACGATCCGTATCGCCGGCTTCGACCCGCTCACCGAGACCACCGCCGTGCGCCGCCAACTCGGCTGGATGCCCGACGTGCTGGGCTCGTGGGCCGCCCTCAACGTTCGCACGACCCTCGAGATCACCGGCCGTCTCTACGCGATGGATGCCGCAGCCTCGGCCGCGCGTGCCGCCGAGTTGTTGACCGTGGTCGGTCTTGACCACCTCGCCGACCAGCCGACCCGGGTGCTGTCGCGCGGCCAGAAGCAGCGTCTCAGTCTCGCGCGGGCACTCGTGCACGACCCCTCGGTGTTGTTGCTCGACGAGCCGGCGTCGGGCCTCGACCCGGCTGCGCGGGTGGACCTCCGCACTCTGGTGCGCCGCTTGGCCGGCGAGGGCAAGACGATCCTGGTGTCGAGTCACGTGCTGTCGGAACTCGACGAAATGGCCGACACCGCCGTGTACATCGGCGCCGGGGTCACCGCGTCGGACGAGAGCATGGCCGCATCCCGTCTCACGCAACGCCTCTGGCGCATCAAGGCAGCGGACGGTGGCGCTCTGGAACGGGCGCTGCTCGACCACGGCGTGCCGCCGGGGGCGATCACCCGGGACCGGCTCGAGGTGCTGACTCCGCTCGGTGGTGAGGCGGCGGCATCCGACCTGCTTACCGCCCTTGTCGGTTCGGGTGTTGCGATCAGCACGTTCGCGCCGGCTGTCGGCGACTTGGAACACACGTTCCTCGATCTCAGTAAGGGAGCCAACCGATGAGCACCTTCCTCTCTGGTATCTGGGTGATCCTGACTCTCGAGCTGCGCCAGCGCGTGCGAGGCGTCTCGTCATATGTACTGCTCGGCTCGTATGTGGTGATTCTGGCGATCGTGACCGTGCTGCTGACGATCGCCTACGCAGGTTTCGGCGAAAGCAATCTGGGCGATGCGGCCGGTGCGGGTGTCTACTCGGCGATCATCTATTTCGTCCTCCTTCTCGGTACTCTCGTGGCGCCCGCGCTCAGCGGGAACGCGATCAACGGCGACCGTGACGCCGGCACGCTCGCCACGACGCAGATCACGCTGATCAGCACGTGGCAGCTTGTGCTCGGCAAGTTCGTCGCGGCCTGGATCACGGCGCTTGCCTTCCTCGTGGTGTCGCTGCCGTTCATCCTCTACGCCTCTTTCCTCGGCGGACTCAGCCCGGTGACGGTACTCGTGTCGACGCTGGTGCTCGCCGTCGAGCTGGGTGTGGTCGCGGCGATCGGTGTCGGGCTGTCCGGCATCCTGACCCGTCCCCTGTTCTCCATCGTTCTCACCTACCTCACGGTGGCCGCGCTCAGCGTGGGCACTCTGATTGCCTTCGGTCTCGGCGGGCTCGCCGTGCAGACGACCACCACCACGACCTACATCTACGGTGTCGACTACGACAGCCAGGGTCGGGCTACGGAGTGCGCCGACCCCGAGTTCTACGAGAGTCAGGCTCCGCGCTTCGATCTGTTCTGGGGCGTGCTCGTAGCGAACCCGTACGTTCTGCTCGCGGACGCCGTACCGACGACCTACGACCAGGCGGGCTATCCGCAGGACCTCTTCGGGTCGATCAAGTACAGCGTGCGCCAAGTGCAAATCCCGCCGAGCGACACCTACTATGACGAGTGCTCCCGCGAGGTCGAGAACATTCCCTCAGCGCGCGAGGTCATCGACTCGACGGTGCCCGGGTGGTTCGTGGGGCTGGTTCTCCATTTGGCGCTCGCGGCCGGTGCCTTGATCTGGGCGTGGTCGCGCACGAACACTCCGACCGGTCGCCTGCCGAAGGGCAGTCGGGTCGCATAGCCGCCGCTGGACATCCGAGTTTCGGATTCATGTCAGCACGGATGAATAGGTCACGTGGACGGTCGCTCTGAAACGGCGTGGGCAGGGCCGTGCGAGCGACCGTGGAAAGCGAGAACGCGGGTTTAGGGCAGCAAGGATCGAGATACACGTGGCTAGCCAGAGAATCACGTGACAGTTCCAGAGCTACAGCTGAAGGTCGGGTCCGGATGCTCGTGCTCGTGCTCGTGCTCGTGCTCGTGCTCGTGCTCGTGCTCATGCTCGTGCTCATGTTGGCGCTCCCTCCAGCCGGGGGTGCGGTGCCAGTTCGCGCTGCAGGTCGCGCATTGCCGCGCTCTTAGACGGCATCAGGGTGCGGCGCTGTTGCGGGTCGATGTCGGTCGGCGGGATCAGGTAGTAATCAGACCCCTCCCGTTCGATTTCCCACCCGTTATTATGCATCAGCAGGTGGTGGAACTTGCACAGCAGGATCCCGTCCTTGACGTCCGTCCGTCCTCCGTCCCTGGCCCAGTGGTGGATGTGATGGGCCTCGGCCATCGACGGCGGCCGGTCGCAGGCCCCGAACCGGCAACCACCGTCCCTCACCGTCAGGGCGATGCGTTGTTTCCGGGTGAAGAACCGTTGTTCGCGACCCACGTCGAGCGGCTGCCCGGTGTCGTCGAAGACCACCGCGGTGGTGGTCCCGTTGCAGACCAGCCGTTCCACGGTCTCGATGGAGACCGGGTCGGGCGAGCCTTCGATCCGCCCGTGGCCGGTGCGGGATTCCAGAGTGGGAGCGGTGACGAGGACCCGGATCGCCGCGCCTCCGTCGCCCAACAGCTCGGCGGAGTCCGTCGAGGCGCCGGCCTGCAGCAGGCCGAGCAGAGTGTCGGAAGCGAGCTGTTCGATACTGCGCGGATCGTTGAGGATGCGGTCGGCGGTCTCCTGATGCGGGCCGCTCACGAACCGGACACCCCGCTTCGGCGACGTCGCCCGGTCGTACAGCTCCGTGACCACCGCGTACGACTCGGGATCGAGATCCCAGACCAGACTGCCCATCCCGTTCGACAGCCGGTAGTGCTTGAGCGACCGTGCCTCGAACCGCTCACGTTCCCGGTCGGCGATCCCCGCCTCGTCCAAGTCGTCCCGCAGTTCACGGGCCTGCCGTTGCAGACGGTCCGGGTCGAGAGTCGCGGCCTCCGCGACGAGAGTGGAAGCGGCCTCGGAGAGGGCCGCGGAAGGCACATTCTCGGTCGGCACCCCGAGCCCCGCCCGGATCGCATCCGCGCCAGCCACCGAGAGCGTGCCGGCCGCGACCGCGGTCGCCACCGGCACCAACCACGGCTCCGCCGACGAGAACACCGAGCCGGTAGCCGGGTCGGGCGTCCCGTCCAGCGCCGCCTCCCGCACCATGCGCCCCACCCGCACCGCCGTGACCGCTTCCCGCCCGGTAGCCCCGGTGGTCGCTTTGACGAACTCTTCCGGTGACCGGTACCCCGACCGCTGCGCCAGCCCGTCGTGCCCATGAGAACGCGTCGACCGGGATGCGATCTCCCCCGCCACCACCGCGAGCAGCGTGTCCGCGAGACGCTTCAGCTCCGCGGTGCTGCCACCGACCGAGACGAGAGCCGCGTCATCCAGCGCACGGAAAACCGAGACGGAAGTCGGCACCGCAGACAACGCCGCCACCGCGGTAGCGAACTGGGTTGCGAGCGTCTCTGACATGCATCAATTTTCCCAGAATCGAACACACGTTCGAGAGAAAAGACGCGAACCGGTGCAGAAAAGTACGCCGCTGTGGAGAAGTGGAGGAGAGGAGACGAGGCCCCCTGGAGAGACGGGGACGGAGGTTATGGGAGATGGAGAGATGGAGAGATAGAGAGGTGGCGAGATGGAGAGTTCGCCGATGAGAGTGGAGAAGCGGGCGAGGTCGAAAAGCGAAAACAAGAGACGCCGAGACGAGAAGAAAAAGCGCCCTACTCAGGCGAAGCAGTCGAAGAAGGCGCAGACGTCTCCGCAGGCACCCCGATGACCCCGGCGTCGATCCCGTCCAGGAGCGATGGATCCTTTTCGACATCCCGAATCTCGTCTTGCAACTCACGCAGGACCGTTCGCAGGGCGCGCTCCGAATCGAGACCGGCCGCCCGTGCGGAGGTCACGATCGCGAGGAGCACTCCCCCGAGTTCCTCCTCCGATCCGAGGGGCAGAGCGGCGGGCGCGGAAGCGTCGAGAATGCCGATCTTTTCGGCGCGACCGAGCACCTTGTCGGCGAGCGCGAGCGCGGGCATGCCCTGCGGGATCCCGTCGAGCACGCTCGTGCGCCCGCCCTTGTCGGCCTTCTTCAACTCGTCCCACATGCCGCTGACATCCGAGCCGGTCTGGATATTGAGGGAGTCCTTCTCAGAATCAGTGCCGAAAACGTGCGGGTGGCGGCCGATCATCTTCGCGGTCATGTGCGCCGCGACATCCTCGAGGGTGAATTCTTCGCCCGGGGTGTGAGCGGCGATGTCGCTGTGGAAAACGACCTGGTAGAGCACGTCGCCGAGCTCTTCGATCATCTCGTCGCGATTGCCGCGCTCGATCGCGTCGACGAGCTCGTACGTCTCCTCAACGAGGTACGTGACGAGCGACTCGTGGGTCTGCTCGGCGTCCCAGGCGCAGCCCCCGGGCGCGCGCAGCTTCTCGAGTACCGCGATCAATTCTTCGAGTTTGGGATGCCGCGTGGCTTCAGTCATGCGTCCATCCTGTCATCCCTTCTCGCGCCCGCGGAGATGACGGCTACCGCACCACCTTCGCGCTCGGCGCGCTCGTCTTCGTCAGCTTGGCGTAGCCGGTCTGCGTCCCGGTGACCTTGACGGCCATCACCTTGCCGACCTGCGCCGCCGTGGGCGTGAACGTCTTGGCCGTCGCGCCCCAGACCGCGACTCCACCAGCGAACCACTGGTACGCGAGTGTCGTGCCGGGCGTCCACGTTCCGACCACCGCAGTCAATGGGCGCCCCACTTTAGGCGTGCCGTAGACCCCCGGGGTCGGACCGAACAGCGTGCCGACGATTCTCGACGTGTGCCCCGACGTCTTGGTGAGCGTCGCGTACCCGTCCAGCGTGCCGGTGACCGCCACGGTGATGAGAGTGCCGTGCTGCGCCTGCGTGACCGTGAACGTCTTCGCCGTGGCGCCAGCGATCGGCACCCCCGACGCGAACCACTGGTAGGTCAGCGCTGCCGCGGGTCGCCACGTGCCCGTCGTCGCCGTGAGGATGCCGCCGACCTGCGCGGTGCCGTAGATTCCGGGCGTCGGGGCCGACATCGGGCGCACAACCCGCTGGGTCATGGTTCCCGACTGCGTGATGACGCTGCCGTCTTCGTAATTCAGGCCGCCGATCGTCGCACTAAGGATCGTGCCCGCGTCCGCCGAGGCAATGATGTACTCGTCTTGAGTTCCACCGACGATGGCGACCCCGTCGCGGTACCACTGCCACGTGGTGGCCGTGTTCCATTCGCCCCAATACCCGCCCTCGAGAGCGAAGACCTTCTGCCCGACCGTCGGGGTGCCCGAGAACCAGACCCCCGGACTCGCGGGGCTCGTCGCAGAGATCGTCCTCCACGCCCAACCCGGCGCCCACTCCCCCGACGCCGTGTCGGGCTCGTAGTGCACTCGGGTCCAGGCTCCGCCATGCGAGACGTCCCACGCGGTGGCCGGGTAGCTGATCTGGCAGGTGAGCGAGGCGCCCGCCGCCAGGGTGTCCGGCAGGTCGAAGTTGTACTCCACCAACGAATACGTGGCGTAGGCGAACGAGTCCCCCGGCTGGCACCCGGTCGACGGCGGCGCCGGGCTCGCGGACTGCCCCTCGTAGACGGCCCTGACCGCGGCCGACGCCGGAAAGTCGAGAACCGCCCCGCTCGAATTCGTCGCGGTGAACGTGAATGTGATCTGTTGGCCGGCACTGAAGCCCGCCGCGGGAGATGCGCTGATGGAGAAAGAGAGCGGATCGCCGGGCGCTGCCTGCACTCCCGTCGCGTCGGCGACGGTCAGCCCTCCAGAGACCAGAGCGACGGCCACGGCCGCACCCAGTACACGCCTGGAAAACGTGAACATGGTCCACAATATCCCCGCTCGGGATGCCGCGGCAACGACATCCCGGAGGCCCCGACACCCGCGGCTCCGGCCGACCGACGCTCACTATCTGACCTCCTGTCTCCGCGAAAAGTCCATCACCCAGTTCAGCGTCCAGATGTCGCCGCCGTCGTACGAGAAGCTCTGCTCCCACCGCGCGCGATCCGGCCCGTCGACCGTCCACACGAAGCGCAACCGCACCGCGCGCCCGGCGATCACGTCGTCGCCGAAGAACACCCCGCGGCCCTCGAACCACGTCCCCTCCATCGGCGGGTCGATGCGCCCCGGCGCCGTGCTGGCCGTCCACCAGATCCGCCACACCCCGGCCTCGGGATCGAACTGCCGAATGGTGATCCCCTCGAATTCCCCGACGACGGATGACGCCGGCACGAACATCCGGTCGAAGTGCCCGACCCCGCCGAAGATCGGCTCAGCGTGTGCGGCCGCATCGAATTCGATCCACTCGTCGCAATCGGGGTCGGTGTTGTCGACGATCTTGCGGTTGTGCACGTTCCATTCGCCGAAAATGAAGTCGAAATCGTGGTGCGACATTGCGCCTCTCTCCATGGATCCGTCGTGAGTTGCTCGCACGGTAACGCCGGCCACCGACATCCATTCGCTCGTGGATTGAGCTTGCGCGCTGGAGCTATGGAAATCGCGCCAGCGATTTCGCGACGCCAGCGCCGAGGGAGTCTGCGACCGAGGTAATCGAGCTATTCGCTACCCTTAACCCCATGGACCCGGCCTCGAACTACCTCCGCGCCGAGCTCCTCCCCTCACGAGCCTCGGGCTGGCACAAGTGGCGCCGCTACGGCGCGATGGCCGTGCAGGTGATCGCGGGCGAGATCCCCACGAACGTCGATCTGGTCGTCTACCGTCGCGACACCGGCGCCGAAATTATGAGAACACCGGCGGATGTCGGTTCCCCCGACTTCCTCTTGGAACAAGTCAACGCAGACCTGAAGTCGAAGACGGTGACGGAGTTCGTGGCGGAGTGGCGACTCGACGACTGAAGTGTCTTGTCGCTTCGCCCGAGGCGACCCCGACACTCGACTGTTGCGGCGTGGCGATCTCGCCCGATGACCCCGGAAGGAGCCTGGCTTACATTCAGCAGGGATTCGGGGGCGAGTATGTCGCCGTAAACGCGGGGGACGTGTATTCGAACGACAGTGCGGTCAGTGCAGACCCGTCGATCGCCCAAGGCGAAGTAATTTTGAGTGTCCCTTGAGTGGCAACTGGAATCTTCCCCGTGTTATCCAGTCGAATGTCAGTGACAATCGACAGCATGTTGTTGGGATATTTGTCCTTATGCAACGCAACTTCATTTCGCGTGAGGATGACCGTCTCCCCGGCTGAAACGGTCCCTTTGACCTCAACGAATAGGTGATCGCTGCCGCGTTTCGCGTCGATATCGTACGACTTGGTCGCGCCGACGTCCCTCGTCTTGAACCCAAATTGGTGCAGGTGTTCACGAGTGACCAGGACAGCGCGATCCTCAATCGCCTTGCGCTCTGAGGCTGTCAATCGGAAGAGACCACCCCCACGAGACTTTCCGGCGGAAACATCGGCAGACGTCAGAGCATCGAGGATCTCTGGCGCCGGATCGCCTGGGATTTGAAGTGTATTGTGCGAGCGCTCATATAGCGTGGCGAGAAGTCGTGTCATGTAAAGCAGATCACTGGACAGGGTTTTGTCGTCCGGAATCTCGCCAGCCCCGTACCTAATCGCAAATACATTCCCTCGTTCGTAGCCAGCCCCGAGCTTCGACTTTCGAGTCGGCAACTTGATAGATCTAAGAAGACCCTCGCGAAGATTTTCTTCCTCAGCCAAGCTCTGACGCGCCCATTCCACACGAGATTCCAGCTCCGCCGGCTTTCGCGCGCGATACTCACCATCCTGCCAACGGGTGGTTCCCTGATTGATCGACAGCGTCACCCCAGTTCCGAAAGCATCGAACAAATAGACGAGGTACCAGCCCTCAGTGGCGTTGGGCGAGCGGGACACGGAATGAATTCGGACCCACGGGATTTCACTCTTGCGTCCAGTGGCGTCACGACCTTGAGTCTGAATGTCCGGGAGGGAGAATTCCAATTGGTGCAGCAAGTTGTGCAGCTCGCCGCTGATCCAGTCAGGAAGCGTGTTGCGCACGAGCTTGCCGCGCGCGCCCATCTCTGCGGTATTCGATGACGACCAGGATTGCTGCAATTGGAATATTTTCTCAAATGTCGAACGCATTCCTGAATCCTAGGTCCGAGAAGGCGCAGTCACCGTAGGCCTCTCCCAGCCCCGTCCGCCAGACTCGACGGGTGCTCACCCCCGCCTCCCCGCTAACCCCCTACCTCCTCGCGCTACTCTTCCTCGCCCTCCTCGGCTTCATGGTGTTCAGTGCCGTGCGCAAAGACCGGCGCGAGTACCGCAGGTTCAAGCGCATGCGGAGCACCAAGCGACGCCAGAAGGTGCTGCGCAAGTGGGTGCGCGAATCGTTCGTGAACTTCGGCGGGGCCGCGGTTGTGGTGCTCCTGCTGAGCTGGCAGTTCGTCGCGCCGTTCCGGGACAGCGTCGAGGACTGGGACTTCGTCAGAGCCGGTCGCCAGGCGTTCGACGACAGCGGCTGGCTGGGGCCCACGTTGGGCATCGCGCTCGTCGCAGCAATTGGTGTCGGCATGCTGCTCGGCATCGTGCTCGCGCGTAACGAGACCGAGGTCATGTCCATCGGCGACGTCGCCGCCCTCCTCCCCCGCAACCGCGCCGAGCTGAAGTACGGCGCCGCACTCGCCATCAACGCGGGAGTCGTCGAGGAGCTGCTCTTCCGGCTCGCGCTGCCGGCGCTGATCTTCGGGGTCACCGGCAACTCGATCGCGGCGGTGGTCGCGAGCATCGTGATCTTCGGCGGGCTCCACGTGTACCAGGGGCTGCCCGGCATCGTCGGCGCGACCATTCTCGGCGCGATCTTCATGGCGATCTACCTCGCCACCGGGAGCATCGTGGTCGCGATCGTCGTGCACGCGCTGTTCGATCTGCGGTCGCTGGTGGTGATTCCCGTGGTGGTATTCGGGGTGCACAAGGAGCTGGGGAACGGGGCGCCGGTTGTGAAGAAGAAGACAGAGAGTGACGTGGATGTCGCGGGGGCGACGAAAGCGTAGGTGGGGTTACGACAGGCTCGACCCGCGGCGAGGGCGGCTACTCGAGGCGAATAGCTGTCCAGGAGACGGGCGGCAAGGAGAGCGTCAGGACGCCGTCGACGATGGGTGAAGTTGCGACCTCGCGCAGCGATACCCGGTCGGGCGACGCGAGGGTGTTCGTGGCGTGGATGTCGTCGTCGAAGATCGATACCGCCTCGACCACCGCGACGTTTCCGAGACCGGAAACGTCGATCGTGACCGTCGACGCCGAGTCGACCGAGCGGTTCACCAGGAAGACAGACGTCCCCAAAGCGTCAGTGGTCGCCGCGGCATCCACAATTTTGACACTGCCGTAGGCCGAGGTCTCGTAGGTGTCGGACACCAGGCGCGAGGTGAGCGCGGTGCTGCCGGCGAGACGTGAGGTGACCGCGAACGGGAAGAAGGTGGTCTGCTTCCAGACGGGGCCGCCCGGTTCGGTCATGATCGGCGCGATCACGTTGACCAGCTGGGCGAGGCTCGCGGACGAGACCCGGTCGGCGTGGTTGAGCAGCGAGATGAGCAGGCTGCCCACGACCACGGCGTCGACGACGGTGTACTGGTCCTCGAGCAGGCGCGGCGCCTTGGGCCAGTTGCCGATGCCGGTGATGGCGTCTTCGGTGGCGAAGCGGTTGATGTCCCAGACGTTCCACTCGTCGAACGAGATTTTGATCGTCTTGTCGGAGCGGCGGGCGGCCTTGACGCTGTCCGCGGTCGCGACGACCTCCTCGATCATCAGGCTCATGTCGTGGCCCGCGGCGAGGAAGCTGCCCAGGTCGATGTTGTTCTCGGCCCAGTAGGCGTGGCACGAGATGAGGTCGATGTCGTCGTAGGTGTGCTCGAGCACGGTTCGCTCCCACGAGCCGAAGGTCGGCATGGTGCGGTTCGAGGAGCCGCAGACGACGAGCTCCAGCGATGAATCGAGCTGGCGCATCGCCTTCGCGGTCATCGACGCGAGCTTTCCGTAGTCGTCGGCGTTGCGGTGGCCGAGCTGCCACGGGCCGTCCATCTCGTTTCCGAGGCACCACATCTTCACGCCGAGCGGCTCGGGCAGACCGTTGGCCACGCGCTGGTCGCTGAGCGTCGAGCCCGACGGCACGTTGGTGTATTCGAGCAAGTCGAGCGCCTCTTCGACCCCGCGAGTGCCGAGGTTGACCGCGAGCATGAGCTCGCTGCCCGCCTTGCCGAGCCAGTCGGAGAACTCGTGCAGCCCCACCTCGTTCGTCTCGGTCGAGTGCCAGGCGAGGTCGAGACGGGTCGGGCGCTTCTCGGCGGGGCCGACGCTGTCCTCCCACTTGAAGCCCGAGACGAAGTTGCCGCCCGGGTAGCGGATCGTGCTCACGCCGAGCTCGCGCACGAGGGCGAGCACGTCGCCGCGGAAACCCTGGTCGTCGGCCGTCGCGTGCCCCGGCTCATAGATGCCGTCGTACACGGCCCGCCCGAGGTGCTCGATGAACGAGCCGAACAGGCGGCGGTCGACCGCTCCGATGGTGAACTGCGGGTTGAGGGTCAGGCTGGCCTGGGGCATTGCGCTCCTTCATCTACGTCGTTGTATCGATTCACTGTACAACGTTGCAATTCAGAGCAGAGAGGGCGGATGCCGCGGCGAGCACCGTGCGGGGCGGGGAGTTTTAGGACGCTTCGACAGGCTCAGCGACCGGTCCCTGAGCTTGTCGAAGGGCGTTTCGACGCTTCGACAGGCTCAGCGACCGGCGGCATTGGTACGCTCGGCCTGTGACCGACCTCGACGAGCTGCGCCGCATCGCCTACGGCAGGACGACCGGCCCCGACGAGGAAGCTGCGGCGGCGCTGGCCCGGGTCGAGCTCGCGACGCACGAGTCCGAGCGGCTCGACGCGGCCCGGCGGGTAGAGCCTGTCGAAGCCCCTGCTGTCGAAGAGACCGCCGAGCATGCGGATGACCCCGGGGAGGACGACGAGCCCGGCTACCTGCGCCGGCTCGCGGCCTCGTGGCGCGCATGGATCGTTCCCGCCGCCGTTGCGTTCGTGGCCGGGATCGGCGTGGCCGCGGCATCCTTCTTCGGGTATGCCGGCCTCATGACGACTGAACAGACCTCAGCGATCACCCCGGGAACGAACACCAGCGAGCGGTTTCAGGAGGGGTCGACGGTGGTCGAGATTCCCGAGGCAGTGCCGGGCGATGTCGAGGCGGCGCAAGCCCTGTTCGAGCGAGCACAAGAGCCGGACGACGTGATTACGACAACGCCAGATCCGATGGTGATTCCCGAATCCACGCGGCTTCTAGTGACGACGCCCTTCTTCAGCGGCTACGCCGGGCTGTCACAAACCGGCGAGGTATGCGTGATGATCGTCGACGCCTCGGTCGGCACAGGAACGAGCTGCGCTCCCTTCGAGGGCTTTGCCGATACCGGGGTCTCCGTAGGGTTCGGGCAATCCATCGGACGGTCAACTCAGATGAGTTGGGACGGCAACGATGTGACAATCACCATGACGACTGACTAGCGAGCTGGGGGTCAGACGTTGTCTCCGCCGGAATCGCCGAACGCGGCCGCCGCACCCGCATCGCCCCACGCCCACTCGGTCACCTCGGGGATGTCCTCCCCGTGCTCCCGCGTGTACGAGCGCGCCCGCTGCCGGGAGTCCTGCATCTCCTGCCGCAGCGCGCCCTCCTTCTCGGCGAGACCGGGCACGCGATCGAGCACGTCCATCACGAGCTTGTAGCGGTCCAGGTCGTTGAGCATCACCATGTCGAACGGCGTCGTTGTCGTGCCCTCCTCGATGAACCCGCGCACGTGCAGGTTGCTGTGCCCGTTGCGCCGGTAGGTCAGCCGGTGGATCAGCCAGGGGTACCCGTGGTACGCGAAGATCACCGGCTGCCCCGACGTGAACACGGCGTCGTACTCGCTGTCGCTGAGGCCGTGCGGGTGCTCCCCCGCGCTCTGCAGCCGCATCAGGTCGACGACGTTCACGACGCGCACTCGGAGAGTCGGCACCTTTTCCCGAAGAATGGATGCCGCGGCGAGCATCTCGAGCGTCGGCACGTCCCCGGCCGCGGCGAGCACCACGTCGGGCGCCGTGCCGGCCACCTCGGTGCCGGCCCAGTCGAGGATGCCGAGGCCGCGCGTGCAGTGCGCGATCGCCTCGTCCATGGTCAGCCAGTTCGGCGCGGGCTGCTTTCCGGCCACCACGACGTTCACGTAGTCGACGCTGCGCAGGCAGTGGTCGTAGGTGGAGAGCAGGGTGTTCGCGTCGAACGGAAGGTAGACGCGCACGACGTCCGCCTTCTTGTTCACCACGTGGTCGATGAAGCCGGGGTCCTGGTGCGAGGAGCCGTTGTGGTCCTGCCGCCAGACGTGCGAGCTGAGCAGGTAGTTGAGCGACGACACGGGGCGCCGCCACGGGATGTGCCGCGAGCTCTTCAGCCACTTCGCGTGCTGGTTGAACATCGAGTCGACGATGTGGATGAACGCCTCGTACGAGTTGATCACGCCGTGGCGCCCGGTCAGCAGGTACCCCTCGAGCCAGCCCTGGCACTGGTGTTCGCTGAGCATCTCGACCACACGCCCTGCCCGGGCGAGGTGGTTGTCGCTGTCGATCGGGAGGGATCCGGCATCCCACTGCTTGTCGGTCACTTCGAAGACGGCCTGCAGGCGGTTCGACGCGGTCTCGTCGGGCCCGAAGATGCGGAAGTTGGTCGGATTCTTCACGATCACGTCGCGCAGCCAGTCGCCGAGCACGGCCGTCGCCTCGCTCACCGATCCGCCGGGCGCCGGCACGTCGACGGCGTAGTCGCGGAAGTCGGGCAGCTTCAGCGCCTGCCGCAGCAGCCCGCCGTTCGCGACGGGGTTGGCGCTCATGCGCTGGTCGCCCACGGGAGCGAGCGCGGTGGCGAGCTCGACGGGCGCCCCGGCCTCGTCGAACAGCTCCTCCGGCTTGTACGAGCGCAGCCACTCCTCGAGCAGCCGCGTGTGCGCCTCGGTGTCGCGCGCGTTCGCGAGCGGCACCTGGTGCGAGCGCCAGTTGTCTTCCGCGGGGTGGCCGTCGATCTCTTTCGGGCAGGTCCACCCCTTGGGCGTACGCAGGATGATCATGGGCCAGGACGGGCGTTCGTCCAGGACGCCGGCCGCCGCATCCGCCTTGATCTGGGCTATCTGGTTCAGCACCAGGTCGAGGGTCTCGGCGAGGCGCGCGTGCACGAGCAGCGGGTCCTCGCCGTCGAAGCCGCCGCTGACGACGTACGGCGTGTGCCCGTAGCCGCGCATGAGCTGCAGCAGCTCCTCCTCGGGGATGCGCGCGAGCAGGCTCGGGTTGGCGATCTTGTAGCCGTTGAGGTGGAGGATCGGCAGCACGACCCCGTCGTTGACCGGGTCGACGAACTTGTTCGAGTGCCAGCTCGTGGCGAGCGGCCCCGTCTCGGCCTCGCCGTCGCCGACCACCGTGGCGACGAGCAGGTCGGGGTTGTCGAAGGCGGCACCGTAGGCGTGGCTGAGCGAGTAGCCGAGCTCGCCGCCCTCGTGGATCGACCCGGGTGTCTCCGGGGCGACATGAGACGGGATGCCGCCGGGGAACGAGAACTGACGGAACAGTTTGCGCACGCCGTCCTCGGTCTTCTCGATGGTGTTGTAGACCTCGCTGTAGGTTCCGTCGAGGTAGGCGTTCGCGACCATGCCCGGGCCGCCGTGACCGGGGCCGGTGACGTAGATCGTGTTGAGACTGCGCTCGCGGATGACGCGGTTGAGGTGCGCGTAGATGAAGTTGAGTCCGGGGGTGGTTCCCCAGTGGCCGAGCAGACGCGGCTTGATGTGGTCGCGCGTCAGGGGTTCGCGCAGCAGCGGGTTGTCGAGCAGGTAGATCTGGCCGACCGAGAGGTAGTTGGCGGCGCGCCACCAGGTGTTGAGTTGCTCCAGTGCCTCGGGGGTGATGGGCTGCGGTTCGCGATACTGCCAGGAGTTCATGACTGCCTTCCGATGCGGGTGGTGTGCTTCCCTCAGGATGCACTGATCGGGCGGCGGTGGCTAGGGACTTCGGTCCCGACCCCTTCTGGTGGCGCGGCCTTTTTTCGCCCGCGCTGGTGAATATTCGGGCGCGGGAGCGGAAAAACACAGCGCGGCGGGCCTACTCCGCCCGCTGCGTCAACACGACCCGCACCTGGGAGCCGTTCCAGCTGGCGGTCAGCACGTTCGAGGTGACCGAGATTCCCCGGCGCTCGAACTCGACGCTGTCGACGCACGAACCGACCGTCGACTGCGACTCGGTCTCGGTCGTGTAGACGCAGAGCTTGCCGTCGAACTGGCGCGCGAGCCAGACGCGGGCGAGCGCGCCGTCGTGCACCATGCGCAAGCTGGAGCGGTCGAACTCGGGACGCAGGTCGCCCACCCCGACCAGGTCGTCGTCGGTCTGTTCGTCGGCGAACCAGAGTTCCGCGGCGGCGAGGTCGCCCGGCACATCGCTCGAGGTCGGCGGGTCGCCGAGGAAGTAGGTCATGCCGGTCGAAGCGGGCGTCGGCACGGCGTCGGGTGCAGACACGGCGGCGGGCTGAAGCGTCCAGACGAGACCGCCGGCGACGACGGCGCCGATCGCGAGGCCGACGATTGCGGGGCGGAGCCAGGGGAAGCGGCGGCGCAACGGCCCTTCGACAAGCTCAGGCACCGGCGTGGTTTCTGGCTCGGGCGCTTCGACAGGATGAGCGACCGGCGCTTCGACGGGCTCAGCGACCGCGGCCGCCTCCGCCCGAGCCAGCTCGCGCTGCGCCTGCTCGGCAGCGGCCGCCTCGTCGTCCGTCGACGTGCGCCCGAAGGCGATGCGGCGGAGGCGTTCGAGGTCGGCGCTGCGGGCGGCGTCGGCCGCGGCATCCGTTCGCTCATAATCGCACCCTATTCGTGGCGGAGGTTGGTTGCGAGAGGTTCGGTGCTGAGGGGCTTCGGGTTTGGTGCGCTACTCGACGACGAGGCCGATATGCGCCGCGAGCACGGGGGCGAGTTCGGCGAGCTGGTCGCCGTCGACGGTGACTCCGCGCAGGCCCTCGAGGCCGTTGACGACGGAGAACTCCGAACCGCGCAGGTCGACGTTGACGCAGGTCGCGCGGGTGAGGTCGAGCGTGCCGATGCGGCAGTTGCGGATCGCGACCCGGTCGGCGCGCACTCCGCCGAGGTCGAGTTCGCCGATCTGGCAGTCCTCGATCAGCACGTTGGTCAGGCGCGCGCTGCGCAGGTTGAGGTAGTCGATCTTGCCGCCGCGCAGATGCACGGAGTTGAGGTCGCCGTCGAACAGCTCGGCCGATCCCCAGCGTGGGCTCTGGATCATCACGTCACGCCACGACGACCGCCCGGCGCGCAGGGTGGGGGCGAAGGATGCCGCGAGCAGGGTGTCCACGAAACGGGCGCCGCGCAGTTGTGCCTCGGTGAGGGTGACCGAGTCGAATTCGCACTCCATAAACGTGGTGCCGCTGAGGTCGTAGTCGGTGAGGTCGGCGTCGGAGTAGCGCTCACCCTCGCGCTGGTCGCTCGGCCGCAGCTCGAGCGCGTCGGCGTCGGCCACGTGCCCGGGCGCGCTGAAGGTGAGCTTCGGCGGCTGGGTGCCGGTGGGGCGGGGCTTGGCCATGGGGTTCCTTCGGTTGTCGGTCCCTGAGCCTGTCGAAGGGACGCTTCGACAGGCTCAGCGACCGGGGTGAGGCACAGCGGCCGCTTAGGCGGCGGGTGTCGCCTCGGCGATCTCGGCGCCGAAGATGGCGACGAGCAGCGTGCTGGTCCACTCGATGAGGTCGGCGTCCGAGAGCGGTTCGCCGTTGACGCGGGGCATCGGCAGCGAAACGCTCGCGTTGGCCGCGAAGTACTTCGAGCCCGGGTACATGCGCTGCAACCGGATCTGGATCGAATCGGCCAGCGCGACCCCGGCGATGCGCAGGTTGCTGCCCATCGCGACGACCTCGCTCAGCCCGGCCTTGACGGCCATGCGGCGCAGGCGCGACACGGCGATCAGGTTGACCACCTGCTCGGGCGGCTCGCCGTAACGGTCGGCGAGCTCCTCGAGCACCAGGTCGATCTGCTCGGGGCTCGACGCCGGCGCCGACGCGGTCGAGAGCTTCTGGTACGCCTCGAGCCGCAGTCGCTCGCTCTCCACGTACTCCTCGGGGATGTGCGCGTCGACGGGCAGCTCGAGCCGCAGCTCGGTCTGGCCCTCGGCGACGTCTCCGCGGAACGTCGACACCGCCTCGCCGATCATGCGCAGGTACAGGTCGAACCCGACGCCGGCGATGTGGCCGGACTGTTCGCCGCCGAGCAGGTTGCCGGCGCCGCGGATCTCGAGGTCGCGCAGCGCGATCTGCATACCCGCGCCGAGCTCGTTGTTCGCGGCGATCGTCGACAGACGTTCGTGCGCGGTCTCGGAGAGCGGCTTCATCTCGTCGTAGAGGAAGTAGGCGTAGGCGCGCTCCCGACCACGGCCGACGCGGCCGCGCAGCTGGTGCAGCTGGCTGAGCCCGTACTTGTCGGCGCGGTCGATGATGAGCGTGTTGGCGTTCGCGATGTCGAGACCGGTCTCGACGATCGTGGTCGAGACGAGCACGTCGAACTTGCGCTCCCAGAAGTCGACCATGACCTGCTCGAGCACCGACTCGGGCAGCTGGCCGTGCGCGATCGCGATGCGTGCCTCGGGCACGAGCTCGGCGAGCTGGGCGGCGACCCGGTTGATGCTCGACACCCGGTTGTGCACGAAGAACACCTGGCCCTCGCGCAGCAGCTCGCGCCGGATCGCCGCGGAGACTTGCTTGTCGCTGTACGGGCCGACAAACGAGAGAATCGGATGACGGTCCTCGGGTGGCGTCGCCAGCGTCGACATTTCACGGATGCCGGTCACCGCCATCTCGAGCGTGCGGGGAATCGGGGTCGCCGTCATCGCGAGGATGTCGACGTTGTTCTTGAGCTTCTTCAGCGCGTCCTTGTGCTCGACACCGAAGCGCTGCTCCTCGTCGATGATGACGAGGCCGAGGTCTTTGAAGGCGATGCTCTGGCTGAGCAGCCGGTGCGTTCCGATGACGACGTCGACGGTGCCGTCGGCGAGACCCGCGACGGTCTCCTTCGACTCCTTCTCGGTCTGGAACCGGCTGAGCGCGCGCAGGTGCACGGGGAACCCGGCGAAGCGCTCGGCAAAGGTCTCCATGTGCTGGCGCACGAGCAAGGTGGTCGGCACGATCATGGCGACCTGCTTGCCGTCCTGCACCGCCTTGAACGCGGCACGCACCGCGACCTCGGTCTTGCCGTAGCCGACGTCGCCGCTGAGCAGGCGGTCCATCGGGATCGGCCGTTCCATGTCGGCCTTGACCTCGTCGATCGTGGTCAGCTGGTCGACGGTCTCGGCGAACGGGAAGGCGTCTTCGAGCTCGCGCTGCCACGGGGTGTCGGGCGGGAACGCGTGGCCCTTCGACGCCATGCGCGCCGAGTACAGCTTGACGAGCTCAACGGCGATGTCGCGCACCGCCTTGCGGGCCTTGGTCTTGGCGGCCGACCAGTCGCTGCCGCCCATCTTGCTGAGGCTCGGGGCCTCGCCGCCGACGTAGCGGCTGAGCAGGTCGAGCTGGTCGGTGGGTACGTAGAGCTTGTCGCCCGGCAGCCCCCGCTTGTTCGGCGCGTACTCGATGACGAGGAACTCGCGGCTGCGTTTGACCGCGTTGCGTCCGCCGCTGGATACCTCGCGCTGCACCAGTTCGAGGAACTTGCCGATGCCGTGCGTCTGGTGCACGACGAAGTCGCCCGTCTTCAGCTGCAGCGGGTCGACGACGTTCTTACGGCGGCTCGCGAGCTTCTTCACCTGGCGCGAGTCGTAGCCGACAGCGCGGCCGTAGAACTCGCTCTCGTTGAGCAGCGCGAGCTTGAGCTCGGGCAGTTCGAAGCCGTGGTCGACGGACGCCTTGAGCAGGTAGGCGACGCCGGCGTCGAGCTCGGAGGCCGAGCCCGGGAACTCCTCCACCAGCCGTCCCGACAGCTCGCGCTCGCCGAGCACGTCGACGGCGCGCTCGACCAGCCCCTGGCCGCGGGCGACGATCGCGACGGTCCAGCCGTCGTGCAGCAGGTCGGCGACGTGGTCGATGGCGCCCGTCGGCTGGCCGGCGAAGCTCGGCACCGCGGCCGCATCGATGCGCACGTAGCTGTCGTCGGCCTCGAGGGTCGCGGCGACCCGTTCGGCGAGCTCGGCGCCCGCGTCGGCCGGGGCGACCAGGTCGGTCACCGCACCGCTGTCGAACGAGCTCATCGTCCACCAGGAACGGCGGCCGGCCGACTCGCGCAGCGCGCTGAGCGTGACGAAGTCTCCGGCGTCGAGGTCGATCGGCGCCTCGGCCCCGGCGGTCGCGGCGTTCCACGCGGCGCTGAGGAACTCGCGGTTCGTCTCGACGAGGCTCACGGCCCGGGTCGCGACCTTTTCGGGAGAGAGCACTGCGATCGCGGCATCCGCCGGCAGGTAATGGGTGAGGGGCACGAGCCGGTCGAGCAACGCCGGGGCGAGCGACTCCATGCCGTCGACCGGGATTCCCTCGCTGATCTTGGCGAGCATCTGGGCGAGGCCCGGGAACTCGTGCTGCATCTCGCGGGCGCGCTGGCGCACGGCCGGGCTGAGCAGCAGCTCGCGGCTCGGGGGCAGCTGCGCGGTGTCGACCGTGTCGGTGAGCGAGCGCTGGTCGGCGACCGAGAACGGGCGGATCTGCTCGAGCTCGTCGCCGAAGAACTCGAGGCGCAGCGGGTGCTCGTCGGTGGGGGCGAAGACGTCGAGGATGCCGCCGCGGACGGCGAACTCGCCACGGCGGGTGACCATGTCGACGCGCGAGTACGCGAGGTCGATGAGCTGGGTGGTGATGCCCGGCAGGCTGTAGCCGCGGCCGCCGGCCACCAGGTCGATCGTGGGGGTCTCGATGAGGTTGTCGGCGAGCGGCTGCAGGGCGGCGCGCACGCTGGCGACCACGACGATCGGGTTCGTGCGGTCGTCGTGCCACTCGGCGAGGCGGCGCAGTGCGGCGATGCGCTTGCCGACGGTCTCGCTGCTCGGGCTGAGTCGCTCGTGCGGCAGGGTCTCCCACGCCGGGAACTCGATGATCTCGGCGGTGGGCAGCACCGACGCGAGCGATTCGCGCAGCGCCTCCGACTCGCGGCCGGTGGAGACGATGGCGAGCAGGGCCTTGGCCCCGCGGTTGCCCTCGCCGCGCTTGTTGAGCAGGCCGGCGATGAGCGGGGCGCGGAGGCCGTCGACGAGGGAGAATTCGGCGTCGCGAGTGGCGTACGAGAGTGCGTTCTCGAACGTGGAGGCGCGCGAAAGCGCCGTAATTAATCCTTCGAGTATCACCGGTTCAGTGTAGGCGGTAGCGCTGACATTCGGCCGGGCGGTGCGGCAGAACGGGTCAGACGGAGCCGTGCGCGGCGCCCGAGGGGCGCGATGCGCCCGCCGTGACCACGCGGGTTCCCGGGGCGTCCTTCGCGGCGGCCGCGATGCCCTCGCGGTACGACGGGTACCGGGGCGCCCAGCCGAGCTCGCTCTTGACGCGGGCGTTCGAGACGACGACGGATGTCGCGGTGAGCACCTCCGCCGAGAACGGCGACGATCGGCGGAATAGCCAGGTCGGAACGGTGGCCGGCGCACGCACGCCGAGCGCCGCTGCCCGCGCCTCCTGCACGTCGCGCCAGGACGCCGGCTCGTCGTCGACGATGTTGTAGACCGACCCCGCGGGCGCGTCCAGCGCGGCGACCGTGGCCGAAGCGGCATCCTCGAGGTGGACGAACGGCAGCGTTCCCGTCCAGGTGCCGGGCACCGCGGGGATCGCGCCGCGTCCCTGGTAGAACAGGCCGTACCGTAGGGCCACTCCCCCGAACGCGCGCACCTGCTGCTCGTTGCTGAGCAGCGAGCGGAAGACAGCGTCGACCGCTCCTCCGGGCTTCTCGCCGAAGCCCGCCTCCTCGTCGACCACGCGGCCGCCGAAGTCGTCGAGGCCGTAGCCGTAGAAGACGGATGCCGCGACGAACCGCGTCGCCCCTGTGGCACGCGCCGCGGCGAGCAGGGCGCTCGTGCCCTCGGTGCGCAGACGGTTGGTGGTGCGCATGTCGGAGTAGCGCCGGGGTACCCGGGTGAAATCGGTTGCCTCGTGGATCACCGCGTCGAAGCGCTGGCCGTCGACGGCGGCGAGCAGTGCGGGCCGGTCGAGGATGTCGGCGACGACGACCGAACCGGGGAAGCCCGTGAGGTTCGACGCGCGGCGGGTGATGCCCGTGACCGAGTGTCCGGCTCCGACGAGGAGGGGGATGAGATGGCGCCCGATTGCCCCGGACGCTCCGGCCAGGAGAACGCGCATGGCTTCAACAGTATGCGAGGGGTGAAGGGAAGTCAGTCCCCCGGAGGGATGACTCCGGCCGTGTTATAGCGAGCGCGGTTCAGTCCGCGGAGGCCGCCGTGTGGAAGCGCAGCTGCGCCGCCGTGAGGCTCTCGCGGGTGACCTGTTCGACGGCGTCCGCGGCGTCCGACACGAGGTTCGGCAGCGTCTTCTTCTCGTCGGAGGAGAAGTCCTTCAGCACGAAATCGGCGGCCGGCTGGCGTCCGGGAGGACGGCCGATGCCGATGCGCACGCGCACGAAATCGGGGCTGCCGATCGCGGCGGCGATGTCTCGCACGCCGTTGTGGCCCCCGTGGCCGCCACCGATCTTGAGCTTGATCGTGTCGTACGGGATGTCGAGCTCGTCGTGCAGCACGATGAGGTTCGAGGCGTCCAGCTTGTAGAAACGCAGGAGCGCGGCGACCGGGCCGCCCGACACGTTCATGTACGTGTTCGGCTTGGCGAGGATGAGGCGAGGGCCTTGGCCGCTCAGCCGCCCCTCGGCGACGGTCGCGTTGGTCTTCTGACTCTTGAACGGGGCCGCGATACGGCGCGCCAGTTCGTCGAGGGCCATTTGGCCCACATTGTGGCGATTCCCGGCGTAGCCGGGCCCGGGGTTACCGAGCCCGACTACAAGCCAGGGGTTCTCGTCCAGCGGTGACTACTTAGGAGTAGTTACTCGGCGGCGGGAGCGTCAGCTTCCTCGGCGGGAGCCTCGTCGGCGTCCTCTCCGAGGTCCTGCTCCTGGGCGATCGAGATCGAGACGATGAGGGTGTCCTCGTCGGTGATCAGCGCCGAGCCCTTCGGAAGGACGAGGTCCTTGGCGAAGATCTGGGTGCCGTCCTCGGCGCCCTCGATCGAGACGGAGACCGACTCGGGGATCGCGGTAGCCTCGGCCTCGAGCGAGATGGTGTTGGCGTCCTGGTTGACGGTCGTTCCGGGAGCGGCTTCGCCCTCGAGGTGCACGGGCACGTCGATGGTGACCTTCTCGCCCTTGCGCACGACGATGAGGTCGATGTGCTCGATGATCTGGCGCACGGGGTCCTTCTGGACGTCCTTGACCAGCGCGAGCTGGACCTTGCCCTGGATGTCGAGCTCGAGGATCTGGTTCGACTTGCGCAGGATGAGGCTGACCTCGTGGCCCGGCAGGGTGACGTGCTGCGGCTCGGTACCGTGTCCGTAGATGACGGCGGGGATCTTGCCGACGGCGCGGATCTTGCGAGCCGCACCCTTACCGAAGGACTCGCGGATCTCGGTGACGAGGTGGTTGCTGATTTCGGCCTGAGCCATGGTTTATCTCCTTGTAACGCTTGTGACGGGACCAGTGGCCCACGTGAATTTTCAACTCGAACGCAATATGTCAGCGTGAGGAAGACGTGAGGCCGAATGGCCGATGCCCGCTCCACCGCGTCGATTACGGATGCAATGCATCCCTCGCCGAAGTACAGCCGCCAAGCTTACACGGCGGGGCTGCCTTTCGCGATCTCGCCCTCGCTGGCCCGGCTATCCTTCAACCATGTCCTTCAGTCTCCACAGTCGCGCGGTCGACGACATCGGTCGCCGCATCGTCGACGGGAGGCTCGCCCCCGGCACGACCGTGCTCGCCGACCAGCTCGCGATCGAGCTCGGGGTCGGACGCTCGGTCATCCGCGAGGCGGTGCGGGTGTTGCAGTCGCTCGGCCTCGTTACCAGTGTGAAGCGCGTCGGCATCCGCGTGCTGCCCGAGAGCGCGTGGAACGTTTTCGACCCCCAGGTCGTGGCGTGGCGCGTCACCGGGCCCGGTCAGGGCGCCCAGTTGCGCTCGCTCACCGAGCTGCGTACCGCGGTCGAGCCGATGGCCGCCGAGCTCGCCGCCCAGCATGCCGCCGACGAGCAGTCGGCCGAGCTGCTGGGCACCGCCGCCCGCATGCGCACCATCGGTCGCGCCGGCGACCTCGACGCCTTCCTCGAGCTCGACATCCACTTCCACTCGCTCGTGCTGCGCGCGAGCGGCAACGAGATGTTCACGGCCATGGACGGCATGATCGCCGCCATCCTGCGTGGACGCACGACCCTCGGCCTCATGCCCTCCCGCCCCCACGAGGAGGCGCTGCAGTGGCACGTCGACGTGGCCGACGCCGTGCAGGGCGGGCGTCAGGACGACGCGCGCACCGCGATGGACCGCATCATGCGGCGCACCGTGTCCGAGGTGGAGCACATCTGGAAAGGCGTGCCCCGCCCCGGACACTAGCGGTCAGAACCGCAGCAGAACTTTCCCGCTGACCGACGCGTCGAGCGCCACCGAGAACGCTTCGAGAGCGTCGGATGCTGCGAACTCGTGCGTCACGACGGGATCGACGTCGAGCGTCCCGTCGGCAAGAGCCGCGATCACCTCGTCGATCTCGTCGGCGAAGCGGAACGATCCGACGAGCTCGAGCTCGCGGGTGATGGCGAGGCTGATGAGCGCCGGCTGCTCGCCCGACGGCAGCAGCCCGACCATGACGACCCTGCCCCCACGCACGACCCCGCGCACGGCCGAGGCGAGGCCGCGATAGTTGCCCGACGATTCGATCGCGATATCCGCCTGGACGGCCGAGATCGCATCGACGTCGGTGGCGAGGACGGTGTCGGTCGCCCCGACCTCGCGGGCGATGCGCAGCGGAGTCTCGTGGAGGTCGACGGCGGTGATGCGGCTCGCACCCGCTCGCTTGAGCACGGCGATCACGAGCGCGCCGATCGGACCGGTGCCGACGACGAGCACGGACTTGCCGGCGACGTCACCGGCCCGGGAGACCGCGTGCCATGCCACGCTCGCCGGTTCGGCGAGCGCCGCACCACGCAACGACAGGCCGGCCGGGAGCACGCGCAGCATGCGGGTCGGCAGCGCGACGAAGGTGGCGAAGGCGCCCTCGGTGTGCGGGTGGTGCGCCGCACTGCCGAGGTAGGTCGTGCCGGGGGCGAGGTTCGGCCGGGACTCCGGGTACCGCACGCCCTCGACGGGCTTGGGGGTGGCCGGGTGCACGGCGACCGTCGCGCCGACGGCGGGGCCCGAGCCGTCGGCCGCGGCCGTGTGGACGGTACCGACCACCTCGTGCCCGAGGATCATCGGCTCGCGCAGGATCGACTCCCCGGCGGCGCCGTGCGTGAAGTAGTGCAGGTCGGACCCGCAGATGCCCCCGTACGCGATGCGTACCACCGCTTCATCCGGAGCCGGCGTCGGCGCGGGCAGCTCGTCGACCCGCAGGTCGTCCTTGCCGTGCGCGACCACCGCGAGATTCGTGTCCTCCTGCATCACACCACCACCGTCATTCCGCCATCGATGAAGATGACCTGCCCGTTCACGAAATCGGCACCGTCTGACGCGAGCCACACGGCGGGCCCGACGATGTCGGCGGTCGTTCCCCAGCGGTGCGCCGGGGTGCGGCCGAGGATCCACGAGTTGAACGACTCGTCGTCGACGAGGTTCTGCGTCATCTCGGTGTGGATGTAGCCGGGAGCGATCGCGTTCACCTGGATGTCGTGCTCCGCCCATTCGGCGGTCATCGCCCGGGTGAGGTTGCGCACGCCGCCCTTCGACGCCGTGTACGGGGCGATCGTCGGGCGGGCGAGGTCGGTCTGCACCGAGGCGATGTTGATGATCTTGCCGCTGCCGCGCTCGATCATGCCGCGGGCCGCCTCCCGCCCCACAAGGAACGCGCTCGTGAGGTTGGTGCGCAGCACCCGGTCCCAGTCCTCGACCGCGAGGTCGAGAAGCGGAACCCGGTGCTGCACGCCGGCGTTGTTGACGAGAATGCGGATCGGCCCGGTCTCCGACTCGACGGTGCGGATGCCACGTGCCACCGCCTCGGCGTCGGTGACGTCGAACGCTACGGACTTCACCGTCTGAGCACCGAACTCCGCCTCGAACTCGGCGGTCGTCTCGGCGAGACGGCGCTCGTCTTTGCCGTGCAGCACGACGGTGGCGCCTGCCTCGGCGAGGCCGCGCGCGATGGCCTTGCCGATGCCCCGGCTAGAGCCGGTGATGAGCGCGATGCGGCCCGTGAGGTCGAAGAGCGTCGAGCCCATGGCGTTAGCCGACCGCTCCGGCGACGAGGAAGATCGCGAGTGCGAACACGAAGCCGCAGACACCGACGAGCGCCTGGCCGACGGTCCACGTCTTGAGCGTCGTCTGGGTGTCCATTCCGAAGAACCGGCTGACCAGCCAGAAGCCGGAGTCGTTGACGTGACCCGCGAAGACCGAACCGGCCGCGAGCGCGAGCACGATGGCGGCGAGTTCCACCGGGTTGAGGCTGGTGTCGCTCTGCACGACCGGCTGCACGAGGGCGGCGGCCGTGGTGAGCGCGACGGTCGCCGATCCCTGGGCGACGCGCACGATGGCCGCGATGACGAATCCGGCGACGATGAGCGGCAGCCCGACGGCGTCGAGCGACTCGGCGATGGCGTTGCCGATACCGCTGGCGCGGAGCACACCGCCGAACATTCCGCCGGCACCCGTGATGAGGATGATGGCACACACCGGACCGAGGGCGCTGTCGACGATGCTCTCGACGAGCGTCGCCTTCTTGTTGCGCTTCCAGCCGAGCAGCCACATGGCGAAGAACACGGTGATGAGCAGCGCGATCGGGGTCTCACCCAGCAGGCGCAGGATCTGCACGACCCCGTTGTCGAGCGAGACGACCTCCGCGGTCGCGAGGGCGTTGAGGCCGGTGTTCATGAAGATGAGCACGAGGGGAAGCAGGAGGAGGAACACGATGGTGCCGAGCTTCGGCGCCGACTTGAACTCCTCTGCGACGCCGTCGTCCTTGGAACCGAACAGGATGTTCGGGATCGCGATGTCGTACTTACGGCCGACCCAGGTTCCGAACTTGTAGCCGACGATGTACCAGGTGGGGATGGCGACCAGCAGACCGAACACCAGCACGAGGCCGACATCGGCGCCGAGCAGTCCGGTCGCGGCGACGGGGCCGGGGTGCGGGGGCACGAAGATGTGCATGACCGAGAACGCGGTCGCCGCGGGGAACGCGTAGAGCAGCAGCGAGCCGCCGAGACGCCGGGCCACGGCGAAGATGATTGGCAGCATGACCACGAGACCCGCGTCGAAGAAGATCGGGAAGCCCATCATGAGCGAGGCGATCGAGAGCGCCAGCGGCGCCCGCTTCTCGCCGAACTTGCGGATGAGGGCGTCGGTGAGCACCTGTGCTCCGCCGCTGGTTTCCAGCATGCGGCCGAGCATGGCGCCGAGACCGACGAGCAGCGCCACCGTCGCGAGCGTGGAGCCGAAGCCCAGCGTCAACGTCGGCACTATCTGGTTGGCCGGCACGCCCGTGGCGATCGCGGTCACGAAACTGACCACGATGAGGGCGAGGAACGCGTGGATGCGGGCCCCGATGATAAGGAATAGCAGGAGTGCGATCGCGCCGAGCGCGATCAGCAGCAATCCCCACGTGGGCAACTGCCACACGAGTTCAATGTCGGTCATCTTCGTCCTAACTGGTGGATGGGGCTGAACTCAGGCGACAGTGAAGTCGGCGAGCTTTTCTTTCACGAACCGGACCATTTCGTCCGGAGTCTGGGCGAGGTCGACGACGATTGACCGTTCGTCGGCCTCGAGCGGCTCGAGCGTCGCGAACTGCGAGTCGAGCAGGCTGTTGGGCATGTATTCGTGGTTCCGGTGCGACTGGCGTTCGGCGATGATGCCTCGCTGGCCGGACAGGTGGATGAACACGACGCTGGGGGCGTGGGAGATGAGCTGCGTGCGGTAGCGGCGCTTCAGCGCCGAGCAGGCCACGACGATGGGGTTGCCCTCTGCGAGTTCGGCACCGATGCGCTCGGCGATAATCTCGAGCCAGGGTGCGCGGTCTTCGTCGTTCAGCGGGTGCCCGCCGGCCATCTTCTCTTTGTTGGCACGCGGATGCAGGTCGTCTCCGTCGATGAAGTCGAGGCCTAACGCGGCCGCGAGCGCCTGCCCGATCGTCGACTTTCCCGAACCGGAGACCCCCATCACGATCATGGGTGGGTAGCTCGCGGTCATGTGTGCTCCTTTGCTCGGTGTCGACGCGCCATTACGTCTGACAACAAGCTGCGCACTTGCGCATAAGTCAGACTTAATAAGCGATCGTATGCACGGATCGGGCGTCGCGCAACTCTTCGGCCCCATCGGGCCTCGTCATACTCCGGCACCGCGCGCGAGCGTTGCCGTAGTCTGAAAGGGCGTGCCGCGGCTCGTCATCCGTCGCGACAGAACCACTTTCCCGCGTGATTGCAAGGAGAAATTCCCCATGGCAGAAGCCACTCAGACCCAGGCGAACATCGGCGTAGTGGGTATGGCGGTGATGGGCTCCAACCTCGCCCGCAACCTCGCCAGCCGTGAGGGAAACACGGTCGCGATCTTCAACCGGTCGTACGAAAAGACCCAGACGGTGCTCGACGAGCACCCCGAGGCCGAATTCATCCCCGCCTCCAGCTACGAGGAGTTCGCCGCGTCGCTGACCAAGCCGCGCACCGCCATCATCATGGTGCAGGCCGGCAAGGGCACCGACGCCGTCATCGACGCGCTGACCGAGGTCTTCGAGCCGGGCGACATCATCGTCGACGGCGGCAACGCGCTGTTCACCGACACGATCCGTCGCGAGAAGGCCGTGCGCGAGACCGGCATCAATTTCGTCGGCGCGGGTATCTCGGGCGGCGAGGAAGGCGCGCTGCTCGGCCCGTCGATCATGCCCGGCGGCTCCGCCGAAGCGTGGGAGACGCTCGGCCCGATCCTCAAGTCCATCGCCGCGGTCGTCGACGGCGAGCCCTGCGTGACCCACGTCGGCACCGACGGCGCCGGCCACTTCGTCAAGATGATCCACAACGGCATCGAGTACGCCGACATGCAGCTGATCGGCGAGGCCTACGACCTCATCCGCCGTGGCACCGGCAAGACCCCCGCCGAGATCGCCGAGATCTTCGCCGAGTGGAACAAGGGCGAGCTCGAGAGCTACCTGATCGAGATCACCGCCGAGGTGCTTCGCCAGGTCGACGCCGAGACCGGCAAGCCGCTGGTCGACGTGATCCTCGACCAGGCCGGCAGCAAGGGCACCGGCGTCTGGACCGTGCAGACCTCGCTCGACCTCGGCATCCCCGTCTCCGGCATCGCCGAGGCCGTGTTCGCCCGCTCCGTGTCGTCGAAGCCCGCCCAGCGCGCGGCCGCCGCGGCACTGCCCGGCCCGACCGCGAACCCGGTCGAGGACGTCGACGGCTTCATCGAGGGTGTGCGCCTCGCACTCTACGCTTCCAAGGTCATCGCCTACTCTCAGGGCTTCGACGCCATCGTCGCCGGTGCCGAGCAGTACGGCTGGGATATCAAGAAGGGCGAGATCGCCAAGATCTGGCGCGGCGGCTGCATCATCCGCGCACGCTTCCTCAACCGCATCACCGAGGCGTACGCCGAGAACCCGGGACTCGTCTCGCTCGTCACCGCCCCGTTCTTCACCGACGTCGTCGCGACGGCACAGGAGTCGTGGCGCAACGTCGTCGCCGACGCCGCGCACGCGGGAATCCCCGCGCCGGTGTTCGCGTCGTCGCTGGCCTACTACGACAGCCTGCGCGCCGACCGACTGCCCGCCGCGCTCACCCAGGGACAGCGCGACTTCTTCGGAGCGCACACCTACAAGCGCGTCGACAAGGAAGGCACGTTCCACACGCTGTGGAGCGGAGACCGCAGCGAGATCGAGTCGGTGGACTCGCACTAGTCGGCAGCGCCGGTCGCTGAGCTTGTCGAACCGTCCCTTCGACAAGCTCAGGGACCGGACCGTGCTACCAGCGCGGCCCGTCGGAACCCAGGTTCCGCGGGCCGCGTTGCCAGTTAAGCCCCTCGACCGGCGGATCGAGCAGGTCGACCGCTCCCCACGGCGTCATGATGTGCGTCGACTGTGGCGGGGCCCCGGCCTGCAGCTCGTTCGGCTCCCCCGTCGTCGGACCGGTGGCGCGCAGCTCGACGGCGACCCGCGCGAGCGACACCCGCGCCGACGTCGCGACGCCCTCCCGCCGCAGCCGGGTGAGAGCGCGCAGCGCGGCAGCGGCGGCCAAGTACCCGGTCGCGTGGTCGAGCGCCTGCACCGGCAGCGGAGTCGGCCTGCCGGTGCCGGCCCAGCGCATCCCGGCGTCGGCGATTCCGCTCGACATCTGCACGAGACTGTCGAACCCGCGGCGCCCGGCCCACGGCCCGGTGAACCCGTAGGCGTCGAGCGACACCTCGACGAGCCCCGGGCGCAGTTCGGCGCGACGGTCCGCCGGCACGAGCGCGTCGAGGGCGCCCAGCCGGTAGCCGTGCACGAGCAGGTCGGCGCCGGCGATCAGCCGCTCCAAGGCATCACGGCCGACCGGCTCGCGCGCGTCGATGCGCGTCGCCCGCTTGCCGAGCGTCATCTCGGGCACGATCGCCGGCTCGTCCCAGTCCGGAGGATCGACGCGCAGCACGTCGGCACCCAGTCCCGCGAGGAACCGCGTGCTCACCGGCCCCGCGATCACCCGGGTGAGGTCGAGCACGCGCAGCCCGGCGAGCGGCCTCTCGACGGTCGGCACCCAGCGGGCATTCGGCGTCGCGGCCTCGTCGGCGCCCCAGCCCACGAGCGGTTCGTCGGCGACGGCGAGGCCCTGTGGATGACGCGACCACTCTCCCGCGGTCCGCATGACGGCAGCGCAGCCGCCGTCACCGACGACCGCGGCCTCGAGCTGCTCGCCCGTCCACTCCCGCACCGCGCTCTCGACGGCGGCACGTTGCGCCGGGACGCCGAGCACCCGCAGGGCCGCCGCCCGGTGCCGCGGGGCGTTGGTGTGGAGGCGGATCCAGCCGTCGGCGCACTCGTAGTCGCCGGCCAGGGCGTCCCACGGCGATGGCAGCCGCCAGCCGACCGGGGTGAGCGCGGATCCGAACCAGCGGGAGGCGAGGGCGCGGTCGACCGTGACGTAGGCCGCGGCATCCGACTCGTGCCCTGCCTGCGCATCGCGCAGGTCTGCCACGGCCGACGCGGCGACCGCGAAGCTCACGGTCGCGAGCTCGGAGACGGCGAACGCGGAATCGAGTCCGTTCCCGCTGACGAACTGCAGATCTCGCGGCACGAGGCCGAGGGCGCCGCGGAAGGAACTGATGAACTGCGATTCGTACACCGGATTGTGCATGTGCTCACCGTAGTCCCGCGCGCCCCCAGCGCGACCTGCGACAATCGTCGGGTGAGCGATGAACATCCCGAGCTGAACGGCTACGAGGCCGGCGACGGCAAGCCGCTGCGCTCCAAGCACCTGACCACAGTGATGCGCGTGGTCGTCGTGCTGGCGCTCGTCGCGCTCGTGCTGCCCGGGGTGATCACGACGATGACCGTCGCGTCGAACACCGCCGAGGCGGCCTGTGCCGAGTGGGTGGCGTACGAAGTCGACGGGGCGAGCGGCTCCGAGGCCCGCTTCGAGTTCTTCGGCCCCGGCGGCGCCGGCTGGGAGTGCTACTCCGTCGGCGCGTTCGGCGGCGACGGCCACATCGCGTCGCTCGGGCTCATCCCCGGTCCGGCGCGGTTGCCGTCCGGGGTGACCGTCGGATCGTAGGGCTTACGCCGCGCCGTCGAACATCGATGTGACGGAACCGTCGTCGAAGACCTCGTAGATCGCGCGGGCGAGCAGCGGGGCGATCGGCAGCACGGTGAGCGACGGGAAGCGCTTCTCGGGCGGCAGCGGCAGGGTGTCGGTGACGACGACCTCGTCGATGAACTCGCTCTGCAGCAGTTCGACGGCCGGGTCGGAGAAGACGGCGTGGGTCGCGGCGACGATGACGCCGAGGGCGCCGGCCTCCTTGAGGGCCTGGGCGGCCTTGGCGATGGTGCGGCCGGTGTCGATCAGGTCGTCGACGATGAGGCAGACGCGGCCCTCGACCTCGCCGACGATCTCGTGCACGGAGACCTGGTTCGGCACCAGCGGGTCGCGACGCTTGTGGATGATGGCCAGCGGGGCGCCGAGCTTGTCGCTCCAGATGTCGGCGACGCGCACGCGGCCCATGTCGGGAGAGACGACGGTCAGGGTGGAGTTGTCGAGCTTCTTGAAGTGCTCGAGCAGCACGGGCATGGCGAAGAGGTGGTCGACGGGGCCGTCGAAGAAGCCCTGGATCTGCGCGGCGTGCAGGTCGACGCTCATGATTCGGTCGGCGCCGGCGGCCTTGTAGAGGTCGGCCATCAGTCGGGCGCTGATCGGCTCGCGGCCGCGGCCCTTCTTGTCCTGGCGTCCGTACGGGTAGAAGGGCAGCACGACCGTGATGCGCTTGACCGAGGCACGCTTGAGCGCGTCGACCATGATGAGCGATTCCATCACGTGCTCGTTGAGGGGGGCGGGCATCGACTGGATGACGAAGACGTCTGCTCCGCGGACGCTCTCGTCGTAGCGCGCGTAGATCTCGCCGTTCGCGAAGGTGCGGGCGTCGGTGTGCACGACGTCGGTCTCGAGAGCGGCCGCGACCTCGTGGGCGAGCTCCGGGTGTGCGCGTCCCGAGACGATGACCAGTCTCTTCTGTCCGGTTTGCTTGATCTCGGACACGGTTCCCGCTCTCTGTTTCGCCTTGCTTGAGTTTCGCGAAGCCGGCGTTACTCGTCGTCAGCGGTGGATGCCGCGGCCGCCTGTGCCGCCGCAGTCCCCGCGCGATTCGCTTCGACCCAGCCTTCGATGTTGCGCTGCGGAGCAACGTTCAGGCCAAGCGCTCCGGCCGGGATGTTCTTGCGAACGACCGTGCCGGCTCCTGTATATGCTCCGTCGCCAATTGTAACCGGGGCGACGAACACGTTGTGCGACCCGGAGCGTACGTGCGACCCCACGATCGTCTTGTTCTTGTTCACGCCGTCGTAGTTCGCGGTAATCGTTCCGGCGCCCACGTTGCTCTCGACTCCGACCGTGGTGTCGCCGATGTAGGAGAGGTGCGGCACCTTGCTGCCGTCGCCGATGGTCGAGTTCTTCGTCTCGACGAAGGTGCCGATCTTGCCCTTCACGCCGAGCACGGTGTTCGGGCGCAGGTAGGCGAACGGGCCGACGGATGCGCCGGCGCCGATCACGGCGAGGGTCGCGTCGGTGCGGATGACCGTGGCGTTGGCGCCGACCTCGCAGTCGACGAGCGTGGTGTCGGGGCCGATCTTCGCGCCGGTCGCCACGGACGTCGCGCCCTTGAGCTGCGTGCCCGGGAGGATCTCGACGTCGGGCTCGATGCTCACGTCGGCGTCGATCCACGTGGTGGCCGGGTCCTGGATGGTGACGCCGGCGCGCTGGTGGCGCGCGACGATCAGCTGATTGAGGCGGAGCCCGGCCTCGGAGAGCTGCACGCGGTCGTTGACCCCGGCCACGCGCCAGGCGTCGGAGACCGCGACGGCGCCGACCGGGGCGCCGGTCTGGCGGAGCAGGCCGACGACGTCGGTGATGTACTTCTCGTTCTGCGCGTTGTCGGTGCCGACGAGCGCGAGCTGTTCGCGCAGGGCCCCGACAGCGAAGACGTAGGTGCCGGAGTTGATCTCGGTGATCTCGAGCTCGTGAGCCGCGGCATCCTTCTGTTCGACGATGCGGTCGAGGGAGCCGGCGCTGTCGCGTACGACCCGGCCATAGCCGGTGGCGTCGTCGAGGATGGCGGAGAGCAGAGTCGCCGCGGCTGTCGCCTCCCGGTGCGCGGCGAGCAGTTCGCCGAGGGTCTGGGCGTCGAGCAGCGGCACGTCGCCGCTGACGATCACGACGTCCCCGTCGAAGTCGGCGGGCAGCGCGTGCAGCGCGACCTCGACGGCGCGGCCGGTGCCGGGGATCTCGTCCTGGTCGACGATGACGACCTCGGGGCCGAGGTCGCCGATCGTGGCGATGACGGCGTCGCGCTCGTGGCGGACGACCGCGAGGATGTGCACGGGGTCGAGCGCCCGGGCCGTGGCGAGAACGTGGCCGATGAGCGGCACTCCCGCGATTTCGTGCAGGATCTTGGGGCGCGCGGACTTCATGCGCGTTCCCTGGCCGGCGGCGAGAACGATTACGGCGAGGCGGGAGTCGGTCATGGGGGTAATTCTGCCGTATGCGGGTGGTCGAGCTTGTCGAAATCCAAAATCCATGGCCGGGTCCAGAACGCCGGAGCTTATCGACGACCACACTCCCGGGCGATGACAGCGATGACCTTCGCCGGAGCGAAAAAAGAGCCGAATCTTTGGCTCTTGCCCTCGGCGCCCACTGGTCGCTCCATGGCGGTTGGTCTCACGCCGGAGCAAAGAAAAAGCCACGTCAGTGGCCTTTTTTTGCTCCGCCTCCAGGATTCGAACCTAGACCGAACAGCTCCAAAGGCTGTCGTGCTGCCATTACACTAAGGCGGACCGCGCCGAGGCGCGCCTCAATTCTGCCAGATACCGTGGCCGCCGGAGACTCCCGCCCGCGAACCGCAGATAATGGGTCAATGCCCACTAGCGACGAAGTCGACCGCATCGTCGATGCCTGGGTGCGCGAACGCCCCGATCTCGACTTCGCCCCGTTGCAGGTGCTCAGCCGCGTCGGCCGCCTCGCGCGGCACCTGGACCGGGCGCGACGCACTGCCTTTGCGGCATCCAATCTCGAATCGTGGGAGTTCGACGTGCTCTCGGCCCTGCGCCGCGCCGGCGCCCCCTACGAGCTGAGCCCGAAGGCGCTCCTGCAGCAGACGCTGGTCTCCAGCGGCACGATGACCAACCGCATCGACCGGCTCGTCGAACGCAAACTGGTCGAACGTCGCACCGACCCGAACGACGGACGCGGCATCCTCGTCACCATGACGACGCTGGGTCAAGAGCGGGTGGATGCCGCGATCAGCGGCCTGCTCGACGCCGAAGCCGAGCTGCTCGACGCGATCTCGCCCGCCGACCAGGAGCGGTTGGCGGTGCTGTTGCGCAAGCTCAGCCTCGACTTCGACTGACGGCCCGGGCGGGCATCGCGGCCAGTACCGGTTCCGCGGCGATCTCCCCGCTACAGAACGCGGCGAGCGTGGTGGCCGCCGACTGCAGGCTCGTCGACGATGCGCCGAACCAGCGTCCGGACGTGATCACGCGGCGCTCGCCGAGACTGGCGACCCAGCCGTACTGGCTCGACGACGATCCGCGCACGCCGGTGACCGTGAGACCGGAGATGTCGCGCTGCAGCTGCACCACGTGCTCGTGGGCCTCGTCGAACGTGGGGTAGGCGCTCCAGCTGCGGCCGAGCTCCCGGTTGTTCGGCGCGACGAGGCGCCAGATGCCGGTGCCGCCCGGCCGCGTCTCGCCCGCGGGCAGCGGCGGACCGCTGACGACGTGCCCGGCGTCGATCGCGTCGCGGAACGACGCCCAGCCGGCGAAGCGCGGATCGCGCACCGACTCGAAGACGAGGAACACGAAACCGGGTACCCCAGACACGCTGGCCCCCTGACGATGCTGCCGAACAAAACTCACTCCCACGCTCTCGCGTCGGGGTGGCTCGTCGGTGATCGCGGGGCTACGGGGAGGTGTACGCGGGGTGACGAAAGAGGGTCGGGGCCTAGTTGAGCAGGTCTTCCAGCTCGAGCCAGCGGGTCTCGAGCGTGGCGATCTGCGCCTCGAGCCCCTGGATCTCGGTCGTGATCGTACCGAGACCGGTGTAGTCGCTCTGGTCGTGTCCGGCCATCTTGGTGTGCAGCTGCGCGATCTGGTCGTTCATCTTGGCGAGCTTGCGCTCGGCCGCCGAGAATTCCTTCTGGGCGTTGCGCAGTTCGGCGCCGCCGAGCTTCGGGACCTTCTTCTCCGCGACCTTGCCGCCAGAAGCAGGCGCCGACTCGGCCTTCTGCTGCGCGGCCCGGATCTCCAGGTACTGGTCGACGCCGCGCGGGAGGTGGCGCATGCCGCCCTCGAGCACCGCGTACTGCTGGTCGGTGACGCGCTCGAGCAGGTACCGGTCGTGGCTCACGACGAGCAGGGTGCCCGGGTAGGAGTCGAGGAGGTCCTCGATGGCGGCGAGCATGTCGGTGTCGAGGTCGTTGGTCGGCTCGTCGAGGATCAGCACGTTCGGCTCGTCGAGGATGATGAGCAGCAGCTGGAGGCGTCGCTTCTGGCCACCCGACAGCTCCTTGACGCGGGTCGAGAGCTGAGCGCTCTGGAACCCGACGCGCTCGAGCAGCTGGCTCGGCGTCATCTCTTTGCCGCCGGCGATGTACGAGCTCTTCTGGCGTCCGAGCACGTCGCTGACGCGGTCGTTCCAGATCTCCTCGAGTTCGCCGAGCTGCTGCGTGAGCGTCGCGACCTTGATGGTCTTGCCGCGCTTCACCTTTCCGGTCGTGGGCAGCAGGCTGCCCGCGACGAGGCTGAGCAGCGTCGACTTGCCGGCACCGTTGACGCCGAGGATTCCCGTTCTCTCACCGGGAGCGATCCGCCACGTGACATCCTTCAAGACCTGCTTGGTCTCGCCGGTGGTCTTGTCCTGGTACGAGACCGAGACGTCTTCGAGGTCGACCACGTCCTTGCCGAGTCGCTGCATGGCCATGCTCGCGAGGCTCACTTTGTCGCGGGGCGGCGGCTCGTTCGCGATGAGCTCGTTGGCGGCGTCGATGCGGAACTTCGGCTTGGTGCTGCGGGCCGGGGCACCGCGGCCGAGCCAGGCGAGCTCCTTGCGCATGAGGTTCTGACGCTTCGACTCGGAGGCGGCGGCGGAGCGGTCACGCTCGACGCGCTGCAGGATGTACGCGGCGTATCCGCCCTCGAAGGGCTCGATGATCCGGTCGTGCACCTCCCAAGTGTCGGTGCAGACCTCGTCGAGGAACCACCGGTCGTGAGTCACGACCATGAGCCCGCCGGAGTTCGTCGACCAGCGACGCTTGAGGTGCTCGGCGAGCCAGGAGATGCCCTCGACGTCGAGGTGGTTGGTGGGCTCGTCGAGGAAGATGATGTCCCAGTCGCCGACGAGCAGTGCGGCGAGTCCGACGCGGCGGCGCTGGCCACCGGAGAGCTCGCCCATGCGGGCCTCCCACGGGATGCCGCCGACGAGACCGGAGATGACGTCGCGCACCCGCGCGTCGCCCGCCCACTCGTACTCGGGGCGGTCGCCGACGATGGCCTCGGCCACGGTCAGCTCGTCGGGGAGGTTGTCGGCCTGGTCGAGCATGCCGAGCGTGATGCCGCCGCGTCGAGTGACGCGTCCCTCGTCGGGTTCGATGCGGCCGGACAGCAGGCGCATGAGCGTCGACTTGCCGTCACCGTTGCGGCCGACGACACCGATGCGCTGGCCCTCGTCGATTCCGATCGTGACGTCGTCGAAAATGACGCGGGTCGGGTATTCGAGATGGAGGGATTCTGCTCCGAGAAGATGGGCCATTCGGCACAGTTTATCGGTAGGGGCCGTAGCCTTTCTGCGTGCGCTCTTTTCCCGTGACGATCGAGCTCCTGCTCGCGTCGCCGCGGTCGCGCTACGAGGGCCGCCCCGGCGACGGCCCGCTGCCCGCCGACGGCCCCGAGACCCCGTCGAGCATCGAGATTAGAGCCGGCCTCGGCGTGGTCGGCGACCGCTACTACGCGAAGCCCGCCCACCGAGCGGCATCCGTCACCCTCATGGCGATGGAGTCGCTCGACTACGTGACGGCTGCGCTCTCGCTCGATCAGACTCCGGATGCCGCGGCGACACGTCGCAACATCATGCTGCGAGGCTTCCCGGTGGACGAGCTGCGCGGCGCTTCGTTCTCGCTCGACTCGGGCGACGGACCCGTGCGCTTCCGCGGCAACCGGCCGGCGAACCCGTGCGCGTGGATGGACGTGGTGCTGGCGGATGGCGCGTTCCGCGCGCTGCGCGGCCGCGGCGGCATGCGCTGCGAGCCGTTGACCTCGGGGCGGCTGTCGCTCGGCCCCGCGACGCTCGCTCTCGAGGGCTGATCGCGATAGCGCAGTTATGCACGCTTCAGGTGCCGAATTCGGGACACAACTGCACTATCGACGCCCGTGTGGATAGTTCGCACGCGGATTGCTCCGGTAGCAGAGAATGTAGCGGTGCCGAAAGCCGATATTCCGCCGGAACTGGGGCCCGAATTCCTGTTCAGGGACGCGAGAGGCCTCGGGATCTCGCGGCGGCGGCTCGCGGCATCCGATCTCACGACTCCGTTCCGGGGTACACGCGCACTCCCGCTCCGACTGCCCGACGGTCTCGGCTACTTCGAGCGACGTGATGCCGAGCTTCTCCACCGCTGCCGCGCATACTTGCACGTCGCACCCGCCGACTTCCGCTTCAGCCACGTGACGGCTGCGCTGCTCCACGGCATCCCGCTCCCGCAGAAATTTGCCGAGCGCACGGCCCTCGACGTCACCGTGGCGGTTTCGTCGGTGCCTCGCCGGGCCGGGGTTGTCGGCCACCGTCTCAGGGAACTGCCCGCTGTCGTCATGGTGAAGGGCTTGCCGACGCTCCCGGCCGAATTCGTGTGGGTGCAACTCGCTGCCGTGCTGAGCGTCGACGAGCTGGTCGTCGCGGGCGACTATCTCGTGCGTCGCAAAGCGCCAGCGAGCACTCTGCAACGGCTGACCGCGGCGGCGGACGTCGCGGAGGGTCGGCCCGGGGCGGCACGTCTACGGCAGGCCGCCGCCGAGACCCGTGCTGGCACGGACTCGCCGCCGGAATCCCGTTTGCGGCTCGTCATCGTGCGGGCAGGGCTGCCCGAACCCGTGATCGGCCACACCGTGTACTTCCAAGGGTTCTTCGTGGGTACGCCCGACCTCACCTATGTGAAGGAGAAAATCGCCCTCGACTACGACGGCAAGATCCACCGAGAGGACGAGCGGGTGTACGCCGACGACATCGAACGACGCCAGCTTTTCGCGGATGCCGAGTGGCGTTACATCACGGTGGCCACGGACGCTTTGCGTGTGCCGCGGAGTTTTCTGAGCAGGCTCGAACGACTACTGCGGGAACGGGGTTGAGCCGCCACCAAACCGCAGACCCCGGGCCTCCGAACCAGAAGGAGAGCACACCGCTCCGAACCACTTTCTGGGAATGGTGAATCACATGACCGAGCCAATCGCCCGGATCGCCGTCATCGGCGGATCCGGCCTGTACAGCCTGTTCGACCCCGCAGCGAGCGAGAAACGGCGTATCGAGACGCCGTACGGGCCCGCCGACGTCACGGTCGGCGAACTCGGCGGCCGCACCGTCGCGTTCCTCACCCGGCACGGAGTCAACCACTCGGTCGCTCCGCACCTCATCAACTACCGCGCCAACATCTGGGCGCTCGCGTCCCTCGGCGTGAAAGCCATCCTGTCGAGCGCCGCCGTCGGCGGGGTCAGCCCCGACTACGCCCCGGGCAGCCTCGTGCTGACCGACCAGTACATCGACCGCACGCACGGCAGGGCCGACACCTTCTTCGATCTGGTATCGGTGCAGCACCTGGGCAGCGCCGACCCGTTCGACCCCGTGCTCCATGCCATTGCGGCGGATGCGCTGCAGTCGGCGGGCGAAACCGTCATCCACGAGGGCACCGTGGTCGTCATCCAGGGGCCGCGGTTCTCGACCCGGGCCGAGTCGCTCTGGTTCCGCGCCGCGGGGGCGCACACCGTCAACATGACGCTGTACCCCGAGGTGCCGCTCGCCGCCGAGCTCGGCATCGGCACCGTCAACCTCTCGTACGTGACCGACAGCGACGCCGGCGTCAGTGCCGACGAGAAGCAGGGCGAGGTGCTGAGCGCCGAGCTGGTGTTCTCGCGCCTCAAGGAGGCCCAGCCGCGCATCGTCGCCGCGATCGAGACCATCATCCGCGCGATTCCGGACGAGTACGCGGGGCGCGACCTGATCGACCCCGCCGAGGTCGCGAAGGTGTTGAACCAGTGAGACTCCTCGTGACGGGCGGCGCCGGGTTCATCGGCTCGGCGATCGTCGAGGCGGCTCTCGAGCGCGGCGACGACGTGCGCGTGCTCGATTCCCTGCGGCCGGACGTGCACGGCGCTCCCCCGGTGCTCGACGCACGCGTCGACTTCGTGCAGGGCGACGTGCGCGACGAGGGGACGGTATACCGCGCCCTCGACGGCATCGACGTGGTGTGCCACCAGGCCGCCAAGGTCGGTCTCGGCGTCGACTTCTCGGACGCGCCCGACTACGTCAGCTCGAACGAGTTCGGCACCTCGGTGCTGCTCGCGGCGATGGCCGGCACCGGGATCACCCGGTTCGTGCAGGCCAGCTCGATGGTCGTCTACGGCGAGGGCGCCTACCTCGGCGCCGCCGGACCGACGCGTCCCGCCGCCCGCCGCGTCGCCGACCTCGACGCCGGCCGCTTCGACCCGCTCGACGACGACGGCCGCCCGCTCGAACCGGCGCTCATCGCCGAGGACGCCCCGCTCGACCCGCGCAACGTCTACGCGATCTCCAAGCTCAGCCAGGAGTATCTGGCGACCAGCTGGTCACGTTCGACCGGCGGCATCGCCGCGTCGCTGCGGTACCACAACGTCTACGGGCCCGGGATGCCGCAGAACACCCCGTACGCCGGGGTGGCCTCGCTGTTCCGCTCGTCGCTCGAGCGCGGCGACGCACCCCGGGTCTTCGAAGACGGGCGTCAGCGCCGCGACTTCGTGCACTCCCGCGACGTCGCCGCCGCGAACCTCGCCGCGATCGACTGGACCGCCCGCGCCACCGGCGAACGCGCGTTCAACGTCGGCAGCGGTGTCGTGCACACGATCGGCGAGATCGCGGAGCAGCTCAGCGAGCACTCCGGCGGACCGGCACCCGTGATCACGGGCGAGTACCGCCTCGGCGACGTGCGGCACATCACCGCGTCATCCGACCGCCTGAAAACCGAGCTCGGCTGGCAGCCCTCGATGAGCTTCGAGGCCGGGATGCGCGAATTCGCGACCGCGCCGCTGCGGGCCGCGGTGCGACGGTGACCGTCGACGTCGTTTTCCCCTGCCTGAACGAGGAGAAGGCGCTGCCCTGGGTGCTCGGCCGTCTGCCCGAGGGCTACCGCGCGATCGTCGTCGACAACGGGTCGACCGACCGCTCGGCAGAGGTCGCCCGCGCGCACGGCGCCACCGTCGTGACCGAGCTGCGCCGCGGCTTCGGCTCGGCCGCGCACGCCGGGCTGCTCGCCGCCAGCGCGCCCGTCGTCGCTTTCTGCGATGCGGATGCCTCGATGGACCCCCGCGACCTGCCCCGCGTCGTCGACCCCGTCGCCTCGGGCGCCGCCGACCTCGTGCTCGGACGGCGCCGCCCCACCACCCGTGGCGCGTGGCCCCTGCACGCGCGCATCGCCAACCGGGCGCTCGCCGCCCTGATGCGCGGCGCGACGAAGCTCGACCTGCACGACCTCGGCCCCATGCGCGCGGCGAACCGCGACGCCCTACTGGCGCTCGACCTGCAGGACCGCCGCAGCGGCTACCCGCTCGAGCAGGTGCTGCGCGGGCACGCCGCCGGCTGGCGCATCCTCGAGGTCGACGCGCCCTACTCGCCGCGCATCGGGCGCTCGAAGGTGACCGGCACGATCCGCGGCACCTACACCGCCGTGCTCGACATGAGCCGCTTGCTGCGAGCCCAGCGCTAATCTGCCGCGGGTAGGCAACCGTTCCCCGCCCCGCTCCGAACGAGTGGTGTGACACCAATTCTGGAACTCCCCGCCCCGCTCGACCTGCCTGACGGCACACCCGAGGTCACCGTCATCCTCATCGCCAAGGAGACGATCCCCGGCCGGGTGAAGACGCGCCTGCACCCGCCGCTCAGCCTCGAGCAGGCCGCCGAACTGGCTGCCGCGTCGATCAGCGACACGCTCGCGGCGCTGGCCGAGCTGCCCGCCGCGCGCCGCATCCTGCTCTTCGACGGCGTGAACGCGCCCGCGGGTTCCGAGGACTACGAGGTCGTGCCGCAGGTCGCCGGCGACCTCGACGAGCGCCTCGCCGCGATCTTCGACGCCTGCAGCGGCCCCACGATCCTCGTCGGCATGGACACACCCCAGCTTCGCGCGAGCGACCTCGCCCCGGTCTTCGAGACCTGGCCGACCGACATCGACGCGTTCTTCGGCCCCGCCAACGACGGCGGCTTCTGGGCGATCGGCATGGCCGACCCGCGCGGAGACCTGATCCGCGGCGTCCCGATGTCGCGTGCCGACACCGGCCGCATCCAGCTCGACCGGCTGCTCGACGCCGGCCTCGGCGTGCACCTGCTGCCCGCCCTCACCGACGTGGACGAGATCGCAGACGCCCACCTCGCCGCGACCCTCGCCCCGCACGGTTCGTTCGCGGCGACCCTCGAGAGCTTCGCGGCGGTGGCACGATGAGCATCGCACTCCCCCTCAACACCTTCGGGTCCGGCGGCGCCGAGCCGTACGCCGTGGCACTGCGCCGCAACGACGTCGTGACGCTCAAACTGCGCGACAACGATCAAGGCCAGGCGAGCAAGTCGACGATGGATGTCGCACGGTGGAACGCCGACGCGGACGAGGCTGACCTCACCCTGCTCCGCTCGGTCACCGGGCCCGTGCTCGACATCGGCTGCGGCCCCGGGCGCATGGTGCGCGCCGCCATGGACCTCGGCCTCGTGGTGCTCGGCGTCGACGTCTCCCCCACCGCGATCGAGATCGCGACCGAGGCCGGGCTGCCCGTGCTCGAGCGCTCCGTCTTCGAGGCGCTGCCGGCCGAGGGACAGTGGCAGACCGCCCTGCTCGTCGACGGCAACATCGGCATCGGCGGCGACGTGAGCGCCATGCTCGCGCGCTGCGTCGAACTGCTCAGCCCCACGGGCGAGATCGTCGTCGAGTTGCACGACGACGCCGACCGCAACAGCACCTACGTCGGCCGCCTGGTCGACGCGCGCGGAGGCGAGAGCGCCACGTTCCCCTGGGCCGAGATCGGGCTGCGCCCCATCGTCGGTATCGCCGCCGCGCTCGGGCTGCGCCTCGTGCAGTCGTGGGAGCTCGACGGCCGCACCTTCTGCCGCATCGCGCGCTGAGGCGGCGCATTCTCCGGTCGTTGCCTCGCTCAGGGGTGGCGAATTGCTCTTCCCGGGGCTCTCGAAGAGCAATATGACACCCGTGAGTGGGCGCGGCGGGTCGCTGAGCCTGTCAGTGGCGGCGAAATGCTCTTCCGGGCTCCCCGGAGGAGCATTTTGCCGCCGATGAGGGCTGGATGACGCGGGCGTGGGCCGCGCGATGGAGGTGCCGTGCCGCTCCCGGCAGCGGGTGGGCGGTGCCGCGCTGCTCCCTGCGGCGCGATGGAGGCTGCCGCGGCGCGGCTCCCGGCCGCACGACGGTGGTGCGGGTTAGAGCGCCCTGCCCCTTCTGCGCGAGACGATTCGCGGCATATTGCTGTAGTTCGACCGGGATTCGCGCGATTTGCCGCGAATCGATGCGGGCGAGCGCTACCGGCCCGTCGTTTAGATGCCGAGGCCTCTCGCGTCCCTCGGCTCTCGGCACCGCTACATTCTCTGCAACCGGAGCAATCCGCGTGCGAACTATCCACACGGGCGTCGATAGTGCAGTTGTGTCCCGAATTCGGCACCTGAAGCGTGCATAACCGCACTATCGCGATCAGCCCTCGAGGTCGAGCGGCGCGGGTCGCGCGGCGTCAGTGGCGGCACAATGCTCTTCCGCGCCCCCGGGAAGAGCACATTGCCGCCGATGAGAGCGGATAACGCCGGCTAGACCCCGGATGACGCGGGCTAAACCCTAGGCACCGCAGGCCAGCCCGGGCGCCGCAGCCTCAGGCCGCGCGCCGCCTCCGCACCACGAAGTACACCGCCAGCGCCGCCACGGTCACCGCCGCGAGCACCCCGTAGAACACCACGAGGTGCAGCCCATAGTCGAGGGGCAGGAGCGTGGCGTTCCCCGTGCCGATGCCCTTCTTGAGAATGGCCGGGACGACGATCAGTGTCATGATGCCGGCGATCACCAGCGCCCCCTGCACGATGAGGATCGCCGGGAGCGGCATCCTGACCCGTCGGGCGGTTTTGCGCATGGCGATGTTCGTTCCGAAGACGACGAACGAGAGGATGCCGTCGTGCAGCACGAGCGCTCCGGCGAACCAGAGCGCGATGCCGAGGTAGCGCTTCGGGTTGACGTCGTTCAGCAGCGTGATGCCGCCGACGAGGAAGAGCAGCAGCCCGAGGGCGATCAGCGCGATCTGCCAGCGGCGGATGGCGGTCATGACAGTACCTCCAGGCTGGTGAGCCACTTGGTTTGCAGCACACCGGGGCGCCCCGGCGCGATGATGCGGGCCGGGTAGCCGTGGTCCAGGTCGAGGGTGTCGCCGTTGAGTTCGAGGGCGACGAGGGTGAGGTCGTCGCGCACGTATTCCGGCCCCATGTTCATCACGGCGTACGAGCTGTTCTGCTCGAGGCTGGTGGCGCGCAGAGAGATGCCGCCCTTCGCCCCGACCGAGTCGACGAGGTCGCCGACCCGCACGCCCTTCCAGGTGGCGGTCTGGCTCCAGCCCTCCACGCAGGCGATCGGAAGTTCGACGACCGTCTGCGGCATGGCCAGCAGGTCGGCCCGCGAGTACGACTTCGACTCGTCGCCGTTGGTGACGGTGAGGGTCCAGTCGGGGGCGGATGCCGCGTCGACGACCTTTGCGGCGGTGGCGGTGCGGTTTACCGGCAGGCCGTTCGGACCGATGCCCTGCTTGCGCGGCCCGAACACGTTGGTGACGTCGAAGATCTTGAACGACTGTCCCGCAGTGAGGGTCACGACGGCCGCGCTGGCGATGCCGACGATGGTGAGGAAGCCGCGCCGGCTGGCCCGGGGTTCGGCGGGCGGGGTCGTGTCGATCCAGTCGAAGAGGCGGCCGGTGACGCCCTCGGTGCGGATGATCGCGTTGCGGACGGGGTCGGAGGTGAGATTGGGTCGCGCGGTCGCTGAACCCGTCGAAGCGTCGGCGGGCTCAGGAGCTTCAGCGGGTTCGGGCGCTTCGACAAGCTCAGCGACCGGCTTGTTCTTCCTCCAGTACTTGGTGATCAGGTCGAGCTTCACCGCGATGTGGATGGCGAGCGAGCCGATGATCACGAACGACAGCGCGTAGTGCGTCTGCCGGAACGGGAAGGGGAACAGCTGGTACCACTGGTAGGTGTTGATCAGGCCGATGACGATCTGCACGAGCGACGACGCCACGAACAGCGCGATCGACGCCCGCTCGAGCAGGTGGCGGAACGAGCCGACCAGCGGCGTCTGGAACAGTTCCGGGAAGACGATGTAGAGCTTCGCGAACAGCAGCGGGAAGCAGGCGATCCCGGCAGTGATGTGGATGCCTTGGGTCACCTGGTAAAGAAATGTCGGCCGGGTGGGAAACACCATCCAGGGCAGCGGGTCCTGCAGGAAGTGGCTGTAGATGCCCGTTCCGAAGCAGACGAGGAAGGCCAGCGCGAGCAGCCGCCCGACGACCACCGCCATCCGCGGATTCCGTGACGGGCTGGCGAGGGAACGCCGAAGCCCGTTCAGTAGACGCTGAACGCTCTCCATGATCATTCGGCCGCACCCCGCTCTGTCAACACTGATCTGTAGTCGTACCTGTCATGATGGTTCGGAGCCGTGACCCGATCGGACAGGATGGGCCTATGCGAATCGTTGTCACCACGATACTCCTCGTGCTGAGCGCCGGGCTCACCGCGGTCTCCGTGGCCGCGCTGCCGTACTACAGGTACGAGGAGGGCGAGGTCGAACCGCTCGTCCTGGCCACCGTCATCCTCTGGGCCCTCTTCGCCCTGTCGTTCGCGAGCCTGCGCCGGGTGTCGGCCAAGGCGTCCATCGTGCTGGTGCTCGTCGGTTCGCTCGGTATAGGAGTCGCCGCGATGGCCGGCCCGCCGAACACCAGCACCGACTCGGCTCGGTACGCGTGGGACGGCATCGTGCAGAACGCCGGGATCTCCCCCTACAGCTACGTGCCCGCCGACCCCGCGCTCGCCCACTTGCGCACCGACTGGCTGTTCCCCGCCGCGGTCGACGGCGAGTGCACCGGCGCGCGCATCATGACCACCGAGGAGCTCGGCAGCGGCGACCTGCTCTGCACGGCGATCAACCGCCCGAAGGTTCCGACGATCTACCCGCCCGCGAGCGAGCTGGTGTTCGCGGGCCTGCGGGCGATCACCGGACCGAGCCCGGAGTACTGGCCCTCGCAACTGCTCGGACTGCTCACCGGCCTCGGCATCACCGTGCTGCTGCTCGGCGAACTGCGGCGCACCGGCCGCGACCCGCGCTGGGCCGCGCTCTGGGGCTGGAGCCCGCTCGTGGCGACCGAGGGCGTCACCAACTCGCACATCGACATCGTCAGCGCGCTGCTGCTCGTGGTCGCCACCCTGCTGGTGGCGCGGGGCAGGCGCGGTTGGGGCGGCGTCGCTCTCGGAGTGTCCATCGCCACCAAGCTGATCCCGGTGATCGGGGCGCCCGCGCTGCTCGGCAAGCGGCCGTGGGGGCTCATCCTGATCTCCATCGCCGCCTTCCTCGTGCTCTACATCCCCTACGTGATCTCCGACGGCATCCAGGTTCTCGGCTACCTGCCCGGCTACCTCACCGAGGAGGGCTACGAGACCGGCACGCGCTTCATCCTGCTCTCGCTGATCGCGCCGGGCTCGGCGTCGCTCGTGCTCGCCGCGTTGCTCGTCGCCGTCGTCGGGGCCGTCGTCTGGTGGAGATCGGACCCGTCCGACCCGTGGATCGGGCAGCTCGTCATGATCGGCAGCGTGCTGATGATCGTGACGCCGCGCTACCCCTGGTACGCCCTGTTGCTCGTGCCGATGGTCGCGATGACCGGCCGGTGGGAGTGGCTCGCCGTGCCGCTCGCCCTCACCGAGCGCCTGCTGATTCCGTCGGTCGACCTCGCCCGGGTCGCCGCCGTCGTCGCGATCATCGTCATCGTCGTGATGTCGATCCGCCGCGCGGGATGGGTGATCATCAGCCCCCGCACAGAATCGAAACCCCGGAAAGCCGCGGAACCCGTCACCAGAATGTAACGGAAAGATAACAGACGCGACACAGTCCAATCTGTTTCCGCATCGAAGCCGAACTCTCAACATCACCGAAAGTTCACTTCGATCAAAGGATTTCATCATGCGTAAGTTCTACAAAGTCACTGTCGGTATCGCCGCAGCCACCGTGCTCGTCGGAGGCCTCGCCGCCTGCTCGACCGGCACCACGTCGACCGAGTCGTCGTCGTCCTCCTCGCCCAGCGCCACGGTCGAAGCAGACCCCACCCCGCTGGCCTCCATCCCCGCCCTCGACGGCGTCGACACCCAGGTCACCCTGGACGCCGGCTTCCTCGAAGCCCTCACCACCCTCGGCCTCACCCCCGGCGTGACCGGCGGAGCCACGCTCGACGCCGCCACCGGCACCCTCGCCTTCCCGATCACCGGCGGCAACGTCGACTACTACGACCCGGCCGAGGACTACCGTCCCTACGTTCAGGGCGAGATCGACCACGAAGGCTCCGGCATCACCCTCACCGGCGGCGACATCACCGTCGGACTGTCCGACTTCGTCATCGACCCGGGCACCTCGCGTCTGACCGGCACTGTGACCGCGAACGGCGAAGAGGTCGGCACCGACGTCTACATCTTCAACCTCGACGGCTCGACCCTGAACCCGCTCGAGACCGACGCCGACGGCAACGCCGTCCTCGAGGGCACCACCGTCCTCGTCAGCCCCGACGCCGCCGGCCTCCTCAACGAGACCTTCGGCACCGACGCCGTCACCGACGAACTCGTCGTCGGCATCGCGAAGATCACCGCCAAGGCCGCCGAGTAACACGGCCCCAGCACAGACCAACACCTAGCACGTTGGACCGATCAGGCCCGCCCGCGACAGCGGCGCGGGCCTGATCGCTGTTTCGCACCGACAGGAAGGAGTGACCGAATGACCATGCTCGATGGCGCACGCGTCGCCTTCCACCCGACCACCGGCATCCACCGCCACCGCGCGGTCGCCCCAGTCCTCATCGGACTCCTCGGCCTCACCATCTCGCTGATCGGCATCGGCACCCCGTCGATCTGGTACGACGAGGCCGCCACGATCATCTCGTCGACCCGCAGCTGGGACCAGCTCTGGGCCATGGTCGGCAGCGTCGACGCCGTGCACGCCGTGTACTACGCGGTGATGCACCTGGTCTTCGACCTGTTCGGCTACTCCCCCGTCGCACTGCGGGTGCCCAGCGCGATCGCGATCGGCATCGCCGCCGCACTCACCGTCGTGCTGGGGCGCCTGTTCGAGAACGTGCCGCGCCTCGGCGTCATCGCCGGCCTCGTGTTCTGCCTCCTGCCGCGCACAACCTGGGCCGGCACCGAGGGACGCTCGTACGCCCTCACCGCGGTCTTCGCCGTGCTGCTCACGATCCTGCTGGTCGTCGCCTCCCGCCGCTCGTCCCGACTGCTCTGGGCGCTGTACGCCCTGACCGTCGCGGTCGCCTGCCTCGTCTTCATCTACCTCGCCCTCGTCGTCGTCGCGCACGCCGTGACCATGGCGTGGTGGTTCGCCTCGAGCAAGTCGCGCGCCTGGCCGCCCGCCGGCCGCTGGCTGCGCTGGACCGCCCTCGCGACCGCCGTCGTCGTTCCGTTCGCCCTCGCCGTGATCGGCCAGAGCGGCCAGCTGCACTGGCTGGACACCCCGGGAGCGAAGACCCCGCGCAACGTGTTCGAGCACCAGTGGTTCTACTCCAGCCCGATGTTCGCGGTGGTCGGCTGGGCGCTCCTGGCCGTCGGCGCGGTGCTGTTGCTGCGCCGCGCGCGCGGCCTTTCCGCCGCCTCGGTGCTGCTGCCCGCGCTGCTGCTGCCCACCGCGCTGCTGCTCGTGACGAGCGCCACCATCACCCCGATCTACACGCCGCGGTATCTCACGATGTGCCTGCCGTTCGTGGCGCTCGTGATCGCCGCCGCGATCGCCCGCATCCCCTCACGACCTCTCGTGCTCGTCGCCCTGCTCGTGCTGCTCGCTCTCGCGGCACCGCAGATCGCGCTGCAGCGCGAGCCCGAGGCTAAGGAGAAGACGTCGTGGGCGGCCGTCGCCGACCTCATCGCGGAGCAGCGTGCGCTCGACGGTCCGGGGGCGGAGACCGCCATCGTCTACGGCGGTGTGCAGCGCCATCCCATCGCCTCGGCACGGGTGATCGCGTACTCGTACCCCGACGCCTTCGTCGGCACGACCGACGTCACGCTCGGCACTCCCGCGGCTGAGACCGGCCAGCTCTGGGAGACCCGCATCCCGCTCGAGGAGGGGCTGACGCGCCTGACCACGGCCGACGTCGTCTACCTGATCACGAGCGTCTCGCGCGACGTGCGCCCGGAAACCACGGCGACGCTCGCCACGGTCGGCTGGCACCTCGTCGACAGCTGGAACCTCTCCGAGGTCAACGTCCTGCGCTACGAGCGGGACTAGGCGACCCGCACCTGCACGGTGTGCCAGCCCTCGGCGCCGTCGGGGATGACGTCGACGCGCTCCTCTTTCTGCGTGTCGCCCTCGGCGTTGGTCGCTCGCACCTCGAGCACGTGGTCGCCCGAGGTGGCTTCCCACTCGATGAACCACTGGCGCCAGGTGTCGGTGGAGATCGGCTCGGCGAGAGTCGCCTCCTGCCACGGGTCGTTGTCGACGCGCACCTCGACGCGCTCGATGCCGACGTGCTGCGCCCAGGCGACGCCCGCGATCGCCACCGTACCCGGCTCGATCGAGGCGCCGAAGCTCGGCACGTCGATGCGCGACGACGTTTTCACGGGGCCCTTCGCCGACCAGCCGCGGTCGGTCCAGTAGGCCGATTCCTGGGCGAACGTCGACACCTTGAGTTCGACGACCCATTTGGTCGCCGACACGTAGCCGTAGAGGCCCGGCACGACCATGCGCACCGGGAAGCCGTGCTCGAGCGGCAGCGCCTCGCCGTTCATGCCGACGGCGAGCAGGCTGTTGCGCTCGGTGTCCTGCAGTACCTCGAGCGGCGTGGTCGCGGTCCAGCCGTCCTGGCTGGTGGAGAGCACGACGTCGGCACCCGACAGGGGTCGCGCACGCTCCAGCAGCGACCGGATCGGGTAGCCGAGCCACTTGGCGTTGCCGGTGAGCTGACCGCCGACCTCGTTCGAGACGCACATGAGCGTGACGTAGGTCTCGACGAGCGGAAGGGCGAGCAGCTCCTCGAACGAGATCTCGATCTCCTCCTCGACCATGCCGGTGATGCGCAGCTTCCACTGGTTCGCGTCGATCACGGGAACCTGCAGCGCGGTGTCGATGCGGTAGAAGTCGGCGTTGTCGGTGACGAGCGCCGAGATGCCGTCGATGTCGAGCTGGGCTCCGACGGGGATGGGCGGGGCGACGACGGCCGGCGCCGGGAGCTTGAGCGCGGCCCGCACGGCGTTCACGGCCGTCGTACCGGCGTTCATGGCGCGTGCGGCGACTCCGACGACGACGGATGCCGCGGCAGCCCCCACCGCGACGGTGAGGAAGCCGCGCCGGCTGACCGCTGCCGCGCTTCCGGGGGCCGAGACGGCCCCGCGGATCTCTGCGGCCCGCGTCGCGGCGAGCGACCAGCGGTGCAGCCGGTCGACCGCGACCCGCAGTACGACCACGCCGCCGATCATGCCGAGCACGGTCGGCACGGCCCAGACGGTGGTCGCCTCGGCGCGGGTGATGACGGCCAGCGTCGCGATGAGGCCGACGAGCACGAGCCCGACGATGCCGAACGGGGGTCTGCGGTACTCGAGCACGCCGATCACGGCGGCGAGCACCAGTACGACGAGCCCGAGTGTGGCGAGCAGCACGATCTTGTCGGCGGTGCCGAACAGGTCGATGACGAGGTTCTTGAGCCAGGCCGGCACGAGGTCGATGACGAGGGATCCGACGGCGAGCAGCGGGCTCGAAGCCGGGGCGAGAACGAGGGCGGCGACTTCGGCGAGGGCCAGGGTGACGGCGGCCGAGATGACGCCGACGAGAGCGGCCCACCGTGTTTCACTGCGCCTGTCCATGGCGAGCCCTCCGATTAGTACGCTAGCCCCCTTCGGGCATTTTACGCACCGATGATGCGAGCTCCATGTACGGGTCCGGTGGCGCGCACGACCGTCAGCTTGGCGGCGCTGAGCGCGATCTGCAGCTCGAGCGCCGAGTCGAGGTCGGCGGCGAGGAAAGCGACCGTGGGTCCCGAGCCGGAGATGACGCCGGCGAGGGCGCCGTTCTGCTCGCCCAGTTCGATCACGGCGGAGAGCGACGGTTCGAGGTGCAGCGCGGGAGCCTGCAGGTCGTTGTACAGGGTGTCGGCGAGCATGTGCGGATCGCCGGCCCGGAGCGCCTGCAGCACGTTCGCGTCGACGGTGGGCGCCGTGGTGGCCGGGTAGATGTCCTGGGCGTGACGGTCGCGGTGCAGGTCGAGTTCGCGGTACACGGCCGGGGTGCTGAGGCCGAAGTCGGCGACCGCGAGTACCCACTGGAAGTTCCCCTTGGCCAGCGCGGGGCTCAACTGGTCGCCGCGGCCCGTGCCGATGGCGGTTCCGCCGGTGAGCGCGAACGGCACGTCGGCGCCGAGCTCCGCGGCGAGCTCGAGCAGCCGCTCCCGCGGGACCTGGGTTCCCCAGAGGGTGTCACAGGCCAGGAGTGTTGCCGCGGCATCCGCCGACCCGCCGCCCATGCCGCCGGTGACGGGCACGTGCTTGTCGATGTGCAGCCGCACGCCGCCGCGGTAGCCGGTGCTGCGGGCGAGGAGCTGGGCCGCCTTGATGGCGATGTTCGAGCCGTCGGTGGGCACGCGGGAGAGTTCGACCGTGCCGGTCACCTCGACCGAGAAGTCGTCGGCGGAGTACGCGCGCACGTCTTCGTAGAGCGACACCGCCTGGTACGCGATGGCGACGTCGTGGTATCCGTCCTCGAGCAGCGAACCGACCTTGAGGAAGACGTTGATCTTGCCCGGCGCGCGTACGTGCACCGCGGTTGGAGTGGCCGAGGTGGTCATATGACCAACCTAGTCGAGGCCGGGGGCAGCCTTTGCCGCTCGAGCGATGGCGAGGAAGTCGAGTACTGTCAGCTCCTCGCCGCGGCTCGTCGGAGCGAGTCCGGCGGCTTCCATCAGGGTGGATGCCGTTGCCGAATCGCCGAGCACGACGGACAGTGATTGGCGCAGCATCTTGCGGCGCTGCTGGAAGGCGGCGTCGATGATGGCGAAGGTCGCGAGCCTTTCCTCCTCCGTGCCGGGCAGCTCTTCGCGGTCGAAACCGACGAGGATCGAGTCGACGTTCGGCACCGGCCAGAACACCTGGCGGCTGACCTTGCCGTGGGTCTTCCAGTTGCCGTACCAGGCCGCCTTGGCGCTCGGGGCGCCGTAGACCTTCGAACCGGGAGGGGCGGCGAGGCGCTCCCCCACCTCGGCCTGCACCATCACGAGGCCGCGGGTGAGGCTCGGGAAGTGCTCGAGGAAGTGCAGCAGCACGGGGACGGAGACGTTGTACGGCAGGTTCGCGACGAGCACGCTCGGCGACTGCGGCAGCTCGGTCACCTTCATGGCGTCCTCGGTGATCACGGTGAGCTTCGCCTCGGGCTGCATCTCGGCGACCGTGATCGGCAGCTGCGCGGCGAGGCGCTTGTCGATCTCGACCGCGACGACGTCGGCGCCCGTCTCGAGCAGGCCGAGGGTGAGCGAGCCGAGGCCGGGGCCGATCTCGACGGCGGTCTCGCCCGTGACGACGCCGGCGACGCGCACGATGCGGCGCACGGTGTTGGCGTCGATCACGAAGTTCTGACCGAGCTTCTTGGTCGGCTGAATGTCGAGCAGCTCGGCCAGATCGCGGATTTCGGCGGGGCCGAGCAGTGTCGCCACTAGGTGGTGCTCTCTTCTGTGGGCAGTTGCGGGAGCCTGATCGCTCCGGTCATGGGAGGCATTTCGAACGTCTCGTCGGTGTAGGCGTCGCGCGGGGCCGTCACGGGCTCCGCGTCCCAGGCGCCGTAGACCTGCTCGGTGTTCGAGGTGATCTGGGCGGCGAGCATCGAGACGTCGGTGCCGAGGTGGGCGGCCATGCCGCGCAGCGTGTGCGGGAGCATGTACGGCGAGTTGAGCCGGCCACGGAACGGGTGCGGCGTCAGGTAGGGCGCGTCGGTCTCGACGAGCAGCAGGTGCCGCGGGGTGATCTCGAGGGCGTCGCGCAGGTCGACGGCGTTCTTGAACGTGACGGTGCCCGAGAACGACAGGTACCAGCCGTTCTGGATCGCGACCCGGGCGAGGTCGGCGTCGCCGCTGAAGCAGTGGAACACCGTCTTCTCGGGGGCGCCGACGCGCTGCAGCGTCTCGAACACGTCGTGGTGCGCGTCGCGGTCGTGGATCTGCAGGGCGAGGCCGTACTTCTTGGCGATCTCGATGTGCGCCTCGAACGAGGCGTGCTGCGCGCCGCGGCCGTCCTCCGCCGTGCGGAAGTAGTCGAGCCCGGTCTCGCCGATGGCGCGCACGCGCGGGCGGGAGGCGAGCTCGTCGATCGTGGCGAGAGCCTCGTCGAGGCGGCCCTCTGCGGCGTAGCGGGGAGCGTCGTTGGGGTGGATGGCGACGGCCGCGAGCACGCGCGGCTCGATCGCGGCCAGCTCGGCCGACCAGAGCGACGACTCGAGGTCGGTGCCGACCTGCACGACGCCGCGGACGCCGACGCTCGACCCCTTGTCGAGGTGGTCGTGGTAGTCGAACTCTTCGCTGCCGGGAACTCCCGACGGGTCCAAGTGCGTGTGGTTGTCGTAGATTCCGACGACCAGTGCCTGCGGCACGGGGGCGTAGCTGGACTCGGACATCACACGCTCCAAACGTTTATCCTGCGGTTTCGGTTACTTCGATACGGGGGAAGAGGGCCTCGAGGGTTCCGACCCGGCTGCCGACGGGCAGCTGGCCCCAGTGGCCGGCGTCGACGATCACCTGGTCGGTCAGCTCGCCGAGTCCGGCAGCGGCGCCGAGGCCGGTCCAGAGCTTGGCGGTTGCTTCCGGGATGACGGGAGAGAGCAGCACCGCGAGCGCGCGGAGCCCGTCGGTCGCGGTGTAGAGCACGGTGCCGAGGCGCTTGCGCGTCTCCTCGGTCTTCGCCAGGACCCAGGGCTCCTGCAGGGTGATGTAGCCGTTCAGCTCGTCGACGATCGTCCAGATGGAGGCGAGCGCGTCGTGGATCGCGAGCGACTGGATCGCGGCATCCGCGTTGTCTGCAGCAGCACGCACGACGGCCTGCACCTTGAGGTCGTCGGCCGTGTACTCGGCGGGTGCCGGCACGAGACCGTCGTAGTAGCGGTTGACCATGGCGATGACGCGCGAGGCCAGGTTGCCGAAGCCGTTCGCGAGCTCGCTCTGGTAGCGCGCCGCGAGGTCTTCCCAGCTGAACGAGCCGTCCTGGCCGAAGTTGATCGCGCTCATGAAGTAGTAGCGGAACGCGTCGACGCCGAACGTGTCGGTGATCTGGCTCGGCGCGATACCGGTGAGCTTCGACTTCGACATCTTCTCGCCGCCGACGAGCAGCCAGCCGTGGCCGAAGACCTGCTTCGGCGGCTGGAGTCCCGCGGCCATCAGCATGGCGGGCCAGATCACCGCGTGGAAGCGGGCGATGTCCTTGCCGACCAGCTGCGTCGCGGGCCAGCGACGCTGGAACTCGTCGTTGTCGACGCCGTAGCCGATGGCGGTGATGTAGTTGAGGAGCGCGTCGAACCAGACGTAGAGAACGTGCGAGTGGTCCCACGGGATCTTGATTCCCCAGTCGAAGCTGGAGCGTGAGATCGAGAGGTCGGAGAGACCCTGTTTGACGAACTGCAGGATCTCGTTGCGCACGCTCTCGGGCTGGATGAAGTCGGGGCGCTCTTCGTAGAGGTCGAGCAGGCGCTGCTGGAAGTCGCTCATGCGGAAGAAGTAGTTCTTCTCCTTGAGCACCTCGATGGGGCGCGAGTGGATCTTGCAGACCAGCTGGCCGGCGTAGTCGCCGTCGGGGGTCTCCATGAGGTCGTCGAGCTGCTTGTACTCTTCGCAGCCGACGCAGTAGTAGCCCTCGTACTCGCCCGAGTAGATGTAGCCGTCGTCGTGGAGCTTCTGCAGGAAGATCGTGACGGCTTCCTCGTGACGCTTGTCCGTGGTGCGGATGAAGTCGTCGTTCTGGATGTTGATCGTCTCGAGCAGCGGCAGCCACGACTCCTCGACGAGCTTGTCGGCCCACTGCTGCGGGGTCGTGTCGTTCGCGACGGCGGTGCGCAGGATCTTCTGGCCGTGCTCGTCGGTTCCGGTCAGGAGCCAGGTGTCGTCACCGCTCTGACGGTGCCAACGAGCGAGTACGTCGGCCGCAACTTCGGTGTACGCGTGACCGATGTGCGGTACGTCGTTGACATAGAAGATGGGCGTCGCAATGTAAAAGGAATCACCGGCGGCCATGCGTTACATCCTAAACGGTGGTTGCGAGTGTTACCGCGCCCGTGCAGCCAGCGCACCCTCGTACAGGTCGCGCTTGCTCAGGCCGGTCTCCTCGGCCACCTCGGCGGCGGCCTCCTTGAGCCGCGACCCCTCCGTCACGAGCTTGAGAACCTGCTCGATGCCGGTGGGAAGGTCGGATGTCGCGGGGACGGCGCCCTCGACGACGATGCAGATCTCGCCCCTCGCTCCCTCGGCGAAGTAGTCGGCCAGCTCCCGGGCGGTTCCGCGCTTCACTTCCTCGTGCAGCTTGGTCAGCTCACGGCAGACGACCACGCGGCGGTCGTCGCCGAGCGCCGTGGCGAGGTCGGCGAGCGCGTCGCCGAGCCGGTTCGGGCTCTCGAAGAACACCATGGTGCGCTGCTCGCGCACGAGCGCGGTGAAGTAGGCGACGCGGCTCTTGCGCGGCAGGAACCCCTCGAAGCTGAAGCGGTCGGTCGGCAGGCCCGAGACGGCGAGCGCGGTGAGCACGGCGGAGGGGCCGGGGATCGCGGTGACGGTCACGCCCGCCGCGGCAGCGGCGGCCACGAGGGGGAATCCGGGGTCGCTGATCGCCGGCATACCGGCATCCGACAGAACGAGCACGTCGCTCTCTCTCGCCAGCTCGGCGATCTCGGCCGCCTTCTGCGACTCGTTGTGCTCGTGCAGGGCGATGAGGCGCGGCCGGTTCTCGATGCCGAGGGCACGCATGAGGTGGATCGTGGTGCGGGTGTCCTCGCTCGCGATCGTCTCCGCGTTGGTGAGCGCCTCGATCAGCCGCTTCGAGGCGTCGCCGAGGTTGCCGATCGGGGTCGCCGCAAGAATGATCACGTGCCATTGTCCCATCGCGCGGGAAAGTACGATGGCCGGGTGACGAACCCCGCGCCCGAATCCCGCGCCGACGACTTCGAGACGATGCTGGAAGACCGGGAAGAGCCCGCCGCACCCGCCCCGATGACGCGGCTCGACGCGTGGTGGCTGCGCGCGCAGTCGACGACGCTCGGCCGCCGGCTGTGGAACTGGGGCGCGCCCGCGATCGTGGTGCTCGTCGCCGCGGTCACCCGGCTGTGGAACCTCGGCTCCCCGCACTCGCTCGTGTTCGACGAGACCTTCTATGTGAAGGACTCGTGGACGCTGTGGAACCTCGGCTACTCCGCCTCCTGGCCGGCCGAAGCCGACACGAGCTTCAACGCCGGCGACACCGACATCTTCCTCAGCGACCCGTCGTTCGTGGTGCACCCGCCCCTCGCCAAGTGGATCATCGGCGCCGGCATGGCCCTCTTCGGCGCCGACGACAGTGTGGGATGGCGCATCAGCACGGCCCTCGTCGGCATCCTCGCCGTCGTGCTGCTCATGGTGATCGCGAAGAAGCTGTTCGACTCGACGCTGCTCGCAATCATCGCGGGCGGCCTGTTCGCCATCGAGGGCAACGCGATCGTGATGAGCCGGGTCGCGCTGCTCGACAACTACGTGATGTTCTTCGCGCTGCTCGGCTTCGGTGCGGTGCTGCTCGACCGGGCGTGGGCGGAACGGCGGCTCACCCTCTGGCTCGCCGCGCGTACCGCCGCGGGAAAGGGCACCGACTGGGGACCGTCGCTGTGGTGGCGCCCGTGGCTGCTCGCCGCGGGCCTCGCGTTCGGCCTGACCTCCGCGGTCAAGTGGAGCGGCTTCTACTTCCTCGCCGCGTTCGCGGTCTACACGCTCGTCGTCGACGCGCTCGCCCGCCGTCGCTCCGGCGTCTTCTTCTGGGGGTCCGGCACGCTGCTCAAGCAGGCGCCGGTGAGCTTCCTGCTCACCGTGCCGATCGCGGCCGCCGCGCACCTCTCCACCTGGATCAGCTGGTTCACCACCGACAACGGGTACTACCGGCACTGGGCCGAGGAGGCCGGCAACGCCTGGACCGGCATGCTCTCGTGGGTGCCGTTGTCGTGGCAGAGCTGGTGGCACTTCCAGACCAGTGTGTACGCATACCACGTGGGCGAAACCCGGCCCCACAGCTACCAGGCCAACCCGCTGACCTGGCTGTTTATGGTGCGGCCGACGAGCATGTTCTACCAGTCGAGCGCCATGGGCGAGAACGGCTGCGCCGCGACGACCTGCGGCGAATCGATCACCGGCATCGCCAATCCGCTCATCTGGTGGGCGGCCACCGCCGCCATCCTCTACCTCGTCTACCGGCTGGCCCGGTACCGCGAGTGGAAGGTCGGGCTGATCCTCATGGGTATGGTCGCGGGCTACGTGCCGTGGCTGATGTACCTGCACCGCACGGTGTTCCAGTTCTACACGATCGCCTTCGAGCCCTACATGATCCTCGGGCTCACGCTCGTGATCGGGCTGATCCTCGGCGACCGCACCAAGGATCCGGGCAGACGCACGCGCGGCATCGTGATCGTCGGCGTCTTCCTCGCCGTCGCGGTGGCGCTCAGCGTGTACTTCTGGCCGCTGTGGACCGGCATGCAGCTGGACGCGCGCTGGATCGCGGCACGCTGGTGGCTGCCGACCTGGCGTTAGCCCGTTCGTGGCTCCGTGTTACGCGGCCGTCCGTCGCCTCAGGGTCGCTCGGCTAGCGTGAACGCATGGCTGATCGCGAATACGGATTTAGAACACGGGCAATTCACGCGGGTAACATCCCCGACGCCGTCACCGGCGCACGTGCCCTCCCCATCTACCAGACGAGCGCGTTCGTCTTCGATGACACCTCGGATGCCGCGGCCAGATTCGCCCTCCAGAAATACGGCAACATCTACTCCCGTCTCGGTAACCCCACCGTCGCCGCGTTCGAAGAGCGGGTCGCGTCCCTCGAGGGCGGACTCGGCGCCGTCGCCACGGCGAGCGGTCTGAGCGCGCAGTTCATCACCTTCGCGTCGCTCGCCGGCGCGGGCGACCACATCGTCGCCTCCGCCAACCTCTACGGCGGATCGATCACCCAGCTCGACGTCACGCTGCGCCGCTTCGGTGTGGAGACCACCTTCGTGCACTCCTCCGACGCCGCCGACTACGCGGCCGCGATCACCCCGAAGACCAAGCTGATCTTCGCCGAGATCGTCGCCAACCCGTCGGGCGAGATCGCCGACATCGAGGGCCTCGCCGACGTGGCCCACGCGCACAACATCCCGCTCATCGTCGACTCGACGATCGCGACCCCCTACCTCAGCCGTCCGATCGAGTGGGGCGCCGACGTCGTCGTGCACTCCGCCACCAAGTTCCTCGGCGGAGCGGGCACCACGCTCGGCGGCGTCGTCGTCGAGAGCGGCCGCTTCCACTGGGCCAACGAGCACTTCCCGCTGTTCGACCAGCCGGTCCCCTCCTATGGCGGGCTCAACTGGCACGGCAACTTCGGCGAGTACGCGTTCCTCACCCGCCTGCGCGCCGAGCAGCTGCGCGACATCGGCCCCGCGCTCTCCCCGCACTCCGCCTGGCTCCTCGCCCAGGGCGTCGAGACGCTGCCGTTCCGCCTGCAGGCGCACGTCGACAACGCGCGCATCGTCGCCGAGTGGCTCGACGCGGACCCGCGCATCGAGTTCGTCAACTGGGCCGGCCTGCCCGCGCACCCGCACCACGAGCGCGCGAACAAGTACCTGCCGAAGGGCCCCGGCTCGGTGTTCAGCTTCGGCGTCGCCGGCGGCCGCGCTGTCGGCCAGAAGTTCATCGAGTCGGTCGACCTCGCGAGCCACCTCGCGAACATCGGCGACGCGAAGACCCTCGTCATCCATCCGGCATCCACGACCCACGCCCAGCTCACCGAGCAGCAGCTCGGCGAAGCGGGCGTGCTGCCCGGCCTGGTTCGTATTAGCGTGGGAATCGAAGACCCGGACGACATCATCTACGACCTCGACCAGGCTCTGAACGCCGCAACGGAAGGCAAGTAAATGAGCACCGCCACAGTGGAAGACACGGTCACCACCCAGCTCTCGAACGGGCTCTCCTGCGAGCTGCCCGCCAGCTCCCCGCTCGCGAAGCTGCTGAAGTCGCAGCGCACCTGGGTCGGACCGAGCGCCAAGGAACGCCTGAAGATCCTGCGCGCCGCGAAGTCGATCGCGATCGTCGGCGCCTCGCCGAACGCGACCCGCTCGAGCTACTTCGTCGGCACCTACCTGCTGCAGTCGAGCGACTACCGCGTGTACTTCGTCAACCCGAACGCCACCGAGATCCTCGGCCAGAAGGCCTACCCCGACCTCGCCTCGCTGCCCGAGGTGCCCGACATCGTCGACGTGTTCCGTAAGGGAAGCGACATCCCGTCTGTCATCGACGACGTGCTCGCGGTCGGGGCGAAGACGGTCTGGGTGCAGCTCGGCATCTGGAACCAGGACGCCGCGATCTACGGCGAGAGCAAGGGCCTGACCGTCGTGATGGACCGCTGCCTCAAAGTCGAGCACGCCCGCTTCCACGGCGGACTGCACCTGCTCGGCTTCGACACCGGCGTGATCACCTCGCGCAAGACGGTGCGCTAGCCGGCGGGCCGCCCCGCTGCAACCAGCGCAGAAGTGTCAGAGATGGCCCCATCCCCGCCGGGATGGGGCCATCTCTGACATCGGGGCCCTAGCATGGCGGCATGTTCCCGCGCCGCATCGTCCTGCTCTGTCTCGCCGTGGCGATCCCGCCGCTCGTTCTCGCGGCGGTCGGTGTCACGCACCCGACCGATCTCGACGCGTCATCCGCCCGGTACTGGCGTGATCTGCACATCGGCATCCTCGCGGTGTTCCCGCTGCTCGGCTTCGCGCCCTGGCTGCTCGTGCGCGGGCACGCCGCGTGGCTCAGCTGGCTCGTCGGCACGCTGGCGTTCGTCTACGCCGCGTTCTACTCCGCGCTCGACATCCTCGCGGGCATCGGCGCCGGCGCGCTCACCCACGAGGGGCACGAGGGCATGGGCACGATGTTCCGGTTCGGCGACGGGCTCGGGATGATCGGCAGCGTCGCTTTCGTGCTGGCCTGCGCCGTGGCCGTCGGATTCGCCGTGACGCGGCTGGGTCTGCGCGGGGTGCCCGGCGCGCTGCTCGTGCTGGTCGGCGCGGTGTTGTTCCTGGGCAACCACATCTTCTTCCCGGTCGGCGTGATCGGCCAGCTCTGCCTCGCCGCGGGGTGGGTCGTGCTCGTCGTGCAGACCGGCGGCGGCGCCGCGTTACGGCAGGTTGCGGCCGGCCGCGCGGAGGCCGGGGCATCGAAGTAGCGTGAAGCCATGACTTCTCCCGGCCCGCTGCTCTCTTCACCCGTCGTCAGCACCCAGTGGCTGGCCGACCACCTCGGCAGCGAGAACCTCGTGGTTCTCGACGCGACGGCGTTGCCGTATCTGGCGCCGGGCGGGCACGCGGGCTACCTGAGCGGGCACGAGGAGTACCTCGTCACCGGGCACATCCCCGGCGCCGTCTTCGCCGACGCGCTCGAGGACTTCGCCGATCCGAACGGCCCGTACCCGTTCACCCGCCCCGACGCCGCCCGGTTCGCCGCGGCCGCTTCCGCGCTCGGCATCACCAACGACACGACCGTCGTCGCCTACGACGCGGTCGTCGGGCAGTGGGCCGCCCGCATCTGGTGGCTGTTCCGCTCGTTCGGCTACGACAACGTCGCGGTGCTCGACGGCGGCCTCACGAGCTGGAAGCTCGACGGACGCGAGCTCGAGGTCGGCCACGTGCAACCCGCCGTCGGCGGATTCACCGTGACCGCCGAGCGCCCCGAGCTCTGGGCAGACAAAGCCGAGGTCGAGGCGATCGTCGCGCAGGACGGCCCGCTGCTCTGCGCACTGCCGCCCAAGGAGTTCACCGGCGAGGACGGCCACCGCTCGCGGCTCGGCCACATCCCCGGCAGCCTCAGCATCCCCGCCGGCCGCATCGTCGACCGCGACACCAAGGCGTTGCTGCCCCTCGAGACGCTGCGCACGACCTTCGCGCCGCTGCTCGAACTCGACCGCGTCGTCACCTACTGCGCGGGCGGCATCGCCTCGTCGTCCGACGCGCTCGCCCTCACCCTGCTGGGCCACACCGACGTGGCGATCTTCGACGGCTCGCTCAACGAGTGGGTCGCCGACCCCGAGGCTCCCGTGGTGGTCACGGCGGCGTAGTCCCCGCCTACGGCAGGGTTGCCAAGAGGGATGCCGCATCCGTGACGGGCAACGCGCAGACGAAGTCGCGGCAGAGGTAGGCGGTCGCGAGACCGTCGCGGCTCACCCGGCCCTCGAACAGCTCGAACCCCGCGTCGGCGAATACGAGCGCCTGCTCCGCCGTCACGACGCCGACCACGGCACCCGACCGCTGCCAGGCACGGGCGACCGATGCCACGTCCTCCCCGTCGTGCGACCGCGTACCGGTCACGACGACGAGCTGGCTCGACTCCGCGCCGAGCGCGCTCATCACGCCGAGCGCGGCGCCGAACGCGATCGGACGCTGCACCGCGAGCGGGGCGAACCCCGCCATGGCGTCGGTCGCGGCGGCGAGGTAGCGGGGGTCGGCGGTGAGCGAGTACAGGCGCTGCGCGGCGGCGGCCATGGCGCTGATCCCGCTCGGGTAGGCGCCCTCGCTCGGGTCGCTCGCGAGGGCGAGTCCGTGGGCGGCGAGCACGGGGTCGGCGCCTCCGGGGACGGTGAAGGCGGTCCCTGAGCCTGTCGAAGGGCCGGGCGCTTCGACTAGCTCAGCGACCGAGGTGAGCGCCGCGTCGATCAGCGCGCGCCCCTCGACCGCGTAGCGGGCCTCCCCCGTCGCCAGCGCGAGCTCGAGCAGCGCGCCCGCGAACATGCCGTAGTCCTCGAGCGTCGCGCGCGCGGCCGAGACGGTGCCGTCGATCGAGGCGCGCACGAGCCGGTCGGGCAGCACGTGGTTCTCGAGCAGGTAGTCGGCGGCGCGGCGGGCGGCGGCGACCCACTCGGGGCGGTCGAGCCGGTTGCCCGCGGCGGCGAGTGCCTCGATCGCGAGACCGTTCCAGCCGGTGAGGATCTTGCGGTCGAGGGCCGGCGGCGCCTGCGCCGCGCGGTCGTCGACGTCGAGCGCGTAGTACCCGCCCTCGACCCGCACACCGTCGACGGTGCTCTCGCTGTCCTGCGCGGAGGCGAAACCGCCGCCCTCCTGCTGCATGACCGAGATGAGGAACGAGGCGATGCCCTCGGCCACGTCGTGACGCCCCACGCGCGAGTACGCGCCGAGCAGCAGCGCGTTGTCGTAGAGCATGCGTTCGTAGTGCGGGTCGCTCCAGTCGCGCATGGTCGAGTAGCGGAAGAAGCCACCCTCGATGCGGTCGCGCAGCGGTGAGTCGGCCATCGCCGCGAGGGTGCGTTCGCCGAGGGCCTGCGCCGCGGCATCCCCCACACTGCCCCGGTCGAGGAGGAGGTCGACGACCGTGGCGACCGGGAACTTGGGGGCGCCGCCGAAGCCGCCGAACTCGGTGTCCTCGTAATGCAGCAGTTCCGCGACGATCGCGTCGAACTCGGCCGCGCCCGGCAGCGGTCCGGGTTCGCGGTCGCCGAGCGCCCGCAGCGCGCCGGCGATGTGGGCGGCGTTGCCCTCGGCCTCGGCGCGGCGATGGGTCCACGCGTCGTTCACGGCCTCGAGCACCTGGCGGAACGCGGGGTGCGGGGCGACAGGCTGCGGAGGGAAGTAGGTGCCGGCGTAAAACGTCTCGCCGCCGGGTGTGACGAACACGTTGAGCGGCCAGCCGAGGTTGGACGTGAAGGCGCTGGCGGCGGCGAGGTAGCTCGCGTCGACGTCGGGATACTCCTCGCGGTCGACCTTGATCGCGACGAAGTTGTCATTCAGGTACGACGCGAGCACGGGGTCGCTGAAACTTTCGCGCGCCATCACGTGGCACCAGTGGCAGGTGGAGTAGCCGATCGACACGAGCACGGGCACCTCGCGGCGGCGGGCCTCGTCGAATGCCTCGGTCCCCCACTCGAACCAGTCCACCGGGTTGTCGGCGTGCGATCGGAGGTACGGACTCACAGCGGACGCTAGTCGATTGGCCATGCCTAAAGCGTAGGCTCGCTGTGTGCCTACGACAGCCATTACCTACATCGGTGGACCCACGGCGATTATCGAGTATGGGGGTCTCACGATCGTGACCGACCCCACGTTCGACCCTCCCGGCGTCTACTCCGAGCCGGGCAGCTCGACGCTCGTCAAGACCGTCGGTCCCGCTGTCGAGCGGGCGGATCTGCCCGCGGTCGACCTGATCCTGCTGTCGCACCACGCCCATCGCGACAACCTCGACTACGAGGGCCTCGAGCTCATCGCCACCGGCGTGCGCACGCTCAGCACGATGCAGGCCGCGAGCGCGCTCTTCGGCGGCTCGGTCGAGGGGCTCGACTCGTGGGAGGAGGTCGCGATCGGCGGAGTCACGGTCACCGCCGTGCCCGCGTTGCACGGCCCTCCCGGCAGCGAGCCGCTCGTCGGGCCGGTGACCGGCTTCGTGCTCGAGGCCGTGGGGCACCCGCGGGTCTACGTCAGCGGCGACAACGCGTCGCTCGCCCTGGTCGAGCAGATCGCCGACCACTTCGGCGGCGTCGACATCGCCGTGTTGTTCGCGGGTGCCGCCCGCGTGCCACGCATCGAGGGCGCGCTGACCCTGACATCGACGGATGCCGCGGCCGCGGCATCCACTCTGCAGGCCACCCGCGTGGTCGGCCTGCACACCGAGCACTGGGAGCATTTCAGCGAAACCCGGGAGCAGCTCGAGCGGGCGTTCGAGGGCAGCGGGCTGCTGGTGGAGACGCCGCCCGGGGTCAGGGTGATCCTCGCGGGTTGAGCCTGTCGAAACCCGGGGTTCCGATAAGCCCAACCCGCTGCGAAGGATCTACCGCCGCATCACCCGGCGCCCCAGCCAGTTGCCGAGCAGCTGCGCGGCCTGGATCAGCACGATGATGATGACCACCGCGGCCCAGGTCACCCACGGGTTGAACAGCCGGTAGCCGTACTGGATCGCGAAGTTGCCGAGCCCGCCGCCGCCGATGAGGCCGGCGACCGCCGACATGTCGGTGACCGCGACGAAGATGAACGTGTAGCCGAGGATCAGCGGCCCGAGCGCCTCCGGCAGCAGGATCGTGCCGATGATGCGGAACGGTCCCGCACCCACCGAACGTGCCGCCTCGATCACGCCGGGCTGCACGGTGAGCAGGTTCTGCTCCACGATGCGGCTGATCGCGAACGTCGCCGCGAGGGCGAGTCCGAAGGTCAGCGCGTTGTTGCCGATACCGGTGCCGACGACGACACGGGCCAGCGGTTGCACGGCGGCGATGAAGATGATGAACGGGATCGGCCGGAACGTGTTGACGATGAAGTTCAACACCCCGAAGACCCACTTGTTCTCGAGGATGCTCCCCCGCCGCGTCACGTAGAGCCCGAGGCCGAGCACGAGGCCGGCGAACCCGCCGGCGAGCATGGCGATACCGACGATGTACAGAGTCTCGCCGAAGGCGACCCACAGGTCGGGCAGCAGTTCGATCAGGCGGTCCATCACTTCACCTCCGTCACGGTCGCGACCTCGGCGATGCGCGCGAGCGCCCCGTCGATGCTGGCGTCGTCGCCGGTGAGGGCGAGCGTCAGGTGGCCGAACGTCTTGGCCTGCACCTCGTTGATGCCGCCGTAGATCAGCTCGAAGCCGACCTCGGCGTCGCCGAGGGTGAGGAACACCGCCGACTGGGCGGTACTCCCGTCGGCGAACGAGAAGGTGACGATGCGGCCCGGATGACGCAGCCGCAGTGCATCGAGCGAATCCCCCTCCGGCACCGACGTCACGATCGTGGAGACGAACCTCTTCGTCGCCTCCGCGACGGGCGCGGAGAAGATGTCGAAGACATCCCCCCGCTCGACGATGCGGCCCTTCTCCATCACGGCGACCTTGTGGGCGATCGAGCGAATCACTTCCATCTCGTGGGTGATCACGACGATCGTGATGCCGAACTCCTCGTTGACACGCTTGAGCAGGGTGAGCACCTCGCGGGTGGTCTCCGGATCGAGAGCGCTCGTCGCTTCGTCGGCGAGCAGGATGGCGGGAGAGGTGGCGAGTGCCCGCGCGATGCCGACGCGCTGCTTCTGTCCGCCGGAGAGCTGGTCGGGGTACGCGTGGGCGTGCTCGACGAGGCCGACGAAGTGCAGCAGTTCGGAGATGCGCGCCTGGTGCTGCTCCTTCGGGACGCCGGCCACCGTGAGCGGGTACTCGATGTTGCCCCACACGGTGCGCGAGTTGAAGAGGTTGAACTGCTGGAAGACCATGCCGATGCCGAGCCGCACGCTGCGCAGGGCGGACTCGCGCAGGGCGCTCACCTCGACGCCGTCGACGACGACGCTGCCGGAGGTCGGTTTCTCGAGGGCGTTGATGAGCCGCACGAGCGTCGACTTGCCGGCGCCCGAGTAGCCGATGATGCCGTAGATGTCGCCCTTCTCGATGTCGAGGCTGACGCCGTCGAGAGCGGCGAGCGGGGTTTCCGCCTTGCTCCGGGCGGGGAACACCTTCGTGACGTCGGTGATCTGGATGATGGACATGGGTGGTGTTCGCCTGTTCGTCGTTAACGGCCGCGGCGGGATGCCGGCAGCGGTGTGGCTGCCGGCATCCCGACCGGGTGTGCTGCTGTGGAGCGGGTTACTGTGCTGCCGCGTAGTCGTCCTGCACGCTGGCCAGCGATTCTTCGAGCTCGCTCACCGGGGTCTGGACGAGCTCGGCGGTTCCGCCCGAGACCTCGACGACACCGTCGGTGACGGCCGTCGTGTTCTGGAAGATGTCGACCAGCTTGAGCAGGGTCTCGTTGTCCTTGTCCTCCGCGCGGGCGGCGAAGATGTTGATGTACGGCTGCGCGCTCGGGTCGGTCGGGTCGTCGGTGGCGATCGCGTCGTCGAAGCTCAGGCCGGCGTCCTCGACGAAGTCGTTGTTGATGATCGCGGCGGCGACGTCGGGGAGCGAGGTGGGCGTGAGGGCTGCCTCGAGCGTGATGACCTCGACCTTGGAGGTGTCGAGTACGTCGTCGACCGTGGAGAAGGGGCTGCCGCCGTCTTCGAGCTCGACCAGGCCGGCGGCCTGCAGCACGAGGAGGCCGCGGGCGAGGTTGCTCGCGTCGCTCGGGATGGCGACGGTCTCGCCCTCTTCGATGTCGTCGACCGAGGTGTACTTGGTCGAGTAGAGCGACAGCGGGTAGATCGCGGTCGCACCGATGGGCGCGAGGTCCTCGTCGGCGGAGACGTTGTACTGCGCCAGGTAGATGATGTGCTGGAACTGGTTGAGGTCGAGGTCACCCTCGGTCAACGCGGGGTTCGGCTGCGCATAGTCGGTGAAGTCGCTGATGTCGACGAAAATGCCCTCTTCTTCGGCGGCGTCCTTGAAGACGTCCCAGTAGGGGTCGCTCGCGCCGACGACGCCGAGCTTGACGGGGTCGCTCTCGGAGCCGAGGCCCGAGGAGTTGCTGTTCGAACCGACGGCGACGGAGATGGCGACGACGATCGCGGCGACGACGAGGACGGCGATCACGATGACGGCGATCAGTCGGCCGCGCTTCTTGGGCGCGGCGACGAGGGGTGTCTGGTTAGACATGGGTGGTTCCTTAAGAGTCAGATAGTGCTGCTGTGTGCTCTCAAGGGTGCCAAGTCTGGTGCGCGGGCGCTCGTTTGTTCCGTTGCGTTACGCACGGAGGGGATTTCGACGAGCTCAATCCGCGACGGACGTGATGTGCCGTTCCTCCGCCCCCACGTACTCGCTCAGCGGACGGATCAGCGAGTTCGCCTCGAGCTGCTCCATGATGTGCGCTGTCCAGCCGGTGACGCGCGCGGCCACGAAGAGCGGCGTGAAGGTGAGGGTGTCGAACCCCATCAGGTGGTAGGCGGGGCCGCTCGGGTAGTCGAGGTTGGGCTTGATGTTCTTGCGCTCCCCCATCGCCGCCTCGAGGGTTTCGTAGAGGTGGCCGAGCTCGGGGCTGTCGTACTCCGCGACGAGCGTGTCGAGCGCCGCCTTCATGGTCGGCACCCGCGAGTCGCCGTTCTTGTACACACGGTGACCGAATCCCATGACCTTGCGCTTCTCGGCGAGCGCCGTGTCGAGCCACGCGACGGCGCGGTCGGCCGTGCCGATCTCGTCGAACACGTGCATCACGGCCTCGTTCGCGCCGCCGTGCAGCGCGCCCTTGAGCGCGCCGACCGCGCCGGTCACCGCGGAATACAGGTCCGCGAGGGTCGAGGTGATCACACGGGCGGTGAACGTCGACGCGTTGAACGAGTGCTCGGCGTAGAGGATCATCGACACGTCGAACGCGTTCACCACGACGAGGTCGGGCACGTCGCCGAACGTCATGTGCAGGAAGTTCGCCGAGTAGCCGAGGTCGTCCCGCGGCTCGACGAGGTGTTCCCCACGGCGGCGACGCTGGTCATAGGCCACGATCGCCGGCAGCTGGGCGAACAGGGCGATCGATTTACGCAGGTTGTCCGCGGGTGTCGACACACCGGCATCCGGGTCGCTCGCCCCGATGACGCTCACCGCCGTGCGTACGACGTCCATGGGGTGCGCGGTCAGCGGAAGGTCGTCGATGACCCGTTTGACCGTGGGGCCCAGCGCGCGCTGCGAGCGCTCCAGTGTCTCGAACTCGGCGAGCTGTTCGGGGGTCGGCAGGTCGCCGTTCCAGAGCAGGTATGCCACCTCTTCGAAGGTGCACTTCTCGGCGAGCTCCTGCACGGGGTAGCCGCGGTAGAGCAGCGAGTTGGTCTCGGGGTTGACCTTGGAGATGGCGGTCGTGTCGACGACGACGCCGGCCAGGCCCTTGCGGATTTCTGTGTCGCTCATGGTGCTCCCTCGCTCCGTGCTCGTCGTCTAAAGCTAGCCGCGATTGCCGTCGAGGGTGAAGTTGAAAACTCCGTCGTCGAACGAGCCGTAACTCTGGTAGTCGAGCAGCTCGTAGAGGCGGGCGCGGGTCTGCATCTCGGGTACGCGGCTCTCGAGGCTGCCCTCGGCGAGGATCGTGTCGAGCCCGCGTTCGGCGGCACCCATCGCGAGGCGCAGCAGGCTCACCGGATAGATCACGATGTTGACGCCCACGTCGGCGAGCTGCCGGTTGGTGAAGAGCTCGCTCTTGCCGAACTCCGTCATGTTGGCGAGGATCGGCACGTCGACCGCGGCCCGCACCGCCTCGAACTCGGTCAGGTCGACCATCGCTTCCGGGAAGATGGCGTCGGCTCCGGCATCCACCAGGGCCTTGGCCCTGTCGATGGCCGAGTCGAGGCCGTCGAGGGCACGGATGTCGGTCCGTGCCATGATCAGCAGGTTGGGGTCGCGGCGGGCGGCAACCGCGGCACGGATGCGTTTGATCGCGGTGTCGGCGTCGACCACGGCCTTGCCGTCGAGGTGGCCGCAGCGCTTCGGATTGACCTGGTCCTCGATGTGCAGTCCCGCGACGCCGGCGTCTTCGAGCTGCTGCACGGTGCGGGCGACGTTCATCGGTTCGCCGAAACCGGTGTCCGCGTCGACGAGCGTCGGCAGGTCGGTCATGCGCGAGATCTGGGCGGCGCGGCCGGCGACCTCGGTGAGCGTGGTGAGCCCGATGTCGGGCAGTCCCAGGTCGGCGCTGATCACGGCGCCGGAGATGTAGACACCCTCGAAGCCCTTCTCGCCGATGAGGCGCGCGGAGAGCGGGTTGAACGCGCCGGGGAAGCGCAGCAGCTCGCCGCTCGCGAGGGCGGCGCGCAGGGCGGCGCGCTTGTCGGCGGGGGTGACGGAGGTGTAGAGCATGGGGTGTCCTTTCGGGGTGTCCGGGGGTTGAGCCTGTCGAAACCTGATGGCGGTTTCGACCGGCTCAACCCGCGTGACGGTTAGAAGAGGCCGCGGGGGCCGACGGGCAGGCCGGCGACGGTGACGGTGAGGCCGCCGAGCTCCTCGGCGGTGAGCTCGGGCAGGCGCTGCACGAGCGCGAGGAAGCGCTCGATCTCGGCGTCGTCGAGCACACCCTCGGCGAGCGCGCGGAACTTGGCGACGTACTGCTCCCGGGCGAACGGCCGGGCCCCGAGGGGGTGCGCGTCGGCGACGGCGATCTCCTCGACGATGCGGGTGCCGTCGGCGAGCTCGATCTCGACGCGTCCGCCGAACGCCTTCTCGGCGGGGTCGATGGAGTGGTAGCGGCGCGTCCACTCGGCGTCCTCGCGCGTGGTGACCTTGTTCCACAGCTCGACGGTGTCGGGGCGGGCGGCGCGCTCGGGAGCGTACGAGCGCTCGTGGTGCCACTCGCCGTCCTGCAGCGCGACGGTGAAGATGTACGGGATCGAGTGGTCGAGCGTCTCCCGGCTCGCGGTGGGGTCGTACTTCTGCGGGTCGTTCGCACCCGAGCCGATGACGTAGTGGGTGTGGTGGCTGGTGTGCAGCACGGCCGCCACGACGTTCGCCGGATCGCGCAGGGCGGGGTATGTCGCACCCAGCGCGCGGGCCAGGTCGATCCACGCCTGCGCCTGGTACTCGGCCGAGTGCTCCTTGGTGTAGCTGTCGAGGATGGCGCGCTTGGCCTCACCGCGCTCGGGCAGGGGCACCTCGTACCGGGCCTCCGTGCCGCCGAGCAGCCAGGCGATGACGCCGTCTTCGCCCTCGTAGATCGGGGTCGGGCTGGTCTGTCCGCGCATGGCACGGTCGACCGCCTCGATCGCCATCTTGCCGGCGAACGCGGGGGCGTGCGCCTTCCAGGTCGAGATCTCGCCCTTGCGCGACTGGCGGGTGGCGGTCGTGGTGTGCAGCGCCTGGCCGACGGCCTGGAAGATCGTCTCCACGGGCAGGCCCAGCAGGGTTCCAATGCCGGCGGCGGCGCTCGGGCCGAGGTGGGCGACGTGGTCGATCTTGTGCGCGTGCAGGCTGATCGCCTTCACCAGGTCGATCTGGATCTCGTAGCCCGTCGCGATGGCCGCGACCAGCTCGGCGCCGGTGCTGCCCCGGTGCTGCGCGACCGCAAGGATCGGCGGGATGTTGTCGCCCGGGTGCGAGTACTCGGCGGCGAGGAAGGTGTCGTGGTAGTCGAGTTCGCGCACGGCGACGCCGTTGGCCCACGCCGCCCACTCGGGCTGGAAGCGGCCGTCGACGCCGAAGACGGTGGAGCCGCCGGGGGTTTCGACAGGCTCAACCCGCTGGTGCGGGCGGTCCTGCGCCTGCGCTCGCGCCGCCACCGCGGGCGCGCGGGTGAGGCTCGCCGTGGCGACCGCCGCGTTGTCGATGATGCGGTTGATGATCATGTCGGTGACCTCGGGGGTGACCGTGACGGGGTCGGCGGCGACCTCCGCGATCTTCCAGGCCAGCTGCTGCTCGCGGGGCAGGTTCTCGTCGCTCGCGTAGACGCGCACGGGGTGGAGCTTCATCGGGGGTTCCTTTCGATCGAGCCGAGGATGTTCTTGAGGCTGCGGTGCAGGTGCAGCTGGGTGGCGTGGGCGGCGAGTGACTCCGAACCGTCGACGATCGCGTCGACGATCATGAGGTGCTCGCGGGCGGCTTCGCGCAGCCGCCCGGGGTCGTCGTGCGAGAGGCGGCGGATGCGGGCGACGTGCGTGCGCACCCCCGCGAGCGTGGAGACGAGGAACGGGTTCTGCACGGCGTCGTCGATCGCGGCGTCGAGGCGCGCGACGAGCGCGTAGTACTCGTGCCGTGCCGGATCGTCGCGCTCGAGCAGCTCGTTCGCCCCGAGCAGGTCCTGCCGCAGCGCCTCGAAGACCGCCGGGTCGCGGCGGCGGGCGGCGAGCCGGGCCGCCTGTTCCTCGAGCGCGGCCCGGACCTCGAAGAGCTCGCCGATGCGGGCGATCGACACCTCGGTGACGACGACACCGCGCCCGGCGTGCGACGAGACCAGGCCGTCGGCGGTCAGCCGGGAGAGCGCCTCGCGCAGCGGTGTGCGGGAGACCCCGAGCCGCGCGGCCTGTTCGACCTCGGCGAGCACGACGCCCGGCGCGAGCACGCCGTCGAGGATCTCCTCGCGCAGCACGGAGTAGGCCCGGTCGCTGGCACGCATAGGACCCCCTCCGTCGTGGATGTATACACAGACTAGCCACTTCGGCTATGTGACGTCAGAATCGGGGCCCGGTGTATGCACGAGGGCGAGCGCGGATGCCGGGTGTAGTTTTTTGCTGTCATGACTTCCACCACCACGCTCCCCCTCGCCGACGATCTCGGCCGCCTCGTCGATCCCTCCCGGGTGCTCACCGACGCCGCCGCGCTCGCCGCCTACAGCCACGACGATGCGGAATGGGCGCCCTTCACGGCCCCTCTCGCGGTCGTGCTCGTCCGCTCTACCGAGGAAGCGTCATCCGTCGTCGCCTTTGCCGCCGGAGCGGGGATCCGTGTCGTGCCGCGCGGGGCGGGTACCGGACTCTCGGGCGGCGCCAACAGCGTCGCCAACTGCATCGTGCTGTCGCTCGAGCTGATGACCGCGATCGTCGAGGTCAACGTCGACGAACGGTACGTCGTGGTCGAGCCCGGCGTCATCAACAACGACCTGCGCGAAGCGGTCGCCCAGCACGGCCTCTGGTACCCGCCGGACCCGGCCAGCTTCCGCATCTCGACCATCGGCGGCAACGCGGCGACCAACGCGGGCGGCATCGCCTGCGTGAAGTACGGCGTCACCCGCGATTACGTGCTCGGGATGACGGTGGTGCTGGCCGACGGCTCCGTGGTCGAACTCGGCCGCCGCACCGCGAAGGGTGTGACGGGGTACGACCTCACGGCGTTGATGGTGGGCTCGGAGGGAACGCTCGGCGTCATCACGCGGCTCACCCTCTCGCTGCTGCCGCTCGACGGGCGTGAAGAACGGGCGATCATCGGCTACTTCCCCTCGCTGACGTCGGCGGGCGAGGCGGTCGCGGCCGTGTCGCGCGCGGGAATCGTGCCCGCGGCCCTCGAACTGATCGACAGCACCTGCCTGCGCGCGGTCGACGACTGGCAGGGCCTCGGCCTCCCCCACGGCGCCGACACCCTGCTGCTGGCGAAGGTCGACGAGCGCGGGTCCACGGGCGACGAGCTCGCCGACACGCTCGCCGCGATCTTCGAGGCGGCCGGCGGAACGGGAGTCGAGAGGGCGACGGATGCGGCCGAGGTCGAGCGGCTGTTCCTCGCCCGCCGGCTCGCCTACCCGGCCCTCGAGCGTCTCGGCCCAGTGCTCACCGAGGACATCTGCGTGCCGCGGTCCGCGGTTCCCGAGATGCTGGCGCGCATCCAGGCCACGGCCGCACTCCACGATGTGGTCATCGCGAACATCGCCCACGCGGGCGACGGCAACCTGCACCCGCTCATCATCGTCGCGGAGGGCGACGATGCGGCCCGGGCCCGGGCGAAGCTCGCGTTCGACAGCATCGTCGACGACTGCCGCGCCCTTGGGGGCACCGTTACGGGCGAGCACGGCGTCGGCCTGCTCAGGCTCGACGGCGCCCGCGCGGAACTCGGCGAGCGCGTGCTCGCGATGCACACCTCGATCAAGACGGCGCTCGACCCCGCGGGAACGCTGAACCCGGGAAAGGGCTTCTAGCCCGAGGCGGGTTGAGCCTGTCGACACCCGGACACAAGGTTTTCGACGAGCTCGATCCGCTCAGGCGGGCGAGAGTTCACGCGCGAGCGACCTCGCCAGCTCGAGCACGGCCCTGGCCACGCGGTCGTTCTCGCGGAACGACACCGCGTTCGTCCCCGGCCGCGAGAACGCGCCGACGAACGGGGCGTTGGTATACGGCCCGACCGCGAAGCGCCGGGGGTGCGGCGACCCGTCCGGCGTGATCACCCGCGCGTCGCCGACCCGCACCACGAGCCGCCCGGTCGAGCCGGTGAAGTCCGCGTCTGCGACGAGCTCCTCCCCGCCGACGCCCGACTCGACGAGCGAACGCAGCGCCGGGTTGTCGCTGTGCCGGGACGTCGTCACCGGCAGGCGCGCGTCCACGAGCACGCGGGCCCTGACCTCGCCGTCCACGATCGGCGACGATGCGGCGAAGTACGGTGCGGGGTGCGCGCGCACGGTCAGATCCGGTCCGAGGAACTCCACGACGCCGGCGCGCGACAGCGCGAGCAGCTCGTCGAGCCGGTGTGCGGGCGGGCCGCTCGCGATGTAGCTGAAGTAGTTCTGCCACCACACCGGCAGGTCGTAGGCGCGCGACCGCGCCGTCCACTTGGGGCTGTCGACGATCGTGCCGAGGTCGAACAGCGCGTAGAGCGCCGAGGTGAACAGGCCGAGCGTCGCGCTGTGCTCGGGAGCGCTGCGGGTGTGCAGGTCGAGGCCGATGTGGTAGCGCAGCTTGTCCTGCAGCTCCGCGCGCGAGGCGACGCGCTCCCCGTCGAGCGGCCGGTCGAAGCGCTCGAGGTCGAGCCGGTCGACCGGGTTCGGAACCGCGGCGTCGACTGCGGCCCGCAGCCGCGAGCTGTTCCAGCGATACCGGTCGAGGAACGGCACGAACGACTCCCACGGCACCCGCACCCGGTCGGGGTGCCCGACGAAGAGCTCGTGGTAGTACCCCCACAGCAGCTCCTTCGCGATGAGCGGCCACACGTCGCCGCGGAAGTCGAGCGTGTCGTTGGACGCCTCGAGCTCCTTCGCGACCGCGGCGGTGAAGTACCGCGCGTCCGGTCGGGGCCCGGCGAGGGTCGAGCTGATCTTCGAGTGGTACGGCACGCCCCGGCGCGACCCGAGCAGCAGATGCGGCTCGTCGCCGCTCGGCAGATAGTCGAGCTGGCCGGGCAGGGTGGATGACGGCACGAACCGGCCGCCGCGCCCCTCGGTGAGCAGCACCGTGAGGTCGACCGCGGCGAGGCCCATGCCCCGCACGATCACCGGCTCGCCCGCGACGATCGCGCTGGTGTCGGCGTCCGCGGTGAAGTCGGGGGCGATGTAGAGCAGACCGTGCTCGTGGGCGAATTCGGTGAGGGCCGCGTGCTGCGGTTCGGGGGCCGCGCCGGTGTGGCCGAGCGCGTACAGCACGATGTCGACGTCGAGCGTCGCCCCGCTGTCGAGTGTCACGGTCTGGGTGCCGTCGGCTGCGTCATCCACCCGCACGGCCACAGCCCCGTGTTCGACCACCGTCGCCGGCAGGGCCGCGACCGCACGCCGGTAGAACCAGGCGAGGTACTCGCTCTGCAGCCGCCGCGTCGGGAAGGAGTCGGCGGCGAGGTGCTCGAGCTCGTGCGCGACCACCGGGTCGTCGATCGTCAGGTCGATCTCGCCCGAGCGCACCTGCGCGGCCCACTCGACGAGCGACGGTCCGGGGAGGACGGGGCCGTCGATGGTGCAGGACTCGTCGGTGAACATCGTGACGTCGCGCGCCATCGAGTTCAGCTTCAGCAGCGGCGACTGGGCTCGGCGCCAGATGCGTCCGGCGCCCGGCGGGTGCGGATCGACGAGGTGCACGACCACATCGCGCCCGGGGTCGAGTTGCGCGAGGTTCGCGGCGAGCCGCTCCAGGACGCCGACACCGCGGGGCCCGGCGCCGAGCACGGCGAGGGAGAGCGTCGCGGCGGTGGCTTCTGGCATGCCCCCACACTCCCCGATCACGGTGGAGAGAAAACGAAAATGACGCCGCGTGACGTGATGACGAAGTGTGAAGCGGGGATTTTGCCGGCCGAAATGCCACCCGCCTAGCTTCGGGACACGGCGCTCGCCCCGAGCGGACCCGTCATCCACCACCACTTCGAGAAGGAACTGTCATGACCGACATCAAGCAGACAACGGTCCCTGAGCTTGTCGAAGGGACGCCTGTCGAAGCCGCCCTTCGACAGGCTCAGGGACCGGTGGACTTCGGCGCCCTTCCCGTCGTGCGCACCCGCCACTGGGCGCGCTGGATCCTCTCCGCGATCGCCGGCTTCGTCATCCTGCAGCTGATCTGGTCGCTGTTCACCACGCCCGGCTACGACTGGCCCACGTTCGGCACGTACTTCTTCTCGCCCGCCATCATGCGTGGGCTCGGGATGACGCTGATCCTGACCGTCGTCGCCGGCTCGATCGGGTTCGTGGCCGGCGGGGTGCTCGCGCTTATGCGCCTCTCCAAGTCGCCGCTGTTGAGCGGGTTCGCCTGGGCGTTCATCTGGTTCTTCCGTTCGGTGCCGCTGCTCGTGCAGGTGCTCGTCTGGTTCAACCTCGGCTACCTCTATCCCACGATCGGCCTCGGAATCCCGTTCACCACCGAGTACTTCGTCGAAGCGGAGACCGTGGTGCTGGTGAGCGCTTTCGCCGCCGCCGTGCTCGGCCTCTCGCTGCACCAGGCCGCGTACTCCGCGGAGATCATCCGCGGCGGCATCCTCTCGGTCGACCAGGGCCAGCTCGAAGCCGCGGCCGCCCTCGGGATCCCGCAGCACCTACGCATCACGCGCATCATCCTCCCGCAGGCCGCCCGGTCGATTCTGCCCAACGCCTTCAACGAGATCATCGGCCTGCTCAAGGGCACGTCGATCATCTCGGTCATCGCGCTCTCCGAACTGTTCTACGTGGCGCAGGTCATCTACAACCGCAACCAGGACGTCATACCGATGCTGCTCGTGACGGTGGTCTGGTACGCGATCCTCACCACGGTGCTGTCGATCGCCCAGTTCTACGTCGAGCGCTTCTACGCCCGTGGGGCAGCGCGCGTGCTGCCACCGACACCCATCCAGAAGGCGAAGACGTGGGTCGCCGTGCAGTGGGCCCGCCTCGACGAGGAACCGAAGCCCGCGTCATCCGGCAGTAAGGGAGCCGGCAAATGAGCACCGCAACACTGACCACGGGTCTCGTCGAGATCCGCAACGTGCACAAGAGCTACAACGGCGTCGACGTGCTGCACGACGTGTCGCTCACGATCGAGCCGGGCGAGGTCGTGTCGATCCTCGGTCCGTCGGGCTCGGGCAAGTCGACGCTGCTGCGCACGATCAACCACCTCGAGACCGTCGACGCCGGCTGGGTCACGATCGACGGCGCGCTGATCGGCTACGAGCACCGCGGTGACAAGCTGTACGAGCTCAAGGAGAAGCAGATCCTCGGCCGGCGCACGCAGGTCGGCATGGTGTTCCAGAACTTCAACCTGTTCCCGCACCTCACCGCGCTGCAGAACATCGTCGAGGCACCGGTCGCCCTCAAGCGACTGAGCAAGGCGGACGCCCGCGAACTCGCGGCCGGACTGCTCGATCGGGTCGGTCTCGGCGACAAGGCCGACGCCTACCCGCGTCAGCTCTCCGGCGGACAGCAGCAGCGGGTCGCGATCGCCCGCGCCCTCGCGCTGCAGCCCAAGGTGCTGCTGTTCGACGAGCCGACCTCGGCCCTCGACCCCGAACTGGTCGGCGAGGTTCTCGACGTGATCCGCGACCTCGCCAAGCTCGGCACGACGCTCGTGATCGTCACGCACGAGATCGGCTTCGCCCGCGACGTCTCCGACCGGGTGATCTTCATCGACCACGGCGTGATCCTCGAGCAGGGCACCCCGGGCGAGGTACTCGGCACCCCGCGTCATCCACGCACCAAAGAATTTCTCGGCAACGTCCTCTGACCACCACCAAGTAACAGCAAAGGAAACCCTCATGGCACTCAGAAAGAAGACCCTCGCCGTCATCGGCGCCGCGGCCGTCGTGGTCGTCGTCGGCGGAGGCATCACCGCCTTCGCGCTCGGCACCACGGGCGGCGACGCCGAAGCGTCGGGAACCACCCCGGCCACGGGCGACGCTCCCGAGTTCAACCTGACGGCCGACCAGGACCGCATCCACCTCGACGAGATCCCCGAGGCCGTCGCGTCGCTCGAGGCGAGCGGGTTCGAGCCGATCGAGGACGGCAAGCTCACCGTCGTCACCTCGCCGTTCGCGGCCCCGCTCGCGCTCTACGCCGACGACGACACGACGCTCATCGGCAACGAGGTCGACCTCGCCCAGCTCATCGCCGACGGACTCGGCCTCGAGCTGAACATCCAGCCCGCAGCCTGGGCCGACTGGCCGCTCGGAATCCAGTCGGGCAAGTACGACCTGATCCTGTCGAACGTCACGGTCACCGACGAGCGCAAAGAACTCTACGACTTCGCATCGTACCGTCAAGACCTGCTCGGCTTCTACGTGAAGAGCGACTCGTCGATTGACTCGATTACAGAGGCGAAGGATGTCGCGGGCCTGCGCATCATCGTCGGCTCGGGCACCAACCAGGAGAAGATCCTCCAGGCGTGGGACGCCGAGAACATCGAAGCGGGCCTCGACCCGGTCGAGTACCTCTACTTCGACGACACCGCCAGCGGAGCGCTCGCGCTCAAGTCGGGCCGTGCCGACGCCAACTTCGGACCGAACGCGACCGCGGCCTACGCGGCAGCGGTCGACGGGGAGACCAAGCTCGTCGGCACAGTCAACGGCGGCTGGCCGCTCACGGCGGACATCGCCGCGGCGACCGCGAAGGACAACGGCCTGATCGAGTCCGTCGGCATCGTGCTGAACGAGGCGATCTCGGGCGGCGAATACGAGGAGGTGCTGGACCGCTGGGGCCTCACCTCGGAGTCGGTCACCGAGAGCGCGATCAACCCGCCGGGCCTGCCGAAGAGCTAGCCCGGTGGTCGAGTAGCGCCGTCCGCAGCGCGTATCGAAAACGTTCTGGCGGGTTGAGCCTGTCGAAACCTCACGAGGGATTTCGACAGGCTCAATCTGCTTTTACGGCTCGTTCCAAAATCCCCGCGATGACATCCGTCTTCGCATCCGAGTACGCGTTCATGTCGTCGAAGCCCTGTCCGATCAGCGCACGCTTGGTGCTGGCGTACAGCTCGCGGTCGTCCGCATCGGTGCGCAGGTGGTCGCGCAACCGGAGGTACTTCTCGACGGCCTCGGCACCCTTCTCGTAGATGTGCACGTGCACGTCGCGGTCGGGGGTGCGCACGAGGCGGTGTCCCGGTTCGCGAACGCGCAGAACGTAGCCCGCCGCGAGGAACTGCTCGAGGTAGTCCTCCTCGGCGGTGATGTCGTCGACCGCGACGACGATGTCGATGATCGGCTTCGCGGCGAGCCCCGGCACCGACGTGGAACCGATGTGCTCGACGTCGACCTCGGCCGCGTGTAATGCTTCGAGGATGCGGTCGCGGTGTTCCCCGAAGACCGCGGGCCAGCGCTCGTCGTAGGCGACGACCTCGAGGTGGCGCTTCTCGTTGCCGCCGACGAGGTCGATGTCGGTGACATCCGGGCGGCGAGGCTTTCTGTCGGTGCTCACCCACTAATTATCGCGTTCGTCTGTGGTTGAGCTCGTCGAAACCCCTCAGCAGAGCCGGATGTCGACCGGCTCGATCCGCGACAACGGACTCAGGCGGCGCAGCCGTAGAAGCCGACGGTCGCCGCCAGCTCGGGCGCCCACTCGGGACGCGGACGCGTGTCGTCGCGCACCTCCCAGTGGCCGTCGACGAGGTCGTAGTTCCAGGTCGGGCCCACGCGCAGGAATGCGGTGACCGCTTCGATCAGCCGGTCGGCGTCGAGGTCGGTCGAGCCGAGGCCGAAGCTGGCGCGCAACGCCGGCTCCGTGATGCCGAGGCGGCGCAGCAGCGGGTGCGCGCAGAACTTGCCGTCGCGCACGCCGATGCCCCACTCGGCGGAGAGGTAGGTGGCGAGCAGACGCGAATCCACGCCGTCGACGGTGAAGCTCACGACGCCGACCGGGTCGGTCGAGTCGGAGAAGATGCGGTGCACGCGCACCTCGGGCAACTGGTCGAAGCCGTCGACGAGGCGCTGGCGCAGGCCGGCCTCGTGCGCGGTCCACTCGGTCTCGTCGAGCTGGTCGAGCGCCTGGATGGCCCGGGCCAGCGCGGCGACGCCGACGACGTTCGGCGATCCCGCCTCGTGACGGGACGGGCCGGTGCGCCACTCGGTCTTCTCGACCGAGACGCTCGTGACCGCTCCACCGCCGCGGAGGTACGCCGGACCGGCATCCAGCCAATCGGTGCGTCCGACGAGCACACCCGCGCCGAACGGGGCGTAGGCCTTGTGACCGCTGAACGCCAGGTAGTCGATGCCCTGCAACTGCAGGTTGACGCGGCGGTGAGGAAGCAGCTGCGCGGCGTCGACGGCGAGGCGGGTGCCGTAGCGGTGTGCGATGTTCGCGAGCTGGCGCAGCGGCAGGGTCTCGCCGGTGACGTTGCTGGCACCGGTGACGGTGAGCAGGGCCGCGGGGCGGCGGGCGAGTTCCTCGTCGACGCGCAGCAGGGTCTGCTCGATCGTGTCGGCGGAGACGACGACGCGTCCGCCCTTCTCGACCCAGGGCAGCAGGTTGGCGTGGTGTTCGATGTCGAGGAACACGGTCTCGCCGGGGACGATCGACGCGAGCAGGTTGAGCGAGTCGGTCGTGTTGCGGGTGAAGATCACCTCGTCGCCCGGGCGGGCACCGACGAAGTCGCCGACGATGACGCGGGCGCTCTCGTAGACCGATGTCGACACCTGCGAGGCGTAGCCGGCACCGCGGTGCACGCTCGCGTAGAGCGGGAGCACGCGCACGACGTGTTCCGCGACGACCTCGAGGGCGGGCGCACTGGCCGCGTAATCGAGATTCGTGTAACGCACCTCGCTTCCCATGACGGTGGGAACCAGGAGGTCGCCTCCGACAACGGGAAGCAGGGGACAGTCGCTCATAGCCTCAGATTAGGCACCCGCGGCGGTCGACGACAGGAGCCGCGTAACGCGGGGAAATGCGGCGAAATACTACGACGCGGCGAGGCGCGGAGCCCCCAGTGAGAAGATCGCGGGCGTCGGCAGCCCGTCGACGGCGTCCGCGAGGATGCGACCGACGACCGGCGTGAACTTGAAGCCCTGCCCCGAGAAACCCGCGCCGATCACGACGGGGCCGGTGCGGTCGAGCACGAAGTTCGAGTCGGGAGTGGTCGTGTAGGTGCAGCTGATGGGCGCGAAGGCGTCGGGGTCGACGCCCGGCAGCCACTCGGCGGCGTAGCGCTGCAGGGCGGCGAGCTGCACGGGTTCGGGAGCGAAGCTGCGCGCGTCGGGGTCGACCACGGGGCCGACGCCGTGCCAGCCCGCCTTGACGCCCTCGCCCGGCGTGAACATGCCGTAGACGCCGGAGTACCAGTAGTCGTAGTCGGGGTTGCCGGCGGCGGGCGCGTGGTTGAACCCGGGCCAGACGATCGACTCGTCGCGCACCCGGAAGTGCGCGGGCTGCTCCTGCGTCACGACGAGCGTCGGATGGGTGGCGACCCCCGCGAGCAGTTTCCCGGTCCAGGCGCCCGCGGTGACGACCACGCGCCGGGCGGTCACCTGGTACGCGCCATCCCGGCCCTCGACATCGACGCGCACCTCGTCGTCGCCGACCACGGTCAGCGCGGTGACCCTCGCGCCGTGGCGCACCTCGGCGCCGTTCGCGGCGGCGTCGCTCTGCAGCGCGGCGACGGAGCGGTCGGCGTGGAGGCGGCCCGACTGTTCGGTGAAGAGCACACGCGAATCGAAGCGGATGCCGGGCCAGCGGCGCTCGGCCTCCTCGACCGGGAGGAACTCGGCCGGGATGCCGGCGGCGGCGAGTGCCGCGTGCACGGCGTCGAAGGCGGGGTTCGCGCCGTGGTTGGCGATGCCCGTGGTGTCGAGCAGCGTGCTGCCGGTAGCCGCCTCGAGGTCACGCCAGAGCGGCAGCGCCTCGACGAGCAGCGAGACGTAGTCGGGGTGCGAGTAGGCCTGGTTGAAGTTGCGCGACGCCCCGTGGGACGCGCCCTGCACGTGCCCGGGCTCGAACCGTTCGAGCAGCAGCACGTCGCGTCCGCGCCGGGCGAGCTGCCAGGCCGTGGCGGAGCCCATCGCGCCCCCGCCGATGACGACGACCTCGCGCCGCTCGGTCGTGCTCACGCCTGGGTCGCGTCGCGCAGTGACTCGAACCCGCCGTCGACGTGCGACACCGCGGTGAATCCGGCGTTGTCGAGCCAGTCGGCGACGGGGCCGGAGCCCGCGGTGGTGCCGCAAAAGATCACGACCTCCCGGTCTTTGTCGAGCCCGGCGGCGAACGCCTCCACCTCGTCCTTGAGCACGACGGTGGCGCCGTCGATCTCGCCGGAGGCGGCACGGCCCGCGTCGCTGCGCACGTCGATGAGCAGCGCGCCCTTCTCGATGCGGTCGCGGGCGTCGGCGGCGGAGGTGGGGGCGATTTCGGTCATGTCGGTTCTCAGATCTGGTGGGAGATGGATGCGGTCTCGACGACGCTGTGCCGCACGAGGGGAAGGGCGCGGGCGATCGCGAGGTCGATGCGTTCCTGCAGCTGCAGCGACGTCACGGCGTAGTTCTCGAAGTCGGAGTTGTTGGCGTAGATGCCGATCGGCAGGGTCAGCGCCTGGAAGAAACCGAACAGCGGACGGAACTGGTGCTCGAGGATAAGCGCGTGCCGGTCGCTGCCGCCGGTCGCCGCGAGCAGCACGGGGGTGTCGACGAGCGCGTACTGCCCGACGAAGTCGAAGAAGTGCTTGAACAGGCCGGTGAAGGACGCGCGGTAGACGGGGCTCGCCACGATCAGCAGGTCGGCGCTCTCGACGAGGCGCAGTTCCCGCTCGACCGAGTCGGGCAGCTGGTCGCGGGTGAGGGCGCCGGCGAACTCGGGGCCGATCTCGCTGATCTCGATGAGGTGGGCGTCCACCTCGACGTGCGATCCGATCGACGCCAGGATCTCGCGCACCAGCGCGGTGGTCTTGGAGGGCGAGTGGAGGCTGCCGGAAACGGCGACGACCTTCAGTGGCTTGGTCATGAGGGAATCCTAGAACGGTTGAGGGCGGGCCGGATGGCGGGGGCTGGTCGGATCGGTGGGTGGAAAGTCAGAGCGGCTGGAGTTGGATGCGCAGGTGCCCGTTGGGCACCGCGGGCAGGTCGAGGTGGTCGCGCAGGGTGGCGCCCTCGTAGTCGTCGCGGAGCAGCCCGCGGCGCCGCAGTTCCGGCACCACGAGCTCGGCGAAGGCGCCGAAGGAATCGGCCTCGCCCTCGGCGCCGGCCGAGAACGCGGAGAGCACGGTGAACCCGTCGACGGCTTCGGCGCGGAACCAGGTCTCGAAGTGCGCGGCGACGTCGACGGCCGACCCGACGAGCACGGGCGCCGCGACGGCGTGGCCGACGAGCAGGTGGCGGTAGGTGATGGGCCGCTCCCCCGCGATGGTACGACCGGAGCGACCCCGAACCACGTCGACGAGCTGCTTGCCGAGCGAGCTGAACCGGGCGGCGACCCGCGTGGGCACGGCGTCGTCGAGCGAGACGCTCGACAGCGGCACCCCGAGCACGCTCGCGAGGGTGCGGACGCTGCGGTTGCTCGGCAGACCGACCAGGCCGTCGTCGGGCTGCTCGTCGGGAACCGGCACGAGAGCGACGAGCCGGTCGTAGATCTCCCACGCTCCTTCGCGCGTCTCGGCGACGATCGGCAGGATCGGCGTGACGATGCGGAACCCGTCGGGGTCGCGCCCCTCCCGCGCGACGAGCGCCTTCGCCTCGGCGTACTGCGCGACAGCCTCGTCGAAGGTGCGCGGGCTGGCGAATAACAGGTCGGCGTCGCGGATCGCGAGCTGGCGGGCGTTGGGCGAACCGCCGACCACGGCGATCGGCGGGTGGCCCTGCGGCGGGCGGATGACGTTGAGCGGTCCGCTCGACGCCCGGTGCTGCCCGACGTACCCGAGGGGGTGGAGCTTCGACGGGTCGATGAGACGGCCGGTCGCAGCATCCGACACGAAAGCGTCGTCTTCCCAGCTGTCCCAGAGTCCGCGGAGGATGTCGATGAACTCGCCGGCCGCGGCGAAGCGGTCGGTGTCGCTGTGCACGACGGTCCAGCCGAAGTTGCTGGCCGAGCGGGCCTCGGCGCCGGTGGCGACGCAGAGGGCGACGCGGCCGCCGCTCAGCAGGTCGATCGAGGCCGACGAGCGGGCGGTCGTGTACGGCTCGGAGTGCGAGGAGCTGACCGTGGCGATGAGCCCGATGCGTTCGGTGACCGCGGCGAGGTAGCCGATCGCCGCGAACGGTTCGACGCGGGCGAGCAGGTACGGGTCGGTGTGCTCGAACTCGGCCGAGGTCGCGAGCCAGTCGCCGAAGAACAGGAAGTCGAGACCGGCCGCCTCCGCGGCGAGCGCCGTGCGCGTCAACACCGCGGGGTCGCCGGCCGGGTCGCGGTGGGCGCCCGGATAGCGCCATCCGGCCGGCCACGCACCGAGCGTGCGCACCGTCGTGCCGAGCACGAGCCGTCGTTCGCGGTTTTCTGTCACGATTCGACGCTAGGCACCCGCGGCCCGGGGGTCGAGCGGGGGCGTCACACGGGGTAAAGAGACGACCCAAAGCGCAACAGTGGCGGGGCCGCGCGTTCGACAGGACGATTCACTCCCGTCGCCCGCTCGACAGGACCGATCGCGGCGAGTCGCGCGCCGCATCCTGTCGGGCGGGGTGAGGGCGGGTGAGGCGGCCGGAGGGGAGCGGAGCGGTCAGCGGTACCGGCGTCCCTCGTCGCGCCGAAACAGCAGCAGCGCCAGCCCGAGTGCGAGCACGGTCCAGAGCAGCCAGCCGACCGCCGCCCAGACGGGCAGCTCGCCGCCCTGCACCGCCCAGACCACGATCTCGCGGGCGTGCCGCGACGGGAGGAACCGCGAGATCGCGTCCAGCCAGTCGGGGAACACCGCTGGCGGCAGGAACAACCCCCCGCCGAAGGCGAGCCCGAACATCAGCACCTGCACCACCGCGATCGCCGCCTTGGCCGGCATCGAGTAGCCCACGCTGATGCCGATAAAGACGAAGGGCAGGGCGGATGCCGCGATCGCGACGAATCCCAGCAGGACACGCCACCAGCTCGCCTCGGCCGCGGTGAGCAGGGCCCCGAGCACCACGACGGGCACGATCGCCGCCACGCCGACGAGGCCGGTGGAGAACACGTGTCCGAGCACACGGGCGATGCCGGGCGCGGGGAGGGTGCGCAGATACGGGTCCCACGGCTGCTCGCGGCTCTGCGCGATGTTCAGGCCGAAGCCGAAGAGCGCGTTGGCGAGCACGGCGAACACGCTGAGCGAGATGACCGCCTGCGTCGCCCACTCCGCGTTCTCGGCGACCGCCCGCTGGGGCACGACGAAGAAGAGGAGCGAGAGCGCGGGGAAGACGAGCGAGCCGATGACGGCGATCGGCACGCGCGCGGTCTCGAGCAGCGAGTACTTGGCATGGGCGAGGGTGAGAGTCGAGACGCTCATCAGACGAGCTCCTTCTCGGTCAGGGTGAGGAACGCTTCTTCGAGGGTGGCGCCGCGCACGGCGAGGTTGGCGAACGGCAGCCCGGAACGCACGAGCTCGGTCACGAGAGCGTCGGAGTCCTGGGTGTAGAAGGTGGTGCCCGCGGCATCCACCCGGCTTCGGACCACGCCGGGCAGATTCTCGATGAGATCGAGCCGGTCCGACTCGAGCGTCACCTGGCGCAGGCTCACCCGGGCGATGACCGTCGCGAGGCTGTCGTCTTCGAGCACGCGGCCGTGGTCGATGACGACGACGCGGTCGGCGAGCGCCTCGATCTCTTCGAGGTAGTGGCTCGTGATGACGACGGTCGCGCCGGCGTCGTGCTGGCGGCGGATCGCCTCCCAGAGCGTGTGGCGGGCGTCGACATCCAGCCCGGTGGTCGGTTCGTCGAGCAGCACGAGTCTCGGGCGTCCGACGAAGGCGAGCGCGACGCTGAGCCGCCGCTTCTGGCCGCCGGAGAGCGACCCGGTCTGGCGTCGCAGCAGGTCGCCGAGGCCGAACTCCTCCGCGAGCTCCGGCGTCGGCACTGCGTCGGCGAAGTGCACCCCGACGAAGTCGATCACCTCGCCCACCCGCAGCGTCTCGGGCAGCGCGGTCGCCTGCGGGGTGCAGCCGAGCAACCGGCGGTTGGCCGCGACCTGCGGCGAGCCGCCGAACAACTCGACCGTGCCGGAGGTCGGCCGGCGCAGTCCCTGCAGCAGGGTGAGCAACGTGGACTTACCGGCCCCGTTCGGGCCGAGCAGTCCGACGATCTGCCCCGAGCGGATCTCGAGGCTCACGTCGTCGAGCGCGGTCACCTCGCCGAAGCGGCGGGTGACGTTCGTGACACGGGCGAGGGTATTCACGGCTGTTCCGTCAATGCTCACGGCTGTTCCATCAATGCTCACGGCTGTTCTCCTAACACGGTGCGCAGGGTGTCCATGTAGTCCTCGAACGCCCGCCGGCCCTTTTTGCTCAGGCCGAGGTAGGTGATCGGGGTGCGACCCTTGTGGGTCTTGGTGATGTCGACGTAGCTGGCGTCCTCGAGCTTGCGCAGGTGGGTCGACAGGTTGCCGGCGGTCATGTCGAGCAGTTCCTGCAGGCGCGGGAACGAGATGGAACCGTCGAGTTCGAGGGTCGAGAGCGCCGCCATGATGCGCAGGCGGGCCTGGGCGTGGATGACCGGGTCGAGCTCATCCACGGCTGTCACCGCCCGCCGCGGCACGCACCCGGCGTTGCTGCAGACTGCCGTGGACCGACAGCGCGATGAAGGCGACTCCGCCGGCGACCGCGAGGAACAGGTAGTGGTGCGGGTAGCCGAAGAACGGCGCCACGACGGCGATGACCACGAGCCAGCACCCGCCGATCAGAGACGGGATGGCGTGCCAGATCGCCGCGGCGATGATGTACATGATCCCGGCGAACAGCACGTACGCGCTCGGGTAGTAGAAGTTGGAGAGCTCTGCGCTCATGCCCTGCGCGCGCAGAGCACCGCCGAGCACCGCGAGCGCCGTCGCGCCGATCGACCAGGTCACGCCGTAGACGGTGCCGGTGAAGGCGGAGGCGGTGTTGCCGCGCATCCCCCGACCGCTGCGGATGCCCAGCCAGGCCGAGAACCCGCCGCTGACGAGGATCGTGCCGATGAACACGGGCACGGCGATGCCGAGCGGCAGCGAGAACGCGGGCCGCAGCCCGTCGATCAGCCAGAGCGAGCCGAAGCCGAGCAGCCACGTGAGTCCCCACGCGAGCGTGATGTACGGCACGAAGGCCCCCATCTGCGTCTCGACGCTGCGCTGCTGGTTCTGCAGCAGGGCGTACATCGCGGCCGGGTCGAGCGGCGCGTCGGCGTCGGTCTGGTCCGCGGGGGTGCGGCCCGCGGCATCCACCCGGTCTCTGTCGTTCGTCATGTCAACTTTGTAGCGCAAACCACTCTGCGACGTCAATTGGTTTGCTTGCTTTGCCCGCCGACTGTTCGCAATTCAGGCTGGATGAGTGGATGCCGCGGCCGGCGCCGCGCCGATCCGCATTGTTCTGCGGGCGTGACTGGGCGCGCGGAATTCCAGCCTGAGTTGCGAACGTGACCCCGCGATCTCGCCCCGCGCCCCCGCAGGGCGGGCTATACGACTGTGCGGACCACTCGAGCCGGCGATCCGACGACGACGGCGCCGGCCGGCACGTCTTTCGTGACGACTGCCGCTGCAGCGACCACCGCGTCGTCTCCGATCGTGACCCCGGGCAGGATCGTCGCGTTCGATCCGATCCACACGTTTCGACCGACGGAGATGGGCGCCGGATGCAGATCGGCGCGGTGGGCAGGGTCGAGGTCGTGGTTGAGCGTGGCGAACACCACGTTGTGTCCGACCAGGCAGTCGTCGCCGATGGTGACGCCGCCCTGGTCTTGGAACGTGCATCCCGCGTTGATGAACACGCCCCTGCCGAGGACGATGTTCTTGCCGAAGTCTGCGTAGAACGGCGGGAACACTGTCACCGACTCATCGATTGACCGGCCGGTGAGGTGCGTCAGCAGCTCACGCACTCGTTCCGGTTCGTGATAGCCCGCGTTGAGTTCGCCGGTGACTCTCAGGGCGTCTTGGCTCACGGCGTGCATAGCGAGGTGCAGCGGTGACCCCGCCGTGATGGTTCGCGATGCATTGAGCGCATCGAGCAATTGATCGAGTTGCATGGACCAGTTCCCCTGTCTTCCGGTTCAGGATTCGGCGGACATCGCGGACCGTTCGGCGCGCGAGGCTTCCCAGGCGCCGAGAAGCACAAGCTTCTCGTGGTCGGCCGATCCGGGCTCAGCGGTGAGTACGGTGACCTGCGCGGTCGGTTGGGCCACCAGATCGAGACCGTCGTAGTGCAGGGTGAGATCGCCGACGACCGCGTGGTTGTACGCCTTGGTGCCGGTCGCGTGGTGCCACACGTCGTGCCTGCTCCACAACTGCCGAAAGTGGTCGCTGCGCGTCGACAGTTCTCCGACGAGGTCGTGCAGTTTTTTGCTGTGCGGATCGCGTCCGGCTTCGGTGCGCAGCATCGCCACGTTCATGCCTGCCGCGGTGTCCCAGTCCGGATAGAACCGACGGGCGACGGGCTCGAGGAATAGGAATCGGGCGAAGTTCGGGGGCGCGGTTGTGGCGGTCTGGATCATCTCGTGCATCAGTGCTCCGCCGAGCCGGTTCCACGCGAGCAGGTCGGTGCGGCCGTTGCCGACCATCGCGACCGCCGTGTCCATCGAGTCGAGGAACCACTGAACGCTCGGGGCCGGCGCCCACGCTTTGGCCGTATTGGACTTCGCCCTGGCCTGATTTCCGACACCGACGGCCCGTCTGGCCAGGAGGTAGAGGTGTTCGCGTTCCGCGTCATCCATCAGGAGGGCCCGCGCAATCCCGTCGAGCACCGCCTCGGAAGCCCCGCCGACGGCTCCGCGTTCCAGCCGCGCGTAGTACTCGACGCTCACTCCGGCGAGCATCGCGGCTTCCCCGCGTCGCAGCCCGGGCACCCGGCGGTCGCCGCCCGGCGGCAGCCCGACGTCGGCCGGTTCGACACGAGCACGACGTGACATCAGGAATTCGCGGATCTCCACTCGGTCGTCCATGGACTCATGGTAGGTCTGCCGCTGGTGTGCCGGGGTGCCCTGACAGGACACGTCAGTGCAGAGACTCCCGCCACGTCCGCGCGACGGCTTTGCTGCTGACATGACCCACCGAATCTCTCTTCTCCTCGCATCCGCCATTACGGTTCTGCTGACCGCGTCGGCGTGCGCACTCCCCGACGTGGATCATCCCCACGCCCAGCTCTCCATCTCGCCGCCCTCGGTCGCCTCGCTGCTCGGGGAGCGACTGGAGTTCGACGACCGCATGGGCACCGCGCAAGTCGCCCGACTGTCGACGCCCATGGACATCGAGGGTGTGCGGGAATTCGACTACGAAGCGGGTGACGTCGCGTATTGGCCCGACGGCCGCAGCGTGATCGTGTTCCTCAGCGAGGGTCGCGCAGTCCCCGACGGCGGCGTGGTTCTGATCGGCAAAGTCACGAACGGCATGGACGTGCTGACCGGGTGTGCGTCCGACTGCGTCGCGACGATCGACACGGCGCCGACGAGCGACGGCGGCGCAGCTTAAGCTTGAGGGCCGATGTCTGACCAGCCCTTTGTGATCTCCTTCCCGCCCGACCTCCCCGTGAGCCAGCGCCGGGAGGACATCGAGCGCGCCATCCGCGAGAACCAGGTCGTGATCATCGCGGGCGCGACCGGCTCCGGCAAGACGACGCAGATCCCGAAGATGCTGCTCTCGATGGGGTACGAGAGCATCGGCCATACGCAGCCGCGCCGCATCGCCGCGCGCACGATCTCCGAGCGCATCGCCGAGGAGCTCGGCCAGGAGGTCGGCGAACTCGTCGGCTACCAGGTGCGCTTCACCGACCGCGTCGGCGCCGGTACCAAGATCAAGCTGATGACCGACGGCATTCTGCTCAACCAGATCCACCGCGACCGCGATCTCAAGAAGTACGACGCGATCATCATCGACGAGGCGCACGAGCGCAGCCTCACCGTCGACTTCCTGCTCGGCTACCTCAAGCAGCTCATGCCGCGGCGGCCCGACCTCAAGATCATCATCACCAGCGCGACCATCGACCCGGGCAGCTTCTCCCGGCACTTCGACGACGCCCCGATCATCGAGGTCTCGGGGCGCACGTTCCCGGTCGAGGTGCGTTTCAGGCCGTTGGTGGCGGAATCGGCCGCTGAGCCTGTCGAAGCGAAGCGCTCTTCGACAGGCTCAGGGACCGGTGTCGACAAGGCGGACGCCCCCGACGTCGACCTCGACCCGATCGAGGGCATCAATGCCGCACTCGACGAGCTCGCCCGTGAGGGAACCGGCGACGTGCTGGTCTTCCTCAGCGGCGAGGCCGAGATCCGCGACGCCGAAGACGCCATCCGCGGCCGCAACCTGCCGAACACCGAGGTACTCCCTCTCTACGGCCGCCTGTCGAGCGCGGACCAGCACAAGGTCTTCCAACCGCCGACGCAGGCCGGCACACGCCGCCGCATCGTGCTCGCCACCAACGTCGCCGAGACCAGCCTCACCGTGCCCGGCATCAAGTACGTCATCGACGCCGGCACCGCGCGCATCTCGCGTTACAGCGTGCGCTCCAAGATCCAACGCCTGCCGATCGAGGCGATTTCGCAGGCGTCGGCGAACCAGCGTTCCGGCCGTTCCGGACGCACCAGCGACGGCATCGCCATCCGCCTCTACAGCGAAGAGGACTTCGCCAAGCGGCCCGAGTTCACCGAACCGGAGATCCTCCGCACGAACCTCGCCGCCGTCATCCTGCAAATGATCTCCCTGGGTCTCGGCGACATCGCCCGGTTCCCGTTCCTGCAGCCGCCGGACTCCCGCGGCATCAAGGACGGCCTCGACCTGCTGCGCGAGCTCGGCGCGGTCGAGGGCGCCGGCGAGACCCCGCGCCTCACCCAGGTCGGCAAGCAGCTCTCCCAGCTGCCGATCGACCCGCGTCTCGCGCGCATGATCATCGAGTCGAAGAAACACGGCACCACGCGCGAGGTCATGGCGATCGTCGCGGGCCTCTCCATCCAGGACCCGCGAGAGCGCCCGCTCGAGAAGCGCCCGCAGGCCGACCAGGCGCACGCCCGGTTCACCGACCCGACGAGCGACTTCCTCAGCCTGCTCAAGCTCTGGGACTACATCAAGGAACGCCAGACCGAGCTGAGCGGCAACCAGTTCCGCCGCATGTGCCGCTCCGAGTACCTCAACTACCTGCGCATCCGCGAGTGGGAGGACGTCTACAAGCAGCTCACCCGCCTCGCGAAACAGCTCGGCCTGCACGTCGGCGAACCGCACACGAACCCCGACGGCATCCACCGCTCCCTGCTGGCCGGCCTGCTCAGCCAGATAGGGCTGAAGGACGTCGCGAAGAAGGACTACGTCGGGGCACGGCAGTCGCGCTTCGTCATCTTTCCCGGCTCGGCCCTCGCGAAGAAGCAGCCCGCCGCGATCATGAGCGCCGAGCTCGTCGAGACCTCGCGGCTGTTCGCCCGGGTCAACGGCGCGATCGACCCCGCGTGGGCCGAGCAGATCGCGGGCGACCTGGTGAAGCGCAGCTATTCCGAGCCGCACTGGGAGAAGCGCCAGGGCGCCATCGTCGCCTACGAGCGGGTCACGCTGTACGGCGTGCCGATCGTGCTCAAGCGCCGTGTGCAGTTCTCGCGCATCGACCCGGCGTACGCGCGCGAGCTGTTCATCCGTCACGCGCTGGTCGAGGGCGACCTCGTGGCCGAGACGCTCAAGGGGCGCGACTGGGACTTCGACCGGGCCAACCGGGCGCTGCGGAAAGAGCTGGCCGAGCTCGAGGAGCGCACGCGTCGCCGCGACATCCTGTTCGACGACGAGGCGATCTTCGAGTTCTACAACCGCAGGATTCCGGCGGATGTCGCGTCGACGAAGTCCTTCGAGGGCTGGTGGAAGAAGGAGCGGCAGACGCAGCCCGGCTTCCTGACGATGACCGCCGAGAACCTCGTGGACGAGCCGGAAGCGACCGTCGACGAGGACGCGTTCCCGAGCGTCTGGCACCAGGGCGACCAGCGCCTCGCGCTCACCTACCGCTTCGAGCCGGGCGCGACGGACGACGGCGTGACCGTCAACGTGCCGATCGCCCTGCTCGCCTCACTGCACCCCGACGGTTTCGACTGGCAGGTGCCGGGATTCCGCGAGGATCTCGTGACGGCGCTCATCAAGAGCCTGCCGAAGGAGATCCGTCGCAACGTGGTGCCCGCGGGCGACTGGGCGCGCAAGCTGCTCGCCGCCGCCCCCGCCGCGACCGACCTCGCGCTCGCCCAGTACCTCGCCGAGGAGATCCGCCGCCAGACCTACACGACCGTCGACGCCTCGGACTTCGACATCGAGCGCGTGCCCGCCCACCTGCGGGTCACCTTCGCCGCGATCGACGAGCGCGGCAAGGTCACCGCGTCGTCGAAGACCCTCAGCTCGCTGCAGGTGCAGCTCAAGTCGACGGTGCGCGCGAGCGTCGCGAAGGCGTCGGTCACCCCGAAGAGCGACCTCGAACGCGGCGGGCTGACCACGTGGGACTTCGACGAGCTGCCCAGGGTGCTCGATACCACGCACGGCAGCGGCGTCATCCGGGCCTACCCGTCTCTCGTCGACGAGGGCAAGACCGTCGCCATCCGGCTGCAGAGCACGCCCGAGGACCAGGCCAAGGCGATGAAGGCCGGCGTGCGGCGGATGCTGCTGCTGGCGATCCCCGCACCGACCGCGTACGTGCAGCAGCACCTCACGGCGGCCGAGAAACTGTCACTCGCGACGAGCCCCTACAAGTCGACCAACGACCTGTTCGCCGACTGCATGGCGGCGTGCATCGACGAGGTGCTGGGCGACGAGGCGATCTTCACCAGGGCGCAGTTCGAGGCCGCCCGCGACCGGGTGTCGGCCACGATCGTCGACGGGCTGTTCGCCACGGTCGCGCAGGTGAGCGCGATCTTGCTCGCGGCGCGCGCCGCCGAGAAACTCATCTCGCAGACATCGAGCATGGCGCTGCTGTCGCCGCTCTCCGACGCGCGCGAGCAGGTGGGCGACCTCGTGTATCCCGGCTTCGTCGCGGCGACAGGCACCGCGCAGTTGCGCCGGCTGCCCGTGTACCTCGCGGCGCTCTCGCACCGCATCACGCGTCTGGCCGAGAACCTCGGCCGCGACCGCGCGTGGCTGCTCGAGGTGCAGGAGGCGACGCAGCGCTACATCTCGGCCGGCGGCGACCTGCCGCTGCCCGTGGACGCCCCCGAGCACCTGCGGCATGCCCGCTGGATGCTCGAGGAGCTGCGCGTCTCGCTCTTCGCCCAGCACCTGCCCACCGCGGAGCCGGTGTCGCTGCAGCGCATCACGAAGGTGCTCGCCGGCGGCTGAGCCCCGCGCATCTACCGCTCGACAGGATGCGCGGCGCCGCATCGTCCGATCCGACCTGTCGAGCGGGCGAAAAGCGCGATTCGTCCTGTCGGGCGAGGATGACGGTGTGTGAACCCCCGCGTTGGCGCGACACCGCAGCGGCGACTACCGTCGTCTCGTGCCTCACCAGTTCCTCTACACCCGCTACGACGACCCTCGCGCCCGTCCGCTCTTAGACGAGCTCGCGCGCGAATACGACGACCGTTACGGCACCAACGACGGCATCCCGTCGTCCGTGGAACTCACCCGCTACCCCGCCGAACTTTTCGCGCCCGAGACCGGCGGCACGTTCTTCCTGGTCGTGCGCGACGGCGAGGTCGTCGCCGGCGGCGCTTTCAAGCGAACGGATGACGCGACCGCCGAGATCAAGCGGGTGTGGACGTCATCGCTGCACCGCCGGCAGGGTCTCGCCCGCATCGTGATGGCGGAACTCGAACGGGAAGCGGCATCCCGCGGCTACCGCGAGGTCGCGCTCACCACCGGCGCGCGCCAGCCCGAGGCCGTCGCGCTCTACCTGAGCCTGGGCTACGAGCCGCAGTTCGACCTCGACGGCGACTACGAGGCGGTCGGGTACCTGGCGTTCCGCAAGGAGCTGGCCTAGGAGCGACAGTGCTTCGACAGGCTCAGCGGCCGAACGACACCAGCCGCGACAGCACCGCGCTCACGCGGTCCGCCAGCGGCGACTCGAACCGCAGCGACTCGCCCACATCCGCGACGACCGGTGCGAGCAGCTCCCCCGCGTCCGCCTCCCCGACCTCGATCAGCTCGACCGCGCACGCGGCTTCGATCGCGAGAATGGAGCCGAGCAGCTCGACCGAGCGTTCGAGCGCCTGCAGCGCGAGCACCGCGTTCGACGAGTGGTCCTCGACGCCCTCCGAGAGCGACGATCCCGACAGCGTGACCGCACCGGCGAGGTGGCGGATCTCGCTGAGCTCCGCCGCCGCCGAATACCAGAGCAGCCCGGGAACGACCGCCGAGCCCGACCGCCGCAGCGCCACCCCGAGCGTCGACAGCTGCGAGATGCGGCGCTCGCTCATCGCGGCGACGTGACCGACGACGACGCGCAGGTTCTCGAGCGCGAGGGCGAGTTCGAGGGCGAAGAAGTTGCCGCCCGACACCAGCGACTGCGATGCGACGTCGACGAGCGGGTTCTCGGTGCGCGAGTTGAGTTCCAGCTCCAGTGCCTGCGACAGCCGCGCGATCGCGACCCCGAACGACCCGTGCACCTGCGGTACCGAGCGGAACGAGATCGCGTCCTGGGTCGAGGTGACCCCGGCGGCGAGCGACGACGACGCGAGCAGCGACCGGATGCGCCCGGCCGATACCGCCTGCGGGCCGACCGCGTGAGCGGCCTGTATCCGCTCGTCGAACGGCGAGAGGTTGCCGCCGGCCCCGTGTCCCGCGAGCGCGACGAGCGAGAGGGCGACGGTGAGGTCGGCAGCTCTGGCCAGGCCGCGCAGGTCGTCGAGCACGAGCGACGCGACGCCGATGCTGTAGCTGTTGGCGCTGAGCGCGGCGATCGCCTCGTGCGGCTGCAGCGTGACGGGCTCGAGCCCCACGGCGGCGAGGGCGTCGGCACCCGGCACCACGGCGCCGTCGACGAACGCGAACCCGGTACCGGTGGCGACGGCCGCGATCGCGGCGAGCTGGGTCAGGTCCGCGGCGCCGACCGAACCGGTGCGGGGCACCAGCGGGTACACGTCGCGGTTGAGCAGCTCGCGGTACTGCGCCGCGAGCGCGACGGTGACGCCCGCGCCCCCGCGGCTGAACCCGGCCAGCCGCGCGAAGATCACGGCGCGCGTCTGCTCGAACGACAGCGGCGCACCGATGCCCCCGCCGCTGTTGCGGATCGTGCGGCGCTGGTACTCCTCGAGCGTGTCGTTCGACACGACGACGTTGCGCCCGGCGCCGAGTTCGGTGTTGAGCCCGTAGACCGGGAGGCCCGCGGCCAGCACGTCCTCCACGACGTCCCGCGACGCCTGCAGGTCGCGCTCGAGGATCGAGGCGAACCCGACGCGGGCCGCCTCCCGGGAGACGGCGACGACATCGGCCGTGGTGATCGCTTGGCGAGAGAGTATGGGCACGGCTAGAAGTCTGCCAGGTTGGCGCGCAGCCCTCCGTCGCCGAGCTCCTCGCGCAGCAGTCCGCGGCGGCGCAGCGCGGGAACCAGCGGGTCGAGCGTACGGTGCACGTGCGCGGGGTGCACCTGCCCGGTGAAGAGGAATCCGTCGCCGCCCACCTCGTCGGCCAGCGAGCCGAGGTGGTCGGCGATCTGGTCGGCCGTGCCGATGACCGCGAGACCGTCTTTGTTGGCGCGCGCCTGCAGGATCTCGCGCAGCGTCGACCCGGACGGCGCCGATCTCACGAAGTTGTCGAGCGTGCCCTGGTTGGAGTTCGTCGTCAGTTCGGGCAGCGGCTCGTCGAGGTCGAATTTCTTGAAGTCCACGCCCGAGAGGTACGAGACCCCCTGCAGCGCCTCGTCGATCGCGGCCTGCGTCAGTTCGGCGCGGCGCGCCCGCACGGCGGCGCTCTCCTCGTCGTTCGCGGTCACGATCGGGTTGACCACGAACAGCACCGTGATGTCGTCGGGGTTGCGGCCGGCCGCGGCCGCGACATCCCGAATCGACGAACGGTAGGCCGCCATGCGCTGGGGGGTAGAAGCCAGCTGCAGGATGACGTCGGAATTGTTGCCGGCGAATTGCTGCCCGCGTCCCGAGGCTCCGGCCTGCACCATGACGGGTTCGCTCGCGAGCGGCGCCGTGTTGAGCGGCCCGCGCACCTGGAAGAACTCGCCCTTGTGGTCGATGGTGTGTACCTTCTCGAAGTCGGCGAACACCCCGCGCTCGGTGTCCTCGAGAATCGCGTCGGCGTCCCACGACCGCCAGAGCTTGCGCACCACATCGACCCATTCCTGTGCGCGGTCGTAGCGCAGGTCGTGCTCGATCTGCTTGTCGAGGCCGTAGTTCTGGGCGGCGATGTCGCTGCCGCTCGTCACGACGTTGAAGCCGAGCCGGCCGTCGGCGAAGTGCTGCAGGGTCGCGAGCAGGCGGGCCGCGGTGAACGGCTCGTAGAAGCTGGCGCTGAGCGTGGGCACGATTCCGAGCTTGGATGTCGCGGCCAGCAGATACGGCACGAGGGGAAGCGGATCGTGCTTGGGTACGAACCGCGCGTCCCGGAGGTTGACCTCGGCGGTGCCGCCGTACGTGTCGGGCACGGTCACGCCGTCTTCGATGATGAAGAGGTCGAGGCCCGCCGCCTCGAAGACGCGCGCGGCGTCCTGGTAGACGGCCGGCTTCTTCCAGTCGTAGCCGACGCCGTAGGTCGGGTCGCCCCAGCCCTGCACGCCGAAGCCCGCGCCGAGGAACCATCCGAAGTGCTGCAGTGCCATCAGTCGCCCGATCCGTCGGCGAAACCGTCGGCGTTGACGCCCACGGTGTCGAGCCAGTTGTCGTTGAATGCCTTGCTCAGGTAGTTGCCGCCGCCGTCGGGGGCGATCACCACGATCACCGAGCCGGCGGGGGCGGTACGCCCCACCTGCAGTGCCGCGGCGACCGCGAGTCCCGACGACGGGCCGAGGAGCAGCGACTCCTCGACCGCGAGTCGGCGCACGGTGTCGTAGACGACGGCGTCGGGGATCGTCAAAATCTCGTCCGTGACGGTCTTGTCGAAGATCGAGGGCCAGTTCTCTTCGGGCCAGCGCGTTCCGACGCCGTCGACGATGATCGTGCTCGCCGGTTCGCCGCCGTAGGTCGATCCGACCGGGTTCGCGCCGACGACGCGCACGGCTCCGCCGCTGATGCTCTTGAGGAACCGGCCGGTGCCGGTGACGGTGCCGCCCGTGCCGATGCCGGCGACGAAGTGCGTCACCGTGGCGTCGGTCTGCTCCCAGATCTCGGGGCCGGTGGTGGCGAAGTGCGCGGCCGGGTTCGCCTCGTTGACGTACTGCGACGAGCGCCAGGCATTCGGGATCTCGGCCGCGATGCGGTCGGCGATGGCCCGCGCGTTCTGCGGGTTCTCTGGGCCCGCCTCCCAGTCGGCCTCGATCAGCTCGGCACCGTACGCGGTCAGCAGCGCACGCTTCTCGGCCGAGATGAACGCGCTGTGGATGATGATGACGGGGTGTCCGGTGAGGCGACCGACGAGGGCGAGGCCGATTCCGGTGTTGCCGGAGCTCGATTCCACGATCGTGGCGCCGGGCTTGAGCGAGCCGTCGGCCTCGGCGGTGCGGATCAGGTTGAGTGCGATCCGGTCTTTCGACGATCCTCCGGGGTTACGGCTCTCCAGCTTCACCAGTACCCGACAGTCCAACCCGGCCGCGAGGTTGTGCAACTCGACGATCGGGGTGTTTCCGATGAGGTCGGTCACGGAGGAAAGGATGCCGGCATTGCCTGCCTGGCGCACCCCTCTGGCGTCTCCGATAATGGTCATCCGACGACACTAAGGCGCGCCATTCCCGACGCGAACTCGTGTGTCGATTCGTGACGCTCCGTGACATCCGGCGTCACACTTGCGCGGGCGACTCCACATTTTCGCTCTCGGCAGTCTCGTACTTCGCCACGAGTTCGCGCTTGAGCACCTTGCCGCTCGGGCCGAGGGGCAGGCTCTCGACGATCTCGACGCGACGCGGATATTTGTAGGCGGCGACCTTCTCCTTCGTCCACTCGACGAGGGCCTGCGGTTCGACCGTCGCGTCTCCGGAGAGCACGACGCACGCCATGACCTCCTGGCCGTGGACCTCGTGGGCCACACCGAAAACCGCGACGCTCGCGACATCCGGGTGCCTGCTGATGACTTCTTCGACCTCGCGGGGGTACACGTTATAGCCGTTGCGCAGGATCATGTCTTTTTTGCGGTCGACGATCCACAGGTAGCCGTCGGCGTCCTTGGTGCCGAGGTCGCCGGTGCGGAACCAACCGTCGACGACCGCCTTGTCCGACTCGTCGTCGCGGTTGAGGTAGCCGCTCATCAGGTTGTGGCCGCGGATGACGATCTCGCCGAGTTCGTCGACGGGCAGCAGTTCGATCGACTCCTCGAGGTCGGACTTGGCGATCTCGACGTCGACGCCCCAGATGGCCTGCCCGATGCTGCCGGCGCGCGGCTCGCGGCCGACGTGGTTGAAGCTCGCGACCGGCGAGGTCTCGGTGAGGCCGTAGCCCTCGTAGATCTCGACGCCGAATTCCTCTTTGAAGCGCTCGATCACCGCGACGGGCAGCGACGCACCGCCGGAGACGGCGTAGCGCAGCTTCGGGCGCTCGTCGGTGTGCTTCGCGGCCTCGAGCAGCGCGATGTACATCGTGGGCACACCCATGATGACGGTGCACTCGCTGTCGATGAGTGCGCGCAGGGCGACATCGCCGGTGAAGCGGGGAAGCAGCACGAGCTTGGCGCCCACGCGGAAGCCGGTGTTGAGCGTGCAGGTCTGGCCGAAGGTGTGGAAGAGCGGCAGGCAGCCGAGGATCGTGTCGTCGCTGCGCAGGTCGAAGGTGTTCAGCAGCAGGGTGTTCGCCTGTTCGACGAGCGAGAAGTGGCTGCCCTCGGCACCCTTGGGGCGGCCGGTGGTGCCGCTCGTGTAGAGGATCGTCGCGGTGTCGAGCGGCGAGCGGGGCACGTAGGTGTCGATGGGCTCGGCGTCGGCGGCGAGCGCCTCGAGCTGTGGGATGCCCTCGGACGGTTCGGGCGAGAGTACGGAGAATACGGGCACGCCCGCCTGCACGGCACCCCAGGCGCCCTGCTCGAGCAGCGGGGCCGCGCAGACCAGGATGCGCGAGCCGGAGTCGCGCAGAACGAACTCGATCTCGTCGGCTTTGAGCAGCGCGTGCACCGGCACGACGATCGCGCCGAGGCTGAGGATCGCGTAGTAGACGCGGGGGAAGTCGGCGACGTTCGGAACGAGCATGGCGACCGCGTGGCCGGGGCCGACGCCGCGAGCCCGGAGTCCGCCCGCGTATGCGCGCGTCTCGTCCCAGAGCCGGGAGTAGCTGATCTCTTCCCCGCCGACCTCGATCGCGATCGCGTCGGGCGTGCGCTCGGCCGATTCCTTGAGGATGGCAGCCACGGAAAGCGTCTGATAGGCCGGGTTCGTCATGGTTCTCCTGTCGACAGTGACGCAGATTCGCATCCCCCGCTTTGCACGCTACGCTGCCGCGATAAGCAGGGTCAACTCGATCATTGTTTTCGTTCTCTGCCTATTCGGAGCGGCGCGATGGTCGGAGTGCCCGGTCGCGCGTGTCACGGCGTCTGGCGAGCACGATCCCAGCTAATTGCATAATATATAAATCATGTTCTCACTCTCGCTGCCTCGGAAAGAGGCGCGCCCATGACGGCCGCGGACGAACCCACCCTGCCGAAAAAGGTGCCGGGCGCCGAGAGCAGCCGCAAACTCCTGCAGTTGTTGCTGAGTTTCACCGTCAGCACCCCGACCTGGACCGTGGCGGATCTCAGTGCGAACCTCGATATGCCGCAGTCGATGGTCTACCGCTACGTCGGTCTGCTGCGCGAGGTCGGGCTGCTCGATTCCGCCGGCGGCAAGAGCTACCGCGTCACCGACCTCGCCCAGAGCCTCGCCGAGGCGGCGAGCGTCGCCCGCGCACCCCTCGCCGAGGTGGCTCTGCCGTTTATGACCGCGGTGCGCGACGAGATCGACGAGACGGTCCTGGTCAGCCGCCGCAGCGGGTGGTACAGCTATTGCGTCGAGCGGGTCGAGTCCCGCCAGCCGGTGCGCCTGCAGTTCGAGCGTGGACAGGCGATGTCGCTGCACTCCGGCTCGATGTCGCGGCTGCTGCTCGCCTCGATGAACGAGAACGACCGCGAATCCTACTTCTCCCGGTTCTCCGATGTGATCGACAGAGACCGGATGCCGCGGCTGAGCAACGAGGCCCTTCAGGAGATCAGCGACCGGGGCTTCACCGAGAGCTTCGAAGAGGTCGACGAGGGAATCTGGGGTGTCGCCGCTGCCATCACGGTGGGAGGCGACGTCATCGCGACCGTCGGCACGGCCGCACCGATCTACCGGGTCGACGAGACGCAGCGCGCTCGTACGACGGAATTGATCATCGAGGCCGCTAAGCAGATCTCGCGGGCGATGGCGGAAGAGAGCTCGCCGGGCCGGTCCCGCTGAGCCCACCCTCCAGCCGTGAAGCGGCATACGCCACGATCGCGGCGGCGACCGCGCAGGTCGCCGCCGCGACCCAGCCGACCCCGAGGCCGGAGTGCGACACCAGCGCGCCGAAGAGGAGCGGACCGACGGCTCCGCCCGCGTAGGCACCGCCCTGTACGAGCCCCGTGGCAGACGCGGTGAACGCGCCGGCGCGCTGGGCGATCGTGTAGTGCACGAGCCCGTTCCAGCCCCAGCCGGCACCGAACGCGAGTACGCATCCGGCGATGAAGACCGGCCCGCTGCCGAAGGCGATTCCGCCGAGACCCAGTGCACCGAGGAACAGCATGAGCGCGACCGTGCTCATCGTGCCTCCGATGCCGCGGTCGGCCGCGATGCCGACGGCGATACGCACGACGATGCCGGCCACGCTCGCCGCGCCCACGATGTACCCTGCCTCGGCCGGCCCGAACCCGCGTTCGCTGGCGGTGGCGACGGTGAAACCGCCCACGACGTTCGCCTGGGCGACCCCGAGAAAACCGGAGACGGCCATCAGCGAGAAGTAGCGACGCAGCGGGCCCGTGATTCCGGCCTGCCCCTTCGCCGCCTTCGCGCGGACGGGGAGTCTCGGAACGGCGATCAGGATGGTGGCCAGCGCGGCAATGCAGAGAGCGGCGCCCACGACGAAGGTGGCCCGCCACCCGAACGTCAGTGCGAGCAGGGGAACGGCGAGCCCGGCGCACAGGGTCGAGATCGGGATCGCGGCCTGCTTCACGCCGAACGCCGCACCGGTCCGACCGGCGGGAACGGCCGCGAGGATGAGCGCGTTCGATGGCGGGTGGCCGAATCCGTTGGCCGCACCCGCGAGAACCATCCATCCCGCGAACCAGTGCCACGACGGCGACAAGAGAGCGACTCCGACCATCGCCACGAGCGCGAGCGACACGGCGAGCGCGAGCGTCGGCCGCACGCCCCACACCTCGGCCACCCGGCCGGCGCGGGCCGAGAAGAGGGACGATGACGCCCAGAACACCGCGATGACGATGCCGAGAATGGCGGCGGTGAGCCCCAGGTCCGCCGTCGCCTGCACGGACAGACTCCCGGCGAGAAACACGGGAAGCACCCCGCACACGGTGGTGGCGACGGCGATCGCGATGGCGAACGGCGCCGACGGAGTCCTATTCACTCGCGCGAACCGCGACCGGGACGCCGGTGAGACCGGAGACGAACCCGGCGACCGCGTCGGCCACGACCGTCTCGTATCCGCCGTACCAGTGGTCGCTGCCATCGATCGGGCCACCGACCGCCGGAGCGTCGATCTGCGCGAGCAGACCGCTCCAGGCCGCGTTGCGGTCCTCGGTCTCACCCCACATCATCAGCACGGGCGAGGAGTCGCGGTTGACGGCGTCGAGCCAGAGTCCTTCCGGCTGCGCGGCACGCTCGAGCAACGACCGAGCCGAAATCGCCCAATACCAGGAGGGCAACGCGATGATCTCGTCGGGACGGCCAGTGTCGACGAGCGCACGGGCGTGCGTCAAGGCCGCCTCGAGTTCGCCGTCGCCGGGGTACCACCAGCCCAGCGCGGTGGTGTTGGTGAAGAGCGGGGAGAGCAGGACACGGCCGGCGACGGGGTCGCCGGTGACGCCGTACTCCCCCGCGTAGTACCCGCCGGAGGAGTGGCCGCAGACGACGATCAATTCGTATCCCTCCCCGCGGAGGAAGGAGATAGCGGCGGCGATGTCGACCTTGCCGTCGTCGAGCCGCTCGTACATGCCGCCGGCGACGGGTCGGTCCCCCCGGTCGGTGTTGTAGGCGAGATCGTGGCAGCGCATGTTGAGCGAGAGGTGCGCGACCGTGGGCAGCATCTCCGGCAGGAATCTGGCCTGCACGCCGAGCATGTTCGCGCCCTTGCCGTGCAGATGCAGCAGGACGGTCCGCGATTCCCGAGCGGGGTAGTGCAGAGCGTCGAGGACCCACCCGTCGGCGGTCTCGATCGTGACGAGCTCCGTCGAGATACGCGCGAGTCCCGGGGTCTTGGGGCGGGGGATGACGGCCATCAGTGCAACACCGTCCCGCCGTCGACAACGAGCGTCTGACCGGTGATGGACGACGCTCCCGCGGAGGCGAGGAACATGACACTGCTGACGACATCGGCGGTGGCGATATCCCGGTCGAGCGCGCGCGTGGCACGGAATGCCGCGGACCGCTCGGCGCCCCACATTTCCTGCTGCGCGGGTGTGGTGACGAGCCCCGGTGCGACCGCGTTCACGCGCACACCGTCGGGACCGAGGGCGAGTGCGAGCGCCTTGACCATTCCGATGACGCCGGCCTTCGCGGCGGCGTACGACGCCATCTGCGGGTGCCCCTTGAGCGCGACCGCGGATGAGACGGCGACGACGGACCCGACCGCCGCACGCAGGCCGTGGCGGAGAGTGTGGACGGCGTAGTACGTGGAGTTGAGGTTGATGTCGATCTGCGACGCCCACACCCGCGGGGTGAGGTCGTCGAAGGCGAGCAACGGCCACGCGCCGACCGCGGTGATGAGCACGTCGACCCGAACGATCGTGCCCAGCACCGCGACGGCATCCGCGTCGGTCAGATCGACGACGTGGCCGGTCGCACCGGAATCCGCCGCGATCTGCATCACGTCGGGGTTCCGGTCGACAAGATGGACTTCGCTCCCTGCGGCGAGGTACTCCGCGGCGAGCGCGCGACCGATGTCGCCCGCTCCCCCGGTGATGACGACGACGTGTCGGGTCACGCCGACCGCGCCCCGTCGAGATAGTCGGTGACGGCGGCGAGGGAGACGACCTCGCCGATCTTCGCCTGGATGTCGAAGAGGTTCGCCTCGTGCGGTCCGGGCAGGCGGTCGCCGACGGCCTCGCGCACGACGACGGGTACAAAACCCGATTGCATCGCATCGGTCGCGGTCGCCCTGATACAGCCGCTCGTGCTGAGACCGGCGATGAGCAGGGTGTCGATCCCGAGAGCGGTCAGCGTCGCGGCCAGAGAGGTACCAGCGAATGCGCTCGGGTACTGCTTGGTGACGACGGTCTCCCCGTCGATCGGCTCGAGTCCCTCGATGTAGCCCGAGAACGGGCTCTCGGGATCGAGCCACCTGAGCGCGGGCACCTTGCGGCGGAAGATGCCGCCGTCGGCGGGCCCGATCACGACACGCGTGATCAGCACCGGGATCCCCGCGGCACGCGCGACGGCGAGCAGGTCGCGCATCGCGGCAGCCGCGTCCTCGACGCCCGCGTAGAGCGGGCACTCCGGGTTGACGTACGCCTCCGCGGGATCGACCAGCACGAGGGCGGGTCGTGTGCCGAACGGCAGGCGCCCGGCGAATCCCGCTGCTTCGTAGTCTGCGGCGTCGTCCGTCATGCCAGCGGTCCGTCGATCTGGACGAACGACTTCGAGGCGAGCACGGGCGCGATGCGCTCCTGGATCACGGCGACGTGCGCCGGGTGGGCGCCGTAGCCCCGCCAGGATTCCTCGCTGTCGAAGGTCATCGCGAAGACGAGCGCCGCGTTTCCGTCCTTCAGCCCGAGGTCGAAGTGCACGTCGGCCTTCTCCAGTCCCGGCACGACTCCGACGAGGGCCTCGAGCCCGTCGCGGATCGACTCCCGGTCGGCGAGAGTCGAGGTCTCCACGAGGGTCAGCATTCCCATGTGTACGGTCATTTCCGGTGTCTCCTTAGTGCTCGGCCAGCAGCGAGCCGAAGCCCTCGATCTGGTCGTCGATTCCATTGGTTCGGTAGGCGTGCCAGACGGTCGCCGTGTTGATCGCGAGTACGGGCTTGCCGAGCTCGACCTCCATCTCCGCGGCCACGATCGAGGCGGGCAGATTGGTCCCGGCCTGGATCAGCAGGTCGACGTCGGGTCCGTCGACGGCACGGAAGGCCGCCTTGATCTCCTCGGGGGTGACGTCGCCGATCGAGGTGGCGGTGTCGCACTTGAGGCCGTGGATCGCCGCGACCTCGTAGCCCATCTGGGTGAAGAAGTCGACGACCTGCTGGTCGCCGACCGGCTGGTACGGAGTGATCACGCCGATGCGCTTCGCACCGTACGCGTCGAGCGCCGCCCTGCAGGCGGCGGCTCCGGTCGTGACTTCGAGGCCGGAGAGGTCGTTCATCCATTTCGTGAATTCGGCGGCGCCCTCTTTGCCTCCCCAGAACGTTTCGGCCGACATCCCCATCACGAGGTAGTCGGGCTTTGCCGTCATGACGCCCTTCACCGCGGCGCCGATCTCTTCGCGCAGGCTCTCGAGGAATGCGACGAACGATGCGTCGTCGTCGAGCACGGGGTTGGGGATGAAGATGCGACCGGTGTGCCACGAGACGCCGGGCACGCGCATCCAGTTGAACTCGGCCTCGACCACGGTGTTGGTCGAGGGCAGGATGAGCCCGAACTGGGCCCGGGGGGAGGAAATGCTAACCATGGGGGTGTCCTTGCGATTCGAGGGTGGTCAGTTGCCGGCCAGAAGGGCGGCGGGTGTTGCGACCCGGCCGCCCGCGATGACGAGCCGCACTCCGGCGAGCATGAGCTCCTGCAGGCTCGCGAGTTCGACGCCGGGCGGTGTCACGAGCACGAGCGGCACCTGTGGCACCGCCTGGTGCACGGCGTGCAGGTCGGCGAGATCGGTGATTCCGACGAGGCCGAGCAGATCGGCCCCGGCTGCCACGTACTCGGCGCCGCGCTCGATCGCCGCGACGACCGGGTCGTCGGCGAAAGGACCGGTGGTCGCGAGCACGAGGATGTCGCGGCGAGTGGCATGGGCGGCAGCGACCGCCGCGGCGACGACGCCGATCGGAGTGTCACCGTGGTCGGCGAGCTCCACCGCGGCGGCATCGGACCGCTCGAGTGCCACGGTCGCCGAGGCGACTGCCGCGGCATCCGTGATCTCATCGCCGACACCGACGATGACGGGAGCCACGCTCGCGGCAGTGACGGTGTGCAACGGGTCGGCGAGCAGTTGCGCGTGGTGCGGCTCCAGATAGGCGACGGATGCCGCGGCCGGCGCGTCGAGGACGGCCCCGGTGATCGCCCCCTCACGGATCAGATCGGAGAGGCGGCGTCCGGCCGGGAGCTGCCCCGCGGGGCGCACCGGAGTCAGACCACGCGTCATGCGGCGCTTGGAGACCTCGAACGAGGCGATCATCGAGCTGCCGCGGAGGTAGGCGCGCAGGCGCACCGGGTCGGCGGCGATGTCGGCCATCTCCGACTTGCGACCGGTGCGCTGGGCGGCATCCCGCTCGCGCATCTCGTCGTAGTTCTTCTGCGTGGTCTGCTGGACGTCGCCGGCCGCCGCGTCCCGGCGCACGGTCGCGTAGGTCTCCACGGCGCGGGCGGGGTCTCCCCCGTCGAGGGCGTAGCGGATCGCCTGGACGGCGGCGTGCGCGTCGTGGATGCCGCTGTTCATGCCCATGCCGCCGAGGGGGTTGTTGATGTGGGCGGCGTCGCCGGCCAGCAGCACGCGGCCAAGGCCGAAGGTGGCGGCGAGGCGCTGGTGCACCTTGTAGATCGTGCTGTGCGCGATGTCGTACGGCTCGTCGAGGGCGATCACGCCCTGCAGGCGCTCCTGCACGCGCGCGGGGTCCAGCGCTTGCGCGTCGGTCTCGTCCTGCTCGATGGGGAACAGCACGCGCCAATGCTTGGGAGTGCGCAACAGCACTCCCCAGTCGTCGGGGTCGTAGATGTAGCTGACGTAGGCCAGGTCGTCGAAGTCCTCGAGGAAGTCGTGCGTGGTCGACGCGACCAGGAAGCGCTCCGGGTAGGTGACGCCCTCGAACGCGATGCCGAGCGAGTTGCGGACGCGGGAACCGGCGCCGTCGGCGGCGAGGACCCAGTCGGCGGTGTACGACGGCTCACGGCCGTCGCCGGGGAGGAAGACATAGGCTTTGTCGCGGCCCATCTCGACGCGTTCGACCGGGGCGTTGTAGCGCAGCGTGACGTGCGGCATCGTCTCGAGGTGGCGTCTGATGATGCGGGTGACGTTGCCCTGCTCGTTCTGGATGCGGAACGGGAAACGGGTGTCCTCAGCGAGTGCTTCCATGTCGAGGTGGGCGATCAGCTCGCGGCTGTGGCCGCGGTACTGGAAGCCCGGCGCCTTGAGCCCGGTCGCGATCAGCTCGTCGGCGACGCCCAGCTCGTCGAGGATCTCGAGGCTCGGCGGGTGGAACGTGGATGCCCGCGACTCGGTCGAGAGGTCGTCGCCCGCTTCGAGCACGGTGACCGGGATCCCGGCGAGAGCGAGGGACAACGCGGCGGTCATGCCCACCGGGCCCATGCCCGCGATGACGATGGTTGGCTGCGAATCGCTGGTCACGATGGCACCTTCTAACTTGTGGTTCGGAGTGGTTGACGAGGCCCGGAAATATCCGGGTCAGCCGTGGACGGAGATGTCGGGGAAGCCGTCGAGCGGCATGCCGGCGACGGAGAGCTGGCCGGCGTCGACCGGCAGGATGTGCCCGGTGATCATCGACGCGTCGGCGGAGAGCAGGAAAGCGATCGCGTCGGCGACGTCGGACGGGTCGGCCATCGTGCGGAGCGGCACTCGCAGCGTGAGACCGTCCTCACCCTGGGTCTGACGCATGAACTCGGTGAGCGGGGTGCGCACCAGCCCGGGGGCGACCGCGTTCACTCGGATACCGTGCTGCCCGAGTTCGCCGGCCATGGCGCGGGTGAGCGCCACGATCGCGCCCTTCGACGCGTGGTAGTGCGAGCCGAGCCCGGCCACGTGGCCGAAGGCGACGGTCGATGCGACGGTCACGATAGCGCCGCCCTTCCCGTTCGCGATCATCGCCTGGGCCGCGGCGCGTGATGCCATCGCGGTGCCGAGCACATTGATCATGAGGGTGGCCGTCCACGCCTCGATACTGGAGTCGACGAACGGCTCCTTCACCGAGATGCCGGCGCAGGCGACGAGTCCGGTAAGGCCGTCGGCCGCGATCTCGTCGACCGCGGCGACGAGCGCGACGGTGTCGGAGGCGTCGACGGTGGCCCAGTGGCCACGGAGCCCGTCGGGAAGCGCGTGCCACCAGTCGATGCCGTCTGCCGATGTACGGTCGAGCACCGAGACGCGCGACCCGGTCGCTGCGAGCAGCTGGGCCGTGCCGGCCCCGATGCCCGAGGCTCCTCCGGTGACGAGGACGTGGTTCACGAGGTGCTCCTAGCGAGGTGGGGGATGTCGCGGCTGTCGATCGGGGAGGGCTCGTAGCCCGCGAGCGGGGCTCCCGCCGACGCGACCTGCCCGCCCTCGACGGGCAGCACGTGGCCGGTCGTGAAGCCGGCTGCCGACGACAACAGCCACGCGGCGGCGGCCGCGAGCTCGTCCGGCTCGGCGAGCCGGCCGGCCGGCGCCCGTCGGCCGAGTCGCTCCTCGCCCTGTGCGCCGCGCTGGCCCACGGTCATCGGGGTGCGTACGACGCCGGGAGCGATCGCGTTCACCCGGATGCCGTACTTGGCGAGGTCGCCCGCGAGCGACCAGGTCACGCCGAGCACTGCGGCCTTGGAGGCGTGGTACGCGACGCCGAGACCGGCCACGTAACCGATTCCCGCCGTCGAGGCTACGGTCACGATGCTGCCGGGACGGTCGCCCGCCACGAGGTGACGGGCGACCGCCTGCACCGCGGCGAGTGTGCCGCCGAGGTTGATCGACATGGTGCGGGTGAATTCCTCCGTCGTCACGTCGAGCACGTTCTCGCGGGATGCGACGCCGGCGCAGGTGACGAGGCCGTCGATGGGTACCGCGCCGATCTCGTCGATCGCGGCTGCCACCGCCTTTTCGTCAGCTATGTCGACGACGACCCAGGCTCCGCGCGACGACTCGTCGAGGGCTGCCCACCACGGGCAGTTCTCGGGAGCGGTGCGGTCGAGGACGGATACTCGCTGGCCGGTGGCGGCCAGGCGGAGCGCCAGGGATTCTCCGATCCCCGACGCCCCTCCCGTGATGACGGTGTGGGTCACTTGGGGTCGACGCTCAGCGACTCGTCGGTGACGTAGGCACCGTCTTCGTAGTGGCCCAGGGTCACGCCGAACGAGAGGTTGCCCTCTTCGGTGCCCTCGTGAACACCGCAGATACCCTCGGACGACGGCAGCTCCTGCAGCGCGGTCTTCAGCGCCTCGGGGTCGGTGCCGGCCGTCGTGAGCGCGTCGGCGAGCAGGTTCATGCCGTCGTAGGCGATGGCGGCGTACTCGGTGGGAGCCTCGCCGTACTCTGCCTCGTAGTCGGCCGACCAGGCGGCGAGGTCGTTGTCGACCGCCGCGGACGGCACGCACTGGTTGCGGTTGTAGATCGTGTCGAAGCCGTCGTAGTTCAGCTGGGCGTACGTGCCGCCCTGCAGACCGGCGATGAACGTGGGCAGCTTGACGCCCGCGGTCGCGAGAGCGTTGGCGACCACGATGTAGTCGGCCTGCTGGCCGTACACGAACAGCATGTCGGCGTCGGAGCCGCGCAGGTTGTTGGCCTGCGTGGCGAGGTCGACGTCGCCCGACTGGAAGATCTCCTCGTCGACGACCTCGATGCCGAGGTCCTCCGCGGTTTCGTTGACGATCTCGGACGCGCCCGTTCCGAGCTCTCCGCTCTCGCGCAGCAGGGCGATCTTCTCGACGCCGAGGGTCTCGGCGGCGAACTCGACGGCGGCGGTCGTGGTGATCGCGTCGCTCGCGGTCATCGAGAAGGCGTAGTCGCTGCCCGCGGCGAGCTTCGAGTTGGTGCCACCCATGATCACGGGGATTCCGGTGCGGTCGACCTGGGTCATAACCGCGAAGCCCTGGGTGGAGACGGGGAAGCCGATGACGGCGGCCGGGTTCTCGCTGGTGATGCGGTTGAAGGCGTTGAGCGCCGACGCGTCGTCCGCGCCGCTGTCCTCCTGCACGAGCACGATGTTCGCGCCGTCGATGCCGCCGTCGGCGTTGATGGCCGCGACGGCCATCTCGAGGCCCTGTGACATCGGGAGGCCGAGAACGGCCGATCCTCCGGTCGTCGGCAGTGCGACGCCGATGGTGATGTCGGCCTTGGGTCCGTCGTCGTCACCGCTGGCCGCGGGGGCCGACGAGCAACCGGCGAGCGCGACGAGCGCGGTGGCCGCGGCGAAGAACGCCACGGTCTTTCGGGTGGTGAATGCCATTGGGATTCCTTCTGATCGTGCGGTGATGAGGTGCATGGGAGGGTGGAGCTTGGGTCTGCGGCGCGGGTCGGGCGGCGGCTTAAGACCCCAGATACGCCCTCCTTACTTCTTGGTTGTCTTGCAGGTCGTCGGCGGAGCCCTCCGCCACGATGCGTCCCGTTTCCATGACGTATCCGCGGTCGGAGGCGCTCAACGCGAGACGGGCGTTCTGCTCGACGAGCAGCACGGACAGTCCGTGATCACGGCTGTACCGGCTGATGAGTTGCACCACTTCCGTGGCGAGTTTGGGTGAGAGTCCGAGTGACGGCTCGTCGAGCAACAGCAGGCGCGGTTTGGCGATGAGCGCTCGGCCCATCGCGAGCATCTGCTGTTCGCCGCCGCTGAGCGTCCACGACAGGCTGTCTTTGCGCTCGTCGAGACGGGGGAAGATTCCGTAGATCTCACGGATCAGCTCTTTGAGAGCGTGGCCGCGAAGGTTGCTGGCGGATGCCGCGACGTCGAGGTTCTCCGCGACGGTCAGAGCGGCGAACACCTTGCGCCCCTCGGGCACGAGGTTCATGCCGTGCCGTGCCAGCCAGTCGGTGCGGCGCTTGGCCGTCGGCTCCCCCGCGAACGTCACGCTGCCGCCGCTCGGTTTGACGAGTCCGACGATGCCCTTGAGGGTCGTCGACTTGCCGGCGCCGTTCGCTCCGATCAGGGTCACGACTTCGCCCTCGGCGACGTGCAGGTTGATGCCGCGAACGGCGGCGGCCGCGCCGTAGCTGAGTACGAGATCGTTGATCTCGAGGATGTTCGTCATTTGTCGTCCTCACTGGCTCCGAGGTAGGCGCGGAGCACTTCGGGGTGCTCGCGCACCTCGGCCGGGGTGCCCTCGGCGATGATGTTGCCGTTGTCGAGAACGGTGACCTGGCTCGCGACCGAGGAGACGAACTCCATGTTGTGTTCGACCACGAGGATCGACAGGTCGGGACGGGCGACGCGGGTGACGAGCTCGGCGAGGCGGGCAGTCTCCGTGTCGTTGAGTCCGGCGGCGGGCTCGTCGAGCAGCAGGAGGTTCGGACCGAGCGCGAGGGCTCGGGCGATCTCGACGAGACGGCGGTGGCCGTAGGGCAGGGTGCCTGCCTCGCGGTTCGCCTCGCTCTCGATGCCCGCGAGGGTGAGGAGTTCGAGCGCCTGTTCGCGCATCCGCTTCTCGGCTGCGCGGTACTTGGGGGCGAGGGCGATCGCTGCGAGCAGTCCGTAGCCGCGCGAGTGGTGCATGGCGACCATCACGTTCTCGAGCACGGTCATGTCGTCGAAGAGACGCAGGGTCTGGAAGGTGCGGCTGATGCCGCGACGGGCGGCGCCGACGGGATCCTTGCCCTTGATGACACGGTCGGCGAGCGTGATGCTGCCGTCGTCCCAGCGGTCGACGGCCGAGACGCAGTTGATCAGTGTCGATTTGCCGCTGCCGTTGGGACCGATGAGCGCGCGGGTCTGGCCGAGCGGGACCGTGAAGCTCACCGCGTTGAGCGCGGTGACTCCGCCGAATCGGCGTGTGAGGCCGTCGATGACGAGTGCCTGGGTCATGACTGTGCTCCGCTTCGAATGCGAGTGGCGACTTGTACGGGGAGGGAGACGATGAGTTTCAGGAAGTTCCAGATGCCGCCGGGGGCGAAGGCCACCATCACGAGCAGGAGGATGCCGTAGATCAGCAGGTAGTACTCCTGAACCGGCCGCAGGATCTCGGGGAGGAAGGTGAGCAGGACGGCTCCGATCGCGGCGCCCCACGGGCTCGACGCTCCCCCGACGACGACCATGGCGAGGATCGTGACCGAGAGGCCGAGGTCGTAGGTGCCGGGGCTGACATAGGTGATGAACCCGGCGTTGAGTGCTCCGGCGAGCCCGGCGAACACGGCGCCGACGACGAACGCGAGCACCTTCACCGAGCTGAGCGAGACGCCCATGGACGACGCTGCCACGTCGCTGTCGCGCACGGCCTGCATGGCACGGCCGAACGACGAGTTGCGGATGCGGGTGACCACGAAGATCGAGAGCACCGCGAGGATTCCGATGAACACGGCCCAGTCGGGCACCGTTCGCAGTTCGAAACCGGCGACCACGGGGGCGACGATGTTGCGGATGCCGTTGGCGCCGCCGGTGAGCCACGTCCAGTTGACGAGGATCAGACCGACGACCTGGCCGAAGCCGAGGGTGGCGAGGGCGAGGTAGTTGCCGCGGAGCCGCAGTGACGGGATGCCGAGACCGAGACCGACGAGCCCGCTCAGGATGACGCCGATGACCAGGGCGAGCCCGAACTCGAATCCGAGCTTTGTGACGAGGAGCCCCACCACGTAGCCGCCGATGGCGTAGAAGCCGGCCTGGCCGAGCGAGACTTGGCCGCTGAGCCCGAAGGTCACGTAGAGACCTACGGCCGCGATGATCATGATCTCCGCGTTCACGGCGACCTGCAGCCAGTAGTTGTTGTCGATGCCGAACGCGACGCCGAGGGCGACGGCGATCAACAGGGGCCACACCAGCCAGGATCCGATGGTGGCGAGCCGGGATGCGCCGGGCACGGGCCGGGTCGCCGTCGGCTCAATGGTCGTCGTTGTCACAGTTTCTCCCCCACTTTCGCCCCGAAGATTCCCTGTGGTCTCACGATCAGGAACGCGATCATGAGACCGAAGGCGATGAGGTCTTTGCTGTCTGTGCCGATGAACGTTCCGGCGAGGTTCTCGACGACGCCGAGACCGACGGCCGCGATCGCCGCTCCGGGCAGGTTGCCGAAGCCACCGATCACGCAGGCGGCGAAGGCCTTGAGCGCGATGAGCGCGCCGAGGTGGACGGTCACCGAGAACATCGGAGCGACGAGGATTCCCGCGGCGCCGGCGAGGCCGGTGCTGATCGCGAAGGCGATGATCACGAGGCGGCCGGTGCGGATGCCCATCAGCTGGGCCGTGTCGGGGTCGACCGAGGTCGCCTCGAGCTGGCGGCCGAGGCGCGTCTTCGTGAGCACGTAGTGCAGTGCGACGATCAGGGCCACCGATACGACGATCAGGAACAGCGATACAGTGCTGACCCGCGATCCGAGGAAGTCGATCGACACGTTCGGCACCAGCGACGGCAGCGTGCGGGGGTTGGGGCCCCAGATCAGCTGTGCCGCCTGGGCGAGGATGATGCCCACCGCCACCGTCGAGATGATGAGCGAGGCGTGCGACTTGTTGCGCAACGGCCGGTAAGTGACGCGTTCCATCAGTACTCCGAGCAGGGCCGCGGCACCGACTCCGAGTAGTGCTGCCGCGACGAGCGGGATTCCGGCGACCCCGGCCACCGTCGACGCTACGAACGCGCCGAGCATGACGAACTCCGCCTGCGCGAAGTTGAGCACGCTCGAGACCCGGTAGGTCAGGAGGAAGCTGACCGCGAGCAGGGCATAGATGCCGCCGATCGCGAGTCCGCTGACGAGGGGCTGGATGATCACGCGTTCACCACCGATTCGAGGAAGGAGTCGTACAGAGCCGGGTTGCGCGTGCCGACGGGGTCGAGGTGGAAGCCTTGGACCTTGCTGTGCGCGTCGGTGAGGTCGAGCTCGTAGAAGATGTTCTCTTCGAAGCCGGTACGCGACCAGATGGCGGTCGGGTAGCGCATCAGAGCAACAGGCTGACCGGGAATGAAACGGTCGGCGACGACGATCTGGCTGCCGATTCCGGCCGGGTTGTCGGTGCGGGACGTGGACACGAGGTGGGTGCGGTTTTCCTCGGTGCGCTCGGTGGCCGCTTGGGTCGCGGCCTCGACGCGGTCCCAACTCGTGGGGTGCGCGATGACCTCGGCACCGCGCAGGGTGAGGATGCGCGCCATCTCCGGCAGCCAGATCTCGTTGCCGATCATGAGGCCGATCGACCCGACGGGGGTCTCGGCCACCACGAATTCGTCGCCGGCGGTCGCCCATGCACGCTCGGCCTCCGACAGGTGCGCCTTGCGGTACTTCGCGGCGATCTCTCCCCCGCCGGAGACCAGGTAGGCGGTGGAGAAGTAGGCGTCGCCGTCGGCCTCGACGAGGTTCACGACGACCCACAGGCCCGCCTCGGCCGCGGCAGCGGTGATGGTGGCGAGCACCGTTTCCGAGAGGGCGGCTGCGGCTGCGACATCCGCCTCGACCTCGCCCGGGGCGAAGCAGAAGAGTTCTGGCAGAACGCCGAGCTGTGCACCGCGGCCAGCGGCGTAGGTGATCTGGCCGACGGCCCGGCTGATGGTCCACGACTGGGCGTGGTACCAGGAGACCTGCAGCGTCGCGACCTTCAGCGGCCGGGAGGGCGCGCCGTCGGCGACCGGTCCGTAGTCGACCGCGTGCGCCTCGACAGGGGCCACCAGCTCGGCGTAGAGGTCGGGACGGCGGAAGTCGTCGAGCAAACCGATGTCGGCCAGGTTCTTGGGAAACGAGGTGGCCGGGGTGATGTCGGCCCAGACGAGACCCTCGTCGGTTTCTCCCGCGTTCGCGAGGATGTCGCCGAGCGGGCTGATGACCTGGGAACCGCCCGTCCACGGGTAGCCGTCGGCGGGCCCGCCCACGGTGTTGGATGCGACGTGCCACACGTGGTTCTCGATGGCCCGCAGCGGTTCGTGCACCCGCATCTCGTCGGGTCCCCGCGAGTTGAGCGAATTGCAGAGGATCTCGGCGCCCTTGAGCGCGAGCACGCGGGGCACCTCGGGGACGATTCCGTCGGCGCACATGAGCAGGCCGAGGCGGCCGATCTCGGTGTCGATCACTTCGAGCTGCTTCGTACCCGGGGTGAACAGCGTGTACTCGTAGTCCCAGAAGACCGTCTTGTGGTGCACGTGGAGGATGTCGCCCGTCGGACCGACGAGCACCTGGGCGATGTTGACGTGCGGGGCTGTCTCGGCGCGCAGGTCAACGCCGACGACGACGAAGATGCCGAGCGCAGCGGCCTCGGCACGGATACCGGAGACGAACGCCCCGTCGATGGTCTCGCTCTTCGCGAAGCAGTCGTCGCGGTCGGCGAAGGTGCGGACGCGGTTGGAGTTCTCAGGGGTGACGAGGAGTCGGGCTCCCGCCGCAGCGGCCTCCCGCATGTAGCCGACGACCGTCTGCAGGTTCGCGTCGACGTCTTCGCCGGAGAAGAACTGCGCGGTGGCCACACGTACGGAACCGGGTGCCGGGGAGTCGGCGGAAGAAGAGGCTGTCAGCATTCTCAAACTTTCCATATTGTGTAAATCAGATTCTCATTTTGAGATATTGAGAGCGTAGACAGCGCTTATTCCAAGCGTCAAACCGTCTCCGGTTTTCGCAAAACCGCCGTAATTTGACCGAAACATGGCGTTGTGCCGAACCGGACGTACGCGCACTGCCGATCTGACGACAGGAATCCGCGGGATTCCGCGGCTGATTCGACACTTGTCGACTAACTGACTCCGATCCGGACGGCGAACACGGATGCGCGGAGCACGTCGAGCGCGATTTCGGAGCGCCTCGGAGCCCGCCAGAATTTACGCGGCCGAAATCTTGGGCCGGCCGAAATGACAGGCTCTCGCATAATTTCGGCCGGGATGGCGCGGGGCTAGAGTGCTCACATGACGACCGCAGTCATCGTTGACGCACTCCGCACACCGTCCGGCCGGGGCAAGCCCGGAGGGCGGCTCGCCCACTGGCACCCGGTCGACCTGCTCGCGCACACCCTGTCCGAGTTGGTCGCGCGCACCGGCATCGACCCGGGCGCGGTCGACGACGTGATCGCCGGGTGTCTTTCCCAGATCGGCACGCAGTCGGTGAACGTCGCGCGCAACGCGGTGCTCGCCGCGGGCTTCCCCGAGTCGGTACCCGCGACCACGGTCGACCGGCAGTGCGGCTCGAGCCAGCAGGCGGCGGCCTTCGCTGCCCAGGGCGTGATCGCCGGAGCCTACGACGTCGTGATCGCCTGCGGAGTGGAGCTGATGAGCAGCCATCCGATCGGCGCCGCGACGCTCGGTGCCGACCCGTACGGGCCACGCGTCGCCGACCGCTACCCGCAGGGGCTGGTCGGCCAGGGCGTCTCGGCCGAACTTATCGCGGCGAAGTGGGCGCTGAGTCGTGAGCAGCTCGACGCCTACGCGGCGCGGTCGCACCGGCTCGCGTCATCCGCCGATTTCACCGATGAAGTGATCGCCGTCGACGGTCGCACCGACGACGAGACCCTGCGCCCCGGGACGACCACCGAGTCGCTCGCGGCGCTGAAGCCGGCGTTCGAGGATGCCGCGACGGCGCGACGGTTCCCGGAGATCGACTGGCGCATCACGGCAGGCAACTCGTCGCCGCTCACCGACGGCGCCTCGGCGGTGCTGATCATGAGCGAGCAGCGCGCGGAGCAGCTGGGCCTGCGTGCCCGGGCGCGCTTCCACAGTTTCGCGGTGACCGGGTCCGACCCGATCGAGATGCTGATGGGCGTGGTCCCGGCGACGCGCAAGGTGCTCGACCGCGCGGGCCTGACGATCGACGACATCGACACGTTCGAGGTGAACGAGGCCTTCGCGTCGGTGCCGCTCGCCTGGCAGGCCGAGGTGGGAGCCGACCCCGAGCGCGTGAATCCGCGCGGCGGGGCGATCGCCCTCGGCCATGCCCTCGGCTCGAGCGGCACGCGCCTGCTCACCACGATGCTCGGCACCCTCGAGCAGACCGGCGGGCGCCTCGGCCTCCAGGTCATGTGCGAGGGCGGCGGAATGGCGAACGCAACGCTCATCGAGCGCCTCTAGTGGTGTGACGACGCTGAGCGACGTTGCGCTCGCGGAGGTTTGTGTCGGGCGCGCGGTGTTTTGTGGCGCACGCGGTCGTTCGTGCGGGCGCGTGCGCGACAAAGCTCAGCGCGCCTCGATGGGGTGGTCGGCGAGAAACGTCTTCGCACGGCCGAGCTGACGCACATGCAGCGGAAGGAGCACGGCGTACAGGACGATGACGACTCCAATCATCGCGATAACAAACCACGGCGACCCTCCGCCGATTATCGCCGGACTCTGCATCAGAACGAGCGCTGGGAAGATCAGTGCCGTCTGCAACACCAATACCGGCTGATAGTCGATGAAAATGCGGGCGTAGCGAGCAGCAATCGCCGTCTCTCGGTCGTCGAGATCCGTGACTGTGGAGCCGATGACAGCCTTCGCCACTCTCCTTTGAGTCGCGGTATCCCCGTGGAATATCGCGCGGTAGCGCTCGGTCGCGGGCCAGTACCGGATGAACGCCGCTATTGACCCGCCGATGAAACCGAATCCCAGGCCGAGAAGCACCGGCCACAACCACCCGCCGTCGTCACCGTCGTCGATGACCAGGTTGAGCCCCGAGAGGATGACGCTGCTCACGACGAAGGTGATGAGCGTCGTCGTGACGATCCCACGGTATCCAGGAGGCGGGGAGGCCTCGGCTGAATATTCCATCTGGCGGAGGGCGGTGAAAGCCAGTGCATTGCGCCGCCTCGCCCATTCACCGAATCCGATGGCTCCGCAGAAAAGCAACAGCGCCCCGGCAATCGATGCTGCCACGACCAGTCCTGCACGCCCGGTCACCGCAGTCACGACGATAAGGACGAGACTGGCGAGGACAACAATTGAAGCCACGACGATCACCGTCCTCGGCATTCGGCGCTGGCCGTCGCGCTGCCACGGGTCGTCGGCGTGCACTGCGAGGAGCACTGCGCCGATCACAGGCGCCAAGCCGAGCGCGAGCAGCGCGATTCCCGCCATGAAGGCCCAGCCGGATCTCGCGTCCGGAAGTTCTTGCGCGATGAGAAAAGCCACGCCCGTGCTGCCGATCGTTATCGCGAATACGACGAAGATCAAAGCCGCGGCCTTCCAGATCGCGCTACGAAGTCGGGCGGAAGAGGCCGGTGTTGACATGGATGCCACTCAACACGGTTTACTCACGACCCGCTAGAGCTTGAGCGATTCTCAGCGGCAATGTTTCGCGAGGTCACACGAGGTAGCCGCGGGTAACATCCGCGATTGCCGGCCGGGTGCGACCTACGCTGGATCTATCGCGGCGTGCCCAAGTGGTCAAAGGGAACGGACTCATAACCCGTCATTCGCAGGTTCGAATCCTGCCGTCGCGTCGAGAAAGCGCCGGAGTCGGCTGCTTTGCACACGCAGGATGAGCGGACCCACCACCACACAGGCCACTCCCGCGACGACTCCTATGATCCGGATGACCGCCATCATTCCGTTCGACGCAGGGAGCGACAGTTCCAGCGCGATGGCGCCGAGCCCCAGCGGCACGATAAAACCCGCCTGGTAGGGCTGGAAGTCGAGGTAGCGCGATGCGTACTGTCGAGTTTCGTCCAGCTCGTCGTCGACAATCGCGGGGATATTGCGCGCGAGCACTGCCCTTCGCCGGCGAACCCGCGTCTGGCCGTCGGCACCCGCCACCTCCCGAAGTCGGTTGTACGAAGGAAACCCTGCCGACAGCGCTGTGAAAGCGGCGGCTCCGTAGAATCCGCACGCGAGCGCCGCAAGAACGCTAGAGACGGCGTCACTCCCGCTCGGCTGCTGCACGACGAGCACCACCGCGAGCACGACTGCGAACACCCCGACACCCACGAGCACGATCGATCGAGCCGGATGTTTGAGTTCTACTCGCTTGAAGGCCACGCCCGAGGCTAGCACCGAGTCATAGATGTTCCATGGCGCCGGCATAGCCGCCGTCCGTACCGTCGACGGATGACGCTCCTCCGCACTGGGACACCTCGCCCGAATGCCGATCACGTCGCCCGCCTCCCCCGCCGGCTGTTCGAGCTGCTCGGCCCGGTGGGGCGGCAGCCGAGCGGATCCGCGGGCGGCCCGGGCCGAAGCGGCTCGCATTCGTGAGCGTGCTGATCGCGGTAGTGGCGGCAACGGTCGCGGTGGTGAAGGTGCTGGTCGCCGGTTAACGCAGAGCGGTGGTTGAGCAGGTCGCACGGCGACCGCATCGAAACCGGGTTTCGATACGGCCGTGGCCGGCCTACTCAACCACCGAAAGGAAGCGCTACTCGCTCTTCGCGCCCACCGTTGCCGAGGCGTTCGACTCGTACGACGTGTTCGTCGACTCGAAGAAGTTCACCAGCTGCAGGGTGTCGTTCGCGGCGGCCATCCACTTGGCGGGGTTCGACACGTTGTAGTGCGCGTCGAATCCGAGCTCCTCGAGGCGGCGGTCGGCGAGGTACTTCACGTACTGGTTGATGTACGTGGCGTTGAGACCGAGGATGCCGTTGGGAAGCAGGTCGCGGTTGTATTCCTCTTCCATCTCCACGGCGTCGAGGATCATCTGCTTGATCTCGTTCGCGAACTCCTCGGTGCCGACCTCGGGGTTCTCCTCGAGCACGGTCAGGATGAGGTTGATGCCGAACTTGAGGTGCAGGCTCTCGTCACGCACGACCCAGTCCATGAGCGAACCGAAGTTGCGCAGCAGGTTCCGCTGGCGGAACGACAGGGCGACCATAAAGCCCGAGTAGAACCAGACGCCCTCGAGGATGACGTTGTACGCGACGAGGTTGCGGACGAAGTCCTGCTTGCCCTCGGTCGTGCTGATGTCGATCGTCTGCTCCGTCATCCGACGGATGTACTTCATCTCGAACTCTTCTTTGCGCGCCATCGAGGGGATGTCGACGTGCGAGTTGTACGCGGCCTCCCGGTCGATGGGGAAGGTCTCGAGCACGTACTCGAAGCTCATGCAGTGATTGGCTTCTTCCCACATCTGCTTTGCGAGGTACAGCGAGCATTCCGCCGCCGAGACGTAGGGGTACACGCCGAAGGCCAGGGCCTTGTTGACGAGCAGCTCGTTCGGGTTGAAGTAGCTCATGAGGAAGGTCACCGCGTGGCGCTCTTCGTCCGACATCTTCTTGAAGTCGGCGATGTCCTCGCCGAGCTGGATCTCGTTCGGGAACCAGGTGTTCGCGACGGCCTGGTCGTACAGGTCCATCGCCCACTGGTACTTGATCGGTTTGAGAAGCAGGCCGTCTTGGAGGCCGGTGCCGAGGATTCCCATAAATTCTTTTCCTTAGTGAAGACGTGTGACGCGCAAATGGTTGATGAGGAGGTCGCTCAGCGACCGTCTCGAATCACTGGCAGCTGTCGCACTGCAGGTCGTCCATCGGGTCGGTGGGTACGTAGTACTCGTCCGGGTTCATTACTTTGCACCTCCGAAGCCGAAGCCCTTACGCGGCGCGGCAGGAGCCGCGGCATCCGCTGCACCTACTGCTGCCTTGCCGGCGCCGAAGCCCTTCTTGACACCCGACTCGATGTCTTCGGACTTGTTGACCTTGACGGTCGACTGCTCGGCAGTGTGACGCGGCTTCATGTGCAGGTAGTACGTGGTCTTGACTCCACGCTCCCACGCGCTCATGTAGATGTCCATCATGTCGCCGACGTCGCGGGTCTCGAGGTACATGTTGCGGCTGATGGCCTGGTCGATCCACTTCTGGGCACGGGCCGCGACCTCGAGGAACGCGTACGGCGAGAGCTGGAAGCTCGTCTTGTACGTGGCCTTGATGTGGTCGGGGATCGACGCGACGTTCTGGATGTCGCCCTGGCTGCGCAGGATGCTCTCCTTGGTCGAGTCCCAGATGCCGAGCTTCTGCAGGTCGTTCACAAGGTTGCGGTTGACCTCGAGGAACTTGCCGTTGGACGTGGCACGGCTGAAGATCTGCGAGAACTGCGGGTCGAAGCCGGGCGTGGTGCCGGCGACAAGACCGATGGATGCCGTGGGCGCGATGGCCATGAGGGTGGCGTTACGCATTCCGCCCTTGACCTTGAGGCGCAGGGCGTCCCAGTCGAGGCGCGACTTGCGGTTCACCTTGATCTCCTGGCCACGGTCGGCCTCGGTGAGGGCGATCGTGTCGAGCGGGACGAGTCCCTGCGCCCAGCGCGAGCCGGCGAAGTTCTCGTAGGCGCCGCGCTCCTGAGCGAGGTTCGCGCTCTCGTCGATCGCCGCGTAGGAGACGTGCTCCATGATCTCGTCGATCAGGTCGTAGGCCTCTTCGCTCTCGTAGCTGATGCCCATGCGCTCGATGATGTCGGTGAAACCCATGACTCCCAGGCCGACGGCGCGGTTCTGCTGGTTCGAGAAGTCCGCCTCCTTCACGCTGGAACGCGTGATGTCGATGAGGTTGTCGAGCTGGCGCACGGCGAGGCGGGCGCTCTCCTCGATCTTCGAGAAGTCGAGCTTCGACGCGTCGTCGAGGTGGCGCGACAGGTTGATCGACGCGAGGTTGCAGACCGAGACGTTGTCCTCGTCCTGCGGCAGCGTGATCTCGGTGCAGAGGTTGGAGAGGTGGATCGTTCCCGTGTTGTTGTTGAGCGCACGGTTGTTGATCGTGTCCTTCCAGGTGAGCCACGGGTGGCTCGTGGTCTGGAGGGAGATGAGGATCGACTTGAACTGCTCGCGGGCGCCGATCTTCTTGAACATGCGCATCTCGCCGGCTTCGGCCTTCGCGACGTACTCGTTGTAGCGGGTCGAGAACTCCTGGCCGTACAGCTCGTTGAGGTCCGCGACCTCGAGCGGGTCGAACAGGTACCAGTCCTGGTCGTTCTGCACGCGCTTCATGAACTCGTCGCTGATCCACACCGCGGTGTTGGCGGTGCGGGTGCGGCGGTACGGGTCACCCGAGTTGTTGCGCAGCTCGAGGAACTCCGGGAAGTCCATGTGCCAGTTCTCCATGTAGAAACAGAGAGCGCCGAACTTCTTTCCGCCGCGGCTCACCGCCCGGAGGATCGAGTCGATGGTGTGCATGAACGGTATCGGCCCGGTCGACGTGGTGTTGTTCGAGCGGATGGGCGAACCCTGCGCGCGGAGCTTGGTGACCGAGAGGCCGATTCCGCCGGTGCCCTTGGTGAGCCACATGACATCGCGCGTGGTCTTGGCGATGTGCTCCATGTCGTCCTGCATCTCCATAACGAAGCAGTTCGCGAGCTGGGGGTACGCGGTGCCCGCGTTGACGAGGGTGGATCCGGCCGCGAGGTACTCGAGGCGGGACATCTTCTCGTAGAAGGCGATGGCGTGCTCGGTGGGGTTCTGCTCGTTGAGCGAGAGGCCCATCGCGATGCGCATCCAGAAGTACTGGGGGACCTCGAGCGCGTCGCCGTTGCGGCCCTTGATGCCGTAGCGGTTGTTCAGCGTGACGACGCCGATGTACTTGAGCAGCTCGTCGTGGGCGGGCTCGAGGGCGGCCGACAGCTTCGAGAAGTCGAAGAGGCTGGTGAGGCGGGTGTCGAGAAGGCCCTCCTCGACGCCGCGGCGCACGTTGGCCTCGAAGTGGCTGGCGTGCAGCGCCTTCAGTTCGTCGGCGCCGGAGTAGTCGCCGAGCACGCGCTTGTAGATCGTCTTGAGGAGGAGACGCGCGGCGACGACGTCGAACGCCGGGTCGTCCTTGACGTTCTGCAGCGCGACCTGGATGACTGCCTCGTCGAGCTGCTGGGTGGTGATGCCGTCGAAGAGCGTGAGCTCGAGTTCCGACGCGATCTGCGTGACCCAGGTGATGTTGTCATCGAGGCCGTAGGTGGCGTGCTCGATCGCGAGGTTGATCTTGTTGGCGTCGTACGGCTCTCGCTCGCCGTTGCGCTTTACTACTGTGATTCCCACGAATGCTCCTCAAAATGCCCAGAATTGGCCGCGAACTGATGTCGCCGGCCCGGCTGTTCCACCACTATATATTGGTGGCAGTCGTCGCACATAGCGCTACATATAGTGGGCGTGTCCTCCACAGGTGTGGATAACTTGTACGACTTGTCCACAGGCTAGCCGCGGCATCCGACACTCGTTTCTGCAACCCCCAGAGAGGGGCGGGATGCCGCGGCAACTCCCTAGACTGGGTCGGTGAGTAGCTACGCAAGTCTGTTGAAAACGCCGGGGGTAGCCCGGATCATCGCTGCGCAGTTAACCGCACGCTTCCCCTCGGGAATGCTCTCGCTCGCGTACCTGCTGCACATCGAGCGCATCCACGACTCGTACGGCGCCGCGGGGCTCGTGCTCGCCGCGACCAGCATCGGCCAGGCGATCGCCGGCCCGCTCACCAGCCGCTGGATGGGCCGCTGGACCATGCGCAAGGTGCTCGTGCTCACGATGGTGGTCTGTACCCTCTCGATCTTCTGCATGGCGTTCATCGTGATGCCGGTGTGGCTGTACATGGTCGTCGGGTTCATCGGCGGGTTGTCGACTCCCCCGATCCAGCCGGCCGTGCGCACCATCTACCCCAAGCTCGTCAACTCGAAGCAGCTCACCCCGCTGTTCTCCCTCGACGCCTCGGCGCAGGAGATCATCTGGGTCGCCGGGCCCGTGATCACGACGTTCGTCGCCGTGCAGATTTCCACCACGCTCGCGATCGTGCTCGCCGGATTCCTCATGGTCGGCGGCGGGCTCTGGTTCATCCTCTCGCCCGAGGTCGGGCGAGTGCGCATCCCGCGCAGCAAGCGCCGTCTCGGGGTCGTGCTGAAGAAACCCGCCGTGCTGCTCTCCACGATCACCGGCTTCCTACTGATCGGCGCGTGCTCGGCGGTCGAGGCGAGCGTCGTCGCCACGTTCGGCGACCACGGCGCCGAGTCGGGCATCATCCTCGCGGTCTTCGCGTTCGGCTCGCTCGCCGGCGGCCTCGCCCTCGGGCACCTGCCCGTCGGACCCTGGGCTATGGCGCGTCGCATGTTCGCGGTCTTCACCGGAATGGCTCTGACCCTCGCCTCGCTCGACTTCTGGTGGCTCGCGATCGCGCTGTTCATCGCCGGCATCGGCATCGCCCCCGCCCTGGCGGTGATGTTCGCGATCGTCTCGGCGACCGTGAAGTTCAGCGACACCGCCGAGGCGTACGGCTGGGTCGGCACGGGCCAGTTGATCGGCGCGGCCATGGGGTCGGCGCTCGCGGGCTTCCTCATCGACGCGAACGGGGCAATCGGCGGATTCGCCATCGCGGCCTCGCTCGCCTTCGTCGGCTTCCTCATCCCGCTGCTACTGCGCAGCTGGCACCCCGACCTGCGCGGCCGCGAACTGACGTCGCTGCCCGACACGGCGCCGATCCCTATTCAGCCGTCTTAGGCGTTCCTGAGGCGGGTTGAGCCTCTTGGGCGGGTTGAGCCTGTCGAAACCCCGTTCGACAGGATTTCGACCGGCTCAATCCGCGAGCAGTTACGCCGCCATCGGCTCCGGCGACGCGTGATCGGCGGCAAAATGTCCCTCCCGACGGGCGGCAACAGCATTTTGCCGCCGATCACGATGCGGCTTCCACGACCCTCCGCGCCCGCGCCACGCCACTCGCAGATTGGACTGCCCCGCGTCATCCTGCTAGATTGCAAATTGTTAACAAAAAACTCAGCGGAGGAAACGTGACGACTGCAATGCCCGGATTCCGTCCCGCCAAACGCGCGGGCCTCTCCGAAGAAGTGGTCGAGAGCATCCGCCAAGCCATTTTCGACGGTGTCTTCAAGGTGGGCGACCGCCTCGGCGAAGCGGAGATCGCGCACCAGCTCGACGTGAGCCGCGGCCCGGTTCGCGAGGCGCTCGTGCTGCTCCGCCAGGAGGGACTCGTCTCCACCGAGCTGCACCGCGGTGCCTCCGTCGTCAAGCTCTCGGTCAGCGACCTGCTCGAGCTCACCACGCTACGTACCACCCTCGAGACCTTCGCGATCGAGCGGGCCGCGACGCACGCCACCGCCGAAGACCTCGCCCAGCTCGAATCGGTGATCCGCGAGATGGAAGCCGCGGTCGCCGCCAACGACGAGCACCGGCTCACCCAGCTCGACATCAAGTTCCACGACGGCATCTACCAGGCCGCCAAGCACGACCGCCTCACCAACGCCTGGAACACCATCCGCTCGCAGATGCTCCTGTTTTTGCTCACCCGCGCGGCGGCGAACCGCGACTACCTGACGATCGCCGTGGCCGAGCACACGCAGCTGCTCGAGTACATCCGTTCCGGCGACGTCGCGAAAGCGGTGGCCGAGATCCGTGCCCACGCCTCGGGCGCATACGACCGCCTCGTGCTCACCTACCCGATCGCCGACCGCGCCAACTTCCCGACTCTCACCGACGAGACCGCCCCCTCCTCCCCCGCCCAATGAGCGCCGCAGACCTGACCGTCGTCCGCGCCGGCCGGCTGATCGACGGCTCGGGCGACGCGCCACTGGCCGATGCGACCGTCGTCGTGCGCGGCGGCCGCATCGAGAGTGTGCTGACCGGCGATGCGGCGGCCCGTGCCATCGAGTCGGCGACGACCGTGCTCGACCACCGCGCGCACACCGTGCTTCCAGGGCTCATCGACTCGCACGTGCACCTCAACCTCGCCGCCGACGCGACCCCCGCCGAGCAGGCCGTGCTCGAGCCGGCCGGCGCGCTCGTCGCCGCTTCGGCGAGCGCCGCGAGCATCGCTCTCTCCGGCGGAATCACCACCGTGCGCGACACCGGCTCGTACCGCGACACCGCGTTCGACCTGCGACGCGCGGTCGAGCGCGGCTGGGCGTCCGGCCCGCGCATGCTGCTCTGCGGCCCTCCCGTCACGATCACCGGCGGGCACTGCTGGTTCTTCGGTGGCGAAGCCGACGGCGTCGACGGCGTGCGCCGCCGCGTGCGCGAGCTCGTCAAGGCCGGCGCGGACTGGATCAAGGTCATGGGCACCGGCGGCGGCACCCCGAACACGCGGCCGTGGATGCCCGCCTACTCGCAGGACGAACTGAACGCGATTGTCGACGAAGCGCACTCCCGCGAGCGCAAGGTCACCGTGCACTGCCTCAGCTCGGTCGCGATCGGCATGGCGATCACCGCCGGCGCCGACCAGATCGAACACGCGGGCTTCGCGAAAGACGGCCGAGGTGCCAGCGAATTCGACGAAGAGATGGCAGACCGGATGGCGCGCTCGGGCATCTACGTGAGCCCGACGGTTTCCGTGCGCAAGTTCATCCTCGACCACCTCGTCGACACGGGCGGCCCGGCCGACGCGATCGCGGGCTGGCAGCGCAAGTTCGACAACGGCATGGAACAGTTCCGCCGCCTGCAGCTCGCCGGCGTCAACTTCGTCACCGGTACCGACGCCGGCTGGCACCGCACCCCGTTCGACGGCATCGCCGAAGAGATGGCCCTCATCTCGGAGTGCGGCCCCTCCGCCATGGACACGATCCTCTCCGCCACGAGCCGCGCCGCCGACCACCACGGTCTCGGCGACCAGACGGGCAGGGTTCGGGCCGGTCTCTCCGCCGACCTGATCGCCGTCGACGGTGACCCCCTGACCGACCTGCGCAGCCTGCGCAACATCCGGCTGGTCATGTCGGGCGGCACGCTCCACACTCCCGCCCGCTAGCACCGCACCTCGAGCCCCAAGGAACCACCGTGACCTCGCCCGACCCCGTCAATGTCCTCATCGCCTCGCCCCTCGAGCCGGAACACGTGCAGCGCATCGCGGCCGTCGACCCGCGGGTGCGTGTGCTGCACGACCCCGCACTCATCCCCGCGTCGCAGTACGTCGCCGACCACAAGGGCCGCCACCCGGTTCTCGACGCCGACGGCGAGGCCCGCTGGCGCGCGATGTTGGCGCAGGCCGAAGTCGCCTTCGACTTCGACTGGTTCGAACCGGCCAAGCTCCCCCAGAACGCCCCGAACCTGAAGTGGGTGCAGGGCACCAGCTCGGGCATCGGGCAGTTCGTCACCAAGACAGACCTCGGGACCAGCGACATCGTGTTCACCACGGCGTCCGGCGTGCACGAGATCCCGCTCGCGGAATTCGCCCTCACCGGCATCCTGCACTTCATCAAAGAGGTACCGCTGCTGACCGCCACCAAGGCGAGGCACCACTGGCAGCGCTACACCACGCGCCAGCTCGCGGGGAAGCGCGTCATGGTCGTGGGGCTCGGCCACGTGGGCAAGCGCACCGTGGGCAGCCTCACCGCCCTCGGCGTCGACACCGTCGCCATCGGCCGCGACGGGCGCAGCTACGACCTGCCCGAAGCCGGGACCCTCGCCAGCGTCGCGGACATGGACGCGCTGCTGCCTACGGTCGACGCGATCGTTCTCTGCATGCCGCTGACCGACGAGACCAACGGCATGATCACCCGGGAGCGCATCGGCCTGCTTCCCGAGGGCGCCATCCTCGTCAACATCGCCCGCGGCGGTGTCATCGACGAGCCGGCCATGCTCGAGGCTCTGCAGTCCGGCCGCCTCGGCGGTGCCGCGCTCGACGTGTTCGCCACCGAACCGCTGCCCGCCGACTCGCCCTTCTGGGAACTCGACAACGTCATCGTCTCCCCGCACTCCGCCTCCACCGTCGACGCGGAGAACGGCCTCATCACCGACATCTTCGTCGACAACCTGCGCCGCTACCTCGACGGGGCGGAGCTCGCCCACGTCTACGAGCGCACCGCAGGCTACTGATCACCGCACAACCTCCCTGAAATGAGCACCGTGGCACTCGCCGACGACCTGATCCAACGCACGACCACCTTCGACCTGGCCGCCGACATCCGCGCGGGCCGCATCTCCGCGGTCGACCTGCTCGCGGTCAGCCGCCGTCGGGTCGAAGCGCTGAACGACGAACTCGTCGCCTTCGTCTACCTCGACTGGGACTCGGCCGAGGCCGCGGCCCGGGCCGTCGACGCCGCCGTCGCACGGGGCGAGGAGCTCGGCCCGCTCGCCGGCGTCCCGTTCGCCGTCAAAGACACCCAGGACTGCGCCGGCATGCCCACCAGATACGGCAGCCTCCTTCACAAGGATGCCGCGGCCGCAGCGCGCGACGAACCCTACGTCGCGCGGCTGCGCGCTGCCGGCGCCATCCCGATCGGCAAGACGGCGACCCCCGAGTTCGCGAGCGGCCTGCTCACCGAGAGCGACGCGACCGGCACCACGCGCAACCCGTGGAACACCGGCATCACCCCCGGAGGTTCGAGTGGCGGATCCGCGTCGGCGGTCGCGAGCGGAATGGTCCCGTTCGCCACCGGTTCGGACGGCGGCGGGTCGATCCGCATCCCCGCGTCGATCACCGGGCTGATCGGCTACAAGACCACCTTCGGCGTGGTGCCGGAACGCGACCGCGCGCTCTCACAGACCTCGACGGTCGGCGTGCTCACCTGGGACGTGCTCGACACTGTGCGCCTCGTCGACATCATGTCGGGCCCGATCGCGGGCGACCAGTTCTCGGCCGCGGTGCCCCAGCGCAAGCTCGAGCCCGCACTGCCCGCCATCGATCTACGTGGCCTGCGCGTGACCTACGTGCCCTACCTCGACAACGCCGGTGCCACCGACGAGGTCGCAGCGGCCTGCCGCGCCGCCGTCGACCGTCTCGTGGCCGACGAGGGACTGGTCGAACTCGACGACGTGATCGAACTCGACGCGGGCGCGAACGAGATCTTCGTCGGCGCGGGCTCGGCCGACCCGTGGTCGCTGTTCGAATTCGGCGACACCGAGGCCAACGCCGAGATCTTCAGCGACTACTTCACCGCCCGCCTGCAGAAGACCGGCGCGATCACCATGCAGGAGTACGGCCGCTTCCAGCAGCGTCGCCGCCAGCTGCGCAGGGAGATCGCCGAGTGGTTCGAGCGCGTCGACGTGGTCATCGCTCCGACGCTCTCCACCACCGAGATCCCCGCCGAGGGACCGCCGCCCACGAAGGTACAGGGACAGGTGTACGAAGGGGTGGCCGCGGTCGCGCCACTGACCCGCATCGCGAACCTGGCGGGTGCGCCATCCGTCACCGTGCCCGTCGGTATCGGCGCCAACGGTGCTCCCATCGGGTTGCAGGTGATCACCGCCGCCGACACCGACGACCTCGCTCTGCGGCTGGCTCTCGCGCTCGAGGCACAGGGCGCGATCCCGGTTTCGGCGCGCCCCTTCTAGGCCCTCGACGGGGTAATTGCCAGCTGGCCGGTTCGCGCGACCGGCTGGCGACCCGACCGTGCCCAACCGGCCAGCCGGCGGGGGTGAGGTGCGGCCTCGCATGCCAGCTGGCCAGTTGGTGCGGCATGCGCGCGCGACGCGCCGTGCCGAACTGGCCAGCCGGCGCACGTCATGGCTTGCGAGCCGTGAACGGCCGCGCGACGCGCACGCCAAAGGGCCCCGGACACAGCTCCGGGGCCCTTCGTCGCGCTGCGGTCTAGACCGCAGCGAGCTTGGGGATCGACTCGAGGAGTCGCTGGGTGTACTCGTCCTGCGGGTCGGTGAACACCGCTTCGGAGTCGCCGACCTCGACGATCTTGCCGCCGCGCATCACCGCCATGCGCTGCGCGAGGTGACGTACGACCGCGAGGTTGTGCGAGATGAACAGGTAGGTCACCCCGGTGCGCTCCTGCAGTTCGAGCAGCAGGTTGAGGATCTGCGCCTGCACCGACACGTCGAGCGCACTCGTCGCCTCGTCGAGCACGACGAACTCGGGGTTCGTGACCATCGCGCGGGCGATGGCGATGCGCTGGCGCTGGCCGCCCGAGAACTCGTGCGGCAGGCGTCGCGCGGTGTCGCCGGACAGACCGACGCTCTCGAGCGAGGCGATGACACGCTCGTACGTCTCGTCACGCGACAGCTTGAGGGTGCGCAGCGGCTCGGCGACCGAGCGGAAGACCGAGTAGCGCGGGTCGAGCGAGTCGTTCGGGTCTTGGAAGACCACCTGGATCTTCGACCGGAACTGGCGCAGCGCACGGCCGCTCGCATGGGTGACGTCGATGCCGTCGAACGTGATCGTGCCCGAGGTAGGGCGCTCGATCAGCGTTCCGATGCGCGACAGGGTCGACTTGCCGGACCCGGACTCCCCCACGACGCCGAACGTCTCGCCGCGACGGATCTCGAGCGACACGTCGTCGACGGCGCGGATGACGTTGCCGCGGGTGGTGAAGTCTTTGACGATCGAGTCGAAGCGCACGATCACGTCGTCGGCGCGGGGCTCGGGACGGGCCGCGGCCACGACGGGCGCCTCGTGCACCTCGATGACGTCGTCGACCGTGGCGGCCGGGTCGGCGTCCAGAATGTCGGCGCGGATCGTCGGGAGCATTGTGCGCGGCGCCTGCTGGCCGGCGAGCACGCTCTCCAGCAGGGCGACGGTGTAGGGGTGCTGCGGGGCGGTGAGCACCTGCTGCGTGACGCCCGACTCGACCACGCGACCGCGGTACATCACGAAGACGCGGTCGCAGAGCTGGCCGATGACGCCGAGGTCGTGCGAGATGATCAGCACGCCCATGTCGGTACGGTTGCGCAGTTCGACGATGAGGTCGAGGATCTGCGCCTGCACCGTCACGTCGAGCGCCGTGGTCGGCTCGTCGGCGACGAGCAGCTTCGGCGACGCGGCCATCGCCATGGCGATCATGACGCGCTGGCGCTGGCCGCCCGAGAGCTGGAACGGGTACTGGCGCATGCGGACCTCGGGGCTCGGCATATGCACGAGGTTGAGCAGCTCGAAGGTCTTCGCACGTGCGTCGTTCTTCGCCGTCACACCGTGGATGGTGAGCGCCTCGGCGATCTGCGCGCCGACGGTCATGCTCGGGTTGAGCGCCGACATCGGCTCTTGGAAGATCATCGACGCGTCCATGCCGCGGATCTGCGACCAGGCGGTCTCATCGAGGCCGATGGTGCTGACGCCGTCGATGTCGAAACGGTCGGCGGAGACCTCGGCGTAGGAGGGCAGCAGGCCGAGGGCGGCCATGGCGATGGTCGACTTTCCGCTGCCGGATTCGCCGATGACGCCGACGATCTCGCCCGGCTGCACCGTGATGCTCACGCCGTCGACGGCGAGGGCGGCGCCGTAGCCGATGGACAGGTTGTCGATCTGGAGTGCGGGGGCGGTCATTTCAGGCCCTTCTTGGTGTCGACCAGGCCGTTCTTCGCCGGCCGGCCCGCTCCGATGAACGGGTTGAGCATGCGGCGCCAGATCGGCTGGCGCGGGAGGAGGAACTCGAACGTGTCGCGCTGACGCGGCGAGAACGTGCGCTGCAGGCCGTCGGCGATGAGGTTCCAGCCGGCAGCGATCGCCACGATGACGATGCCCGGCAGGATGACGAGCAGCGGGCTGTCCTGCACGTACTTCTGGAACTCGCTGATCATCATGCCGACCGAGGGGTTCGGCGGCTGCACGCCTTGGCCGAGGTAGCTCAGTCCGGCCTCGAGCAGCACGGCCTCGGACGCCGTGACGGCGGCCTGCACCATGAGCGGGGTGAGCGCGTTCGGCAGCATGTGCTTGATCGCGATGATCGGCGCCGGGGTCCCGGCGAGCTGGGCGGCGACGATGAAGTCGCGGTCGCGCATGGCGAGCACCGGCGCGCGCATGACCCTCGCGAAGGTGGGCGTGTAGATGATGCCCATGGCGATGATGAGCGGGATGATGCCCGGCCCGATGATGACGCGCACGATGAGTGCCATGAGGATGGCGGGGATGGCGAGCAGCACGTCCGAGCCGCGCATGATGATCGAATCGACGATGCCGCCCCGGTAGCCCGCGATCAGGCCGAGCGCCGTTCCGCAGACCGCGGAGATGAGCGTCGCCGCGGCCGAGATCATCAGCGTCGTGCCCGCCGCGATGAACAGGCGCGTGAAGGTGTCGCGCCCGAGGTTGTCGGTGCCGAGCAGGTGCTCTCCGCCCGGAAGGGCGAACGGGTCGTCGCCGATCGCGGTGGGAGAGAACGGCGGGAACGCGGCGGCCACGACCGACGCGACGAAAATGAACACGAGGATGCCGAGACCGAGCTTGAGCTCGGTGGCCACCTTCGTGCGCCCCGCGCGCGGGGACTTCTGCTTCACTGTCACGGTCATGAGCGCACCACGCGGATTCTCGGGTCGACAAGCGGATAGAGGAGGTCGACGATCAGGCTGATCGCGACGTAGAGGGCGCCGATGATGAGCACGCAGGCCTGGATGGTCGTGTAGTCGCTCGTGTTCACGGCGTTGATGAGCAGGCTGCCCATGCCGGGCAGGGCGAAGACGTTCTCCATGATCACCGTGCCGCCGATGAGCGACGCGAGCTGCACGCCAACCACCGTCATAACGGGCGCCATCGCGTTGCGCAGGGCGTGGCCGGTGACGATGCCGTTGCCGAGCACGCCCTTGGCGCGCGCGGTGCGGATGTAGTCCTGGCTGAACGTGTCGAGCAGCATGCCGCGGGTGTACCGGGCGACGAGCGCCAGCAGTCCGAGGCTGAGCAGCAGCGCCGGGAGCAGGAGCTTGGTGAAGTGGCCGACCGGGTCGTCTTCGAACGTGACGAACCCGAGCAGGCGGAACTTGGTGGTGCGCGAGTTGATCAGCAGCAGAACGGTTCCGACGAGGAAGGGCGGCACCGAGAGGAGGAGGAACGTGAGGATGCGCGAGCCGTTGTCGACGAGCTTGCCGCGGCGCACGGCCGAGGCGATGCCGATCGGGATTCCGAGGGCGACGCCGATGATGGTCGCCATCACGCCGAGCTCGAGGCTGACCGGGAAGCGCGTGGCGAGTTGCTCGCCCACCGTGTACGGCTGGGTGAGAGATCGGCCGAAGTCGCCGGTGAAGATGCCGCCGATCCAGCTGAAGTACTGCACGAACCACGGCCGGTCGAGGCCGAGCTGCGCGTAGATCTCCGCCCGCACCGAGGGGTCGGGGTTGCTCGGGTCCATGAAGGCGGCTGCCGGGTCTCCCGGCATGATCCGCACCATCAGGAAGACGAGCACGGACAGTACGAAGAGCACGAAGACCGCTTCTCCGATGCGTCTGGCGATATATCTCACCATGGTCGTCTCCTGAGAACTTGCGTCGTTGTCGACTGGTTGATTGTGGATACGCACCGTGGCCGGGAGAGGATGTCTCCCGGCCACGTTGCGCGGTTACTGCGGGGTATTGCTACTTGAGGTAGAGCTCTTTGAGCTTCCAGCGGGAGCTGTACGGATCGGTGGAGTAGCCGCCGATCTTCGTGTCGTCCCAGACCTCGATGAGCTGCGCCTTGGCGAGCGGGATCAGCTTGATGACCTTGTCGGCCACCTCGTTGTCCAGGGCCACCGTGAGCTCGGCGCGGGTCTCGGGGTCGGTCGTGGTCTGCAGTTCCTGGTGGAGGGCGCGGGCCTCGTCGGCGTCCGGGTTCCCGTCGAAGTAGGCCATCTGGCCCTCGTCGAGCAGGAACTGGTTGAAGTAGCCGGCCGGGTCGACGTTCACGACGTTCCAGATGGCGACCATGTCGGTCCAGCTCTCGCCGTAGGTGAAGATGCGCGAGATGTCGGCCCACGGGGTGGCGACGAGCTCGATGTTGATGCCGGCCTCGGCCGCCTGCTCCTTCATGACCTCGAAGACGGGAATGTCCTCGGGGGTGTAGTCGCTGGGGTAGGAGAGTTGGATCGTCGGGTTCGGCTGTCCGGCCTCTTCGAGGAGTTCCTTCGCCGCGTCGATGTCCCGCGTGTAGTACGGGGTGTCGGCGTCGGGCGTCGTGGACGCCGGGTCGCCGACGACGACGGTGAGGGAGACAGCTCCGCTGCCGCCGGCTGCGAGGTCGACGATCTGGTCGCGGTCGAGCGAGAGCGACAGCGCGCGACGCACGTTCAGGTCGGCGAGCGGGCCGGTCGTCGGGTTGATGTAGATGCTGATCTTGCGGGTGTAGCTAGCGTCTCCCACGGTGTACCCGGCGTCGGCGGCCTGGTTGGCCACTGCCGCATCGGTGAAGGATGCGACATCCGTCGAGCCCTGCTGCGTGAGCGCGAGACGGGCGGTCTCGTCGGGAACGATCTGGAAGTCGATTCCGTCGAGGTAGGGCAGGCCTTCCTGCCAGTAGTTCTCGTTCTTGACGAGGCTGAGCGACACGTTGTCGGTCCAGCTGTCGAGCGCGAAGGCTCCGGTGCCGAGCGCCTGGCGCTGGCGCTCGTCGGGGGTGAGAGCCGAGTACCACGCCTCGTTCAGGATGTAGAACGTGGTGCGGCTGGAGACGGCGTTGAGGAACGTGGCGTTGACGGTCGAGAAGGTGAACTGCACCGTCTTGTCGTCGATGGCGGTGATCGTGTCGACGCCGGCGAGGAACTGCTTGCGGGTGCTGGTCGACGCGAGCCAGGTGTTGAAGCTGTAGACGACGTCCTGGACGGTGAGCGGGGTGCCGTCGCTGAACTCGACGCCGTCACGCAGGGTGAAGGTGTAGTTCAGGTCGTCGAGCTGCTCGTAGCTCTCGGCGAGGCCGGGCTCGATCTCGCCCTCGTCGTTCTTCACGAGGAGGGTTTCGTAGATCTGCGAGAGGTAGCCGTTGCTCGCGGCGTTCGACGCCACGATCGGGTCGAGTCCGCCGGTGCCGGGCTGGGCGGCGATCGCGTAGCTGAGCGTGCCTCCCGCGACGGGGGTCTCGCTGTCGCCGGACGTGCTGGAGTCACTCGGCGCGCATGCGGCGAGCAGGAGGCTTGCGGTCGCGACGAGCGCGACGCTAGCCAACCGGGTCCTGAATTTCATCTGTGTGCTCCTAGTTGGGTGGAAGGGTGTGGTGCGGGTGGAAATCGTGGGGATCAGCCGAGCCAGAGCACGGCGTCGATCTCGACGTCGCCCACGGCGAGGTCGGAGATCGTCGTGATGCGGGCCGGAAGCGGGTGCGAGACGTACGTCTCGTAGATCGCGTTGAAGGCGGCGACGTCGCAGCCGGGGCGGAGGAAGACGTTGACCTTGACGGCGTCGGCGAGAGTTCCGCCCGACGCGACGGCGACGGCTCTGAGGTTCTCCATCGTCTGGCGCACCTGCTCGTCGAACGGGCGGTCGAGGAGCCGCGTGCCGTCGAGCAGCTTGGGCGTCTGGCCGGCGATGAACACGAAGCCGCCGGCGAGGATCGCTTGGCTGTACGGGCCGGCCGGGGCGGGAGCCTGCGTCGTGACCACCGGGGTCGCGCCGCTCACGCGGTCACGCCCTGTCGCTCCGCGATCGCGGAGAGGCTGGCGACCATGCGGTCGAGCGCGAGAGCCCATTCGGCCTCGTCGCGGGCGTAGCAGACGCGGAAGTGGCCGACTCCGGTGGGACCGAACTGGTAGCCGGGCGAGACGATGACGCCGGCCTCCTGCTGCAGGGCCTTGGCGACCTCCTGGTCGCTGACGCCGAGCGCGCTCGTGTCGACGAACAGATAGGCGGTGCCGCCCTGCGGGGTCATGGTGAGGCCGGGAACGGTGCGCAGCTTCTCGAGGGTGAGGTCGCGGAGCGCGGCCAGGTCGAGGATGCGATCGGCGACGAACTCCTCGTCCTCGACGAGCCAGTGGCTCAGCAGGTGCTGGGCGTAGGCGGGTGCGCGCAGCGAGGTGGCGGCGAGCGTCTGCTCGACGGCCTCCATCACGTCGGGCGGGCCGACGACGACGCCGAGGCGGTAGCCGCTGAGCGACTCCGTCTTGGACGGGCCGAGCATGGTGATGCAGCGGTCGCTCATGCCGGGGATCGACAGCATGTGGGTGAACGTGACGTCCTCGTAGACGAGACGCGAGTACAGCTCGTCGGCGAGCACGCGGAACCCGCCGCGCTGCGACAGTTCGGCGAGGCGTTCGATCGTCGCCTCGGTGAAGACCGACCCGGTGGGGTTGTTCGGGTTCGAGTACATGAACAGCACGGGCTTCTCGGGCAGCAGCGCCTCGACGGCGTCGAGGTCGAAGGTCGGCTCCGCGTCGTGGAAGGTCAGCGGGATCCGCACGACGCGGGCCCCGAGGAAAGCGAGCATGCGCTCGGCGAATACGTACTCGGGGTCGGCGAGCATAACGAGATCGCCCTCGTCGATGATCGCGGAGAGGGTGGTGAACAGGCCGGCCTGGGTGCCGGGGGTGAGCGCGAGGTTGGCGACCGTGACGTCGGTGCCGAGGAACTCGGAGACGGGGGCGGTCAGCGAGGCGAGCACCTCGGGGTTGCCGCGGTAGGGGGTATACGCCTTCTCGCCGTCCTCGATGACGGAGTTGATGACGTCCTTTGCCCACGCGGGCGGCGGGAAGCGGACGGTGTCGAAGTGGGTGGTGTCGAGGAGTCCCCCGCCGCCGCCGTTGAGGTTGAGGGCGCGGTCGGCTTCGCGCACGGAGGTGCCGATGACGGCGGCGCGCTCGGGCATGTGCATGCGGCGCAGGCGCGCGCTCTCGGCCGGGCGGACCGGCGTTGCCGTGGTGCTGGTGGTGCTGTCTGTCACGATGGGACCTGTTCTTGGGTTTTGCTTATTGTTTACAATCGACTTGTAATATGTTTACCATCCGATTGTTTCGGCGACGTGTCGGGAACCTGCATCCGTTTCACGATCCGGTAACGAGGGCGTCGAGCGCCGAGAGATGGGCGTCGTCGTGGACGATCTCGCCGTTCTCGATGGCGGCGATCAGCCGCAGCAGCTCGTGCAGCAGCGGCACCTCGATGCCGAGGTCCGCCGCGTGGGCGATCACCGGCGCGAAGTGCGCGACGACCTCGGTCTTGCGGCGGCGCACCGCCACGTCGCGCCACACTCCCGACCGCAGCTTGGGCTGCGACGCCAACCAGGCCACGACTCCGTCGGTGGTCGCGTCGGTCACTGCCGGGTCGGTGCCGCGGCGGTAGGCGGCGACGATGAAGGCGTCAAAGTCCTCGAGCGGGATGCCCAGCGCGTCGGCGACCTCGATAACCTCGGCGGCGAGCCCGTGCATCGTCGGCCGGTGACGGTCGACGGCGTCGTACATGTCGGCGTCGACGAGTGCCGTGACCGACGACATCGTGCCGAAGGCGAGCTTCGACCAGAGGTATCCGAGCACGTTGGGGGTGACGACCGCGTGGCCGGCGAGGCGCAGGTCGTCGCGCAGCTTCAGGACGCGCGCGCTGTCGAAGCGGCCCGCGTGCTCGCCGAGCGACATCGCTCCCGGTCCCCCGTCCTTCACGACGCCGGGCTCCATCACGTCGGCGAACAGGTCGACGAACGCGGCGACGGTGCGCTCGGCGCCGACGACCGACGCGATCTCGTCCTCGTTCAGCCCGTTCTGCATCGAAACGACGAAGCCGTCGGCCGCGAGTCTCGGCGCGATGAAGGCCATCGCGGATCCGGTGGCCTGGCCCTTGACCGCGAGCAGTACCGGTCCGAAGACGGCGGGTGCGTCATCCAGCCCGAAAGCCGGCACCCAGGCAGTGCGTGTGCCCTCAGCCGACACCACGCGCAACCCGCCCGCGCGGATCGCGGCGACGTGCGCCGGGTCCGCGTCGACGATCTGCACGGGCACGCCGTTGTCGAGCAGGGCTGCGGCGAGCATGCCGCCGATCGCGCCGCCGCCGACGACGGTATAGGGGAACGCGGTGGTGTCAGTCATGGGGTCGCTTCTGTCTGGTCGGCGAGGCGGGCGACGGCCCACTCGGTCTCGAACGCGATTCCGCGGCTGAGCACCGCGTCGTCGAAAACCGCCTCGGAGGAATGGTTGGAGGGCGCGGTACGCCAGTCGACCTTGGGCGGGCACGCCCCGAGGAACGCGAAGAACGCGGGGATGCGCTGAGCGAAGCGGGAGAAGTCCTCCGTCATGGCTTCGGCGTGCGGCATCCGTTCGTGTGATTCGGAACCGAAAAGCCGGGTGAGGATGCCGCTGGCAAAAGTCGTCTCGGAGGTGTCGTTGACCACCGACGGGTAGCCGTCTTCGATGAGCACCTCGACCCGTGTGTTGTGTGCCGCGGCGACGCCCGCGAGCACGCGTCCGATGATGCGCACGGCGTCCTGCCGCACGCTCTCGTCGAAGGTGCGCAGGGTCGCTTCGAAGTGGGCGGCGTCGGGGATGACGTTGCGGCGGGTACCCGCGTGAACGGACCCCGGGGTGAACACGACGGAGTCGAACGCGTCGATCTCGCGGGCGAGGGCAACCTGCACGGCGGTCAGGCCCTCGAGCAGGGCGGGGATCGGGTCGACCGCGGTGTGCGGAGCCGAGCCGTGACCGCCCCGGCCGAAGAAGTCGGCACGCACCGAAGTGCCCGTGCCGGTGACGACGCCGTCGCGGAAGCCGAAGACGCCGCCGGGCAGCGCGTCGGCGCGCACGTGGAGGCCGAGAGCCGCGATCGGGAGCGGGCCGGCGGCGTCGAGCGCACCCTCGGCGATCATGATGCGGGCGCCGTTGAGCGCCTCTTCACCGGCCTGGAACGCGAAGACCACGTCGCCGCCCAGCTCGGAACGGCGTGCGGCGAGGGCGTGGGCCGCGCCGATGAGCATCGCGGTGTGCAGGTCGTGCCCGCACGCGTGCATCGCGCCGTTGCGCGACGCCCACGGCAGGGCGCTGCGCTCCTCGACCGGTAGTGCGTCCATGTCGGCGCGGAGCAGCACGCTGCGCCGGCCGGAGTTCGTCCCGCCCCGGAGAACCGCGACAATCGAGCTGGAGTCGCGCCCCTCGGTGATCTCGAGGCCGAGTCCGTAGAGCGCTTCGAGAACGCGGCGGCGGGTGCGCGGCAGGTCGAGTCCCACCTCGGGCGCGGAGTGCAGCTCACGCCGGAACGCGACGGCGTCGTAGGCGATCACGCGGCGGCTCCGGGCAGGGTCGCGCGCAGCACGCGGTCGAGGTTCTCGCCGAGCACCTTGGCGATGTCGGCGTCATTCCACCCCGCGAGCAGCAGCGCGCTGCAGACCTGCGGGGCGAACTCGGTGGGGTTCTCGGCGCCCGCGACGAGGTCGCCGTCGAAGGCGACGGCACCGTCGGGCAATGCCGCGCCCCTGGAACCCAGCGCACGGTAGAGGCCGACGTGGTCGCCGTAGAAGGTGTCGGCGCCGAGGCCGACGTGGTCGATGCCGACGAGGTCGGCGCAGTACTCGATGTGCCGCACGACGTCGTCGAGCGTGTGGTCGGGGCGGGCGGGGTCGACGCGGGTCGATCCGGGTGCGGCCTCGATGCCGATCATGCCGCCGCTGGCCGCGGACGCCCGGATCACCGAGTCGGGGATCATGCGCGACGAGTTCCAGACGCCTTGCGCGCCGGCGTGGCTGATGACGACGGGGCGCCCGCTGGCGGCGATGGCCTCGAGCGAGGTGCGGTCGCCGGCGTGCGAGACGTCGAGCAGGATGCCGAGCTCGTTCGCGCGCGCCACGGCGGCGCGGCCGAAGTCGGTCAGCCCGGTGTCGTCCTGCGCCAGCCCGCAGCCGAGCGACGACCCGGAGTTGTAGGCGACGCCCGCCACGCGGATGCCGTCGGCGAAGAGCCTGTCGATGTCGTCGAGCGTGCTGACGGGTCCGAGGTCTTCGAGCCCCAGCAGCACGCCGGTGGCGCCGTTACCGAGATCGCCGATCTCGAGAACCAGACGAAGGCCGGATGCCGCGGCGAGCTGCCCGCGCATCGACGCGGCCCAGCCGCGCACGAAACCGAGGTCGGGCTGCGAGAAGCAGTTCGCGACAACCGTGCCGAGGCCGGACGCCGTCAGCTCCTCGACCGCGAGCACGTCGACGCCGGCCGCCATGTGGCGCGCCCAGGTGTCGGCGGTGAGCGGGTCGGGGAAGCGGACCGGGTGGTCGTGCAGCGAGCCGACGGTGCCGGCGAGAAGTCGGGCCGCGCGCTCGGCGAGCGCGGGCTCGAGTGCGGGGAGCGGACGGGTCAGGCGGTCGCGCCCCGCGGCGTAGTGGAGATCAGACACCGACGGCGTCTCCCGCGGCGACCTCGCCCTTGGAGCCGAGCGACATGGTCGGCCAGGAGCGGGGAAGGTTGCTGTTGCCCGTGCTCGAGCCGCCGTCGACGCGGATGATGGTGCCGGTGACCCAGCTCGCCTTCTCCCCGGCGACCCAGAACACCGCCTCGCCGATGTCCTCGGCTTCGCCCGCGCGGCCAAGCGGGTTGACGTCGGCCTGCGCGCGGTATTCCTTGAGGTACGGGTTGACGGGGCTGTCGACGCCGACGAAGCCGGGCGACACCGCGTTGACGCGGATGTTGTGCTCGCCGAGTTCGAGCGCGCTCGCCTTGGTGAACATCTCGAGCGCGGCCTTGGAGGTGGAGTACGGCGCTGCGGCACGGCGGGCACGCAGGGCGGCACCCGAGGTGATGTTGACGACGCTGCCGCTGCGGCCCGCGGAGACCGCGGTGCGCGCGAAGGCCACGGTGGTGAGCACGGCGGAGCGCACGTTGACATCCTGGATCGCGTCCCAGATGTCGGCCGTGAGGTCGAGGAGCGGCGTCGAGGGGTAGATGCCCGCGGCGTTCACGACGACGTCGACGGGGGCGTTCGCCCAGGCGGCGGCGATCGCGTCGCCGGGGTCGGTCGCCGAGGTGAGGTCGGCCGTGGTGTGCCAGACGTCGCTGGCGCCCGGCTCCGCACGCAGGGCGTCGGCCGCGGCGGCGACGGCGTCTTCACGGAAGTCGACGAGAGTGACGGCCCAGCCCGCACGGGCATAGACGCGGGCGATGCCCTGGCCGATTCCGCCGGCGCCTCCGGTGATGACTACGTGGCTCATGCTGGTAACTCCCTTGGTTGTGTCAGACATTGGTGCGGACCTCTCCGTTGTCGAGGTGGCCGCAGAACATGCCCTCGGTGTTGAAGACGAGCACCGCGTCGCCCGCGGCGTCGAGCGCGATGAGGCCGCCGAGTCCGCCGCGGTCGCCGAGCGCCCCCATGGTGTCGGCGACAGCGGTGCGCAGGTCCGCGCCGCCGTAGGTCATGCGGGCGTGGATATCGTGCGCTGTGGCCTGGCGCAGGAAGTACTCGCCCTGGCCGGTGCACGAGATGGCAACCACGTCGCTGTCGGCCCAGGTGCCGGCGCCGATCACGGGGGTGTCGCCGACGCGGCCGACGAACTGGTTCGCGGTGCCCCCGGTCGAGGTGGCGGCGGCGAGGTTGCCGTGGATGTCGCGGGCGACGGCGCCGACGGTGCCGTGCTTCGGACCGGTCGACTTCTCGGCCTGCAGGCGCGCGAGCTGTGCGACCCGGGCTGGGGTGATGAAGTAGTCGCGCTCGACGGTCTCGATGCCCCACTCGGCGAGACGTCGCTCGTCGGGGTCGATCAGCAGCACGTGGCTCGTGCGCTCCATCACGGCGCGGGCGGCGAGCACGGGGTTGCGGGCGATCGTCGAACCCGTGATCGCGCCGGCCTCGCCGGAGCCGAGCATGACCGAGGCGTCGAGCTCGGCGAGCCCGTCCGCGTTGAGCGCCGCACCGTGCGCCGAGTTGAATAGCGGCGAGTCCTCCATGACCATGACGGAGGCGCAGACGGCGTCGATCGCGGAGCCGCCGGCGTCGAGTACCGCCTTGCCCGCGAGGAGCGACCGCTCGAGCGCCTGGTGGTATTCGACCTTCTCGTCGTCGTTGAGGAGACTGGGTCGGGCTCCCGCTCCGCCGTGGATGGCGAGCGAGCTAGAGGAGGTGGCGACGGGCGCCCAGATGGTGGTCACTGTGGTCTTTCGATCGACAAATACAACGGGTGTTGTTAAACACAATGGCACAAAACCTGCGCGCTGATGTCGTTCACAGGTTTATGTAACATCTATTTCACATTCGCCGCGCTCGAAGGCGGGTACGGTGAGAGAAACACAGCGTTCGCTGTGTCCCGACCCGAGCCCCTCCGAGGACCGCTGCGTGCCCGCACCCGAGAACCCCACCGTCGCCGAGACGATCGCGGCGAAGATGCCCGACCTGAGCCCGTCGGAGCTGCGGATCGCCCGGGTACTGCGCTCGGACTACCCAAGCGCCGGCCTGTCCACGGTGAGCGACCTGGCCGCGCGGGCCAGCACGAGCACCGCGACAGTGGTGCGCTTCTGCACCCACCTCGGTTTCGCCGGATACAGCGATCTGCAGGTACGCCTCCGCGCGGAATTGACCTCCCGGCACGCGAGTCCGGCCAGCCGCGCACACCACGACGAGTGGGCGCCCTCCGACGGCTCCGACGGTGTCGGGTCCGCGCTCGACCTCCGCGCCGATCTCGTACGGCGGGTACGGGAGACGGTGCCCACGGCGGAGTTCGACCGCGCGGTCGCACTGCTCGCCGACCCGGCGCGCACGCTCCTGTTCTCCGGCGGCAAGTTCAGCCATCTCGCCGCGCGCTACCTGCAGCTGCAGTTGCGCCACCTGCGCCCGCGAACGTACTTCGTCGACGACGCGCTGCGCCTCGATGTCGGATACATCCTCGACGCACGCAAGGGCGACGTCGTGGTCATCATGGACTTCCGCCGCTACGACCCGCTCGCGTTGACACTCGCCGAGTTCGCGAAGAAGCGAGGTTGCGCGATCGTGCTGTTCACCGACGTGTGGCTCTCGCCCGTCTCACAGCTGGCCGACGTCGTCATCCCCCTGGCCGTCGAGGCCGCGCTGTTCGATAGCATGACCGGCCTGTTCGCGGCCGTCGAGTCGCTGGTGCCCGCGGTCGCGCAGCGCCTCGGCTCCCCCGCGCTCGAGCGCATGGACTCGCTCGAAGAACTGCGGCGGCCCCGCACCACGTAGGCGGTGGTCGATAGCGAGCGACGAAGGAGTCCGCATATCGAAACCGGGTGTCGATACGGCCGCGGGCAGCCTACTCAACCACCGTGCGGGAGCGCGCTACGCCGCCACCGGCTCCAACGACGGGCCCGCGTATCTGACGGCCCTCGCCGACTTCCTGCCACGCTAGGCAATAGTGACGAGTGGATGGCGCGGCCGACGGTAGCGTAGCGGGATGCTCGACCTTCCCACGACTCACTGGGGCGATCCGTCGTCCGAGCGCAGCGCGCTCCTCCTGCACGGCCTGACCTCGAGCGGCGCGACCTGGTGGCGCGTCGGCGAGGCGCTCGCGAGCGACGGCTGGTTCGTCACCGCCGTCGACCTCCGCGGAAACGGCGACGGCCCGGTCGCGACCAGCTACCGGTTCGCCGACTACGCGGCCGACCTCCCAGGACGCGGTTGGGACGTCGTGATCGGCCACTCCCTCGGCGGCGCCGTGGCCGTGGTCGCGGCCGCCCGCCCCGGGTTCGCGAAGCGGATCGTGCTGATCGACCCGGCGCTCGCGCTCGACTCGTCGGAACTGCCCGAGCTGCTGAACGGCGAGCTCGCCGAGCTGACCCTCGACCTGGAGGGCTTCGAAAAGCTGCGCCCCACGTGGGACCCGGTCGACGTCGCCCACAAGTCCGACGCCGTGAGCAAGGCGACCGCCCACATGGTGGAGCGCACGGTCGCCGACAACACCCCGTGGAACGTGCTCGACGAGACGGTCGAGATCACCGTGCCCACGCTCATCGTCGGCGGCGACCACGCCGTGTACAGCATGCTCCCGACCGAGACGGCGGATGCCCTGGTGGCCGCCAACGCGCACATCGCCTACCGGGTCGTCCCGGGCGCCGGCCATTCCCCGCACCGCGACCGTCCCGACGAGACTCTCAGCCTGCTGCGCGAGTGGCTCGCCGCGCACTGACGGTTCTCCACAGGTTGTAGTTCTGCACAGATCGGCTCGCGCGGCGTTCGCGGACCCTAGTTCCCGTCACACTCGTCCGGCGGCCATCCGGCCGCGTGGGCGACGGGAGCGGGGCTGTGCGAATGGGCGGTGGTCGGACGGCGCTGGGTGTGCTGCTGATCGCGCTGTTCTCCGGGATTCTCCTCGGGCTGACGGCGTGCGGCGACGTTCGCTCCGATCTTGTAACGCCCGCACAGCCGGTCTGGTCGAACCGGGTCGATCTGGTCGGTTCCGCCGCGGTGGTCGACGACGTGGTGCTGTCGTACGTGAACTCCGGCGACGACCGGCTCGAGATCGTGGCGTGGGATGTCGCGACCGGTGTCGAGCTCTGGCGCGACGGGGTGGCGATCCAGGGGCACCGCTACGACTGGCTGAACGTCGCCACCGCCAGCGCGGGCGACGACGAACTCGTCGGCTACCTGCAAGACGACGAGACCGACCCGACCGGGTGGTGGCAGCGGCTCGTCGTCGCCGAGCCGCGCACCGGACAACACCTCGCTATCGAGAATCCGGTCGTGCAGGCCCGCGGCTCGCCCGCGCAGTGTGCCGACGGCGCCGACATTTGCGTCGAGGGCTGGCTCGACGACGACACGGAGGGGCCGCGGCACACCTACCGCCTCGACCCCGACTCCGGGCGTCTCGCGCGCGACCCTTCCGCCGCCGGGCTGCCGGCCGGCGCCTGGTACATCGCCACACACGTATTCTCGGCGGGCGGCCGCACCGCGGACGACCCCGAACAGGTGGGCTACGCGGTGGACGGCGCCATCAGCTGGCAACGCGCATACGCCGACGTCTTCGGTGCCGGATACAGCGTCGACGGCGGCTGGCAGTGGATCGACCGGCCCGGACTCGACGTGGTCATCGGCGTGGGTTCGCCGAGCCGGCCGGAGGTAGACGCGCTCCCGGTCGCCGAGTACCCGCTCACCGATTCGGTCACCGTCGCACTGCGGCGCGCCGACGGCACGACCGTGTGGAGGATGCCCGCGGCCGACCCGTGGTGCGGGCCCGCCGGTGTCTCGTCGGACCTCATCCACCAGACGCTGCCGCTGTGCCGGTATGACGCCGGCAGCTTCACCGTCGACCGCAGCGACCCGGATGACGTCACCGCAACGGTGCACGGCGTCGACGCGACCCTGCTCGGCGTCGACCCCGAGACCGGTGCCGAACGCTGGACTCTACCCCTCGGCAGCGACGACTCGATCTACCCCGTCGACACGTCGGAGTTCCGCAGCACCCTCGCCAGGCAGCCGGTGAGCATCGACGGAACGCTCACGATGGTCGACGTCCTGAGCGGCGAGACCACGACGGCGCCGGCTCGCGCCCGGGTCGCGTGCGAGACCGACCGCGAACCGTTCCGGGCCCGGGTGCCCGGCAGCGACGACCCCGGCGAACTCCACGAGTTCAGCGCCGGGGCCGGCACCTCCGCCTGCGACGGTCATGCGCGACCGCTCGACGACGACGCGTTCACTGTCGGCGCCGTGGAGATGGCGGGCATCGACGCGGGAGACGGCTGGTTCATCGTCGACGGGGTGGACAGCGTCTCGGGCTACCGGATCGAGGAGTGACCGTGCAGTCGCCGACCGCTACCAGCGCCCGTGCACCGCCTCGCGGAAGTAACGGTCGTAGATGTCGGTGACGCCCGCCGAGAAGGACGGGTCGAGCGGCGGCACCGAACCGGCCGATGCGTTACCCCTGGCCTGCTCGACGTTGCGGGCGCCGGGGATGACGGTGGTGACGCCGTCGAGCTGGGCGAGCCAGGCGAGCGCGGCGACCGCCGGGGCGAGGCCGGCAGCATCCGCCAGCGCGGAGAACTCGCGGGCGGCCGCGACACCGGTCTCGAAGTCCACGCCGGAGAAGGTCTCCCCCACGTCGAAGGACTCGCCGTGCCGGTTGTACGTGCGGTGGTCGTTCGCGGCGAAGGTGGTCTCGGCGGTGTACTTGCCGCTGAGCAGGCCGGAGGCGAGCGGCACACGGGTGATCACGGCGATGCCGGCGTCGGCCGCGGCGGGCAGCACGCGCTCGAGCGGCTTGAGTCGGAAGGCGTTGACGATGATCTGCACGCTGGAGAGACCGGGGTGCGCGATCGCGGCGAGGGCCTCGTCGACCGTCTCGACGCTGACGCCGTAGCGCGCGATGGCACCGTCGGCCACGAGGGTGTCGAGGGCGTCGTAGACCGCGTCGGTCGAGAACACCGGGGTGGGCGGGCAGTGCAGTTGCACGAGGTCGAGGGTGTCGACGTGGAGGTTGGTGCGCGAACGGTCGGTCCACTCGCGGAACTTGGCGAGCGTGAAGTTGGCGGGGTCCTGCTCTTCCCGGCGCCCCATCTTCGTGGCGACGAAGATGTCGTGCCCGGGGTTCTCGGCGAGGTACCCGCCGATGATCTGTTCGCTGCGGCCGTCGCCGTACACGTCGGCGGTGTCGAACACCGTCACCCCGGCCTCGACCGAGGCGTCGAGCACCGCCCGCGCGTCGGTTTCCGACACGTCTCCCCAGTCGGCACCGAGTTGCCAGGTGCCGAGTCCGATGACCGAGAGGTCTCTGCCGATGCGCGCTACGTTGCGAGTGTCCATGGGGCGAGCTTAGGCAAAGAAATGGGATCGGCCCATTCGGGCCGATCCCATTGCGCAGACGCCCTAGTCGCGCAGCTTTTCTTTGTACTCGTTCTTCGCCTCGGTGGCGTCGCGCTCGGCCTCCGCCTTGCGCACGTCGCCCTCGGCCTTCTTCACCTCGGCATCGGCCTGGACTTCGTCGACCTTGTCGCTGATGCGCTCCTTCGTGTCGTCAGCCCACTCGCCGATCTTCTTGCCGGTTGCCTCGGCCGCGTCTTTCGCGTTGTCGAACACGCCCATGATTTCTCCCTTGATCGAGCCGTCGAGAACGACACTAGGACGGGCGCAGAACGGGCTCCAGACCTTGACAGCAGAAACTGGCAAACTCTCAGCGCCGCCGCCGAGTGACGTACGAATCGTGACGAACGTTGGGTAGCGGTGCGCGCTTCGGCGTCGTTACGGTCGCATCATGAGGCGCATCATTCCCACAGCACTGCTGCTGCTCACCCTGTCGCTCGCCGGCTGCAGCACCGGCATGTCGGCGTCCGACGAGTCGTCGGGCCAGTCGTCGTCCGACCAGTCCGTCGTCGAGCCGGCGCCCGCGCCCGCGGAGGGCGAGGCGGGCTCCGACAGCTCCGGCTTCGTCGGCGCGCGCGACGAGGACCGGCAGATCGTCACGACGGGGTTCGTCACCGTCACGGCAGAGGAACCCCTCGATGCGGCATCCGACGCCGTCAGAATCGTGGAGGCGGCCGGCGGACGCGTCGACGCGAGGAACGAGACGGCCCCCACGCCGGGCGACCGCGGGTCGGCGACGCTCACGCTGCGCATACCGTCGGCGAAACTCACCGCTACCCTCGACGAGCTGAAGACGCTCGGCGAGACCGAGCAGGTGTCGCTGAGCTCCGTCGACGTGACCACCCAGACGCAGGACCTCGACGCGCGCATCACGGCGAGCCGGGCGTCGGTCGACCGGCTGACCGCGCTGCTGGCGACGGCCACCGACACCGAGGTGCTCATCAAGCTCGAGACCGCGATCAGCGAGCGGCAGGGCGAGCTCGAGTCGATGGAGGCGCAGCGTCGCGGGCTCGCCGACCAGGTCAGCATGTCGACGCTCGACCTCAATCTCATTTCCGAGGCGGACGCCCCGGTCGATTCGCCGGACACGTTCTGGAGCGGACTGGAGACCGGGTGGACGGCGTTCGTCGACTTCGTCGGCTTCCTGCTCGTCGCCCTCGGCGTCCTGCTGCCGTGGGCCGTCGTCGCGGGCGTCGCCGTCCTCGTGGTGCTGCTGGTGCTACGCCGCCAGCGCCGCCGGGCCGTCGCCCGATCCGACGCGGCGAAGGACGAGATCCCGGGTATCGACGCGGCGATCTGACCGGAACAAGCGAAAAGCCCCGCCGTTGCCGGCGGGGCTTTTCTACAACCTGTGGACCCTAGGAGATTTGAACTCCTGACCTCCTCGATGCGAACGAGGCGCGCTACCAACTGCGCCAAGGGCCCGTGTTGCGTAGCTACGTTATCACGACCGCGGGGCGGATTCGATCCGAACGCTAGCTCGCGGTGCGACGGCGGCGCAGCACGGCGTCGAGGTCCGGCGCGGCACCCGTCGGCTCGTCGACGATGCCCATCGATGCGAACCGGCTGGGACGCGTGATCGGGATCGGTTCGACCACGGGTGCGGCTTCGGCGGCGCGGCGGGCACGCTCGGCGGCGGCCGCGGCCTCGCGGAGTTCCGCGGCGACCTCGTCGGCGACGATGACCACCGGTTCGACGGCGGGCTTCGAGAGGTAGAGCGGCTTGGGCACGGGAACCGGCGTCCAGGCTTTCGGCGCTACGGGCTGGGCGACGCGCTGGCGCACGACGGGGGCGGTGCGGCGCTCGACCCGGGCGACGGGCTGTACGAGCGCGGCGGCGCGGGCGCGGCTGACCGCCGAGAGGCGTCCGAGCATCGCGAACGAGGTGATCGCGCCGACGCCGGCGAAGGCGAGCACGGCGGGGGCGGCGGCGCCCATACCCGTGGTCACCACGAAGACGAGCTGCACCACGAGACCGACGAGCGACAACAGCAGCACGCCGGAGGTTGCGACGCGGGTACGGCGGAGGCGCTGCGCGGCCACGGAGCGAGAGGCGACGACGGCCGCGAGGGCGGGCTGTGCCTGCGCGAGTTGGCGGGTCGCGGTGCGTGCCGTCGCGGCATCCCGAGCCTTTTCGACGGCGAGAGCCAGCTGCTCTTGCTGCAGCAGGCTGCGCTGGAATGCGGCGACGCTGCGGGCCGACGTCTCGGCGCGCACCTCGACCGGGGTTTCGGCGCTCTCGGCGAGGATGCGCAGGGTCTGCTGCAGCCGCACCGCGTTGCGCTCGGTCGCGAGGTACTCGCGGCGTTTGAGCCAGGTCGGGATCAGGTAGACGAGCCAGAGCCCGGCCGCGAGCGCGAGCATCACGCCGCTGCTGAGTCCACCCGATACGTTCATGTGCCTACGGTACGAGTGCGGGGGTGGATTCGACGAATGCCGCGGGGCGTGTTCGCAAGGAATCGCCGAATTAGCTTCAGCCGGTGACGAGCGGGCGCTGCGCCTTGACCCGGTCGTCGCTCGGCACCACGGCGTTCTCGGCGGGAACCCGGCCGTCACGCCAGCGACGGAGGACGCCGCTCGGCACCTCTTCGACGGTGAGGGCGAAGCAGAAATGGTCGCGCCAATCCCCGTTGATGTGGATGAAGCGGCGACGCAGTCCCTCGTAACGGAAGCCGAGCTTCTCGACGACGCGCAGGGAGGGTTCGTTCTCGGGCCGGATGCAGATCTCCATGCGGTGCAGGCCGACCGTGTAGAAACAGTGGTCGGTCGCGAGCGCGACGGCGGTGGGGGTGAGCCCCTTGCCGGCGAACCGCTCGGAGACCCAGTAGCCGATCGTCGCCATCGACACCGAGCCGTAGCTGATCGACGAGACGTTGAGCTGCCCGGCCAGCTCGCCCTGGTACTCGATCACGAACGGCAGACCGAGCCCGGCTCGCGCGTTGGACTGCAGGTGGCGGATGCTCGCCCGCACGTCGAAACTCATCGGACCAACCGGGTTGGTCGCCTCCCACTTGCGCAGCCAAGCACGGTTCTCGAGAAGTTCGCGTTCGAGCGCCTTGGCATCTCGAAGACGGATCGGGCGAATCGTGATGTCCCCGTCGCGCAGGGTGGGGATGAGTGTCGGCATTGTTATTCCAGTGTGGCTGAGAATTCCTTCAGCCACGGACGAAGCTCGGGGCCGAGGTCCTCGCGCTCGACCGCGAGCTGCACAATCGCCTTGATGTAGTCGAGCCGGTCGCCCGTGTCGTACCGGCGTCCGCGGAAGACGACGCCGTACACGCCGCCCGCGACGTTGTTCTTCGCCTGGGTGCGGAGCGCGTCGGTCAGCTGGATCTCGTTGCCCTTGCCGGGCTCGGTGTTGTCGAGGATGTCGAAGATGTCGGGCTGCAGAACGTAACGGCCGATGATGGCGTAGTTCGACGGGGCGGTGCCCTGGGCAGGCTTCTCGACGAGGTCGGTGACGCGCACGACGTCGGGGCTGCCGGTGGCCTCGATCGTGGCGACGCCGTACATGTGGGCGACCTCGGGGTCGACCTCCATGAGCGCGATGATCGTGGCATCGCGCTTGTTCTGCTCCTCGATCATGCGCGACAGCAGCACGTCGCGCTCGTCGATCAGGTCGTCGCCGAGCAGCACGGCGAACGGCTGGTTGCCCACGTGCATGCGCGAACGCAGCACCGCGTGGCCGAGACCGCGGGGGTCGCCCTGACGCACGTAGTGCATGTCGGCGAGGTCGTTCGAGAACTCGACCTTGTGCAGGCGGTCGACGTCGCCCTTCTTCTCGAGGTTCGCCTCGAGCTCGGTCGCGCGGTCGAAGTGGTTCTCGAGGGCCGTCTTGTTGCGGCCGGTGATGAGTAGAACGTCGGTGAGTCCCGCAGCTACTGCTTCTTCCACCACGTACTGGATGGCCGGCTTGTCGACGACCGGGAGCATCTCCTTCGGCATAGCTTTGGTGGCGGGAAGGAATCGCGTTCCTAGTCCGGCCGCGGGAATGACTGCTTTTGTGATTCTGGATGCCATACGGCCTAGGCTACCGGGCAACCTCGTAGGATTGCAGAATGTCCGATGACATCACCCATGAAAAGCGGGCACTGCGTGCCGAGTTGCGAGAGCGACGCCGCACCGTGACGTCCGTCGAACGCGAACGCGCGACCGAGGCCGTTACCCGCCATCTCGAATCGCTGACGACCGGCATGGGCGTCACCTCGGTCGCCGCGTACCTGTCGACGCCCGACGAACCGAGCACCCGCGAGTTCCTGCACTGGGCCTGTGATCAGGGCATTCGTGTGCTCCTCCCCATCTCGCGCGAAGACGGGCTGCTCGACTGGGCGCCCTATGACGGCAAGGACGAGGACGAGGACGTGTTCGGCATGCCGACGCCGACGACCGAGGTCCTGGGCCCGATCGCCATCAACGACGTCGACCTCATCATCGTGCCGGCGGCCACCGTCGACCGCACGGGAATGCGCATGGGCTGGGGACGCGGGTACTTCGACAAGACTCTCGGCAGCATGGAACGCTGCCCTCCGGTCTATGCTGTGATCTTCGACAATGAACTTGTCGACAGCGTGCCCAGCGAAGTGCACGATCAGCGAGTCAACGGCGTTGTCACGCCAGGCGGCATCACCACCTTCTAGAGTCGCCCTCTTTCCCAGGAGCTTTTTCGTGCCTACCTATACCTACAAGTACCTCGACAGCGACGAGACCTTCGACGTCTACCAGTCGTTCACCGAGTCCGACCTCACGGTCTCGCCGACCGACGGCCGCCCGGTGCGCAAGGTCTTCTCGCCGATCGGCGTGAGCTTCTCGGGCAGCGGCTTCTACCGCAACGACTCCCGCTCCGAGAGCAAGACCTCGGACGCCCCGGGCAAAAAGACGACGTCCGCCGACTCCTCCGCCCCGGCGTCGACTCCGGCACCAGCCCCGGCGGCAGCGCCGGCCGCGGCCCCCGCCGCGAGTGCTCCCTCGAGCGCGCCTTCTGCAAAACCCGCCGCGTAGGCGAGACTAGGTAACGAGCGCCACTCGCTCTTTACCCCGCAGAAGGAGTTTTCGTATGAAGGGTTTCAAGGAGTTCATCCTCCGCGGAAACGTGATCGATCTGGCCGTCGCGGTCGTCATCGGCGCCGCATTCACCGCGATCGTCAACGCGATCGTAAACAGTGTCTTCAACCCCGCGATCGGCGCGCTGTTCAACGCCGAGAGCCTCAACGACGCGCTCGACGTCGCCATCCCCACCACCAACGGCGGCGAGGCCATCATCAAGTTCGGTGTCGTCATCGCCGCCGTGATCCAGTTCGTCCTGGTCGCCGCGGTCGTGTACTTCGCGCTGATCATCCCGATCAACTACCTGAAGAAGCTGTCCTTCCAGAAGAAGAAGGAAGAGATCGCGGCCGGCGTCGAAGACCCCGCCAAGGAGCCGAGCGAGGTCGAGCTGCTGATCGAGATCAGGAACCTGATCGCTTCCGGTTCGGCGTCCTCGTCGGCGATCTCCGATCCCAAGGGCAAGCACAGCGACGTCGTCGGCTAGCCCTGCCCGCACTGCCCCGCGGCTTCCGCGCCGTGAAATGACTATCGCGCCCGAACTTTCGGGCGCGATAGTCATTTAAGGCAGCGAGACTGGGCTCGGGATGGCGCGGCCGACGGCACGTTCGGGGCGCATCGGGGCCGACGTGACGCGGGGGTGCATCGCACCCGGCGGGACGCGGGGCCGGTCGCACGCGGACGCGCGCCCGCGGCGTGACCCCACAGCCTCGCGCAGGTTTGTCGCGCGCGCGCCCGGTCGTGCGGCCGCGCGCTCGACAAATCGCAGCGCGCCCCGCACAAACCTCCGCGATCGCGACGTCGCTCAGCGCCGTACAACGCACGCGATCACGTAGGGCGACCACGGTTGGGGTTTCGACAGGCTCAACCCGCTGACGCGGGGCCCGCTGAAGCGAGACCCGCCGACGCGAGGCGCGGCTAGCCCCAGTGGGGCGGCTTGTCGGCCTTGAGGCGGGCGTCGTTCTCCGTGCCGGAGGAACGGGGCTCCTCGGGCTGCGGGTGCGGGTCGCTTCCGGGCGGGGGTTCGGTCGTGACCCGGCGGCGCTTGGGGCGCGGCTTCTGTTCGTCGTTCGGGGACACTACTGCTGGATGATCGTGATCGGCTCGGTGTGCGGGCTCGTGTCGATACCGAGCATGTGGCACACGTGGCCCGCGACCGCGTCGGGGTCGCTGAACAGTTCGAAGGCGTGCACGCGCAGGTAGTGCCAGCCGAGGCGGCGCAGCAGCTCGGGGCGCAGGCGCAGCGACTCGCGTAGCGTGCTCTGGCCGAGGATCGCGTCGGTCTCCACCGAGACGCAGATGCCGCCGTGGGAGGCGACGAGGCCGAGCTTGCCGCGGTGTCCGAGGGCCACGTTGACGCCGTGGTTCTCGAGGCGGCGGGCCAGGTCGACGAGCATCGGGTCGCTGTCGTCGGGCAGCGGCACGTCGGCGAGACGCGCGTCGACCTCGGCGAGGATCTCCGCGAGGGCGATCGCACCGTGGCTCATGCGCGAGTCGTCGATGTCGGCTGGCTCGAAGCAGGTGACGATGACCATCGAGCGGCGGGCGCGGGTCATCGCGACGGCGAGCAGGCGCTCTCCGCCGGGCTGGCCGAGCACGCCGAAGTTCGACAGCACGCGACCGTGCGGAGTGCGGCCGAAGCCGATCGAGAAGATGACGCGGTCGCGACTCTCGGCGACGGCCTGGTCGATCGTCATGACGGCGAATGGTTCGGGGCGGTCGCCGATGATGAAGTCGTTGAGCTCGGGGCGCGTCGTGACGGCCGTGAGCACTGCCTGCTGCACGCGCACGGCGTGGAGCGGGCTCGCGGTGATGACCATGAGCGACTCGCGGGAGCGCTCGGCGGCGTGGGCGAGCACGAGTTCGACGACCCGGTTCACCTCGGCGTCGACACTCTCGACGGCGCCCGTGTAGCTGTCGGGGAGGCCGTGGCCGTCGACCACGAAGTCCATCGCGAGCGAGCCGTGGCCGAGGAAGCTTCCGGCCCACGGCAGCGACTGGATGCGGCCGCCGTAGAAGCGGCGGTTCACCAGCTCGGCGAGGTCTTCGCCGCCGGGACGGTAGCTACGCGTGAGCGAGAACGTCGGCAGCAGGTTGCCGAGCCGCGACAACGCCGACTGCTCGTGCAGGGCGTCGAGCGCTTCTTCGTCGGCGGGCTTCGAAGGGTCCTGGTGCTCGTCGATCGCCACGGTGAAGGCGGCGGGTGTCTGCGTGACCGGGTCGCCGAACGCGACGACCTGCTTGGCGCGGCGGATCGCTCCGGCGTTCTCGGCGATGGTCGTGGCGCCGGCGTCGACGAGGATCACGGTGTCGAACGGCAGGGAGTCGGCGATCGTCGACACCTCGTACGGCGAGGCGAGCCACACGGGCGCGACGGTGCGCGACAGGTGGGGCGCGGTGGTCTGCAGGTCGAACGCGTCGAGCGACGGGCGCAGCAGAAGCTTCTTCAGCAGGCTGCCCTCGTCGGGCCAGTCGACAAGCCCGATCTTCCAGTTCTCGGCGAGCTGCCACGCGAGCAGCTGCGCGCTGCCCGAGGCGTGCGCCTCGTCGACGAGACGGAAGTCCGCCTCGAGACGGTCGAGCACGGGGGTATTCGCACCGAGCAGGGCACGGTCGGCGGCGAGCAGCGACTCGAGCGCGGACTGCCACCAGGCGAGCTCGAGCTCGGCGCCCACCTGCTCCTCCGGCACGTGGCGCTGGGCCAGGTCGGTGATCAGGGGGTCGAGCTCGAGAGCGGCCAGCGTCTTCATGAGCGTCGTGCGCTCCTGCAGGTTGTGCAGCACGTCGGAGTCGGCGGCGAGCTCGCGCAGGTCGTCGAGCAGCGCCGTGATCGGCTGGTTCGAGAGAGCGGTCTCGCGCGTGTCGAAGCCGAGCGGCTCGTCGAGCGTGGAGAGATCCTGCTCGACCTGCTGCAGCGCGACGCGCACGTCGGCGATGCCCACGGGCACCTCGGGCGAGACACCCTCGGTCACAAAACGCTGCCAGAGCACACGTTGCTGCTGGATGCGCAGGAGCGCCTCGTTCATGTCGCTCACGTGCACGCCGGGGCGCACATACTCGCGGGCGAGCTTCTTCAGGCGGCGGCGGTTGGCACCCGACATGTTCGGGCTGTCTTTGCGGGCGGATGTCGCGGTGACCAGTTCCCCGATGGGGCGGTCGAACACCACGGGCAAGAACTTGTCGAGCGTGTCGCGTAGGTCGGTGAGGAGCCGCAGGTAGACGCCGAGCTCGTGGATCGTGGCGTACGGGCGCATGTGGGTCGAGCTGATGACAGCGTTGGCACGCTCGAGCAGGCGGGGCAGCGTGTCGTTCGACAGCTTCTTCGCGAGCTCGTGGGCGCGCACGGCGTCGTCGCTGGTCGGGAACTGCGCGCCGTACCAGGGCGAGTCGCCCGGGCCGTAGCGGAACTCGCCGAGCTGCGCGGCCGACACCATGGTCTCGGCGGCGCGCTGGCGGTCGTGGGCGAGCGACTCGACCGAGGAGCGCGAGAGGCGGGCCGTGGTGGCCGGCGGGTTGGGCAGCAGGGCGAGGCGCGACAGCTCGGTCACGCACTCCAACACCGAGATGCCGAGCACGGGGTCGGGCTTGCCGAGTGCCCCGCGGTAGTCGAGCAGCACCTTGCGCAGGCGCACCAGGGCGTCATCCACCTCTTCGACCTTGGGGGCCTTGGACTTCTCGTTGCGCGAGATGGACCGGATGATGTCGCGACGGAGCGTGCGCGGCGCGACGGCGACGCCGGGCAGCCCGATGTCGGCGAGACGCTGGGCGATGCCGTGCAGCGAGGCGCGACGGGCGCTGACCACGAGGACGCGCTTGTTCTGCGAGACGAGGCTGCCGATGGCGTTGACGATCGTCTGCGTGCCGCCGGTTCCCGGCAGGGTCTTCACGACGAGGGAGTTGCCCGCGGCGATCTGGGCGATCACGTTCTCCTGCTCGGCGTCGGCGTCGAGCAGCAGCGTGTCGGTCTGCGGCGACCGCACGTCGGCGCTCTGGGCCTCGACGGCGACGAACGACTCCTGCACGCTCCACTTGGCGGCGGGGTTGCCGGCGATGGCGTCGAGCACGGGGTGCTCGAGGTCGGCGGCGTCCGCGACCATGGTGGTCGCGACATCCACGAAGGACGACACGACGAGACGCGGGCTGACGTTGAACCACTCGAGGTGGCTGGTGAGTCCGCGCAGGCGGTCGATCACGGGGTTGGGCTTGAAGGTGCCGTCGTCGTCGGTGAGCGCGACGAACGCCTGGGCGTCGAGGCCGAGGCCGAATTGGGCTTCGAGGGCGCGGGCGAGTTCGGGGTTGAGGAACGCCGGGCCCTTGAGCTTGACCTCGAAGTCGCGGCCGTGGCGGCGGATCGCGAGCGGACGCAGCAGAACGGGGGCGCGGAACTCGGTGCCCTCGAACTGCCATTCGGCGATACCGATGCCGAGGTGTACGGAGTCGATGCCGCGGGCGGTCGCGAGCTCGAGCCCCTTGGAGGCGATGAGGCCGGCGGCGACCTTGGCGCTGCGCAGGGCGAGGTCGTCGCGGATCAGGCTGGAGAGCAGGGTGGTCTTGCCGGTGATGAACTGGGCGAGACCGCCGGGGTGCGTGGTGCTGAGCTCGATCCGGGTGCGGGGCGAGTCGACGAAGTGCAGCAGCGGCGACCGGCCGCCGACGCTCGCCAGTTCACCGCGCCAGGCGGTCCAGACCGGTTCGGCCACGTTTCCCGCCTCGAAGCTGGGGTCCCCCAGACTCAGCGCGTGAGGCGCCGTGACTTGGCGGCGAGCGTGGGCAGCACCCAGCTCGTCTTCTCCTGGGAAGTCTGTTTCAGTTCTCTCGGCACGCCACACAGGGCAACCTTAAGCGCGGTTACCGCAAAAAGTGGGGAGGATACGCCGGTTTCTTCCAGTCTGTCGGCCGTAAAATGCTCGCGTGTCCCTCCCGAATGCTCACGCTGCCCTCCCCCACACGCTGATCTCGGCCTCGATCTCCGGCGACGACGTGGCCCGGGGTGCCGTGGTCGCGGTGGTGACCGTCGCCGTGATCGTTACCCTGCTGCTCGCCGGCGGCATCGTGCTGCTCTTCCGCCGACGCTCAGGAGCGCTCCCCTCCAGCGCGAGCGGATTGCCCGCCCTGCGCACCCGGGCGAACATCCTGCTGGTGCGTGCCGACGAGGCGGTGAAGGCCGGCGAGAACGAGCTCGGCTTCGCGCAGGCCCAGTTCGGCGACACCCGTACGGCTCCGTTCGCCGAGACGATGGCGACGGCCCGGGCGAAGCTCGCCGAGGCGTTCCGGCTGCAGCAGGCGCTTGACGACTCGGTGCCGGAGTCGGCCCAGAAGAAGCGCGAGTGGACGCTGCAGATCACCGCCCTGTGCGAGGCCGCGATCGCCGCGGTCTCCGGCCAGGACCGCGATTTCACCAGTCTGCGCGGCACCGAGGCGGACTCCCCCGCCCTGATCGCCGCCCTCGAGGCCCGCATCATCGCCGCGCGCAGCCGCCTCGCGCCCGCCGCGTCGACGGTCGAGAGGCTCGGCCGGGACTACGCGCCCGAGCTCGTCGCGTCGCAGAGCACCGCGGTCGATACCGCGACCAGTGCTCTGGATGACGCCCAGGAGAGCATCGACGATGCCACCACCCGCATCTCGCCCTCGGGGGTGAACACGGTAGCGGGCCTGCTCGAAGACAGCGAGAACGCACTGCGCCGCGCCATCACCGTGATCGACGGGGTGGAGTCCCGCGCCGCCGAACTCGACGCCGCGGCATCCGCCCTCGACGCCCTCGTCGTCTCGGCGCAGGCCGACCTCGCCGAGGCGCGCGTGCAGCGCGAGGCCGCGCCCGACGCCGACACGGGGGCCGCGATCATCGCCGCGATCGCCGACGTAGAGGCGGCGCGGTCGTCGGTCGTCGGCACGGGGCAGCGCAACCCGGTCGCCGGGCTCGACGAGCTCTCCTCCGCGGTGGCCACCCTCGACACCGCGCTCGCGAGCGCCCGCAACCAGTCGCAGCGGCTCGAGCACGCGCGCGCCGCGCTCGTCGGCACGCTCGTGTCGGCGAACAGCCAGATCTCGTCGCTGCGCCAGCGGATCGACGGCGGCGGACGGCGCGTCGGCGCCGAGGCGCGCACCCGGCTGTCGGAGGCGGAGCGCCAGCTGATGCTCGCCGAGGCGGAGGCCGACCCCGTGGAGGCGCTCGACGCCGCCCGCCGCGCGGTCACCCACGCGCGCGACGGCGACGCGCTCGCGCAGTACGACGCGATGCACCGCTAGCCGGCATGGATGACGCGACGGTCCTGCTGCGGGACAGCGGCCACGACGACCGCGGTCTGCTCGCGGAGGTGGCGGCGCGCCTGCTCGGGGTGGACCCGGGCGACGTCACGGTCGAGCACCGTTGCGCGCACTGCGGCGGCACCGACCACGGGCAGCCGGAAGCGACTGCCCCCGGCCGGGTGTTCCTCAGCCTCAGCCGCGCCGGCGGACGGGTGGCGGTCGCGGGATCGCTGACCGCACCCGTCGGCGTCGACATCGAGTCGGTGGAGCGGGTCGCGAGCGCGGGCTTCGACGACGTGGCCTTCACCGCGCGCGAGCGGGCCGGGCTGCGTGGCGCCGAGGACCGCGCGAGGCTCTGGGCGGCTAAAGAGGCGCTGCTGAAAGCCGAGGGGCGCGGGTTACGACGGGATCCGCGGGAGGTCGAGGTCACGGTCGACGCCGAGGGCGCGCTGGCGTCGGCCGCGGCATCCATTCGTCTGTTCGACGCCGGCCCGGATCTCGTCGGGGTCGTCGCTCAGCTGAGGTCGGGGACCGCGGCCTTGTAGATCCAGCGGTCGACGATCCCGTCGATCTCTTCGCTGCCGGTGTGGTTGGAGAAGAACTCCACGAAGTCGGCGGTCGTGACGCTGCCGTGGCGGTAGACACGCGCCCACGCCCGGAGCGCGGCGAAGAACGCCGTGTCGCCGACGGAGAGGCGGATCGCGTGCAGGGCGAGGGCCCCGCGCTTGTAGACCCGGTCGTCGAACATGTCCTTCGCGCCGGGGTCGCCGACGATGAGCGAGTCCTTGGGCGCGGCCTTCACCCGGGCGCGGTAGGCGACGGCGTTGTCGTGCGCCGACTGGCCGCCGCTGCCCTCGGACCAGATCCACTCGGCGTAGCAGGCGAAGCCCTCGTGCAGCCAGATGTCGCGCCAGCTCTCGACCGTGAGGCTGTTGCCGAACCACTGGTGCGCGAGCTCGTGGGCGATGAGCCGGTCGCTGCCGTGCGCGCCGTCGACGTGGTTGCGGCCGAAGATGCCGAGGCCCTGGGCCTCGAGCGGGATCTCGAGCTCGTCGGGCGTGACGACGACGCTGTACGAGTCGAACGGGTACGGGCCGAACTTCTCGACGAAGACCGCGATCATGTCGTCGAGGCGGCCGAAGTCGGTGGAGACGTTGCCGGCGATCTCCGGCGGGTAGTAGAGCTGGCGCGCCAGCACGCCCTGGTGCAGGTCGCGCTTCGTGTAGCGCCCGATCTGCACGGTCGCGAGGTACGTGGCCATCGGCTGCTTCATGTCGTACACCCAGGTGGTGCGGCCCGAGCGCGTGCTCTTGCCGCTCAGCGTGCCGTTGGCGACGACCGTGTACGGCGCCTCGCAGCTCACCGAGATGCGGTACGTGGCCTTGCTGCTCGGGTGGTCGTTGCAGGGGAACCAGGATGCCGCACCGGAGGGCTGGCTCGCGACGATGACGCCGTCGGCGAGTTCCTCCCAGCCGACGTCGCCCCACGGGCTGCGCACGGGGTGCGGGGATCCGCCGTAGCGGACGACGATCTCGAACGGGTCGCCGGCCGGGATGAGCGCGACCGGGGTGACGTTGATCTTGCGCGCGGCCTGGTTCGACTTGCGCGGGCGGTCACCGTCGACGGTGAGCTTCTCGACGCTGAGCCCGGCGAGGTCGAGGCTGAATTTCTCCAGGTCCATCGTGGCGATCGCGCTGATGGTGGCGACGGCGCGCAGCTGGTTGGTTTCGACCCGGTAGGTCAGCTCGAGGTCGTAGTGCGCGACCGTGTAGCCGCCGTTGCCGCTCGTCGGAAGGTAGGGATCGCCCGCCGAGGCGGAACCATGGGACGGCTGCGGGTTATGAGGCATGTGTGCGCTCAAGTATTCCACGGTGGGGATTTCCACGGAGCGATCGGGTTTCCGGACCAGATCGTGCTAGTGGGCACCCGCTCGCCGCGCATTACGAGCGAGCCGGGGCCGACCGTGGCCGCCTGGTCGATGGATGCCGCGGGCAGGATCACGCTGTTCGGGCCGAGAGTCGCGCCCGCGGCGAGCGCGACGGTGTCGAGCTGCATCACCCGGTCGTGGAACAGGTGTGTCTGCACGACGCAGCCGCGGTTGATCGTGGCGCCGTCGCCGAGGGTCACGAGATCGGCCTCGGGCAGCCAATAGCTCTCGCACCAGACGCCCCTGCCGACCGAGGCGCCCAGCGTGCGGAGCCAGACCGCGAGCGCCGGGGTGCCCGCGGCGTTGGAGGCGAACCACGGGCGGGCGACCATCTCGACGAAGGTGTCTGCCACCTCGTTGCGCCAGATGAACGACGACCAGAGCGGGTGTTCGGAGCCGTCGATGCGCCCGACGAGTACCCACTTGGCGGCGGTGGTGACGCCGGCGGCGACCGCTCCGGCGGCGAGCAGCACGACGCCGGACAGCGCGACGGCCCAGAGCGGGCTCAGCGCGAGCGACAGCGCGGCGAGCGACACGAGAACGCCGAGCGCGATCCACGCCGTGACGATCACCGGCACGATGCGGAGGATCTCCCAGCCGGCGCGCGCGAACCGCAGGCGGGTGGCGGGCAGGAACGTGCGGCCCTCTTCGAAGTCGGTCACCGTGCGCCGCAGCCGCACCGGCGGGTTGCCGAGCCACGACGAGCCGCGCTTCGCCTTGTTCGGCGTGGCCGAGAGCACGGCGACCAGACCGTTGCGCGGCACGGTGCGGCCGGGGCCGGTGATTCCGCTGTTGCCGAGGAACGCCCGCCGCCCGACCTTGGCCCGGCCGATGCGCACCCAGCCGCCGCCGAGCTCGTAGGTGGCGACCATCGTGTCGTCGGCGAGGAACGCGCCCTGCGCGATCGTGGTGAGCGAGGGCACCAGAAGCACCGTCGAGATCTCGACGTTCTTGCCCACCTTGGCCCCGAGCATCCTCAGCCAGACCGGCGTGATGAGGCTCGCGTACAGCGGGAACAGCAGCGTGCGGGCCGCGTCGAGGATACGCTCGGTCGCCCAGACCTGCCAGCCCACCCGGCTGCGCACCGGGTAGTGGCCCTCGCGCAGACCGATAGAGAGCAGGCGCACGGATGCCACGACCAGGGCCGCGTAGGCGAGACCGGCCACGATCACGGCGAGGGGCACGGATGCCGCGGCGGGCAGCAGCGCGGACCCGAGATCGGGCGCTCCCGCGACGGCGGCGCCGACCACGAGCGCGCCGAGCACGACCGCCGCGGCGGGGATCGCCGACATCACGAGCGATCCGACGGAGTAGGCGACGAGCCAACGGGTGGCGCGCGGCGGGCGTTCGATCGGCCAGGTAGGACGGGCGGCGCCGACACGGGCGGCGGGCGAGCCGGCCCAGCGTTCGCCGGCGGGGACGCGGCCCGAGACGGCGGATCCCGACTCGACGATCGCCCCGCGGCCGACGCTGGCGCCGCCGAGCAGGGTGCTGCGCGAGCCGATGCGCGCGCCCGCGCCGATGTGCACGGCACCGAGGCGCAGCACGTCGCCGTCGATCCAGTACCCGGCGAGGTCGACCTCGGGCTCCACGGCGGCGCGCTCGCTGATGGTGAGCATCCCGGTGACCGGCGGCAGGGCGTGCAGGTCGACGCCGGGGCCGATCTTCGCGCCGAGCGCGCGGGCGTAGTAGCTGATCCACGGGGCACCGGCGAGCGAGGCGGCGCCGACGAGCAGCGCGACCTGTTCGGCCAGCCAGAGCCGGATGTGCACCGAACCGCCGCGCGGGTAGTTGCCCGGCTTCACACCGGCGAGCAACAGGCGGGCGGCGATGACCGAGACGAGCATCTTGCCCGGAGGCGTGACGAAGAGCACGAATCCCGCGGCGATCCACCACCACGACACGTCGGGCAGGAAGGGCAGCAGGTTGCTCGCCACCCCGAGGTAGACCAGCCAGCGCATGCCGGCGAGCACCTGCAGCGGGATACCGAGCAGCGTCATCGCGACCTGGCTGCGCAGCGGTGTGGGCCGCACGTCGCGCGCCACGGTCTCGACCGGGGGTTCGCGGCCGTCGAGCTCGTCCGCGAGCGAGCCGATGCGCGGGTAGTCGTAGATGTCGGAGACGAGGGTGCGCGGGTAGCGCTCGCGGATCGCCGAGACCAGCTGGGCGGCCGAGAGCGATCCCCCGCCGAGCGCGAAGAAGTCGTCGTCGGCGTCACCGACGCTCGCCCCGAGGATGCTCGACCAGATTCCCGCGAGCCACTGGGTCGTCGGCGAGAGGTCGGCCGCGACATCCGATGCCGGCAACGGCCACGGCAGTGCCGCCCGGTCGACCTTGCCCGACGTGCGGGTGGGCAGCGAGTCGACCACGGCGAGCAGCGGCACGAGGGCCGCCGGCAGTTCCTCGCGGAGGCGTTCGTTGGCAGCGTTCCGGTCGAAGTCGACACCGTCGACGAGGGCGAGGTAGCCGACGAGCACGTGGTTGCCCGCGGGCGTGGTCTGAACGACGGATGCCGCTCCGGCAACTCCCTCGAGCGCCTGTAACGCGGCATCGATTTCGCCGAGCTCGATGCGGCGCCCGCCGAGCTTGACCTGGTCGTCGGCACGTCCGACGAAGACGAGACCCTCCGCGTCGAACCGCACGAGGTCGCCGCTGCGGTAGGCGCGCTGCCAGCCGAGCGACTCGAACGGGGCGTACTTCTCCGCGTCCTTCGCCGGGTCGAGGTAGCGCGCGAGGCCGACGCCGCCGATGATCAGCTCGCCGGTCTCGCCCTCGGCCACGCGGTCGCCCGCGGCGTCGACGACGGCGAGGTCCCAGCCGTCGAGCGGCAGGCCGATGCGCACGGGGCCGGGGCCGCCGAGCAGGGCGCCGCACGCGACGACGGTCGCCTCGGTCGGGCCGTAGGTGTTCCAGAGTTCGCGGCCGGGGGCGGCGAGACGGGCGACGAGTTCGGGCGGGCAGGCTTCGCCGCCGAAGATGAGGAGGCGCACCTGCTCGAGCGACTCTTCCGGCCAGAGCGCGGCGAGCGTCGGCACGGTCGATACGACCGTGATGCCGTGGGCGATCAGCCACGGGCCGAGGTCGACGCCCGAGCGCACGAGCGAGCGCGGTGCGGGCACGAGGCAGCCGCCGTTTCGCCAGGCCAGCCACATCTCCTCGCAGGAGGCGTCGAACGCGACCGACAGGCCCGCGAGCACGCGGTCGCCCGGCGCGATCGGGGTCTTCTGCAGAAAGAGCCGCGCCTCGGCGTCGACGAACGCGGCCGCCGAGCGGTGGCTGACGGCGACGCCCTTCGGCACGCCCGTCGAACCCGAGGTGAAGATGATCCAGGCGTCGTCGTCGGGGGTCGGGGTCGCAGACTCGGGGTCCCTGAGCCTGTCGAAGGGCTCGTCCCCGGTCTCGTCCCCCACGACCGTCGCTTCGACAGGCTCAGCGACCGTCGGCTCGAGGAACAGCGGGTTCAGGTCGTCGGGCGCCGGTGCTTCTGGCGCCGCGTCGACAGGCTCAGCGACCGACGGCTCGAACACTCCCCCTGCGCCGACGACGCCGGCCACGCGGGCCTCGCCGAACACGAGCTGCGCGCGCTCCTCCGGGTCGTCGGCGTCGACGGGAACGTAGGCGGCGCCCGCGGCCATCACGGCGAGGATCGACACGTAGAGCTCGCGGGTCCCCGACGCGATGCGGATCCCGACGCGGTCGCCGCGTCGTACGCCCGCCCGCCCGAGCTCGGCCGCCTGCGCCGCCACGAGCTTCTCCAGCCGGCGGTAGCTGATGCCGCCCTGCGCGTCTTCGAGCGCCACGGCGTCGGGAAAGTCGACGACCGACGCGCGGAACACGTCGATGAGCGTGCGCTCGGGGGTGGTTCGGGCGGACCCGGCGAGCATGCCCTGGGCGTTCGGGGTGGTCACGAAAGCTCCTCGGGGCTGTGCTGACGACGAATCCCGCGAGTGTAGCGAGGCGAGGTGAACGGGCGGCAAACGAGGCCGGCCGGGGCTGTGTCACGCCGTGCCCCGCCGTCCATCCACCGCGTTGCCGCTCATCGACCGATAGCCACCACCGACGGGTCGATTCGCGGCAACTCGCGGCCCGAGAGGCGGCCTACGCGGTGGTCAGGACCACCGCGACCCAGGCCAGCGCCGCGACGAGCACCCACGACGCGAGGCCGACGAGCAGCGAGCGCCCGCTGGTGCGCACGAGCGAGCCGATCCGGATCGACGACCCGAGCGCCACGAGCGCGAGCCCGAAGAGCACGGTCTGCACGACGCTCGCGGTCTGGAGCGCGATCTCGGGCACCGGCAGCACCGTGCGCGCGAGCATCGCCGCCAGGAATCCGGCCACGAACAGCGGCACGACCGGCGGCCGCGCGGCGACGGCCGCATCAGGCCCGCCGCTCTCCGTACGACGGCGGTACAGGCCCACTCCGGCCACGAGGGGTGCGAGCAGGATGACGCGGGTCAGCTTGACGGCGATGGCAAGGGCGAGCGCGGAGGCCCCGGCGGTCTGCGCGACGGCGACGACCTGTCCGACGTCGTGCACGCTGGCCCCGGCCCACGCGCCGAACTGCAGGTTGCTGAACCCGAGCGGCGCCTGCAGCAGCGGGAGCACGGCGATCGCGAGACTGCCGCAGAGTGTGACGAGCGCGGCGGGTACGGCGATGTCGCTGGGCTTGCTGCGGGTCACCGCCGACATGGCGCCGATCGCCGAGATGCCGCAGATCGAGAAGCCGGCGGCGATGAGCAACGGCTGGTCGCCCGGCAGGCGGGCGAGTCGGCCGAGGGCGAGCGTGCCGAAGAAGGTGAGCGCCACCACGACGACCACGGCGATCAGGGTGGGCGCACCGAGGTCGACGATGTCGACGAGGCTGAGGCTCAGGCCGAGCAGCACGATCCCGATGCGCAGCAAGCGGCGCGCGGCGAGCGCGAGACCGGGCTTCAGAGCGGCATCCAGAGCAGGCTTCGCCGCGGGAATCTGGCCGAGGATGAGACCGAACAGCACGCAGAACGTCAGGATCGGCACGGCCGGAAGCAGCAGGTGCGCGAGATACGCGAGGGCGAGCCCGCCGGCCGCGACGGCGATACCGGGGAGAAGTCGCATGGTTCGACCGTAGACGACCCTCGGTGTGCAGCGGGCACACAGCCGACGCACACCCCCACTTCAGGTGAGGGTCTGTCACCCGACCACGACTTTGTGTTGCGAATGGCTTAGGTTGAGCCGTAGGCAGTGGCGTCCCCGCCCACCCGATGCCTACTGACGAATGACGGGGGACTGTAATTGACATCTAAAAAAACGTGGCGCGTTCTGGGCGCCGCCGCAATCACCTGCGGAGCGTTGATCGCTTCGACGCTGACCGTAGGAACGGCCGTGGCTGCACCCACGACCGCGACCGCCGTGTCGGCGACCGGCCTCAACGGCTACCGCAACGTCGGATACTTCGCCCAGTGGGGCGTGTACGGACTGAACTACAGGATGAAGGACCTCCAGACCTCGGGGGTCGCGGCCAATCTGACGGCCCTCAACTACGCGTTCGGCAACATCAGCGCCGACACGCTGAGCTGTTTCGAGAGCAACACCAGCGGCCAGGGCGACGCGTTCGCCGACTACGGGCAGAGCTACACGGCCGCCACCTCGATCGACGGGGTCGCCGACGTCTGGAACGCCCCGCTCGCCGGCTCGTTCAACCAGCTGAAGAAGCTGAAGACGCTCAACCCGAACCTCAAGCCGGTCATCTCGCTCGGCGGCTGGACCTGGTCGAAGAACTTCTCGGCCGCCGCCAAGACCGACGCCTCGCGCAAGAAGCTCGTCTCCTCGTGCATCGACCTGTACATCAAGGGGAATCTGCCCGTGATCGACGGCCGCGGCGGCGTCGGCGCTGCCGCCGGCATCTTCGAGGGCATCGACATCGACTGGGAGTGGCCCGGCACCAACACCGGCCTCGCGGGCAACGGCGTCGACACCGTCAACGACGCGAACAACCTGCGCCTGCTGCTCAAGGAGTTCCGCACCCAGCTCGACGCTTACGGCGCGATCACCGGCAAGGACTACACGCTGAGCGCGTTCGTACCGGCGAACCCGGTCGCCATCAAGGCCGGCGGCTGGAACAACCCCGAGATCTTCGAGTACCTCGACTACGCCAACGTGCAGGGCTACGACCTCTACGGCGCATGGGCGTCGACCAAGACCGGGCACCAGAGCAACCTCTACGCCGACCCGACCGACACGCGTAACGTCGCCGACCGGTTCAGTGTGGATGCCTCGATCAAGGAGTACACGAAGGCCGGCGTCGATCCCGCCCAACTGGGCATGGGCATCCCGATGTACGGCCTCGGCTGGCAGGGTGCTCCCTCGAGCAAGCCGTGGGGAGTCGCCACGGGCGCAGCGGCCGGCACCAACGGCTGGGGCATGTCGAACTACGACGACATCAAGACGCTCGGCACCGAGTACTACGACGCGATCAGCGGATCGGCCTGGCGCAGCAACGGCGACCAGTGGTGGAGCTACGACAACGCCCAGTCGGTCGCGAACAAGGCGAAGTACATCGTCGCCAACGGCCTCGGCGGCGCGATGTGGTGGGACCTCTCGGGCAACCGCGACGGCACGCTGATCAACGCCCTGGCCGCGGGTCTGGCCGGGTCGAGCGGGCCGGTGGTGACGCCGACCCCGACCCCGACGCCGACGCCGACGCCTACGCCGACCCCGGTTCCGACCCCGGTTCCGACGCCTACGCCGACCCCGGTTCCGACGCCGACGCCGACGGTCACGCCTACGCCGACGCCGACGCCTACCCCGACGGTCACGCCGACCCCGACGCCCACCCCGACCCCCGGCACCTGCACGGTGGCGGCCTGGGATGCGTCGAAGGTCTACACGGTCGGCATCGAGGCGTCGATCAACGGCAGCATCTACAAGGCCAAGTGGTGGACCAAGGGTGACAAGCCCGGCACGTCCGACCCGTGGCAGTTCGTGAACACCTGCTCGGGGGCACCCCTGCCGATCGCCGCCTGGTCGTCGACGACGATCTACACGGTGGGAACGAAGACCACGTACAACGGCGTCTCGTACACCGCCAAGTGGTGGACCAAGGGCGACGTCCCCGGCGCGGTCCAGTACGGTCCGTGGGGAGTGACCCCGTAACACCCGCGTGACAGCGACGGCCCCGGTTCTTCCGCGAACCGGGGCCGTCGTCGTGTCCGCCCGCTACCGCCGCAGCGCCACGATCGCCGCCGCCACCCGCCCGATCAGGTCGTACGGGATCGGTTTCTCGAGCACGAAGTTCACCGAGTCCTTGCCCGAACGGTACGGAGCCAGCTCCTCCTCGAGCTCGCCCTCCAGCACCGGCACCGGATACAGCCCCACGTGCTTCTTCCACGCCGCGTAGTGGATCGCATACCGACCGTCCAGCATCACGGCGGGCATCTGGTAGCGGAACTTCTCTTCGCCGCCCGGCACCGCCGCGAGGATCGTTTCGCGGACGCGCTCGATGATCGCGCGGCTATCCGGGTCGAGGGCCGCGAGGTATTCGTCGATGGTCGCGAATTTTTCAGCCATGTCGACAACTATGCAGAGGATGACGCGGCCGACGATAGCGGAACCCTCACCCGGCCTTGCCGCGGCACCCGTTCCGGTCCCAGACTGAGCGCATGATCCCGGCGCAGCACTCCGCCCGCGCCATCGACGAAGGCGTGCTGATCGCCCGGTCGGCGCTGACGCTGATGGCGAAGAACCACCTGATCGTCGGCACGCTGCGCCGCGACGAGTCCCTCGCGTCGCTCGACCTCCCCGGCTTCGTCCGCGACGAGCTGCGCCGCCTGGCCGACGAGCAGTCCGCCTCCGCCGAGCGCATGGAGGTCGAGGAGGGCGCCGCCGCGCAGGCGTTCGGGGCGCTGCGCCATCAGCACGACTACCGCCCCGCCGACCTGCAGACTCTCCGCCAGCGCGCGGACATCTACCGCGCCCTCGCCGCCGAGCTGCTGCGGCTCCGTGACGACGCCCAGTTAGTCTCCTCCGTCGCCGAGGACGCCCGCGCCGACGCGTGGACCGAGATCGGCGCCGTGCTGGACGCGCGCCTCGACATGCTCGTCGCGATATCCGCCGAGGCCGACACTCGGGCCGCCCGCATGCGCGCCGTTCAGCGCGATGTCGGCAATCTCGACCGCCGCTTCCTCGGCTGGCAGACCGACTGACCGACTACAGACTCGGGATGCCGCGGCCGGCGCCCCGCCCGAATGCCGCAAATCGACCCGCACCCGCGCGCTATCGGTCGATTCGTGGCAACGCGCGGCGAACTCGCGCGGCCGGCTTCGCAGCTCACGTCTGCGCGGGTACGGTGCGCGGCTCACGGATGCGCGAAATCGCTATGCCACGCTGACGTGGCATAGCGATCCCGCGACCCGGAACGCCGGGGTTACGCCGTTGCCTGCCGACGTCGGAGCACCAGGAGCCCCGCGCCCGCCAGAAGCAGGATCAGCGCCGCCCGGATCGGACCGCCGAGGTCCGCGCCCGTGCTCGCGAGCGTCTCCGTCGCGGCGATGGACACGTTGTCCCAGCCGATGAGCGTCCCGTCCTCGGCGACGACCGCGATGCGGTGTTCGCCGGTGAGGCCCGCCGGCAGGGTGACGCGCACGGTGCCGTCGGCGCGCACGACCGTCGTGCCGAGCAGCACCGGCGTCGAGTGCACCCAGACGTCGACCGTCTCGCCGGCGTACTGGATGCCGACCGTGATCGTGATGCTGCCGCCCTCGGTCGCGCTGGACGGGGAGCTGACGGGACCGCGGGCGGCCTCGGTGAACAGTGTCTCGGAGACCGGGACGGGCGCACCGTCGCTCGGCGCCGGACCGACCGGGGGAACAGTCGGTTCGACCGGGGGAATTTCCGGACCGACCGGGGGAACAGTCGGTTCCACCGGGGGTACCTCCGGATCGACCGGGGGAACCGTGGGAGTGACCGGGGGAACCTCAGGATCGACCGGGGGAACCGTCGGTGCCGGTGTCGGCTCGACCGGGGGCACCGTCGGAGTGACCGGGGGAACTTCCGGATCGACCGGGGGAACGGTCGGCGCCGGGGTCGGGGTCGGCGCCGGGGTGGGCGTCGGGGTCGTTCCCGGCTCCTCGGGCTCCGGGGTGGGCGTCGGAGTCGGAGTCGGAGTCGGCACCGGCGTCGGGGTGGGCGTCGGGACCGGGGTGGGCTTGGGCGTCGGCGTCGGCGTGGGCGTGGGCGTCGGCGTGGGCGTCGGCTCAGGCGTCGGCTCCGTCACCACGGTGCAGTCGATCGAGCCGGCTCGCAGGGCGAAGCCACCGGTGCTCGAGTCGTCGGCCCAGAACACGCTCTTCGCTCCGGCGACGCAGGCGGACTGCGGGGAGATCGCGAAGCCCTCGTTGTTGAGGTTCGGCATGCCCGCGGGACGCTCGTACACGGTCGCGGTCGCGAAGTGTCCGTCGGCGCCGACCTCGAGCACGGCCGAGCGGCCGTTGCAGGTGTCGTCGCAGACCGCCCAGAGCGCGCCGTTCTCGGCGTCGAACTCGAGGTCCATGACGCCGCCGAGGCCGGTCGTGACGGTGGCGATGCGGGTGTATCCGCCCGTCACCTGGTCGAGCGCGTAGGCGTAGACGCCGCCGGCCTCGAGACCGACGAAGAACAGCCCCGTACCGTGATTCGCGTGGGCCGCCGGGTTGTATGCGGCACCGGTGGTCTCGTCGACCAGCCCCTCCCCGACCAAGAACGAGTCGGGCACCCAGGCGATCGCCTCGAGGCCGAGGTTCGCACCCACGGTCGGCAGGTCCGCGGTGAGGTTCCACTCCATGGTCGCGTTCAGCACGGTCGCGGGCGTCGTGACGTCGTAGCGCAGCACCGAGGTGCGGCTCACGCTGCCCGCGTCGTTGTCACGCTCGCTCGAGACGAACAACCCGCCGACGGCGCCCGCCGCGGTGAGGGTCACGCCCTCCGCGTCGACGTTGCCGGTGCCGTTCGGGTAGTGCAGCACCGTGCCGCTCCCCCAGCCGCTGCTGGAATCGGAGGCCCAGGTGGATCCGTTCTCCGTCAGTCGGAACAGCGTGCCCGGTCCGTTCTGCACGGCCCAGAGCACGTCGCCCGAAACGGCGGTCTCGTAGGCGAGTCCGCTGAGGTTGCTCGCGTAGGTATTCTGCGCGTCGACGGCGGTCACCGTCTCGGCGCCGGGCCACGGGCTCGTGACGACGTCGCCGACACACGCGTTGACCGCGCCCTTGGTCGACGCCGCCGTGGTGGCGAATTCGCCGGTGCCGTCGGGGCAGCGGCCGTAGGTGGTCGTCGCGTGGGCGGTCCAGGTGTAGCTGTCGATCACCGTGGTGCCGTCGGCGGCGAACAGGCGCGCGGAGTCGCCGCCGCCCAATCCGAACACCGGCTCGACGACGAGGTAGGCGCCGGCCGCGAGCGTCGTCGGCGTCGGGAACGTGTAGGAGTCCTTGTCGCCGTTGTCCTTGAGGATGAAGCCGCCGAGGTCGACCGCGGCTGCCCCGTTGTTCTTCAGTTCGATCCAGTCGGTGGTGTCGCCGTTCGACTCGACTTCGTTGATGCGTACGGGCGGGCTGCAGTCATTGACCGCGCCCTTCGTCGACGAGGTGGTGACGATGAACGAGGTGCCGCAGACGCCGAGGGTGGGGATGGCGTGTGCCGTCCAGCTGCGCTCGTCGACCACGGTGACACCGTCGGCCGCGAACAGGCGGGCGGAGTCGGGAGCGCCGAGTCCGTACCCGAACGCCGCCTCCTCGAGCAGGAAGTAGCCGCCGGCTGCGACGGAGGATCCCGCCGGGATCAGGTACGCGTGGTCCGCCGCCGACGAGTTGTCACGGAAGACGTAGCCCGAGATATCGACCGCGGTCGACCCCGAGTTGTACAGCTCGACCCAGTCGCCGGGCGTGCCGCCGTTGGACTCGACCTCGTTGATGCGCAGCGCGGGGAGCGTCGTCGGCGGCGTGGGGGTCGGCGTCGGGGTCACCACGACCGCCGACGGGTTGGCCGCACCTTTGCTCGCGACGGTCGACGACGTCCACGCGCCGGTGCCGTCCGGGTAGCGCCCGTACGTGACGGCCGCGTGTGCCGTCCACACGTAGGAGTCGATCAGCGTCAGGTTGTCTGCCGTGAAGAGGCGCGCGGAGTCGCCGCCACCCAGGCCGAACGTCAGCGCCGGCTCGTCGATCACGTAGAACCCGCCGACGGGCAGCACGGTGTTCGCCGGGATGACGACCTTGTCCTCGTCCTTGTTGTCGCTGAAGATCAGACCCGAGATGTCCACCGATGTCGTTCCGGTGTTGACGAGCTCGACCCAGTCGGTGGCGTCGCCGTTCGACTCGATCTCGTTGATCGCGACCTTCGGCAGGACCGCCGTGTTCGGCGCACCCTTGGTCGCGGCATCCGTCGCGATCCAGGCGCCCGTGCCGTTGGGGTAGCGCCCGTACGTGACGGCCGCGTGCGCCGTCCACACGTAGGAGTCGATCAGCGTCAGGTTGTCGGCCGTGAACAGGCGTGCCGAGTCCCCTCCGCCCAAACCGAACGTCAGCGCGGGTTCGTCGATGACGTAGAACCCGCCGACGGGCAGCACGGTGTTCGGAGGGATGACGACCTTGTCCTCGTCCTTGTTGTCGCTGAAGATCAGGCCCGAGATATCGACCGGGTCGGTTCCGGTGTTGACGAGCTCGACCCAGTCGGTGGCGTCGCCGTTCGACTCGATCTCGTTGATCGCGACGGTGGGCAGGGCGGGAACGGCGAGCGCCGGCGCCGCGACCGCGGAGAGCGGCACCACGAGTGCCAGGCCGGTGAGGGCGGCCACGATGGGCCGTCGGAAAGTGCGCATAGAAAAGTGGGTGCCTTCGCGAAAGTGAGGGGAAGCCCCGAACGGGTGCCACGAAAGTGTTGGGTATCAGAGAAAACCGTCGGTAAACGTGCGGCAAACAACACGCCGGTGCGGGATGCCGCGGCCCCTTGCCCCGCTCCGCCCCGGCAGCGCACACTGGTCGCCATGGCGCGGCTCATCTATTCGGGAATCATGTCCCTCGACGGCTACATCGCCGACGAAAACGGGGAATTCGACTGGAGTGCCCCGACCCAGGAGGTGCACGCGCACGTCAACGCGCTCGAACGGTCGGTCGGCACCTACCTCTACGGCCGACGCATGTACGACGTGATGCACGTCTGGCAGACGCTCGACATCGCCGACGAGCCCGCGGTGGTCCGCGACTACGCCGAGATCTGGCGTGCCGCCGACAAGGTCGTGTACTCGACCACCCTCGCCGAGCCGCTGACACCCCGCACCCGCATCGAGCGCGCGTTCGACGCGGACGCCGTGCGCAGACTCAAGTCCGTCGCGACATCCGACATCTCAATCGGAGGCCCGGACATCGCGGCCCAGGCGATCGCCGCCCGACTGGTCGACGAGTACGCGCTGTATCTCAGCCCGGTGATCGTCGGAGGCGGCACGCCGTTCCTGCCGTCCGGCTCGCTCGCGTCGCTGCGGCTGCTCGACGAACGGCGGTTTCCGAACGGGGTGGTCTACCTGCGCTACGAAGCGCTCTAACTCTTCTTTTTGCTCTGCACGCCGTATTCGTCGACGTACGCCTGTCCGCTCAGCGCACGGATGGCATCCATGATCCTGTCCGTGATGATGCGCAAGGTGGTGTGATCGGTGGTCTGGTCCGCGAATTCGCTGAAGTCGAGGGGCTCGCCGAACGAGATGCCGATGCGCTGGATCTTCACACCCTTGCCGTCGCTCGGCATGACCTTGTCGGTGTCGATCATGGCGACGGGGATCACAGTGGCGCCGGATTCGAGCACCATGCGGGCGACACCGGTGCGACCGCGGTGCATCTTGCCGTCGCGACTGCGCGAGCCCTCGGGGTAGATGCCCAGCACATTGCCTTTGCTGAGCACGCTCATGCCCGCCTGCAGCGAGGCCTCGGAGGCTTTGCCGCCGGAACGGTCGATCGGGATCATGCCGGTGGCGCGCAGGAAGTGTTTCACCGCCCACGAGCCGAGGCCCTTGCCGGTGAAGTAGGTGCTCGCGGCGAGGAAGTAGATGCGCCGCTTGATCACGAGCGGGAGGATGACCGAGTCGATGAACGACAGGTGGTTGCTCGCGAGGATCACGGCACCGTCACGAGGGATGTTCTCGACCCCCTCGAGGCGGGGACGGAACAGCGTGCGTAACAACGGCCCCGCAACGAGGTTTTTCATGAACCAGTAGAACATCAGCCCCAGACTATCCAGTCTTGGGAGGCGCGGGGTCCGCCGGTCGAGAAACTTATTCGCTAGTCGACCGCGCCGACCGTCGCCCGCGGTTCGCGGATCCGGCTCGGCCGGGTCTGCACCTTGGCGAGACACGCGGGCATCAGGGCGACCGCGTGGTGGGTGCTCGCACGGTAGGCGCTCGGGGTCATGCCGACGATCTCGGTGAACCGGGAGCTGAACGAGCCGAGCGACGTCGACCCGACGGCCATGCAGGCCGAAGTCACGGTCTCCCCCGCGCGCAGAAGGGCCATGGCGCGCTCGATCCGGCGGGTCATCAGGTAGTTGTAGGGCGTCTCGCCGTAGGCGGCGCGGAACTGCCGGGAGAAGTGGGCCGGCGACATCAGCGCCCGCCGAGCCATCTCGGGCACGTCGAGCGGACGCGCGTAGTCGCGGTCGATGAGGTCGCGCGCGCGCCGGAGGTGCGCGAGGTTCTCGAGCTCCTGCCGGTTCATGGCACGAGGGTACACCCGGGGCGAAGGCGGCCGACAGCCCGCTTCTGGTCTATCGACCCGCGCGTCCGACAGGACCGATCGCGCCGATGAGCCGATCGACAGGACGAATCGAGCGGCGCCGGCCGCGCCATCCTGTCGAACGGCTCAGAGGCTCGGCAACCCGCTCTAGCGTCGGCAACCCGCCGATGTTTAGACTCATCCTCATGTACATACTGCTGTCGGCGCTGTTCTTCGCGCTCGTGCTCGGTGCGATCATCGACATCGTCGTCATGGACGAGTCGCGCGTGAAGCACCTGCCCAAGATGGTGTGGATCATCCTGGTGGTGCTGCTGCCCGTGATCGGCAGCATCGCGTGGTTCGCGGTGGGCCACGGCTACGACAAGCCGGTCGACCGTGGCACGTTCGGCGATCCGCGCCGGTACGAGCAGCCTCAGGCCGGGCCCGAGTACGGCTTCCGTCCGCGCTCGACCGAGGAGGAGCTGGCGGCGTTGGAGCGCGAGATCGAGTTCCACGAGAAACAGGACCGCATCAAGCGTCTGGAAGCGCAGCTCAACGAGAAGCGCGCCCAGACGGACTAGTTACGCGGTCGGGAATTCGTAGGCGGAACCGGCGCCGAAACGCTCGGCGATCGCGAAGTCGAAGTCGGCCTCGCTGATGTCGTAGATGCCATGGATCGCGGCGTTGTCGCGGATGGCGGAGAGCTCGCGCGAACGCGAGTAGAACATGGGGTCGGTCGCGAGGATCGAGTAGCCGCCGACGATGAATTCGACGTTCTTACGGGTAATGGTGGTGTTCATGATGCTGTCTTGCTTTCGTTTGGTGCTCTGATTCGCAGAGTCATAGTGTTAGCGGCGAATCCGGCTAGCAGATGTCGCGCTCAAGAGAGCCGGGCAACATTCGAATGAACGTTGCGGCCTCGAGGATTAAGCCGATGTATCGGCGAAGGGTGTCACACGCTTCACGGCGGATTGCCGTCTATAGCGGTTCTGATTGAAATCTGAAGTGCGGCCCTGTGTCAGATAGGCGGCGGGGGCAGATTTCTCGATGCCCAGTACCAACACCATACACGTACCCCGCTGAGAATTCAGGGTTGCGCTCAGATTGCCCGCACCGCTACGGTGAACCCACGCCAATCGACGAAAGGAGCCGACCAATGTTTGACCGACGAACTGCACCAGCAGCATTCCGCAACATCGCCGGCTTCGTCGGCGTCTTCACCTCCTGATCGGGTAGCCATTCCGCCACCGTTCAGACGGTGGTGACGCTGACGAAGCCCGACCCGGCAGAGACTCTGCCCCGAGGTCACACCCCGTTCGCGGCGCGTCCTGCGCCGTTCCCCCTCGCCGCCCGCGTCTCGACGCTGAGCGCGGCCCGCGCTGGTTTTCAGCGACCCGATTTCAAGGAAATACCACCATGCATACGCAACTGGCGACGCAACCCGTCCGCCCCGAACACCCGCCCCACACTGTCCGCTCCCCCGAGTCGCACCCAGTGCGCCGCGTGGGGCTGCTCGACCGAACCGCGCTGCACATCGGCGTGGCGCTGATCAAGTGGGGACGCCGGCCGGTCAGGGCCGAGTCCCACGAACAGCACGCCGTCCGTCTCGCGGCCCTCCAGGCCCGGGCCGAACGCCAGAGGGAGTACGAACTCCTTCGCGCGAACATCTCGCGCATCCTGTGAACCGATGGGCCCGCCTCCGCAGGGAGGCGGGCCCATCCACGAGATCAGGAGATCGACTCCACCGCCGCGATCACCGTGGCCGAGAACTCGTCCGAGAGCGGAGCCGATCCGGCTTCCTCGGCGGCGAGCGCCTGCCCCTCGGGGCTGACGACCCACTCGGCGTACGATCGCACGAGCTCGGCCTCGTCCGCGTCGTCATACTGCTGGCAGGCGATGAGATAGCTCACGAGAACCAGTGGGTACACGCCCGATGCCGTGCTCGTGCGGTCGACGGCGACCACGATGTCGTTGGGGTTGGAACGCGTGACGAGCGGTGATTCGTCGAGGATGGCCGCCGCGGCATCCGCCGAGTAGGTCACGAACTCGTCGCCCACCTTGAGTTGCGCGACCGCGAGGTCGCCCGCACGCGAGGCGTCGACGTAGCCGATCGCGTTGACGCCGTCGGCGACCGCGTTGACGATGCCCGCGTTGCCCTGTGCCGCTTCGCCGTCGAACGGGAAGCCGTCGGCGGCCTCGTTGCCCCAGACCTCGGGCTCGTTGGCGTAGAGGTAGTCGGTGAAGTTCTTCGTGGTGCCGGAGTCGTCCGAGCGGTGCACCGCCGTGATGGCGGCGTCGGGCAGCGAGACGCCCTCGTTGAGCGCGACGAGCGCGGGGTCGTTCCAGCGCGTGATCGTGTTGGAGAAGATGCCGGCGATGGCGGCCGCGTCGAGGCGCAAGGTCTCGACGCCCTCCACGTTGAAGATGAGCACGAGGGGCGACACGTACACGGGGACGTTGATCCCCTGGGTTCCGTCGACGCAGCGCGCGAACTCCCCGGAGGCCAGCTCGTCATCGCTCAGAGCGGCATCCGACCCGGCAAAGGCGACGCCGCCGGCGATGAACTGCTCCCGGCCGGCGCCCGAGCCCGACGGCTCGTAGTTCACCGTGACGCGCGAGTTGTTCTGCTGGAAGTCGGAGATCCACACGTCCTGCGCCGCCGACTGGGCCGACGACCCCGCACCGTTGATCGTTCCGACGAGGTCGCTCTCGATCTGCCCGGCCTCGTTGGTCGCGCACCCGGCGAGCAGCGCGCCCACCGTAGCGATCGTGAGAACGGAAAGTGAACGAGAGGTGAACGAGGAGCGCATCCGTCTATCTAAGCAGGCGCTATCTAAGCAGGCGCTATCTAAGCAGGCGCTCCAGAATCGACACCACGACGTCGGCCGAGCGGTCGGCGGCGATCACCACGTTCTCTTTGAAGCTGGATGCCGCGGACTCGTCGGCCCCGTCGGAGATGCCGCGCACCGAGACGAACGGCAGCCCGTAGCGGAAGCTGGTCTGCGCGATGGCGGCCGACTCCATGTCCACACCGCTCGCGCCCGGGAAGTTGAGGCGCATCACCTCGGCACGCGTGGGCGTGACGAAGGTGTCGCTCGAGAGAATGAGACCCGGGATGACGTTCGGCAGGGTCACCGCGATCTCGAGGACGCGCGGGTCGCTCGGATATGTGGCGGGCATGCGCGGCACCTGGCCGAGCACGTACCCGAAGGCTCGGGCGTCGGCGTCACCGGAGATGCACTCGCTCGCGACGACCACGTCGCCGACGACGATGCCGTGGCCGATGCCGCCGGCCGTCCCGGCGCTGACCACGAGGTCGATGGTGTGACCGGCGGCCTGCTCGGCGGAGACCACGGCCGCGACCGTGATCGCACCGTTGACCATGCCGACACCGCTCTGCACGAACACGACGGGCACGCCGCCGAGCACGGCGTCGCGACGGAAGCCGCCGGCGATGCCGGTCTCTTCGCCGACCTCCGTGGCGCGCTCGAGCAGCGGGCCGAGCTCGTCAGCCATCGCCGTGACGACGATGGCGCGCGACGACGTCACGCCATTACTCGTGACCACTCGGAACGCGCGGCCAGGAACGGCTCGATCGCGGACTTCGCACCCTCGAGGGTGTGGTGGGCGCCCCATCCGCACTGCACCTCGTTGGCGGCGGGCACCTCGGTGGCCGCGAGGATGTCGTTCAGCGTGGCCTCGACGAGGTCCATGACGTCGTCGACCTCGGACTCACCGTCGAGGATCAGGTAGAAGCCGGTGCGGCATCCCATCGGCGAGAAGTCGACGATACGGTCGGAGTGCGAGCGCGAGTTCTCGGCGAACAGGTGCTCGATGGAGTGGACGGCGTCGGACTCGAGGTGCGCGACGTTCGGCTGCGTGAAGCGGATGTCGTACTTGGTGATGACTCCCCCGCTCTTCAGCTCTTTGCGGTCGGCGAGACGAATGTAGGGGGCCGCGACAGCGCGGTGGTCGAGGTTGAAGGATTCGACCTTCATTTTGGGTGCGTTCTGCTCGGTCATGAGCGTTCTCCGTCCAGTCGGTGGGGGCCGGGGGCCGCCCGGCACGATTTTAGTCGGATGCTCCGCGATTAGCTGCGGCGTGACGCCTCGTGAAGCGGCAGCTGCCGCGACCGCGATCGCGCCGAGGGCGAGCACGGCGACGGCGGTCAGTACGGGGTTCATTCCCGCGAGCCTAACCGCCGCCGCGCGCTCAACTGGTCGCGAGCTTGAAGTTCGACTCGAGCCCCGACGACATGCAGCCGCCCAGGTCGTTGCCCATGGTCGTCCACACTTCGGTCGCGTCCCTCGAATACATGTTGACATTGCTGCCGAATCCGTCGACGAGGGTACGGCCGTAGGACAGCACCGTCGCGGCATCGCCCAACGCCGAGCTCATGCCCTGGGTCTTCGACGCGAGTTCCCCGTACTTCGCGAGCCCGGCGTTGGTAGCCGAGATGCCGCCGTTCACGGCGACGACACCCACCGAGCCCAGTGCGCCGCTCGGCAGGTCGGTCAGGTTGCCCGGGCCCCGCGCCGACGTGTTGAGGCACGTGCTGAGCAACTGCGCGGAGTTGATCATCGCCGAGACGCCGTTGTCGAACTTCGTCATCGCGTTGAGCATGCCGTCGCCGCCGCCGGCGATCATCACGATCGCGCCGATCCCCTTCAGCGCCGAACTCGCCATCTTGACCAGCATGGCTTTGGCGAGCACGATGCCGGTGGCGATGGTGACCGCCACCGAGACGATGCGGCCCGCGAGATTGCTGAACGCGTTGCCGACCTTCTCCCAGAAGCTCGGGTAGTCGATGTCCACCTCGACCCAGCGGTCGGTCTCCGCCATGACCCACGCGGTGACGCCGTTCTGCTCGTCGACACCCGTCCAGCCCTCGAGTCCTTCGTCGTCGCGCACGTCGCCGTTGAACTGGATGACCGTGCCCTTGAGATAGCGGTTACTGCCGCCGCCCGGGCAGTTGGCAGGGGTCTCGGCACGGGTACGGTCGCCGGTGTTCACCGTGACGCAGTTCACGGCGATGTCGAGGGTGGCAGCGGCAGAATTTCCGGCTCCGTCGACCACGAACTTCGGCATGCCGGCTGCCGGGTTGACGAGGCTGTACTGGTAGGCCGCCGCGACCGTGAGCCCGGTCTGCACCGTGCCGCCCGGCCGCGTGCGCATCGGGGCGCACCCGCCGGTGTCCATGATGAGCGCGGCTGCTTGGCTCGCGTTCAGCACCGAGAACGTGCCCGAGTCGTCCCGCTGACGCACGGTGAGCGGCAGGTTGGCGCAGTACTCGAGGGCCACGCGGGAGTTGCCCGCGACCTGGATCGTGCTCCCCGGGTAGTAGTACCGGCCGTCGTTCGACGAACCGCCAGACAACGACCACACCGGGGTCAGGGAGCCGCTCGTGGGCTTCGCGGCGCGCAGTTCGACCTGATCGCTCGGCAGCACGAATCCGTCCTCCTTGCACTTCTGCATCGTGCTGTACAACGCGCGCTGGCCGTATGCGACGCCGAAGGGGTTCTCGACGTACGGCTTCGTGCAGTTGTATGCCCCGATGACGCCATCGACGTACACGACCCGTTCGGACGGGCCGAGGAGGGCCAGGTCGATATACGGGCCTTCCTTCTCACCGTCCTGGCCGACGTAGTTGAGCGCCGGGTGTATGCCGCCCTGATACGCGTCCATGAAGTTCATGCGATCGGCGGACTTCAGGGTTGTCGCGCCGACTCTGACCGACCAGCTCAGGTAGGAGAGCTTGATACCGCTCGCGGCGGGGTAGTCTGCCACGGCCCGAACCGTGGCGTTCGAAAGCACCGAATAGGTCGTGGTCCACGTCCGGTAGGTGGATTGCCACGTACTCTCCGTGGTGACCGCGCTGGTCTTCGGCGCGGCGCACATCTGCGCGGGATCGAGGGCGGCGAGACGTGCACCGCTCGAACTCTGGGCGGGACTGGTATCGCGGACGACAACGGTCACGCAGTCCCGGTACGAGAATGTCGACCAGGCGACCGTCGCGGCTCGGAGCCCGATCTCGACGGATGTGCGGACAGGCTCGCCCGTCTTCTGCGGGGTTGTGGTGACCCTCGGGAAGGTGTCGCGCACCGCAGGGAAGGCCCCGGCGGTGACCAGCTTGTCGAACACCGCGCCGGAATCGGGGACGGACTCCACGACGACCTTGGTGCCGGGCACGTATCCTGCCCGGCCGTCGGGCGTCGTGCACGCGCCGGTCGCCGGCTTCAGCGCTCCGCTCGATGCCGGGCGCGCAGACGACACGACCGAGGCCGTGCCTCCGCGGGTCTGGAGCAGGGTGAACGGGGAGCAGTCGGGCACGGCGAATACTGCCGAGATCGCACGGTCGCCGTTCATCGTGACCCGCCCGAAGTCCCGGTAGGCCGGCTCGGGCACGACGCCGTCGAACGAGACGACCGTGTACTGCAAGAACGGCTGGTTTCCCGCCGGGTTGTAGGTCTGCGGGTCCGCCCGAACGTCGACGACCGTTCCCTTCGCGTACCGCGGCTTGCCGGCGGCGAGCTCTTTCAGTTCTTCCGCGGTGGGTCCGAACGGGCTCGCGCAGTTGGGCTGGTTCAGGACGGTGATCGACCCCTTGGCTTCGGACCGGGTGGCGACGTTGTTCGGCGAGACCGTGAGCGTGAAGCAGACGGGTGCCCACTTCGTGTCGTACGTGAACATGCCGCCGCTCTTCACCACGAACGACGTGGTGCGGCCGACGGTTTTCGTACCGGTCACGGGCTTGTTGTTGAGGGTCCAGCCGTCGAACACGTAGTTGTCGGGAATCAGGTTGGTCGTCAACGACACGGTGCTGCCCGGGAAGACTCCCTTCTGTCCCCGGGCCACGCAGGGCTCGGCGGCGCTGACATCGACGGGGACATACGCGTAGACGAAGACGCAGTCGCGCCACACGGCACTGCCGCTCACCTTCTTGGACGGGGCGTCGTCGCCGGACACGAACTCGAACGTATAGGTCTGTCCGGCGTCTTCGAAGGAGAGGGAGTTCTCCGGCACCGTGAAATCGCAGTGGCCGTCGGCGACGGCGGCGCCGCATCGCTGGTTGCCAGCGGTGACGTAGACCCAGCCCCGTGCCGCGGTGCCGGAGGTGGTGACGACCCAGTTGGCCGTGACCCGCTCGCCCACCACCCACTTGTCCGTTGCCGTGCCGAAGCCCGTGGTCATCGCGGTCGTACGGGCCGCGGCGCTGAACTCGCCGGAGGTCGCACGCGGCAGGTGGTCGGCGTCGCCCGAGTAGCTGACGGCGAAAGAGTTCGTGCCGCTGACCGCGGCGCCCGCGGGGAAGTCGCACGAGGCGCCGACCGCCACCTCGCAACGCTGGAACGACGGGTACAGGGTCACCGCGACCGTGCCCGTCGGAGCGCGGCCTCCGGCGTCGGTCGCCGAGACGACCGGTGTGAGACTGAACGGTTTTCCGCCGACCACGGCGTCGGTGCCCCGCACGACGATCGCGCTGGTGTGCCGGTCGATGGTGATCGTGCGGCGGTAGTCGATCGGCGATACGTCGGTGCCGTTGCCGTCGCCGGTCACGTGCAGCGTGTACGCCCCCGCGTCGGCGATCGCGAACTCGGCGGTGCCCTCGAGGAAGGCGGTGGACCCGAGCCAGCCGTAGTCGCGCTCTTCCTCGGTTCGTGCGAGCTCGAGCGTCTGCGTCTCGCCGTTCAGTTCGACGGTGACGGGGATGCTGGCGGTCGAGTCGAGCGGGGTGCCGGACACCTCCGCCGCCACCTCGATCGACACGGTGTTGCCGGCCGTGGTCGGCGACTGCGTGCTCGAGACGGTAGTGCTGGTCGTGCGGGGCGGCACGCTCACGATCATCGGTGTGCTCGAGGCAGTCTCGCCGTCGTCGCCGTAGACGACGGTGGCGGTGAGGCTCGTCGTGCTGGCGCGGCTCAGGCTCACGATTCCCCAGCCGCCGAGCCGGGAGTCGAGGGTCACGCTTCCGACCTTCACCCCGAGTTCGTCGCGGATGACCGCCACGGCCCCGCCCGTGATCGATGCGGGTTCGCGGCCGAAGTCGACGGCGACGCGCAGCCCGATGTCGCGGCGACCGACGCCGAAGATGGTCGAGCTCGCGAGTTCGAGACTCACCGTGGGTGCGGCCGGCTCGGGCACGATCACGATCTGAGGCACGGATGTCGCGGCCGCGATGCCGCTCGTCGCGGTAAACCTCACCACGGCGGTCACCGTCACGTCGCCTGATTCGGGGAACACGGCCGTGGTGGTGCCGACGCCGGCGGAGTTGATTCGCACGGTACCGAGGCTGTGGGGCGCACCACCCTGGAGGGTGGCGTAGATCGTGACGTCGTGCACGAGCGCCGCGTCGACGTTGCCGACCGCGACAGTGAACGGCGTGCGTTCGGTGAAGTACGCGGGTGCCGGCGCCGTGAGGGCGACCGTCGGCGGGAGCACGGTGACCGGGGGCAGCCGGTCGGTGCGCGGGGAGTAGATCGTGTCGCCGGAGTATGACACCGAGTAGTTAAGGATGCCGCCGGCAGACGGAATCGGCAGAGTGGTCGTTCCTCCGTAGAGGGCGAACGAGGTCTGTGCCGCCCCGCCCGCGATCGAGATCCGCACCGGCGTGCCCGCGGCGTCGAGGATCGTGACCGTGCCGGTGGGCGAGGCGATTCCGTCGCCGGTCGGGTAGGTCACGGTGAGGCGCGTGTCGGACACGGTCAGCGCACCACTCCAGACGGCGGTCGGCGCCTGGGTGGCGATGCCGCCCGGGTTGAGGCTGAGCGCATCCGACGACGCCAGGTAGGCGGCGAACCGGTTGTCGGGCAGGTAGTCGGCCGTCACGGCCACCGTCGCCCGGGTGGTAGGCGTGTACGTTGTCGTCGCGATTCCCTGTGCGTCGACCGCGACCGGAGCACCGAGCAGGCCGTTGATCGTGAAGCGAACGAACCCGCCCGTCGGAGTCGAATCCGAGGCTGGCGATGCGACGGCGGCGGTGAGAGTGATCGGCTGGCCGACGGCACCGGCGGTGGGAGCGCCCGCGGCGTCCGTCGCGGCGAGGGTAGTGGTGGTGGCGACGGCAGCGATTCTCTTCGTGAAGTAGTCGGTTCCCGCCTCGCTGGCGATGTCGGTCGCGGGGACGCGCAGCGTGTAGGTCGGCTCGCCGCCCGGGAGCTTCTTGGTGAGATCCGCAGTGACGACGGCGGTACCGTCGACGATGGTGAAGGGGACGCTGAACAACGGGACCAGGTCGTATCCGTTCACCAGCTGCAGCACTTCGAGCACGCGGGGCTCGTCGTAGTCGGAGACGACGGTGACGGTGACGGTGTTGGTGTCGCCCCAGGTCATGTCGTAGTCAGTGGGGAAGAACGTGTGGTTCGTGAAGTAGGTCTGCGAGATCGGTAGCGCCGGGTTGACCGGCATCGTCAGCTGCGATGGCAGGAAGCCCGGCTCGCCCTCGTAGACGAACTGCACCTCGGCGGGCACGGCCGCCAGCGTCGCCGTGGAGAGTCCGACGTACTCGCCGGTCGGTGTCTGGTCGATCTCGGCGAAGAGCACGCCGTCGGCGTAGACGCTGACGCGTCCGGGAGCGTCGGCGTCGTCGTCGCCGTAGGGCGCGCGTACCTGCACGCTCACCTCGAAGTCGCTGCCCAGCGTGAAGGTCTTGATCTCCGCGGTCACGAAGGTGAAGTCGTCGGCGGCCGCGACACGGGCGAAGGGCGCGGTGATGCTCGGTGTTTCGACGGGACTGCTGTCCGTCGCGGGCGACTCGTCTTCTGCCGCCGGAACCGGCACGGCATCCGCGGGAACGGCAACTTCTGCCGCGGGGATTTCGGCCGCGGGAGATTGTGCCGCGGGCACGTCTGCGGGTGACCCGGGCACGTTTTCTTCTGCCTCGGGCGCGCTGGCGTCCGCCGCGGGAGCTTCCGCCTCTGCCGCGGGAAGTTCCGTCTCTTCCGCGGGAGCGTCTGTCACTGCCGGGGGAATTTCCGTCTCTGCCGTGGGAGCGTCGGTTACGGCCGCGGGAACGTCCGTTACTGCCGGGGGAACGTCTGCTTCTGCCGCGGGAAGGTCTGCTTCTGCCGCGGGCGTTTCGGTCGCGGGAACGTCCTCCGCGGGGACCGCTGTCTCGACCGCGGGAGCGGGGATGCCTGCCGCGGTCTCGGGCCCGGTCACTTCTGCGGCGGGCGCGGGTTCGACGACGGGCTCCTCGACAGCGGGCTCGACCGCCACCGCGACGGGGGTCGAGCCGACGACGTAGGTCTTCGGGGCCGACTGCGCCGAGTAGACGGTCGCATCGGCCGGGGTGAAGACGAAGCTGATCTCGTGGCTTCCCTCGGCGAGCACGGGAAGGGGGTCGAGCACCGCGGTGAACCGGGATGCGTCGGCGGGATCGACGGCCAGGGTCATCGGGGTGCCGAGCGGCGTCTCCCCGTCGACGAACTGCACGGTACCGGCCGGACTGGCGTCGACCACGGTCACCGCCGCGGTCACGAGCGGCGAGGCATCGATGCCGTCGACGGTGAGGTCCAGCTGCGGCACCGCCGGTGTGACCACGGGAGGCGTCTGGGCAAACGCGGGCATCGGCGCGAGGGTCGCGACGAGCGCGAGCACCACGACCATGGCGGTGCGCCCGACTGCGGGGCGGGAACCGCGGGACATCAGCGCTCCGATGGAACGCAGGCTCGCGCGTGCACCGCGCGCGGGTGCCGGCGGAGCGGCATCCATCATCACTGTCGCCATCGCCGTGCCTACGATCAGCTGCAGCAGCACGAGCGCGAGGCCGAGCACGCCGATCGATGCGAGGTACGCGCCGGTGATCTCTTCCGAGTTGCTGGGATCGACGGCCGCGGCGGCGAAGGCTCCGCCGAAGCTCAGTCCGACGCCGGCGGCGAGCGCGATCAGAGCGAAGACGATGAGGGAGCGGTACCCGGACCTCACCTGCGTGCGGGCGAGGCCGAGCAACTCTCGCAACGATCGCGGCGCTGACAGGATCGTGGGGAACGCCGCGACGACAAGCGCGATCAGTGCGGCGACTGGCGCGAACGGAATCGCCCAGAGCAGGGCGCGCCGCGCGGCCGGTGTGAACCGGCGGGCGCGCGCCAGCAGCACGACGGAGACGACGACCATGGCGACCGTGATGAACGGCCAGAGCAGGATGCCGGCGACGACACCGATGCCTCCGAGCAGCAACGCCAGCAGGAGCCGCGGGTACGCCCGGAGAGCCCGCGCGAACGCGAGACGCAGCGGGCGACGGGTTTCCGACTGGGCGTGGGCGTTGACGAATCCGACCAGGAGGACGCCGAAGACGAGTCCCAGCGCCGAGACACCGTAGAGGACGACGTTGCTGCTCGCGCCGAGCGCGATGGCGCCCGGGCCCGTGCTCGCCAGGGTCGGGGCGATGCCGCTGAGACCCCACAGCGCGAGGACCGCTACGACCGGCATCGCGACGATCGCGACGACGGCGCCGGCGACGGACCGGAGGAGGACGGCGGGTGCGACGCTGCGACGCAGCCGGGAACCGAGGCCGAGGGACGGAGTACTCATGGTGTCTCATTCGTTCGAGCGCTGAGCAACCATGGACCGGGTACACACGCCTAGCGGGTTTCGGGAGCCTCCATGCTGTGGAACCCCGCGAAAATCTATACGCACCATTGTGTAGCGAAAATCCCGATGTACCCCAGCCCCCGTAGAGGGTACAGATTGCTCAGTTTGCCTCGTGACTGCAAGGCGAGGTTAGGCTAACCTTCTCAAATGGCCAGAATCCGTACCCCCGACAACCCACAGCTTTTCCGGGCCACGGTGATCCGCAGCGGACTCGTCACTCCGAGCCTGCAGCGCGTCACGATCGGTGGCGACTCCCTCGCCGACTTCCCGTGGATGGGGTACGACCACTGGTTCCGCCTGTTCATGCGCAAGCCCGGGCAGGCCTTATTCACCCTCCCCGACCTGACCGGCGCCAAGTGGTACAAGCAGTGGCTCGCGATCCCCGAAGACCTGCGCCCGCACTGCGCCAACTACACGGTCGCCGACTACCGCCCCGCCGACCGCGAGATGGACATCGAATTCGTCGTGCACCGCAACGCCGCCGGCGAGCTCGAGGGTGCGGCCGCTATCTGGGCGTGCTCCGTGCAGCCCGGCGACGAGATGGCCGTGCTCGACCAGGGCATCATCTACGACCAGCCGGATGACGCGTCCGAGGTCACCATCGTCGCCGACGAGAGCGGGCTTCCCGCTGTCGCGGGCATCCTGCGCTCCCTGCCCGCGCACGCCGTAGGCCGCGTCATCCAGGAGGTCCCCACCCTGGGCGACCGCCGCACTCTCGTCGGCCCCGCCGGCGTCACCGTCTCCTGGATCGTGCGCGAGGACACCGGCACCGTCGCCGGGGTCAAGGCGCTCGAGGCGCTGAAGGCACATTCCGACGTCGACCCCCATGGCTACGGCTTCGTGATCGGCGAGTCGAAGCTCGCGACCGAGGGCCGACGCCACCTGCACCGCCTCGGCCTGCCGAAGAGCCGCATCACGTTCAGCGGGTTCTGGAAGCACTGAGGCCTAAATGGATTTCGACAGACTCAATCCGCCTATGGCGGGTTGAGCCTGTCGAAACCGGGACGTCAGCTCGCGGCATCCACCTTCGGCTTGGTTGCCTCGGACGTGCGACGGGCCGCGACGACCCGGCGCGTGATGATCGGCGCGAACGTCAAGATGGCCGCGAACGACAGTATGGTGATCGCGATCGGGCTGGAGAACAGGATGCCGAAGTTACCCTCGCCGAGTGCCGACGTCTGCACGAGGGACTTCTCGAACAGCGGGCCGAGCACGAGGCCGAGCACGAGCGGAGCCATCGGCAGGTCGAGCTCCTTCATGACCCAGCCCACGATGCCGAAGATCAGCACCAGCAGCACGCTGAACATGTTGTTGCTCACTGCGTAGGCGCCGACGAAGCTCGTCAGCAGGATGATCGGGTACAGGTAGCCGTACGGGATGCGCAGCATCTGCGCGAACACCGGCGCGAGCGGCAGGTTGAGCACGAGCAGCATCACGTTGCCGATGAAGAACGACACGAGCAGACCCCAGATGAGCGCGGGCTGCGTCTCGAACAGCAGCGGACCGGGCTGTAGACCGTAGATCGTGAACGCGCCGAGCAGCACCGCGGTGGTACCGCCGCCGGGGATACCGAGCGCGAGCGTCGGCACGAAGTTGGCGTTGGCCGCCGAGTTGTTCGCCGCCTCGGGGGCCGCGACGCCCTCGATCGCTCCCTTGCCGAAGTTCGCCTTGTTGGGCGAGACCTTCTTCTCGATGCCGTACGCCATAAACGAGGCGAGGGTCGAGCCGGCACCGGGAAGGATTCCGAGCACGAAGCCGATCGCGCTACCCCGGAGAATCGGCGCGGCGCTCTTCTTCAGTTCCTTGCGGGAGATGACCATGTCGCGGAAGCGCGTGCGGATGGGGGCCGCTGCTCCGACGCGGATCTGGTGCAGCACCTCGCCGACGGCGAAGAGTCCGATCATCACCTCGACGAACGGGATGCCGCCGAGGAGGTCGATGCTGCCGAAGGTGAAGCGCGCGTCGCTGAAGCCGGTGGCGACGCCGACCGTGGAGATGAGGAGTCCGGTGGCCGCCATCATGAGACCGCGGGCGAGGGAACCGCCCGCGAAACTCACCACGATGATGAGGCCCAGGATCATGATCGACAGGTTCTCCACCGGCCCGAAGTTCAGGGCCAGGGCGGCGAGTGCCGGGGCTATCGTCATCAGCAGCGCGAGCGAGATGATCGCCGCGACGAAGGATCCGATCGCGCTGATCGCGAGTGCCGAGCCGGCCCTGCCGTTGCGCGCCATCTGGTAGCCGTCGAGCGTGGTGACCACGCTCGCCGCCTCCCCCGGTGTCGAGATCAACACCGAGGTGATGGTGCCGCCGTACTGGGCGCCGTAGTAGATACCGGCGAGCATGATGAGCGCGGTGACCGGCTCGAGCGTGAGGGTGAGCGGGATAAGGATGGCGACGCCGGTGGTGGAGCCGAGTCCGGGCAGAAGCCCGATCACGGTGCCGAGCACGACGCCCACCAGGCACCACAGCAGGTTCTCCGCCGTGAACGCGGTCGCGAAACCGAGTGCGAGATTGTCGAACATGACCTGTTCCTTAGATGATTCCGATGAGGCCCTGCGGCAGCGGGACCCGCAGCAGCACGACGAAGATGAGGTAAGTCACCGCGAGGGCGGCCGCGGTCACGGCCAGCGCGGGAAGCCACTTGCGCTTCTCCACGAAGATCGCGATCGCGAGCAGCATGAGCGCGAACGAGATGATGAAGCCGAGCACCGGCACGAGCAGCAGGGTGACGATGAGGATCGCCAGGACGGCGACCAGCATGCGCGTGCGCTGCTTCTGGTCGCGGCCGAAGATGTCGATGTCCGACTCGGCCGCCTTCTCCTCGGCGAGCACCTCGCCCGCGTCGGCGCCGAGGATGATCTCGGCCTCGCTCAGCGTGGGCTTGGCGCGCAGGCGTCCGATCACGTCGCCGATGGCGAAGACCGCCACCAGGCCGCCGGCCAGGGTCGGGAGGAAGCCGGGCCCGATGAGCCCGTCCTCCTCGATGACCCCGTAGCCGAGGCCGCCGATCACGGCCCCGATTCCGATCAGGGCGAGCAGGACGCTGGTACCGATGGCGACACGGGAAACGGCTGTCATTCTGCGAACACTTTCTCGAGGTCGCTCGTGTTGCCCGCGAGGTACTCGACGAATTCGTCGCCGTAGACCGCGTTGGGCTGGAGCAGGTTGTCGGCGATGTAGGTGTCGTAGGCCTCGGTCTCGGCGAACGCTTCGCCGGCCGCGATCCAGTACTCCTTGGCGTCGTCGCTGATCTCGCCGGGGGCGATGAAACCGCGGAACTGGGCGAACGAGACGTCGATGCCCTGTTCGATGGCGGTGGGGATGTCGGCGAGTGCCTCGAATTCGTAGCGCTCGTCCGCGAACGCGCACAGCGCCTTCAGGTCGCCCGACTCGATCTGGCCGAGTACTTCGCTCGGGTTGAGCGACGCGATGTCGACCTTGCCGCCGAGCAGCGAGGCCAGCACTTCGCTGCCGGACTCGAACGGCACGCGGTCGAACTCGACGTCCTGGTCGTCTTCGACCAGGGTGAACACGATCTCGTCGAGGCTGGTCGCGCCCGACACGGCGGCGACCACGCGGTTGTCCTTGGCGTCGTCGACCACGTCGACGCAGGTGTCGTAGTCGGAGTCGGCCGGCACGACGAGCAGGGTGAAGTCGTCGCCGAGCTTCATGATCGGCGTGAAGCTCTCGTAGCTGAACTGCACGTCCTGCGTGAGCGGCAGGGCGAGCAGCGCGGTCTCGGCGGCGAGCAGATAGTTGTCCTTGCCGTTCTGCGCGAGGAAGTGCGAGTACCCGACGGCGCCGGATCCGCCCTCGCGGTTTTCGACGCTGATGTTGACGCCGGTGTCGGCCTCGAGGCCCGCGGCGATCGCGCGGCCCGAGGTGTCGCTGCCGCCGCCGGCGCTGAAGGGGACGATCATGCGCACGTCGCCGTTCGGGGCGAACTCGCCGTCGGCCGTGGTTCCGCCGCCGGCACCGCTGCAGCCGGTGAGAAGGAGGAGGGCTGCGGACCCGGCTGCCGCGAGGGTGATTGTGGTGGACTTCATTGTCTAATCTCCTTTGATTGTTCAGGCCGAAGCCGTAATCGCTTCGAAGCCTGAAGCTTCGTCGCAGATCGAATATCCTATGGGATATTGGATGTGAGTATCGCAGAGGTTGGCCGCCTCTGCAAGTAGCGGGTTACCGCGACCGCGCCTCCTCGAGCACGAGGGCGAGGTTTGCGGGGTCGTGCGCGAACCGTCCGAGGAACAGCCCGTCGACCTCGGGCAGGCGCGAGAGCAGCCCGGGTCCGGCACTTCCGCCATAGACGACGGGCACGGATGGCGCGCCGAAACGCCCCTCGAGCGAATGGCGCAGCGCCACCACGACGGCGGCGATGTATGCGGGCGGGGCGGGCTGCGCCGCTCCGATGGCCCACACCGGTTCGTAGGCGAGCACGAGCCGTGCGGCGAGGGACGCGTCTCCCCCGGTCGCGGCGATCACCTGGTCGAGACAGGTGGCCGCGGCGGCGTCCGGCTCGCCGAGGGTGCTCTCGCCGATGCACAGCAGCGGCGTCATCCCCGCGCCCGAAATCGCGGCCGTCTTCTGCCGCACGATCTCGTCGGTCTCGTCGAACAGCGACCGCCGCTCCGCGTGGCCGACCTCGACCAGGTCGACGCCGAGCTCGCCGAGCAGCTCCGCGCTCACCTCGCCCGTCAGCGCGCCGGCCGCGGTCGAGACGTTCTGCGCCCCGACCAGCACGCCGAGCGGCCCGAGCCGCTCGATCGCCGCGGGGATGACGGGATAGCTCGGGATCACGAACAGGCGCACGTCGTCGCCGAGCGGCCGCGCGACGAGCTGGTCACGCACGCGGTCGATCCAGTCGAGGCTCTGCCGCCAGCCGAGGTAGGCCTTGGTGCTGACGCCGATGTACGTGGTCACGTCGCCAGTCCGGTGAGTCGGTAGTACTTCACCGCGTTGCCGAAGAACGCAGCGGTCTGCTCGTCGTCCGACCAGTCGCGCGTGATCTCGACGAAGCCGCCGTAGATGTCGGCGTAGCTGCCGGTGAGCCCGTCGACGGGGAAGTTGCTGGCGAACATGATGCGGTCGACAGAGAAGGTGTCCGCGACCGTCTCGACGATCTCGCGGTTGTCGGCGACGGTCCACGGGCGGTCGGGCTGGCCGATGCCGGAGATCTTCACCGCTACGTTGGGCGCCCGGGCGAACCGCCGCATTGCCGCGGCCCAGCCGTCGAGTCCCTCGCGCGACCGGTCGGAGGGCAGCCCCGCGTGGTTGAGGATGATCGTCTGCCCGGGGTGCGACTCGGCGAGCGCGAGCGCCTCGTCGAGGTGCCACCAGGCCACCTGCAGTTCGAAGTCGAGGTCGTACGTCGCGAGCGTCTCGAATCCGGCGATCCACTGCGGGTCGGACAGAAGACTGGGGTGCGTGGATGCCGCGGCAGCACTCGCCGCCTGACCGGGCTTGTTGCGCACGCCGCGCACGATCCCGTGCTCGGCGATCGCGGCGATGACGCTCTCCACGCCCGGATCCGCGAGCACGGCGTGCGCGACGGCGGCGTTCGGCAGCCCGTACTCGCGCGCGACGCCCTCGATGTGCTCGATCTCGCCCACGGGGTCGTCGGCGTTCCACTCCGTCTCCATCGTGACGGTGCCGACCACGTCGAAGCCTGCGGCGTCGGCGAGCAGGTCGGGCGGCAGGTACTCCCGCTTGATCGACTCGTAGTCGCCGTACCGGAACGGGATGTGCGCGTCGGGCAGCAGCCAGGGCTGTTTGCCTAGGGCGGGCTGCCAGAAGTGGTGGTGCGCGTCGACGATCTTGCCGGTGTACGCGGTCATACCAGTGCGTCCGCCTTGGTGCCGGCGGCGGTGTCGACGCCGCGACGGGTCGCGAGGGGCTTCTCGAAGTTGATGATGAGCGAGCCGACGAGGTAGAACACCGCTGCGACACCGAGGAAGACGAACGACCCGGCGAAATTTCCGCCGCTCGCGCCGATGGCGAAGCCCATCACGACGGGGGCGAGTCCGCCGCCGCCGCTCGAGGCCACGTTCATGACGCCGCCGATGCGTCCGACCTGGGCCTTCGGGGCGAGCCAGGCAGGGATCGCCCAGTACAGCCCGCCGAAGTTGATGAAGAAGACGGCGAGCGCGAGGTGGACGAGGGCGACGTAGCCGTCGGTCACGCCGGGCAAGGTGAAGATCGCGACGGCCGTGCCGACTCCCGAGATGCCGAAGATGACCTTCATGATCAGGTTGTAGCGGGTGCTCTTCTGTCGCAGCTTGTCGGCGGTGATGCCGGCGACGATCTGGCCGAGCACGCCCATGCCGTAGACGAAGAACGTTCCCCAGCCGAGCGCGGCGAGGTCGAAGCCGAGCGAGCTCGACAGGTACGACGGCGTCCAGGAGATGATGCCCCACCAGACGGTGGCCCAGCCGAGACGGCCGATCATCATTCCCCAGAACGAGCGCGAGCGCAGGTAGTCGGCGGCTCGCGGCAGCGGTCCGCTGGAGACGTCTGCCACGTCGGCCATCGACCCCGCGATGTACTCGGCCTCGGCCTCGTTGACCCGCGGGTGCTCCTTCGGGGTGTCGCGCAGGTACAGGAAGTACAGGATCGAGACGACAACGGTGAGCGCGCCGGTGACGATGAACGCCCAGCGCCAGTCGCCGAAGATGCCGATGAGCATCGCGACCGAGACACCGCCGATGGCCGAACCGAACGGGCCGGCGGCGTCGACGAACGTCGCTCCCCTGGCGCGCTCCTTCGGCGGCAGCCAGGCGGAATTGAGCTTCGCGCCCGACGGCGAGACCGGTGCCTCGGCTGCCCCGAGTCCCAGACGGGTGAACGCCAGCATCCAGCCGCCGGTCACGAACCCGCCGGCCACCTGGAAGAGGCCCCACACCGTGCCGGCGACACCGATCACCTTGCGCGGCCCGAACCGGTCGAGCAGGAACCCGCCCGGGATCTGGAACACCAGATAGGTCCAGAAGAACGACCCGAGGATGACGCCCTGGATCTCGGGGCTCAGGTCGAACTCTTCGCTGATGAACGGCAGCGCGACGGAGAGCGTCGCACGGTCGATGAAGTTCAGGACCACGATGATCCAGAGGATCGCGAACACCTGGACGCGGATATTGGTCTTGCGACGGGTCGGTGTGCTGCTCATGAGACGCCCTTGTCTATTAAGTGGAGTGAGTGACTAGTCGGATGTCGGCCGGCGGCTGGCGATCTCGACCGCGAGGTCGAACGCGTGGGCGGTGGCGCCGAGGTTGGCGACGCCCTTTCCGACGATGTCGAACGCGGTGCCGTGGGCCGGTGTCGCGATGACGACCGGCAGCCCGCCTTGAATGGTGACGCCGCTGTCGAAGCCGATGAGTTTCATCGCGATCTGACCCTGGTCGTGGTACATCGTGACGACGCCGTCGAAGTCGCCGCGCTTGGCCGCGATGAAGATGGTGTCGGAGGGGAAGGGACCCTTCGCGTCGATGCCGAGAGCGACGGCTTCCTCGATGCCGGGGGCGATGATGTCGATCTCCTCACGGCCGAAGTTGCCGTTCTCGCCCGCGTGCGGGTTCAGGGCACAGACGCCGAGGCGCGGTGCGGGGTTGCCGGCGTCGCGCAGCGTCTCGTGCAGCAGGTTGATGGCGGCGACGACGGCGGGCTGCGTGATGTTCTCGGCGACCTGCGACAGCGGCACGTGCGAGGTGACGCGGGCGGTGAACAGGCCGGGCAGCACGTTGAGCTCGCTCGTGACGCCGGTGTGGCCGAGCTCGGTGGCGAACCAGCGCAGCTCGTCCTGCTCGTGCATGCCGGCGAGGTGCAGGCTCGTCTTGTTGAGCGGCGCGAAGACGATCGCGCCGATCTTGCCGTCACGGGCCATGGCGAGGGCGCGCAGCAGCTGGTGCTTCACGCGCGCGCCGGCCTCGACGCTGACCTTCTGCTTGACGATCGGCTCGGCGGGGGCCGAGTTGTCGTCGAGCAGCACGGCGAATCCGGGGGTGGGCTCGTCGGCGAGCGGGATGGTGACGCCGGCCGCGGCCTCGGCGTCGGCGAGCTCGCTGCGGTCGGCGAGGATATAGACCTCCGCCTTCTGCAGCGTCTCGGGGCGTGCGAGCAGCTTGGCGGCCAGTTCGGGGCCGACGCCGGCGGGGTCGCCGAGGGTCAGGGCGATCTTCGGGCGGACTGTCGTTGCGGAGGCCATCAGAGTGTTCCTTCTGTCGTTGCGGTGGATTCTTCGTAGTTCGTGAGCACGTCGACCTTGGCGGCCGAGGCGGAGGCGGGGTCGAAGCGGTAGTCGAGCCACTCGCGCACGAGTCGGCGGGCGAGCTCGATACCGATTACCCGCTGGCCCATGGTGAGCACCTGCGCGTCGTTGCTCAGCACGCTGCGCTCGACCGAGAAGCTGTCGTGCGCGGTGACCGCGCGAATCCCCTTCACCTTATTCGCAGAGATGGCGACGCCGAGGCCCGTGCCGCAGAAGAGCAGCGCGCGGTCGGCGTCGCCGGCCGCGACCAGTTCGGCGGCCGCGATGGCCACGGTCGGGTACGGGGTGTGGCCGTCGGCGTCGACTCCGACGTCGGTGACGGACGCGACGCGGGGGTCGGCCAGCAGATCCTTCTTCAGGATCTCCTTGTAGTCGACTCCGGCGTCGTCGCTGCCGATGACGATGCGCAGTGGTTCGGTCATGACTGGTCCTTCGTGCTGGTCGCGAACGCGGCGCGTCCGACGGTGGTGGCGATGCGGGCGAGCGAGATCGCTCCGGCATCCGGGTGGCCGAGGCTCTTCTCGGCGAGGGGGCGTGCGCGCCCGAGTTTCGGACGCAGGTCGGCGGTCGCGACGGCGGCGGCGGTCGCCGCTTCGGCCGCGGCGGTCCACGCCGCGGCGACGCTGTCGCCGGCGTCGACGCGGGATGCGAGGGTGTCGGCGAACGGGGTGAACGCGTCGATCATGGTCTTGTCGCCGACCTCGGCCTTGCCCATGGACTGCATGGCGGCGAGTCCCGCGGCGACCGCGTCGACCACGGAGTGCGCGTCGAGCGACGATGCGGCGCCGAGCGAGCGGCCCGCGGCCTGGAGCGCATTGCCCCAGAGAGCCCCGGAGGTTCCGCCGGCGTGCTCGGCCCAGCCGTCGCCCGCTTCGATGAGCAACGCGCTGACGCCCGCACCCTCGTCGACCACGCGCTGGGCTGCGTCGACCGCGCCGGTGACTCCCCGCGACATCCCGATGCCGTGGTCGCCGTCGCCGGCGATCGCGTCGATCAGACCGAACTCCTCCTCGCTCTCGAGGATCATCTCCTTCACGGCGACGAACAGGGCGAGGCCGGCGGGTGCCGCGGCCCGGTGCTGCTCCGACTCGGCGGTGGCGCCGCGCAGGTCGACGCGGCCCGCGCCGGCCGCGGCATCCGTGTCGAGCTCGCGCTCGATCGATCCCTTGCGGAACGCGGGGGTGTCGGCGGGCGCCGTCCAGAATGCCTCGAGTGCGTCATCCGGCCAGAACAGGGTCAGCGAGACGCCGGCCATGTCGAGGCTCGTGACGAGTTCGCCGCACTCGGGGGCGACGATCGTGAGGCCGGCGGCTTCGAGCCGCTGGGCGACGGCGCCGAAGAGCACGAACAGTTCGTCGTACTTTACGGCGCCGAGGCCGTTGAGAATCGGGATGACGCGGTCCGACGCGCCGCTCGGACGCTCGGCCAGCAGCCTGTCGACGAGGATGTCGGCAAGGCCGTCGGCGGTCGGCACGGGCATCTCGGAAATACCGGGTTCGCCATGGATGCCGAGGCCCAGCGACATCATGCCCTCGGGCACGGTGAACAGTTCGTCGGATGCGCCGGGCAGCGTGCAGCCGGTGAAGGCGACGCCGAGGCTGCGGGTGCGGTCGTTGGCGAGGTTCGCGAGGCGTTCCACCTCGTCGAGATCGGCGCCGGCCTCGGCCGCGGCTCCCGCGACCTTGAAGACGGTGAGGTCGCCGGCGATACCGCGGCGCTTCGCGATCTCGTCGACCGAGCCGCTGGCGATGTCGTCGGTGACGGCGACGATACGCGCGTCGATGCCGTCGGCGACGAGGCGGTCGCGGGCCTGGCCGAAGTTGAGCACGTCGCCGGCGTAGTTGCCGAAGGTGAGCAGCACGCCCGCGCCGCGGTCGACGGCTTGCGAGACGCGCACGACCTGGCCGGCGGACGGGGAGGCGAACATGTTGCCGCACGCGCTGCCGGAGGCGAGGCCAGGACCGACGAGTCCGGCGAAGGCCGGGTAGTGGCCCGAGCCGCCGCCCACGACGACGGCGACCTGTCCGGCGGGGATGCGGGTGGCGCGCACGACGCCGCCGTCGACGGCCCGCACGTACTGGCGGTTGGCGGCGACGAAACCGGCGATGGCCTCGTCGGCGAACGTCTCGGGCTTGTTGAGCAGGCGGGTCATGAGGCGGCCCCCTCGGTGACGGCGGCCTCGACCGGCTGCTCGGCGGCGTCGGGGAGGAGCGTGCGCAGGTAGCGCATGTTGGTGGCGCTGACGCCGAGGCCGTCGCCGCCGTAGTGCTCGCAGCAGAGCACGCCCTGGAAGCCGAGCGACAGCGCGTCGCGCACGGCGGTGCGGTAGTTGATGAAGCCGAGTTCGAGCGGCGCGGGGATCGAGATCACGGCACCGGTGACGGGGTCTTCGTCACGGAAGTAGTTCTTCACCTGCCAGTAGTTGGCGTACGGCAGGGTCTTGGCGAGCATCTCCTGCCACTTCTCGATCGGCCGGTGCAGCCGCACGAGGTTGCCGATGTCGGGGTTGATGCCGACGTTGTCGAGTCCGATGTCCTGCACCAGGTTGACGGCGCTGTCGGCCGTGCCGAGGTAGGTGTCTTCGTAGAGTTCGAGCGAGACGACCATGTTGTTCTCGGCGGCGTGCGTGCCGAGGTCGCGGATGCGCTCGACGGCGAGCTTCCATACCTCGGGGTCGCCGACGGGGTCGGAGGCACCGGGCGCGGTCCAGAACCAGAGCTGTTCGCGCTGCTCCGCGGTCAGCGCTCGATGCAGCCCGATCGAGAGCACCTCGACGCCGATCGACGCGGCGGCGTCGATGGTGCGGTGGGCGTACTCGAGGTTGGCGACGCCGTCGACGGGGTCGATGACGCTCTGGCGCACGACGGAGAGCGACGGCACGCTGAGCCCGACCGACGTGGCGGCCAGCTCGAACTCGATCAGCCGCTCGGTGCTGAGGTCGGCGATGCGCAGCCAGCTGTCGGTGAGGTCGAGGTGGCGGAAGCCCACGCGGGCGACATCGGCCAGCGTCGTGAGCCACTCCCCCACGTCGGCATTCTGCACCGACGTCCCGTCGGCCAGGGTTCCCGGGGACTGCAGCAGCGCGGCCGCGATCGGCCAGTTGTCGCTCGTATAGGGCATTCGACACCTCGTTGTGGTCGCACGGCTGGGCCGCGGTCAAATCATCTTTCCTATAGGATTCCCGCTCGAAGAGAGAATGTCAAGGCGTGCGGCCGGCTCAGGCGTGGAGGTGGGCCTCGTCGGAGATCGCCCGATGCTTCACCATGGCGATGTGATCGGCCATTTTCTCGCGCGCGAGCTCGGCTTCGCCGGCCTGGAATGCAGTGAGGATGTCGGTGTGCTCGGCGATCGCGAAGTCGGCGTCGCTCACGCCGAGGCCGCCGAAGAGACGGAAGCGCTGCACGTGCCCGCCGAGCGCGGTGTAGGCCGACAGCAGGAAGCGGTTCTTGGCGCCCTCGGCGATGAGCCGGTGGAACCGTTCGTCTGCCTGCCAGTACGGGCGGATGCTCGACGACTGGTTGTCCTTGAACTCGGCCAGGTCGCGGATCGACCGCTCGAGCTGGGGAATCAGCTCGGTCGCCGACTCGGCGCAGGCCCGGAACGCGTTTTCGGGTTCGAGCACCGAACGGGCGTCCATCAGCTCGTCGAGCTCGACCGCGCTGAACAGCGGGGCGACGCGGTACCCCTTGAGCGCCTCGCGCACGACGAGCCCGGTGGACTCCAGCCTGGCCAGAGCCTCGCGGATCGGCGTCTGCGACAGCTGCATCTCACGCGACAGCGCGTCGATGTTGAGCGGCTCCCCCGCACCGAGACGGCCGTCGACGAGCGCGACCATGAGCTCGTCGTACACGTGGTCGGCGAGCACCTGTCGCGTTGCCGCTGGGCGTCCCGTGGATCCTATAGGCATGCGCATATCCTATGTCCATGATCTCCTCTCACGTCGGCAGACTCGACCACGTCGGCATTGCCGTCAGAGACGCGGATGCCGCCATCCCCTACTATCGCGACGCCCTCGGGTTCCCCGTGGTCGGCGACGAGATCGCGACCGACCCGGGCGTGCGGCTGGTCTACCTCGACGCCGGCAACGCATTCATCCAGCTCGTCGAGCCCGTGCGTGACGACGCTCCCGTCGCGATCTGGCTGCGGACGCACCCCGAAGGGCTGCACCACGTCTGCTTCCGCACCGACGATCTGCGCGCCTGCGAGCGCGAACTCAACGGTCCGGGCGACTCGTCGATCTTCCGCGCGGGCCGCGGTGACAACGCGTTCTTCCTCACCACCGAGCCCAGCAACACCAAGATCGAGATCGTCGGCCCGCCGGTGGTCGAGTAGCACCGTCGACGGCGCGTATCGAAACCTCCCAGCAGCGGGTTGAGCCTGTCGAAACCCCCGCTTCGACAAGCTCAGCGACCGCGCTCTACGCCAGCCGCTCCGTCAGCCGCATAACGACCTCGTCTCCGACATCCTTGCCCAGCGTCTTTCGTAGTTTCGCGCTCACCGAGAACATGTGGCCGCCGGTACCGGTCGGCATAAAACCGCCCGTCACGGGCACGTCGTCGATCGTGCCGACCACGCGCACCGACTTGCCGGTACCGAAGAATTCCGCCGACCCTGGCATCTCGATGCACGACCAGATCTCGCCCTTCACGTCGACGCCGATCGGCGCGACGAAGGTGTGGTCCAGCGGGGAGCTCACGACGCGGTCGCGAACCGCTTCGCCGACCGCTCCTTGGCCTTTGCGGCCTCGACCTCGCGATTCTTCGGCGGGGCGTTGGTCACCCAGTCCTCGAGCAGGTGGTGGGAGATGTGGGCGATCTCGTGGACGGCGCGGTTGAAGGCCTCTTCGTTGACCTTCGACGGCTTCGTCGATCCGCTGATCTTGCGCACGAATTGCAGTGCGGCGGCGTGCACCTCGTCGTCAGTGGCGGCGGGCTCGAAATTGTTGAGGGGATGAATGTTCCGACACATACGTCGAGGGTAGCGACGGCGTCCGTTCGACGATAGACAGAACCGCATGGAACCGCGCATCGCGCTGATCACCCTCGGAGTCGCCGACCTCGCCCGCGAAGCCGCGCGGCCGCCGAGACGACCGCGCGGCATACTCGACTACGGAACGATGACCGCGCGACCGCGGATGCTGTTCGCCGCCAGATCTTCGTAGGCCTGGGGGCCGTCGTCGAGGCTGTAAGTCTCGGTCTGCACGTGGATCTTGCCGGCACGGGCCAGGTCGAGTACCTCGATCAGCTCGGAGCGGGAGCCCCAGTAGGGAATGCGCACGGCCGCGTCGAAGGCGATCGCCCCGAAGCCGAAGGTCATCATTCCCCCGCCGATGCCCACGATCGTGACATCCGAATCGACGGCGGCCACGCTCTGGGCGAGCGCCATCGTCGGGTTCGCACCGACGAAGTCGAAGACGGCGTTGGCGCCGAGCCCGCCGGTGATCTCGCGGATCTTGTCGGCCGCGGCCGCGTCGCTGATCAGCACCACGTCGGCACCGACCTCGGTTGCGAGCTTCAGCTTCTCGTCGTTGACGTCGAGGGCGATGACGGTCGCGCCCGAGAGCGCCTTGAGGATCTGGATGCCGACGTGCCCGAGCCCGCCCGTTCCGATGACGACGGCGAAGGTGCCCGCGCCGAGCTTCGGCAACGAGCGCTTGATCGCGTGGTACGGGGTGAGGCCGGCGTCGGTGAGCGAGACGTTCTGCACGGGGTCGAGGTCGCCGAGCGGCACGAGGTGACGGGCGTCGTCGACGATCATGTACTCGGCCATCGAGCCCTGGCTGCCGAGACCGGGAGGGCGGATTCCCTCGGCGGCGGCGTTGGTGCAGTAGTTCTCCATGCCTTGCGAGCAGTTGTGGCAGCGGCCACAGCCCCACGGTCCGTAGACCGCGACGGCGTCGCCGACCTTGAGGGTGGAGTCGACTCCCTCGCCGATCTCGTGCACGATTCCGGCGCCCTCGTGGCCGAGGGTCAACGGCAGCGGGTAATTCTGTTCGAGATAGTCCTTCTCGGGCAGGTTCATCACCCAGTCGTCGGAATGGCAGACGCCACCCGCGGTGACCTTGAGCAGAACCTGTCCGGGTCCGGGGGTGGGGATCGGGATGTCGACGACTACCGGCGGCTTACCGACTTCGACGTAACGCAGGGCTTTCACGGGTCCTTCTTTTCTGGCGGATCGAGAGGTCTGCCGCGGATTGCGGTAGGCAGGGAGCAGTCGATCCCGCCTCCCCAATTATGAACGACATGTGTTGCATGGATGCCGGGGGTTGAACTCTTCGCGCATGGCACGACCCGACGCAAGGCCTCGCCCCGCGCCATCCGCCCGCTTACCGTGGACGGATGACTGACGCACCAATCGAAGACCACCCCGACGTTCTCGGCGCGAAGACCGACGACCCCAACCCCGCTGCGAAGGACCCGTCCGACTGGGTCACCGGCGACGAGCCGATGACCGCGGCACAGCGCAGCTACCTCGACACCCTGGCCCGCGAGGCCGGCGAAGAGATTTCCGCCGACCTCACGAAGGCCGAGGCGTCCGAGCACATCGACCGCCTGCAGGCAAAGACGGGCCGCGGCCAGTAACGAAAACCCGGTGGTTGAGTAGGTCGCTCAGCGACCGTATCGAAACCCTTGAGCGGATTGAGCTCGTCGAAACCTCCAGCGGGTTGAGCCTGTCGAAACCCCCAGCGGGTTGAGCCCGTCGAAACGCCCAGCGGGTTGAGCCTGTCGAAACCCTTTACCCGAACACATGCAACCCGAGCTCGTCCGACAACTGCTCGCTGGCCAGCACCCCGCGCACGCTGTTCCCTTCCTCATTGAGCGGCGGGCTGTAGACGCCCATGCCCAATCGCCCGGGCGCGGCGGCGACCATCCCGCCCGAGACGCCCGACTTGGCGGGCAGCCCGACGCGGCGCAACCAGCGACCGGAACCGTCGTACATGCCGCACGTCGCCATCACGCTGAGCGTTTCGGTCACGAGCTCGCGACTGAGCGCCTGCACGCCGGTCGCCGGGTTGCGGCCGCCGAACGCCAGCGTGGCGCCCATCATCGCGAGCACCTCGGTGTCGACGAGCACCGAGCACGCCCGCGCGTAGACGGAAATCGCGTCATCCACCTCGACATGGAGGGTGCCCGCCGATCGCATGAGGTAGCCGAGCGCGCGGTTGCGGTCGCCGAGGAGGCGCTCGGACCCGGCGACGTCCGCGTCGACCGCGAGGTCGCGGCCGGCGATCTGCGACAACCCCGACAGGATCCGGTCGAAGCGCTCGTCGGCGGTCGACCCGTTGACGAGACTCGCGGTCAGCAAGGCCCCGGCGTTGACCATCGCGTTCGGCGGTCGGCCGGTCTCGGATTCGAACACGATCGCATCGAACGCCTGACCGGTCGGCTCGGTGCCGACGGCCTCGAGCACGTCGTCGCCGCGGTCCATAAGCGCGAGCGCGTAGACGAACGGTTTGACGGCCGACTGCAGGGAGAAGGGAACGCGCGAATCCCCCGCCGAATGGATGTCGCCCTCCGACGTCACCGTAGCGACGCCGAATAGCGACGGATCGGCCTTCGCCAGCTCGGGAATACTGTCGTCGACTTCTCCGCCGTCCGTGCCGCGCAACCGCCGGTCGAGGGCAGCGAGGTCGTAGCGGGCGAGGGCGTCTTCGGCAGGCGTCATCCGGCCAGTCAAGCAAACGCGGCTGTGGGACTGCCCGCGATTGCCAAACCAACTCGTGCGACGGTCGTTCTTGGGCCCAAGAAAGTCAGCTCAGACGCAGAAACTGACCTGAATTCCATCGCCTCTGGCAGGCCTTAGCTACTGAGCGATTACGCCCGCAGCCAAGATGTAATGCCGGGTCGAATCCGGCATCAACTCTCCGACAGAAATTGTGACGAAGCAGGGCCCGAACTGCATTCGTGACCCTGCCGTGCGGTCTGGGAAACCAGCCCACTGCTCACCCGTATAAGGAAGGTTCCACCCGCCTTGTTCAGTCATGAAAATGGCGCGCGGGCGGAGAACCCCTGACGAATTCGTCTCCCAAGACATAACTAGATTTTCCGTGAAGAGAAGTGCCAGCGACTGACCTACCACGCCTGCGTCATACTCCGTCTCATCCACGAAGGTACGCGGAACGATAGCGAAGGCGGGCAGTTGAGCGTGAATGTATTCGAGGCGTTGTTCGAGCTCGACAGACGTGAGTGGCTCAGCACGGCTTATCTCGGAGTTGATAAGGAGGACATTCTCCGATTGATGCCGAAGCGGGACCCCAAGACCCAACCCGAGACGAATCGAATCACCCGGTTGCACTTGCTCTCCGCCAATCCACAGCCGCGTGCTCTCAATCCCGAGTCCGCCCGGGTTTTCGACCGCACGTACCCAGTTATTGGATTCATCAAGTCCCGCCAAGCAGCGTCGTTTCATCTTGTAGGAATTTGCGAGGACTAACATCGTTGTGGTCACGTTTGTGAGCATATGTCTTGATTGTCCGTGTCGATAGAACCCCGAGTGGGGGACACTTCTCACGGGCACCCTAGTCCACCGCTACGCTGGCAGCGCTGAAGAACGACGAGTTCGAAAAACGCCGCACGTGATGGAAGGACGAGGAATATTCACAATGTGATGACTGTCGGGCATTCGACTCATGACATCGATCGTTTCGTGTCATTGCTTCTTGCGAACGATGTGACTGCCGTTGCCGATGTGCGCTCCGTACCCGCGAGCCAGTTCACCCCACAATTCAACCGAGAAGCGCTCAAACGGAAACTTCGCGAAAACGGGATCAAGTACGTGTTCTTGGGCGATGAGTTGGGAGCTCGATCACGTGACCCTTCCTGCTACGTCGACGGCCGGGTGCAATACGACCGACTAGCGGGGACAGACTTGTTCAGGAATGGAATAAAGCGCTTGAGGGTAGGTGCTGCCACGGAATCCATCGCGATAATGTGTGCCGAGCAGGAGCCGCTCGATTGCCACCGGACAATCCTGGTTTCGAGAGTGTTGCAAAACGAGGGAATACACGTCACGCATATTCACGCCGACGGTCGCTTAGAAACGCACAACGAAGCAATGGAGCGATTGATGAAATCATTTGGACTCGGAGAGGCCGACCTGTTTCATGACAAGCAGGAACTGGTAATTCAAGCCTTGAAAAGACAAGAAGAGAAGATCGCCTTCACCGCGAAGACTTGGACACTAACTTGAACGAAGATCTGGGGGCGATGACAAAGATCTACACGATAGGTTTCACTCAAAAAACGGCTCGGACCTTTTTCAGGCGGATTTCAGACTCAGGCGCAACCCGATTAGTTGACGTGAGACTGAACAATGTGTCGCAACTCGCAGGATTCGCAAAGAGGGACGACTTGGAGTATTTCTTACGAGAGCTTAACGACGTCACATATTTTCACGACCTGCGCCTCGCTCCAACGAAGCCAATGTTGGACAGTTATAAGAAGCACGGTATGAGCTGGCAGGACTATGCATACGAGTATCAGGCGTTAATGGCGGAAAGAGAGATCGAAAAGGTCTTGTCTCCTGACGCGATGCAAAATACTGTTCTGCTCTGCAGTGAGTCGTCTGCGCACCATTGTCATCGCCGAATACTCGCCGAGTACCTCGCAAGCGCTTGGGGCTCGGTCGAGATCGAACACCTTTGACGCGGGATAATGCCTATTGGTGCCCCTGGAGGGACTCGAACCCCCAACCTAATCCTTAGGACGGACTTGCTCTTCCATTGAGCTACAGAGGCCAGCGAAACGAGTTTAGCGCGCGAGCGCTGGGTGGGGCCGCCGCTCTGGCAGCGGCGGCCCCGACTCGTTAGCGCTTCTTGTACGTTTGCGACCAGGAGCTCGCGACATCCACCGGTATGAAGTACCAGTCGGCTGCCACGGCCGTCACGGTCACGGTCGACGACCGGCCGACCTTGTACGTGCCCGCCTTCTTCACCTTGTCGTCGACGAGATACGAGACGCCCGGCGTCGACGGGATCGTGTAGCTGTCGTCCCGCGTCCCCCTCTTGTCACGGAACGTCGGCACCGCCGGCGTCACCGCCACGGTCAGCAGCGGCACGGTCGCGAAGTCGGTGTCCGACGCGAGGTAGAAGCCGGGGTACGACGGCTGGTTGTACGTCACGTTCTGACGCGCGACCTCAGCCCGGTACTGCTTGTCGTGCATGAGCGTGTACAGCTTGCGATCGGTCACCTCGGTAGAGATATAGATCCGGATGGCGCTGGAATCCGCCGTGCGAACGAGCAACTCCTCGCGCCAGTCGCCGAACACGTCGGCCACGAGGTTCGCCGTGCCCTTGGTGCCGTTGTTCGTCCGGGTTCCGGCGGCGGTGAGGAGCGTGCCGGCGGTCCAGGAGTCGATCGTCACGTCGGCGTCGGCGGTGCCGTTCACGAGCTGCGTCGTGCCGTCGGCCGCCCAGCGGATGCTCTGGTTCGTCCCCGGCTGCGCGGCACCGAGCGAAGCACCCGCCGCCGACCGCAGACCGATGGCCCAGGTCTCGAGACCGGGGACGGTCGGGTCGACGTCGCCGACCATGCCGCGGCCGGTGTCTTTGCCGCTGTACTCGCCGTAGAGCACGTCGCCGGTCGCGGCATCCCGCAGTGCATAGCCGTAGGGAGCGTAGGTCGCACCCTCGTGCACCGTGAAGATCTCGAGTCCCGGGCGGGCGGGGTCGATGTCGGTGACGTGCATCGCGTCGCCGTGCCCGAGCCGTGCCTCGGTTCCCGGCGCCGCGCTTCCGGCGGGCAGGGTCGCCGACGAGCTGTAGAGCAGGCTGCCGTCGTCGTCGAGCGTGGCGGATCCGTAGACGATCTCGTGCTTGCCGTCGCCGTCGACGTCCGCCGCACTGAGCGAGTGGAAGCCCTGCGTGGTGATCGAACCGTAGACCGGGTCGCTGCCGTCGCGGCCGTGCGGGGAGTCGTTGAACGGGTTGGTCATCGGCGGGAAGCCGCTGTCGACGTTCCACTGGGTGGTGATCTTCTTACCGTCCCAGCCGTAGGACATGACCGTGGTGCGCGTGTAGTAGCCGCGGGCGAAGATCGCGCTCGGGTGCACGCCGTCGAGGTAGGCGACGCCGCCGAGGTAACGGTCGACCCGGTTGCCCGGCTCGATGCGCGCCATCGCGTAGTCGCCCCACATGAGCCCGTCGTCGACGCGGTCGGTGGTGAACGGGATCGTCTGGAGTTCCTTGCCGGTGGCCCCGTCGAACATCGTCAGGTATTCGGGACCGCTCAGGATGAAGCCCTCGAAGGTGCGCAGCACGTTGCGGGCGCTGCGGGCGGGAGCGTAGACGTCCATGAAGTAGTCGACGAGCTCCTCGGCGTCTTCGCGCGCGAGCGGGTACTCGTGCGTGACGGGCACGCCGAACGCCTCCTCGAGCGTGGCCGGCCAGTTGCCCGCGACGACTTCGGGGTGCTCGGTCCACCCCTCGAACACCCCGACCAGGTGCTCGTAGTAGCCGTCCTTGCTCACCCGGTAGTCGTCGGCGTTGGTGTAGCCGGCGGCGACGTCCTCCGCGGGCAGCGTGATCGGGCTCGTCTTACCGGTCGTGTAGTTCGTCGTCGTCGTGCCGGGAGCCGTCTTGAGCAGCATCTCGGATTTGCCGTCGCCGTCGTAGTCGTACGCGAGCATCTGCGTGTAGTGCGCCCCGGCCCGGATGTTCACGCCGAGGTCGATGCGGTTGAGCAGCGTTCCGTCGGCCCGGTAGGTGTCGACGAAGACGTTGCCGGTGTAGCCGATCTGCGAGACGTCCTTCGCGTTCGACGGTTCCCACTTCACGGTGTACTCGTACTCTCCGTCGCCGTCGACGTCGCCGACCGTCATGTCGCTCGCCGAGTAGGTGTACGCCTCGCCCACGGGAGTCACGCCGTCGACGGGCTTCTGCAGCGGAAGCTCCGCGTAGCCCTGGGCGAGCGGCGTCACCGGGTCGCTGGGCTTCGCCTCGATACCGTTCTTCACGGCAGCGACCGTGTACGTGGCGGCGGGTGTGCCCGCGGCATCCAGATAGTTGGTGCTGTCGGTGACGGTGGCCAACGCCTGGCCGTCGCGGTAGACGACGAAGTCGCTGCCGGTGAGGCCGGTCTCGCTCGCGCCGGTCGCTTCGTTGACGAGCAGCCGCCAGCTCAGAAAAACGCCGTCGGCGGTGGATGCCGCGACCAGGCCGCGATCGAGGGCTTCGAGTTGTGGCGTGCCGGCGGGGGCTCCGGTGCTGGGCTTTCCTCCCCCATGGCCGGGGCCGTGGCCCGGGCCGTTTGCGGAAGCCGCGGTCGCGCCTCCCACCATCAGGGCGACGCCGGTCGCGAGGGCGGCCAGGCGCAGCGGTAGTCGTGCGGACAGATTCGACATTGAACCTCCAGGTTGCGGGAAAACGTTTACCGTTCCTGTGGGAAGTCTATGGCCCTCATTCGGGGGTGGTCAAGAGCGCGGCGGCGGATCGCCCGCGCTGCCTGCGCATCGACGGGACGACTGCGGCGCGGCGCCGATGCGCAGACGTCCCGGGACTGCGCAGGCACCGGCGGCGCGGAGGCTCGGTGTGGGGTCCGGGGTCCGGGGTCCGGGGTCCGGGGTGTGCGGCGCTCAGCGTCGTCGAGCGCGCTGAGGTTTGTGCGGAGGGCGCTGAGGTTTGTGGCGCACGCGGGGGCACGAACGGGCGCGTGGGAAACAAAGGTCAGCGCACGGGGATTTCGACGGGCTCAACACGCTTCGGGCGCGAGGGTTTCGACGGGCTCAACCCGCTTCGGCGCCGAGGGTTTCGACAGACTCAACCCGCTACCACCGGCAACGGGGCTAGCGCGGCGGGGGCGACAGGAAGAGCTCGACGCTCGTCGCGGGGATCGTGCGCGTGCTGTACGTGAACGGGATGTTGTTGTATTCCTCGAGGTCGACGGTGCCGTCCGCGTTGACCGCCTTCACGTAGGCGACGTGATTGTTCGACCACCATGCGATATCGCCGGCGACGGGCGAGTTGTTCATCGGCCAGCCGTGGCCCTCCCACGCCCGCTTGAAGTCGCGGGCATTGCCGCCGTTCGGGGTGAGGTAGCCCCAGGTGTAGGCGAAGGGGGCCGTGACGCTGCCGACGTCGCGGTTGAGACGCCAGACGACGAAGTCGACGCACTGGCGGTAGACGTAGCGCAGCGGCGAGAGGCTCGTGGTCGGGCCGTCACGCCACGGATAGTCGTCGCCGGCCTGCGGCACGCTCGAGGGCACGTAGCTCGCGGCGGCGATCCGGGTGGCAGCGGCCGCAGCGGCAGCCGCTTCGGCGCGAGCGCGGGTGAGGTCGGCGACGCTGGTCGACGAGAAGCTGTCACGCGCGATCGACCCGACGGACGCGCCCGCGTCGACCGAGACCGTCACTGTCTCGACATCGGCGACCGGGATCGTCTCCTCTTCCGGTTCGGCGAAGGCGAATGCCGGCAGCGCCATCGGGGCCACCATCATCGCGACGGCGCCGAGCACGAGCACCGTCGTCACCTGCTTGCGCACACTGGGAAGGCGGCTCGGTCGGATCGCGCGGCGTGTAGACAACACGGGCTGATCGACCACAGAGGAGACCCTTCAAAGGGAACGGGAACGTCTAGCTAGGTCGAGCATAGGGGCGAATCGGGGTACGCGCGAGACCTTTTCGTTATAAAGGGGCGCTTCGACGAGCTCAGCGACCGAGGGGTTTCGACAGGCTCGACTCGCGACAGAGGTTTCGATACGGCCGCGGGCGGCCTACTCAACCACCTGCGAGACAGGGTTTCGACAAGCTCAACCCGCTTCGACAAGCGCAGCGACCGGTCGGCTACGCCGCGGGCGCCAGGTACTCTTCCCAGTCGGGCATCGCGCGTTCGATTCCCCGCGCCATCCATGACGCCCCATGGGGAGCCCGCGGAATCACCCGCAGCCGCCAGTTCATCTCGCTCGGCGTGCGGTTTCCCTTCACGTTGTTGCACTTGAGGCAGCACGCGACGAGGTTCTCCCAGCTGTCCTTGCCGCCGCGCGACCGGGGCGTGATGTGGTCGATTGTCGAGGCCGGTCCGGCGCAGTAGCCGCACCGGCTGTTGTCCCGCCGCAGCACGCCGCGTCGCGAGACGGGCACGCTGCGCCCGCTCGGGATGCGCACGTAGCGCCGCAGGATGATCACCGACGGCCGGTCCCAGGCCCCCGACAGACCGAAGACCGGATGCTCGCCATCCGATGCGATGATCGTCGCTTTTTCATTCATGACGAGCACAAGCGCTCGCTTGAAGGACACAACGCCCAGGGGCTCGTAGCCCGCGTTCAGTACCAAAGTGCGCATCGTCATCCTTCCGAAAGCGCCTGCACGGCTTGCAGGCATTCGACATGCGTTTCTCGGGGCTGCCCCGTCGTTCTAGAAGCGAGCGGACAAACAAAAAGGCACTGTCAGTGAGACAGTGCCTGGTTGGTGCGCGCGCGTATAAATACGCACCGCGATCCGCTGTGCCGTATGGGCAGACAGGCGCAAACATCCGTGGTTTGGATGTCGCGCTCGCTGTACATCGGCTCTCCTAGAACTCGTTGAACTCCAAGGTCTACAGGTTAACCCAAAAACGACGAACCACAACTAAGTGGCCCGCCGTTGCAGGTAAACAGTCTGTTTCGCGTCAGTAAATCAAATGCCAATGCGCACGATGTAGTACGAGGTCGTCCAGATGGGGCGGATGCTGACGACGCCGCCGGCACGCGGGGCGTCCATGATGAGGCCGTTGCCCATGTAGATGCCGTCGTGGCCCGACATGATCACGATGTCGCCGGGCACTGCGTCGGCGATAGCGATCTTCGTTCCTGCCGCTGCCTGGCCGCTCACCGAGTGAGGGAGGGCGACACCGAACTGCGCGTAGACGAACTGGATGAAGCCGGAGCAGTCGAAGCCGGAGGGCGTCGCGCCGCCGTAGACGTACGGGGTGCCGAGGTACTGCTGGCCGACGCCCGCGACCGAGTTGAGGTCGAAGGTCGGGTACGCGGGGTTGGCGAGGTAGTCGCTCGCGGTGGGGCCCGTATACGCGGAGTAGCTGGCGGCGAGGGCGACGCGGCGGCGTTCCGCGGCGAGTTCCTCGGTGGAAGTTGCGGTGAACGAGTCGCGGGCGACGGTTCCGGTGGCTGCGCCGGCGTCGACGAGCACGGTCTGCGCGTCGGTGGCCTTGTACTCCTCGAGCGCCTGCGAGGCCTCGATGTCGGCCGTGTCGGCGACGGGAGCGAATGCATAGGCGGGAAGGGCGACGGTCGCGAAGAGCCCGGGCACGACGACCGCGATGACGGCGGTGCTCAGCAGGCTGGACTTGCGCTTCTTCTTGGCTGCGGTCGCGGCGAATGCGGGAACGCTCAGAACGGCGGTGCCAGCGGCCGGCTTCGGGATTGCGGCAGCAGCAGCGGAACGCTCGCGGAATGATCCGGCTCGGCGGGTTTTACGTGCGGCTCGGCGAGAAGCAAACTGTGTCGGGTCTTCCGCCGGGTTTTGTGGTCCTACTTTGGTCAAGAGATTTAACCTCCTGCGTCTCGGCAACTCTAGGTCGTTGCCCAATCACGTTTCGTATATATATTCACGTACCGGCAGCATGAGAAAGGTGAACGAGACGTCATGTGCTGGGTCCATGACCGGCATTTCTGGTCGGGAGGACTTTACGACCCTAGGGGACAAAACGCGCTTTGTCACCTTTTCGTGATAATTCAGACGCAACCTGTGAACAAGTTGAATCGATAAATAATCTAGACTCCGAGATTTAGACCCCGACGAAAATGTGCACGGCGACCTCGTTGGGCAGCTCGAGGCCCTCGCCGAAACCGTCGACAGCGATGAAGACGTAGGACCCCGCGGCGGAGATGGTCGCGGTGGCACCGGGCATCACGCCGGCACTCTGCAGCTGCTGGAGAAGCTCCGGCTCGAACTGCACGGGTTCGCCGAGGCGACGGATGACGCCGCTGACGGATTCGGTCGTTCCATGCACGCGCTCGACGAGGTTGACGACGCCGTCCATAAACGCGGGAGCCGCTTCGTGGCCCAGTTCGTCGAGGCCGGGGATCGGGTTGCCGTAGGGCGATTCGGTGGGGTTGCCGAGCATCTCGAGGATGCGGCGCTCCACCTGCTCGCTCATCACGTGCTCCCAGCGGCAGGCCTCGTCGTGCACGTAGGCCCAGTCGAGGCCGATCACGTCGGCGAGCAGTCGCTCGGCCAGGCGGTGCTTGCGCATCACGTGCACGGCCTTGCTGCGTCCCTCGACGGTGAGCTCGAGGTGGCGGTCGCCCTCGACCACCACGAGGCCGTCGCGCTCCATACGTCCGATGGTCTGCGAGACCGTGGGGCCGGAGTGGCCGAGGCGCTCGGAGATGCGGGCGCGCAGGGGCACGATGTGCTCCTCCTCTAGATCGAGGATGGTACGCAGATACATTTCAGTGGTATCAACAAGATCCGTCATCGAGGCCTCCAGCTGGCGCGCGTTACTTTAAGACCCAAGACTAACTGTTTGATAACGCCTCTCACTGCCGTTGCGCAGCCGAGCCACAAAACCGTCACCGATTCGGCCAATAGAATTAACGAATGACGATCGTGATTCCCAGTGACCTCCTGCCCGTTGATGGCCGTTTCGGCTGCGGACCCTCCAAGGTCCGTCCCGAACAGCTGGCGTACCTCGCGGGTGCCGGCGCATCCATCATGGGCACGTCCCACCGTCAGGCGCCGGTGAAGGATCTCGTCGGCCGCGTGCGCACCGGTCTCTCCGACCTGTTCCGCCTCCCCGACGGCTACGAGGTCGTTATGGGCAACGGCGGCTCGACCGCGTTCTGGGACGCCGCCGCGTTCGGCCTCATCGAGAACCGCAGCGAGAACCTCACGTTCGGCGAGTTCGGCTCCAAGTTCGGTGCCGCAGCCGGCGCCCCGTGGCTCACCGCCCCGCACATCATCAACGCTGCCGCGGGCACCCGCTCGCAGGTCGAGGTGCTCGAGGGCGTCGACGTGTACGCGTGGCCGCAGAACGAGACGTCGACCGGCGTCATGGCTCCCGTCACCCGCGTGAACGGCGACCCGGGCGCGCTCACCGTCATCGACGCGACGAGCGCCGCCGGCGGCATCGACTTCGACGCCAGCCAGGCCGACGTCTACTACTTCGCCCCGCAGAAGAACTTCGCTTCGGACGGCGGCCTGTGGTTCGCGCTCTTCTCCCCCGCCGCGATCGAGCGCGTCGAGCGCATCGCGGCGAGCGGCCGTTACATCCCCGAGTTCCTGTCGATCAAGAACGCGATCGACAACTCGCGCCTCAACCAGACGCTCAACACCCCGGCGCTCTCCACGCTGCTGCTGCTCGAGAACCAGGTCGAGTGGATCAACGGTAACGGCGGGCTCGCGTGGGCCGACTCCCGCACCAAGGAGTCGTCGAGCGCCCTCTACGAATGGGCGGATGCCGCCAGCTTCGCGACGCCCTTCGTCGCCAATACGGAGGACCGTTCACAGGTGGTCGTCACGGTCGACTTCGACGACGCCATCGACGCCGCGAACATCGCCAAGGTGCTGCGCGCCAACGGCATCGTCGACACCGAGCCGTACCGCAAGCTCGGCCGTAACCAGCTGCGCGTCGCGACCTTCGTCGCCGTGGAGCCGAGCGACGTGCGCCAGCTGATCGCGTCGATCGACTACGTGGTGGGCGCGCTCTAGGCAGGGCTGCAAAAAGCGGATTGAGCCGCTAATAGCGGATTGAGCCTGTCGAAATCCCCCTACGCCGGGGTTTCGACAGGCTCAACCCTCTTAACAAGGGTTTCGACAGGCTCAACCCGCTTTAGGGATCAGTAGGCTGGCGCCATGCGGCTCTGGCTCAAGGACTCCGAACGCCGGCCCGACCCTGCCCCGGTGACGACCGACGACCGCAAAGCGGTGCTCGCCGGTCTGGCCCTCTGGCTCGTCGGCACGGTTATCGTGCTGATCGTCGTGCCGGAACCCTGGCTCATCGCCACCTGCACGGTGGGATTAGTGCTCGGCCTGATCGGCCTCGTCTACACCCAGCACCGGCGGCGAAACAGCTAGTTCGCCTCGTCGTCCGACTCGTCGAGGTTGTCGATGTCGACACCGTCGACGTCGCCACCGTGCACGACATGGATCACGTCGTCGGCGTCTTCGTCCTCGTCGTCGGACTCGTCGTCATCCGTCTCGTCGTCGTCTTCTTCTTCGTCGTCGATGTCGTCGTCGTCATCGTCCGATTCGGAATTGTCGTCGGCAGACTCGTCGCCCTCGACCTCTTCGCCCGCTTCGAGCTGCGCGGCCTTGTAGTCGGCCAGGCGGTCGCTCCACGGCACCCAGTCGGGAGACAGCAGTGCGCCTTCGGCCGGCATGAGTTCCACTTCGAGCGCGGTCGGCGCTTCGCCCTCGACCTCGGCGACGCTGACCGTCCACTTCCAGCCGGGGTACCCGGCCATGGCGCTGTCGAAGAGGACGGAGACGACGCCGTCGCCCTCGTCGGTCTCGCCGGCGGGGTCGCCCACGGTCGACGCGTCAGTGATCTCCAGCAGGGCGGCGTAAGCAACCTCGAACTTGGAGGGAAGAGCGATGGACTCAGGCATCGAGTTCGTCTGCAACCTTGCGCAGCATCTGCGCGATCTTGCCACTGTGGCTCTTGTCGGGGTAACGGCCGCGCTTGAGGTTCGAGCCGATGCCGTCGAGCAGCTTCACCAGGTCTTCGACGATGATCGCCATGTCGTCGGCCGGCTTGCGGTTGAGCTTGGCGAGGCTCGGAGGCGTGTCGAGCACGCGCACGGAGAGTGCCTGCGCACCCTTCTTACCGTCGGCGATACCGAACTCGAGCTTCATGCCCGCCTTGATTCCCACGGTTCCCGCCGGGAGCGCGGACGCGTGCAAAAAGACTTCCTGGCCGTCATCCGCACTGATGAAGCCAAAGCCCTTCTCTTCGTCGTAAAACTTAACCTTGCCGGTTGGCATCGCGTAACTCCCTTATGAATGGTGCGCTCAATCGTAGAGGCACCACTGTGGCCCTATCCTTGTGACTGTGGCAGATAAATCCCCAGTAATCGTCAATCGTAACGAACGCATCATCGCTTACATGCTCGCGTCGGCAGTAGGGCTGTCAATTCTGTCGATTATCGCGATCATCGCGGGCACGGGCCTCGGCGTGCGTAATTTCGGCGAGGGCATCTGGCCTGCCATCATCCTGCTCCCCTACGTCGGGCTGCCGATCGGCTTCCTTCTGGTCATCGTGCTCGTCGTCGTGAGCGGTATCCGCAAGAGTCGCGCGGCCCGGGATGCCGGCAAATAGCAGCTCCACACTCGCGCTGGCCGGTCGCCTGCGCGCGTCGAACGACACCGACCTCGTCACGCTGCTGCGCGCGCGCTCGGTGCGCGACGTCGGCATCGGCGACTTCTTCGACCTGGCCGACAAACTCCTCGACCGCACGTCGATCCAGAGCGCACTCTCCGCTCTCGACCGCCCGACACTGACCACCCTCGGCGTCGTCGCCGAGATGAGCGGGGCGGATGCCGCGACCGACGCCGCCGCGATCGCCGACCGCCGCGCCGCTCTCGGTGCGCCGGCCGATGCCGCGCAGATCGCCGAGCACCTCGCGACCGCCGAGTCCCTCGGCCTCGTCGACCGCGACGACAGCGGATTCCGCGCCTGGGACGCCGTCGTCGACCAGCTCGCCGAGTGGCCGCTGCTCGACCTGCCGACCCTCGCCGAACTCGCCCGCCCGTGGCAGCCGAGCCACGACGGCACCGCGGCCATCGACGAGCGGGCCACCGACGCCCTCGCCGCCGAACACGCCTTCGCTACCACCATGGCCGTCGTCGAGCTCGTCTCCGAACACCAGCACGAACCGGCCCGCGAGCTCGCCAAGGGCGGCCTCGCGCTTCCCGACCTCAAGCGCCTCGCCACAGCCGCGTCGATCGAGCTCGACCAGGTCGCCGCGCTGCACGGCATCGCGGTGCGCTCCGGACTGCTCGTGCTCGACGGCACGCAGTGGGTGCCGACCACCGACGCCGGCCCGTGGATGCAGCAGTCGACGCCTGACGTCTGGGCACGCCTCGCCGGCGCCTGGCTGGCCGAGCTCCCCCGCGACATCCGCACCCTGCTCGCCGGCCGCACGCACGACCGCTGGGACGAAGAGTTCGTCTCCCTCGTCGCCTGGCTCTACCCCGCCGGCGGCCAGTGGATGCACGACCGGGTCGTCGCCCGCGTGCGCGCCGCGGAACTGCTCGGCGTCATCGCCGGAGCCACCCCGTCGACCCCGGGCGGCCTACTGCTGACCGAGGGGCCGGATGCCGCGGCCGCCGCCATGGCCACGATGCTGCCGCGCGAGGTCGAGCAGGTGTACGTGCAGAACGACCTCTCCATCGTCTCCCCCGGCCCGCTCGCCCCGCGGCTCGACGCCCGGCTGCGAACCATCGCCGCGGTCGAGAGCCACGCGCTCGCGTCGAGCTACCGGGTATCGCCCGCGAGCGTCAACCGTGCCTTCGCGCTCGGCGAGACCGCGTCATCCATCACCGACTTTCTCGGCACCATCTCTCTCACCGGCATTCCGCAGCCGCTCTCCTATCTCATCGCCGAGGCGGCCGCCCGCTACGGTCTGGTGCGGGTCGGCTCGATCGAGGGCGGGCGCAGCTACGTGCGCTCGACCGACGAGAATCTGCTCGGCGCGATCCTCGTCGACCAGTCGTTGAGTGCGCTGTCGCTGCACCGCGACGCGATGGGCCGTGCGGTCAGCCGCTACGACGAGAGCGTCGTGTTCTGGGCGCTGAGCGAGGCGCGCTACCCGGTCGCCGCCGAGAACGCCGACGGCGAGACCCACGCGCTCGCCCGCCCGCAGGCAGCGCCTCCCGTGCGGCAGCCGGTGGCGAACGTCGCCGCGGAGATCGTCTCCCGGCTGCGCGAGGTGGCGCCCGAGGCCGAGCAGGACAACGACCGCGCCTGGATGGAACGCCAGCTCGACGCCGCCGTCAAGGCACGACTGACCATCGCCGTGACGGTGACCGTGCAGGACGGGTCATCCGTCGACTATGTTCTCGAACCCACCGGGCTCGGCGGCGGCCGTCTGCGAGCCCGCGACCGCAAGGCCGACATCGAACGCACGCTCCCGCTCTCACGCATCACCTCGGTCAGCAGCGCGGTCTAAGCTGTCGAGGTGAATTCGCCCGAAGCACCCAACGGCCCGCTGATCGTGCAGAGTGACCGGACGGTCCTTCTCGAAGTGGCGCACCCGCTCGCGGACGACGCGCGCCACGACCTCTCGGTCTTCGCCGAGCTGGAGCGGGCGCCGGAGCACATCCACACCTACCGCATCACCAAGCTCGGCCTCTGGAACGCGCGCGCCGCCGGGCACACCTCCGCCGACATGCTCGCCACGCTCGAGAAGTACTCCAAGTACGCCATCCCGCAGGTCGTCTCGGTCGACATCACCGAGACCGTCGGACGCTACGGGCGTCTCGTGATCGAGCGCGACGCCGAGGGCGTCCTGCTGCTGACGGCGACGGATGCCGCGGTGCTGGCGGAGATCGCCCGTGGCAAGAAGGTCGCGGCCCTGCTGTTCGAGCGCCGCGGCGACAACACCTACGTCGTGCAGGCCTGGGCCCGCGGTCAGCTCAAGCAGGAGCTGCTCAAGATCGGTTGGCCCGCCGAGGACCTCGCCGGCTACACACCGGGCACGCCGCACGAGATCTCGCTGCTCGACAACGGCTGGCACCTGCGCCCGTACCAGAACGATGCCGTCTCCAGCTTCTTCGAGCAGGGCTCCGGCGTCGTCGTGCTGCCCTGTGGCGCGGGCAAGACGCTCGTCGGCGCCGGCGCGATGGCGGTCGGCAAGACCAACACCCTGATCCTCGTGACCAACACGGTATCGGCACGCCAGTGGCGCAACGAGCTGCTCAAGCGCACCACCCTCACCGAAGAGGAAGTCGGCGAATACTCGGGCCTCGTCAAAGACGTGAAGCCTGTCACTATCGCGACGTACCAAATGCTCACCGCCAAGCGGAAGGGCGAGTACGCCCACCTCGCGCTGCTCGACGCGCTCGACTGGGGCCTCGTGATCTACGACGAGGTGCACCTGCTGCCCGCGCCCGTGTTCAAGCTCACCGCCGACCTGCAGGCGCGCCGCCGTCTCGGACTCACGGCCACGCTCGTGCGCGAGGACGGCCGCGAGGGCGACGTGTTCAGCCTGATCGGCCCGAAGCGTTTCGACGCCCCGTGGAAGGAGATCGAGGCGCAGGGCTTCATCTCTCCGGCATCCTGCTACGAAGTACGCATCGACCTGCCGCAGCAGGACCGCCTCGAGTACGCCGCGTCGGCCGACGACGTGCGCTACCGGCTCGCGGCGACCGCCCCGGCGAAGCTCGACGTGGTCAAGCGGCTGGTCAAGAAGCACGACGGCGAGCAGATCCTCGTGATCGGCCAGTACCTCGACCAGATCGACGAGCTGTCGGAAGCACTGGACGCCCCGGCACTCACCGGCTCGACGCCCGTCGCCGAGCGCGAGCGGCTCTATCAGGCGTTCCGCGAAGGCACGCTCAAGGTGCTCGTGGTGTCGAAGGTCGCGAACTTCTCGGTCGACCTGCCCGAGGCCACGGTCGCTATCCAGGTGTCGGGCTCTTTCGGGTCACGCCAAGAGGAGGCGCAGCGCCTCGGACGCCTGCTGCGCCCGAAGGAGAGCGGCCTGCCCGCCAACTTCTACACGCTCGTCGCGCGCGACACCGTTGACCAGGATTTCGCGCAGAACCGCCAGCGGTTCCTCGCCGAGCAGGGGTACAGCTACACGATTCTCGACTCCGACACGCTCGACGCCGCCGCGTAGGCTCCCCGGTCGCTGATCCTGTCGAAGCGGTTCTCGCGCGCTACGCCCCTTCGACAGGCTCAGGGACGGCCCGCGTGTACCGCAACAGCAGCGTGCTCTCGTGCCGCAGCACCCGGCCGAGCTCTAGTTGCACCGGCACGTCGAGGTCTCCGTGCGAAATCCGCCGCGCATTCCCGGCCTCGAGCCGCGCCGCGACGGTGAGGCAGAGCTCGTCGACCGCGCCGGCCGCGGCGAGCGAGCCGAACAGCGAGGGTCCGCCTTCGTTCAACACGTGCAGCAGGCCGCGCTCGTGCAGACCGGCGAGAGCGAGCGGCATGTCGACCGACGTCTGCCCGGCGACGATCACGTCGGCCAGCCCGTCGAAGGCGGCGAGCTTCGCGGCGGTCGCCCGATTGGTCGTGACGATCACGGGCAGCACGGGTGCCTCCGTGAAGATCGTCGAGGTCGGGTCGAGGTCGAGCGACCCCGAGACGATCGCGAACACCGGGTGCGGCGGCAAACCGCGGCCAACCCGCCAGGCCGCGGACTCGTCGCTCACCCGCAGCGGACCGTAGCCCTCGTCGCGCACGGTCCCCGCGCCCACGAGCACGACATCGCTGACGCGACGCAGCAACTCGAACATGCGCTTGTCTGAGGCATCGCCCAGGCCGCCCGAGACTCCGGCGGTGGTCGCGGCTCCGTCCACGCTCGAGACGAAGTTCACCCGCAACCACGGCCCGCCCGGGGCGGCGAGGTCGGCGACGATCTCGTCATCGCCGAGGTCGTCGAGAAATTCGGGCCAAAGCTGATCGATGCGGGGCTCCATCAGCCTATGTTATGGCGCAGGTACGCCGGTTCGCGGTCGCCGAGGATCGCCTCGGTCATGCGCATCGCCGCGACCGCCGCCGCGACGTCGTGCATGCGCACGATGCGGGCACCCTTCAAGACGCAGACCACCGCGGCCGCGATCGACCCCTCCAGTCGGTCTTCCTTCGCGGCATCCAGCACCTCGCCCACGAAGTCCTTGCGCGAGACCGCCACCAGCGTCGGCAGTCCGATCGCCACGATCTCCTCGAGACGTCGGGTGATCTCGAGCGAGTGCAGCGTGTTCTTGTTGAGGTCGTGCCCGGGGTCGACGATGAGCCGGTCGCGCGGGATACCCGCGGCCTCGGCACGCGCGACCCGGTCGACGAGGAACTCCACCACCTCGGCGACCACGTCGCCGTACTCCGGACGCGGCGGCTCGCTGCGGGGCGGCGCGAGGCTGTGGGTCAGCACGAGGGTCGCGTCGCTCTGGGCCACGACCGCGGCCATGTCGGTGTCGAAGAGGCCGCTCGTGTCGTTGATGACTCCGGCGCCGGCGGCGATGCTCAGGCGGGCGACCTCGGCGTTGAAGGTGTCGACAGAGACGACGATGTCGGATGCCGCGTGGATACCCTCCACGACCGGCACCACCCTGTCGATCTCCTCCTGCAGCGAGACGGCGGGGCCACGCCCGAACGGCACTCCCCCGATGTCGACGAGGTCGGCGCCGTTCGCCCCCGCGACGAGTGCCGCCTCCACGGCTTTGTCGAGGGCGAAGGTGGCACCCCGGTCGTAGAACGAGTCGGGTGTGCGGTTGACGATCGCCATAACCGCCACCCGCTTGTCGAACACGCTTGCCCCCACGTTGCTCCCTCTCGTATCGTCAACGTTTATTGTGCCGTGGCCGGGCGCTTGGCTGCCTCATTCGATTGGCACACACCACTCCCAGACAAACTCCAGACAACTCGCAGATACTGGTCACATGACTGACGGCCCCAAGATCCTGATCGTTGACGACGAGCCCAACATCCGCGACCTTCTGACCACGAGCCTGCGTTTCGCCGGCTTCGCGGTGAGAGCGGTAGGCAATGGAGCAGGCGCTATTTCCGCCGTGCTGGAGGAAGAGCCCGACCTCATCATCCTCGACGTCATGCTGCCCGACATCAACGGCTTCGGCGTGACCAAGCGCCTGCGCGCGTCCGGCTACACCGCACCGATCCTCTTCCTCACGGCGAAGGACGACACCGAAGACAAGATCACCGGCCTCACGGTGGGCGGCGACGACTACGTGACCAAGCCGTTCAGCCTCGACGAGATCGTCGCCCGCATCAAGGCCATCCTGCGCCGCACGATGCAGGACGACGAAGAGGCGGTCATCCGCGCCGGCGAGCTGACCATGGACCAGGACACCCACGAGGTGACCATCGGATCCGAGCAGATCGAGCTCAGCCCGACCGAGTTCAAGCTGCTGCGCTACCTCATGCTCAACCCGAACCGCGTTCTGTCGAAGGCACAGATCCTCGACCACGTCTGGGAGTACGACTTCAACGGCGACGCCGGCATCGTGGAGAGCTACATCAGCTACCTGCGCCGCAAGCTCGACCACCTCTCGGCCGAGCCGATCATCCAGACCAAGCGCGGTTTCGGCTACATGCTGAAGACCTCGCGAGCGTGAGCTCCAGCAAAACCCACCTGACCGACGCGTTCACCACGAAGTGGAACGCGACGTCATTGCGCACCAAAATGACCGCGGTGAGCGTGCTGTTGCTCACGCTCGGCCTGCTCGTCGCCGGTCTCGGGTCGATGTCCGTCCTGCGGTCGTACCTCACCTCGGACACCGACACCAAGATCAACGCGGCGCTGCAGGCGATCGACAACCAGGTCATCGCCTTCACCGAGACCCCCGAGGGCGCCCTGCGCTGCCAGGTCGCCGCCGGTCTCACGCCGTATTACATCAGCGTCGTCGAGGACGACACACTGCTGTGCTCGAACAAGGCGTCCGATGAAGAACGGCCCGCGTCATCCGAACTCATGGATGTCGAGAGGTGGTCGACAGACGACGCCCTCACCGTCGACAGCGAACCCGGCGGCGGCCACTGGCGTGTCGTCAGCAGCCCGTACTCGACTACGTCGGGCCACTTCATCAACATCGTCGTGGGCTACAACCTCAACGAGGTCGACAAGTTCATCAACCAGTACGCCGCGATCTTTATGTTCTTCGGCCTGACCGTCGTCATCCTCGGCGCCTCGGTCACCCGCCTGCTCGTGACCTCGACCTTCAACCCGCTGCGCGAGGTCGAGGCGACGGCTGCCCGCTTCGCCGGCGGGGACTTCACCCAGCGCCTCAGCGGAGCCAACCAGAACACCGAGGTCGGCCGGCTCAACCGCTCGCTCAACGCGATGCTCAGCCAGATCGACCGCGCCTTCGCCGACCGCGCGAAGACCATCGACCAGATGCGCCGCTTCGTCGGCGACGCCAGCCACGAACTGCGCACCCCGCTCGTCTCGGTGCGCGGCTACGCCGAGCTGTACCGCATGGGCGCACTGCAGAAGCCCGAAGACGTGGCCCAGGCCATGGAGCGCATCGAAAAAGAGGCCATCCGCATGGGTGAACTCGTGACCGACCTGCTCGAGCTCGCCCGCATCGACGAGGCGAAGCCGCTGCAGCTCGCCGAGGTCGACCTCATCCCGCTCGCCAACGACGCCGCGCTCGACGCGATGGCCTCGTCGCCCGGGCGCGAGGTCCGGGTCATCGTGACCGAGGTAGCGCCGTTGCCGGTTGCCGACGACGAGACCCCGGATGCCGCGGCAGCAGTCCCCACGGACAGCCGGTCGGCGCTCGCGACCGGGCCTATCGCCTTCGCGGGAGCCACCTTCGCCCGACTCCGCCGTCGCCCCCGGGTCACGCCCGCCGACTCGACGGAGATCGGCGTGATCCTCCCGCCGCCCGCGGCACCGCGTGCCGTCGTGCTCGCCGAAGAAAACAAGATCCGCCAGGTCATCACCAACCTGATGGGTAACGCGATGCGATTCGCGCCCGCGGGTACCCCTATCGAGATCGGTGTGGAGACCGACCGCTCGCAGGGCGTCGCCGCGATCTCGGTCATCGACCACGGTGAGGGCATCCCGCCGCAGATCCGCGAGAAGATCTTCCAGCGCTTCTGGCGCGCGGACTCGTCGCGCAACCGCGACACCGGCGGCTCGGGCCTCGGTCTCGCGATCGTCGCGTCGATCGTCGCCGCCCACAAGGGCGAGGTCGAGGTCGTCGAGACGCCCGGCGGAGGAGCGACGTTCCGCGTCATCCTTCCTCTGCACCAGCCGCTTGTGGAGAATCCCGAAGTCCCCACTTCCTGACGCACACCCCTAGAGGGTCGCACGCGTGACTACCGTCTACTGCCATGACCAGATTCCAGGTAGACAGTGACGAAGTTCTCAACGCGAGTTCCACGATGCGCGGCACCATCGGGCGTATCCAGGGCGAGGTGGCCGCGCTCCACGGCCAGCTCGCGAACCTGCAGGCCACGTGGGGCGGCCCCGCCGCGGCGGCCTTCCAAGGCGCCGCTGCCGCGTGGCACGCGACCGAGCAGCGGGTGAGCGACGACCTCACCGCACTCAACCAGGTGCTCACGCACGCCGGTCAGACCTACGCGGAGACGGAGGCGGCGAACACGCGGTTGTTCGCGCGGTAGGGGCGGGGCGGTTTACGGAGCTCGCGGCGGCTCCGTTAAGCGCGAGCTACTCCGGGAACGGCTCCGGCGACTGCCAGACGATTCCGCCGAGCACGCCGCCGACTTGGCCGAGTTCCTCCAACGGGTATTGCGACGCCGAGGCGAGCAGCCAGTTCGTCCCGACCAGGAACGGCTGGGGCTCCTGGCTGTCGACGTTGAGCTGCAGCACGTGGTTGCGCGCTTCGACGGTGGGGTAGATCGAGAGACCCCACTGGTAGTCGGGGCACCAACCGGACTCGGTGGCGTCGGGGATACCGGCCGGGTCGACGAGCGACGGGCAGTCGATGCCCGCGCCGGTGAGCGCGACGCGCAGTTCCTCGAGCGTGCCGTAGGACTCTCCGCCCGGCGGGAGCGTGGGCTCGGCCGTGGGTTCGGTGGTCGGGTCGACGGTGGCGCTGGGTGTGGGCGATGCGGCGGGTTCGGCGGCACCCGGGGTGCATGCCGCGCAGGCGAGGATGACGAGTGCGGCGACGGCTGCGTGCTGGGCGCGAGGACTGCGCATGGGGTCCTTTCGAGTCGAGGGCGGCACCAGTATGCCAGACGACGAGATCTCAGAAAGGGATAGAAAAATGGGCGGCCTCCGTGAGGAGACCGCCCATTTTCTGAACTGCTAGGACTTAGAAGTCCATGCCGCCCGACGGGTCACCCATCGGAGCGGGGTTCTTCTCGGGCTTGTCGGCGACAACAGCCTCGGTCGTCAGGAACAGGCCCGCGATCGATGCAGCGTTGAGCAGAGCCGAGCGCGTGACCTTCACCGGGTCATTGATGCCGGCGGCCAGCATGTCGACGTACTCGCCGGTCGCGGCGTTGAGGCCCTGGCCGACGGGGAGGTGACGGACCTTGTCAGCGACGACACCGGGCTCGAGACCGGCGTTGAGCGCGATCTGCTTGAGCGGTGCGTCGATGGCAACGCGGACGATGTTCGCGCCGGTCGCCTCGTCGCCGACGAGGTCGGTGACTGCGGCGGACTCGAAGGCGATCTTGCCGGCCTGGATGAGGGCGACGCCACCACCGGCGACGATGCCCTCTTCGACGGCAGCCTTCGCGTTACGGACGGCGTCCTCGATGCGGTGCTTGCGCTCCTTGAGCTCGACCTCGGTCGCGGCTCCGGCCTTGATGACCGCAACGCCGCCGGCCAGCTTGGCCAGGCGCTCCTGCAGCTTCTCGCGGTCGTAGTCGGAGTCGGTGTTCTCGATCTCGGCACGGATCTGCTTGACGCGGCCCGCGATGGCGTCGGCGTCGCCGGTGCCCTCGATGATCGTGGTCTCGTCCTTGGTGATGACGACCTTGCGGGCGCGGCCCAGGAGGTCGAGGGTGGCGTTCTCGAGCTTGAGACCGACCTCCTCGGAGATGACCTGGCCACCGGTGAGGATGGCGATGTCCTGCAGCTGCGCCTTGCGACGGTCGCCGAAGCCGGGAGCCTTGACGGCGACCGACTTGAAGATGCCACGGATCTTGTTCACAACGAGAGTCGCGAGAGCCTCGCCGTCAACGTCTTCGGCGATGATGAGGAGCTGCTTGCCCGACTGGATGACCTTGTCGACGATGGGCAGGAGGTCCTTGATGTTGGAGATCTTGCCGTTGACGATGAGGATGTAGGGGTCTTCGAAGACCGCTTCCTGGCGCTCGGGGTCGGTGACGAAGTATGCCGACAGGTAACCCTTGTCGAAGCGCATGCCCTCGGTCAGCTCGAGCTCGGTGCCGAAGGTGTTCGACTCCTCGACGGTGACGACGCCTTCCTTGCCGACCTTGTCGATGGCCTCGGCGATCAGTGCGCCGATCTCGGGGTCGCCGGCGGAGATGGAAGCCGTAGCCGCGATCTCTTCCTTGGTCTCGATCTCCTTGGCGGAGGCGATGAGTGCCTCGATGACGGCCGAGGTGGCCTTCTCGATGCCGCGCTTGAGGCTGATCGGGTCAGCACCGGCAGCGACGTTGCGGAGTCCTTCGCGAACGAGGGCCTGGGCGAGGACGACCGAGGTGGTCGTTCCGTCGCCGGCGACGTCATCCGTCTTCTTGGCTACCTCTTTGACCAGCTCGGCGCCGATCTTCTCGTACGGGTCGTCCAGTTCGATTTCCTTGGCGATCGACACACCATCGTTCGTGATGGTCGGCGCGCCCCACTTCTTTTCGAGCACGACGTTGCGGCCGCGCGGGCCGAGCGTCACCTTGACGGCGTCGGCCAGAATGTTCAGGCCGCGCTCGAGGCCACGACGGGCCTCTTCGTTGAAAGCAATGATCTTTGCCATGTGTGTTTCTCGTCCTTCCCGGACGTCTGCCTACCGAATTCTTTAGCACTCGAACCATGCGAGTGCCAGACACAAAATTAGCACTCGGTAGGGACGAGTGCAAGAAAGCGACGGGGCACTCGGTAGGGACGAGTGCAAGAAAGCGACGGGGCACTCGGGGAGGATCGACGGTCAACTCTCCGGGCGCACAACAATGACCCGCATTACACGGGTCATTGTCGCGAGCGGAAAAGGTGTCGCGCTACTGCGCGAGACGCACCGATTCCGCCTGTGGGCCTTTGCTGCCGGTGCCGATTTCGAAGGTCACGCTCTGACCCTCTTCGAGAACTTTGTATCCCCCCATGTCAATGGCGGAGTAGTGGACGAAGACGTCCTGGCTCCCGCCCTCCACGGTGATAAATCCGTATCCCTTTTCAGCGTTGAACCACTTCACGGTTCCGTTCGCCATGTGTTGCTCCCTGGTGCGTGTATCTCGACGCCCGCACCATGCGCGGTGCGAACAATTCCAGATCGTAACCGGGCAGATGCGCGGAAAAGAGGGGGTTGCGGCCCCTGCGACATGAATAAACAAGGATTAAACACATTGGTAACACAAGTGGCCGTTCGGGCCCGTTTTTGTGAACGCTGCTCTGTATTTATAGAGCGATCGGATGCCCCGTGAGGGCAGCCGAGACCGGCTCGCGACTACGGCGTGGGCGCGTAGTCGGCGCCCAGGACGATCGTGATCGGGGCACCGACGAACGCGGTGCTCTCGCGCACGTCTCCGACGCCGAGGGCCTGCACGAGTCCGCGCGCGATCTCTTCGTCGGCCGGGTTGCTGTAGTAGACGATGGTCTCTTCGATGTCACTGGTCGACGCGGTGGTGAGGCTTCCCACGGGCCACCCGAGGCTGGTGAGTGCCGCGCCCGCGACATCCTGCTGGCCGACGACGGTCGAACCGTTGAGCACGGTGATCGTGATGCCGCGCGCGGGATCGATCAGCGCGGGGTCGGTCAGGGGCAAAGCGGTGGGAGTGGTGGCGTCGGTGGGCGTCGCACTCGGCTCGCTCGCTGCGGGCAGGCCGGGGAACTCGAAGCGGATGCTCGGGTCGACGAGAGAGAGCGTGAACAGGCCGCCGACGATGAGCACCAGAGTGGCGAGTGCTGCCCAGGCGAAACCGATCCAGCCGCCGCCGCGCTTCTTGGGGGCGCGGTGGGCACCGACGCGAACGAGGTCCTTGGGCAGGTCGTCGAACCGGTCTTTCGGGTAACTGGCCATAGTTCTAATCAGTCGTTTCGTCTGGCAGGGTGCTACCTGCTCGGTCCACGGGGCGAGGACTCGCGAGTGATCGCGCAGCTCGGGCGGTCACTCGTTCATCTCTCGCCCGTTGCAAGCGTTTGATGAGCATCGGATCGTGGCGCACAGCGGCCGGCGAATCGATCACGGTGTTCAGTATCTGATAATACCGGGCGGCAGAAAGGCCGAAGACCTCGCGGATCGCCTCCTCTTTCGCCCCGGCGTGACGCCAGAGCTGACGTTCGAAGTCGAGAACTGCCTGGTCCCGCTCCGAGAGGGCGCGGGCGGCGGGCTGGTCTGACTGCAGACTCGCCGACTCCACACTCGTGGCCACGGTTGTACCCCTCACGTTCTGCGCAAGCCTATGACAGCGAAACCGTGCGACCGCCCAATGACGCGGCAGTTCGCAGGCGCGGCCTCCCCGGGCGCGAGAACTTAGGGTATCCTAAATAGACGATCCAGGCCTCGTGGCCGCACCCGGCCGACAGGATTCCCGCATGACACTCCCCCGCCCCGCGTCGTTCGGCGCGCTGCTCTCGGCCGCGATCGTCGTCGCACTGCTCGGCGGCTGCGCGAGCGATGCCGGTGCGCCGGCGGCGGAGACCCCGGCGGCCGACCAGTCGGTACCGCTCGCGGAACTCGACCTGGCCGACGACCCGCGCGTCGTCGAGGGCCCGTCGACAGCGGTGCTCGAGGATGCCGCGATCACGCCGGTCGCGACCGACCCGGAACAGCAGCTGCCGGCCACTGTCACCTCGCACGACCTCGGGGGCGACATCCCGATCACGGTCGAATCGACCGACCGCATTCTGGGCCTCGACATCTCGGGGTCGATCGCGGCGACCATCTTCGGCCTGGGGCTGGGCGACAGTGTCGTCGGGCGCGACGTGTCGACGACGTTCCCCGAGGCGGCCGACCTGCCGCTGATCACCTCGGGCGGGCACTCGGTGTCGACCGAGGCGGTGCTCGCGCTGCGCCCGACCGTGCTCATCACCGACGGCACGATCGGCCCGACCGACGTCATTCTGCAGCTGCGCGAGGCGGGCATCGACGTGGTCTACGTCGACACCGCGCCGAGCATGGACGGCGTGAGTGAGTTGGCGCGGCAGGTCGCGGCCGCGCTCGGCGTGGTTCCGGCGGGCGAGTTGCTCGCGGCGAGCCTGCAGACCGAGATCGCGGACACGATCGCGGAGATCGCCGCCGTCGCGCCGCAGGACGACGCCGACAAGGTGCGCATGCTGTTCCTCTATCTACGGGGCGGATCGGGCATCTACTACCTGTTCGGCGAGGAGTCGGGCGCCGACGAGTTGATCGAGGGCGTCGGCGGCATCGATGTCGCGGGCGAGATCGGCTGGGACGGCATGAAGCCCATGACCGACGAGGCGCTCGTCGCGGGCAACCCCGACCTCATCCTCGTGATGACCGACGGCATCGAGAGCGCCGGCGGCGTGGACGGGCTGATCGAGACGAAGCCCGTGATCGGACTCACTACGGCGGGACAGAATCGTCGCTTCGTCGATATGGCCGACGGCGAGATCCTGAGCTTCGGGCCGCGGACGCCGCTCGTGCTCGACGCTCTGGCGCGGGCGATCTACGCGCCGTAGAGCACTCGCATCAGGGCCGGGCCAGCCAGTCGACGCGGTCGCCGTGGGGCGCGACGAAGGCGAGCGGATCGCCGTCGAGCGCGAGCGCGAACCGGCCGCGCAGCTCCTCGTGCGTCAGCCCGGTGGCGCGGCCGATGCCGTCGACCACGGTCGGGAACAGCCCTGCCGCCTCGAGCGACACCCAGCGCGCGTCGAGGGCGTGTACGGCCGACACGAAGCGTTCGCGCCCGGGACGCGCGACGTAGACCAGCACCCCGCTCGAGATGACGACGAGCGTCGCGTCGGCGGGAGCTTGAGCCGCGAGGGCAGGCAGTGCGTCGGTCACGTCCCCCTCTATTAGTAGGGGTGGATCGGCACGCGCGATGGCGATTGCCGCCCGCACGCGCTCGAGCCGCGCGGCCTGTTCGGGCCAGATGAGCGTTTCGAGCCAGCGGTCATCGGCGGGGTCGGCGACGTCGAGCGGCGCCAGATCGATGCCGGCCCGCCAGACCACCTCGGGTAGCGCGGCGGGCAGCGGCACCTCGCCGCTCGTCGAACACTCGAGCAGCAGGGCGCTCGGTCCGTCGGCCGGGTGCAGCGGCGCACCGCCGTCGTAGCTGTAGCTGTACCGGTCGGGGTAGAGGCAGAGCCCGGCCGCCACGCCCACCTCGAGCAGGGCGAGCGGCCCCGGGATGAGCGCGAGCGCGGGCAGCAGAGCGGCGCAACGCAACGGCTCGTTGGTCTGGGTGAGCCGCACGAGCGCTTCGGCGCGCACCTCGGGCCAGTGGGCGATCGTCCAGTCCCGCCACGGTTCGTATGCTCCGTCGGGGGCCCCGAGCAGGCGCGTGACGGCGAAGAGGAGGGGCGGATGCCGCTTCTGGGCGGGCAACTCGTCCAGAAGCGCGATCAGCCGCGGTTCCGCGGCCACGCCGAGCGCCCAGCGCTCGTAGATCTCCGAGCGGCCGTGGGCCTCGCCGCGGGCGAAACGGAGGTACCACTCGGCCGTCGTCTCGTCGTTTTCGCCCACCGCAGCATCCTGCCACTCATTAAAGAAGGAGGGCGCCGGACCGGTTCGCACAGAACCCGGCCGACGCCCTCCTCCCGTCGGTTACTTCTTGCGGCGCAGCACGATCACGAGCAACACGATGACGGCGATCACGAGCAGTGCGAGCACGACCCAGATGATCCAGCCGAGGTCGGTCGTGGCGGCGACCGGGGCGGCCGCTTCGTCCTCAGGCGCGGCGGTGGCCGTCGTCACGGGCTCGTCCTCGGCGGCCACGGCGCAGTCGGCCGCGGTCGAGAAGGCGATCGTGATCGGGTCGAGCGCTTCCCCGGCCGGGTAGGTGCCGAACGCCGCGGCACCCGCGTCGGTGAGCGCGGCCGGGGCGGCGGTGATGGTCACCGCTCCCCCGTCGTTTTCGAGCACACCCGCGAGGTCGATGCCGGCGAACTCGACGGCCTTCGTGTCGACGACCGCACCATCCTGCGTGGTGCCCGAGATGTCGAGCAGCAGCACGGCGCTGTCGGCGTCGATGAAGCGCACCTGCGGGTTCGACACCGTGGTGTTCAGCACGCCGCCGTGGCCGGTGAAGGCGATCGACCCGGCGAACGCCAGCGATCCCTCGCCGGTCTCGGCGTCGTAGCCTCCGGTGCCGGCGCTCCAGCCGAAGTTCGGCACCTCGTAGGTGGCGCCGTCGGCGACGGTCCACTCGCCGTTGGCGATCGAACCGCTGATGTAGCTGCGGAACGACTCCTTGAAGCCCCAGGTGATGGTCGCGTCATCCACCACACAGCCCACGATCGCGGCGGCGGGTGCCGTGGCGATCGTGATCTCTACGCCGCGGTTGACCGAGCCCTGGAAGGTCAGCGTGTGCTGGCCGGTCAGGCCCACGGGGAGGCGGCCCGTCCAGGTCACGGTTCCGCTGGCGTCGGCCGTCGCGTTGGTGCTGAGCACCGTCGGCGTCGAGTAGATGACCACGAGGATGCCGGTCTCGTTCGGCTGGAAGCCGGTCGCCGTGATGGTGACCTCTCCGCCCTCGACGAGCTCGACGCCCTCGGCGATCGTGATGCCCGTGGTCGCCGGCGGGGTGGCGGCCGCGGTGCGGGCCGCCGCGAACGCGGCGATCGTGGTCGGCGACGGGGTGGCAGGGGAACTGACCGCTCCGATGACGAAGCTGACCGGGTCGAGCGCCGAACCGACCGCGTAGAAGCCCGAGCCGTTCAGCGAGAACACCGCGGCGCCCTGGCTGGTGAGCGCGGCGGGGACGCCCGCGTAGCTCACCGTGTTGTCGGGCGTCGAACGGCTGCCCGACGCGAGGTCGAGCGTGGCGAACGGGGTGGAGGCCCCGCCGTTGACGCTCACCAGCAGGGTTCCCTGGGTGGCGCTGTCGACGCGCACGACGGGGTTGCTCAGCGTGATGTCGAGGAGACCCGCGTGGCCGGTGAACCGCACCGATCCGCTGTAGGCGGAGGTGCCGAGGCCGGTGGCGAAGTCGTAGCTGCCGCCGGCCGACTGGCCGAAGGTGAACTGTCCGCCGGAGGAACCGACGCCGGACGTGGTGATCGCGCCCTTGGCGATGGGCCCGGTCACGTACGAGCGGAACGACTCCTTGACGCCCCAGGTCAGCGAACCCGCGCCGACCGTCTTCTCGACGACCGAGACAGCGGCGGTCGCGGTCGAAGCTCCGAAGAGCTTCGCGTCCGACGGGGCGAAGGCGGCGGTGAACGTCTGCACGCCGGCCGGCAGGTTGTCGACCGTGAGGGTCGCCGCCCCCGTTCCGCTGACCGCGACCGACCCGAGGGTGGTCTGACCCATGGCGAAGCTGACGGCGCCGGCGGCGGCCGGGGTGACATGGGCGCTGAGCACGGTCGAGCCGCCGACGTTCACGGTGACCGGCGACGCCGTGAGCGCCAGGCTGGTCGCGGTGACGGCGGGGGCCTCGGGAGCCGTGGGCTCTTCGGGCTCGCCGGGCGTCGTCGGGTCGGGCGGGGTGGTGCCCGACGACACGGCGAGTTGCACGTCGACCGGGTCGAGCTCGGTGCCGGCTTCGTAGAACCCGTCGAAGCTGGCGGCGCCTTCTGCCGTGAGAGTTGCGGGGATGCCGGTGAAGCTGACCGCGTCATCCGTCGCCGTCGTCGTTGCAGCGCTCAGGTCGAGCGTGGCGAAGGAGACGCGCTCGGTGCCGTTCACGTCGACGAGCAGTGAGCCTGCCGTCGCGCTGTCGATGCGCACGACCGGGTCGGCCAGCGTGATGTCGAGCAGTCCGCCGTGGCCGGTGAAGTGCACCGATCCGGCGAAAACCCCGGTGCCGGTGCTGCCGTCGAAGGTGCCGTCGGTCGTCGGTGCGAAGCCGACGATGCCGTTCGTGAAGGTGGCCCCGTCGACGTCGATGCTGCCGTTGGCGATCGGGCCGACGATGTACTCGCGGAACGACTGCTTGATGCCCCAGTCGAGGCCGCCCTTCGGCGCCTCGGGCTCGGCGGGCACGGGTGCCGCGGAGACGGTGAGCGCCAGCGAACCGGTCGAGCCGCCGAAGAGCGCCGAGGTGGGCTTGAACGTGGCGGTGTAGCGCACGACTCCCGCGGTCAGTTCCTCCGTGGTGACGGTGGCCTTGCCCGACTTCACGCTGGCGGTGCCGAGCACCTCGGTGCCGGAGCGGAAGGTGACGGTGCCCGCGGTCGCCGGGGAGACCCTGGCGGTGAGTGTCGCGGTGGATGCCTCGACGACCGTGGCCGGCGAAGCGGTGAGCTTCGTCGTGGTGGCGGTGACCGTCGGCGGGGTCGGCTCGACCGGGCCGGGCACGGCCGCCGGGGTGATCACGAAGGTCACCGCGTCGAGCTTCTCGCCGGCCTCGTAGAAGCCGCCGAAGGCTTCCGAACCCTCGGCGGTCAACACCGCGGGGGACGCCGCGTAGCGGATCGTCGAGTCGGTCGTGGTCTTCGTGGCGGCACCCAGGTCGAGCGTCGCGAAGGTGACCGGGGAGCCGCCGTTCACGGTCAGGATGAGCGACGCCGCCGTGGAGCTCGTGACCCGCACGCTCGGGTTGCTGAACGTGAGGTCGAGCGCTCCGTTGTGGCCGGTGAAGTTCACGGCGCCCGAGTAGAGTGCGGTTCCCTTTCCGGTCGCCTGGTCGTAGCTGCCGCCGGTCTTACTGGCGAAGCCATAGCCGGTCGCGGTGGCGGTCACGCCGCTGGGCGTGATGGCGCCGTTGGCGATCGGCCCGACGATGTACTCGCGGAACGACTTCTTGACTCCCCAGTCGAGTCCGGCAGTAACGGGCACGGTCGGGTCGACGGGGAGCGACGGCGCCGGGGCGACCGTCACCGTGACGGTGCCGGCCGAGCCGGCGAACGCTGTCGAGCTCGGGGCGAAGCTGGCGCTGTACGACTTGGTGCCGACGGTCAGCGCGGCCGTGGTGACCGTGGCCTTGCCGCTGGCGACCGGCGCCGAGCCGAGGATCGTCGAACCCGAACGGAACGTGACCGTTCCGGCGGCGGTCGGCGCGACCGTGGCGGTGAGCGTCGTGGTCGAACCGGCGACGACGGTGGCGGGGGCCGCCGTCAGCGTCGTGGTGGTCGCGGTCGGAGCGGGCTGTTCGGGAGTCGTCACCGTCGTGTCGATGCCGAAGCTCACGGGGTCGACCGCGTCGCCGGCGGCGTAGCTGCCGAGGGCGATCGCGCCCTCTGCCGTGAGCGTGGCGGGCACGCCGGCGAAGCTCAGGTTCGCCTCGGTGATCGTCTTGACGCCTCCCGAGAGGTCGAGGGTGGCGAAGACGATGGCCGCGCCACCGTTGACCTTCACCGACAGCGATCCCGTCGTGGCGCTCGTGATGCGCACGGCCGGGTCGCTCAGCGTGATGTCGAGCGCCCCGTTGTGGCCGGTGAAGCGCACCGAGCCGCTGTAGAGCGAGGTGCCTGTGCCCTTCGTGGTGTCGTAGCTGCCGCCGGTTTTACTAGGGAAGGTGAAGAGGCCGTTGGTGTCGACCGTCGCACCGGTGGGCGTGATGGCACCCTGGGCGATCGGGCCGAGGATGTAGTTGCGGAACGACTCCTTGACGCCCCAGGCGAGGCCGGTGACGGTCGGGGCGACGACGGGCGTCGCAACGACAGACAGGCTTCCGGATGACGCGGTGAACAGCGTCGCATCGACCGGCGTGAACGCGGCGGTGAATGCGGTCGTGCCCGCGGCCAGCGCGCCGGTCGTCAGTGTCGCGACTCCCCCGACGACCGTGACGGTATCGAGGGCGGCACCGTTCGCGGAGAAGGCGACGGTTCCCGCGGCGACGGGCGCGACGGTTGCCGTCAGCGTCGTGGTCTGGCCCGCGGTGACCGAGGCGGGAGAAGCGGTGAGCACGGTCGTGGTCTCGACGGCCACGGGTGCGGGCACCTCGACGAACGTGATCGACGTGTAGGTCTCGAACGGTGCGTAGACCACGCCACCGCCGCCATAGGTGTAGATGCCGTAGTTGCCCGTCTCGAGCGCGCCGGTGAATCCGGGCTTCACGGTCATGGTCACCGAGAAGGTGCCGTCGGCGTTGAGCACCGCGCCCGCGCCGGATCCGGACGGGTCGATGGTCGCGACGTCCGCGGCACTGACGAGCCACTTCGTGTTGGCCGAGTCGTTCTTACGCACCGACGACGCGGCACCCGCGCTGGGCTTCCAGACGTCGGCGTACTTGCCGAACGCGACGTACGCGCCGGCGAACTTGCCCGCGAGCGGCGGACGCGTTCCGTTGGTCGCGGTGCCCGCGGGAAGGAAACCCGACCCGGTCACGGTGATCGTCTCGCCCGCGGCGCTGACCGAGGTCTTCGAGACGGCGACGGTGGGAACCGGCACCTCGACGAAGGTGATCGGCGTGTAGGTCTCGAACGGTGCGTAGACCACGCCACCGCCGCCGTAGGTGTAGATGCCGTAGTTGCCGGTCTCGAGCTCGCCGGTGAACCCGGGCTTCACGGTCATCGTCACCGAGAAGGTGCCGTCGGCGTTGAGAACGGCGCCCGCGCCGGATCCGGACGGGTCGATGGTCGCGACGTCCGCGGCACTGACGAGCCACTTCGTGTTGGCCGAGTCGTTCTTCCGCACGCTCGACGCGGCACCCGCGCTCGGCTTCCAGACATCCGCGTACTTCCCGAAGGCGACATACGCGCCGGCGAACTTGCCCGCGAGCGGCGGACGGGTGCCGTTGGTCGCGGTGCCCGCGGGGAGGAAACCGGAACCCGTGACGGTGATGGTCTCGCCGTCCGCAGACAGGGTGGTCTTCGAGACGGCGACGGTCGGCACCGCGACAGCGCTGACGACCGTGGTCGCGGCCGTCGAGGTGGACGCGGCGTAGGCCGCGGCATCCGTGGGGGTGAAGACCGCGGTCACGCTGCTGGTGCCGGCGACGGTGAACGGGGCGGAGATCGAGGCGGCGCCCGAGGCGACGGGGACGGTTCCGAGCGACGTGGTGCCGTCGAAGAACTCGATGCTTCCGGCGGCGGCGGTCGGGGCGACGGTGGCGCTCAGGGTGACGGCGGTGCCGACGGTCGCGGTCGCGGGGGCGACGAGCGTCGTGGTGGTGGCCGTGGCGACCACGGGTGCGACGACGGCGAGCGTGATCGTGACGGGGTCGAGCGCGGAGCCGACGGCCCGCTTGGTCGCGGCCGCGTCGGAAGCCGAACCGTAGTTCGCCAGCGTCGCGGCGCCGGCCTCGGTGATGGTGGCGGGCACGGCGGTGAGCGTGATCGACGATCCGTCGGAGCTGACGACCGGGGTCATGCCCGTGAGGTCGAGGTTCGCGACGGTGCGCTGCGCGAGCGCGGCGGTCGGCAGCTCGGGGTTGATGCTGTGCGAATCGCCGGCGGTGAGGCCGGAGACCGTGCCGGTGTCGCCCGCGAGCGTGACGACCGGGTTGGAGATGTAGAAGTAGTTGCCCGCCGTGGTTCCGGGGATGGGCGCGCCGGCGAAGTAGCCGATGCGCGCGTTGCCCGTGAAGGTGAGCGTGCCCGTGCGGGTCGCCACGTCATAGGTCGACGACGTGGCCGCCGGGAACGAGAAGGTGTCGGTCGCGGCGTCGAGCGTCGCGCCGCCGGCCTGGGCGCGGGTGGTGAAGACCGAGCGGTAGCCGGCGTCCACTCCCCAGCTCAGGCTTCCGCCGGTGATGGTGGACGGCGCGGCGCTGGCCGGCGCGATCGCGACGAGGCTGCCGCCGAAGACGAGCGCTACGGCGACGACGCCGGCGACCCATCGAGCCAAGCGCGAGGTGACTGCTGTATTCACGGGATTCTTCACTCCAGGGTGCAGCGCGATGCCGCACCCGCGCGCGCTGTCCGAGGACAGAGCGGTGGCGAGTGGGTAGGCCGGAATCAGCGCGGGGTTTTAGTAAGCTAAGGCTGTGCTTACTTAGTGAACCCTAAGCTGAGTTATCCGCCGTTGTCAAAGATTAAGTAAGTGCACCCTTAGCTGCGCCTGCCCGATACATGGAAACGTGCGGGATTCCGGCCTCCAGATAGGGCTCTCCGAAGGCCTCGAACCCCGCCTTGGCATACAGCGGAACGACGTACTCCTGAGCATGGAGCATCATCGCCTCGTGTCCGTAGAGGCTTAAGACCCTGTCCAGCAACACTCTCGCGAGACCCTCGCCGCGGCGGTCGGCACGCACGACCACGCGCCCGACGACACGGTGGGCGTCGAGATGCTCGGGCTCATCGTCGAACAGCACACGGAGGTAGGCGGCCGTGCCCGCGTCATCCCGAATGAAAAAATGCTCCGCCTGCTGGTCACGGTTGTCGAGCTCTTCCTCGTCGACCTTCTGCTCGACAAGGAACACGTCGGTGCGCAGCTTCAGCAGCGAATAGAGTTCGGAGGTTGTGAGTTCGCCCCACTGTTTGTGGACGATGGAACAATCGGGCATAGTCCCGAGTTTAATAGAGCGGAAGACCTCTTCCCGCTCGTCAAAGGAGAACCACCATGACCACCAAGATTGTGAAGACCGAGGAAGAGTGGCTCGCCGAGCTCGGACCCGTGCAGTACAAGATCCTGCGCGAAGCCGGCACCGAACGCCCTTGGTCGGGTGCCCTGCTCGACGAGAAGCGCGACGGCATCTACACCTGTGGCGCCTGTGGCGCTGAGCTCTTCAAGAGCGGTGCCAAGTTCGACTCCGGCAGCGGATGGCCCAGCTTCTACGAGTCGGTCAACCCCGACGCCGTCACCCTCGTCGTCGACAAGAGCCTCGGGATGACGCGGACCGAGATCCGCTGCGCCACGTGCGACTCGCACCTCGGCCACCTGTTCGACGACGCGTACCAGACCCCCACGGGCGACCGGTACTGCATGAACTCGCTTTCCCTCGGCTTCAAGGAAGAGTAGTTGTCGGCATTTGACGCGGTGATGCGGCGGCAGTCGCACTCCAAGGTGACGTCTGCCGCGCCCAGCCGGCTCGAACTGCTGCCCTTCGTCGAAGCGGCGGCCACCGTGGCCGACCACTCCGGCCTCAAGCCGTGGCGCCTCATCGAGCTGCGCGGCGACGCCCGCGTGCGCCTCGGCGCCGCGTTCGCCGAGGCGAGCGGCGCTACCGGCAAGGACGCCGAGAAGGCCGCGTCGAAGCCGCTGCGCGCCGAACTGCTGATCGCGGTCGTCTTCACCCACAAACCGAGCTTCAAGGTTCCGGCCTGGGAGCAGGAGGCCGTCGCGTCCGGCGTCGCCCATACCCTCAGCTTGCTTCTCGACGAAGCCGGCTGGGGCGTGTTCTGGCGCACCGGCATCCTCACCCGCACCGAACCCGTGCACCGTATGCACGAGCTGGCCCCGAACGAGCAGCTGCTCGGCTGGCTCTACGTCGGCGGCCTGCCCGACAAGACGAAGAGCGACAAGCGCAAGCGCCTCGAAGCGGGCCGCTACCTCACCACGCTGACATGACCGTCACGGCCGCCCTGCTGTCGTTCGCGGTCGTGGCCGCGCTGCTCACCATCACGCCCGGCCTCGACACGGCGCTCGTGCTGCGCTCGGCGCTCGTGCAGGGACACCGGTTGGCGATCGCGACCGGGATCGGGATCATCTCGGGCGCGTTCGTGTGGGGAGTCGCGGCATCCGCGGGTCTCGCCGCTCTTCTGCGTGCGTCGGAGGTGGCCTTCACCGTGCTGCGAATCGTCGGCGCCGCCTACATGATCTGGCTCGGCGCCCGTCTCATCTACACGAGGGTGATCAAGAGGACGGATGCCGCGGCTCTCGCCTCGGCAGACGGAGCACTCCCCCGTGGCTGGTGGGGTGCGTGGAGCAAGGGCCTGCTGACGAACCTGCTCAACCCCAAGGTCGGCGCGTTCTACGTGGCGGTGCTGCCGGGGTTCATCCCGGCCGGCGCGAACGAGCTCGTCATGGGCGTGCTGCTCGCCGCCGTGCACGGGGTCGAGACCGCCGCCTGGTTCACGCTCATCATCTTCGGCGCGCGCGGTGTGCGGCGCTGGCTGGAGCGCGACACCGTACGCAAGTGGATCGACGGCGTGACCGGTGCCGCGCTCGTCGGCTTCGGGGTCCGGCTGGCGATCGTCGCCAAGTAGCGCTAATACTTGAGTGATGGACGACACGACTGGACTCACCAAGGACGCCGGCTGGGAATTGGGGGTTCGGCGTACCGTCGATGCTCCGCTCGAGGATGTCTGGGAGTACTTCATCGTCGACGGGGTGGAGACCTGGCTCGGCGACGCGACTCTCGGCAACCGCAAGGGCGACACCTTCGAGACGAGCGACGGGGTGCGCGGCGAGATCCGCAGCCTGACCGCGCAGATGCGCCTGCGCATCACGTGGCAGCCCGAGGACTGGGACCACGACTCGACCTTCCAGGTGACGCTGACCCCGGCCGCCTCGGGCACGACGATTGGTTTCCACCAGGAGCGCCTCGCCTCCGCCTCTGAAAGGGAAGAGATGCTCGCCCACTGGACCTCGGTGCTCGACACCGTGGCGGAGGAGCTCGGCGCGTAGGGGTTCTCGCTCCCTCGTTCGCGGCGCGAAGCGCTCGCGTCGCAAAGTAATATTGACCTGCATCATCCGCCCCCTTAGCTCAGTTGGCCAGAGCACCGCTCTTGTAAAGCGGGGGTCGTCGGTTCGAATCCGACAGGGGGCTCTTTGAAAAGGGCCAACGATTTGGCGCTTTTCAAAGAGCCCGCATGACGGATCATTTTCATCCGAGTGCGTCGGGTCGTGCGGCACAGCCAATCCGCCTGTCAAGTCAGGCCGTCAGGTACAGTTCCGAACCACCGCGATAGCTAGCAACCCGGGGATCTCCGTGAAGCCGCCAGTCAACTCCAAAAAGCAAGCAATACCATTGGCCGACAGCGGCAATTGTGTCAAGGCGCCGCTTGTTGCGGCGCATAATCGAGCCCGCGCTCCAACTGCGAGGCGATTAGCGCACAACGCCAAGGGCGCGACAAGACATCCTGGATCTATTCCGCCGCCGATTGCATGGTTTGAGGCCGAAGGCTCCTTCCTTGCCAACGTTCGTCCACGTACGGCCCCCACGTTGACGCGTGCTACCAGAGATTGGTAAACCTTCAAGCGTTGTCGAGCCGTCCGGCGCGGTCGTTTAGACAGGCACGGATAACAATGGTTACGTCCCGGGGCTGAGGTGAGTCATAATCAGTGGCAACATGGAGGATTCGCCCGCACGCTCAGCCAATGATCCTGACCGAACGCACGTTGGTTGGATTTATCAACTTCTGGGTGCTCTCCGCTCAGTTTCGTCTCCTCTGCGCAGCAGGCCTGGCCCCGGTGAGACTGCGCCGTTACTGCTGCCACTCACTCCCGGATATGAGCCTGATCACCACGGCCTGTATTTCGCGGCAATCCAATCTGCATTGACGAGCACCTCGCGTATTCCGATCACCAACATCGCCCTCACCGGAAGTTATGGAGTGGGCAAGAGCAGCATTCTTCAACATGTAATTAGCCGTCATCGCAAGCAAGCGATTTCGATTTCGCTCTCCACGTTGGGGTTCGCGGACGAAATCGCACCGGACGACAGCGTCGCGAAGACAGCATCCACAAAGACGAATCGCATCCAAAAGGAGATCGTCAAGCAGCTGCTCTACAGTCAAGATCCGGTTCGCATGCCTGGATCCAGATATCGCCGTGTCACGCGATTCCGCTTCTGGCGTGAGTTGGGCCTAGCCTCATTCGTTGCCGCACCGCTGACCATCGCGTTTTATCTAGTCGGGTGGTCGACGTCGCTGGCCGCTCTCGCTCGAGTTCCGTCGGACCTTGTCGACTGGATCAACGTCCCGCTCTACGTCGTGTTGATCTTATTCATTTTGAATGCGCGAAAAGTTCTCCACAATCGCATTCATATCGAGAGCATCTCGGCCGGTTCAACAACAATTTCGTTGTCCACGAAGTCGGCGTCCTTCTTTGATGAGTACTTGGACGAAATTGTCTATTTTTTTGAGACGACTCATGTGAACATCGTCGTTTTTGAGGACATCGACCGATTCGATGAGCCGCATATTTTCGAGACGCTTCGGTCTCTCAACGCACTCCTAAATGCCGCGAAGCAGTTGAAACGACGGCAAATCCGCTTCATCTACGCGATCAAGGACAGCATTTTTGACGAGTTGGGTGCACGCGCTGCAGCAGAAGAAGAAGGAAACGGGGTGGAGGAAGGAAACGAGGCGGAGGAAGGAAACGAGGCGGAGAAAGGAAACGAGGCGGAGAAAGGCCAGAAAAAGGCTCGAAGCCGTGTAATTGTCGAGGCGGATCCCGATGCTGCACAAGCGGAGATTGCTCGGGCGAACCGTACGAAGTTCTTCGATTTAGTCATCCCGGTTGTCCCATTCGTCACCCATCGAAGCGCGCGAAATGTGCTGCACGACACGCTGAAAAGCATTGACGGTCATGAGGTTTCGGTGGCGCTCGTCACGCTCGCGGCCAGTCACGTCGCGGACATGCGCCTGATAAAGAACATCCGCAATGAATTCGCTATATTTCGCGAGAGGATCATCGTCAATAGCAAGTTGGATCTGACCGATGATGGACTCCTTGCGATGACGCTATACAAAAGCACCCACCTCGCGGATTTCGAAAAGATCAAGATTGGAGAGAGTGATCTCGATCATCTCTACGAGGCGAGTCGCGAATTCGTCAATAAGGCCATAGCCGAGCGTCAGGCGAGTCTGCGTGATCTCAGAAGGCAACTGTCCTCTCGTCGTACGATTGCTCCCCGCGCAAACTCCTTCGGTCAACTGTTAGAGACGCACATCAATCGCTTCGTCCGGCACGCGCAGAGTCATGACAACTCACTCACGATGACGCTCGAAGGCAATGTAATCGACAGGCCTGCGCTGCACACAGCGTCGTTCTGGGAGAACCTCGCCTCCACGAATGGAACACTCGAACTCACTTATCAGATTCGAGTGCAGGGCTGGGGGAACCTCTTTCCTCGAACCGCAAAATTTACAAAGGAAGACATCGCAGCTGTCGTTGGTGATCCCCTGAACGCGGCCTCATGGCTAGCCGCTCAACGCGAAGCAATCGGCCGCAAGATAGCCGAGAAAGTCGACGAGTTAGAATTTCTTCGAATTGCAGGTCTCAGCGAGCTCGCCGCGCGTAAGTCGATCACGGTGTCGGATCTGCCTTTCGATTCAGCAGTCGAAACGACAATGAAATCGAAGCTCGCCCGCCAGCTGGTCCGCAACGGATATATTGACGCGGACTTCACGCTCTATACGTCGACATTCCATGACGGGCTCCTTGGTGGCGAGGCAACGATGTTCCTGCTACGGCACGTTGACCGGAACCGACCCGATCTGAACTTTGTATTGAGCCCGAAAGACGTGGAAGACATTCTGCGCGAGCGCGGTGTCGCGTTGCTCAAAGAGAAATCCTCGCTGAACTTTTCCATCCTCGATCACCTGCTTTCCCTTGAAGACGACAGTCGAACCGAATTGTTCGTCGAGCAACTCGCCAACTACGGCGTCGAAGAAAAGGCCCTGGTCGACGCATACCTTGAGAATGGGCAACATGCAGAGATTCTCGTCGCACGCCTCACGCGATCTTGGGACGGGGTATTTACGCTGCTCTGTGTGGGGGCACCGCTCGACGACGAGCGTCGACTGCCGCTGCTAGATATTGCCCTCAGTAATCTCAATGGCGAGATCAGCTATGAGGTCCCAGCTGAGTTGGCTCCTCTGATTGAATCGCGGTTCCTTGACCTACCGGCCTTCAACGACCCAGAGATTGCGGACAACCAAGCGCAGCTGTTAGCCGATCTCGTCGCTGCTGCCCACGCGCAAATCGCCTCACTATCCAGCGCTAGCACTAAAGTTGCTCGCGCTTTGGCCGAGAGTGGATCTTACAAACTCACTCGCGAGAACCTTCTGTCGGCACTTAACAATAGGTCGGTCAGCATCGCACTCGATGACATTCGCGAAGCGAGCCCGCTTGTCTACTCGCGAGTGCTTGACGAAGTTGGAGGCTATCTCAGGACCCTCTTACCTGGAGAGCCCACCATCCGGACCGACACAAACTTCGCTTCATTGCTCAGCGATTTGCAACGCGTTGCCGCTGACACATTGAGCGAGGTTGTCGACGCTGCGGCGCCTAACGTCGTCCTGAAAGAGCTCGCACTTGTCACTGCGGACATTTGGACAGAGCTTGCTCGCATACGGCGATTTTCGGCGACGTACGCCAATGTGCTCGTTTACTTCAACAAAATCGGACTCGACGACGCGCTCGGCGGATTGCTTACAACGTTCGGATTCATACTTGACGCGCCCGCGCCTGAGGACGAGGAGGACGAAAAGCGAGCGTTGGCGTTGGCTGTTATTGCCGCCTCGTCTGAGATCCCGTCGGCTGCAGTCCGCGCGAAACTTGCCGAAAGTCTGCGGCTAAAAAAATACATCAGCGCGAATCTCGTTCCGCAAGAACGCGGGGAGCTGGTCGGTCGTCTCATTGAGTCCGACGTCATCGATGGCAATGCGGAAAGCTTTGAACGGCTCGACCCGGACGACTGGTCAGGTCGAGAACTAGCGATCAATATGACCGCCTTTGATTCCTTTATGACGCCAACGGAACTTCCCGTGACGCAGTTGAGCAACTTCTTTTCGAGCGATCTCGTGGATGACAGCGCGCGAGACGTCGTCGTATCCCGATTCGGTGAATTCGCAACCGGTGCGTCGCTTGCAACTGTTCGGGAGTTGGCTGACTGGGTAGTAGCTCACGGACGATCGCTTCCTAAGTCTGACGTGACTCTACTGGCGGATCGACTCGATGCCGACCGAGTTGTCGGTCTCCTCCAGTCACTACTGCCACAGCTCTCGCTCACCGATCTGCAAGCCATCCTCGGTACGGTGGGCGGCGACTACGCGACGATCGCGCATCCAACACGCAAGCGCCCGAAATTCCGTGAAAGCCCGAGTATGGCTGCCCTTGCCGCACGTCTCAAAGAACTTGGCGTCGTGACTAAGGTTGATCACTCAGCTGGTCATATCCGGCTGTCCATGCGTCATTTGTAAGGACGTCACGCCCTGATCTCAGCGCTCACGCGACGGGCCGGTTGCGACCGGCCCCGAATGGCGAACGTGATTGTCGGCCAAGAATTACCCCTCACCGGGCCCTGCTCTATGCGGATAAGCCTGGCTTAGCGTCTGCGCACCGATGAGGATTGATTGACGTACTGCATCAAACTCGGCGTATCGACATCAATCAGGCAGGGCGAACGCTTCACTAACCTCTGTATCCGCACTCGGGAAAAGCACTGCTGCGACGCTCCCGCCGCCTCCAGGCTTGTATTTTCAACCTGAACTTCCCGGCTATTGGGTTGCGGCACTTCAGCAAACTGCAGTCCGCCGTGACTTTTGGCTCGCACGACCGCGTTGTAAATTGCGAAGTCCCTGTTTGCATGGGCGAGCTAAGTCCACCCGCGCTCCCGCGCCATAATCACGGCCTGCTGCCGCGTTTCCACCGACAGCTTGGTCAGGATCGTCGAGATGTGGTTGCGAACCGTCCCCGGAGCCAGCAGCAGTGACCGCGCGATCTGCGCGGTCGTCTCGCCGTGCTGGCCCAGGCGCAGAACGTCTAGTTCGCGATTCGTCAGCGGGCACCGCTCGTCGCTGAGCGCGTCCGCGGCGATCTCCGGATCGATGTAGCGCGCGCCCGCCGCCACCTGGCGGATCACCGCGGCGACTTCCCCGGCTTCGCGCGACTTCGGCAGGAACCCGGACACCCCCGCGGCGAGCGCCCGCCGCAGCACGCCCGGTCGCGCGTGCCGGGTCACGATCACGAAGCGCGTCGTGACTGTGCGCCGCAGACGCTCGGCAACATCGACCCCGTCGAGCCCCGGCATCTCGAGGTCGAGCAGGCAGACGTCGGGCTTCAGCCGTTCGGCCGCCTCGACTGCTTCGAGGCCGTCCGAGCATTCGGCGATCACGTCGATGTCGCCCTCGAGCCGCAGCAGCGCGGCCAGCGCCGAGCGGATCATGCCCTCGTCGTCGGCGATCAGCACTCGGATCATGAGACAGGCACCGTGACGACGACCGTGAACGACCCGTCGCCGCGGACGATCTCGAGCGCTCCCCCGACCTCCTCGGCGCGGCGGGCCAGGCCGTCGAGACCCGTGTGCTCCCTGCGCGGGTTGATCCCGTCCGAGGGCGACGGGCCCGCGTCATCCATGTCGTTCGTAATCTCGTACCGCCAGGCGTCGGCCGTTCGCGAAAGGCTGAGCGTGGTGTGCTTGCCGCCGCCGTGTCGCAGCACGTTCGTCGTCGTCTCGCGGATGACGGGACCGAAGACGGATGCCGGTGCGTCATCCGTGCCCGCACCGACGACGGTCTCGGCCGCGATGCCGGCGGCGCGCAGCAGGTCGCGTGCGTTGGCGAGCTCGTCGCGCAGCGGCACCGAGCGGAATCGGGTCGCGAGGTCGCGCGTTCCCTGCCGGGCCTCGTCGACGCTGACGCGGGCGGCCCGCAGTTGCTCGAGGGCGGCGGGCTGGTCGCCGGCGCCGATCAGCCGTTCGGTCAGTTCAAGCTGCAGCGCGATCACCTGCAGGTGATGCCCCTGCAGGTCGTGCACGTCGGTCGCGACGCTCAGCCGCTCCTGGGTCGCGGCGAGCCGCGCCTCGGAGACGCGGGCACGGTCGAGGGCGATCAGAACGTCCCACCACCACAGCGACAGCACCGTAATGAGGGGAACGATGACTGCGAGTAGGCCGCTGGCGAGGTAGCCGTCCGTATTCGAGAGGGCCGCTGAGAACGCGCCGTTGGCATCGATCACCCAGAGGCAGACCAGCAGCGCCGTCGCCACCAGCACCATGCGCAGCCGCACCGTTCGCGGCCAGTCGAGCAGCTGCAGCGACTGCGCCAGGGGCACGACCAGCAACAGCCAGAGTCCCGACAGCGAGAAGGCCAGCACGCCGTAGGCGACCGCGATCACGACCGGGATGAGAACAGCGCGCCACCGCATCGCTGCGGGTTCGCCGGAACGATGCCGGTAGGCGAGGAGCGGGGGCAGGGTCGAAACGATCCACAGCAGTCCGCCAACCGTCACCGCGATAACCGCGCCGTCCTGCGCACCGAGCTGCAGGAGCGTCGCCGCCCACGAAAAGACGACGACCAGGTCGAAGAACACGATCCCGACCGCCGTGTACCACCACGCCGCGTTGACCCCGCGCGCCGTCGCCAGCACGGGCAGCGATCGCGGTTCGTGGGCTTGCGAGCCCCGGGTTTCTGTAGTCACACCACCACTGTAGGTGCCTGACATTTGTCATGGATGGCGCGGGAGAAACCCCCGGAAAGTGGTGACAGTACGACACTGCCGGCGCCGTCGCGAACGCGCTGAACTGTATCCACAACGGCGGGGTAAGCCCGACACCGCCCCATCAGAAAAGGAGTTATTCAATGGATCTCATCGCGACGTTCCAAGACCTGGTCGCCCAGGTTCCCGAGTTCGTCCAACCCCTCATCGTCGCCCTCGCCGGCGCCGTTCCCTTCGTAGAAGGAGAGGGCGCCACGACGATCGGCATCATCGGCGGGCTCAACCCCGTCGTCGCGGTCGTCTCGGCCGCGATCGGCAACTTCCTGTCGGTGCTCGTGCTCGTTCTGCTGAGCTCGGGTGCCCGGTCGGCGATCGTCAACCGTCGCAGCGTGCGCGAGACGGTGCCCGCCACCGGCGGTACGCGGTTGGTATCGGCCGACGAGTCGCTGCGCGCGATGGAGGACGACTACGCCGTCTCCGACCGCAAGGCCGCCCGCAAGGCGAAGTTCCAGCGCGCGCTCGACCGCTACGGCGTTCCCGGCGTGAGCCTGCTCGGCCCCCTGCTGCTGCCGACGCAGTTCACCTCGACGATGCTCGTGGGCGTCGGCGTACACAAGGCCCGCGTGCTGTTCTGGCAGGCCATCGCCATCGTGCTCTGGTCGACCCTGTTCGGCGTCGTCGTCGGCGGCGTTCTGCACAACGCCGGCTGATCGAACCCCGTGTTGTCGCGGCTGTCGCCTACGGGGCGACGGCCGCGACGGGTGTTCGCAGGATCTTCTCCAACGCCTTGCCCTTCGCCAGCTCGTCGACCACCTTGTCCAGATAGCGAATCTGCTGCATGAGCGGGTCCTCGATATTTTCCACGCGGATGCCGCACACGACGCCCGTGATGAGAGCAGCGTTCGGGTTCATGGGAGCCTCGGCGAAGAACTGCTCGAACGTGGTGCCCTCGTCGATGTGACGTTGCAGCGCGGCCCCGTCGAAGCCGGTCAGCCAGGTGATCACCCGGTCGAGTTCGGCCTTCGTCCTACCCTTGCGCTCCACCTTCGTGACATAGAGCGGGTACACGGAGGCGAACGGGGTTCCGAAGATTCTGGACACGGCTCCAGAGTAGGCACGCGATAGAGCTGCGGCAACCGCCGCGGGCGCGTCAGCCGATGCGCTCGGCCAGCGCGACGATGATCCCCTCGGGCCCGCGTACGTAGGCCATGCGCCAGATGTTCTCGTACTGCCCGATGCCGCCGACCAGGCCGTAGCCCTCTTCGGCCACGCGCTCGACCTGCGCGTCGATGTCGTCGACCTGGAACGCCAGGCTGCGCAGCCCCAGCTCGTTCGCCTCCGCCGCGGGAGACCCTTCCACGGGATCGGGGCGGACGAAGCTCGACAGCTCCACCCCGGTTCCGCCGCCCGGCGCTTTCAGCATGACGATTTCGGTGCGGGAGTCGGGGATCGCGATGACGGTGTCGATGAACTCGCCCTCGACGAACTGGCGGCCCTCGATCTCGAGGCCGAGTGCGACGAAGAAGTCGGTAACCAGGTCGAGGTCGCGCACGGTGACTCCGACGTGGTCGAACTGGGTGATTCCCATGCGCACTACTCCTTGGTTAGCGAGCGCCCCTCGCGGCAGTGAGAAGCCCGATTGCCGAGACGAACACGCCGAAGCCGACGATAATCAGCATTAGTGCGAGCTCGTTGCCCGAGAGATAGATGACGAGTCCGGCGGCGCCGAGCAGCACGGCGAGCGCCATGAAGATCTGACCGGAAATGCCGACGAAGGCGGCCCACGACGAGGGGTAGCGGGCGGCAGCGGCGTTTTTTGTCACGCTTGAGTGTGGTCCCGTCGCCGGCGTGGAGTCAACCTTTACGGCGTGCGGATGCCTTCGATCTCGGCGGGGGTGGACGCGGCCGGCCGCGGTTGCGCGTCGCGGTCCGCCATCTCGTTGCGCAGGAGGCCGGCGCGCTCGCGATGCTCCTCGCGATCGGTGCCGACGGCGATGCGGGCGTCGAGGCCTCGACGGTGCAGTGTGGCGGTCGCTGCGGCCTCGTCGATGCGCGATTGGGATTCCAGTCGCGCGATCTCGAGCGTCGCGTCATCCTGCATTCTGCCTGCCTCGTCGACCACCGAACGGTTGAACCAGAGCCGAAGCAGCTTGATCGAGACGGGCAGGATCTCGAGGAGGAAGAAGAAGCCGAAGAGCAGCCAGTGCGCGGTGGCCGCGGACGGGCTCGACGCTCCCAGGCGCTCGAGGGCGGTGAGACGGTTGAGGAAGCCGTCGCTCGAGGCGACCGCGGCGTCGTTCTCGGCCTGGAGCTGCTCCTTGCGGTCGAGCACGACCTCGAGGTCGTCGCGTGCGTCGGCGACGTCGATCTCCGCCTGCGCCTGCGCGGTCACGAGCGAGCCGGCGAGGTTGCCCTGCGCGGCGGCGAGCGCTTCGTCGGTCTTCTGCTGCAGCGCGGCGTATTTGGCCTGCGCGATCTCGTTCGCCTGCTGGGCGATCTGCACGCGGGGTCCGACGCCGATGATGCCGGAGCCGCCGGTGCCGTTCGATTCCGCGACGACCGCGTCGGACGCCGCCTTTGCCTCGATAGCCGCCGCGTCGGACGCTGCTTTGGCTGCCGCGTAGGCCGGGTCGGTCGTGGGGTCGGGCTGCGTCTGTTCGAGGATTGCCTGCTTCTCGGCGATCGTCGCGCGCAGGTCGTCCTCGGTCGCGAGCACCGGATCCTTCTCGAGCTGCTCGTTGTAGGCGTCGCGCGCTTCGCCCTGCATGACGAGCAGCTGCGTCTCGATCTCGGGGGCGAATACCTCGAGGGTGACCGGGGTGGAGACGATGACACCGATGACAGCGGCGAACAGGAGCCGGGGCACGGCCATCAGCACGTTCTTGTACCAGCGGTCCTGCTTCACGAGCTGCATGGTGAAGGTGCGGTCGATCACGTAGATGGCGACGAGCCAGGCGAGGGCGATCGGCAACGCGACCCAGCCGTTCAGATGCAGCGCGGTGGTGAGCCCGAACCAGAGCGAGATGCCGCCGACGGTCGCGGTGATGAGCATGATGCTCGCCATGGCGACGGAGAACTGGCGGTCGGCCGCCGACGTCGCCACGGTGTCGACGCGTGCGCCGCCCAGGCGGGCTAGGAGGTAGCGCTGTGTCATCGGATGCTCCTCGACGTCGGTCCGGGGACGCCACGGTGGCAGGCGGCCCTCGTTGGGAAGAGGTAAAGATAGCACCACCAAACCGGAAGCTACCGGGACGCCCGTCTACCCTGAGAGCATGGCTCTCCCCACCTCCGATACCCGAGTGACGTACCCGGATGGCGCGCTGACGTCGACCGGAACGGTGCTGCACATCGAACCACGGGCCGACGGCCGCGCGGCGGTCGTTCTCGACGAGACCGCGTTCCACCCCGTCGATACCGCGTGGCCGGACCAGCCGGCCGACCACGGGGTGCTCGTCTCGGGAAGCGACGAGTTCGAGATTCGGGATGCCGTCACCGGCGTCATCCACGAGGGAGTTCTGTATCTCGGCCGAGACCTGCCCGTTCGCGGCGGCACCGAGGGCTGGATCTTCGTCGTCGCGCACATCGTCGACGGGCCGGGGCCCGCGGTCGGTGACACGGTCGAGATCCGGGTCGACGGCGAGTACCGGCGGGCGCTCTCGGCCGGGCACACCGCGTGCCACCTCGCCTCGCTCGCCCTCGACGCCGCGCTCGCGGACGCGTGGACCAAGCCCGTCGCGACCGACGCGCTCGGCAACCCCGCCTTCGACGCGCTCGCCATCGCGACCTCGCGCATTGACGCGAACGGTTCGGTCGACGTGTACCGCATCGGCAAGTCGCTGCGGAAGAAGGGCTTCACGCCCGCCACGCTCGACGACCTCGCGGCCGTCGAGCTGCGGGCGAACACCCTGCTCGAGCAGTGGCGCAGCGCGGGCGGCGCGATCCGCATCGAGCGGGACGCCCCCGAGCTGTCGGCCCGGCGCACCTGGGTCTGCGAGCTGCAGGGCGGCCGCACCGACATCCCCTGCGGCGGCACGCATCTGACCGACATCCACCAGCTCGACCAGATCACGGTGTCGCTCGCCACCAACGATATCGACGGCGCCCGCGAGCTCACGATGACGACGAGCACCCGCTAGGCCTCGGGTACGGCGACGACCTTGCCGTGCAGCCGTCCGGCGGCGGCGCGCTCGTGGACCGCGGGGAGTTCGCTCAGCGGGACGCGCTCGGCGACGTCGACCGTGAGTTCGCCGCTGTCGACGAGGGCGACGAGCTGGGCCAGCTGGTCGACGTCGGATCGGACGAAGACTCCCCCGGTGCGCACACCGCGCTCGTCGTCGCCGGGGGTGGTCATCCACGCGGTCGTGGCCACGACGATGCCGCCGTCACGCACCAGTGGCACGAGAGCCGCGAACTCGGCCTCGCTGATCGGCGCGAGGTTGAGCAGCACGTCCACCTGCTCGGTCACGGATTCGAGAACCGTCGACGTCGTGTGGTCGACGACCTCGTCGGCACCGTGCGCCGCCACCGCGGCACGGCTGCGCGGGCTCGCCGTGGCGATGACGTACGCGCCGGCGCGCTTGGCGAGCTGGACGGCGTAACCGCCGACCGCTCCCCCGGCGCCGACGACGAGGAGACGCTGGCCGGCCTCGAGACCGCCGAGGTCGAAGAGCGCCTGCCAGGCGGTGAGGGCGACCGACGGCAGGGACGCCGCGTCGGCGAGGTCGATGGCGGATGGCGCGGAGACGAGCACGTCCGCGGGTGCGACGACGTACTCCGCCGCCGATCCGCTCCCCGCCATCGGGAGGAACCCGACGATCGCGTCGCCGATCTGGAACCCGGTCACCCCGTCGCCGATCGCGGCGATCGTGCCCGAGACGTCGTACCCGGGAACGTGCGGGAGAGCGACCGGGAACGGGAGGGTGCCGCCGCGGATGCCGGCGTCGGCCGGGCTGAATGCGGAGCCTGCGACGCGGACCAGGACCTCGCCCGAAGCGGCGACGGGCCGGTCGGCGTCTTCGTAGCGCAGAACCTCGGGGCCGCCGAACTCGTGGAAACGTACTGCCTTCATGATGATCTTCCTTCTCTCATTGCTTCGAATGTGAAGCACTTGGAAGGACACTAGCAGTGCTTCGAGTTCGTAGCAAGTGCTTTGATTTCGCAGCAACTGGTAACCTATCGCCATGGCCAAATCCCCGAAGTCCGTCGACCCCACCCAGCTCGACGCCTACCTCTCGCTCATCGAGGTGAGCAGCCTGCTGCGGCACACGGTCGAGCAGCAGCTGCGGGACGCCGGAGACCTCAGCTACGTGCAATTCCAGCTCTTGGCGCGCTTGGGCGATTCGCCGACCGGCAGCCACCGCATGACCGACCTCGCCGACGGCGTCGTCTACAGCCGCAGCGGTCTGACGTACCAAGCTCAGCTGCTCGAGCAGCGCGGATTCGTGACCCGCGCACCCTCCGTCGACGACGAGCGCGGAACGACCGTCACGATCACCGAACAGGGACGCGGCATCCTCACCACCGTCTTTCCCGGCCACATCGCCGTGCTCAACGAGCTGCTGCTCGAGCCCTTGACTACTAAGGACGTCGAGAACCTCGCCGACGTGCTCGGCCGGGTGCGCGACCACATGCGCGCGTCGCCGCCGCGCTCGGCGGCACCGCGGCGGCGCAAGGCCACCTGACGACGGCTCACGGCCGGCGTCACAGGGCTAGGGTTGAACACGGTCCGCCTCGCACCGACGCGAGAGTCGCGAGCTACGTACTGCCCGGCACCACAGGAGAATCCCTTGAATGACTTCGCCCCCGTCGATCCCACTGCCACCGATGCTTGGAAGAGCCTCGCTGCGATAGCCGACGGCTTCTCGCCCGACCTGCGCACCTGGTTCGACACCGACGCCGCCCGCGCCGAGCGTTACACCTTCCAGGCCGCCGACCTCACCGTCGACCTGTCGAAGGGCCTCATCACCGACGAGATCGTCGCGCACCTCGTGCAGCTCGCGAACGACGTCGACGTGGCCGGGCGCTACCAGGCCATGATCAGCGGCGAGCACATCAACGTCACCGAGGACCGCGCGGTCCTGCACACGGCGCTGCGCCGCCCCAAGGATGGCGAAGGCCTCGTGCCCCCCAAGGGCTTCGTCGTCGACGGACAGGATGTCGATGCCGACGTTCACGCGACGCTCGACAAGGTCTACGCGTTCGCCGACAAGGTGCGCTCGGGCGAGTGGACCGGCGTGACCGGCAAGCGCATCGAGACCGTCGTCAACATCGGTATCGGCGGATCCGACCTCGGCCCCGTCATGGTCTACGAGGCGCTCAAGCCCTACGTGCAGGCCGGCCTCGAGATCCGCTTCGTCTCCAACATCGACCCCAACGACGTCTACGAGAAGACCGTGGGCCTCGACCCCGAGACCACGCTGTTCATCGTCGCGTCGAAGACCTTCGGCACGCTCGAGACCCTGACCAACGCGCGCCTCGCCCGCGAGTGGCTGTGGGCCGAGCTCTCCGCCGCCGGTGCCCTCGACGACAGCGACGAGGCCCGCACCGGCGCCGTCGCCAAGCACTTCGTCGCCGTCTCCACCGCGCTCGACAAGGTCGCCGCGTTCGGCATCGACCCCGAGAACGCGTTCGGCTTCTGGGACTGGGTGGGCGGCCGCTACTCGGTCGACTCCGCCATCGGCACCTCCGTCGTCATCGCCATCGGCCCCGACAACTGGCGCGAGTTCCTCGCCGGCTTCCACGCCGTCGACGAGCACGTGCGCACCACCCCGATCGAGCAGAACGTGCCCGTGCTGATGGGTCTGCTCAACGTCTGGTACACGAACTTCCTCGGCGCCCAGAGCCACGCGGTGCTGCCCTACGCGCAGTACCTGCACCGCTTCCCCGCGTACCTGCAGCAGCTCACCATGGAGTCGAACGGCAAGAGCGTGCGCTGGGACGGCTCCCCCGTCACGACCGGCACTGGCGAGATCTTCTGGGGCGAGCCGGGCACCAACGGCCAGCACGCGTTCTACCAGCTGATCCACCAGGGCACGCAGCTGATCCCGGCCGACTTCATCGCCGTCGCGAACCCCGCGCACCCGCTGAAGGACGCGACCGGCGACGGCGCGGGCGTCGAGCCCGGCCAGGACGTGCACACCCTGTTCATGGCGAACTTCTTCGCGCAGACCAAGGCGCTCGCGTTCGGCAAGACCGCCGACGAGGTGCGCGCCGAGGGCACCAAGGAGTCCGTCGTGCCCGCCCGCGAGTTCGCCGGCAACCGTCCGACCACGTCGATCCTCGCTCCGGCCCTCACGCCGAGCGTCGTCGGCCAGCTCATCGCCCTGTACGAGCACATCGTGTTCGTCGAGGGAACCGTCTGGGGCATCGACTCGTTCGACCAGTGGGGTGTCGAGCTCGGCAAGCAGCTCGCGCTGCAGATCACCCCGGCCGTCGCCGGCGACGCGGCCGCTCTCGAATCGCAGGACTCGTCGAGCAAGTCGCTCATCGCGAAGTACCTCGAGCTGCGCAAGTAATTACGTCAGCCCGATAAAAGGGGTGGATGACGCGGGCTTCGGCCAGCGGCATCCACCCCTCGTCTTTTCGCCCGCTTGCTTTTGCGCGGCTGGGCTGAAAGGTTGGACGGAGGGGGATACATGAGAATTCGTACATTGACCATCACCGCTGCCGTGGCCGTCGTTGCACTGCTCACCGGCTGCTCGGGCACCGACGACGACGCACTGCCCGCGATGCCGTTCGACACGGTCGAGATGCCGGCCCAGACGGCGCCGACGGCGACGCCCGGGCAACAGCTCGCGGCCGGCGACATCGTCACGCTGCCGATCACCGACCCCACCGGCGAGCCGGACGACCCGATCGAGACGACCGTCATCGGGGTAGCCCAGGGCGACGCGTCCTACTGGGAGCAGTTCGACAACGGCGAACAGTTCGCCGGCGAGACCCCGTTCTTCGCGGTGATGCAGTACCGCTGGGTGACCGGCGACGTGAGCGCGTCGTCCGTGCCGCTGCTGCGCCCGCTGCTCGACGACGGCTCGGAGGGCGACATCGTCGAACAGGAGTTCGCGGGATCGCTGACGTCGGACGCTCCCTGCCCGTTCGAAATCGGGCGCTTCGACCTGGAGGAGGACCGCGGACCGAACGAGTACATCGGCTGCGTGCTCTACACCGCACCCGAGGGTTCCACCCTGGCCGGGTTGCAGTGGCACAACCTGAGCCCGCTCGCGTTCTCCGAACCGGACCCCGCGGTCAACCCGTTCTACACCGCGCCCGTGGTCTGGGAAGTGACGCCGCTGGTACCGGACGTGGAGGGGTAGCGACCGGCCTAGATCCGCCGCGGGGCGGGGGCCGGCAGGCGGTCGACCTCACGGGCGACGAGCGCGACCATGTCGGCGAGGTTCTGGTCGTCGAACGCCGACAGCACGAGAGGCTGCGGGTCGAGCACCCAGAACGCGGCACGGGGAACACCGTCGTCCGAGCGGATCAGCGCCCCGTGGACCCGAGCCATGGCGCCGACTCCCCTGCGCAGCGGTGACACCCCGTGCTGCGGATCCGCCAGGACGTTGAGCCGGTCGACCGAGTCGGGGTCGATGCCGTGCACCGCGAGCAGGCGGTCGTCGCCACCGTGCGACGCGATGATCACGATCGAGGCGGTCAGCAGTCGCGACGCGATGCGCGCGATGCGGTCGAACACCTCGGGATCGGTCTCGACGGGGGCGACAACGACCGGAGGCGCGATGGCCCGCCCGTTCGCACGGTCGCGCTCGAAGCCGATGAGCTCGCCGAGAGCCGCGGTGACTTCCGCACTCGTCGGGCGGTCGCCCGGTTCGCGGCTGGTCATCGCCGTCAGCAGGTCGAACCACGGCTTCGGCAGGCTGTCGGGGATGACGGGATCGCTGATCAACCGCGCGACGGCGCTGACGTGCTGGGTACCGGGAAAGGTCAGCTCGCGCGTGAAGCACTCGAGCAGGCACAGCCCGAGCGAGTAGATGTCGGTCGACGGCTCGATGACGTCGCGCATCGCCTGCTCCGGGCTGAGGTAGGCGGCCGTGCCGAGCGTTTCGGAGGGATCGGCGACGACCCCGGTGACGAGCGCGATGCCGAAGTCGGCGAGTTTGGCGCGCGGCCGGTCGCCGTTCTCGACGTAGTCCACGATGAGCACGTTCGCCGGCTTCACGTCTCGGTGGATCACGTCGTTGGCGTGGATGTACTGCAGACTCTCGGCCAGGTCGAAGCCGAGCTGCGCGATCTCCTGCCCGGAGAGCGCCCGCTGGGCCGTGAGCGACAGCAGCGTCGGTCCGCTCACCAGCTCCATCACGAGGAACATGCGGGAGAGCGCGGGGTTCTTGTTTTCGACGATCCCCGCGTCGATCAGGGTGACGAGACCGTGGTGGTTCAGACGCGCGAGCATCTTGAGCTCGTGCTCCTGGTTGGCGGCATCCACGATCTCGCCGAGGTTCGAATCGAACAGCTTGACGGCCACGAGCCGGTCGAGGAATTCGTCGCGCGCCTCGTAGACCGACGCCATCCCACCCGAGCCGATGAGGCTGAGGATCTGGTACCGGTCGTTGAGTCGCGAATAGGGGACCGTGTCGTCCGGCGTCATGTTCAAACTTTCCTGCGGGCTGTCACTGGTCGCGTCCTGCGGCGACTCCAGCTAGCCAAGGGTAACCTGTGACTGTCAGTAGCAATCGCCCGTTTCAGCCGACGACGCGATCGACTGCCTGTAGCCGTCGCTACATTTTTTCACCCGGGATGACGCTGGCCTGCGTCATCCACTCTCTGAGTAGTTTCTCGTCGAGCACGTCGGTCTCGCGGATGTCGAGATAGCGCACCTCGGCGTGCTTCGAGGGCTTCGGCGGCATCGGGCGGAGCGAGGTTCCCTTGTGGAAGGTGAGCTGCACGTAGTGCGTGTAGCAGCGGAACGAGAGGAACCAGCCGTCGTCGACGCCGTAGAAGGGCTGGTTCCACTTCACGGCTTTGTGCACGCCGGGCACGGCTGCGACGACGAGGTCGTCGAGGCGTTGGCCGAGGGCGTGCTTCCAGCCGGGCATCGCGGCGATGTAGTCGCGCACGGGCCCGTCGCCCTCGCCCTTGGGGATCTGCGGGTTGCCGCCCGAGAGCAGCGTCGGCTCGTTCATGCCGGAAATTGTAGTGCGTGGGGTTTCGACAGGCTCAACCCGCTATGCGGACGAGCTTCTTGTTCACGAATTCCTCCATCGCGAACTTGCCCATCTCGCGACCCGAACCCGAGCGCTTGACGCCACCGAACGGCAGCTCGGCGGCGTCGCCGAGAACGAGGTTGATCCAGACCATGCCCGCGTCCATCGCGTCGGCAACCCGCAGGGCCTGTGCCTCGTCGGTCGTGTAGACGTAGGAGCCGAGGCCGAAGGGGGTGTCGTTGGCGAGGCGGATCGCCTCCTCCTCGGAGTGCACGCGGTAGAGCGCGGCCACGGGGCCGAAGAACTCCTCGTGGTACGCGTCCATCGCGGGGGTGACGTCGGTGAGCACGGCGGGCGGGAAGAAGTTGCCCGTCACCTCGCCGCTCGCGAGCACGGTCGCGCCCTGGGCGATGGCGCGCTGCAGCTGCTCGTCGAGGCGCTCGGTCGCGGCGGCCGACGAGAGCGGGCCGAGGAGCGTGCCGTCGGCCATCGGGTCGGCGGGCTGCGCGGCGGTGAACACGGCCGTGAACTTCTCGGCGAAGTCGTCGAAGAGCGCGTCGGTCACGATGAAGCGCTTCGCGGCGTTGCAGGACTGGCCGTTGTTGTCGAGACGCGCGTTCACCGCATCTTGCACCGCGGCATCCAGATCATCGGTCGACAGCAGCACGAACGGGTCGGACCCGCCCAGCTCGAGCACGACCTTCTTGAGGTGGCGGCCGGCGATCTCGGCGACGGCGGCTCCCGCGCGCTCGGAGCCGGTGACGGAGACACCCTGCACGCGCGGGTCGGCGATGATCGTGGCGGCCTGCTCGTTGGTCGCGTAGACGTTGGTGTACACGCCGGCGGGCACGCCGAGTTCCTCCGCCGCCTGGGCGAAGATCGCGGCGATGGCCGCGGACGACTCGGGGCACTGCGGAGCATGCTTGAGCACGATGGTGTTGCCCGCGACGATGTTCGGGCCGGCGAACCGGGCCACCTGGTAGTAGGGGAAGTTCCACGGCATGATTCCGAGCAGCACGCCGACGCCGACGCGGCGCACGAACGCGCTGCCGCTGCCCTCGGCGAGGGTGATCGGCTCGTCGGCGAGGAACGCCTCGCCGTTGTCGGCGTAGTAGCGGTAGATCGCGGCGGCGAACTCGACCTCTCCGACGGCCTGGTCGAGCGGCTTGCCCATCTCGCGCACGACGATCTCGGCGAGCTCCTGCACACGCTCTTCGTGCAGGTCGGCGACGCGGGCGATGAGTGCGGTGCGCTGGGACGCCGTGGTCTTGCGGGACCAGTCCTGATAGGCGGATGACGCGGCCGCGAGTGCCGCCTCGAGCTCGTCTGCGGAGATCGTCGGGTAGTCGCTCACCGTCGTGCCGGTGGCGGGGTCGACCACGGAATACTGGCTCATCGTGCGTGTCCTCACTCGGAGTGGTTGTCGGATGATCCACTTTCCCACGAGCGGGGCGTTTTCGGTGATTGAGTGGGCCGGGCTACTCGGGCGCCGCTATCACCAGCTCGGGCGTCAGCGCTCGCGAGACGCACGGGTACATCGTCGTGGAGTCCTCGTCGCTCGTGAGCGAGTCGCGGTGCTCGGCCTTGCCGTCGACCACGCGCACCGCGCACGAACCGCAGATGCCGCGCAGGCACGACCCGGCGACGGGAACCCGGGCCGAGTTGAGCGCCGCGAGCATCGACCGGTCGGCCGGCACCTCGACCGCGACGTCCGTGCCCTCGACCCGCACGGTGAACGGTTCGTTCGCCCGCACGACGGCCGGTTTGGGCTCGAAGCGCTCGAGGTGGAGGCTGCCGCGCGGCCACTCGCGCATCGCCTCGAGCACCGCGTCGGTGAAGCGTGCGGGACCGCAGGTGTAGACCGCGACACCGGGTCGGGGCTCGGCGAGGTACGACTCGAGGTCGAGCCTTCCGGCGCGGTCGGGCGAGTTGATCGTGACTTTCTGGCCGAGGGCGTCGAGGTCGGCGCGGAACGGCAGGTCCGCGCCATCCCGAATCGCGTAGTTCATCGACCACGTGGCACCGCGGCGTTCCAGCTCGTTCGCCATGGCCAGGATCGGCGTGATGCCGATTCCGGCGGCGAGCAGCAGGTACTCGTCGGCCGGGGCGATCGGGAACAGGTTGCGCGGCGCGCTCGCGTGCACCGTGCGGCCCTCGCGCAGGTACTCGTGGATGTACATCGAGGCGCCGCGGGAGTACTCCTCGCGCAGCACCGCGATGCGGTAGGTGCCGCGGTCGGCGGGGTCGCCGCAGAGCGAGTACTGGCGCTGCTGGCGGGTCACGAGCTGCACGTCGATGTGGGCGCCGGCTTCCCACGGCGGCAGCGGCACGCCGTCGGGGTCGCCGAGTTCGATGCTGAGGATGCCGGCAGACTGCGACTCGATGCGCTTCACGACGAGCGGAAGCATGCCTTTTCTACTGGGCACTAGTACAACGTCTCGTAGGCGCCGACCATGCCCTCGTCGATCAGACCGGCGACCTCGGGGGCGTACCCGGAGGCCTCGGCCCAGAAGGTGCCCGAGGTGGGGAGCTCTTTCGCGAGGTCCTGCATCTCGGGATCCCACAGGCCCGAGCGCAACAGCGCGCGGCCGCAGTGCAGGTAGACCTGCTCGGTGCGGATCACGGTGGCGAGGGTCGGGGTGACGTGGTCCTGCTCGAGCATCGCCATCAGGCCGGGGTCGTCGGTGATGTACGCGGTGCCGTTGATGCGCAGCGTTTCGGTCATGCCGGGCACGAAGCAGACGAGTCCGACGTGGCCGTTGTCGAGGATGTTGGTGAACGAGTCGGCGAGCTTGTTGCCCAGCCGGTCGGGGATCACGAGGGTGCGGTCGTCGAGGGCGCGCACGAAGCCGGGGTAGTCGCCGCGGGGCGAGTTGTCGCAGTTGCCCGCGCTGTCGGAGGTGGACAGGCAGAGGAAGGGCGAGTGGGCCAGGAACGCGAGGCAGTTGCGATCGAGGTGGTCGAGGATCTTGTCGTAGACCGGCTGCCCGGGGAACCCGAGGGTCTCGCGCAGGTCAGTCTCAGTGAGCCTGCGGAATTCGGTCTTCACGGCGCTCTTTCGGGGTCGGCCCTCTCGGGGTCGCGGAAACGATGCGCATCAAGGGTAGGCGATGCTCGTCTCAGCCTATTCGCGCATCGTCACGCCGCTCTTGGGCCGGCGGCACGCAGAATCGAGAGATGCTGTGCCTGCGGCACAGATCGCGTGCCGCACGTCGGCGCCGCTCGACAGGATGAAATGGCCCCAACGCGCGCTCGACAGGATCAGATGCGCGGTTCCGCCCCGCGCGTCCTGTTGGGCGGGCTTGTGCAGGGGGCCGGCAGGGGGCCGGCAGGGCCGGTCTACCGCGTGGCGCGTATGATGCGCGCGATCGACAGCCCCGCGGCCGCGACGAGCGGCACGGCGATCACGGCGAGCGCGATCGGGTTCGGCCGGAACGTGGGCCCGTTCGCGTCGCCGACGTAGGCGCCGATCGGCAGGGCGTATCCGCCGCCTCCCCCGCCGCTGCCCTCGCCGCGTTTCGCGGGACCGAACTCGCCGTCAGGCATGTCGCCCGAGCCTTCCCCGCCGCCGAACCCGAACACGACGAGCGCGACGGGGATGATGTCATGACCGTTCAGCGTCACTGTTTCGCCGTACGCGAGCTTCGCGCCCCAGGAGGGCACCGATTCAGCCAGTTTTTCCGTGAGGTTTGTCATGGCGCGAAGCTACTCGGGTCGCGCGTGCCGTTTCTACCCCGTGTAATTTGGCCCCATGACCGAGCAGCTGAGCGTGCACGCGCTCGCCCCGGACGACCGCGAGTTCTTCCGCGCGCTGGCCCAGGACGCCCGCGTCATCCGCTTCGTCGGCGACGGCGCCCCGTGGAGCGACGACTACGTGCGGCAGCGGTTCGACACCGCCCTCGACGGCGGCACCCCCGACCACGGGCTGCGCTGGTTCATCGCGTCGGCGGACGACACCCGGGTGGGGCTGCTCGCCCTCACGGTGCACGGCGACGAGACCGAGCTCGGCTACTGGATCGCTCCCGAGCACTGGGGCAAGGGGTACGCGGGGCGCCTCGTCGAGCACGCCGTCGACCTCACCCCGGGGCAACTGGCCGCGACCGTGCACCGCGACAACGCCGCCTCGCAGCGCGTGCTCGAACGCGCGGGGTTCACGCGTCGCGGCACGGCGCCCTCGGGCGAACTGAGGTTCGTCCGTTAGTCCCGCATCCACTCCCAGACCACCCGCGGGTGTCAGCCCGTCGCGGCGAGGGTATAGACGGCGAGCGTGACCACGACGACCCCGACCAAGAGGTCGGTCCACGTGGCAAGCGATTCCCGCGCGTTCTTGCCGCGCTTCGCGACATGCATCGCGCCCGCGATGAAGAGGAAGACACCACCGGCGAGCCCGACGGGCACCGCCCAGCCCGGGATGGGAGCGAGGAGACCGGCGAACCCCATCCCGATGTTGGCGGTGCCGAGTTCACGCGTCAGCTGCACGACCTGCACGCTCGGAGTGCTCGCCCCGAGAATCGCGGCGGTCGGCCCCTTGCCCGATACCTGCGCGATGCCGGCGACCAGCAGTCGCGTTCCGACGCCCCAGAACACCCACCACTTGCCGACGACCGCCACGGGATCGCCGCCGGCCACGGCCAGCTCGACGACTCCGCTGATGACCGGCAGCGCGGCGGTCTGAGCGATGACCAAGATGAAGTAGCCCACGACATCCACGCTGCCCGACCACGGTGGCGCCGACAAGCGGGTTGCGGCGAGCTACTCCCCCGTCGGCCGCTGCCGCTGCTGCTTCGTGGCCGAGCGCTGCTTCTTCGCGGCGAGGTGGCGGCGTGCCGACCCGCGGGTGGGCTTCGTCGCACGGCGCAGCGGGCCCGGAGGCGCCAGCGCCGTGCGCACCATATCGGCGAGGGTGTCGAGCGCGGTCTCGCGGTTGCGCAGCTGCGAGCGCTGCGCCGACACCGTCACGGCGACCGCTCCCCCGACGAGACGCCGGCCGAGGCGGGTGAGCAGCTGAGCACGCTGATCGTCGTCCAGCGCGGCAGACTCCTGCACGTTCCACGTCAGCTGCACGCGGCTGTCCGAGGTGTTGACGTGCCGGCCGCCCGGCCCCGACGAGCGCGAGAACTTCCACTGCAGCTCGGAGGCAGGGATCGTCAGGCGCGGGGTCACCTCGAGGTCCATGCGTCAAGGGTCGCACGGTCTCGCTGCTGTCAGCAGATTCGCGAGCACGATCGGCGAATCGGCCGTAGCGTCGGATCACCGACGGAAGGAATCGAATGGAACTGCTCTTCGTACACGGCGCCCTGGTGCGCGACGGGGCGTGGTGGTGGCAGCCCACCGCCGCCCTGCTGCGCGAGCAGACCGGAATCGAGAGCAGGTCCCTCGCGCTGCCGTCGTGCGGCGAGACCGCGTCGAGGGGCGGACTCCACGAGGACGCGGCAGCCCTGCGCGAGGCACTAGACCGAGGCGGAGACACGATCGTCGTCGGCCACTCCTACGGCGGCACCGTCGTCGCCGAGGCCGGCCAGCACCCCGCGATCGCCCGGCTGCTCTACATCTCGTCCTACCTGCCCGACGTCGGCCAGGCGCAGGCCGCGATCATGAGCGGCGAGAGCGACCCGGTCTCGATCGCCGACCTGGGCGACGGCACGCTCGGCCTCGCGGGCTACGACGCGGCGTCGTTCGGCGCGCGCTTTATGCAGGACGCGGATGCCGCGGCCGTGAGCGGGGGATGGGACCGGGTCGCCCCGCAGTCCGCGGAGGCTTTCATCACTCCGACATCCGCCGCCGGCTGGCAGGGTATCGATTCGACCTACCTCGTCTGCGGGCAGGACCGCAGCACCTCGGTCGCGCTGCAGCGGGAGCACGCGGCCCGGGCCATGCGCTCCGTCGAGCTGCCGACCGGGCACCACCCGTTTATCTCGCGCCCCGACCTCGTGGTCGAGCAGCTGCGCCGTCTGCTGTGAGCGAAACCCGTCGCGGCCGGCACCCCGCAGCGGTTGACTGTGCCGCATGAGCGAAAAGGACCGACTTATGGATGACGCGTCGCAAGCCACCGCCTCGACCCGGCCCGAGCGCCTCTGGCGGCACCTCGTCGGCGAGCAGTTGCGCGGAATCCGCACCGAGCGCGGCGAGACCCTGCGCGACGTCGCGGCGCGCGCGGCCGTGTCGCCGCAGTACCTCTCCGAGATCGAGCGCGGCCATAAGGAGCCGTCGAGCGAGATCCTCGCCGCCCTCGGCGAATCGCTCGACACGACCCTGCTCGATCTGACGAACGGAGTCGCCGACCGCCTCCGGTCGGCGACGGCGTCACGCGGCGAGTTCACACTCGCCGCGTAGTGCCTATCCGGTGTTCTGCAGTCCGGCCGCGATTCCGTTGACGGTGAGCAGCAGCAGCTGGTGGTCGGGGTCGCTCGGGTCGCTCTGACCCGGCTGGCGGATCGCGCGCAGGGCGCGGAGCTGCAGCAGCGAGAGCGCGTCGACGTACGGGCTGCGCAGGCGCACCGCGCGGCGCAGCACGGGTCGGCTCTCGAGGATCTCGTCGCGGCCGGTCGCCTTCTGCACCCACTCGCGGGTGAGGTCCATCTCGGCGGTGACGAGCGTAGCGAGGTCGTCGCGGTCGCCGAGCGCGAGGTAGCGCGCGGCCAGGCGTCCGTCGGTCTTGGCGAGGGACATCTCGACGTTGTCGATCATCGACGCGAACAGCGGCCACTCGGCGTACGCGGTGCGCAGCTCGTCGACGTCGCCGACCGCGGCCAGCGCCGAGCCGAGACCGAACCAGCCGGTGAGGTTGATGCGGGCCTGGGTCCAGGCGAACACCCACGGGATCGCGCGCAGGTCTTCGAGCGACTCGACCGAGAGGCCGCGGCGGGCCGGACGGGATCCGAGGGCGAGCAGGCCGATCTCTTCCATCGGCGTGACCTGGGCGAACCACGGCGCGAAGCCGGGTGCCTTGACGAGTTCGAAGAAGCGGACGCGCGACACCTCGTCCATGGTGGTGACCATCGAGGCGAAGCGGGTGGCGGCAGCGGCGTTGTTCTCCTCGTTCGAGGGCGCCGAGGCGAGCAGGGTGGCCGCGGCCATCTGCTCGATGTGGCGGGCGGCGATCATCTTGTCGCCGTACTGCGCGAAGATCACTTCGCCCTGCTCGGTGACCTTGAAGCGGCCGTTGACCGATCCGGGCGGCTGGGCCAGGACGGCCTCGTTGGCCGGTCCGCCGCCGCGGCCGAGCGCACCGCCGCGGCCGTGGAAGAGGGTGAGTTCGATGTCGTTCTCGCGCGCCCAGGTCGCGATACGCGACTGGGCGTCGAACAGGGCGAAGGTGGCCGACACGGGTCCGACATCCTTCGACGAGTCGGAGTAGCCGAGCATCACCTCGAGCTTGCGGCCGGTCGCGGCGAGACGCGCCTGAACCTCGGGCAGCTGGATCATCTCGTCGAGGATCGTGGTGCTCGCGTTGAGGTCGGCGAAGGTCTCGAAGAGCGGGATGGCGTCGAGCACGGGCGCCGCCTCGGCTGAACCGAGCGCGATGGCGCCGAGGTCGTAGACCGTCTTGATGTCGGCCGACGACTGGGTGAACGACACGATGTAGCGCGACGAGGACTGCACGCCGTAGCGCTTCTGCAGGTACGCGATCGTGCGGTAGACCTCGAGCACCTCCTCGGTCATCGGGCTGAGTTCGCCGCCCGCCGTCGCCTCGCGAAGTGCTTCGCGGTGCACCTGCGAGTGCTGGCGCACCTCCATCTCGGCGAGGTGGAATCCGAAGGTCTGCACCTGCCAGACGAGGCCCTGCAGTTCGCCGTTGGCGCTGCGGTGGGCACCGGCGGCACGCAGCGAGTCCTGCAGCACGCGCAGGTCGGCGAGCAGGTCGGCGGCCGACGGGTAGGCGATGGGGTCGTCGTGCTGCTTGCGGGTCGCGGCGATGCGGCCGGCGATCACGAGCAGCACGCGGCGGTGCAGTTCGAGCGGCGCGCGCGTTCCGACCTGGGCGGCCAGATGCGGGGCGACCCGGTTCTGCTCGTCGGCGAGCGCGACGAGCTCGGCGGTGGGCGGGGTGTCGGCGTCGCCGAGGGTCAGCGAGCGGCCGACGCGGGTGGCGACGCGTTCGAGCCCGCGCAGGATGTGCTCGGAGGCGATGCCGGCGGCCTCCTTGGTCACCTCGGCGGTGACGAACGGGTTGCCGTCGCGGTCGGCGCCGATCCAGCTGCCGAGGCGGAAGAACGCGGGGGCGACGGACGCCTTCGAGCCGGCCTCGTCGCCGAGGAGCCAGTCGTCGAGCAGGCGGTACACGCGCGGGACGACCTCGAACAGCGTCTGGTCGAAGATGCTCATGGCCGTGCGCACCTCGTCGAGGGGCGTGGGGCGCGTGGTGCGCAGCGGCGACGTGCGCCAGAGAACGTCGATCTCTTCGAGGAGGCGCCGGTCGATGTCAGCCCCGGTGACGGTGCCGTCGGTCGCGACATCCCGCTCGCCCAGAAGATCGCTGATGCGTCGGATACCGCTCGACACGGCCCGGCGACGGGCCTCGGTCGGGTGCGCGGTGAGCACGGGGTGGAAGCGCAGGTCGGCCAGCCGGCTCGCGGCCTGCTCGGTGCCCAGCTCGTCGGTGAGCTTGGCCAGCGCCGCGGGGATCGAGTCCTTGACGAGCCCGGATGCCGCCTCCCGATTGCGCAGCACCCGGACGCGGTGGTGCTCTTCGGCGAGGTTCGTCAGGTGGAAGTAGCAGGTGAACGCCCGGGCGACCTGCTCGGCCCGTTCGGGCGTGAAGGCTGCGACGAGCTTCTCGGCGTCCTCGATCGACGCGTTGCGCTCGCTCTCGTAGGCGTCGATGACCAGCTCGCGCAGCTTCTCGACGTCGTGCAGCAGATCCTCACCGCCCGACTCGTGCAGCACCTGGCCGAGCAGTCCGCCGAGCAGACTGACGTCGGATCGCAGGGCACTGTCGACGGCGTCTCGGGTGTCGTCACGGCTGGAATCGGACACGGCGGATCCCGGAAGAGAAGAGTTGGTCACGGTTCTAACTTATCGACACCCGCGAGCGGCCGAGAACACGCGTCGTCCAGTGACGCTATCGGCCGTCGACGATCGACATGAACCCGGCGAACGCGAAGATGCCCGGCACCGCGTAGAGCGCGGTGCGCAGCACGAACCAGCCGACCGCACCGAGCACCGACCACACGCCGTGGCGCCGGTCGGTGATGTCGAGCCGATGGCCGTCGACGCCGATGCGGGGCTCCGGGGCGATCCACGGCACGCTCGGGTGGTCCATCCGGTGGCGGATCTCCTGCATCACGAGCGGCACCTCCTGCCCGGGCACCCGTTCGTCGCGGTAGCGCGTCGCGCTGTCGACGATGCGGGCGGCGGCGTTTCCGAGGATCGCGGCGACGCGCTCCCAGGTCGCGGCGCTGCCGAAGTCGGCCGGTTCGGACGTGAAGAAGACGAGCGTGTCGTCGACGATCTCGACGTTGAACCCGGCCGCGTCGTCGACGAGCGCCGCCATCACGTCGGGGGTGAGGAAGTACAGCGCGTCGGCCTCGTACTCGGCCGGCGCGTACACGCGGAACGCGCGGTCGAACTCGCCCGCGAACGTCAAGCGCTGCGACCGGTCGACCCCGGCGGGCAGGTCGCTGCCGTTGGCGGTGGCTTCGAGCACGAGGTGCGGCAGCGGCGCCGGCAGGGTGACGGCGAGGTAGTGCCAGTCGGCCGACCGGCTGCCGGGGTCGATGAGGTTGCCGAATTCGATTCCGGATGACGCGAAGCGCGGGTATGCACGCGGGCGCCCCGCGCCCGACGTGATCAGGGAGGTGAAACCCGCCGCCTCCCTCGGCTGCGGCTCGTACCCGTTGGCGAGAGCAGTCAGATCCTGCCGCCATCCGCCCATCTGCACTTTCGGCGACGGAGGACGAGCCGCCCAGCGATGCAGCCAGAACGTGCCCACGAGCCAGACGGCGAGCACGGCGACCGCGGCCACCAGCGCGCCGATGTCCGCCGCGTCGGCGCTGCCGTCGTGCTGCACGTCGACGCTGATGCCTATGGTGACGAAGGCGATGCCGAGGTACCAGAGCATCAGGCTGTAGTTCACGTGCACGAGCACCTGACGCCGGGTCGGTACCCACTTCGGTCGCGAGTCGCGTCGCACGGCCGCCATCGCCGCGGCGACCTCGGAGTCGGGCGCGGCGAGCCAGCGTAGATCTAGCGTCATGATTCCCCCGCTACAGAGGGTAGGCGTGCTCACTGGATCTGCGCGACCCAGCCGTCCATGCGCTGCTGCGCGACGGTCGTGCCGAGCTCTTCGCGGCTCGCGGGGTTGAGCCAGTAGTAGAGCAGCGCCCGGTAGACCACGACCGGCGAAGCGCCGAGGATCTGGGTGTTGAAGTCGACGGCGGTGCCGGAGTGCTCGATCCGCAAGACCGGGATGTGGGCCTTGTCGTCGCTGAGCTCGTTGGTAACCGTGGCCCTGACCGAGGTGACGGCCTCCCACGGGATGTCGGAATCGCCGCCGCCGAGACGCAGGGCGATGCCGGACTCCCCGATGCCGAGGCCGTGGAGGCTCGGCCAGCCGGCGCGTACCGGATAGGAAAGCACCGACTTGATGACCGCCCAGCCGAAGAATCCCGCGCCGAGCGCCATCGCGCCGATGAAGAAGAGGTTGTCGCTCCAGGTGTCGGGGTACTGCACGAATATGTTGACGATGCCCCAGACGCAGACGAGCGCGATGGCGAGAAAGCCGGTGAACAGCTTCCACGGGACCGGGCGGAGCTTGGCGAAGTGCGTCCACTGGTCGGGCGGCGGCTTCGACCCTTTCGAGAACGCGACCGCGTTGACGAGCACCAGCGGTGCCCGGGACGCGTTGTCGGGCTGCCAGCCCGGAGGTATCTCGGAGAACATCGTCACGGGAGTGACGCTACAGAGAAGTGCGGGCGAAGGTGCGGGATTCTCAGAATCGAGTCACGCGGCACTCTTGATCCACAGGGGCGAGCTTGATCTTGCGGGTGAGACCGCGCATCAGTGAAGTTTGAGACATGAGTACGACCGGCCGTGGCAATCTGTCGCAATGACTTCGACTTGGCCGTTGCAGCAGCTCCCTCCGCCGAGAGCGTGGCGACGCTAGTTGCAGCCGTCATCGCGGCTGCTGGCGCTGTCACCGCGGCGGTCATCGGCGCCGTCAATGCGAGCAAAGCGCGCCAGTGGGTGGGTCGTGATCAGTGGTGGACTCGCTTCTCGTGGGCGATTGGCCTGGCAATCAGCAGAAACCCTCGCGAGTCTGAACTGGGACTATCCGTGCTGATCTCCCTGATTGATGTCCCTTGGGCCAGGACGAAGATAGTGAAATGGCTTTGGCCGTGGCGGGCGCGATCTCGTCACGAAGCGTGACGAAACCGAAGAAAAGGTGGCGAGAATGACTGGCTACAGCAAACGCTCCCGAGAGCTCGCTGAAATACTGCGGGCCAAGGCTCTGAGGAATTTAGCTCGGTCGGGCAAGTACCCTTCGAATTATTCGAATGGGCCGCTCTCTGGCGATCCAGAGCATCGAACCACCAGCGACAAGGGCGCGCGGGCTTCGCGGCGCTAGACGTCTACGCGCCGCGGTCGGGCTCGCTCATGTCGCCGGTCGTCGGCCGCTTTCCCGTGGGACGGTAGCGCAGCAACACCGCACCCTTCTCGGTCGGGGCCGACGCCTCGACGAGTTCGAGGCCGACCGGCGAGCCGGACGGGTCGAACAGCCGCTTGCCCGCGCCGAGAACGACCGGGTAGACCCAGAGGTTGAGCACGTCGAACAGGCCGTCGGCGACGAGCGTGCGGGCGAAGTCGATGCTGCCGATCACGTGCGTCTCGGCGTGACGCTCGCGCAGCGCGGCGATCTCCGCCGCGAGATCGCGCGACAGCAGGTGGGAGTCGCGCCAGGGCAGGTCGGGCGTGTGCCGCGAGGCCACGTACTTCGGAATCCCGTCGAACTTGCGCGCGATCTCGGAGTCGTGGCCCTCGAGCTCGTGCGGCCAGTACCCGGCGAAGATGTCGTAGGTCTTGCGCCCGAGCAGCAGGGCGTCCGTCGCCCGGATGCCCGCGATGATCTGCTCCCCGTCGGTCTCGCTCACGAACGGCGCCTGCCAGCCGCCGAACTCGAAGTCGCCCTCAGGGTCTTCCTCGGGCCCTCCCGGAGCCTGCGAGACGCCGTCGAGCGTGGTGAAGAGGTCGATCAGAATCCGACCGGTCACGGGGATCTCCTTACGCTTGTGCCGGGGGCTCCCAGAGCTCGATCGGCAGTCCTTCGGGGTCGTGGATGCGGGCGAAGTGCCCGTAGTCGTCGGTGTCCCACTCGTCACGGCGCTCGACGGGGATGCCGGAGGCTTCGAGCGTCACGGCGAGCGCGTCGAGCCCGGTGACGCGGAGGTTGAGCATAAACGGCTGGTCGGCGGCGAAGTAGTCGCTGTCGGCGGGGAACGGGGCGAACACCGTCATGCCCGCATCCTGCTGCCAGATGCCCGCGTGGCCGGCCTCGATGCCGAGGTGCTCGCGGTACCAGGCGGCCCGCGCGTCGGGGTCGGCACTGCGGAAGAACAGCCCGCCGATGCCCGTCACTGCCACGATGCGCCTCGCTTTCTGGCGCCTACCGTAGCACCGGCGGCGCGGGCGGCGACAGGAGCAATCGACCGGGGCCGGCGGCGACGTAGTACTTGAATCCGAGGTGCGAGCGCTCGAACCCGAGCCTCTCGTAGAAACGGTGGGCGTCGACGCGCGCGGCGTCGGAGGTGAGCTGCACCAGCCCGACGCCGAGAGTCGGGGCGGCGACATCCACGACCCATCGCATCATCGCCGCACCGATGCCGGCCGAGCGCAGGTCGCTGCGCACCCGCACCGCCTCGACGAGCAGCCGGGTCGAGCCGCGGCGTGCCATGCCGGGGATGCGCGTGAGTTGGAAGGTGCCGATGACGGATGACGCGGCGTCCGTCACCACGAGGAGCTCGTTGCCCGGCTCGCCGAGCACCGCGAGCAGACCGTCGCGGTAGAGCCGCTCGTCGTCGGGCGAGGCGACGTCACCGCGGGAGGCGCTGACGGGGTCGTCCGACAGCAGCGCCATCAGCGCGGCCAGATCGTTCTCGGTCGCCCGCCGCAGCGTGACGGGTGCCGAACGTGTCTCGAGGTCGACGGGGAGGTGCAGGTCGGTCATCACCCGACCAGTCTCGCACCGCCTATGCACTGTCGGATATTTCCTAATGGGTATAGGCTGGCACGATGAGCAGATCACCCCTGACCGCGGCCGTCGTCGTGGCCGACGCCGCGGACCTCGCCGACGACATCGGCTTCGACGCCGTCACCCTGTCGGCCGTGGCCCGTCGGCTCGGGGTGAAGACGCCGAGCCTGTATTCGCACGTGCGCGACCTCGCCGCCCTGCGCGACGGCATCACCGCGCTCGCCCTCAGCGAGCTCGCGCGGGCCGCCTCGCTCGCGGTCGCCGGCCGCTCGGGCAGCGAGGCGCTGCACGGGTTCGCCGACGCACACCGCGAGTTCGCGCGCTCGAACCCCGGCCTCTGGCAGTCGCTCGAGCGGCGCGCGGGGGCGGCGGCCGTCGACTCCGACGCGGCGCGCGGGTTCGTCGCGCTCACCGACGCCGTGCTGCGCGGCTACGGACTCTCGCCGACCGACCGGGTGCACGCCATCCGCCTGCTCGGCAGCACCATCAACGGCTTCATCGCTCTCGAGCGCATCGGAAGCTTCGACCACAGCCAGCCGGCCCCCGAAACTTCGTGGCGCATCGCCCTCGACGCGCTCGACAGCCTCCTCGCCGCCTGGCCCAGCACCGGAAAGAACTCATGATCACCATCCCCATCACCCCCGACCACCTGCACGGCGTCACGGACTTCGAGACCACGCCCCGCGGCATCCGCCCGCACCGCCTGCCGGAGTGGGTCCGCGACACGTATCCCGACCCGCAACTGCTGATGGTCGAGGCCCAGCCCTCCGGCGTGCGCGTCGTCGTGACCACCGCCGCGCGCGAAATCACGCTCGTCACCCACCCGAGCCGCGTCACCTACCTCGGCGCCGACCGCCCGCGCGGGCACGTCGACCTCGTCGTCGACGGCGAACCGCTCGCGAGCGACACCCTCGACGGCGGCGACGTCACGCAGATCAACCTGCAGACCGGTGCCGCCCAGTTCCTGCCGGGCGAGGCCCACGCGTCGACGTTCGCGCTGCCCGAGGGCGACAAGCGCGTCGAACTCTGGCTGCCGCACAACGAGACGGTGGAACTCGTCGAACTGCGCGCGGACGCCCCGGTCGACACCGTCGCGCCCGACGGCCGCGTCTGGCTGCACCACGGCAGCTCGATCAGCCACGGCTCCAACGCGAGCACCCCGACCGAGATCTGGCCCGCGATTGCCGCCCGCCGCGGCGGCGTCGACCTGCGCAACCTCGGCTTCGGCGGCAGCGCCCTCGTCGACCCGTTCGTCGCGCGCGTCATCCGCGATTCGGAGGCCGACCTGATCAGCGTCAAGCTCGGCATCAACGTCGTCAACCTCGACGGGATGCGGCTGCGCACTTTCGTACCCGCGGTGCACGGGTTCCTCGACACCATCCGCGAGGGCCACCCGACCACGCCGATCGTGCTCGTCTCGCCGATCTTCTGCGGCATCCACGAGGACACCCCCGGCCCCGGCGGCTTCGACCCGGCGAGCTTCGGCACCGGCCAGATCCGCTTCATCGCGACCGGCGACCCCGACGACCGCAACAGCGGCAAGCTGACGCTGCGGGTGATCCGCGAGGCTCTCGCCTCGCTGGTCGAGCGCCGGGCCGCCGACCCCAACCTGTACTACCTCGACGGCACTGCCCTGTTCGGCGAGGCTGACGCCGAAGTGCACCCGCTGCCCGACGCGCTGCACCCCGACACGGCGTCGCACCGCCTGATCGGCGAACGCTTCGCCGACTACGCGTTCGCAGCGACGGGGCCGTTCGCCGCGTAGGTCAGCACGCCGCCTTGCCGACACCGAGCGTCGCGCCGTCCGACGTGCGAGCCGCCGCGCCCGCGGCCGGGTTGCTCGACACGACGGTTCCGACGCCCGGCTCCGTTTCGCCCAACGCCACGCAGACGAGCTTCACCTCCGCGAAACCGGCAGCGGTCAGCGTCGACGAGGCGGCACCGGCCTCGCTGCCGAGCAGGTCGGGCATGTCGACGAGCGCACCGTTGCTGGTCACCACCGCGACCGTGCTGCCGCGGGTCACGGTCGTCCCGTCGCCCGGCGACACGACCGTGCCCGCGGGTGCGGTCGAATCGGCCTGCCCGCCGTCGGAGTAGACGAGCCCCAGCCCCTCGACAATCGACCGGGCGTTCTCCACGCTGCCGCCGACGAGGGACGGCAGCGCGATTCCCGGCGCCGAGACGAGACCGGCGGATGGCGCATCGAACGCACCGCCCGGGTACAACGCATTCGCCGCGGCGTTGATCGGTTTCGCGATGGTGTGCCGGTTGTTGATGCCGCCGGGATAGCGCGTGAGGTCGTACTTGCCGCTCACGTTGCCGAACCACACCGCCGTCGTCACCGCGGTGGTCGAGCTCATCAACCAGGTCTGGTCGAAATCGTCGGTGGTGCCGGTCTTGCCTAGGATCGGCACGCCGTCGCGTGGGTTGCCGGCGTAGCGGGCCATGGCGTTCTCGAGCGCGTACGCGGTCGTCGCCGCGGCCTCGGACGTGATCGCGGGGCTGCAGGCATGCGCCTGTCCCGGCAGCGCGACGCCGTCGGCGTCGGTGAGCGAGTCGACCGCGACCGGGGCGCAGTAGGTGCCGTGGTTCACGATCCCCGCGTAGGCGGCGGCCATGGTCAGCGGCGCGACGGTGTTCGTACCGATGATCGCCGACGGGTTGGAGCCGAGCTGGTTCTCGACGATGTCGGTGGTCGCCGGGTCGTCGACGTTGTTGGCGGTGTGCACGCCGAGGGCCTGTGCGATGCGCTTCGTCTCGCACTGGTCGAGCTGCAGACCCATAGAGACATACGCTCCGTTGATGGATGCCGCGGTCGCATCCATCACGCTGCGGGAGCCGCGCTCCCCCGACGAATTCTTGAACGGCCAGGGTCCGCCGAACGGTCCGTCCTCGACGCCGCCGCCGGTGCTGCTGTTCGGGCAGCTGTTCGCGAACGCGGCCTGCTGCACGGTGCGGCCGTTGCCGTCGACGACCTCGTTCAGACCGTGACCGTTCTGCAGCCAGTTGATCAGCGTGAACACCTTGTAGGTCGAGCCGGCCTGGAAACCGCGCGATCCGCCGTACGGCCGGTCGGTGGTGTAGTTCACGCTCGTCGTGCCGGGCCCGCCGCCCAACTCGGTGTTGTCGAACCGGGTGTTCTGGGCCATCGTGAGGATGCGCCCGGTGCCCGGCTGCACCGAGACGGCGGCCGCACCCAGCGCCAGACGGGTCTCCGTCGCGGGCGCCTGCGCCGTCACCGTGTCCTGGGCGACGGTCTGCAGTCGCAGGTCGAGCGTCGTGTAGAGCTTGTAGCCGCCGAGCTTCCAGTTGGCCGCCCTCTCGCTCGCGGTGCCGCCGAGCGACTCGAGCTCGGGCACGAGCGCGGTGACGTAGTCGCAGAAGTAGGTGGCGTACGGGTCGGCCGCGATGCACCCGTTCGTGTAAGGCGCGAGCACGACCGTCGTCTCGTCGACGGGAACCGCGAGCGCCTCGTCGAGTTGGGCGCGGTCGATCGTGCCCTCGACGAACATGTTCCTCAGGATCACGTCGCGGCGTTCGAGGTTCGCCGCGTAATTGGCCGGGTCGTCGAGACCGCGCGCGCCCGGTTCCTGCACGATCGCGACGAGGGAGGCGGCCTGGGCGAGAGTCACGTCGGCCGCCGAGACGCCGTAGTACCTCTGGGCTGCGGCCTGCACGCCGTAGTTGTTGCCGCCGAACCCGGCGATGTTGAGGTAGCCGAGCAGGATCTCGTCTTTCGTGTATTTCTTCTCGAGGCCGATCGCGAGCTTCATCTCTTTGAGCTTGCGGTCGAGGGTCGCCTCCTGCGCGGCGGCGATGCCCGCCTTCCGCGCCTCGTCGGTCGGCAGCTGCAGTGCGTCCTGGATGTAGATGTTCTTCACCAGCTGCATCGAGAGCGTCGACGCCCCGCTCTGCGAGGTTCCGGACGCGTTTTCCACCGCCGCGCGGATGACACCCGGCAGGTCGACGCCGCCGTGCTCGTAGAAGCGGCGGTCTTCGCCGGCCACGGTCGCGTCTTTGAGGAACTGCGACACCGCGTCCCAGCCGACCTCCTCGCGGTTCTGGTCGTAGACCTGGGCGATCTGCCGGTAGACGGGCGCGCCGGCAGCGTCGACGCCCTCGACCGCGAAGATCGCGTTCTTCTGCGGCTGGTCGCCGAGCTCGATGAACTCGGGGAGGCTGTCGAAGATGCCGACCGTGTTCGTGGCGGTGACGCCGGCGACCGCGACGAGCGGTGTGAGCGACGCCGCGACGAGCACGCCCGCGAGGGCGGAGAAGGCGGTAAAGCCGAGCAGTGCGGTGACGGTGCGGCGGAGTTTCTGGGCGCGCAAAGGAGACCCCTTTCGGTGGCGTGGAAATGAGCGCGGCGGGGCCGCGATGGGCGGGAGTGAGGGGCGGGGTTACTTCAGGGCGTCGACCACCACGGCGGCGGCCTGCGCGACGAGGGCGTCGTCGCGGGCGGCATCGGGCGAGTCACGCGTCGACAGCACGGCGATGACTATCGGTGCGGCATCCGGGGGCCAGACGATGGCGATGTTGTTTCGCACGCCGTAACCGCCGCTGCCGGACTTGTCGGCGACGACCCAGTCGGCCGGAACGCCCGCCCGGATCAGCGTGCTGCCGGTCGCGTTGCCGGTCATCCAGTCGATGAGCAGCGCCTGCTTGTCGGCGTCGAGCGCGTCGCCGAGAGCGAACTCGCGCAGGTCGGTGGCGAACGCGCGCGGAGACGTGGTGTCGCGCGGGTCGCCCGGCACGCCGTCGTTGAGTCCGGCTTCCCAGCGCACGGCCTGCGTGACGTCGTCGCCGATGTCGGCGAGCGCCGCCGTGAGCCCCTCGGGCCCGCCGAGTTCGTCGAGCATCAGGTTGCCCGCGGTGTTGTCGCTGAACCGCACGGCCGCCTCGGTGATTTCGCCGAGCGTCATGCCCTCGGCCACGTGCAGCTCGGTGACCGGCGAGTAGGTGATGAGATCGGAGCTCGAGTACGTGACGACCCGGTCGAGGTCGGCGAGGTCGTTCTTCTGCAGCACCGCGGCGGCGGCGAGCGCCTTGAACGTCGAGGCATAGGCGAACCGCTCGTCCGCCCGGTACACGACCTCGGCGCCCGTGCCGGTGTCGATCGCGTAGACGCCGAGGCGGGCGTCGAACGTCGCCTCGAGCCCTCCGAAGGCCGCGTCGGAGGCGGCGGCCGTGATCGTCGGGATCGGCGTCGGCTCGGCCGGCTTGCTGGACGGGGTCGCCGGTTCGGGGCTGGTGCAGCCGGCGACCAGGACGGCCGCGGCGAGCACCATGCCGACGAGGGTCACTCTCGCGCGCATCATCGGGGCACCGAGTCCACGACGGAGGTGCTGAGGGCGGTGTACTCGAGGGCCGTGCCCGGCGGTATCTCGCCGAAGCCGTCGATCGTGACGCGGCGCACCCCGATGTACTCGCCGGTCGACGGGTCGATGACGATCTCCTGCCGGGTGTCGCCGTCGGCGCCGCGCAGTCCGATCGCCGTCCCTTCGCGGCCGTCGAGGGTCGCCTCCTCCTCGGTGATCACGATGCTCGGCATCAGCGCGAGCGCCCGGTAGAGGGCGGCACGCAGGTCGGACGCGACGTTGCCGGTGCGCAGCAGACCGACGACGTGGGCGAAGACGTTCTCGTCGCTCGACCCTGCCTGGTAGCGGTACTCGATGAGGTAGACGAGGAGCGCGTCGGGATCACGTGGGATAGCCGACTGGTCCTCGACCGGACGGGTCAGGTCGGCGCCCAGCGACGCCGGCACCACGACCACGTCGTCGTCGCCGTTCCAGGACTCCGCGGCGAACTGCTGCGCGCCGGCGCCGAAGAACACCGTCGGCTCGACCGACGTGGTGGTCGCCACCGGTTCGACGGTGCCGTCCGCGGCGAGGTAGACGTCGCGTACCTGGGAGTCGACGTAGCCGATCGCCGTGTCGACGCTGCCGTCGACCGAAGTGATCGCGAGGTGCGAGGCGCTGGTCGCGATGCGGAGGAACTGTCCGTCGGCGGGCTCGGGGTCGGCCGTCGCGTCCGCGGCGGCGCGCAACATGCCCGGGGCATTCGGGGAGTCGGCCGGGTCGCCCGGGGAGACGACCACGGTGACCACGGCGACGACCGCGGCAAGGGCGCCGACCGCGAGCGCGCCGAACCCGGCACGCACGGCGTACCGGCGGCGGGCGGGTGCGGCGCCCTCCTCGACGTGGGCGACGAGCATGGCGCGCATCGCGCGCACCTGGTCCGGCTGCAGTCTCGGGTCGTTCATCGGTGTGTCCATTCGATGGCCTCGGTCAGGGTGGAGGGTGGGCGGTGGTGCTCGAGTTGGGTGGCGAGCGCCTTCTTGGCGAAGTGCAGCCGCGATTTCACGGTGCCGGGAGGCACCCGCAGCACACGGGCGGCCTCGGCGACCGGAAGCCCCTCGATGATGCAGAGAGTGACGATGTTCTGATGGTTCTGCGACAGCGACCGCAGTGCCGCCATGGCCGGCCCGTCGTCGAACGAATCGGCGGGATCGGGCATGTCGGGCGACGGCGGGATGCGGTCGAGCAGGGCCCGGTGGCGACGGGCCGACCGGGAGATGTTCTGTGCGGCGTGCGTCGCGGTGACGAGCAACCACGGCAGCAGCGAACCGTCGACGAACCGTACGCTCGAGCGCTTGCGCCACGCCTCGAGAAAAGCGACGGCAACGACATCCTTGGCATCGTCGAAGGTCGGCACGAGGGCGAGGCTGTGACGGAACACCCGGTGCTGGTGGCGGTCGAACACCGCGGCGAAGCTGTCGCCGTCGTCGGTGAGCGCCACCCGCCAGTACTCGGCGTCGCTCGTCTCGATGCTCATGCCTGTACTGTCCGGCAGAGCGCGAAAGGTTCACTGCCGGCCATTCGTCCCAGCGTAATCCGCGGCCGCCGGACGACAACGACCCTCATGCTCCGCCGCACCGATCCGGAACGGCGCACGGCATAACGTTTAGCCCGCAGCCAGCCCGGCGAGCCGCGACCAGGTGGACGCGAGATGATCGGCGAGCGCCGACTCGTCGTCGGCATCGAGCCAGTCGTCGAGTGCCGCGTTGAACACCAGCACAGAGAGCGGTGCGAGAAGTCGGGCGTCGGCGCCGGACACGCCGCGCTCGACTAAGGCGTCGGACACAGCATCGCCGAGTCGTGCCGATTTGAGCAGCTCCCGCTCCCGCAACTGGTCCTCGGCGGCGAGTATCGCGCGTCGACGCGCCACCGGCTCCCGCCACGCAGCGAACGCTGGGGAGATCGCGGCGAGCCCCTCCCGCACCAGCTCGACCGGCCCGAGACCGGCGGGCAGGCTGACGAGCGACTGCCGCACCACCGCGAGAAATTCCCGGTCGCGCAGGAAGAGCACCTCACGCTTGTCAGCGAAGTGCCGGAAGAAGGTGCGTGTGGTCAGCCCGGCGTGGGCGGTGATCTGCGGAATTGTCGTCGCCGCGTATCCCTGTTGCTCGAAGAGGTGCATCGCCGATTCTTCGAGTCGTAGCGCTGCGTCCGGGGCCCATCTGGTCATCTGTCCAGCGTAGATGACATTTCGTGTCATCATGGTGATGACACGTCGTGCCATTAGCCGAAAGGACCCCATGACCGCCAATACCGCCGCCTGGATCGATTCGCCCTACGCAGACCTGGCGGTGCGCGAGTCGCCGTACCCCGTCGCCGGCGACACGCAGCTCGTCGTTAGGACGCGCGCGCTGGCCGTCAACCCGCTCGACGCGATCACCCAGTCGAATGGCCGGCTGATGTACGGGTGGCTCAGCTATCCCGCGATACTGGGCGAGGATGTCGCGGGCGATGTCGTCGCAGTCGGTCGCTCGGTGACGCGCTTTCAAGCGGGCGACCGTGTGCTGGGTTACGCGGTGGGCATGGAGAAGGGTCGCGACCACACGGCGGAGGGCGGCTTCCAAGAATTCGTCGTCATCGAGGAGAGGCTCGCCGCCGCGCTGCCGGACGCGATGCCGTTCGAGGAGGCGGTCGTGCTGCCGCTCGCCGTATCGACCGCCGCGGCCGCCCTGTTCCAGTCCGACCAACTCGGACTCGCCCACCCGTCCCCCGGGGCAGCACAGCGAGACGAAACAGTGGTCGTCTGGGGAGGCTCGACGAGCGTGGGCAGCAACGCGATCCAACTCGCACGCGCTGCCGGCTACCGGGTTATCACCACCGCGTCGCCGAGCAACCATGAGCTGATGCGCAAGCTCGGCGCGTCAGACGTCGTCGACTATCGCGACCCGGCTGCGGTCGCGAAGGTCGCGACCGCAGCCCGCGGGTCGCGGGTCGTCGGCGTAGTGGCGATCGCGGTCGGCTCGGCTGAGCCGTGTGTCGCAATCGCCGCCGCCACGGGAGCGCGGCGTGTGGCCCTGACCAGCCCGTCGGTGTCGTTCTACGACCAGCCGCGACGAAGCGGCTTCTCGGTCTCGCGCATCTCGCTGATGGCGCGGTTGGTCGGCGGCAACATCGCGCTCCAGGTGAAATGCGTGAGCCGCGGCATCCGGGCCCGTTTCGTGTGGGGCAGCACCATCATGCACAACGACGTCGGAGAGATGCTCTGGACCGCCTACCTGCCCGCCGCCCTCGCCGACGGCAGCCACCGGGCCGAACCGCAGCCGGAGATCGTGGGGAACGGTCTCGTCCAGATTCAAGGCGCCATCGACCGCATGCGCGTGGGCGTTTCGGCCAGGAAACTGGTCGTCACCCTGCCCTGAGCACTCACGACACGCCGCGACACGCCAGCAGTTGAACCACTATCCGTAGTGGCGGGTGACGAGAGGGAGCACAACATGTAGTCTGATCTTTCTCGAAGAACGGAAAAACCCAGAATGATCACGGTCTACAGCAAGCCTTCCTGCGTGCAGTGCACAGCCACCTACCGCGCCCTCGACAAGAAGGGCATCGAGTACACGGTTTTCGATGTCTCCGTCGACGACAAGGCGCTCGAGACCGTCAAGCAGCTGGGCTACCTGCAGGCGCCGGTCGTCGTGACCGAGAACGACCACTGGAGCGGGTTCCGCCCCGACAAGATCGCCCTCATCGCCTCCTGAGATCGGCGGGGATAGCGGCGTGACCGAGATCGTCTACTTCTCGAGTTCATCGGGAAACACACACCGCTTCGCGGAGAAGCTCGGCCGGCCGGCCACCCGCCTCCCGCTGCACAGCCACATCGACGGCGTGAAGCAACCGACCTTAAAGGTCGACTCGCCCTTCGTGCTCGTGCTGCCCACCTACGGCGGCGGCTCGAACTCCTCGGCCGTGCCCCAGCAGGTGAAGCAGTTCCTCAACGAGCAGGGCAACCGCTCCCTCATCCGGGGCGTCGTCGCCGCCGGCAACACCAATTTCGGCGCCGCCTACTGCCTGGCCGGCGACATCGTCGCGTACAAGTGCGCCGTGCCCCTGCTCTACCGCTTTGAAGTATTCGGAACACCCGACGACGTCTCCGCCGTCGATGACAGATTGGAAGAATTTTGGACAGCTCAGTGATCGAGGCTCCCGGCCGCGTACAGATGGACTACCACTCCCTCAACGCGATGCTGAACCTCTACGGCCCCGACGGCGAGATCCAGTTCGAGAAGGACCACGAGGCGACTCGCGAGTACTTCCTCCAGCACGTCAACCAGAACACGGTGTTCTTCCACTCGCTGCGTGAACGCCTCGACTACCTGGTTGAGAACGAGTACTACGACGGAACGCTGCTCGACAGCTACTCGTTCGAGTTCGTCAGCAAACTCAACGACCTCGCCTACTCGAAGAAGTTCCGCTTCCAGTCCTTCCTCGGCGCGTTCAAGTACTACACGTCGTACACGCTGAAGACCTTCGACGGCGACCGCTACCTCGAGCGCTTCGAAGATCGCATCGTGATGACCGCCCTCGGCCTGGCCGCCGGTGTCGAGTCGGTCGCGATCAACCTCGTCGAAGAGATGCTGTCCGGCCGCTTCCAGCCGGCCACCCCGACCTTCCTCAACTCGGGCAAGGCGCAGCGCGGCGAACTCGTCTCGTGCTTCCTCCTCCGCATCGAGGACAACATGGAGTCGATCTCGCGCGGCATCAACTCGTCGCTGCAGCTCTCCAAGCGTGGCGGCGGCGTGGCCCTGCTGCTGAGCAACATCCGCGAGGCCGGTGCGCCGATCAAGCAGATCAAGAACCAGTCGTCGGGCATCATCCCCGTCATGAAGCTGCTCGAAGACTCCTTCAGCTACGCCAACCAGCTCGGTGCCCGCCAGGGCGCCGGCGCGGTCTACCTGAACGCGCACCACCCCGACATCATGCGGTTCCTCGACACCAAGCGCGAGAACGCCGACGAGAAGATCCGCATCAAGACCCTGAGCCTCGGCGTCGTCGTTCCCGACATCACGTTCGAACTCGCCAAGAACGACGAGTGGATGTACCTCTTCTCGCCGTACGACGTCGAGAAGTTCTACGGCGTTCCCTTCGGCGACATCTCGGTCACCGAGAAGTACCGCGAGATGGTCGACAACCCCGCGATCACAAAGACCAAGATCAAGGCGCGCGAGTTCTTCCAGACGATCGCCGAGATCCAGTTCGAGTCCGGCTACCCGTACATCATGTTCGAAGACACCGTGAACGCCGCGAACCCCATCAAGGGCCGCATCAACATGTCGAACCTGTGCTCCGAGATCCTCCAGGTCAACACCCCGACGACCTACAACGACGACCTCTCGTACAACGAGATCGGCAAGGACATCAGCTGCAACCTCGGCTCGATGAACATCGCGCTGGCCATGGACTCGCCCGACTTCGGCCTCACGGTCGAGACCGCGGTGCGCGGCTTGACCGCCGTCTCCAACCAGAGCCACATCTCGTCCGTGCGTTCGATCGAAGACGGCAACGACCGCTCGCACGCCATCGGCCTCGGCCAGATGAACCTGCACGGCTACCTCGCCCGCGAGCGCATCTTCTACGGGTCGGAGGAGGGCATCGACTTCACGAACATCTACTTCTACACGGTGCTGTTCAACGCCCTGCGCGCCTCCAACCGCATCGCGATCGAGCAGGCGACGACATTCGACGGCTTCGAGGACTCCACGTACGCCAGCGGAGCGTTCTTCGACAAGTACACCGACGCCGAGTGGGCTCCCGCCACCGCGCGCGTCGCCGAGCTGTTCGCGAACAGCAACGTGCACGTGCCGACGCAGGCCGACTGGGCCGAGCTCAAGGCGTCCGTCATGCAGCACGGCATCTACAACCAGAACCTGCAGGCGGTGCCGCCCACCGGCTCGATCTCGTACATCAACAACTCGACGTCGTCGATCCACCCGATCGCCGCGAAGATCGAGATCCGCAAGGAAGGCAAGCTGGGCCGCGTCTACTACCCGGCGCCGTTCATGACGAACGACAACCTCGAGTACTACCAGGACGCCTACGAGATCGGCTCCGAGAAGATCATCGACACCTACGCCGCGGCGACGCAGCACGTCGACCAGGGCCTCTCGCTGACGCTGTTCTTCAAGGACACGGCGACGACCCGCGACATCAACAAGGCGCAGATCTACGCGTGGCGCAAGGGCATCAAGACGATCTACTACATCCGCCTGCGCCAGATGGCGTTGGAGGGCACGGAGGTCGACGGTTGCGTTTCGTGCATGCTCTAACCCTTCTCCCCACGACGACTGGAATCACGAAATGACCGACAAGATCAAACTGCTCTCCCACGTCGACGCGATCAACTGGAACCGCATCGAAGACGAGAAAGACGTCGAGGTGTGGAACCGCCTCGTCAACAACTTCTGGCTGCCCGAGAAGATCCCGCTCTCCAACGACATCCAGTCCTGGAACACGCTCACGCCGGCCGAGCAGACGCTCACCATGCGCGTGTTCACCGGCCTGACCCTGCTCGACACGATCCAGGGCACCGTGGGCGCCGTTTCGCTCATCCCCGACGCGATCACGCAGCACGAGGAAGCCGTCTACACGAACATCGCGTTTATGGAGTCGGTGCACGCCAAGAGCTACTCGTCGATCTTCTCGACGCTGAGCAACACGAAGGACATCGACGACGCCTTCCGCTGGTCGACCGAGAACGAGAACCTGCAGAAGAAGGCAGCGATCGTTATGGACTACTACCAGGGTGACGACCCGCTGAAGCGCAAGGTCGCCTCGACCCTGCTCGAGTCGTTCCTGTTCTACTCGGGCTTCTACCTGCCGATGTACTGGTCGAGCCACGCCAAGCTCACCAACACCGCCGACATGATCCGCCTCATCATCCGCGACGAGGCAGTCCACGGGTACTACATCGGCTACAAGTTCCAGAAGGGCCTCGAGAAGGAGACCCCGGAGCGCCGCGAAGAGATCAAGGACTACACCTACGCGCTGCTCTTCGAGCTCTACGAGAACGAGGTCGAGTACACGCAGGACCTCTACGACGAGGTCGGCCTGACCGAAGACGTCAAGAAGTTCCTGCACTACAACGCGAACAAGGCGCTGATGAACCTCGGCTACGAGGCGATCTTCCCCAAGGAGGTCACCGACGTGAACCCGGCGATCCTCTCCGCCCTCTCGCCGAACGCCGACGAGAACCACGACTTCTTCTCGGGCTCGGGTTCGTCGTACGTGATCGGCAAGGCAGTGGTCACCGAAGACGAGGACTGGGACTTCTAAAAGTCGATCTACAGTCGTCAGTGGATGGCGGGCGCGACGCCCGCCATCCACTTTCTTGTTTTCGGCCCGCATGTATCACCGCGGCCGGCCGGCGCTCCTTCCCCGTATCGAGTACCACCGACCGGCTGGAGGAGCCATGCCATTCTCGAGCAGAACCAACGGGGCGAACGCCGACGGACAGCGCGCAGAGGAGCTGCAGCTCGCGCTGCCGTGGGCGATCAGCGCAGATTCGCCCATCTGGACCGCGAGCGACGACGAGGTCACGAACGACCTCGCGAAGCAGTTCGTCGAGCTGCAGTCGCAGAACGACCAGCGCATGTTCGACGCCCTCGACGACCTGGTCAGCACGATGGCCACGCTCGCCCCGCCCGGCGAACAGTCGCCGCCCCAGGTCTTCGGCCGCCTCGACCAGCCCGACGACACGCCGGCGAGCCGGGTGCAGGTGAGCCTGATCACGGATGCCGCGACGACCGCCGACGCGCGGCTCGCCAGCGCGATCACCGCGGACGACGGCAGTTTCGTGCTGCCCATCCCCCAGTCCGCGCGCCGGGCGGCGGCGGTCGCGGGTCTGCGCGTGACCTCGGGCGACGGCGTCCGCACTCTCGCGACAGCGCTGGCCGACCTGCAGCCCAGCGGAGTGCTGCCGCCGATTCGCCTGCCGCAGCCGGTCACACCGCTGCCGCTCGGGGTCATCGAGTCGCTGCGCGCGGTCGTCGACGAGGCGGGCACCGGCACGGCCGACGAGCAGCTCGCCGCGCCGGCCTTGGCGATCGGCGAGAACGACTGTCAGATCGTGTTCGCCAAGGACCAGTCCTCCGACCGGTTTCCCTACGGCGTGCTGTTCCGGCTCACCGACCCGGCGCTCAGCCAGCCGTCGGTGCGCTTCGGCTTCGGCCGCGGCCGCGGGTTCGATCTCAACTACTACGGCCCCTACTCCCCCGCGGCGACCCTCGCCGGCGGGCTCGACCAGGTGCGGTTCCGGCTCACGCAGCGCGTGCCCGTCGACCGGCCGATCAGCGTCGACGCGTTCCGCACGGGCATCGCGGCCGACCGTCCGTTCGGCGGGGTGCCGATCGCCGGCTCGCTCGCCATCGGCTACGTCGTCACGATGGCGCAGCGCTGGACGCCGCTCGGCCTCGCGCTCGGCGACCTCGTCTACTCGCTGCCCCTCGCACCCGGCGAGCAGCAACGCATCGCCGTGATGGAACGCACCTCGTCGACGAGCGTGATCGAGACCGAACGCCTCGACACCAGCGAGTCGATGAGCTTCGCCGAGCGCGACGACACCTCCGCCACCGCCACGTTCGCCTCGGCCTTCAACGAGGTGGCGTCCGGCGGCTCGCACTACGACTCCGAGGCGAGCTCGTTCTCGGTGGCCGCCGCGGCGGGCGGCGGCGGAATCTTCCCGTTCGGCTGCGCCGCCGGCGGCGTCTCCACGAGCTTCGGCACGTCGAGCGCCTCCGGCAACACGGCCACCTGGATGAGCGGAGCCCGCAATTCCACGTCGGATGTCGCACAGCGCACCCACTCGTCGGTGAATCGCCAGGCGGCAGCACGGCGCAGCTCGTCCCGCACGGCAATGCGCCTCGCCACCGCGAGCGAGACCAACGACATCGTCACGAAGGTGATCACGAACCACAACAAGACGCGCGCCCTCACCATGCAGTACTGGGAGGTGCAGCGCCTGTTCGACGTCTCCACGGTGGCCGAGGGCGTCAACCTCGTCTGCATGGTACCGCTCGACGTCGTGCGGTTCCTGCCCGCGGGCCAGCCCGCGCAACTCACCGTCGCGCCGTCGACCCGCGGCCAGGTGCTCGACCGCTTCGAGCGGCTCCTCGGCCACGCCGACATCCTGAACCGCGTCGTGCCCGCCCGCCACCGTCGCGGACTCGCCCTCATCGCCGACTTCGCCGCCGACCCGGCGTCGACCGTCGGCAGTTCGACGGCGCCCGCGCAGGACATCGTCAACGTCGAGCTCTCCTCCACGGTTCTGCCGTTCGAAGACCTCTGGGTGACGGTCGTGGGCAAGCGCGGACTGCGGGTCGGACCGGTCAAGCTCAGCGGCGACTCCGCGTATGCCCTTCCGAGCGCCGCCGCCGCCTTCCACAGCGAGGAGCAGCTATTCGGTTCGCTCCGACAGCACCGCGGCGGTTCCGGCTTCGCGAAGTTCACGGCGTCCGTCTCGCTGCCGCCCGCGTTCGCGCGGCAGGACATCGTCGGTTTCGAACTGACCCGCCGGTTCCGCCGGCTCGACTACACCTTCGCACCCCCGATCGTCTCCGACCTCGGCAATCTCGGGGCGCTGCTCTCCGGGCCGCTGACCGACGCCCTGGTCGGCGCGGTGAAGGCATCGCCGTCGGTGAGCCGCTCGTACTCGGTCGACCGGCTCGAACGCGAACTCGGCGGGCCCGAGGTCGCCTCGTTCGCGGCGATGCTGCCGGGCGCCGGCCAGTTGTCGGCATCGACCCTCGACGGCGTCGAACTGCCGACCGGGGTCTACCCCGTGGCCGCCCGCACGATCCCGCCGGTTCTGAGCTACGCCTCGGTTCTCGAGATCGACAAGACGCTGCAGTGGGTCACGCGCAACACGATGACCTGCAGCATCGCGGTGTTCGCTTCGATCACGCCCGAGGAACGCACAGTCATGCTCGAACGCTACGAGATCACCCTGCCGCCCGACGAGAACGGCGCCGAGCGCGATCCCGTGCCGCTGCTCTCCTGCGTCACGAACAACGTGCTCGGCTACTACGGCAACTCGATCGTGCTGCCCTTCCAGATCCCGGCCGAGATGACCGCTCGGATGGGCGAGAACGAGGACGGCACCCCGAAGCTCACGACGGCGACGATCCAGGACGCCCTCACCCGTTTCCACACCGACGGATTCGACGGCCCGCGGTCGCGCATCGCGCTGCCGACGAAGGGCGTGCTCGGCGAGGCGGTGCTCGGCCATTGCACCTCGGCCGAGAAGATCGACCTCACCCGGTTCTGGAACTGGCAGGACAGCCCCGGTGACGAGGCCACCGAGATCGGCACGGTCTCGATGCCGACCACACCGCTCGCGGCAGGGCTCACGGCGCCGTCGACGCTCGGGTCGCTCACGCCGCAGATCCAGAACTTCAACATGAACCCCGTCACGGCCGACAGCTCGCTCGCCTCGGCCCTCGTGGCCGCGGCGAGCCAGCAGAAGAGCTTCGACGTCGCCGCGCTGACCAACGCCGGCAACCTCGGCACCCTCACCGGCAAGACACTCGACACGGCGGAGGCTGCCCGCAAGGACGCCCTCGCCTCGGCGACCCAGCTGGCCGTGAAGGCGATGGAGACCTCCGCGTCGATCTACACCGGCGACAAGAAGGGCGAGAAGAAGGAGGAACCGAAGCCGACTCCGACGCCCACACCGACCCCGACGCCGACCCCCACTCCCACGCCGAACCCCACGCCGCCGGCGGGGCCGGCCGCGGCATCCGTTCATTTCAAACTGAACAGCGCGTCGCTGAACGTCGCACCCGCGAGCACCGAACTTCCGGCGCTGACCGCCGCGGCGACCGCGGCCAAGACGGCGAACGCGACCGGCGCCGTCGTGCGCGGGTACGCCTCGCCCGAGGGCACACCCGCGCACAACGCCACCCTCGCGAAAGACCGGGCGGCCGCGGTCATCGCGCACCTCGCCACGCTCGGCATCACGGCGAGCGCCGCGGAGGGCGGGGTGCTGGCCGGAGCTCCCGGCGACTATCCGGCGCTGCGCCGGGCCGACGTGAAGTTCACCTACTGAGACCGACAGAGATCTCCGACAGAAAAGGACGACGACCATGACCACCACCGACAGCGCAGCGGGCGACGCCCTGCTGCTCGCTCTCACGGACGTGATCCGCGGGGCGGCGAGCCCCGAAATCCAGCAGGCGCAGGCGATGCTGCTGCGCCGGCTCGCCACCCAGGGCGACGTGATCCCCTCGCGGGTGCCCGCGCCGCTCAACATCACCGAGGTGGGCGGGTACTTCAACCTGCTCTCGACCCTCGGTGAGGACGAGATGCGCACCGCGATGCTCGGTTCGGCCCTCGGCCTCGCCACCGAGACGACCCTCGCGGTGGCCGGCGGCGAGGTGCCGCCGATGCACCTCACCTCGATCCCCAACCAGCGGCCCGAGGGCGAGGCCGGGGCGGGCGTGCCCCTCGCGGTCGGTGTGCGGCAGGATCTCGCACCCTCGCTCGCCGCCGCTCTCGCCGGCGTGCGGGCCGCGGGCGGGCTGCTGCCGCTCTGGACGCCGCCGGCGCTGCCCGGTCCCGGCGGGCTGGTCACCTCGCCGTTGCCGTTCCTGGGCCGCGAGGTCTGGATCGCGCCCTCGGTCGCGACCGTCGACCCGGAGAACGACCCGGTGATCCTCGGTCGGGCCGCGACGGATGCGACCGCGGGCTACCGGCTCGGCGTGCGCGTGGCCGACGGCACCCCCGACGCCCCGAAGCTCGCCTGGACCGGACTCGTCTGGGACGAGGCCGGCGGAGTGTTCGTGGAGCGGGCGCTCGGCGACATCTCCGTGCTGCCGATCGAAACCGTGCTCGCCCCGACCCCGTTCTCGGCGACACGTATCGCTGTCGCCCCGACCGGGCGGGGCGACTACGCCTGGGCGCGACTCGTCGCGCCGGGCGGCCTCGTGGCCGGGGTCAGCACCCTGGGCGACGAACTCGCCCTGCTCTACACTCCCGACCGCATCGCGTCGAGCGCCTTCGCGACCCGACTCGACGCGGTGTGGAACGGGAGTGACTTCGTGGGGTGACCACCCGCGGCCCGCCGGTCGCCCTCCCCGGGTGAATCGACGGGCCGCTCGCCCTGCCTACCGTCGGAGCACACCGACTCTGATGGGAGCACGACCGTGGCCGAATTCACAGGACACATCAAACTGGACGTGAGGGACTCGGTCCCCGACTGGGAGGCGTTCATCCCGCCGAAGCCGCCGCAGGGCGCGCCGAACGTGCTGGTCGTGCTCTACGACGACACCGGGCAGGCCGCCTGGTCGCCGTTCGGCGGCCGCATACAGATGCCGACGATGGACCGTCTCGCCGCCGGCGGCCTCACCTACTCGCAGTGGCACACGACCGCGCTGTGTTCGCCGACGCGCTCCACCTTCCTCACCGGGCGCAACCACCACTCCAACGGTTTCGCGACGATCTCCGAGTCGTCCACCGGATTCCCGGGCTACAACTCACATATCCCGCCCGAGAACGCCACGATGGCCAATATTCTGCGGGATGCCGGGTGGAGCACTTTCTGGGTCGGCAAGAACCACAACGTGCCGATCGACGAGTGGACCGCGGGCTCCTCGAAGAAGAACTGGCCGCTCGCCCAGGGCTACGACCGCTTCTACGGGTTTATCGGCGGCGAGACCAACAACTGGTTCCCCTCGCTCGCCGAGGACAACCGCTACATCGACCAGCCCTACCTGCCGGACGACGGGTACCACCTGTCGAAGGACCTCGCCGACCAGGCGCTGCGCATGATCCGCGACTCGAAGCAGACCGAACCGGACAAGCCCTGGTACCTCTGGTTCTGCCCCGGGGCGAACCACGCCCCGCACCACGCCCCGCAGGAGTACATCGACAAGTACAAGGGCGCCTTCGATGACGGCTATGAGGCGTACCGCGAGTGGGTCCTTCCGCGCATGATCGAACGCGGCATCCTGCCCGAAGGAACCCAGCTCACCGAGCTGAACCCGATGCCCGACGGCACGTTCAACCCGACCGACACCGTGCGGCCGTGGGCCGAGCTGAACGCCGAGGAGAGGGCGATGTTCTCGCGCATGGCCGAGGTCTATGCGGGCTTCTCGGAGTACACCGACGCACAGGTGGGCCGCATCGTCGACTACCTCGAGGAATCGGGACAGCTCGACAACACGATCATCTTCTACTGCGCCGACAACGGGGCGTCGGGAGAGGGCAGCCTGAACGGGTCGGTCAACGAGGGGAAGATCTTCGGCGGTTACCCCGACGACCTCGCGCAGAACCTCACCATGGTCGACCAGCTCGGCAGCCCCGACACCTACAACCACTACCCCACCGGCTGGGCGGCGGCGTTCTCGACCCCGTACCGGATGTTCAAGCGCTACGTCTACCAGGGCGGTGTGTGCGACCCGCTCGTCATCCACTGGCCGGCCGGGATCGCGTCGCGGGGCGAGGTTCGCAACCAGTACCACCACTCGACCGACATCGTGCCGACCATCCTCGACGCGTGCGGCGTGCAGATGCCCGCGACCTACAACGGGGTCGAACAGAACCCGCTGGCCGGGGTATCGATGCGGTACAGCTTCGACTCCGCGGGGGCTCCGACCGAGAAGCACACGCAGTACTTCGAGATGCTCGGCAACCGCGGCATCTGGCACGACGGCTGGAAGGCGGTGACCGAGCACGGCCCCATGGCCGGCCGCGGGCGGTTCGACGACGACAAGTGGCAGCTGTTCCACACCGACGTGGACCGGGCCGAGGCCGTCGATCTGTCGGACCAGCACCCGGAGAAGGTCGAGGAGCTGAAGGAACTCTGGTTCGCGGAGGCCGAGGCCAACCACGTGCTGCCCCTCAACGACCTGCAGATCATCGGCAACGCGAAGGACTTCGAGACCTTCGTCGGCATGGAGTTCAAGGTGCCCGTGCCGCCGAGCGGGCAGTACACCTACTACCCCGGCACGTCCGAGGTGCCCGAGCGGTCGGCCGCCAACACGCACGGTGTCTCCTACAAGGTGCTTGCCGACGTCGACCTGACCAGCCAGACCGAGGGCGTGATCTTCGCGCACGGGTCGAGGTTCGGCGGCCACGCGCTCTTCATCAAGGACGGCCGCGTGCACTACGTCTACAACTTCCTCGGCATCCCGCCGGAGAACCTCATCTCCGCCCCGGTGCCGACCTCGGGACGCCACATCCTCGGGGTCGAGTTCACCAAGCAGCGGATGGGCGAGTTCCGCGAGGGAATCGGCCCGCTCAAGCTGTACGTCGACGAGAACCTCGCGGGCGAAGCGGAGATCCGCACCGTGCTCGGGCACTTCTCGCTCTGCGGCGAGGGCCTGTGCATCGGCTACGACAGCGGCGACGCGGTGTCGACGCGGTACGTGGGGTCGCGCTTCGAGTTCAGCAACGGCACGATCCATAAGGTGGTGTTCGACATCGCCGACGACGTGTACGTCGACGTGGAGGCTCACTACGCCGCGGCGCTGTCTCGCGACTGATCCCCCGGGTCTGCGGTGGTGCCGGACGACTGCCCGTGCGCGCCGCGCCGCAGTCGCCCCACACCAGAGCAGACAGGATGCCGCGGCCGACGCCTCAGCCGAGCGACGAGATACAGCTCGCCAACAGGCGGCGCAGCTGAGCCTGCTCGTCGGCGTCGAGGCCCGAGCGCATGGTGTCCTCGACCGACCTGACCGCGGCGCTGGCGACGGCCAGCTGCCGGCGTCCCGCCGCGGTGAGCTCAGTCGGGAGCACGCGACCCGACTCGGCGGTGCTGGCGCGCGAGACGAGTCCCTCGGCCTCCAACGACTGCAGCAGCACGTTCATCGACTGCCGGGTGACGAACGCGCCGCGGGCGAGCTCGGAGTTCGACAGGCCGGGCCGCTGGGCGAGCAGCTCGAGACACGAGTAGTGGGTGATGGTCATCCCGAGCGGTCGGAGCACCGCCTCCATCGAGGTGCGGAGCGCGCTCGACGCCTCCTTCAGCAGGTACCCGAGCGACGTGTCGAGGTGAATGCCGTCTTGACTCATGTCAGTAGTCTGACATACAGTTCATGTATGTCAACTAACTGACATGCAATCAAGGAGGACACCATGCCGGTCACCGGACCCGATTTCATTTCCCTGCAGGTGCGCGACCTCGAGGGCTCGGCGCAGTTCTACGAGCGCTACCTCGGTCTCGTGCGCGCGTCGTTCTCTCCGCCGCACGCCGTTGTCTTCGCGACCTCTCCCGCGCCGTTCGCCGTGCGCGAGATCGCGCCGGGCACCGACCTCGACGCCGTCTCGCAGGTGGGGGCGGGCGTGGCACTCTGGCTGCACGCGACGGAGGCCCGCGCCATCCACGACGCCCTCGTCGACGCCGGAGTCGAGATCGCGTCGCCCCCGGTCGACGGCCCGTTCGGCCTGACCTTCACGCTCGTCGACCCCGACGGCTACCGGATCACCCTGCATGACCGCGCCTGAGCCCCGGTACTGGATCGACACGGTCAGCCTCGACCACGTGGAGACGGCCGTCCGCGGCGGATTCACCCAGTCGGACCACGGCGCGAACACCCGCCTGCGGAACATGGCCGCGGGCGACCACATGGTGTTCTACTCTCCCCGCACCTCCTTGCAGGGCGGCACCCCGGTGCAGCAGTTCACCGCGCTCGGAGTGGTGACCGGCACCGAGTCGTACCAGGCCGTGGTCAGCGACGACTTCCGCCCGTGGCGCCTCGACGTCGAGTACGAGGAGTCGACTCCGGCGGACGCCAAGCCGCTCGTGCCGCTGCTGAGCTTCGTGACCGACAAGCAGCACTGGGGCATGCCGTTCCGCCGCGGACTGTTCACCATTCCGGCGGCCGACTTCGCGGTGATCGCCGACGCCATGGGTGCACGCGTCGGGCGCTGATCGCTACGCAGACCGCGGCCGCCTTCACCAGCCCGATCCTGGCGGAGTGACGGATGTCGCCCCGCCAACGGATTGTCCGAATTCGCTATGCCACGCTGGGGTGGCATAGCGTTTTCGCACATCTGTTTGCCGCATGCCGCGGACAACGGCGCCACAGGGCGCGGGCGCGGGGCAGGACACCGATGCGCGCGCCCGGCGAGGAGCCACTGCGCGGCGATAGCTACTGCGCGGCGACTAGCTACTTCTCGGTGACGGGCTCGGGCTCCGGCTCCGGCTCGAAGTCGCCCGCGGTCGCCGCGAACTCCGCGTCGATGTCGGTAGCTCCCTCGAACTGCGAGTTGTAGAGGCGGTAGTAGGCGCCCTCGCCCTTGATCAACTGCTCGTGCGTGCCCTGCTCCACGATGTCGCCTGCCTCCATGACGAGGATGAGGTCGGCGTCGCGGATCGTCGACAACCGATGCGCGATCACGAACGAGGTGCGTCCCTGACGGAGCGCCGCCATGCCGTGCTGCAACAGCAACTCGGTGCGGGTGTCGACCGACGAGGTCGCCTCGTCGAGGATGAGCACCGAGGGCTGGGCGACGAATGCGCGCGCAATGGTGATGAGCTGCTTCTCGCCGGCGGAGACGTTGGACGCCTCCTCGTCGAGCATCGTGTCGTAGCCGTCGGGCAGCGAGTGCACGAAGCGGTCGACGTAGGTGGCGCGGGCCGCCTCGAGCACGTCCTCGTCGGTAGCATCCTGCCGCCCGTAGCGGATGTTCTCGCGGATCGTGCCGGCGAACAGCCACGGATCCTGCAGCACCATGCCGGTGCGGGCGCGCACGTCGCGGCGGCGCAGGTCGGCGATGTTCTGGCCGTCGAGCAGGATGCGCCCGCCGTTCAGCTCGTAGAACCGCATGATGAGGTTGACGAGGGTGGTCTTTCCCGCGCCGGTCGGACCGACGATCGCGACCGTCTGCCCGGGCTTCACCGAGAACGACAGGTCGCGGATCAGCGGGTGCTCGGGCGTGTACGAGAACGCCACGTTCTCGAACACGATCGTGCCGTCGCCGTCCACGGGGGCCGGGGCGTCGGCGGCGTCGGGCTCCTGCTCCTCGCTGTCGAGCAGTTCGAAGACGCGCTCCGCCGAGGCGGTTCCCGACTGCACGACGGCCGCCATGCCGCCGAGCTCGGAGAGCGGCTGGGTGAACTGCTGCGAGTACTGGATGAATGCCTGCACGTCGCCGAGACGCAACTGGCCGCTCGCGACCATAAGACCGCCGAGCACCGCGATGCCGACGAACGACAGGTTCCCGATGAACATCATGCCCGGCATGATCATGCCCGACAGGAACTGGGCCTTGAAGCTGGCCCGGTAGAGCTCCTCGTTCTCGGCCTTGAACTTATCGTGCGAGTCCTGCTCGCGACCGAAGACCTTGACGAGGGCGTGACCCGAGAACGACTCCTCGACGCGAGCGTTGAGCAGCCCCATCTTGCGCCACTGGATGCCGAACGCCTTCTGCGACTTCGGGCCGATGATGCCGAAGATCACGGCCATGAGCGGCAGGCTGACCAGCGCGACCAGGGCGAGCTGCCACGAGATCGAGAACATCATGATGAGCACGCCGACCACGGTGAGAACGGCGGTGAGCGCGCCCGACAGCGACTGCTGCATCATCTGCGTGATGTTGTCGATGTCGTTGGTCACCCGACTGAGGAGGTCGCCGCGCTGCACCTTGTCGAAGTGCGACAGCGGCATGCGGTTGATTTTCGCCTCGACCGACTCGCGCAGGCGCCACATCGTGCGCACCATGATCACGTTGATCACGTAGCCCTGCAGCCAGCTGAGCACGGAAGCGACGATGTAGAGCGCGAGCACCAGCACGAGCACCTGGGTCAGTCGCCCGAAGTCGACGCCCTCGCCGGGGTTGATCTGCATGGCACCGACCATCGTGGCGAGGTCGTCCTGCCCGGCCGCGCGTAGCTGCTCGACGGCGTCGGCCTTGCTGACGCCGGGCGGCAGCTGGGCGGAGATGAAGCCCTCGAAGATGATGTTGGTCGCCTCGCCGAGCACGCGCGGCGCGGCCACGGTGAGCACGACGCTGATGGTGCCGAGCAGCGACACGAAGGCGAACGCGAACGCGTGCGGGCGCAGCAGGCCGATGAGCCGCTTGAAGCTCGCACCGAAGTTCGCCGCCTTGCCGGGCGCGACGCTGTCCCAGGAGTCCGACGCGATGCGCGCCTTCTCGGCGAGTTCGAGCTCGCGCTTCTCGTCTTCGCTGAGCTCTGGTGCCGGGGTGTTGGCGGTCATGCGCGGGTCTCCATTCCCAGCTGGGATTCGACGATTTCGCGGTAGGTGTCGCTCGAGAGCAGCAGTTCGTCGTGCGTGCCGATGCCGACCATCGCGCCGTCGTCGAGAACGACGATGCGGTCGGCGTCGGTGATGGTCGAGACGCGCTGCGCGACGACGATCTTGGTCACCTCGGGCAGCTCACGCCAGAGCGCCTGCCGCAACCGGGCGTCGGTGGTGAGGTCGAGGGCGGAGAACGAGTCGTCGAAGACGAGGATGGCGGGACGGTGCACGATCGCACGCGCGATCGCGAGCCGCTGCCGCTGGCCGCCCGACACGTTCGTGCCGCCCTGGGCGATGCGCGCCTCGAGCTGCCCGTCCATCTCTTCGACGAAGTCACGCCCCTGCGCGATCTCGAGCGCGCGCCAGAGCTCGTCGTCCGTGGCGTCTTCGCGGCCGAACCGGAGGTTCGACGCGACGGTTCCGGTGAACAGGAACGGGCGCTGCGGTACAAGTCCGATGCCGGTCCAGAGCAGGTCGAGCTCGACGTGGCGCACGTCGACGCCGCCGACGAGCACGGAGCCGCTCGTGACGTCGAAGAGGCGCGGGATGAGCGAGACGAGGGTGGTCTTGCCGGCGCCGGTGGAGCCGACGATGGCGACGGTCTCGCCACGCTCGGCCGCAAACGAGATGCCGCCGAGCACGCCCTTCTCGGCGCCCGGGTAGATGAACCCCGCGTCGCGGAACTCGACCGTGCCGGGCGTGGGGAACTCGGTGACCGGCTCGGACGGGCGCACGAGGGTGGTGTCGCTCGCCAGCACGGCGCTGACCCGCTCGGCCGAGACGGCGGCTCGCGGGATCATGATCGTCATGAAACTCGCCATCAGCACTCCGCCGAGGATCAGCCCGATGTACTGCATAAAGGCGAACAGGGTGCCGATCTCGATGTCGCCGTTGTCGACCCGGATGCCGCCGAACCAGATGACACCGACCACGGTGATGTTGAGCACGAGCATGGCCAGCGGGAAGAGCAGCACGAAGAGCGAACCGACCCGGCGTCCGACATCCATGATGTCTGTGTTGGCGGCGCCGAACCGCTTCTCTTCGATCGGCTCGCGCACGAACGCGCGCACCACGCGGATACCCGTGAGCTGCTCGCGCATGATGCGGTTGACGGCGTCGAGGCGGGTCTGGAAGGTGCGGAACAGCGGCACCATGCGCGAGATGATGATGCCGACGAGCAGCAGCAGAACCGGTACCACCACGGCGATGATCCAGCTGAGGCCGAGGTCCTGGCGCAGCGCCATGATGATTCCGCCGATCGCCAGCAGCGGCGCGGAGACGAGCATCGTGGCGCCCATCATCGCGAGCATCTGCACCTGCGTCACGTCGTTCGTGTTGCGGGTGATCAGCGACCCGGCGCCGAAGTGCGTGACCTCGCGCTCGGAGAACGCGCTCACCTTCTCGAAGACGTCGTTGCGGATGTCGCGGCCGGCTTGCATCGCGGCGCGGGCGGCGAAGTAGGTGGCGATGACCGATGCGGTGATCTGGCCGAGCGAGATGACGAGCATCAGCACGCCGGTGGACCAGATGTAGCCGGTGTCGCCGGTCGCGACGCCCCTGTCGATGATGTCGCCGTTGAGCGTCGGCAGGTAGAGCGAGGCCAGCGCGGCCGCGAACTGGAAGACGAGCACGCCGGCCAGCTGCCAGCGGTAGGGCTTCAGGTAACGGAAGAGGAGTTTGCCGAGCATGGAGTTCTCCGGACGGTGATGTGATGCGGGGACAGCGGTGTGCCGAATCGTCGGGCCGACCGAACCATTTTCAACTCTTTCGGTGCCGCCATCAAGTGAGGTCATACTGTCATCCGCCACCGACATTCGAGGGGCGATGGATGCCGCGGGCGAACTTACTCCGACGTGTCACCTTCGCGCGAGCTCTTGCGCCGCGCGCGGGCGGCCTTTGCGGCGTCGAAACCCTTCTTCGCCACCGAGTTCGCCCGACGGCTCACCTTCTTGGCCCCTTCGAACTCCGTCGACAGGATGCCGAGTCCGCCCAGCGCGACGAGCGCACCCGGACCGGGCAGCGGGATCATCACGACCCCGAGCGCCACGGCTCCGCCGCCGACGACGCCGACCCCGGTGCGGTAGACCCGGTCGGCGGTCGGGTTACGGCGGATCGTCTCGCGGGTGCCGCGCGCCACCGTTCCCGCGGCACGGCCGACGGCAGCACCGACCCTATCGGCAGTGGACGGCTGAACGGTGGACGACGGCTGAGCGCTGGCAGACGACCGGGCGGTGCCCGACTGATCAGCGGCGGCGGGGATCTCGGTCATGCGCACAGGGTACGCCCCCGTGCCCGCGACCGCGAAGGGGTTACGGCGCGAACGTGCGGTGCAGCAGCGACCACGCCCGGTGGGCGACGGCGTTGCGCTCCTCGGCGGGGGTGCGCGCGACGAGCCCCGCGAGCATCGAGATCGCGAGCAGCACGTCGTCGACCGCGACCGAGGCGTTGATGCGCCCGGCCTCTTTCTCGCGGTCGATCGTCTGCGACACGACCGAGGTGATTCGCGTCTCGAGGTGCCGCACCCACGGGTCGGCGCGCTCCCCGCTGACCAGGTCGATGAGCGCGGTCGACACGACCGCCTGCTCGATGATGCGCTCGAGCAGGTCGTCGAGGCTCGTCTCGGGGCGCCGCGCGACGTTCTCGAGCTCGCTGATGTTCTCGTCGAACACGGCGACGGCGAGCGCCACCCGGGTCGGGAAATGCCGGTAGAGGCTCCCCTGTCCGACGCCCGCGCGACGGGCCACCGCGCTCAGCGGAGCGGCGTAGCCGTCCGAGGTGAAAACCTCCCGGGCGGCGGCGATGAGGGCCCGGCGGTTGCCGGGCCCCGCGCTCGGACCGCGGTTGGGTTTCGGCGTGGAGGTCATGGGTGTAGCCTACTCCGGACAACGTTGTCCGGTTGTCGGCTCCGGCCGTCCGCCGCCCGCGCTCACCACCCCCAGAGTTAGGAAGACCATGGCTTCATCACCCCAGCCGCTCACCGGCGACACCTCGATCGCGAAGTGGATCGAACACCCCGTCGGCGGGCAGCTCATCCGCGAAATGCTCGCCACCGGCGGCCAGACCCCCGAGGCCCTGCGCCCCGTCAGCCGCCTCGCCCTGCGCCGCCTCATCAAGCTGAGCAAGGGCGCATTCACCGAGCAGATGGTCGCCGACCTCGTCGCCCGCGCCGCCGCCGGCGACGTGCCGGCCAGCAGCGACACCGAGGTCGTGGCGGATGCCGCGGCCGACGTCGAGCAGGCCGACACCGTCGAGCGTCCCGAATGGGTCGAGCGCATCGACGGCGGCCGCTTCTCGGGCCAGACCGTCATCGTCACCGGCGCCGGCTCCGGCATCGGCCGCGCCACCGCCTCCCGCGTCGCCCGCGAGGGCGGCCGCGTCATCGCCGTCGACATCTCGCAGGAGCGCCTCGACGAGCTCGTCGCCGAGTTCCCGACCGGCGTCGTCGCCGTCACCGGGGACATCACGAGCGACGAGTCGATCGCCGCGATCGTCGCCGCCGCGGGCGACCGCATCGACGCGCTCGCCAACGTCGCGGGCATCATGGACGACATGACCCCGGTCGGCGAGGTCACCGACGCCGTCTGGAACCGCGTCTTCGCGATCAACGTCACCGGCACGATGAAGCTGTCCCGCGCCGTCATCCCGGCCATGCTCGCCCAGGGCAAGGGCTCGATCGTCAACGTCGCCTCCGAGGCCGCCCTGCGCGGTTCCGCCGCCGGTGTCGCCTACACCGCGTCGAAGCACGCGGTCGCCGGCCTCACCAAGAGCAGCGCGTTTATGTACGGACCGAGCGGCATCCGCGTCAACGCGGTCGCCCCCGGACCCACCATCACCAACATCGAGGCGACCTTCGCGTCGGCGCTCGGCGCCGAGCGGGTGCGCGGCGCCATGGCGATCCTGCCCGACGCGGCGGAGGCCGAGGCCCTCGCGGCGTCGATCACCTTCCTGCTGAGCGACGATGGTGTGAACGTCAACGGCGTCATCCTGCCCTCCGACGGCGGATGGTCGGTCGCCTGATGCGCCTCGCAATGGTCACCGCGCCCGGTCAGACAGCGGTCGTCGAGGTCCCCACGCCGAGTGTCGGGCCCCGCGACATCCTGCTGAAAATGCGTGCCTGCGGCATCTGCGGCTCGGACAACATGTACATCGCCATCGGCGGGCTGCCCGGGCTCGAGGGACGCACACCGCTCGGCCACGAGCCGGCCGGCGAGGTCGTCGAGGTCGGCAGCGAGGTGTCGGGCATCGAGCTCGGCGACCACGTCGTGGTCAACCCGATGGTGGCGCCGAGCGGCATCATCGGCAGCGGCGGCACGACCGGCGCCCTCGCCGACTTCCTGCTGATCGAGGACGCCGTGGTCGGTACGAGCGTCGCGATCGTGCCGAAGCACATCCCGTTCGCGGTCGCCGCGCTCAACGAGCCGATGGCGGTCGCCCGTCACGCCGTCAACCGCACCGAACCGAAGGTCGGAGACCTCGTCGTCGTCTTCGGTGCCGGCCCGATCGGCCTCGGCGCCACGATCGGCTACAAGTCGCTCGGAGCCGCCAGCGTGGTCGTCGTCGACATCATCCCGTCACGGCTCGAGAAGGCCCTCGCGGTCGGAGCCGACGCGGTGATCAACTCGGCGGAGGAAGACGTCGTCGCCCGCCTGATCGAGATCCACGGCGCGGGTCCCTCGCGCCGGGGCAAGGCCAAGCCCGCCACCGACATCTTCCTCGACGCGGCCGGCGCGCCGAGCGTCGTCGAGACCGCGCTCGGCGCCGCGAAGCACGGCGCCAAGCTCGGCATCGTCGCGGTGCACAAGAAGCCGCTGCCCGTCGACTTCGGCGACCTGCTCGGCAGCGAGGTGACGATCCTGCTCTCGATGGGCTACCCCACCGAGATCTTCGAGGTGACGCAGGACATCATCGCGAACTGGGAGAAGTACGCGCTCATCGTGAGCGACACCTTCGCCTTCGACGACGTCGACGAGGCACTGCGGGTCGCGGCCACCCCCGGCGCCGCGGACAAGGTCATGGTCACGTTCGACAACTAGCGCGTCATCCGACCCCTGTACAAGGAGAGCAATGCCCATCACCACACTCGACCCCCAGACCGCGCTCGTCGTGATCGACCTGCAGAAGGGGCTCGTCGGCAATCCCATGCTGATCCGCCCGATCGGCGAGATCGTCGCCGCGACCGCGTCGTTGGCCGACGCCTTCCGCGCGGCCGGGCTTCCGGTCGTGTTGGCCGCGCTCGACGGCGGCCAGCCGGGACGTAACGACTACGCGCGGCCGGCGCGCCCGCAGCCCGACGGCTTCACCGAGATCGTGCCGGAGCTCGGGCCGAAACCCGGCGACATCTTGGTCACGAAAAGCACCTGGGGCGCGTTCATCGGCACCGGGCTCGCCGAGACCTTGCGCGACCTCGGCGTGACGCAGGTTGTCGTCGCCGGCATCGCGACGAGCTTCGGCGTCGAGTCGACGGCCCGCCAGGCCTACGACCTCGGCTTCCACGTGACGCTCGCGACCGACGCGATGACGGACATGAGCGAAGAGGCGCAGACCGGCAGCACGACGCGCGTCTTCCCGGCGCTCGGCGAGACGGGCACGACGGCGCAGATCCTGACCACGCTGGCCGCACGCTAACCGTCGCACGACAAGGGCCCGGGTCGACGCCCGGGCCCTTGTCCGTTCAGAATGCCGCGGAGTCCGGCCCCTTGCCGGGCGGGCGCGTCGGCCCTACCCTCGGTGTCCATGAGCAGCGACGCGGCGGTGATCACCTGGCTCCTCGACGGCGACCCCGCGGTGCGGCATCAGGTGCTGCGCGATCTCGTAGACGCGCGTCCCGAGGCGGTCGCCGCCGAACGCGCGCGCATCGCGACCGAGGGCCAGGGCGCCGCGCTCCTCGCCGAGCAGCGGCCCGACGGCAACTGGGGCGGCGACTCCCCCGCGGACCACTGGCGGCACAACGTCATTGCGCTGCAGACCCTGTACCTGCTGCAGCCCGACCCGGCGAGCGCAGCCGTCGCCCGGTCGGTCGCCCTCACCCGCGACCGGGTGCGCTGGGACGAGGAGTTCGGCGCGAAACAGTTCTTCGACGGCGAAGTCGAGGCGTGCATCAACGGGCGCGTGCTCGCGGCCGGCAGCTACTTCGGCGAGCCGAGCGACGACATCGCGCAGCGCTTCGTCGACGAGCAGCTCGCCGACGGCGGGTGGAACTGCTACCTGCCCGACAGCGACCGCTCGTCGTTCCACAGCACGATCTGCGCGCTCGAGGGCCTGCGCGAATACGAGCGCGCCGGCGGAGCCGTGAACGGCATCGCCGAGGCTGTCGCCCGCGGCGAGGAGTACCTGCTCGAACGCCGGCTGCTGCGGTCCCTGTCGACGGGCGAGCTGATCGACAGGGGCTGGACGCGCTTCTCGTTCCCGCCGCGCTGGCACTACGACGTTCTGCGCGGCCTCGACTACTTCCGCGCGGCGGGCGCCGACGTCGACCCGCGCATGGAGGAGGCGGTCGAGTTCGTGCGCGCGCGCCGGCACGCGGACGGGCGCTGGCCGCTCAGCTACGCGCAGGAGACCGGCCAGACCTCCGACCTCGACGAGGGGCCGGGGCGCCCCAGCCGCTGGAACACCCTCCGAGCGCTCCGCGTTCTACGGTGGGCGGATCAGGGCGTTCTGATCTGAGGCGCGTCAGTGAGCGGGCCGGCTGAGCAGCACCTTGCCGAAGGTGTGGCCGCTCTCGAGCAGTCGGTGCGCCTCGACCGCGCGGTCCATCGGGATCAGGTCGTCGACGACGGGCGCGATGCGTCCGGCCTCGATCAGCGGCCAGACCGAGTCACGCACGGCGCGCACGATCGCCGCCTTCTGCTCGTGCGGGCGCGCCCGCAGCGTCGTCGCCGACACGCTGGCGCGCTTGGCCATGAGCGCGCCGAGGTCGAGCACCGGTTCGGCCGACCCGCCCGTGCTGCCGATCACCACGAGGTGCCCGTCGGGCGCGAGCGACTCGATGTTGCGAGCCAGGTAGTCCGCCCCGACGATGTCGAGCACGGCGTCGGCGCCGCGACCCTCGGTGGCCCGCAGCGTCTCCGCCACGAAATCCTGCTCGCGGTAGTTGATCCCCACGTCGGCTCCGAGGTCCCAGCAGCGCCGCAGCTTGTCCTCGCTGCCCGCGGTCACGATCACCCGGGCGCCGATCGCCTTCGCCCACTGGATCGCCATCGTGCCGATTCCGCTGCCCCCGCCGTGCACCAGCAGGGTCTGCCCATGCCCGAGGTTCGCGGTCATGGCCAGGTTCGAGAACACCGTGCACACGGCCTCGGGAAGAGCCGCGGCATCCGTCAGACTCACCCGCTCGGGAACGGGCAGAACCAGAGCGGCCGAGACGACGGCCTGCTCCGCGTAGCCGCCGCCGGCGAGCAGCGCGCAGACCCGGTCGCCCACGCTCCACTCGTGAACCTCGTCGCCGACGGCGCTGACGATGCCCGATACCTCGAGGCCCAGAATCGTGGATGCCTCGGGCGGCACCCGATAGTGGCCTCGCCTCTGCAGCAGGTCGGCATTGTTGACGCCCGCGGTGTGCACGTCGATGACGACGTCGCGGGGGCCGGCGACCGGGGGATCCGTCTCACGCCAGACGAGCACCTCGGGCCCACCGGGGTGGTCTACGTTCACGGCGAGCACGGCGGCTCCTCTCGGTCTCTGGTCACAGTCCTACTCCCCCGGGCTGGGTGAACCCGGTTCATTCCTCGAAAGTCGCCTGCACGGGTCGTCAGCGCGTGAGTGTGCGCAGGGTCTGCACGGTGGTGCCGGTGAGCCCGACCACCTCGGCGATCGGCAGGAAGTTGAGCCGGCTGGCACCGCCGTGCGTCGCGCCGAGGCAGGAGCAGGTGCAGTTCGGGTTCACGGACGACATGCACTTCTGCCCGCACTTCTCGCTCAGCCGGTAGTCCATGTGCAGGTCGACGTAGCCGTACTTCTCGACGATCGCGAAGGCGACGGTGACCAAGCGGTCGCGGCCGACCACCCAGTGCGCGGGCGCGGAGTGTTCCCAGCGCAGCTTCATCGCCGGGGCGTTCGTCACGGCGCGGAACCACTCGCGGGTGGAATCTCCGTCACCGTAGGGCAGGAAGACCTGCACCGGCCCGACGAGGGGACGGTGGATCGAGAGCCGCGGCGCGGCCGTGAGCGGGGTCCCATCCATAGCACTCGTGATTCTACGGCTGGCACCCTGACCACTTGTCTCTAGAATCGACAACATGGGGGACGACACCGTGACGACGGCCGAAGAGAAGCCGGAACTGGATGCGCCGCTGCTGAGCGAGCGGTACCAGCCGTTGCAGCTGCTCGCGCGCGGCGGGGCCGCCCTCGTCTACCGCGGCCGTGATGAGATCTTGAAACGGGATGTCGCGATCAAACTCTTCGCCGCGGGCGACAAGGCCAACATGGACCAGTTCCGCGACGAGGTGCGTGTTCTCGCGAGTCTCAACCACCACGGGGTCGTGTCGATCTCCGACGTCGGCATCGACCGGTCGTCGCCCGACGACATCCGCCCCTTCCTCGTCATGGAATTCGTGCACGGTAGCACCGTCCGCCGCACGGTCGCCGAGCGCGAGCTCAGCGCGCGGGAGATCGCCGAGATCGGCTTCGAGGTCGCCGAGGCGCTGGAGTACGTGCACTCTCGCGGCGTCATCCACCGGGACATCTCGCCGGCCAACATCATGCTCACCGACTACGGCACCGCCTCGTCGCGCGTGCGCGCCCGCCTCACCGACTTCGGCATCGCGATCAAGGCCGACACGGTCAGCGACGCGGACGCCGCTACCCTCGGCACCGCCGCCTACCTCAGCCCCGAGCAGACCTTCAACGAACAGCTCACGCCGGCCACCGACATCTACTCGCTCGGCCTCGTGATGCTCGAGTGCTTCACCCGCACCCGGGCGTTCCCCGGCAACGCGATGGACTCGGCCCTGTTGCGGCGCAGCGAGGATCCGCCGATTCCGGCGAGCGTTCCCGAGCCGTGGGCGGGCCTGATCGGCCGGATGACGCGGCGCGACGCCGCGCAGAGGCCGTCTGCCACGCAGCTGCTGCGCGACATCCGCGCGGGACTGCGCGCGTCGACCCCGCCGGTCGCGGACGACCGGGGCTAGACCCGGGCGACCGTCACGCGGTTCTTGCCGAGCGACTTCGACAGGTACATCGCCGAGTCCGCCGCGGTGAAGATGTCGTCGCCCGTCGCCGGGTGTACCGAGCCGGCGAGGTAGACGGCGACCCCGACGCTCGCGGTGACCGCGAGGTGCTGCTTCCCCTCGGGGGAATTCTCGATCGCCGCGACGACACGCTTAGCCACGATCTCTGCGGCTTCCTCGTCGGCGTCGGCGCAGATGATCACGAACTCGTCGCCGCCGAAGCGTCCGATGACGTCGCCCGCCCGCACGCTGGCGCGCAACCGCTCCGCCACCCCGACGAGCACGTCGTCTCCGGCGGCGTGGCCGAAGCGGTCGTTGATCGCCTTGAACCCGTCGAGGTCGAGCACGATGAGGGCGAGGGCGCGTTCCTGACGGCGGGCCGCGGCGAGCGACTCGCGCATGCGGATCTCGAGCAGCACGCGGTTGCCGAGCCCGGTGAGCTGGTCGTGCAGGGCGAGCCGGGCGAGTTCGCGCTGTAGGCGCACGCGGGCGAGCACCGTCGCCGCCTGCCGCATGACGGCGGCGAGCACTTCGTCGTCGTCGTCGGTGAGCGAGCGGGTGCGCGGGAAGAAGCAGACGAGCGACCCGATCGGCCCGGAATCGTCGAGGAGGGGAAGGGCGACCAGCTCGGTCAACCGCGCCGCGCGTAACGCCAGGCTCGCGGCATCCTCGCCCTCGTCGCCCACCACGATGCCCAGCCGTTCGCCGCTCTCGAAGGCCCGCCACTGCGGTCGGTTCGCGTCGTCGGGGAGGATCTCGTCGACCGGGGACTCCCCCGCCGCCAAGCGGAGGCTGCCGTCGTCGTCGGCGAGGTAGACGGCGACGAAACGTGCGAGATAGGAGGCCCGGGCGGCGGTGACGAGCGCTTCGGCCACGTCGTCCTCCTCGGCGCTGGCGGCGAATGCGGTCGCGGAGTCCCGCAGCAGCCGCAGTCGGCCCTCGGACGCCTCGGCCGAGCGCCGTGCCGTGAGCAGGTCGAGCTCGTAGTCCTGCCGCTCGCTCACGTCGAAGAGCGCGCTGCTGACGCGCGCGACCTCGCCGTCGTCGCCGAGCGTCACGGCGGAATTGATGAGGGTGGGCAGCCGGCCTCCGTCGGGGAGGGCGAGCGTGAGCGCGACCTCCTTGACCTCGCCGCGCAGCCGCAGCGCCGGCAGGTAGCGGGTCTCGTAGAACAGCTGGCTGCCGGTGTCGAGGAAATCGCGGAACGAGCGGCCGACCACGTCGGACTCCCTGAGCCCCAGCCAGTCGAGCAGCGTCGCATTGACGCGAACGATCGATCCGTCGTCGTCACTCGTGAAGAGTCCGCATGGTGCTTGTCGGTAGAGGTCTTCCCAGTCGTCGCTCACGCCAGGTACTCCTGGATGGCCGTGATCACCTGGTCGGGTGCCGAGAGGTGGGGCACGTGGCCGGTCGCAGGGAGCATCACGAGCGTGCTGCCGGCGATTTCGGCGTGCACGTACTGGCCGACGGTGACCGGCGCGATCAGGTCGTCGGCGCACTGCAGCACGAGCGCGGGCGTCGTCACGTCGGCGAGATCGTCCCGGTTGTCGGAGAGGAAGGTGACGCGGGCGAACTGGCGTGCCACGACGGGGTCGGTCGCGCAGAACTGGGCGTTCAGCTCGTCGGAGAGCTCGGGCCGTTCGGGGTTGCCCATGATCACCGGCGCCATCGTCGCCGACCAGCCGAGGTAGTTGGCGTCGAGGGAGTCGAGGAGGCCGTCGATGTCGGCCTTCTCGAAACCGCCGATGTAGTCGCCGTCGTTGATGTAGCGCGGTGACGGACTGACGAGGATCAGCGCGCCGAAGCTCTCGGGCGCGCGCAGGCTCGCCAGCACACCCATCATGCCGCTCACGGAGTGGCCGACGAAGACGACGTCCTCGAGCTCGTAGGCCGCGACGATGTCGAGGATGTCGTCGGCGTAGCCGTCAAGACTGTCGTACTTGGCGGGATCGTATTCCGAGAGGTCGGAGCCGCCCTCGCCGGTGTGGTCGTAGAGCACGACGCGGTAGTCGGCGGCGAATGCGGGGGCGACGAGTCGCCACATCTCCTGGCTGCAGCCGAAGCCGTGGGCGAACACCATCGGGCGTCCGGCCGGATTCCCGAGGACGCGCACGTTATTGCGGCGCTCGACGGTGGCGAGGGTGGCAGCGGGTGTCATCGTCTCGGGTCCTCTGGGTTGGCGGCGCGCAACCGGCAACCCCGCCGTCGGCTCGTTCAGGCTAATCGCGCGGAACCGGGTTACCAAAGCCTAGTCAGGGCTTGACAGTCTTTCTCTTTCTGTGAGTTGCCCGTCGAGTTTGACCCGGGGGCGACCGTGGTGCACGCTGTGTGGAGCGGAGCTTCCGCGGTTACCGGGGGACTGTCGATTGCACCATTCGACTGAGGACGCGCGATTGCTCGACGAGCTCTCCGGCGCCGTCGACCGCGGTGAGATCGTCGCCTACTTCCAGCCGCAGATCGACGTGCACAGCGGACACGTCGTCGGCGTCGAAGCCCTCTGCCGCTGGGTACACCCGCACCGCGGCCTTCTCGCGCCGAATCACTTCATCCCGCTCGCCGAGGAAAACGGCCTGATCCACGCGCTCGGCGCCTTTATGCTCAAGGCCGGCGCCGGCCAGGCGGAGGCGTGGCACCGCCGCGGTTTCGAACTCGACGTGTCGGTGAACGTCTCCGCGCTGCAGCTCGAACAGTCGGCGTTCGTCGAGCTCGTCGCCGAAACGCTGCTGGCCGTGTCGTTCGACCCGCACCACCTCACGCTCGAGATCACCGAGTCCAGCCCGGTCGAGACGAGCGTGACCACCCGGGCCAGCCTCGAGGCGCTCTCGTCGCTCGGCGTCGGCATCTCGGTCGACGACTTCGGCACCGGGCACTCCACCATCGACCAGCTGCGCACCCTGCCCGCCACCGAGGTGAAGCTCGACAAGTCGCTCGTGCAGCGCGACGTCGAACCGCAGCTCACCGAGATCGTCGATAACGCCCTGCACCGCGGCCTGCGCGTCGTGGCCGAGGGCGTGGAGAGCGCGGAGCACCTCGAGCACGCCCGCGAACTGCACTGCGACCGCGCGCAGGGCTTCCTCATCGCTCCCCCGTCGACGCCCGAGGAACTCGACTCGCTGCTGGCGCGCCAGGGCTGAGCCCCGGCTGAGCCGGATTCGCGCGGCGAGGTTGCGCCGCGCGCCCCATCCGGCCCGAATGACGAACACGGTGCCACGCACCTACTCCGCCCGACAGGACGAATCGCGCCGGTCGCGCGCTCAACAGGACGGATCGCCCGACCGCGAGCCGCGCATCCTGTCGAGCGCGGGCAACGCCGCCCGCACCCGCTCGCAACTCAGCGCGGTGGAGCTATGGCAGACGCGCCAGCGTCTGCCCTAAGCTACGCCGCGCGAACCTGCGCGATCGCGTGCTCGGCCGCGACCCAGGCGAGCATCGCGCACTTGACCCGCGCGATGTACTTCGAGACCCCGCCGAGTGCCGCGGCGTCGCCTAGCAGCTCCTCGTCGGGCTCGATCGTGCCGCGCGACCGCATCGCGGTGCGGAACAGCTCGATGCGCGAGTCGAGGTCGTCGAGCGTGAGCGAGTCCGCCATCTCGGTGAACAGCGACGCCGAGGCCTGCGAGATCGCGCAGCCGTGACCCTCCCAGCGCACCGACGAGACGATGTCCGTTCCGGGCTGCATGTGCAGCTCGAGGGTGACCTCGTCGCCGCAGGTCGGGTTGACCTGGTGCGACGACGCGGCCGCGCCCTCCTGCAGGCCGAAGCCGTGGGGATGACGCGAGTGGTCGAGGATCAGCTCCTGGTAGAGCGCCTGCAGGTCGGACGAACTCATGCCGAAACTCCGAAGAAAGTGGTGACGTCGGCGACCCCGGCGAGGAACTCGTCGACCTCGTTCTCGGTCGTGTACAGGTAGGCGCTCGCGCGGGTCGACGCGGTGACGCCGAGGCGGCGGTGCAGCGGCTGGGCGCAGTGGTGCCCGACGCGCACGGCGATTCCGCGGTCGTCGAGGAACTGCCCGACGTCGTGCGAGTGCACGCCGGCGACGTCGAAGCTGGCGAGTCCGACCCGGTGCGTGCCCGCGGGCTGCCCGAGCACGCGCACGCCGGGGATCTCGGCGAGACCGGCGACCAGCCGCTCGCCCAGCCGCGCTTCGTGCTCGGCGATGCGGTCCATGCCGACCGCCGACAGGTAGCGCACCGCCGCGGCGAGCGCGACCGTCTGCGACACGCGCTGCGTGCCGGCTTCGAACCGCTGCGGCGCTTCGAGGTACTCGGCCTTCTCCATCGTGACGGTGGTGATCATCGAACCGCCGGTGAGGAACGGCGGGAGGGCGGCGAGCAGGGCGCCGCGCCCGTAGAGCACGCCGACGCCGGTGGGGCCGAGCATCTTGTGGCCCGAGAACACGGCGAAGTCGACGTCGAGCGCCACGAGGTCGAGCGCGAGGTGCGGCGCCGACTGGCAGGCGTCGAGCACGGTGAGCGCGCCGACCTGCCGGGCCCGCGCGACGAGCACGTCGACGGGGTTCACGATGCCGAGCACGTTGGAGACGTGGGTGAAGGCGAGCACGCGCGTGCGCTCGTTGACGATCTCGTCGAGGTCGTCGAGCACGAGCGACCCGTCGTCGTGCACGGGGATGTAGCGCAGCGTCGCTCCGGTGCGCGCCGCGAGTTCCTGCCACGGGATCAGGTTGGCGTGGTGCTCCATCTCGGTGACGACGATCTCGTCGCCCTCGCCGAGTCGCAGCGAGGCCGATGCCTCGTCGCCGCGGCCGAGGCTGGCGTTCGACATCGCGTAGGCGATGAGGTTGATGCCCTCGGTGGCGTTCGACGTCCAGACGATCTCGTCCTCGCGTACACCGACGAAGCGCGCGACGGTCGACCGGGCGTCCTCGAACGACTCGGTCGCGAGTGCGGCGAGCGTGTGTGCCCCGCGGTGCACCGCGGCGTTGTCGCGCTCGTAGAACGAGCGCTCGGCGTCGAGCACCTGCACCGGCTTCTGCGAGGTGGCACCCGAGTCGAGGTAGACGAGCGACGCCCCGTTCACCTCCGTCGAGAGGATCGGGAAATCGGCGCGGATGCCGCGGATCTCGACGTCACTGAGGGCGTCGAGCCGGGTCACGGGCGGGATGAGGGTCATGGGGGAAAGCCAACTTTCGTCAACCAACGACTCTACGCGCGGGCGCTGACGTTCGCCCGAGAGCGTGACAAGCCGCGATGAGCCGCGATGAGCCGCGGACTACCGCTGCAGTGTCGGATCCGGGAACTCGACCGCGACCTTCGGCTTGGTGCGCGCCCGCGCCCAGACGAAGAACCCGACGAGCGTGAATGCGCCGTAGAACACGTACATGAGCCCCGAGGCGTAGTAGCCGGCGCCGAACAGCAGGGGCACGCCGACCAGGTCGACCGCGACCCAGATCAGCCAGAACTCGACCCAGCCCTTGGCCATGCCGTAGGTGGCGAGCAGCGACCCCATAAAGATCCAGGCGTCGGCCCACACCGGCTCGTACGAACCCAGTGCAGAAAAGATGGGCGTCAGGATGGCGGTGCCGCCGACGAGCGCGACGACCAGCAGTATCCGCGACCGGGTGCCAGCCCAGCGCGGCTCGACGGCCGCGCCATCCGGATTCTTGCTGTGTTTCCAGGAGTACCAGCCGTAGACCGAGACGACGATGAACATGACCTGGCGGCCGGCTTGGCCGAGCAGGTTGACCGGGTTCGGGGTGCCGAACACCGCGCCGAGGAAGACGGTGAAGAGCAGGGCGTTGCCGACGATGCCGACCGGCCAGGCCCAGACCTTGCGGCGCATTCCGCCGAGCGCGCTCGCGAGCCCGAAGACGTTGCCGATGATCTCGCGCCAGAGCACGGTCTGGTCGCCGATCACGAGCTGGGCGTCGAACAGCCAGTGGATGATCGACACGGCTTCCCCCTGATTCACCCCGCCGGGCGGCGGGCACTATCGCTACAACGTAGCGGGAGTGCCCGCCATTCCATGACTCCGGTCGTAGGGTTGAACGCATGACATTCTCGGTGCCCCAGGAACGCAAGCTGCTCACGGAACTCCCCGGACCCAACTCGGTCGCCCTGCAGGAGCGCCGCCTGAAGAGCGTCTCGCGTGGCGCGGGCACCCTCGCCAACATCTACATGGACCACGGGTCGGGAGCGATCCTCGTCGACGTCGACGGCAACCAGCTGATCGACCTCGGCTGCGGCATCGGCGTCACCACGATCGGCCACGCCAACGAGGACGTGGCCGCCGCGGCATCCGCCCAGGCTTCGAAGCTCACCCACACCCTCTTCACCGTGACGCCGTACGAGAACTACGTGCGGGTCGCCGAGAAGCTCGCCGAGATCACGCCCGGCGACTTCGAAAAGCGCTCGATCCTCGTCAACTCGGGCGCCGAGGCGGTAGAGAACGCGGTCAAGATCGCGCGCAAGTTCACCGGCCGCCGCGCCATCGTCGCGCTCGACCACGCGTTCCACGGCCGCACCAACCTCACCATGGCGATGACCTACCGCCCCTGGCCCGAGCGCGCCGGCATGGGCCCGTTCCCCGGCGAGATCTACAGCGTGCCGGTGAGCTACCCCTACCGCGACGGGCTCTCCGGCGAGGAGGCGGCCGCGAAGACGATCGACTACATCGAGACGCACATCGGCGCGAGCGAGATCGCGGCGTTCTTCGTCGAGCCGATCCAGGGCGACGGCGGCATCGTCATCCCCGCGCCCGGCTACTTCACGGCCCTCAGCGAATACTGCACCGCGAACGGCATCGTGTTCGTCGCCGACGAGATCCAGGCCGGCATCGCCCGCACCGGCGCGTGGTACTCGATCGAGCACCACGGCGTCGTGCCCGACCTCGTCACCACGGCGAAGGGCATCGCGGGCGGCTTCCCGCTCGCCGCGGTCACCGGCCGCGCCGAGATCATGGACGCGGTGCAGCCCGGCGGCATCGGCGGCACCTTCGGCGGCAACCCGGTCTCGACCGCGGCCGCCCTCGCGGTCTTCGACCTGATCGAGCGCGACAACCTGCTCGAGGCCGCGCAGAACGTCGAGCGTATGCTCTGGGCGCGCATCGGCGACTGGGCCGAGCGCTTCGACTTCGTCGGCGACGTGCGCGGCAAGGGTGCGATGTTCGGCATCGAGTTCGTACTGCCCGGCACGAAGACGCCCAACCCCGAAGCCCTGACCTTCGTGCTGAAGTACGCCACGACGCACGGCGTCATCGTGCTCGACGCGGGTAGCTGGGACTCGGTCATGCGCATCATGCCGAGCGTCGTGATCAGCGAGGAACTCATCGACGATGCGGCATCCGTCCTCGAGGAAGCGTTCGCCGCCTTGGCAGCTCAGGTCGACTAACGTTGTCTGGTCCCGCGGCGTGCGGGAGACCCCCCAACGCCTGCGGAGTAGAAGTTGCGAATTGTTGTAATCGGTGACGTCGGAGTTCTCGAGGACATGGTCCACGTCGGCGACGAGGCCATGTTCGACGAGCTCGTGCACCAGATGGTGGCCCGCGGCATCAGCGACATCACGGCGGTCTCGTCGAACCCGGCCGAGACCACCGAACGCTACGGCGTCGACGCGGTGCCGAACATCGGCTTCCGCACCCAGACCTCGTCGGCCGAGCGCAACGAGCGCATGGACCTCGTGCTGCGAACGGCCGCCGGCGACCAGGGCCTGCTCGAGCCCGGCGACAGCGCTTTCGCGGTAATCGAGGCGATCCGCGCGAGCGACGGCGTGGCCATCTCCGGCGGCGGCAACATGGCGTCGACCTGGCCGTCGCACATCTTCGAGCGCGGCACGATCGGCGAGATCGCGCGACTGCTCGGCAAGCCGCTCGTCGTCTCGGGCCAGACCATCGGCCCGCACCTCGAGGGCGAAGACCGCGACCTCGTCGCCCGCTTGCTCTCCTCGGCCGAGTTCGTCGGCCTGCGGGAGAGCGACTCGTACGACCTGTGCCTCGAGCTCGGGGTTCCCGAGGAACTGCTGAACAAGACCGTCGACGACGCGAGCTTCCTCGCCGAGCGCATCACCGAGACCACCGACCGGTCGCCCTACTGCCTCGTCTCGCTGTCGACGCACACCGGCGACCAGCCGCGCGAGCTCTTCGTCGAGCACACGGCCGCGCTGCTCGACGAGATCGTCGCGACGACCGGCCTCGAGATCATCTTCTTCGCCCACTTCGGCTCGCTCGTCGAGGGCGAGGTGCGCGGCGACACGGTGATCCACGAGCAGGTCGCCGCCCGCATGACATCGACGACCGCGACGGTTCTGCCGAACCACTCGGTGGATGCCGCGGCTCTCGCCCGCGGCGCGGAACTGATCCTCAGCAGCAGGTACCACCCGGCGGTCTTCGCCGTGTCGGGAGGCGTGCCGACGATCGGCATCCCGGTCGACGACTACACCACCACGAAGCTCACGGGTGCCCTCGGCAACTTCGGGCAGCGCGGGCTGGTTCCCGCCGCGGAGCTCGTGGCCGGCGCGGGGCCGGCCGCGGCATCCGCCGTCTGGAACGACCGCGCGGCGATCCGCTCCCGCGGCCTCGAGATCGCGGCGGCCAAGCGCGCCGAGTCGTCCGCGTGGTGGGACCGGGTCGCCGAGGCCTTCGTCGAGGGTCGCGACTAGGAGCTACCGCGATTCGTTGAACTTGCCGAGAAGCCGGGCGAACGCCTCGATGTCGGCGGCGTCCCAGCTGGCGAGGATGCGCTGGTAGTCGGCCTTGAGGTCGACGCGGAACTCGTCGAGGCGCTCGTTGGCCTTCTCGCTCGCGACGACGAGGCTCGCGCGCCCGTCTTCGGGGTCGGGCCGCGCCTCGATCAGGCCGCTGTCGCGCAGCACGGTGAGCTGGCGGCTGACGGCGCTCTTGTCCATGGTGAGTCCCGCCGCGATGTCTCCGGCCCGGATCGGACCGTGCGCCATCACGTAGCGCAGCACGAGGTAGCCGGCCGTCTGCATGTCGGGGTCGAGGTGCTCGACCAGTCGCTTCACGCGCGCCTTGCTCGCCCGGTACAGCCCGGCGACGCCCTCCTCGATGTCGAGAGCGAACGCCTCCCGGGCCGCGTCGGATTCCCGGGAATCAGGCATCGTCGGTCTTCTTCGTCGCGTTCTCGACCACGGGCACCGGGCGGGTGAGCGTCGTCGGGATGATGGCCTCTCCGCCGGCGACGTTGAGCGCCAGCTCGGCCTCGGTCTCGGCGAGCTGCTGCACGCCGGTCTTGGTGCCGAGCTCGGCGTTCGGCAGGAAGACGATGCAGAGCAGGGTGATGAGCGCGAGCGGGGCGGCGATGAGGAAGATCTCGCCGATCGCCTGGCCGTACGCCGACTCCACGAGCACGCGCACGGGGGTCGACAGGGAGTTCACGTCCGGAATCGTACCCGAGGCGAGCGACTTCAATTCGGCCGGCGAGGCGCTGATACTCGAGATGCCCGAGGTGATGTGGCTGCCGACCTGCGAGGCGAGGACGGCGCCGAGGATCGAGACGCCGAGCGTTCCACCGAGGCTGCGGAAGAAGGCGACGGCCGAGCTGGCCGCACCCACCTGGCGCACGTCGACCGAGTTCTGCACGACGAGCACGAGGTTCTGCATGACCATGCCGAGACCGAGGCCCATGAGCGCGAGGTAGATCGACACGTAGACGATCTCGGTGTCGTACCGGATGGTCGACATCAGCGAGAGGCCGACGGTGAGCAGCGCCGCACCGACGACCATCCAGCGCTTCCACTTGCCGCTGCGGCTGATGAGCGTCCCGATGACGGTGGAGGCGACGAGCGAGCCGACGACCTGCGGCAGGCTGAGCAGGCCGGACTGGGTCGGGTTGGCGCCGCGGCTGAGCTGCCAGTACTGGCTGAGGAACACCGACGAGGCGAAGAGCGCGACACCGACGGTGAGGCTCGCGACGACCACCAGGGTGAAGCTACGGTTCTTGAACAGGTTCATCGGCAGGATCGGTTCTTTGACCGAGATCTCCACGATGACGGCGGCGATCAGCAGTGCGGCGGCACCGATGGCCATGACCCACGAGGTGAGCGAGCCCCACTCGAACTGGTTGCCGGCGAGCGACACCCAGATCAGCAGCAGCGAGACGCCGGCGGCGATGAGCACCGCGCCGAAGTAGTCGATCGAGACCTTGCGCTTGGGGCGCTTGGGCAGCGTGAGGGTGCGCTGGATGAGGATGAGCGCGAGCACCGCGAACGGCACCGCCACGTAGAAGTTCCAGCGCCAGCCGATCGTGTCGGTGATCACGCCGCCGAGCAGCGGGCCGCCGGCCGTGCCGACCGCGAGCACCGCTCCGAGCAGACCGACGTAGCGGCCGCGCTCCCGCGGGCTCACGATGTCGGAGATCAGCACCTGCACGAGCGAGATCACGCCGCCGGCGCCGAGACCCTGCAGCACGCGCCAGACGATGAGGGTGTCGGTGCCCTGCGAGAGGCCGGCGAGCGCCGACCCGACCACGAAGATGACGATCGCGAGCTGGACCAGCAGTTTGCGGTTGAAGAGGTCGGAGAGCTTGCCCCAGATCGGCGTGCTCACCGTGGTGGCGAGCAGGGTGGAGACGACCACCCAGGTGTAGGCGGTCTGGTCGCCGCCGAGGTCGGAGATGATCTTCGGCAGCGACGTCGACACGACGGTCGAGGCGAGCACGGCGACGAAGAGCCCGGCGAGCAGGCCGGACAGCGATTCCAACACCTGCCGGTGGGTCATAGCGGGTGGTGTGGTGGTCTGTGACACGTGAAGTTTCCCCATTCGCGACGATGGCCCCCACGCGAGCGAGTGCTCAGCAGTGAGGGCCACAATCAGTTGATCTATGTCAACTATACGACTTAGTTGTCAAATGTCAACCAATGGATGCCGCGGGCAGGTCGACCCCGTTTTCTATGCACGCCACCACGTGTCCGCCGGGGTGACCGGCAGCTGACGCTTGTGCTCGGTGGAGCGGTAGCGCGCCACGAGCGCGTCGGCGACGGCGTCCGCGACATCCTTGCCCTCGAGGAAATCGTCGATGTGGGCGTAGGCGATGCCGAGGTTGTTCTCGTCGGTCTGGCCGGGGTTGTCGTCGAGGAGGTCGGCGGTCGGCGCCTTGAGGTAGAGGCGCTCGGGGGCTCCGAGCTGCTCGAGCAGGGCGCGGCCCTGGCGCTTGCTCAGTCCGGAGAGCGGCAGCACGTCGGCACCGCCGTCGCCGAACTTGGTGAAGAAGCCGGTCACCGCCTCGGCGGCGTGGTCGGTACCGACGACCAGCAGCCCGCTGTCGCCGGCGATCGCGTACTGGGCGACCATACGCATCCGGGCCTTGGTATTGCCCTTGGTGAAGTCGCTGATCGGCGTGCCGACCGCGTCGGTGTACTCGGCGGCGACGCCGTCGACGCCGCGCTTGATGTCGAAGGTGACGACTCGGGTCGGCGCGATGAACTTCACGGCGAGCTGCGCGTCCTCCTCGTCGGCTTGCACCGCGTAGGGCAGGCGCACGGCGACGAATTCGGCCGTGGCACCCTCGGCCGCGAGCTTCTCGACGGCGAGCTGGCAGAGCCGGCCGGCGAGCGAGGAGTCCTGCCCGCCGCTGATGCCGAGAACAAGCCCGCGGGCGCCGGTGGTGCGCAGGTAGTCGACGAGGAATCCGACGCGTCGGTCGATCTCCGTGGCGGCGTCGATCTCGGCGACGACGCCGAGTTCGCGGATGATGCTGGCTTGTTCAGTTCTCATGGTGCAACGCTACGGCCACCGGGGCCCACCATGCGAACCGACGGGCCTACGGTGCGGGGGTCTCGGCGGGTGCCGCGGTCTCGGCCGGAGCCGGAGTAGGGGTGGAGGTCGACGTCGTGGCGGAGTCGTCATTCTCGGCCTGGATCACGAAGGCGGCAAAAGCCTTCGCGTCGTTGAGCGCTCCGGTGTACTTCACGCCGTTGACGATCACGGTCGGGGTTCCGGCGACGGCGTCGACGTTGCTGTTCGGGATCGGGCCGTTCTGGGCGCGGGTGCGCGCGTCGGCGACCCAGGTCTTGAACTCCTGGTCTTCGATGCAGTTCGCGACGAGTTTCGGGCTCGAGACGCCGGCCTCGACCGTGAGGTCGATCAGCTCGGCGTCGGTCAGACCGTCGGTGCCCTCTTCCGGCTGGTTCTCGAAGAGGATCGTGTTGTAGTCGTAGTAGCTGTCGGGCGAATTGTCCGCGACGCAGGCGGCGGCGTTGGCGGCCCGGGTGGCGTACTTCGTGCCGTTCGACAGGCGGTCAAGGATCGCCATCGGGAAGATCTCGACCTCGGCGGCACCGCTCTCGACCCAGGTGGAGAGCTGGTCGCCGTTGGCCTTCTCGAACTCGCCGCAGATCGGGCAGAAGTAGTCGACGAACATCTGGATGCGGATGGTGTCGGAATCCTCGTCGCGCTCGTTGGCGACGGGCGTCTCCCCCGCTTCGAGGGCTGCGGTGCGCGTGGCGGTGAAACCCTCGCCGATGAGGATGCCGTCGCTGAGCATGTTGCGCGGGCCGGGGCTGGCCGGCTTGATCGTGGTGACGATCGCGAAAGCGACGACCGCGACGATCGCGAGAACGACGACGATGACGCCGCCCTGCAGGAACACCTTGGTGCGGCGGTCCTTCTTGCGCTGGTTGTCGCGGAGCACTTTTGCTTTTTCGCGCGCGACTTCGCGTCGCTCGTTTTTGCTCTGGCGATTGCTGCCAGAAACGCCGTACGTCATTGAACCTCGCAAGGACCGGGATTTAGAGGGGAGAAAAGTCGGCGACCGCACCCCATAGGAAACTACGGCCTTTTTCGATCTTAGGAGCGCATTCTGGGAATCGCCCAAACGACCGCTGAGCGCGGGTTAGTGCCATAATGACATTTGTGGCCCTCGGGTCACTTTCCATTCACTCGGATCGTCCGGCACGTACCTGCCGGTGAAGGAGCATTAATAGTCATGGCATCAGTCACTTTCGACAAGGCAACCCGCCTCTACCCGGGTTCCACCCGCCCCGCAGTCGACGCGCTCGACCTCTCGGTCGCAGACGGCGAATTCCTCGTCCTCGTCGGCCCCTCCGGTTGCGGTAAGTCCACCTCTCTGCGAATGCTCGCCGGCCTCGAAGAGGTCAACGACGGCAGCATCCTCATCGGCGACCGCAACGTCACCGACGTCCCGCCGAAGGACCGCGACATCGCGATGGTCTTCCAGAACTACGCGCTGTACCCCCACATGACCGTCGCCGAGAACATGGGCTTCGCGCTCAAGATCGCCGGCATCGGCAAGGACGAGCGCGCCACCCGCGTTCTCGAGGCAGCCAAGCTCCTCGACCTCGAGCCCTACCTCGGCCGCAAGCCGAAGGCGCTCTCCGGTGGACAGCGTCAGCGCGTCGCCATGGGCCGCGCCATCGTGCGCCAGCCGCAGGTGTTCCTCATGGACGAGCCGCTCTCCAACCTCGACGCCAAGCTGCGCGTGCAGACCCGTACGCAGATCGCTTCGCTGCAGCGCCGCCTCGGCGTCACCACCGTCTACGTGACCCACGACCAGACGGAAGCCCTCACCATGGGCGACCGCATCGCGGTTCTCAAGGACGGCGTCCTGCAGCAGGTCGGAACGCCCCGCGACCTGTACGAACAGCCTCAGAACGTCTTCGTCGCCGGCTTCATCGGTTCGCCGGCCATGAACCTGTTCGACGCCGACGTCGTCGACGGCGGTCTCAAGTTCGGTACCGCCATCGCCGCTGTCGACCGCGACACCCTCGGTGAAGCGACCGCCAAGAAGGTCACCATCGGCATCCGCCCCGAGGACATCCGCGTCTCGCCGACCGGCGAGGGCCTCCCCGTCGACGTCGACCTGGTCGAAGAGCTCGGCGCCGACGGCTACCTCTACGGACACACCGAGATCGACGGCAACCGCGTCGACATCGTCGCGCGCGTCGACGGCCGTTCGCACCCGAACGCCGGCGACAAGGTCTTCGTCCTCCCGGAGCCGAACCACGTGCACGTGTTCAACACCGAGTCCGGCCTGCGCCTCAGCAAGAAGGCCGTCGTCGCAAGCTAGTCGAACCATCCGTTGATCGAGCCTGTCGAGATCTACTGACGAATGTCGGGAGATCGAGACAGGCTCGATCCACGTTAAGGAGAAGCACCCCATGAGCGGCTCACTCAACATCACCGCGGCCACCGTCGACCCGGCACTCCTCGACCTGCCGTGGAACCTCCCCCTCGAGGTCTGGCCGGAAGACACCATCGCCGCCCTGCCCAAGGGCATTTCGCGCCACCTCGTGCGCTTCGTCAACCTGAGCGGCTACGTCGTCGCGATCAAGGAGACATCGGCCGAGCTGGCGCGCAAGGAGTACGACATGCTGCGCACGCTGCAGCGTCTCGACATCCCGTGCGTCGACCCGATCGCGGTCATCACCAACCGCACGACCACGGAGGGCGAGGACCTCGAGTCGTCGCTCGTCACCCGGCATCTCAAGTTCTCGCTCCCCTACCGGGCGCTCTTCTCCCAGACCCTGCGCCCCGATACCGCGACGCGGCTCGTCGACGCCCTCGCCGTGCTGCTCGTGCGCCTGCACGTCGTCGGCTTCTTCTGGGGCGACGTGTCGCTCTCCAACACCCTGTTCCGCCGCGATGCCGGCGCGTTCGCCGCGTACCTCGTCGACGCCGAGACCGGCCAGCTCTACGACGGTCTCTCCAACGGGCAGCGCGAGAACGACCTCGAGATCGCCCGCGTGAACATCGCCGGCGAGCTGTTCGACCTCCAGGCCGGCGGCAAGATGGCCGAGGAAGTGGATCCGATCGCGATCAGCGACGGCATCGTCAACCAGTACCGCACGCTCTGGAAGGAGCTCACCGGCTCCGAGCAGTTCGACTCGTCGGAGCGCTGGCGCATCAACGACCGCGTGCAGCGCCTCAACGACCTCGGGTTCGACATCGAAGAACTCGCGATCAAGACCGACGAGACCGGCACCAAGGTGCGCATCCAGCCGAAGGTCGTCGACGCCGGCCACCACTCGCGCCGCCTGCTGCGCCTCACCGGCCTCGACGCCCAGGAGAACCAGGCCCGCCGCCTGCTCAATGACCTCGACTCGTACACCGCGAGCTTCGGCAAGCAGGACCTCGACGAAGAGGTCGTCGCACACGAGTGGGCGCAGCGGGTGTTCGAACCAGTCATCCGCGCCATCCCGAAGGAACTCAAGGGCCGCCTCGAACCGGCCGAGATCTTCCACCAGCTGCTCGACCACCGCTGGTACATGTCGCAGAACATGGGTCGCGACATCCCGCTCGCCGAGGCCGTGTCGAGCTATGTCGAGAACGTGCTGCGCCACCGCCGCGACGAGGCCACCGTCATCGACCCGCCGACCGGCGCGATAACCCTGCCGGTCGACGTCGTCGCCGACGACTGGCGTTCCACGGTCTGACCAATCGCGGGTTGAGCCCGCGCGGTGGAGCTATGGCAAACGCGCCATCGTTTGCGCGACCCAGCGCCGAAGGAGTCTGCAACTGAGGGTTATGGCTGAGTTGCGACACACCCGCCCGTCCGGCGTTCATCATTCAGGCCAGATCGGCCGCGGTGCCCCGCCGACCCGCGAGACTCCGCGGCTTCCCGCGCCCGCCGGCCCGCGGCATCCTGAATGACGAACGCGGCCCGCCCCACGAACGCCCGCAACGACGAAGCGCGCCGGACCCGGAGGCCCGACGAGCTCGACGTGCGGAGAAGCTACTTCTTCTTGGCCGCGGCACGCAGCCGGCTGACCTCGTAGAGCGCGACCGACGCGGCGATGCCGGCGTTGAGCGACTCGGTCGAGGCGTTGATCGGGATCGAGACGATGGCGTCGCAGTTCTCGGTGACGAGGCGCGAGAGGCCCTTGCCCTCGCTGCCGATCACGAGCAGAACGGGCTCCTTGGCGAGCTGAAGGTCGGGCAGCGACACTTCGCCGTCGCCGGCGAGGCCGAGCACGAAGACGCCGCGCGACTTGTATTCCTTGATCGTCGCGTTGAGGTTGGTGGCCATCGCGACGGGCGTGCGGGCCGCGGCACCGGCCGAGGTCTTCCACGCCGAGGCGGTGAGGCCGACCGAGCGACGCTGCGGCAGGATCACGCCGTGACCGCCGAACGCGGCGACCGAACGGATGATCGCGCCGAGGTTACGCGGGTCGGTGATGCCGTCGAGGGCGACGAGCAGCGGCACGCGGCCGGACTTCTCGATCTTCTCGAGCAGCTCGAGCGGGTGCGCGTACACGTACGGCGGCACCTTGAGGGCGAGGCCCTGGTGCACCGAGTCGAATCCGGCGAGGCGGTCGAGTTCGGGGCGCATGACCTCGAGTATCGGGATGCCGCGGGTGGTCGCGATTTTCACGACCTCCTTGACGCGGTCGTCGTATTCGATGCGGGTCGCCATGTAGAGCGTCGTCGCGGGGATGTTCGCGCGGAGCGCCTCGAGCACCGAGTTGCGGCCGGTGACGACCTCGACCTCGTCGCTCGACTTCGCGCGACGCTGCTGCTGCGGGCGCTGCTCGGCGCCGGGCGCCTCCTTGCCACGCGACGGCTTGCGTCCGCCAGCCGCCTCGAAGCGCTCGTTGGCCGCCTTGCGCTTGCCCGCGGGATGGTACGGACGGTCCTCGGCCTTGGGGGTGGGCTTCTTGCCCTCGAGCGCCTGACGCCCCTGGCCGCCCGAGCCGACCTGCTTGCCCGAACTGGTCTTGCGTACGGCGCCTGCGCGCGACTTGTTACCTGGGTTCTTCACGACTCAATACTCCAATGGGGGCCGGACGGGGTGTCCTCAATAGAGATGCCCGCGGCCACTAGTTCATCACGAATGCGGTCAGCTGCGCTGAAATCGCGGGTCTCCCGTGCGTGCTCACGGTCGGCAATAAGCCGTTCGACGAGGGAAGCCAGTGCCCGTTCCGCCGGTACAGAGCTTACAGTGGCCCACTCGGGCGCGTCGGGGTTGATTCCGAGAACCTCGGTCATGGCGACGACTTCGGCGCGGATGGTGGCGACGAGCGCCAGATCCTCGCTGTCGAGGGAGGCATTGCCGCTGCGCACACGCTCGTGCAGCACGGCGAGCGCCTGCGGCACGGCCAGGTCGTCGTCCATCGCCTCGGCGAACTCGTCGGGCACCACCGGCAGTCCGGTCGCGGCGAAACGGGTGTTCTCGATGCGGCGCTGCGACCGGTCGAGGAACACCTCGATGCGCTCGAGGGCGGCTTCCGCCTCGACGAGCGCACCGTCGTGGTAGTCGATGGTCGACCGGTAGTGGGCGGCGCCGAGGTAGTAGCGCACCACCAGGGGTCGGGCGAGGTCGAGGAACTCGGCCGCGAAGATCGAGTTGCCGAGCGACTTCGACATCTTCTGGCCGTTCACGTTGACCAGGCCGTTGTGCACCCAGTAGTTCGCGAACGCGTCGCCGGCCGCGGTGGACTGGGCGAGCTCGTTCTCGTGGTGCGGGAACCGCAGGTCGAGGCCGCCGCCGTGGATGTCGAAGTTGGCGCCGAGGTAGCGCGAGCTCATCGCGGAGCACTCGATGTGCCAGCCGGGACGCCCCGCTCCCCACGGTGAGACCCACGACGCCGAGGCGGGCTCGTCGGCCTTGTGGCCCTTCCACAGCGCGAAGTCCTGCGGGGCGCGCTTGCCGCGGGGGTCGGCGTCGGATGCCGCGACCATGTCGGCCGGCTTCTGGTTGGTCAGCTCGCCGTAGGCGGGCCACGAGGCGGTGTCGAAGTAGACGTCGCCCGCGGCGGGGTACGCGTGGCCGTTGTCGATCAGGCGTTGGATGATGGCCTGCATCTCGGTGATGCTCGCCGTCGCCCGCGGTTCGTAGGTGGGGGGCAGGATGCCGAGGCGGTCGTATCCGGCCGTGAATTCGAGCTCGTACCGGTAGGCGAGGGCCCACCACTGTTCGCCGTCGCCCTCGGTCGGCGACGCGTTCGCGAGGATCTTGTCGTCGATGTCGGTGACGTTGCGCACGAGGGTGACGTCGAATCCGCGGTAGCCGAGCCAGCGACGCCACAGGTCGTAGACGAGGGCCGAACGCAGGTGTCCGATGTGCGGCGACGACTGCACGGTGGGTCCGCAGACGTAGAGCCCCACCTTGCCGGCCTCGAGGGGCACGAAGTCGGTGGTTTCTTGGCGTTTGGAGTCGTAGAGGCGCACAGTCACGCGCGCCAGTTTATCGGCGTGGCGGGGCGCGCGGCGCAGTGTGTCGGGCGGGCGGGGCTAGCGGCGGAGCAGCGCCGTGGCGATCGCGGTGATGCCTTCGCCGCGGCCGGTGAAGCCCAGACCGTCGGTGGTGGTCGCCGAGACGCTGACCGGCGCACCGACCATCGCGCTCATCCGCTCCTCCATCAGCGCGCGACGCGGCGCGATCTTCGGGCGGTTGCCCACGATCTGGACGGCGACGTTGTCGATCGAGAACCCGGCGTCGGTGACGAGACGCACGGTAGCGCAGACGAAGACGTCGCCGCGGGCGTCGGCGAAGCGCGGGTCGTCGGTGCCGAAGTTGCCGCCGATGTCGCCGAGTCCGGCAGCGGAGAGCAGCGCGTCGCACACCGCGTGCGCGACCGCGTCGCCGTCGCTGTGGCCCGCGAGGCCGGCTTCGTCGGGCCAGTGCAGCCCGCCCAGCCAGAGCGGCACGAGCTCGTCGAACTGGTGCACGTCGATGCCGATGCCGGTACGCGACACCGACGCGGGGGCGTTCTCGTCGACGATGGCTTCCGCGCGGCGCAGATCCCACGGCGTCGTGATCTTGAACGCGAGCGGGTCGCCGTCGACCACGGTGACGGGCAGCCCCGCGGCCGCGAAGACCGCGGCGTCGTCGGTGTAGTCCTCGTTCGCGGTCGCGTAGGCCGCGAGCAGCCCCTCACGCGGGAATCCCTGCGGCGTCTGCACGGCGACGAGTTGCGAGCGGTCGACGGTGCGTTCGACAGCGCCGGTCCAATCGAGCTGTTTGATCGTGTCGGCGACGGCGAGACCCGGGATGACGCCTCCCCCTGTCGCGCGCACGCCGGCGACGACCGCTTCGAACTGGCTGGCGGGGGTGAACGCCCGCGCGGAATCGTGGACCAGCACGATCTCGATTCCCGGCTCGAGCACAGCGAGTCCGGCCTCGACCGACTGCTGGCGGGTGTCTCCGCCCGCGACGACGGTCACGTGCGCGGCGGCGGGACCGGCCACGCGCTCGGCGAGCTCACGGGCGACCTCGAGCCGTTCGGCGGGTGCGACGACGACGACCTGGGCGGCATCCGCCATTAGAAAGACGCCGGAGAGTGCGTGTTCGAGAATCGACCTGCCGCGCACCGGCACGAAGGCTTTGGGTTCGGCGGCACCAAGACGGGTTCCGCTGCCGGCCGCGACCACGACGACCGCGACGACGGGGGCGGTCACGAGGGGGATCCGACGGGGAGGAGAGCCTGCTGGAACACGCGGATACCTTGTCGTCGGAGGTCAATGGAACGGCCCGACTTTATCACCCCGCTCCGCGGGTAAGGGTGGCCTTACTCCGCATCGGGAGGCCTCTTTGACTAAACTGAAGCTCCAGCAGGTCTGTGCGGTCAGCCGCGCGATTCTGGTCAATATTCTGCCCTGGAGGCTCCAGTGAACGCTCGCGGCGCGGCATCCGCCATCCTCATCGGCGCTGTCCTTCTCGGCACGACCGGTTGCTCGCTCTTCTCCGAGAAGGCGACGCTGATCCAGTACGACCCCAGCGACGGTGTCAGCGCCGACCTGGGCGATATCGAGCTGCGCAACGTGCTCGCGATCTCGGAAGACGGCGAAGACCTCAACCTGGTCCTCACCGCGATCAACACGAGCGACGACGGCATCTTCGTCACGTTCGAGTTCGCCGACGGTTCCGACGAGCAGGTCGACGAGCGTCTCTACGTTCCGGCCAACTCGTCGAAGTCCGTGGGACAGCCCGACGAAGACAAGGTGACCCTCGTCGGCGCGGACACGCAGGTCGGCGGCACCTTCCCGGTCTACGCCCAGTACGGAGACGTGCCCGGCCAGGAGCTGCTCGTTCCCGTGTTCGACGGCAGCCTGCCCGAGTACTCGACGCTGCTGCCGGTCGCTCCCACCGCGACGGCCACGCCGACCGATAGCGCCACGCCGACGCCGTCCTCGACCTCGACTCCGTCGCCGGAGTCCACCGACACCGCCGAGTAGGCGACAACAACGAAGGCCGGCTCGATCTCGAGCCGGCCTTCGTCGGTTAACTACGCTTCGAACCGGTAGCCGAGGCCGCGCACCGTAACCAGCATTGTCGGTTCCGACGGCACCTTCTCAATCCGCGAGCGGATGCGCTTGATGTGCACGTCGAGGGTCTTGGTGTCGCCGAAGTAGTCGGCGCCCCAGACGCGGTCGATGAGCTGGCCGCGGGTGAGCACGCGTCCCGAGTTGCGCAGCAGCAGCTCTAGCAGCTCGAACTCCTTGAGCGGCATCGCCGTCTCGGCGCCGTCGACGCTCACCGTGTGGCGCTCGACGTCCATGCGGACCGTGCCCGCCTCGAGGATCGACTCGTGGTCGTCCTCGGCTTCGATGCGGCGGCGCAGCACGGCGCGGATGCGGGCCAGCAGCTCGCGGGTGGAGTAGGGCTTGGTGACGTAGTCGTCGGCGCCCAGCTCGAGTCCGACGACGATATCGATCTCGCTGTCCTTCGCGGTCAGCATGATGATCGGCACGTTCGAGCGAGTGCGGATCTCGCGGCAGACCTCGGTGCCGGATAGCCCCGGGAGCATGAGGTCGAGGAGCACCAGGTCGGCGCCCGCACGGTCGAACTCGGCGACGGCGGCGAGGCCGTCGGCGGCGATCGTCGTCTCGTACCCCTCGCGCTCGAGCAGGTACGCGAGCGGTTCGCTGAGCGACTGCTCGTCTTCGACGATGAGGATCGTGGTCATTTCTCTTCTCCAGTACCGGCCTCGGCGGTTGTCGCCTCTGGCAGTCGAATGGTGAACGTGGATCCGCTGCCCAGTTGGGACCAGACCCGAACGTCACCACCGTGATTGTGGGCTACGTGTTTGACGATGCTCAGGCCGAGACCCGACCCGCCGGTGTTGCGGCTCCGAGCGGGGTCGATGCGGAAGAACCGCTCGAACACCCGGTCGAGATCCTCCTCGGGAATTCCGACCCCCTGGTCGGTGACGGCGATCTCCACGATGCCGCCCGAGTTGCTGACGCCGATGCCGACCCTGGCCGGCGACGACGACGAGTACTGGATCGCGTTGGCGATCAGGTTGTGCAGCGCGACCACGAGGAGCGACTCGTCGCCGTAGACGGTCGCGCCGTGGTCGCCGCCGCTCACCAGCGCCACGGAGTTGGCGTCGGCCACGACGTGGTTCTGGTCGATGGCGAGCGAGACGACGTGGTCGATGGAGACGAGTTCGGGCTTGGCCAACGCGTCGGCGGCCTGCAGGCGGGAGAGCTCGATGATCTCCTGCGTGATGCGGGCCAGGCGCTCGGATTCCTTGGAGAGGCGCTTGGCGAACTTGCGCACCTGGTCGGGGTCGTCTGCCGCGAACGAGAGGGCTTCGGCGAGCAGACTCACCGCGCCGATGGGCGTCTTGAGCTCGTGGCTGATGTTCGCCACGAAGTCGCGGCGCACGTCGTCGAGGCGGTAGGCCTCCGTGCGGTCCTCCGCCAGCAGCAGGATGTAGCGGGCTCCGAGCCGTGCCACCCGTACGAACAGGTAGAGGTTCGCGTCGCCGAACGGGCCGCGGGCCAGATGCACTTCTTCGGTGAGTGTCTGGCCGGTGCGCCGCACCTTGTCGACGATCGACACCAGCTCGGGGTGCACGAGCGCCTGGTGCGCGACGAGGCCGAACGCGAGCGCGCCCGGGCTCACCTTCACGACGTTGTTCGACGGGTCGAGAACGACGCCCGCCGACTCGAGCGCGTCGATCACCTGGTCGACACCGTCGGGCACGGTCGGGCTGACGACGTCGACAGCGCGCTGCCCGCGGCGTGCGGCCAGTACGACGATCGCGACCATGCCGGCTCCGACAACAGTTCCGAAGACAAGCGACAAGGGCACCAGCCATTCGGAGTCCATAGCGACTAGGTTAGTTACATCTTGAGGCTGACCTCGCAGCTGACGACCTGCCGCCAGTGCACTTTGCACACTGTTCAGGTCGTCAACACCCTCCGTTTACCTGACGAGGGCAGTCTGGCGTGAACTGTGCGGGATGAACCATGCCCGCCACGAAAGGGACGAAAACGTGCGCGAGGTATTCCAGCAGGAGCTCCGAGAAGTTCAGGAGCGCCTCGTTGAGATTGCGGCCCTGGTCGCGGTGTCGATCGACAACGCAACTCGGGCATTCAACGAGTCCAACGTCTCCCTCGCGGAGACGGTCATCGCCGACGACGAGAAGATCGACGTCGCGGCACTCGAGCTCGACGAGCTCGCCATCAACATCCTGGCCCGCCAGCAGCCGGTCGCCCGCGACCTGCGCATCGTCGTTAGCGCGCTGCGCATCTCGGCGTCGCTCGAGCGCATGGGCGACATGGCCGAGCACATCGCCCAGCTCGCCCGTTACCGCTTCCCCGACAAGGTCGTGCCGAAGAGCCTGCGCGGTACCTTCGCCGAGCTCGGCGCCCTCGACGTCGCCATCGCGAACAAGCTCGTCGAGCTGCTCACGACCGAAGACACCCGCCTCGCCGAGGAGATCCGCAACGACGACGACCGCATCGACGCTCTGCACCTCAGCGTGTTCGACAAGGTCCTCGGCGAGACCTGGAAGGGTGCGGCGGTCGATACCGTCGACGCGACCCTCGCCTCGCGTTACCACGAGCGTTTCGCGGACCACGCGGTCTCGATCGCCAAGAAGGTGCAGTACCTGGCGACCGGCGACTGGGTCGTCGCCTCCAGCTAGCACTGTCGCGGACTGAGCCTGTCGAGTGGAATTTCGACAGGCTCAATCCTCGTTAACGACGGATGCCACGCCTCACGACTCGAGGCGTGGCATCCGTCGTCCACTACTCGGCCGCGTACGCCGCCGAGATCTCGTCGTAGAGCCACTCGTCGCCGAACGAGCGGGTGAGGTACTCGCTGAGGTGGTTGCTGTCGAAGAAGGCGGGGATACCGCCGACCACGGGGTAGCAGACCGTGTCGCAGAACACCGACTCGAAGTTCACATAGCTGAAGTTCTCGTTGTCCATGGACTCCGCCGCGAGGCTGAGGCCGGTTTCGGCCCTGACCCCGTCGATCGGCATCGTGCACTCGTCGGTGCTGGAACTCTGCGTCTCGGCGACGCAGCCGGCAGCCGTGGTCGAGAAGGCCGGGGTGTCGGCGATCACGATGACGTGCTTGCCCGCGTCGAGCCAGGTGTTCCACGCCTCGACGTAGCCCTCGCCCGTGTCGGGCTGGCCGCCGCTGGTGTAGATGTTCGCGCGCGCGGTGGTGATGACCACGTCGATGTCGGGGTCTTCCGCGATCATGGGGATCATCGCGGGCCGCCAGATCTTGCAGGCGGCCACCTCTTCGGGGCTCGAGACCGCGGCTGCCACGGCGAGGTCGGCCGTCGCGGCGCACCCGCCCTTGAGGAACGTGTGGATGCGCGCGTCGTGCACGGAGGCGATGGTGTCGAGCGCTCCCGACCACATCTCGGCGTGCGAGTCGCCGACGATCGCGATGTCGAGCGACTGCTCGCCCTCCGGCTCGCCGAACGAGCAGGAACGAAGCACGCCGTTGTCGATCGGGATGTCGTCGCAGACGGTCCCGCCGGTGGTGCTGGAGATCAGGTTGAACTGGCCGCTGGCGAGCAGATAGCTGCGGTCGGCGAGCTCGCGCGAGTCCGAGCAGTCCGCCGTGCCGAGTTCGGCCTGGGCGCCGAAGCACTCGCCCGGGTCGCGCGATTCCGCGGCGAGTTCCGCGGCCACCGAGGCGCCGCGGTCGCGCAGCGTGTACACGCCGGCCGCCGTGGGGATGAGCACCACGGCCATCGCGGCGACGGTCATCACGAGGATCCAGCGCGGGCGCACGCGGGCGAGCGGGCCGAGGCGCACCGGGTCCTCGACGAAACGCTTGGTCAGGAGGGCGAGGATGAACGTGATCGCGAGGATGGTGAACTTGTCCTGGTCGCTGATCGCGCGGTGCAGCACCCACGGGGCGGCGACGATGAGGGGCCAGTGCCAGAGGTAGGCCGCGTAGCTCACGTCGCCGACGATCTGCACGGGGCGGAACTCGGTGAGCTGCTTGGGCGACCAGGCGTGGTCGACCTCGCCGATGGCGATGACGAGCGCGACACCGACGACCGGGATGAGGGCGGCGGGGCCGGGGACGCCGGACTGCCCGTCGAAGAGCACGGTACTGCCGAGAATCAGCGCCCAGCCGACCCAGACCAGCGGGATCAGACGGCGGCGGATGACCTCGCTGAACACGGGGAGCAGGGCGATGAGACCGCCCGCGGCGAATTCCCACGCCCGGGCGGTGGTCTGGAAATAGGTCGCGGCGGGCGTGTGCGAGATGCCGTAGGTCGCCCAGGCCAGCGAGAGCAGGAAGATGCCGGCGAAGGCCACAGCGGTGACGACGACCTGCGTGCGCTTGGCGCGGCGGAAGGTCAGCCAGGCCACGACCAGCAGGATGAGAGGCCAGACGAGGTAGAACTGTTCTTCGACCGACAGCGACCAGTAGTGCGTGACCACGGTCTGCGCGTCGCCCTGGGCGAAGTAGTCGAGCGAGTTGGAGGCGAGCAGCCAGTTCAGCACGTAGACGGCGGCAGCGCCGATTTGGTAGAGCGAGTTCTCCCAGACGGGCATGGGCAGCCGGATGACGGTGAAAACGGCACACACGGCGAGCACGAGCAGCGCGGCGGGCAGCAGGCGGCGGGCACGACGGGCCCAGAAGGCGCCCAGACGGATCTTGCCGGTGCTCCGCGACTCGCGGAGCAGGTGCGAGGTGATGAGGTAGCCGCTGATCACGAAGAAGACGTCGACGCCGATGTAGCCACCGGGCAGCACGTCCGGCCACATGTGGTTCACGATCACCGCGAGCACAGCTACGGCGCGCAGCGCCTGTAGATCTGTGCGGAAGTCCCGCTTCGGTGCACTCATCGTTCCCCTTATTCCGGCCACGACGACCCTCTCCGGCGCTGGCTCATTGTAGCGGTCCCTGAGAACACCTCATGACCCGCCCGACGGTTACTGCTGCACGAACGGTTGTGTCAGCTCGTCGTTGAGCCATTCCTCGCCGAACGAGCGCGTGAACGCCTCGGTGAGGTGATTGCTGTCGTAGTACGCGGGGATTCCACCGACGACGGGGTAGCAGACGTCGTCGCAGAACACGTCGGAGAAGTCGACCACGCTGAAGTTCTCGTTGTCGATCATCGCCGCGGCGCGGGTCAGTCCCGACTCGGTGTCGAGGCTCTCCACGGGCACGGTGCACGAGTCGAGGATGCAGTCGACGATGTCGACGGGCAGCACGGGGGGCTCGGCCATGAGAATGACGCGCTTGCCCGAGTCGAGCCACTGGTTCCACGCGTCGGCATACCCGGTGCCGGGGTCGGGCTGGCCGTTGACGGTGTAGCGGTCCGACCATGCCGTCGTGATGATGATGTCGATGTCGGGGTCGTCGACCAGCCTGGCGATCATGTCCGTGCGCCAGGCGTGGCACTCGGCAATGTAGGCGGGGTCCGTGCTGATCGTGCCCACCGCGGGGTCCGCGGTCGCCGTGCAGCCGCCCTTGAGGAAGGTGTGGATGCGCGCGTTGTGCACGGGTGCCACGGTGTCGAGGGAGCCCGACCACATCTCGGCGTGCGAGTCGCCGACGATCGCGATGTCGAGGTCCTGCGACCCCTCCGGCACACCGAACGAGCAGGTCTTGACGAACCCGTTGGCCGTGGTCACGTCTTCGCAGACGGTGCCGCCGGTCGTGCTGGAGATGAGGTTGAACTGGCCGTTGGCGAGCAGGTACCCCTGGTCGTCGAGTTCGCGGGAGTCGGAGCAGTCTGCGGTGCCGAGTTCGGCCTGGGCACCGAAGCACTCCCCCGGGTCTTTCGACGCGGCGACGAGCTCGGCGGTCGCGGAGACGCCACGGTCGCGCAGTGCGAGCACACCGACGGCTGACGGCACGACGACCACGGCCATCGCGACCACTGTCATCACGAGGATCCAGCGCGGGCGCGTGCGCGCGAGCGGGCCGAGGCGCACCGGGTCTTCGACGAAACGCTTGGTGAGCAGCGCGAGAACCAGGGTGATGGCGAGCAGCACGAGCTTCTCCGGCGTGCCGATCGGCCGAGACAGGATGACGGGGGCGGCGACGATCAGCGGCCAGTGCCAGAGGTACGCCGAGTAGCTCACGTCACCGATGATCTGCACGGGACGGAACGAGGTGAGCGCCCGCGTCGACCAGGTGTGGTCGGCCTCGCCGATCGCGATGACGAGAACCACACCGAGCACGGGGATGAGGGCTGCGGGGCCGGGGACGCCCGACTGCGAGTCGAACAGCACGGCGCTGCCGAAGATGAGCGCCCAGCCGAGCCAGACGAACGCGCTGAGGCGGCGGCGGATCGTCTCGCTGAAGACGGGGAGCAGCGCGACGAGTCCACCGGCGGCGAACTCCCACGCGCGGCCCGTGGTCTGGAAATACGCGGCAGACGGTGTCTGGGCGGTGGAGTACACGGCCCAGGCGAGCGAGACGAGCGCGATACCGGCGAAGACGACGGCGGTGACGACGACCTGCGTGCGCTTGGCCCGACGGAAGGTGAGCCAGGCGACGACCAGGAGGATGATCGGCCAGACGATGTAGAACTGCTCTTCGACCGACAGCGACCAGTAGTGGGTGACCAGGGTCTGGGCCTCGCCCTGGGCGAAGTAGTCGAGCGAGTTCGAGGCGAGGAGCCAGTTGAGCACGTAGACCGCGGCGGCGCCGATCTGGTACAGCTCGTTTTCCCACTGGGGAAGGGGCATTTTCACGACGGTGAAGACCGCGCAGACCGCGAGTACGAGTAGCGCGGCGGGCAGCAGACGGCGGGCGCGACGCGCCCAGAACGCGCCCAGTCGGATCTTGCCTGTGCTCCGCGACTCGCGGAGCAGGTGCGACGTGATCAGGAATCCGCTGATCACGAAGAAGACGTCGACGCCGATGTAGCCGCCGGGCAGGACCTCGGGCCACATGTGGTTGACGATCACGGCCAGCACCGCTACGGCGCGGAGCGCCTGCAGATCAGTGCGGAAATCCCGCTTTGGTCCAGTCATCGTTCCTCTATCCCGGCCATGACTTGGTCACCCAAGCAGGACGCAAGCGTTCTGACATACGTTCCGCTGACACGAGTCGAGCCGACACAGATTTCCTCGGAGACGCCTGTGGTACGACGAACCTCTTCGGGCACTTGGACATCCTAGTTCCTCGATTAGCGGCCCTCAGAATCGGCACGGCGAGGAAACTACGGGGAAAACAGCGACGCGGGCCGCCCGGCCGAAGCCGGACGACCCGCATGAGGCGTCGACGCTACTTCTTGCCCTGGCTCGCGACCGCGGCGGCGCCGGCGGCAGCAGCCTCGGGGTCGAGGTAGTACGCGGGCTTGATCGGCACGAAGTTCTCGTCGAGCTCGTAGACGAGCGGGATGCCGGTGGGCACGTTCAGCTCGGAGATGTCGGCGTCGCTGATGTGGTCGAGGTGCTTGATCAGCGCGCGCAGCGAGTTGCCGTGCGCGGTCACCAGCACGGTTTTGCCCGCCTTGAGGTCGACGGTGATGTCGCTCTCCCAGTAGGGCAGCATGCGGTCGATGACGAGCGCGAGGCTCTCGGTGCGCGGGATCTCGCCGTCGATACCGATGTAGCGCTCGTCGTGCACCTGGCTGTACTCGGCGTCGTCCTCGAGCACGGGCGGCGGCACGTCGAAGCTGCGACGCCACTCCATGAACTTCTCCTGGCCGAACTTCTCCAGGGTCTCCGCCTTGTCGAGGCCCTGCAGCGCGCCGTAGTGACGCTCGTTGAGACGCCAGGTGCGCTTGACCGGGATCCACAGGCGGTCGGCGACCTCGAGCGCGAGGTTCGCGGTCTGGATCGCGCGGGTCAGCACGCTCGTGTAGAGGATCTCGGGCTTGAGGCCCGACTCGGCGAGCAGCTCGCCGGCACGCTTCGCCTCGTCCACGCCCTGGTCGCTCAGTCGCACGTCGACCCAGCCGGTGAAGAGGTTCTTTTGGTTCCAGTCGGAGTTGCCGTGGCGCAGGAGGATGAGCGTGTAAGTCATGGGATCAGCTTATCCATCGCGACGCCGGTCGAGCCTGTCCAGACCCTAGGCTGGAACCCATGCCCATCGGTTCGATCACGCGCGGCACGACGGGCACCAACCGGCTGCGCCGCATCGACCGCTGGATCGCCACTCTGCCGGCCCTCCGCCACGCGCAGGACCCGCTCGTCGTCGACCTCGGCTACGGGGCGTCCGCCACCACGACGCTCGAACTCCACCACCGTCTCTCGGCCGTGCGCCCCGACGTCGAGTTGATCGGCATCGAAATCGACCCCGCCCGGGTGAAACTCGCCTCCCTCTCGGCGAAACCCGGTGTGAGCTTCCGTCTCGGCGGGTTCGAGGTGCCGCTCCCGGGCGATCGTCGGGCCACCGTCATCCGGGCCTTCAATGTCCTTCGCCAGTACGACGAGAGCCAGGTGCTCGAGAACTGGCACCGGGTCGTCGACCGCCTGCAGCCGGGCGGCGTGCTCGTCGAGGGCACCTGCAACGAGGTGGGCCGGGTTGCCAGCTGGGTGGATGTCGCGGCCGACGGCCCGCAGAGCTTCACCGTCTCGCTGCGTCTCGACGGTCTCGACAAACCGTCGATCGTTGCCGAGCGGTTGCCCAAGGTGCTGATCCACCGCAATGTCGCCGGTGAGAAGGTGCACGCCTTCCTGCTCGCGCTCGACAAGCACTGGCAGTACAACGCCGCGCTGTCGACCTACGCGCCGAGCCAGCGCTGGATCGCGACGGTCGCGGGCCTGCGCGACGAAGGATGGCCGGTGCTCGGCACGAAGTCACGCTGGCGGCTCGGCGAGCTGACCGTGAAGTGGGACGCGGTCGCGCCGCTCGGCTTCTCGTGGGGACGCTGATGGCGAGCGTATCCATCGTGCCGCTCGGCCTCGAGGAGGCGCGACGGGTGCTCGCGCAGACACCTCTGCCGTCGGACAACTGGGCGCCGGGGTACCCGTTTGCCGACGAGCTCGACGTGCTGCCGCTGTTCATCGACGCGTTCGAGCGGAACGGCAACCCGGCTCCCTTCGGCCTGTACGCGGTCGTGCGGTCGGACGACGGCGCGTACATCGGCGGCATCGGGTTCTTCGGACCGCCCGAGGACGGGGTGGCGGAGCTCGGCTTCGGGCTGATCGAGGGCGCGCGGGGGCACGGCTTCGCCGCGGAGGCCCTCGCGTCCGCCATCCGGATCGCTCTCGACAACGGGGCTACGTCGGTGGTCGCTGACGCCCTGGTCGACAACCCCGCCTCGCACCGCACGATGCTCACGGCGGGAATGGTCGAGACGCGGCGCGACGATCGGCTCGTCTACTTCGCGACGCGGTAGGCGCGCGCTGCGCGATCGGCGTCGCGCTGCCGGTTGACGGGCCGCGCGGCGCTGACAATACAGCGCGACCCCCTACACCTCCGGCAGCAGCGCCCGCGCCTCGTCGGCCGGACGCCCCGAGGCGACGAGCAGGTCCACGACGAGCGGCCGGGTCAGCAGCACGATGATCGTCTCGGTGACGGGAGCCCCCGGCACGATCAGGTCGGGCGCGAGACGGGGTGCGATCTTCTCGAACGCCGCGGCGGCGTCGTCGAAGCGCGCGGGGTCGTCGATGCTCGCCCCGAGCATCTCGATGCCGGCGGCGAACTCGCCGAGCAGCGCGGCCAGTTCGGGGCGCTCGATGCCGTCGCGAAGCAGGAAGGAGACGCGCCGGTCGATGATCCGCAGGTGCCGGGCGGCGAGGTCGAGCCCCTGCAGCACCCGCGCCTGCTGACGCAGCGACGGCAGGTGCCGGCGCAGGAACGGCGAGATGCGCGCGATCGAGATCGCCGAGTCGAGCGCCGAGCTCCAGTCGTCGATGAGCGGTTGGGTGCGGCGCAGGCGCTCGACCGCGAGCGAGGCAGCCGGTTCGTCGCCGTGGCGCAGGCCGTCGAGCAGCGCCTGGAAGGATTCGGCGAGCGTCGAGAGCAGGCGTCCGGCGTCGCGGCGGGCGAGCCCGCGCGGGTCGCGCGGCACGAGCGCGGTCACGGCGAGCGCCACGAGCCCGCCGATGAGTCCGTCGATGCTGCGGGTGAGCACTCCCCCGTCGGGGTCGGGCAGCAGCATCACCATCATCGACTGCACCCCGGCGGCCGCGGCGAAGGCGGCGCTGGGCGAGGCGAACCGCGCCACCACGAAGGTGAGGAAGAGGATGAGCGCCAGCTGCCACACCCCGCTGCCGAGCAGCGTGAACAGCAGCTCGCTGAACAGGATGCCGATGAGGATGCCGACGACCGAGTCGAACACCCGCCGCGGCCGGGCATCGCGGCCGAACCCGAGGGTCGAGATGACGACCGTGATCGACAGCAACGGCACCGAGTGCCCGAGCAGGTAGTGCGAGATCGAGTAGCTCACCACGACGCCCGCGACGATCTGCACCGCGGCCGGCACGGAGTTGTACGCCCGGGTCGCCGCGATCTTCAGATCGAGACGACGGCGCATGGCGCGGTCGAAGCGCCGCAACCGGTCGGCCGACGGGGACGTCACGGGACTAGCGGCGGACGGCACCGAGACGCGGCAGCCGCGGCACGTTCGCCTCGGCACCCGCGTCGCGCGGCACGATCACTTCTTGTGCCGCGGCGATGCGGATTCCGTCGGACAGGATCGCGAGCTCGGCATCGTGCTCGGTGCCGCGCTTGATCACGGCGAGGGCGATCGGCCCCAGCTCGTAGTGCAGAGCCGACGAGGTGACCGTGCCGATCGCGGCATCCGCGATATCTGAGGCATCGTGCACCGCCACGGGGTCTCCCGGGGCGGGCAGAACGCCGTCGGACCCGTCGATGTGCAGCATCACGAGGCGGCGCGGCGGGTGGCCGAGGTTGTGCACCTTGGCGACCGTCTCCTGTCCGCGGTAGCAGCCCTTGGTGAGGTGCACCGCCGACCGCAGCCAGTCGAGCTCGTGCGGGATGGTCTTCTCGTCGGCCTCGGTGGCGAGGCGCGGGCGCCACGCCGCGATGCGCAGGGCATCGAGGGCGAGCGTGCCGGCGACGGGCAGGGCGGATGCCGCGGCCAGGGCAGACGGCGCGACGAGTGTCTCGCTGTACGACCACTCGGCACCGGGGTGCTCGGCGACCTGGGCGTACTGGTGCCCGCCGCGCACGACGGAGCTCCACGGGTCGTGCCACACCAGCGGTACCCCGTTCGGTGCGGCAGCCTCGATCGCGGGGGTGCCCAGCGATCCGATCGTCGCGAAGTCGGCGCTGCGGTCGGCGAGCTCGACCCGCAGCATAAAGCGCATCTTGCTGAGCCAGGCGAGCAGGCCCGCGGCCTCGTCCGCGTCGACCAGCAGCCACGCGGTGTCGCCGTCGTCGACCACCCGGATGGCGTATTCGAGCCGGCCGTTGATGTCCAGCTGCAGCGTCTCGCCGGAGTCGCCCGGTTGCAGACCCGCGATCGACTGCGAGGTGAGCGAGTCGAGCCAGGTCAACCGGTCGGAACCGGACACCGTGACGATGCCGCGGTGGCCCAGGTCGACGACCGCGCTGCCGTCGACGAGTATCTTTTGCTCGCCGAGCGGGTTGCCGTAGTGCTGCGGCGGCGAACCGACGGCACCGGGCAGTGCCTCGAAGAAATCACTCAACTCTGCTCAGGCTCCCCGACGAGTGGGTGCGCAGGTCCTGCCCGAGCGCCGCGATGTCCCACGCCCACAGCAGCTTGCTGTCGACGAGGCCGTAGATGCGTGTAGCCGCGCTGTACTCCTTTGCCGAGGCGGTGCGCAGCACGGCGTCGGTCGCGAGGTCGATCCGCGGTCCCTTGATCTGTCCGACGTACAGCTCGCTCACGCCGAGCGGGTGCACGAGCGACACCTCGATGTCGAAGCCGTCGTTGGCATTGCGCAGGGTCTCGACCTCGGTCGCCGTGGAGAACGGCTTCGGCCCGACGCCGGGCAGCATCCCCGGGCCGGAATCGCCGTCGTGCGACGGCCGGCTGAGGCGCCAATACCCCGTCTCGGAGACGTGCGGGGTGTTCTCGTCGTTGAGAGACCAGGTGTACGACGTGTAGTTCAAATACGGCAGACCGTCGTGCGTGAAGCTCAGGCGCTGCCCGAACTCGTGCTCGCGGATCTCGTCGCCGACCGCGTAGTGCACGACGCCGGTGCCCTCCCACAGCCCGATGAGCCAGGAGAGGGGGACGATTTCGGCGGGAAGATCGGCGTTGAGCTCAATCACGGGGCGGCTTCAGTCGAGAGGGACGAGCGCTCAGCGCTGGCCGCGGAAGAGGTTGTAGAGCACGACGATCGACGTGTACCCGATCGCGAGGCTCGCCAGAATGAGGAGTCCGGTGAAGAAGAGTTCGAAGGCGATGACCATAGAGTCAGCCTAACTCCTGCCCTACGCGAGGGCGAGCAGAATGCCGGATGCCGCGGCGAGCACGATCAGCGAACCGCCGGTCGAGGTCATCACCCGCGTGACGAAGCCTTCTTTGCGACGGATCCCGAGCTGGATCGCGAACGCTACGAGCACGGTCGCCGCGAACACGATCGGGATCCAGGTGAAGTACTTCTCCGGCGCGGCGATCACTCCGATCAGAACCGCTCCGACGATCGAGAGGGCCCACACGGGGAGGATGCTTGCCAGCTGCCAGGTCACACTGCAATCTTAAGGCGCTTGTAGACTGTCCGCAGGCACTTTGGAGGACCCGTGGCGCAGCTGCTTATCCTGACCTCTGCGGGCGACAATGACGTTCTCCCCGCATTGGGGCTACTCAGTCATAAAACTCGACAAATTCCGGCCGAGCCGGCTTCGCTCATTACTGCGCCCACTTGCGACCTGATTTTCATCGATGCGCGTTACGACCTGGCCAGTTCCAAGTCGTTATGCAAGATTTTGAACACCACGGGTGTGACCGTTCCGCTCATCCTCATCCTCACCGAGGGCGGCCTCACGGCGGTCTCCGCTGACTGGGGTGTCGACGACGTGATCCTCGAGGGCGCGGGCCCCGCCGAGGCCGACGCGCGCATCCGGCTCGCGATCGGACGGCAGGCGCAGGACAAGTCGAGCACCAAGATCCAGGCCTCCGGCGTCGTCATCGACGAGGCGAGCTACTCGGCCAAGGTGCACGGCAAGCCGCTCGACCTGACCTTCAAGGAGTTCGAGCTCCTCCGGTTCCTCGCCACGCACCCGTCGCGCGTGTTCACCCGCGAGCAGCTGCTCAGCGAGGTCTGGGGTTACGACTACTTCGGCGGCACCCGCACCGTCGACGTGCACGTGCGGCGCCTGCGCGCCAAGCTCGGCGACCTCGAGTCCCTCATCGGCACGGTGCGCAACGTCGGCTACCGCTTCAACGTCTACGAGGACGAGAACGAGCGCTTCCCGTCTCCCCTCCCCAACTGATCGGTCGCTGAGCTTGTCGAAGCGCGCCGAAGTAGAGACCCTCACCACTCGTCCCGACTGGCTCGACGTGCTCATCCAGCGCGCCACCCGCGCCGACGGACAGCCCCCGTTCTCCGACGGCAGCCTGGTCGAGCTCGCGACCGGTGCCCGGCAGATCCTGGCGGTCGGCGACGTCGCCGCGGCTCTCGTGTCGTCCGACGAGGCCGAGTTCGTCGTCGACCCCGACGCGCGCCGCCACGGACACGGCACCCAGCTGCTGGAGGCGCTGCTCGAGCGCGTGCCCTCGGGCCTCAAGGTCTGGGCTCACGGCGACCACAAAGCCGCGCGCGCCCTCGCCGCGAGCCACGGCCTCGAGCCGGTGCGCGAGCTGCTGCAGTTGCGGCTCCAGCGGGTTGAGCCGCCCCAGCGGGTTGAGCCTGTCGAAACCCCCGCCCGAAACACCGGGATTTCGACGAGCTCAATCCGTCTCCCCGACGACGCCGACGCGTGGCTCGACCTCAACGCCCGCGCCTTCGCCCACCACCCCGAACAGGGCCGCGTCACCCGCGCCGACCTCGACGTGCTCGCCGCCGAGCCCTGGTTCGACGCGGAGGACTTCCTTCTGATGCGCGAGGGCGACGAGCTCGTCGGCTACTGCTGGCTCAAGGTCGAGCACGGGATCGGCGAGTTCTACGTGGTGGGTGTCTCGCCCGACCGTCAGGGTGCGGGACTCGGCCGTCACCTCGTCGAGGCTGGCCTCCACCGGTTGGCCGAGCGCGGCATCCGCACTGCCTCTCTGTATGTCGAAGCCGACAACACCGCCGCCGTGCGGCTGTACCGGTCGTTCGGCTTCACCGACCACGCGGTCGACATCCAGTACGCCGCCGTCTGAGCCCGAAGTTGTTCATCCCTGATTCACACGGGGATGGGATGATGGCGGGATGGACAGCGAAAACCCGATCACCGACACTCTGGCGCCGAGCGAGTCGCTCGACGAGTACGACATCGACGAATCGTCGAGCATCGACGACGGCACCCTGCCCTACGACCGCTACCTCGACCGCGAGCTGAGCTGGCTCGCGTTCAACCAGCGGGTGCTCGAACTGGCCGAAGACGAGTCGCTGCCCTTGCTCGAGCGGGCCAACTTCCTCGCGATCTTCACCTCGAACCTCGACGAGTTCTTTATGGTGCGCGTCGCCGGCCTGAAGCGCCGCATCGCGACCGGGCTCGCCGTCCCCACCAACGTGGGCCGCGCCCCCGAGGACGTCCTGGCGGCCGTGAGCGCCCGCGCGCACGAGCTGCAGCACCGCCACGCCGTCGCGTTCAGCGAGCACGTGAAGCCCGCGCTCGACGAGGCCGGCATCCACATCGAGGTCTGGAGCGACCTCGAGCAGGCCGACCGCGACCGCGCCCACGAGATCTTCTCGACGCAGATCTTCCCCGTGCTGATGCCGCTCGCCGTCGACCCGGCGCACCCGTTCCCCTACATCTCGGGCCTGTCGCTCAACCTCGCGGTGCGCGTGCGCAACCCGAAGACCGACAAGGTCGAGTTCGCGCGCCTCAAGGTGCCGAACATGCTGCCGCGCTTCGTGCAGCTGCCCAACGACGGCAGCGGGCGGCTGCGCTTCATCCCCATCGAAGACCTCATCTCGAACCACCTGAGCGAGCTCTTCCCGGGCATGGAGATCCTCGAGCACCACGAGTTCCGCGTGACCCGCAACGAAGACGTCGAGGTCGACGAGGACGAGTCGGAGAACCTGATCCAGGCGCTCGAGAAGCAGCTGCTCAACCGCCGCTTCGGCCCGCCGATCCGCCTCGAGATCACCGAGGACATGGACGACCTCACGCTCGAGCTGCTCGTGCGCGAGCTCGACATCACCGAGCAGGAGGTCTACCGCCTCCCCGCGCCGCTCGACCTCGGCGGCCTGTTCCAGCTCAGCCGCATTGACCGCCCGCTGCTCAAGTACGTGAAGCACGTGCCGACCACGAGCGTCGACCTGCTGCCGAACGAGCCCAACTCGGCGCCGAACATCTTCAACTCGATCGCCAAGGGCGACATCCTGCTGCACCACCCCTACGAGTCGTTCTCGACGAGCGTGCAGACGTTCCTCGAACAGGCCGCGGCCGACCCCAACGTGCTCGCGATCAAGCAGACGCTGTACCGCACGAGCGGCGACAGCCCCATCGTCGAGGCGCTCATCGCCGCGGCCGAGTCGGGCAAAGCAGTTCTCGCTCTGGTCGAGATCAAGGCCCGCTTCGACGAGACCGCGAACATCAACTGGGCGCGCAAGCTCGAGAAGGCCGGCGTGCACGTGGTCTACGGGCTGGTCGGGCTCAAGACGCACTGCAAGCTGGCGCTCGTCATCCGCCAGGAGCACGGCGTGCTCAAGCACTACAGCCACATCGGCACGGGCAACTACAACCCGAAGACGAGCCGGATCTACGAAGACCTCGGCCTGCTCACCGCCGACGACGTCGTGGGCAAGGACCTCACCCGCTTGTTCAACGAGCTCTCCGGGTACGCCATCGAGAAGAAGTTCAAGCGCCTGCTCGTCGCACCCCTGCACCTGCGCAAGGGACTGCTCAAGCACATCAGGAACGAGACCGAGAACGCGAAGGCCGGCCTCCCCAGCGGCATCCGTCTCAAAATGAACTCGATCGTCGACGAGGCCATCATCGACGCGCTGTACCACGCGAGCAACGCCGGCGTGCCGGTCGACCTCGTCGTGCGCGGCATCTGCGGCATCCGCCCCGGGGTCGAGGGAATGAGCGAGAACATCCGGGTGCGGTCGGTGCTCGGTCGCTACCTCGAGCACGCCCGTATCTTCTCGTTCGTCAACGGCGGCGACCCGCAGGTGTACATCGGCAGCGCCGACATGATGCACCGCAACCTCGACCGCCGCATCGAAGCGCTCGTGCGCCTCGTCGCTCCCGACCAGCTGCGCCAGATCGACGAGCTGTTCGAGCTCGCCCTCGCCGAAGACACCGCCTCGTGGTGGCTCGACGAGTCGGGCGAGTGGACGCGGCACTCGCGCACCGACACCGGCGAGCCCCTGCGCGACATGCAGAACGTGATCATGAAGCGCATCTCGCAGCGCCGACGGACCACCTCACGCTAGGCGGCCCGGAAAGTGACCCGGTACCGGCAGAATGTTCCTATGACGTCATGCACCGCGGCCGAACGATCGAAGACCTCCCGGTGAGCGACGCCACCATGCCCGTTCTCGCGGCGGGCGCCGTGTGCTGGCGTCTCGTCGACGGCAAGGCCCGCATTCTGCTGGTGCACCGCGGCGACCGCGCCGACGTGTCGCTGCCCAAGGGCAAGCTCGACCCGGGCGAGACTCTGCCGCAGACCGCGGTGCGCGAGATCGCCGAGGAGACCGGCCTCGCCATCACGCTGGGCGCCCCGCTCGGCACGGTCGAGTACACGCTGCCCAGCGGCCGCGAGAAGATCGTCTACTACTGGTCGAGCGAGATCGACGACCACGCCCTGCAGCTCTCCACGTTCACACCCAACGCCGAGATCTCCTCGGTGGAGTGGGTGCCGCTCGAGAAGGTGCGCAAGAAGCTCAGCTACGCGCACGACATCGACGTGATCGACCGGTTCGCCGAACGGCTCGAGTCCGGACGCGCCCGCACCTTCGCCATCATCGCCCTGCGCCACGGCACCGCCGTGCCGCCCTCCACGTGGGACGGCGCCGATGCGACCCGCCCGCTCATGCAGCGCGGAGCCGACCAGGCTCTCAGCGTCGCGCCGGCGATCGCCGCCTTCGCGCCGCGCAAACTCATCAGCAGCACCGCCACCCGATGCCTCGCCACGATCGCCCCGCTCGCCGGCCGTCTCGGGCTGCCCGTGAAAGACACCGACAGCATCAGCCAGGACGCGTGGGAGTACGGCGCCGCCCGTGTCGACAAGGTCGTCGCCAAGCGCCTCAAGCGCCAGGAGACCGCGGTGCTCTGCAGCCACGGCCCCGTGCTGCCCGAGATCATCCTCGAGATCGCCCGAGCCACCGGCACGCCGAGCGACTCCGCCCTGCGCCGGGCGGCCGAACTCTCTACCGGCGAGTACGCCGTCATCCACGTGGCACGCGATTTCACAAACCACGGAATCGTCGCCGTGGAGTCGCACGGCCCGGCCCGCGCCTAAAACTTCCAAGCTCGTTTACCTCCCGTTCACCTCACGGGGCGATTCTGGTTAACCCACGCGCATAGCGTCGTCTCTCGGGTCGGCACCGGCCCTCATCCTGTAATCGCAAACATTCCCGAAGGGAAACCCGTGAAGACGGCAACATCGAACTTCAAGCGTTTTGGCAGCGTCGCTGCCATCGCTATCGCCGGCACCATGCTTTTCAGCGCGTGCGCCTCCAACGAGGGCACCACCCCCTCCGACTCCGAGTCCGAGAGCACCCTCTCCGGCACCCTTGACGGCTCCGGCGCTTCGTCGCAGAGCGCGGCGTCCGACGCCTGGATCGCAGCGTTCCAGACCGCGAACCCCGACGTCACCATCAACTACTCCCCCGACGGCTCCGGCGCGGGTCGCGAGGCGTTCATCGCCGGCGGCGTCGCCTACGCGGGCTCCGACTCGTCGCTCAGCGACGACGAGATCGCGGGCGGCTTCGCCGCGTGCGTTCCCGACACCGGCTACATCGAGGTCCCGGCCTACATCTCCCCGATCGCCGTGATCTTCAACGTCGAGGGCGTCGACGAGCTCAACGTCGACGCTGCGACGCTGGCACACATCTTCCGCGGCGAGATCACGACGTGGGATGACGCGGCTCTCGTTGCACTCAACCCCGACGTGACGCTCCCCTCGGCTCCGATCACCGCCGTGCACCGCTCGGACGACTCGGGTACCACCAAGAACTTCACCGACTACCTCGGCAAGGTTGCTCCCGACGTCTGGGTCGACCCGGCAGCTGACCCCTTCCCCGCCGCCTACGGTGGAGAAGCAGCCGCGAAGACCGCCGGTGTCGTCGACGCCGTGACCAACGGCTCGAACACCATCGGCTACGCTGACGCGTCCGCCGCCGGTGACCTCGGTGTAGCCAAGCTCAAGGTCGGCGACGAGTTCGTCTCCTACTCCCCCGAGGCTGCTGCAGCCGTCGTCGACGGCTCGCCGCTCGTCGAGGGCCGCGAAGCGACCGACCTCGCGATCAAGCTCGACCGCAACACCGAGGACCCGTCGCAGTACCCGCTGGTTCTCGTGAGCTACCTCATCGCGTGCCAGGAGTACGAGGACGCCGAGCAAGCCGCTCTCGTCCACGGCTACCTCTCCTACGTGACCAGCGAAGAGGGACAGGCCGAGGCTGCTTCGGCTGCCGGCGCCGCCCCCCTCTCCGCCGAGCTCTCGGCCGAGGTTGCAACCGCGCTTGAGTCGATCAAGCTCTAAGTAACACCCCACGTCAGTCGGGCTGCGGACCCCGTGCGTTGCACGGCGGCTCGCAGCCCGACAGACTTGGCTGGCGGAAGTTTCGCCACACGCTCCACGTACCATCCTCCAAACAGACGGGTTCCGGACCACGAATGACGACAGCACGAGTGTCGCCTAAGCCCAAGCTCCGGCTCGGCGATCGCATCTTCACCGGCAGCACCCTCGCCGCCGGCATCATCATCCTCGCCGCACTCGCGGCCGTCGCGGTGTTCCTCATCGCGCAGAGCATCCCGGCCTTGGTCGTCGACCCGGCCGAGCTCAAGGGTTCGCCGTCGAGCTTTTGGGCCTTCGTCGCCCCGCTCGCGTTCGGCACAGTCTGGGCCGCCTTCCTCGCCCTGCTCATGGCCCTCCCGATCTCGATCGGCATCGCGCTCTTCATCTCGCACTACGCGCCGCGCCGCATCGCCCAGGGCCTCGGCTACATCATCGACCTGCTCGCCGCCGTGCCGTCGGTCGTCTTCGGCCTCTGGGGCATCAAGGTGCTCGCCCCCGCGATCACCCCGCTCTACAACTGGCTGGTCGACAACCTCGGCTGGTTCCCGCTCTTCGCCCCGCCTGTCTCCGGCACGGGACGCACGATCCTCACCGTCGCGATCGTGCTCGCCGTCATGATCATCCCGATCATCACCGCCGTCACCCGCGAGGTCTTCCTCCAGACGCCGACGCTGCACGAGGAAGCCGCACTGGCCCTCGGCGCGACCCGCTGGGAGATGATCCAGATGGCCGTGCTGCCCTTCGGTCGCCCCGGCATGATTTCCGCGGCGATGCTCGGCCTCGGCCGCGCCCTCGGCGAGACCATGGTGGTCGCGATGGTGCTCTCCCCCGCGCTGGTCATCAACTTCGTGCTCACCAGCTCGAATAACCCGTCGACGATCGCCGGAAACATCGCGCTGAACTTCCCCGAGGCCCACGGCGTCGGCGTCAACGCGCTGATCGCGACCGGCCTCATCCTCTTCGTCATCACGCTCATCATCAACTCCATCGCCCGCTATGTGATCAACCGCCGCAAGGCGTTCTCTGGAGCGAACTAGTGACCACCACTGCGACCCCGTCGGTCGACATCGCCAACGCGCTCACCACCGGACGCCTGCCCCGCTGGACCCCCTGGGTCCTGCTCGGCGGCAGCTGGGTCGTGCTGCTCGTCGTCTTCGGCTTCGTGCAGGGTGCGACCGGCGGGGAGTACAACATCGCCGCGGCGATCTTCCTCGGCACGATCCTGTTCGACATCCTGCTCTTCGTCGTCACCTACCTCGTCGAGGGCGCCCGCCAGGCCCGCGACCGCCTCGTCACGTCGCTCGTGGTCACCGCGTTCATCATCGCGCTGCTGCCGCTCGTGTCGTTGCTCTTCACCGTGCTGGTCAACGGCCTGCCGCGCTTCGACATCGACTTCTTCTCGCAGTCGATGCGCAACGTCGTCGGCGAGGGTGGCGGCGCCCTGCACGCCATCGTCGGCACGCTGCTCATCACGGGCACCGCGACGCTGATCTCGGTACCGATCGGCCTGCTCACGGCGATCTACCTCGTCGAGTACGGCCGCGGCCCGCTCGCCCGCGCCATCACGTTCTTCGTCGACGTCATGACCGGAATCCCGTCGATCGTCGCCGGTCTCTTCGCCTTCGCGTTCTTCGCCCTGATCCTCGACGACCCGGGCATCCGGTTCGGCTTCGGCGGCGCCATCGCCCTGTCGCTGCTGATGATCCCGGTCGTCGTTCGCTCGAGCGAGGAGATGCTCAAGCTGGTGCCGAACGAGCTGCGCGAGGCCTCCTACGCGCTCGGTGTGCCGAAGTGGCTCACGATCGTCAAGATCGTCATCCCGACCTCGATCGCCGGAATCACCACCGGTGTGACCCTCGCCATCTCCCGCGTCATCGGCGAGACCGCGCCGCTGCTGATCATCGCCGGCTTCACCGCGAGCATGAACTACGACGTCTTCCGCGACCAGATGATGGCGCTCCCCGTGTTCGTGTACTCGCAGTACTCGAGCCCCGGCGTCGAAGTGCAGCCCTACCTCGACCGCGCCTGGGCGGGTGCGCTCACCCTCATCGTCATCGTGATGGTGCTCAACCTCGTCGCCCGCCTGATCGCCCGCATCTTCTCCCCCAAGCTCGGTCGCTAGCCTCGGCTGGCAAAAACTAAGGAACAACGTGTCTAAGCGCATTGAAGTCACCGACCTCAACGTCTACTACAGCAAGTTCAAGGCTGTCGAAGACGTCTCCCTGACGATCGAGCCCCGCACCGTCACCGCCTTCATCGGCCCGAGCGGTTGCGGCAAGTCCACCTTCCTGCGCACGCTCAACCGCATGCACGAGGTCATCCCCGGCGCCCGCGTCGAGGGCGAGGTGCGCATCGACGGCAACAACCTCTACGCGGCCGGCGTCGACCCCGTGCTCGTCCGCCGCCAGGTCGGCATGGTCTTCCAGCGGCCGAACCCGTTCCCCACGATGTCGATCCGCGACAACGTGCTCGCCGGCGTCAAGCTCAACAACCGCCGCATGACCAAGAGCGAGGGCGACGACCTCGTCGAGAAGAGCCTGCAGGGCGCCAACCTCTGGAAAGAGGTGAAGGACCGCCTGGCGCTCCCGGGCTCCGGCCTCTCGGGCGGACAGCAGCAGCGACTCTGCATCGCCCGCGCGATCGCCGTCGCCCCCGAGGTCATCCTGATGGACGAGCCCTGCTCGGCCCTCGACCCGATCTCCACGCTCGCGATCGAGGACCTCATCGAAGAGCTGAAGACCGACTACACGATCGTCATCGTGACGCACAACATGCAGCAGGCCAGCCGTGTCAGCGACAAGACCGCGTTCTTCAACATCGCGGGCACCGGCGCCCCGGGCAAGCTCATCGAGTACGACGACACCGCGACCATGTTCTCCAAGCCCAGCGTGCAGGCCACCGAGGACTACGTCTCCGGCAAGTTCGGATAACCCCGCACCTCGCACCACAGAACGGCCCGTCGACATCGGCGGGCCGTTCGTGCGCTGCGGCGCGGTGTGCGGCGCTCAGCGTCGTCGTGGGCGCTGCGGTTCGTCGTGCGCGCTGCGGTTCGTCACGGGCGCGGCGGTACGAACGGGCGCGTGCGCGACAAACCTGCGCGCGGCCACCTCGCTGCGCCACACGTCTGCGCAACTCAGGCAGATTCGCGTCGCCCGCCCGCCGGGGCCCGTTTTCCCGCGGCTCACCACGCCAGCCGGGCGATCCTGCCTGAGTTGCGATACCACCCGCCGTTCATGATTCAGGATGGCGCAGAGCCCGACGACCGCGAACCCCCGTCGTCACGCGGCAGACGCCGCCTCGCCGCGCCATCCACCCTGAATGACGAACACCGCCGCCCATCACGCGCCGGGTTGCCGCGAATCGACCCGTTTGCCGTGCGGATGGGTCGATTCGCGGCATCCGGGCGGCGCTTAACGACGCAACGCCCGGCACGGGGCCGGGCGTTGCATGGTGGAGAAGTTACGCGCTGGCGATCGCGACGATCGGGTCCGTCGTCGGCTGCTCGGAGCCGCCCGCCGGTTCGACCGTGACGCCGACCGTGTCGCCGGCGCGCATTTCGCCGTCGAGCACGCGCCAGGTGGAGCCGTCCTCGCTCACCGTGAACGTGCCGGCGGAACGCGGGCCCTCGCCGTCGATGTACCAGAGTTCGTAGACATTGCCGTCGGGAAGCGTCGCGAGACCGTCGACGATGACCGCCGAGCTCTGCAGCTCGTTCGACCAGACGAGGGTGGCGGATCCGCCGCCGCTGACGTCCGCGACCGCCTGCTGCTTGTCGTCGGCCGACGTGATGGCTGCGAGGCCGTCGGCCTGCACGCGCTGCGTCTGGGCGTCGTTCAGCGTCGTGACGAGGAGTCCGCCGCCGGCGAAGAGTACGAACGCTGCCGCGACCCCGGCGAGCAGCGCCGCGGGACGCATGAACCAGCGCACCTGCGCTTTACGGGCGGCGGGCGAGAACGTCGGCGTGGCCGACGCCACAGCGGCGGGAGCCTCGACGGCTGCCGCGGCATCCGCCTTGCTCGTAATGGAGACGACGGGAGCCACGGCGGGAAGCTGCGGCGTGGAGGCGATGAGCCCCATGATGCTGGCCTTGAGGGCCGCCGGTGGCTCGACCGGTGCGACGGCACGGCCCAGCAGTACTGCGGTGTCGGCCAATTCGGTTACCTCGTGGCGCAAAGATTCGGATTCGCCGAGCTTGGCTTCGAAGGCCAGTCGTTCCTCGGCGGAGAGGGCATTGAGAACGTACGCGCCGGTGAGGGTCGCGACGTCGTCGGCAGGAGTCAGCTTGTCGTCGGTCATGACGCCACCCCCAATTCGTCGCGCAGACGGATCATTCCGTCGCGGAGACGAGTCTTCACCGTTCCGATGGGAACGCTGAGGAGGGTTGCAACTTCACTGTGGCTGTATCCGCCGTAGTACGCGAGAGAGACGGCTTGGCGCTGGAGTTCGGTCAATCGAAGCATCGCTTTTTCCACCCTTTCGTGTTCGACGCGGACCTGCACGGTTTCTGAGACATTGTCGTAGGCGGCATCGTAGTCACGGATGCCGATTTTGGTGTCGCGGTCACGCGACGATTGCGAAGCACGAACCCGGTCGACAGCGCGTCGGTGGGCCATTGTCATGATCCAGGTGGACGCTCCGCCTTTCGCGGAGTCGTACCGAGTCGCGTTCTGCCAGATCTCCAAGAAGATCTCCTGGGTGACCTCTTCGGACTGAGCGTGATCACGCAGCAGTCGCCGGACGAGACCCAGAACCCGCGGGGCGATCTGGTCGTACAAACGTGCGAAAGCCGCTTGATCTCCCTGCGCGACAAGCGCAAGAAGTTCATCGAGAGTCGCGGTGGCGTCGGACATATAGTCCTCGCTGTCGGTCTCTCTCGTCACGAGCTTAAGCATGTCAGTGATTCGGCGTGAAGCCGGAAACGGATTGGAGCGTTTCGGAATGTATTTCGCAAATGCCCTGAGTCTCGTAGGTGCCGGGTCTCGAAGTGCCGGGTTTCGTAGGTGCCGGGCCGCAGAACGCCTCTCGGCGCAAGGCCGCTCGAAGCGGCTATTAGTGGAGCCCGGGGTTACCGCGGCCCGGCGACATCCATTTTACATTCTTCGTGTGGCTTGTCAGCCAGACGACGGATGCCGCAGCCGCTGTTCGCTCTCAGCGGCGGGGTTCGGCGTGGTTAGTCGAGGTTGCCGGCGCGGTCGAGCCGCGCGCACGTGCTGAGCTCGTCGCCCGTGAGGGTGAGGCGCAGGGCGCGGCGCGTGAGTTCGGTGGCGCGCTCGGGGGTGACGATGTCGACGTCGTCCGCGACGCTAGTGCAGCCGGCCGAGGTGATGCGGCAGAAGGCGGCGGCGCGGTCGAGGGCGGTGGCGAAGTCGCCGCGGAACAGGCCGCGGAGGATCTCGTCCGCGAGCTCGGTGATCTCGTCGGGGCCCGTGGGCATGGGGGCGCCGGCCACGACGGCGTCGATCGTGCCGAGCACCTCGGTGCCGCGCTGGAACAGGTAGGCGATGTTCTCGGAGTCCTGGCGGATCAGCAGACGCAGCAGGTAGATACGCCAGAGAGCGCCCGGCAGGCTCTTCGCGCTCGAGCGGGCCCACAGCTCGGAGAGCGCGTCGACGCCGTGTTCGTCGGTGTACGCGACGAGCCGGTCGACGACGGCGGGGTCGTCGCTGGCTCGGGCGCGCGCGACGAGAGCGTGCGCGGTGTCATGCGCAACCCGCAGAATCTGCGCGGGATCTTCGCCACCCTCGTAGGTGTCGAACTTGTCGCCCGAGTACTGGGTCGGCTTATGGAACTCATCGGTCACGACTACACGCTACATTTAATGCAGGGGCCTCTAGCTCAGTTGGTAGAGCATCGGACTTTTAATCCGTGGGTCGTCGGTTCGAGCCCGACGGGGCCCACCCCTCGGGATCCGCGCGAAAGCGCGGATCCCGTATTTCATTCCGAGCTGACCCGTCGGACTATCAGAACCGTGCAGTCGTCTTCGAGCTCCGGTACCTGACGCGCGAGTTCGGTGAGCCGCGAGGCGAGTTCGGCGGGCGACGCCGACTCGCGGGCGAGATCGGCGACATCGTCCAGCGTGGCCAGAGTGCCGTCGTAGAGGTCCAAGACTCCGTCGCTGAAGGCGATCAGCGTGTCGCCGGGGTGGAGGACGTCCGAGTGTGTCGTCCAGTCGCCGCCGAGATCGATTCCCAGCGGTACGTCCGACGAGGCCATCCGCCCGATGGTGCCGTCGGCGCGCAGGATGATTGCGAGACCGTGTCCGGCGTCCACATAGTCGAATTCACCGGTGTCCGCCCGGAGGCGGCCGTGGACGAGGGTGGCGAACGAGTCCGCGCTGGCAGCATCGATATTGAGGGTGTCGGCGGCGCGGGCGACAGCCACGGTGACATCGTCGACGTGGCGTGCGCTCCGCAGCGCGGCGCGGGCAGTGGCGGCAATCATCCCCGCCCCCACTCCCTTGCCCATGACGTCGCCGAGGGAGAAGGCGAGTCCGCCCGTGACCCGATACCAGTCGTAGAAGTCGCCGCCCACCGTTTTCGCCGAAACGCACGCTCCCGCGACGTCGTATCCGCTGAGCGGTGTCAGGTCTTTCGGGAGCAGCGCCTGCTGCACTTCGCCGGCGCGCAACAGATCCTCGCGCGCGGCGTGTTGCGCGCGTTGCTGCTCGGTGATGTCGAAGAACTGGATGGCGAGGCTGTCGTGTACGAGGTCGCTCGGCAGGGTGGAAATCAGCGCCTGAATGCTGCGACCGTCCTGGAGGGTCATGGCGCCCTGCCACTGCGTACGACGGACGTCGCCGTGCGTACCGATAATCGCACCGAGCTCGACCCAGCTGTCGTCGCTGAGATGCTCCATGATGTGCACCGGGTCGCCGTCACGCAGTCCGAGGAGGTCGCGGCCGGCGGAATTGAGCTGGTCGACTACCGGTCCCGCGGGCGTTTTCGTGACCACCGCATAGCCGAGCGGTGAGTGGTCGAACGCGGCACGGAACAAGCCGGCGCTCTCCTCCAGAGCCTCGCTCAGGCGCCGACGTTGCGCGGTCAACACGATCAGCGTGAGGGCGACGAGCCCGAACGACAGGTTGAACAGCTGGACCATCAGGACGCTTACGCCGGGTGCCAGTCCGCCGAATGAAAAGGGTCCGCGTCCGACGAGGCTGAGCGTCGTCACCGCGATGGCGGTGACGACCATCAACCAGAGAGCGCTGCGGGGTGCGAGCCGCGTCGCACCCCAGGTCAACGGCACACTGACCAGGAACGCGACGGGGAGTCCGACGTTGACCCCGAAACAGAGGAATATGACGACGGCCAGCGCGATCCAGACCAGCGTGGACTCGACGCGGCTGGCACTTCCCGGCTCCCGACTGCGTGGAATCAGCAGCGGGGCAATGAGGAGCACTCCGGCCGCGTGCGCGGGGACCGAGGCGAGGAGGGCCGGGAGGTAGCTGTCGCCTCCACGGAGCACGGCCACGGCTGTCCCCCCGATAACACCGAAGGCGACCGACGCGGCGAGCGCGCAGAGGAGCAGACGGTAGAGATCACCCGCGGTGTTGAGCCGTGGCTCACGGTCGGGTCGTGGTCGCAGCACCGTGGCTCCGACCCACACCTCGGCAGCGACCGCCGCACCGATCCAGGCCGCCAGCACGAGCTCACGACCGCCGACGACGCTCGCCAACGCGGACACGACGCCTATCGCCGCTACGACGGACCAGAGCCACCGCTTCTCGCACCGTGCCGCCACGCCGATCGCGACTCCGCTCGCCGGCCACCATGCCGACCACGCGGTGTCCGGGGGGCGCAGCAGGATCGATGTCGAAGACAGAAAGAAGATCACGACGAGAACGGACGCTCCGAGAAGCACCGTCCGCAACCGCAGTCGCGGCCGTCGACCGGGCGCTTCGCCCCCGACGCGATGCGCGGATACGGAGGTCACGTCGCCCTGGCAGCCGACAGGTCCTGCGCCACCCCGGTGTCGATTGTGACGAACGCCATTCGATCCCCCTCGTCCCGCTCTTGCTGAATCTTAGTCACCACAAATGGAATCGGGGTTGGCAGCGCAGACGCGGCCCCAGTAGTGGGCGTAGTCCGGTGCCGCCAAAGCGGCAAGACTCGCCTGATGAATACTCGGGGAATCGCATGAAATCCATCGCCTACGTGAGCGCCGCGGCGGCCTACATGACCGACGAGGAGATCGCCGCGATCCTCGTCCAGGCCCGCGCGAACAACGTGCGCCACGACCTGACCGGGGCCCTGCTCTATCACCGGGGCCGCTTCATCCAGATCCTCGAGGGCCCCGACGAGCAGCTGGCGGCGCGGTTCACGGTCATCGCCGCGGATCCGCGCCATCGCGGCATCCACGTGGTCAGTGAAGAACCGATCACCGAACGCCAGTTCCCGGACTGGACCATGGGATTCCGCCCGCTCACCGACGACTCGATCACGGCCCTGCCCGGGTACGACGACATGTTCGACGCAAGCACCGGCGAGGTGCGGCTCGCGAGCGGCAACGACGAGGCGCAACGGCTCCTGGAGTGGCTGCGGGATTACTGGTTCAGCCGCGTTTAGAGCGGGCCTAGCCCGGATGCCGCGAATCGACCTATCCCGCTGCGGGATGGGTCGATTCGTGGCAATCGGCGGGTGCGCGGCCTAGAAGCTGCGCCCGTACAGCACCGCGGCGTTGCCCGACGCGGTCAGGGTCGCGACGCGCAGCGCCTCGGACTCGGGCCAGCCGTCGCGCTCGACGTACTCGCCGAGCACCACGGAGGTCGCGTCGCGCCAGAGCTTGGCGCCCAGGTAGACCAGCTCGGGCAGGCCCCACGCGTCGCTGGAGAACAGCACCTTGTTGAACGGGGCGAGGTCGAGGCTCTCGCGCACGAGGCCGACGGCGTTCGCGCCGACGTAGTTCAGCGCCTCGCCGACGTCCATGTACACGTGAGGGTAGAGGTGGGCGAGGAATCCGGCCTCGCGGGCGTAGGGGTAGCAGTGCAGGAACACGATGCGTCCGCCCGTGTGCTGCGTCGCCGCGACCAGCTTCTGCATCAGCACCGGGCTCGCGGTCTCCATCATCAGGTTGGTGCCGCCGAAGCCGGCGTGAATCTGCAGCACCGACTTCTCGTCGGCGAGCGCCCACCAGATGAGGTGGCGCACGATCACCTTGTCGACCAGGCGGATGGACCCCGACGACTGCACGAGGTCGAACCAGTCGGACGCGGCCGTGGCGAGCTCGTCGGCCGTGGGGCGCTCGGGGGCGAGGTCGAGCCCGCAGCGGTAGGCGGCGACGGACTTGTAGCCGATCGCGGTCGGTGCCTTCTCGGCGAGCGAGGCCGCGAGGCGCTCGAGGAAGTCGGCGTACGAGGTCGCGCCGTCCATCGCCGCCTCGGCGACGGTCTCGAGGCGCACGATGGTGTGCGGGGTGGCGTCTGCCAGGCCCATGAACTCGTCGACGGGCAGCAGCTGCTCGGGCAGGTAGCCGCCGTCGATGATGTAGTCCGAGATGCCCGAGGCCCGCAGCAGGCGGCGGGTGGTCTCCTCGTAGCCGAGCTCGGCGCGCTTGGCGAGGTACTCCTCGCCGGTGGCGAACGCCGGCAGCCCGAGGATCGGCGCGCAGTGGCGGCGCAGCGCGAAGCCGAGCTGCGTGTCGAACGCGGTCTCGCGCGAAAACGCGTGGTCGGCCTCGGTGATCGCGTCGATGAACTCGGTTTCCGAGATGGACGACGGGAGGATGCTGTGCACGTGGTGGTCGACGAGCGGCAGGGCCTCGATCGCGTCGGAGAGGGTGGTCATCGTGGTGCTCCCTTACTTGAGGTGGGTGGTGAGTAGCGCGCCGAGACGGCTGATGCCGTCGACGATGTCGTCTTCGCTGAGTCCGGAGAAGTTGATCCGCGCGTGGTTGGTCTTGACGTCGACGGCGAAGAACGAGGCGCCCGGGACGTAGGCGACCCGCGCTTCGGGCAGTGCGACATCCTTCATAAAGGCCGTGCTGTCGAAGCCCTCGGGGAAGGTGAGCCAGGTGAACAGGCCGCCCGAGGGGGTGGTGCGTTCGATGCCGGCCGGGAAGGTGTCGTCGATGGTCGCGAGCATGAGGTCGCGCTTGATCCGGTACGCGTCGACGAGTCGCTCGATGTGCGCGTCGAGGTCGTACTGCTGGGTGTAGGCGAGGATCGCCGACATGTTGAGCGTCGACGACTGGGTATCGGCGGCGAGCTTGAGCAGGGTCAGGCGCGCGAGCACGTCGGGATCGGCAATCACCCAGCCGAGCCGCATGCCCGGCGCGAGGATCTTCGAGTAGCTGCCGAGGTGCACGACGCGGCCCTCGGTGTCGAGGCTGCGCAGCGTGGGCAGGTGCTCGCCGTCGTAGCGCAGTTCGCGGTACGGGGTGTCCTCGAGGATCAACAGGTCGTGCTGGTTGGCCAGTTCGATGAGCCGCGTGCGACGCGCGAGGCTCATGGTCACGCCGGTCGGGTTGTGGAAGTCGGGGACCGTGTAGATCATTTTGGTTTCGGGATGACGCGCGAGCACGGTCTCGAGGTGCTCGACGTCCATTCCTTCGTCGTCGATGCGCACGGTGGCGTACTGCGGTTCGAACGGGTTGAGCGCGATGAGCGCGCCTAGGAACGTGGGGTCTTCGACGATGACGGTGTCGCCGGCATCGAGCATGAGCTTGCCGACGAGGTCGAGCCCCTGCTGGCCGCCCTGCACGATGAGCACGTCGTCCGCGGCGGTCGGCGTTCCCTTGGCGGCGAGGCGGTCGGCGATCGCGGCCCGGAGCGCGGGCAGACCCTCCGACGTCGTGTACTGCAGAGCCGCGCTGCCGGTCGCGTCGCTGAGCACGCTGTCGAACACGGAACGCAGCTCGGCGACGGGGAACAGACGCTGGTCGGGGTAGCCGCCACCGAAGGAGATCAGGCGGGGATCGGCGCCGTGGGCGAGCAGGTCGCGGATCGCGGAGGGGCGCACGCGTTCCATACGCCGCGAGAAGGTCAAGCTCATGATGGTCACCGATCTGGGTATTTCATAGAAACGTTGGAACGAACCTTACTATGTAAAACCGTCGAGGAAGCAAACCTTCTATAGTTAAGTTTATGACCGATTCCAATACCGTAGACGCGCCCGAATCTCGCTTCTGGGCACTCGCGCAGGCCGGAATCGTCGCCGTCGCCTTCTCGTTGCTTCTCGCCGGCACCAACGCGGTCAACCCTCTGCTGCCGGTGTATCGCGAGGTTCTGCGTCTCGAGCCCTTCGTGCTGTCGCTGACTTTCGTGTTCTACGTGACGGTGCTCGTGATCGCGCTCGTCGTGCTCGCTCGGCCGAGCCTCACCCGGCACGCGACGGGCCTGCTGCTCGCGGCGCTCGCGGTCGCGCTCGGCGCCGACGCGCTGCTCTCGCTCTCGACCGAGTGGTCGGTGCTCGTGGGGCGCATGGTCGCCGGTGTCGCGGGCGGCCTCGCGACCGGGGCCGCGGCCGCGCTCGTCGTCGCCGCGATCGGCGCCCGCGGGCGCGCGCTCTCGGCCACGGGCAACCTCGTCGGAGCGGTCGTCGGCACGGCGGCATCCCAGATCGTCATCGAACTCCGCGGCAGCGCCGCGACGCACGAGGTGTTCCTCTGGCACGGCATCGCGGTGCTGGTCGTGCTCGTCGCGGCGTCCATCGTGTTGCGCGTGCGCCGTGCCCCCAACCGCCTCGCCCTCGCGACCGTCGCCGGCGTGCCCGAGAAGCTGCGACTGCGGCTCTCCGACGCGCGCTACCTCGCGACCGGGTGCGTGGCCTGGGCGGGAGTGAGCGTCGCGATCGTGCTCGGCGCCACGGTGTTCGCCGAGCTCGACTCCCCGCTGGTACGGGCCGTCGGACCGGCCCTGATGCTCGGCTCGAGCGCGGCCGGCCAGCTGGCGAGCCCGCACCTGGCCAGGGTCGTGCCGTGGATGTCGGGAGTGGTGCTCCTCTCGGTGGGAGCGCTCGGCATCGCGGCCGGCGCCGTCGTCGACTCCCCGCCGCTCTCTCTCGCCGGGTTCGCCGCCCTTGGCATCGGCATCGGCATCTCGTACCGCGCCGGCCTCGTCGCACTCTCGCGTGGTGCGAGCCCGGCGCGACAGGGCGCTCTCTCCTCCGCGTACGGGGCGATCACCTACGCCGTCGCCGCGGCGGTCGTGCTCACCGTGGGTGCGGTCGGCAACGTCACGGGCGTCGTGCCCGCGGCGATCGGCGCGCTCGTGGTCACGGCGGTGTTCGGCCTCGTGCTGCTGCCGTTCGCGCCCCGGCTGCGCGACACGGTCGACCGCGTCTGACCGGCCGCCCACGGCGCCGAGCACCCGGCCGACGGCGACTAGTAGAGCGTGCGTGGCGCGCCCCATCCCGGCAGGACGAACGCGGTACCGGCGTCGATGATGCCGAGGTCGGTCGTCACGGCGAGGTGGCCGAAGCCGAACTTCGCCAGGCGCTTGGCGTTGGCCGGCGACCCGGCGAAGGCACCGCAGGCCACACCCGCCTTCCGGCAGGCCGCGACGATCGTGGCGAGCGGCCCGCGGTCGTCGGCGAGCAGCTCGGCGAGGGTCATACCGAGGGCGAGCGAGAGGTCGTACGGTCCGATGAAGACGGCGTCGAGTCCCTCGACAGCGAGGATCTCGTCGAGCTGGTCGAGGGCCGTGCGCGTCTCGATCATCGGCCACAGGCGCGGCTTCGCGGACGCGGCATCCGGGGTCGGCGCTCCCCAGAGCGGGGTCAGCGGACCCCAGCTGCGGCCGCCTACCGGCGGGTAGTTCGCCGCGGCGACGATGGCGCGCGCCTCGTCGGCGGTCTGCACGAGCGGCACGACCACGATCGAGGCACCCACGTCGAGCGCGCGGCCGATCGCGGCGGGATCCGCCGACGGCACGCGCACCGCGAGCTCGCAGGCGCCGTGGTCGTGCGCACGGGCGAGTCCGACCAGACGGTCCGGGCCGATCGCACCGTGTTGCTGGTCCAGCAGGATCCAGTCGAATCCGGCACCGGCGATGCGGGCGGTGAGGCCGGGTTCGCCGAGCATCATCCATGCGCCTCGGGACTCTGTCAACTTGGATACGGTAGTCATCACTGCCTCCCGGCTATCGATTTATAATGAGTTTGCGCCCGACGAGGGGCATTTTTTAAGGTGAAGAAGGAGACCATCCGATGGCCGCAGTTCCGCCGATCAGCGATTCCCCGCTCAAGACGCTCGCCCAGCGCATTCTGCCGAGCGGTCCGAGCGTCGAGCTCGACGCGATCGACACGAAACTGCTGGTCGAATTGTCGCGCGACGCGCGAATCCCGCAGTCGAAGCTGGCGGACATTCTCGGAATGTCGTCGCCCGCCGTGGCCGACCGAATCGCGCGCCTCAAGCAGCGCGGCGTCATCCGCGGCTTCAGCGTCGACATCGACTGGGAGCGCCTCGGCAACTCGACGGTCGCCTACCTGTCCATCGTCGCGGCGATCGGCCACGACCAGAGCGTCGTTATTTCGCACCTGCTCGAGATCCGTGGCGTGGAGGAGATCAGCGTCGTCACCGGCAGCAACGACATGGTGGTGAAGATCCGCGCCCACGGTTTCGACGACCTCCGTCAGATCCTCGCGAACGAGGTGTGGAACATCGCCGGCGTGCAGCAGACCGTGACCTCGATCGCCCTCGTGCACGCCGAACCCGAGAACGTCACGGAGCGCATGCTGAGGGCGATTTCCAAGCACGACGTCTAGACCGCCATCCGATACAGGCGGGCGGCCGTGTCGTGGAACATCGCGGCCTGCTCGTCGCGTGAGTTGCCCTCGAGCACGGCGCGGTAGGCGTCCATGTAGGTCGCGTAGCTCCAGCCGACGAGGGTGCCCACCGGGAAGTCGCTGCCGACCATCACGCGGTCGGCCCCGAACGAGCCGACGAGGTGGTCGGCGAAGGGGCGCATCGCGTCGACAGATTTTTCGGTCGGGTAGGCCGCGGCGGCCGAGAGCTTGACGAGCACGTTCGACTGCGCCGACATGAGTGTGACCCCGTCGCGCCAGAGCTCGAGCCCGGCGTCATCCTGCTCGATGGGACTGCCGATGTGGTTGACGACGATGGGCAGCGTCGGAAAGTCGGCCGCGAGTTCGGCCACGTTCTGTGCCTGGTGCGGGTACATCAGCAGCTCGAGGTGCAGGTCGAGGTCGAGCAGGGTGGTGATCGCCTCGCGCCACTCCGGCCGACGGGTGATGTCCGCCTCGGCGGCCATGCGGCGCTCGGGATTGGGCGTCCAGGCGATGACCTGGCGGATGCCGCGCACGCGGTCGAAAGCGGCCTGCGCCTCGAGCTCGGCACGCGTTCCGGCGACGCCGAACGTGGCGGCGGCGACGTAGCGCGAGGCGAGGTCGGGTGAGCCGAGCGATTCGAGCCAGCGGGTCTCGTTCACCGGATCTGCCGCGGTCTCCCAGAGCGCTTCGATGTGCACCGAGGCGACGACTCCCGTGCCGGCGATGTCGCGGCGGTAGTCGTCGAGAACGTAGTTCTTGCCCTTGAGAGCGTCGAGGCGGCCCTTCGGTCCGAAGTTGCCCGCGGGTCGCAGCCAGGGGTAGTGGTCGTTCTCCGTCAGGTTCCACAGGTGGGTGTGGGCATCGATTATCGGGCCGTCATACCAAGTGCCGCTCATTGCGCGATTCCTTCCGAACTAAGGGTTTGCCCATTGTAGATCTAAGAAGGTGAGGTTATCCAGGCAAATTTGTCACACGAACGAAACAAATATGCCCTAGGTTGTGCATACCACCAGCACCGAATCACATTCGCAATTTATGAGAAGGAGGGCCGCATGGCCACTCGCATCCAGTCCCGCGTGGCAGTCGCCACCGCCACCGCTGCCGCACTGTTCATGCTCGCGGGCTGCGCGGCAGGTGCCGACACCGACACCAGCAGCAGCGCAGAACCGACCGAGGGCGGCATGCCGCTGCCCGAGTTCAGCCAGGAATTGCACGACTCCCTCCCGGCGGAGATTCAGGAGTCCGGCGTGCTGCGTCTCGCCACGATCACCCTGCCGCCCTACTCGCAGAAGGGCGAAGACGGCGTCACCTACGAGGGCATCAACTTCGACACCGTCGCCGCGATGGAGGCCGCTCTCGGCATCGAGATCGACCTCGAGGTCGCCCCCACCAGCGCCGACATCTACACCGGCTTCGAGAGCGACAAGTACGACGCCGGCATCTCGCCCCTGTCCGACATCCCCGCCACGCAGGCCAACTACGACTTCGCCGTCTGGATCGCCGAGTACGTGGTGTTCCTCCAGCAGAAGACCGCCGACGACAAGATCGAGGGACTCGACGACACCTGCGGCCACACCATCGCCACGCTGCAGGGCGGAACAGCACAGAAGGTGCTCGAAGCCCAGCAGGCCGAGTGCGACACCCCCATCGACATCTCGCTGTTCGCCGACCAGGACACCGCGATCCTCGCGGTGAAGTCCGGCCGCGCGGACGCCGCGTTCTCGTCGCAGATCCCGCTCACGTACTACGTGTCGCAGGACGACACCCTCGAGATCTCCGGTGCCAATTCAACCGATAACGGCTTCCCGCCGTTCTGGGTCGGCGCCTTCGCACCCAAGGAAGCCCCGATCGTCCCCGTCCTCCTCGACACGTTCAACGCGCTCAAGGACGCCGGCACCTACGACTTCCTGCTCGAGAAGTACGGCATCGAAGAGAACGCCATGGATGAGTTCGGCTTCAACCTGGCCGAAGACGAGTAACGAACCACCGCAGTAACCGATAGCGGGGAAGAAAGAGGTAGTGATGAGCGAGCTAACACCGGTCGACGTGTCGACCGCCCGGCGCCGGCGCCGTCCGGGCCAATGGATCGCGACGATCGTCGTCGGAGCCCTGGCCGCGGCCGTGCTCTGGACGTTCGTGACCAACCCGACGGTGGAGTGGCCCGTCATCACGAAGTACCTCTTCTTCCCCGCCATCCTGCAGGGCCTCTGGACCACGATCTATCTGACGATCGGCGCCATGGCGATCGGCATCGTGCTCGGTATCCTCCTGGCCGCGGCCCGTCTATCGCCGAACAAGCTCGTCAAGGCCGTCGCGGACTTCTTCGTCTGGTTCTTCCGCGGCACCCCGACGCTCGTGCAGCTCATCTTCTGGTACAACATCGCGATCTTCATCCCCCGCGTCGAACTCGGCCTGCCCGGCGCCGACCCGTTCTTCAGCGCGTCGACGAACGACCTCATCAACCCCGTGCTCGCCGCCCTCCTCGGCCTCGGCCTGAACGAAGCGGCGTACATGTGCGAGGTCGTGCGTGGCGGACTGCTCTCCGTGCCCAACGGCCAGAAGGAAGCCGCCCAGTCGCTCGGCCTCTCGTCGCGTAAGAGCTTCCTGCAGATCACCCTGCCGCAGGCCATGCGCGCCATCGTTCCCCCCACCGGCAACCAGATCATCATCATGTTGAAGGGCACATCGCTCGTCTCGGTGATGGCGGTCGCCGACCTGTTCTACTCCGCCCAGGGCATCTACGTCACGACGGGCAAGGTCATTCCGCTGCTCATCGTCGCCAGCATCTGGTACCTGTTCATGACGAGCGTCCTGTACTTCCTGCAGTCGCGTCTCGAGAAGCGCTTCGGCCGCGGTTTCAACCGCCGCGTCGTCGGCCGCGTCAAGTCCAAGCCGCCGCGTCCCGTCGACCCCGCGACACCGACCGCCGCCAAGGTTCCCGCTTCCGTGGAAGGAGACAACCAGTGAACGCCCTCCCCCTGCTTCGCGCCCACGAGGTGAGCAAGTCCTTCGGGCACTCGCTCGTGCTCGACAACGTCTCCCTCGACGTCGCCCGCGGCGAAGTCGTCGTACTCATCGGCCCGTCCGGCGCCGGCAAGTCGACCTTCCTGCGCACACTCAACCAGCTCGAGACCATCGACAGCGGCTCGATCTACCTCGACGGCGAACTGCTCGGCTACGACGAGACCAACGGCAAGCTGCACCACCTCAACGAGACGCAGATCACCGCCCAGCGCCGCCGCCTCGGCATGGTGTTCCAGCAGTTCAACCTGTTCCCGCACATGACCGCGCTGCAGAACATCGCGCACGCCCCCACCCACGTGCGCGGCATCAAGCCTGCCGAGGCGAAGAAGCAGGCGCTCGCCCTCCTCGACCGCGTCGGTCTCGCGGACCGCGCGCACCACTACCCCTCCGAGCTCTCGGGCGGACAGCAGCAGCGCGTCGCCATCGCCCGCTCGCTCGCGATGGCGCCCGACATCCTGCTCTTCGACGAGCCCACCTCGGCGCTCGACCCCGAGCTCGTCGACGATGTGCTGCAGGTCATGCGCTCGCTGTCGCAGCAGGGCCAGACGATGATCGTCGTCACGCACGAGATGGGCTTTGCCCGGGATGTCGCAGACCGCGTCGTGTTCATGACAGAGGGCGCGATCCGCGAGGTCGGTACGCCGGAATACATCTTCAAGCAGAGCACCAACGAGCGCCTGCGCTCGTTCCTCGGCAGCGTGGGGATCGCGGTATGAGCGTCTCCCCCGACGTGCGGATCGTCACCGATATCCCCGAGGTCTCGCGGGAGCTGATCGAGACCCTCGCGGGACTCGACCTCCCCACGTTCGGCCACATCCTCGAAGAGGGTTTCGCCCGCGGCATCCACAACATTGTCGGCGGTGAGAAACTCACCGTGGGCCGCGTCATCACGGTCAAGCTGGTCGCGACCGACTCGCGCATGGTGCACTACCTGACCAAGCTCGTGCGGCCGGGCGACTTCGTCGTCATCGACAACGGCCACAACACCACGCACGCGGCCCTCGGCGGCGGCGTCTCGTTCTCGCTCTCCGCCTTCGGAGCGGTCGGAGCCGCGGTCAGCGGTACCGTCACGGACGTCGTCGAGCTGCGTCAGTCGGGCATGGCGGTCTACGCCACAGGGCTCGCCCCGCTCACCACGCGCTTCTCGGCCGGTCCGATCCAGGGGGCCATCAACGTGCCCGTCTCGGTCGGCGGCGTCACTGTGCGCCCCGGCATGATCGCTATGGCCGACGAGAACGGTGTGCTCTTCGCCGAGCCCGCCGTGCTCGAAGCCCTCGTCGACCGCGTGCGCGGCATGATGGCCTGGGAACCGCCCGTTATGGCCAAGGTGCGCGCAGGAATCTCACTCGCAGAACAGATCCTCCCGCCGGAGGACCTCGCAGAACTCGACGCTCTCGCGAGCGCAGGAAAGGCCTGACCCATGAGCCCCAAATTCGCCGCCTGGTTCTCGACGCCCAACGTCGCCGGAGTCGAGATCGTCGCCCGTGCCGGCTACGACACGGTCATCTTCGACGTCGAGCACGGCAACTTCGACCTCGCCGACCTCAACCGCATCATCCCGTTCTCGTCGCTCCTCGGCCTCACCGTGCTGGTCAAGGTCGGCGCGCCCGAACGCTCCCCCATCCAGCAGGCGCTCGACTTCGGCGCCGACGGCATCATCATCCCGCACATCCTCGACGTCGCCCAGGCCGCCGAGGTCTGCGGCCTCGCGAAACTGCCGCCGCTCGGCGACCGCAGCCTGGCCGGCGGCCGCACCATGGACTACATCGGCTTCGACGCCGACTGGTCCGACGTCCAGAACACGAAGACCCTGTGCCTGCCGATGATCGAAGACCCGGCGGCGCTCGACGACATCGAGGCGATCCTCGCGCTCGACACCGTCGACGGCGTCTTCGTCGGCCCGGGCGACCTGTTCGCCCGCCGCGGCGGTGGCGGCTACCAGGTCGGCGAGTTCGAGGAACAGACCCTGCGCAGCATCGGCCGTGCCGCGGCCGCCGCGGGCAAGCCGTGGATGATGCCGGCCTGGAGCGAGGTCGAGCAGCGCATCGCGATCGAGGAGGGCGCCCACACGATCGGTCTCCGCCAGGAGTTCGCCGCCCTGCGCCTCGCCTTCAGCGGCGCCCTCGACGACGCGAAGAAGCTGCTGCCGTGACCCAGCCGCGCGACGAGGACCTCGCACCCGTCGTGCGGATGGCGCGCGACCTCATCCGCATCGACACGTCCAACTACGGCGGCGGGCGCGCCGAGCCCGAGTCGGCCGCGGCCGACTACGTCGAGACGATCCTCGCCTCGTACGGCATCGGCAGTACCCGCTACGAGCGGGCGCCCGGGCGCACCAACCTCGTCGCGCGCTGGACCGGCACCGACCCCTCCCTGCCCGCGCTCATGCTGCACGGCCACCTCGACGTGGTCCCGGCCGACGCCTCCGCCTGGACCCACGGCCCGTTCGACGGCGACATCACCGACGGCATGCTCTGGGGCCGCGGCGCCGTCGACATGAAGAACTTCGTGGCGATGATGCTGGCCGCGGTCGGCCGGCTGCACACCGAGGGCTTCCGTCCGCAGCGCGACATCGTGCTGGTCTTCTTCGCCGACGAGGAGGACGGCACCGAGTACGGCTCCGACTGGATGGTCGACGCGCACCCCGAGGTCTTCGCGGGCGTGGTCAACGCGGTCGGCGAGGGTGGCGGCTACAGCGTCACGGTCGACGGCAAGCGCGCCTACCTGATGAACACGGGCGAGAAGGGCGTGCTCTGGCTCGACCTCGTCGCCCGCGGGCAGGCCGGACACGGCTCGCTGCCCGCCGTCGACAATCCCACGCTGACCCTCGCCGCGGCGATCACCCGCATCGGCGACATCCAGTGGCCCCTCATTCTGAGCAACACGACCACGATCCTGCTCGAGCGCCTGCGCGAGCTCGCCGGCGTCGGGCCTGACGCGACCCCCGAGGAGCTCGCGAGCCTCGTCGGACCGAGCGCGCCGCGCATCCGCGCGGGACTCCGGGACGTCTCGAACGTCACGATCATCTCGGCGGGCAGCAAGGCGAATGTGGTGCCGGATGTCGCGACCGCGACGGTCGACGTCCGGTACATCCCCGGGCGGCGTGACGAGGTGCTCGCGGCGGTCCGCGACGCTGCGGGCGACCGCGTCGAGGTCACCGAGCAGATCCACCTGCCGGCCTTCGAGTCGTCGGTCACCAGCCCGCTGATCGACGAGCTGCAGGCCGTCATCTCCGAGGTCGACCCCGGCGCCGTCATCCTGCCGCACCTGATCCCCGGCGGCACCGACGCGAAAGCCCTGCTGCGCATCGGCATCACCGGGTACGGCTTCATCCCGCTGAGACTGCCGGAGGACTTCAAGTTCCCCGCCATGTTCCACGGAGTCGACGAGCGCGTGCCGCTCGAGGCGCTCGAGTTCGGCGAGGACGTCGTCGCGCGGTTGCTGCGGCGCAGCTAGCCGCATTTCCTCGCACGCTCGACAGGACCGATCGCGCCCGTCGCCCGTTCGACAGGACGATCGGGCGGCTAGACCGGCGAGCGTCCTGTTGGGCGAGCGGTGGTCGGCTGGCATCGAGGCCACCGCACGCCCCTGTCGGGCGCGACCGCCCACCCGTTCCGTGTGAGATCCCGCGATCGCGCGCGGCCCTACGCTGATGCCGTTATGGCCCGCCTCACCACCGCCCAGCTGCAGGAACTCGTCGACGCGCTGCGTGCCGAGAACGATTCGCTGCGCGACGAGAACGTGTTCCTGCGCGAGACGAAGGCCCGGCCGACGGCCACGAAGAAACGAGGCGCGTGGGGACGCACCCTCGCCTCCGTCGTGCTGATCGTGGTCGGCTCGCTGCTCGCCCCGGTGGCCGTCGCGGCGAACTGGGCACAGACGCAGCTGCTGCAGACCGAGGTGTTCGTCTCGACTTTCGCGCCTCTCGCCCGCGACCGTGCGGTGCAGGCGTTCGTCACCGACGAGGTCGTCGCCGTGATCGACAGCCAGGTCGACATCGAGCAGATCACCGGCGACGTGTTCGACGGCATCGTCGACCTCGGGCTGGGGCCGGTCGCGACCACGACCCTGCGCTCGCTCGAGGGCACCGTCGTGCAGGGCATCCGCTCGCTGATCCGCAACACGGTGTCGACCCTCGTCGCCTCGGACGCGTTCGGGGACATCTTCGAGGAGGCCCTGCGCACGAGTCACCGCGAGATCGTCGCCGCCATCCACGGCGACGATACCGGAGCGGTCTCGCTCGGCCCCGGGGGCGAAGTGGGCATCCGTCTCGCTCCCGTGCTCGACCGGGTCGAGACGCTGCTCGTCGACCAGGGGCTGACCTTCGCCGCGAACCTGCCCGAGCTGGACCGCACGATCGTCATCGCGAAGTCCGACTCCGTCACCCGGGCGCAGCTCGGTTATGACGCCGTCGTCGCCATCGGGCTGTGGCTGCCCTGGCTCGTGCTCGTCGTCCTCGCCGCGGGCGTTCTGGCCGCCCGCCGCCGCTCCCTCGCGCTGGTCTGGGCGGGCGGCGCCCTCGCCCTCGCGCTGGTCGTCTGCCTCGCCGCGATCGCGGTGGGCCGCGTGTTCTTCGTCGGCGCCGTCTCCCCCGCCTATATGCCGTCGGATGTCGCGGTCGAGATCTACCAGCAGCTGACGACACTGATCCGCACTAGCACCATCGCGGCCCTCGTGCTGGCCGTCACCGTCGCTCTCGTGGCCTGGCTGGCGGGGCCGTTCCGGGTGCCGAGCGCCGGCCGGGCGTTCGCGGTCAGCGGTGCCGCCATCGTCCGCACCGCCGCCGAGAAGCGCGGCATCACCACCGGGCGCTTCGGCTTCTGGCTCTACCGGGCTCGCACACCGGTGCGCGCGGCGATCGCGGTGGTCGGCGCCGCCGTCATTCTGCTGGCGCGCCCGCTCAGCCCGGGCCTCACCCTGTGGACCGCGGTGCTGGCCGCGCTGGCCGTCGGACTGGTCGAGCTGCTGCAGCGGCCGCCGGCCGAGGAGGTCGCGCTCGACGAGCTGCTCGTCGACGAAACGGCGGTCTAGCGCGGTGCGTCAGCCGGCAACCGCGTCGAGCAACGCGAGCAGGGCCCGGGCGTAGGCGTCGGCCGCGTCATCCGCCTCGAATTCTTTCGACTCGCCGTCGATGACGGCCGTCACCGTGAAGGCGGTCTCGTGCCGCAGAGTGCGAAAAGCCGGGCCGAGGATGTCGCGCAGTTGGTCTTCTCGCGGGAACCACAGGGCGTCGTCGAGGGCGACCGAGTCGAGCGCCCACTCGGTCGTGCCGTTGAAGCCGAGCACGGTGCCGCTCGAGAACTCGTGCGCCTCCACCGTCATGTCGCTGAGCGTGTAGACCTCGTCGTCGGCCTCGATGCGGTCGATGCGGAAGTTGTCGCCGCGGCGCGGGTGCCAGACCAGTCCGGAGTCGCGCAGGGCGCGGGCGAGCTGCATCGAGATCACGAGGCGCTCACCCCGAACAGCAGGCCGAGCAGGTAGGTCGCGCCGGCCGCGCCGAAGCCGATCGCCAGCTGGCGGAGCGCGCGCTTGAGCGGCGGGCCGCCCGAGAGCAGACCCGTGACGGCGCCGGTGCCGAGCAGCGCGAGCCCGACCAGCGTCGACGAGACGACGACCGCGGCGACGCCCTGCAGCCCGAACAGGTAGGGCAGCACGGGGATGATCGCGCCCGAGGCGAAGAACAGGAAGCTCGAGACGGCGGCTCCGAGGCTGGAGCCGATCTCCTCGTGGTCGTCGACCGTGTCGCCGACGGAGTGGTCGACGCTCAGGTCGCGCATCACCTCGGCGGCGTGGGCGGTCGCCTCCTCCTCGGTCATACCGCGGGCGCGGTAGACGAGCGACAGTTCGTTGGCGTCGACGTCGAGGAACGGCAGGGCGGTGCGCGTCTCGGGGTTCGGGTTGGAGGCGGCGAGCAGCTCACGCTGCGACCGGATCGACACGAACTCCCCCGCGCCCATCGACAGCGCGCCGGCGAGCAGGCCGGCGAGACCCGTCGCGAGGATGATCGGCGTGGATACCCCGGTCGCCCCGATGCCGAGCACGAGGGCGAGGTTGCTGACGAGCCCATCGTTCGCGCCGAACACCGCGGCACGGAACGTGCCCGACAGCCGGTTGCGGCCGCGGGTGGCGAGACCGCGCACGACCTCCTCGTGAATGCGCTCGTCGGCCGCCATGGTCGCCGTCGCGTCGGCGTCGTCCTCGTACGGCGAGCGCGCCTCGGCGCGCTGGGCGAGGGCGAGCACGAACACCGAACCGAAGCGCCGGGCGAGCCAGCCGAGAAGACGGGTCCGGATGTCGCCCCGCAACGGTTTGCCCACGTCGTCGCCGAGCAGCTCGAGCCAGTGTGTCTCGTGCCTGGCCTCCGCGTCGGCGAGCGCGAGCAGGATCTCCCGCTCCTCCCCCGTGCGGCGGCCGGCGAGGTCGCGGTAGACCGCCGCCTCGGCGCGCTCGTCGGCCAGGTACTTGCGCCAGCGCCGGATCGTGGCGGGAGATGTCGTCATCGGGTTACGCGGAGTACCGGATGCCCCAGCGCACGACCCAGTGCTCGCCGGGTTCGAGCCACTTGAGGCCCGCGCCGGTGTTGAGCGCGTTCGGTGCCGCGGTCATCGGCTCGATCGCGACGGCCAGGCCGAGCCCGCCGTCCTTGGGGAACTTGCGGGTGGTGAAGACCTGCACGAACGGGTGGCTCTCGTCCTGCCAGAGTTCGACGCGGCGGCCGTCGGGCGCGGTGAGCGAGTGAACGCTCTCGCCGTCGACCGGGACGACTCCGCCGAACGCGTCGTCGAGCCAGAGGTCGCCGACGCGCTGGCCGTCACGCAGGTCGTACTTCGTGCCCTCGACCGGGTTCTCGGCGACGGGGATGAGCCGGTCGTCGGTCTCGAACCGCGTCGACGCGTTGAGGCGCAGAACGAGGTCCTCGGTCGGCACGTCGCCGATGCGGAAGAACGGGTGGGTGCCGACGCCGACCGGCGCGGCGGCCGTCGACGCGTTGCGCAGGCCGTGGGTCACGGTGAGGCCGCCCTCGACGAGCTGGTAGGTCACGGTCGTGTCGACCATGAACGGGTAGCCGTGCTGCGGGTAGACGGTCGCGGCGAGGGTGACGGCGGTCTCGGACTGGTCGGTGACGCGGTAGGCGGTCGAGCGCAGCAGGCCGTGGATGGCGTTGTGCCGGGCCGGCTCGGTGATGTCGAGGTGCTGGCGCTTGCCGTCGAGCAGCCAGATACCGTCTTCGACGCGGTTGGGCCACGGTGCCAGCACGATGCCGTCGCCGAACGGCGGGGTCTTCTCGGCCGGGTACGGCTCTGTGAGGTCCACGCCGTCGATCTGCAAGGTGCGCAGCGATGCCGCGACCTCCGTGATGATCGCCGTGGACGACCCGGCGGCGGTGCTACGGGTCAGGACGAATTGTTCTCCGGTGGGGGCGCGCATGCGATCAGCCTAGCGAGCTACAGGGCTATCGACGTCCGCGTCGATCACGTGCAGCCCGGCGCCCTCGAGCCGCTCGACGACGGCCGCCTCGGGGCCGCCCGCCGTGACCAGCGACTCGAAGTCGGAGAGCGGGCCCACGTTGCCGAGCCGGCGGCTGCCGAGCTTCGACGCGTCGGCGACGAGCACCCGCCGCGCGGCCGACTGCATCATGCGCCGCTTCACCTCGGCCTCGGGCAGGTTGACGTTGGTGACGCCGACCTCGGGGTCCACGCCGTTGCAGCCGATGAACGCGATGTCGCCGTGCAGGCTCTCCAGGAACGCCGAGGCGAACGGGTTGACCAGCGAGTGCTGCTGGGGACGCAGCGTGCCGCCCGTCACGACGACCGTCAGCCGCGGGATGCCCGGCTCCAGCGCGAGCGCGATCGACAGCCCGTTCGTCACGACCAGCACGTCGTGCAGGTCGGTGCGCCGGGCGAGGGCGTGGGCCACGGCGAGCGCGGTCGTGCCCACGTCGAGTAATACGCTCTGCCCCGACAGGACCATGGATGCCGCACGCCGCCCGATCGCGAGCTTGGCCGCCGCCGCATGGGCGAGGGACGATTCGAACGACGACTCGCTCGCCCCCTCGGCGCCGCGCGGCATCGCCCCGCCGTGGACCCGCACGATGCTGCCCGCGAGCTCGAGCGCGGTGAGGTCGGAGCGGATCGTGACGGCGCTCACCCCGAGCTCGATGCTCGCGTCGGCCACGCGCAGGAAGCCGCGGTCGACGACCTCCTGGAGGAGTCGCTCGCGTCGGACGATCGTGGGCGCCGCGTCATCCGCCATCGTCGTTTGCTCCTTGCGATTACTTGCGAAATAAAAAGGTCAACTTTCGTTATCGTAATAGCATGACAGATTCGGCGATCGTGAAACGCCCCACGATTCTCGCGGACGGCCGCGAGCTCATCTACTTCGACGACGCGGACACCACGCTCGGGCCGGAGCGCTCGGCCGACGCCCGCCCGCTCGACCCGCGTCCGGCGACCGCGACGATGCGGCAGGACGTGCTCACCGGCGAGTGGATCTCCATCGCCTCCGCCCGGCAGAACCGCGCGTTCCTGCCACCCGCCGACCAGGACCCGCTCGCCCCCACGACGCCGGACAACCCCTCGGAGGTGCCGAGCAACTACGACGTCGCCGTGTTCGAGAACCGTTCGCCGTCGTTCGGCCCGCAGCTCGGCACCGAGTTCTCCCTCGACGAGCTCGACCGGATCGGGCTCGGCCGCACCCTGCCGTCGATCGGCCGCTGCGAGGTCGTCTGCTTCAGCCCCGAGCACGAGGGGTCGTTCGGCAGCCAGACCGAGTCGCGCGCCCGCACCGTGATCGAGGCGTGGGCCGACCGCACCGCCGCGCTCTCGGCGATGCCCGGCATCCAGCAGGTGTTCCCGTTCGAGAACCGCGGCGAGGCCATCGGCGTCACGCTGCTGCACCCGCACGGTCAGATCTACTCGTACCCGTATGTCACGCCGCGCACCAAGCGGCTGATCGAGTCGATCGAGAAGTTCGGCCCCGACCTGTTCGAGTCGGTGCTCGAGAGCGAGCGCGCCTCCGAGCGCGTCGTCATCAGCGGCAAGCACTGGACCGCCTACGTGCCGTTCGCGGCCCGCTGGCCCATCGAGGTGCACATGCTGCCGCACCGTCACATCCCCGACTTCGCGGCGACCAACGGCGAGGAGCGCGACGAGCTCGCGGGCCTGTACCTGAAGCTCCTGCGCGGTATCGACAAGCTCTACGACACCCCGACGCCGTACATCGCGGCGTGGCACCAGGCGCCGGTCACCGTCGCACGTGACGACATCCGTCTAATGTTGCAGGTCACCTCGCCGCGTCGCGCCGAGAACAAACTGAAGTACCTCGCCGGGTCCGAGGCCGCCATGGGCGCCTGGATCGGCGACGTGACACCCGAAGCAACAGCAGCATTCATTCGAGAAGGAATCGCACGAGTATGAGCGACATCAGAGACGACGTAAAAGCCGACTTCACCGAGCTGTTCGGCTACGAACCGCACGGCATCTGGTCCGCCCCCGGCCGCGTGAACCTCATCGGCGAGCACACGGACTACAACGAGGGCTTCGTGCTGCCGTTCGCGATCAACAAGCGCACCGTGCTCGCGCTCGGCCTGCGCGAAGACGGCGTGCTGCGCATCGCCAGCTCGTTCGCCGACGAGGTCGCCGAGATCGCCATCGCCGACCTCGCGCCCTCCGCGCTGAGCGGCTGGAGCGCCTACCCGTTCGGCGTCGCCTGGGCGATCGGCGAGTTCGGCGGCGACCTCGCGGGCGTGCCCGGCGTCGACATCTACATCGACTCGGTGGTGCCCGTGGGTGCCGGCCTCTCGTCGAGCGCCGCGATCGAGAGCGCGGTCGCGCTCGCGCTCAACGACGTCTGGCAGCTCGGCTTCGACCGCCCGACCCTCGCCAAGATCGGACAGCTCGCCGAGAACAAGGCCGTCGGCGCCCCCACCGGCATCATGGACCAGTCGGCGTCGCTGCTGGGCAAGCAGGATTCCGCGGTGTTCCTCGATTGCCGCTCGCTCGAAGCGCAGGTCGTCGACCTCGGCTTCGCCGCGGCCGGGCTCGAGCTGCTGATCATCGACACCGGCGTGAGCCACTCGCACTCGACCGGCGGCTACGCCTCGCGCCGCGCCTCGTGCGAGGAGGGCGCCCGCGTGATGGGCGTTCCCGCGCTGCGCGACCTCTCGGTCGACGACCTGCCCCGCGCGCAGGAACTGCTGGACGACGAGACGTTCCGCCGCGTGCGCCACGTCGTCACCGAGGACCAGCGCGTGCTCGACACCGTGCGCGCCCTGCGCGAAGAGGGACCGACGGCGATCGGCGACCTGATGGACGCCTCGCACCGCTCGATGCGCGACGACTTCGAGATCTCGGTACCCGAGCTCGACCTCGCCGTCGAGACCGCGATCGCCAACGGGGCCGTCGGAGCCCGCATGACCGGCGGCGGCTTCGGCGGCGCCGCGATCGCGCTCATCGCGTCCGAGTCGGTGTCGCGCCTTCAGGTCGCCCTCGACGGCGCCTTCGCCGAGCACGGCTTCGGCCAGCCGGTCACCTTCACGGTCAGCGCGGCAGACGGTGCGGTGCGCGAGAGCTGACCCGCCCCAGCGGGTTGAGCTCGTCGAAACCCTCGCGCTCGCCGCTTCGACAGGACGAGACACGCGTTCCGCACGCTCGACAGGGCCGATCGGCCGGCGTCGGCCGCGGCATCCTGTCGACCGGGGCTCGCGACTAGGTGAGGTCGACCCCGAAGAGGTTCACGTCGAAGAACGCGACGGCGATGAAGCCGGCGGCCAGGACGAGAGCGAGCGCGGCGGCGATGCCGAGGATGATCTTGCCGGAGGAGAAAGTCATGGGTGAAGCCTACCGGGGAGGGATTTCGACGGGCTCAATCCGCCGGAGAGGCGGCAGGCGCGACCGGCGTCACCGTGCCGCCCGTGATGCGCACCAGCTCGTCGAAGGACAGCGGGAACACCGTGTGCGCGTGCCCCGCCGCGGCCCAGATCTCGGGGAATTCCGCGAGCGCCTCATCGACGAACGTGCGCAGCGGCGCCGGGTGTCCGACGGGCGCGATGCCGCCGATGACCTGCCCGGTCGCCGTCTTCACCGTCGTGGCGTCAGCGCGCGAAAACTCGCCGCCGACCCGCTCGCCGAGCCACGCGGTGTCCACGCGGTGGGCGCCCGACGTCATAATGAGCGCGGGCTCCCCGTCGAGCAGAAAGACCAGCGAGTTCGCGATCGCCCCGACCGAGATACCGAGGGCGGATGCCGCTTCGACGGCGGTCTTCGCGGCCCCGTCGAGCCACACGACCTGCGTCTCGACGCCGGCCTCGACCAGCGCCGCCTCGACGCGCACGACGGCGGGATGCTCAGGCACGCTCCGCAGCCTCCACGACGTTGACCAGCAGCATGGCGCGCGTCATCGGTCCGACCCCGCCGGGAACGGGTGACAGGAACCCGGCGACCTCGGCCACTCCGGGGTCCACGTCGCCGACGAGCCGCGCCTTGCCGGTCTCCTCGTTGACGACGCGGGTGATCCCGACGTCGAGCACGGCAGCGCCGGGCTTGACCCATTCGGGCTTCACGAGTCCCGCGACGCCGACCGCGGCGACGATGATGTCGGCCTGGCGCACGTAGCCCTCCAGGTCGACCGACCGCGAGTGGGTGAGCGTCACCGTGGCGTCGACGCCCTTGCGCGTGAGCAGCAGGCCGAGCGGGCGGCCGACCGTGAGGCCGCGGCCGATCACGACGACGTGCTTGCCCGGGATGCTGACGCCGTAGCGGCCGAGCATCTCGACGATGCCGGCGGGGGTGCAGGGCAGGGGCGAGTCGAGCTCGCCGCTCACGCCGAGCACGAGGCGACCGAGGTTGGTGGGGTGCAGGCCGTCGGCGTCCTTGTCGGGGTCCATCAGCTCGAGCATCGCGTTCTCGTCGAGACCGGCGGGCAGCGGCAGCTGGATGATGTAGCCGGTGACGGCGGGGTTCTCGTTGAGCCCGATGATCGCGGCGCGCACCTCCTCGGCTGTCGCCGTCTCGGGCAGGTCGACGCGGATCGACTCGATGCCGACCTCGGCGCAGTCGCGGTGCTTGCCGGCGACGTAGGAGAGCGAGCCCGGGTCGCTGCCGACGAGCAGGGTGCCGAGGCCGGGGGTGATCCCCTTCGCCTTGAGCGCGGAGATGCGCTCCTTGAGTTCGTTCTTGACGGCGGATGCCGTGGCGACGCCGTCGAGGATTGTTGCGGTCATGGGTATGTCCTAAGTCGTCGGAAACGGTCGAGACGCTTCGACAGGCTCAGCTACCGTGCGGTCCCTGAGCCTGTCGAAGGGGAGGAAAGGGTTACGCCCAGCTGCCGGGCGAGGTGAGGCCCTCGTACAGCGGGAATCCGTCGGTGAGCTTGAGCACTCGCGCGCGGAGAGCCGCGACATCCGGAGTCGGCTTGAGAGCCGTCGCGATGATGTCGGCGACCTCGGTGAACTCCGCGTCGCCGAAGCCACGCGTCGCGAGCGCGGGTGTACCGATGCGCACGCCCGAGGGGGTCATCGGCGGGCGGGGGTCGAACGGAACGGCGTTGCGGTTCACCGTGATTCCGACCGAGTGCAGGATGTCCTCGGCGTCCTGGCCGTGGATGGCCGAGTTGCGCAGGTCGACGAGCACGAGGTGCACGTCGGTGCCGCCGGTCAGCACGTCGATGCCGGCCGCCTTCGCGTCGGGGGCCGTGAGGCGCTCGGCGAGGATCTGCGCGCCGCGGACGGTGCGCTCCTGACGGTCCTTGAACTCCGGCTCGCCGGCGAGCTTGAACGCGGTCGCCTTGGCGGCGATCACGTGCATGAGCGGGCCGCCCTGCTGGCCGGGGAAGACGTTGGAGTTGATCTTCTTCTGGATGTCGAGGTCGTTGTTCAGGATGAAGCCCGAACGGGGCCCGCCGATGGTCTTGTGCACGGTCGACGAGGTGACGTCGGCGAACGGCACGGGGTTCGGGTGCAGGCCGGCCGCGACGAGTCCGGCGAAGTGGGCCATGTCGACCCAGAGCTTGGCGCCGACCTCGTCGGCGATGGCGCGGAACGCCTCGAAGTCGAGCTGGCGCGGGTAGGCGCTCCACCCGGCGATGAGCACCTGGGGACGAGTCTCGAGGGCCTTCTCGCGCACGACGTCCATGTCGACGAGGAAGGAGTCGGGGTCGACGCCGTAGGCGTGCGCCTCGTAGAGCTTGCCCGAGAAGTTGAGCTTCATGCCGTGCGTGAGGTGTCCACCGTGCGCGAGCTCGAGGCCGAGGATGCGGTCGCCGGGGCTGGCGATCGCGGCAAGCACGGCCGCGTTGGCGGAGGCGCCGGAGTGAGGCTGCACGTTGGCGTACGCGGCGCCGAAGAGGCTCTTCGCACGCGAGATGGCGAGGCTCTCCGCGACATCCACGAATTCGCAGCCGCCGTAGTAACGGCGTCCGGGGTAGCCCTCGGCGTACTTGTTGGTGAGCACGGAGCCCTGGGCCTCGAGCACGGCGCGGGGAACGAAGTTCTCGCTCGCGATCATCTCGAGAGTGCCGCGCTGGCGGCCGAGCTCCTGTTCGAGCACGAGGGCGATCTCGGGATCGACCTCGGAGAGCGGGGAGTTGAAGGAAGAGGACACTGGCGGGACTCCTTGCGGTGACGAACGGACAGAACTAACGGTATCCGTTCGGCCCAGGCGTACGGCCAAATCGATGAGTCTTCGCTCCCTGATGGTTACCCATCTCAACGCCAGTTGCGACTCGAAAAGTCTAGCGGACGGCGGCGTCGGGCACAGCGATGAGTTTCGCCGCTCCGCGCACGACCGCGGCCCGTTTGCTGGCGAGGTCGGCCGAATCCGTGTCCGCGAGAGGGAAATAGACCTCGGATGTCGCGAGGGCGAAGAGCAGGCCGAAGAGCTCTCGCGGCGACCATTCCGGGTCGACCAGACCGAGCGCCTGCGCTTCGGCGATGACCCGCGCGTCCCGCTCGACGACGGCCGCGGGCACCTCGGGCAGCAGGTCGAGGTCGCCGCTGAGCTTCGCCCACTGCATCATGCGGAAGTGCTCCGGGTTCTCCTGGGCGAAGTCGAAGATGCCGCCGACGAAGCCGACGAGATCGCGCGGCGACATCGGCATCGAGTCGGTGATGTCCTGCATGTGGTCGGTGAGCACAGCGACGAAGAGCGAACGCTTGTCGCCGAAGTAGGCGTAGAGGCGCTCTTTGCTGGCGCTGGCCGCGGCCGCGATGCGGTCGACCCGGGCCCCGGCGAGGCCGTGTTCGGCGAATTCGTGGGCTGCGGCATCCAGAATTCTGGCCCGTGTCGCTTCTCCGTCACTTCTCATGAGTATGATCATACCTAACCCAACCAACTAGTTCGTACGACAGGATCCCGCTCTCTTAATGTCTTCTCCTTTGCCCGAAACACCCGCGACCCCCGCACCCACCCATCGCTGGTGGCTGCTCGCCGTCCTCGCGCTCGCCCAGCTCATGGTGATCCTCGACGGAACCATCGTGAACATCGCTCTGCCCGACGCCCAGATCGAACTCGGCATGACCGACGGCGACCGCACCTGGGTCGTCACCATCTACGCCCTCGCATTCGGCTCTCTGCTGCTGCTCGGCGGCCGCGTCGCCGACTACTGGGGCCGTAAGCGCTCCTTCATCGTCGGCATGATCGGCTTCGCCATCGCCTCCGCGATCGGCGGCCTCGCCGTCAACACCGAGATGTTGCTCGCCGCGCGAGCGCTGCAGGGCGTCTTCGCCGCACTGCTCGCCCCGGCCGCACTCGCGATCCTCACCATCACGTTCCCCGGCGGCAAGGAGCGCATCAAGGCGTTCGCCGTCTTCGGCGCGATCGGCGGCGGTGGCGCCGCCGTCGGCCTGCTGCTCGGCGGCGCCCTCGCCGAGTTCGCCAGTTGGGAGTGGTGCCTGCTCGTGAACGTGCCGATCGCGATCGTCGCGATCATCGGCGCACTCGTGTTCATGACCGAGAGCCGTGCACACGGCAACACCAAGTACGACATCCCGGGAACGGTCCTCGTGGTCGCCGGTCTCGCCTCGCTCGTGTTCGGGTTCTCCCGCGCCGAAGAGGGCTGGGGCCGTCTCGACACGATCGGCCTGCTGGCGCTCGGCGTCGTGCTGCTCGCCGCGTTCGTCCTCGTCGAGTCGCGCGTCTCCAACCCGCTGCTGCCCCTGCGCGTCATCGTGAACAAGGTGCGCGGTGGCGCCTTCCTCGTCTCGGCCCTCACCGGCTCGGCCCTGCTCGGCGGCCTGCTCTTCCTGATCTTCTACTTCCAGATCGTGCTGGGCTACTCGCCGCTGCTCTCCGGACTCGCCTCGCTGCCGATGACCGCGGTCATCATGGTCACGGTCGGCATCCTGTCGAACGTGCTGCCCAAGATCGGCGTGCGCCTGCCGATGACGGTCGGCCCGATCCTCGCGGCCGCCGGTCTCTTCTACCTGTCGTTCATCACGGTCGAGGGCAACTACCTGCTCGAGGTGCTGCCCGGCCTCGTCGTGCTCGGCATCGGTCTCGGCGCGATCTTCGTGCCGCTGCAGAACGTCGCACTGGCCGGGGTCGAAGACCACGACGCCGGCGTCGCGAGCGCCGCGGTCACCGCCACCCAGCAGATCGGCGGATCGATCGGCACCGCGCTGTTCACCGCGCTCTACACCTCGGCGATCTCGAGCTACCTCGCCGACAACGCCTCGTCGCCCACCGCGCAGTTCGGCGCGCTGGTCAGCGGCTACTCGGCGGCGTTCGTCTGCGCCGCGGCCCTGATGCTGCTCGCCGCACCGATCGCGTTCTTCCTGATCCGGCCGTCGAAGGACGACCTGCTCAAGGGCGGCACCGCGGTGCACATGGGCTAGTCGCCCACCAGAAGTGTCACAGATGGCCCCACCCGGCATCGGGGTGGGGCCATTTGTGACACTTCTGCGGCGCTGACTAACCGGCCGCGCGCGCCAGCGGGTCCGGGCGGCAGCTCGCCGCGGCATCCCGGACTCCGCCGCTCGCCCGTGTTCGCAACTCAGGCAGAATGTAGTTCACGGATGCCGGTAGCCCGGGATTCCGGGCCCGCAACCGCCGCGCGGGGCCCGACCGGCCGATCCAGCCTGAGTTGCGAACCGTGACCGCGGTGCGCATCCGGCCCGACCCGGCCCGGCCCGCTACCGGGCTATTTGACCGCCCGCGGCCGCCGCGCCCGCGCCGTCAGCCACGCGTTGGTCAGCAGCATGAACAGGACGCCGAAGCCGATCAGTGCCGCGTCCCAGAACGGCAGCACGATCAGGCCGGCGCCGTCGAGCAGCAGGCCGCCGACGAAGGCGCCGAAGCCGATCGCGAAGTTGAACGCCGTCGTGTAGAGCGCGGAGGCGAGGTCGCGCAGACGCACCGACGCCGTGTGCAGCATGCGCGCCTGCAGCATCGCGGGCACCCCGCCGAACGGCACGCCCCACAGCACGAACGCCACGATGACGACGACCTGCGAGCCCGAGAACAAGCCGACGGCCAGAACGGATGCCGCGACGATGGCGGTCGCGACGACCAGACCTCCGCGCGGGAAGCGGTCGCTGACCAGGCCGGCGAGGACGAGTCCGACGGCACCCGCGCCACCGAAGAGGAACAGCAGGATCGGGATCGAGTCGGCGTCGAAGCCGCCCACCTCCGTCAGCCACGGGGTGATGTACGTATAGAAGAGGTAGTGGCCGGTCATCACGATGATGATGATCACGAGCAGGATGACGACGGCGGGGAGGCTGCGGTCCTTGCGGGCGGGCAGCGCGATCTCGCCGGTGGCCAGCGACACGTGGTGGTTGACCGCCGGCAGGAAGCGCAGCACCAGGGCGGCGAGCACGAGCACCACGATGCCGATCGTCGCGAACGCGAGACGCCAGCCGAGAGCGTGGCCGAGGGCGGTGCCGAGCGGCACACCGAGCACGAAGGCCGCGGTGCCGCCGCCGCTCGTGATCGCCACGGCGCGGCCGATCTGGTGCTTGGGCACGAGGTGGGCGGCGTAGGCACCGACGACCGCCCAGAAGAGGCCGTGCGCGAGACCGCCGATGATGCGCGCGCCGATGAGGATCTCGTAGGTCGGGGCGAGGGCCGCGAGCACGTTACCGGTCGCGACGACGAGGAGAACGGCGACCACGAGGTACTTGCGCGAGTAGCGGCGCGTCAGGGCGGCGAGCGGGGTGGTCGTGAGCACCACGGTTCCCGCGAAGATCGTGACCAGGAGGCCGATCCGAGACTCCGAGACGTCGAGCTCGCGGGCCATGTCCGGCAGCAGTCCGGTCGGCAGGAACTCGCTCGTGACCGAGACGAAGATCGCCCCGGCGAGCACGAGGAGGCCCACCCAGGGGAACGGCTGGGTGGTGGTCGGTGCGGTGTCGCGCGAAGTCAACGGGGAGGTCCGTTCGGAGTTTTCTGTGGAGCGTGCGCCGTCCGGCGGGCTGCCGTGTACAAGCTGGGCAACTTTTCCAGAATACTCTGGAGCGGTGACTGACACTTCGACGCACTGGATCCTGACCCTCGTCTGCGAAGACCGACCCGGCATCGTGCACGCCATCAGCGGGGCAATCGTCGAAGCGCAGGGCAACATCACCGAGTCGCAGCAGTTCTCCAGCGACGACACCGGCACGTTCTTCATGCGCCTGCAGGTCGAGTCCGCGGCATCGCGGGAACAGTTCGAAACCGCGCTCGCCCCCGTGACCGACCGCTACGCCATGACCTGGCAGCTCGACGTTGTGGGCCGCCCGCTGCGTACCCTCGTGCTCGTCTCGAAGGCCGGGCACTGCCTCAACGACCTGCTCTACCGCGAGCGCGCCGGCCAGCTCGCGATCGACATGCCGCTGGTGATGAGCAACCACCCCGACCTCGCCGACATCGCCGAGTTCTACGGGGTGCCGTTCGAGCACCGCGCCGTGACCGACCCCGAGTCGAAGAAGGCTTTCGAGCAGCGCGTGCTCGAGGTCGTCGAGGAGCACGACATCGAACTCGTCGTGCTCGCCCGCTACATGCAGATCCTCTCCCCCGAGCTGTGCGCGGCACTGGGCGGTAAGGCCATCAACATCCACCACTCGTTCCTTCCCGGATTCAAGGGCGCGAACCCGTACAAGCAGGCACACGCCCGCGGCGTGAAACTCATCGGCGCTACCGCGCACTTCGTGACGAGCGACCTCGACGAGGGACCGATCGTCGAGCAGAACGTGGTGCGGGTCGACCACTCGCGCACCCCGGCCGAGCTCGTCTCGATCGGTCAGGACGAGGAGAGCCGCACCCTCACCCAGGCGGTGAAGTGGTTCTCCGAGCACCGCGTGCTTCTCGACCGCGCCCGCACGATCATTTTCAGGTAGTTCTGACGGCGACTCACTCCCTAAGCTGAGCGCATGAGCACGCTCTTCGAACACGCCCGCAAGCTGGACGCGCACGGCCAGGTCGACGACTTCTGGATGCTCGTCGAGGGCGACACGATCCTGTCGACCGGCAGCGGACAGCTGCCGGAACTCCCCCGCGACGCCCAGCGCGTCGACGTCGGCGGGCACTGGCTCGTCCCCGGGTTCATCGACCTGCACGGGCACGGCGGCGGCGGGCACTCGTACGACACCGGCCCGATCGAGATCGCGGCGGCCCTCGCCACCCACCGCGCGCACGGCACCACCCGCTCGGTGATCAGCCTCGTCGCAAACCCGCTCGCCAGCCTGCGCACGAGCCTCACCGAGATCGCGGACATCGCCGACGCCGATCCGCTCGTGCTCGGATCGCACCTCGAGGGGCCGTTCCTCGCCCCGGGCCGTCGCGGCGCGCACAACGGCGAGTTCCTGCGCGACCCCGCGCCGTACGAGATCGAGGAACTCATCGGCGCCGCCCGCGGCACGCTACGGCAGATCACCCTCGCCCCCGAACTGCCGAACGCGCTCGAGTCGATCGACGTGCTCGTCGAGTCCGGGGTCGCCGTGGCCATCGGCCACACCGAGGCCGATTTCGACCTCGCGAAGCGCGCGTTCGACCGCGGAGCCCGCATCCTGACCCACGCCTTCAACGCCATGCCCGGCATCCACCACCGCGCCCCCGGCCCCGTCGTCGCCGCGTTCGAAGACAAGCGCGTGACGATCGAACTCATCCTCGACGGCGAACACGTGCATCCGGATGTCGCGGCGATGGTCTTCGCATCGGCGCCGCGTCGCGTGGCGCTGGTCACCGACGCGATGGCCGCCGCGGGGTCGCACGACGGCGACTACACGCTCGGCTCGCTCACCGTCACGGTGCACGAGGGGATCGCGCGGTTGCGCGGCACCCCCACGATCGCCGGCTCGACCCTCACGCAGGACGCGGCCCTACGCAACGCGATCACCCGGTCGCGCGTCGAGCCCCGCGCCGCGGTGGAAGCGCTCACCCACACCCCCGCCAAGGCCATCGCGTACGAGCACCGGCTCGGACTGCTCTCCCCCGGCTTCGCCGCCGACGCCGTGCTGCTCGACCACGCCTGGCAGGTCACCGGAGTCTGGGCGGACGGCACGAAGGTCGTCTAGGCACTAAAGCGGCCTAACGCTCCCAGTCGAGCCGGTTCGCCCAGGCGTAGCGGTAGTAGTCCGCGTGCGCGAGGTCGGCCGCGGCATCCTCGTCGACGACCACGGTGACGCGCGGGTGCAACTGCACCACCGACCCGGGGGTCGACGCGGAGACCGGTCCCTCGAGCGCGGCCGCGATCGCCGCCGCCTTGCCCGCACCGAACGCGAGCAGCACGAGGTGCCGCGCCCGCAGGATCGTGCCGAGCCCCTGCGTGATGCAGTGCACCGGCACGTCGTCGACCGAGTCGAAGAAGCGCGCGTTGTCGATGCGGGTCTGCTCGGTCAGCGTCTTCACCCGCGTGAGCGACGCGAGCGAGGAGCCGGGTTCGTTGAAGCCGATGTGCCCCGTGCGTCCGATGCCGAGGATCTGCAGGTCGATGCCGCCGGCGGCGTGGATGTCGGACTCGTAGCGATCGCCGGCACCCTCGAGCGGCAGGCCGTCGTCGCCGGGCACGCGCACGAGCGCGGGCGTGAGGCCGAGCGGCTCGACCACCTCGCGCGTGATCACCGAGCGGTAGCTCTCGGGGTGCCCGGCCGGCAGCCCGACGTACTCGTCGAGCGCGAACCCGCGCACGCGCGACAGGTCGAGCCCGCGGCCCGCGAGCGCCTGCCAGGTGGTCAGGGGCGTGGAGCCGGTGGCGAGTCCGAGCACGGCGTCGGGCTTCGCGGTGACGAGCGCCGCGATGGCGGCGGCCGGGATCGATCCGCCCTCCGCCGCCGACGGGACGATGACTACTTCGGCCACGATGTGCCTCCCAGGTGTGCGGCGCCGAGTGCGGCGACGGGCGCGCCGGCCGGAAGCAGGCGCAGACGCTCGGCGAGGCCGAGCGATTCGATGAACGGCGACTGCGCGCTCCAGGAGTCGAGGATCTCGAACACGCCGCCGAGCACGCGGTCGCCCAGCCCGGCGATACCGCCGCCAATGACGACGAGGTCGACGTCGACGGTCAGCACGAGGATGCGCACCGAGTGTGCCACGCCCTCGTAGAGCCGCCGCCTGATCTCGACCGCACGCTCGTCGCCGGCGTCGGCCGCGTCGAGCACGGCGCTCACCGCGTTGCCGTCGCCGCGGGCCCACTGGCGCGCGATCCCCGACCCGGAGGCCATCGCCTCGAGCCCGCCGTGCTGGCCGTCGAGGTCGAGCGGGCCGGCGGGGTCGACCAGGATGTGCCCGATCTCGCCCGCACCGCCGCGGGCGCCGCGCCACAGTTCGCCGCGCAGCACGAGACCGGCGGCGAGGCCGGTGCCCAGATTGAGATACGACATGGATGCCGCGGCCGGCTGTTCCAGCAGGTGGAAGGCGCCGAGCGCGGCAGCGTTCACATCGTTCTCGACGCGCACGGGCGTGCCGAGTTCCGCGGCGAGCAACTCGCCCAGGTCGAGACGGTCGAGGCCGAGGTTGATCGCGTGCGAGACGCGTCCGGTCGCGGCATCCACCGCCCCCGGAATTCCCACGCCGACGCTGGAGAACCTCGCGCCGCCGCTCGCCGCGGTCAGCCGCCCGACCGCGTCGACGGTCGACGCGATCACGGCCTCGGCGCCGAATCCCGTGGCGAGCCGCACCCGGTCGACGACCGTGCCGTCGTCGGCGACGGTCACCGCCTCGGTCTTCGTGCCGCCGATGTCGATACCCATCCTCATGGTGCTGTCCCTTCCAGCCAGGCGGCGAGCGCCTCGCCCACGTGCCGCGATGCGCCGAAGGTCGCGACGTCGGCGTAGCGCCGGTCGGTGTCGGGCCAGCCCATGTCGACCACCAGCGTCGCGGGGTGGTCGCGCCGGGCGGCGTCGACGAGTTCGCGCACCCACTCGTGCGCGTGGTTGTTCTTGCCGACGAGTACGAGCTGCCCGGCGACGGGCGGCAGCGGGTCGCCGCGGTGCACACGGGCGTCGGCGGGCGGACCCCACGGCGAGACGCCGACCGCGATGTTGGCGGCGGTCTCGATCGCGACCACGGTGCGCTCGCTCCGGGCGACGGCACCGGGTGCGACGGCGAAGGCGGCGATGGCACGGTCGAGGTCGAAGACCGTCGGCGAAGAAGGCGGGGCGGATGTCGCACGCAGCGCCACCGCGAGGGCGACGTTCCGGTCGCCGGCGTCGGCCAAGCGCGCGGCGTCGAGCTCCCCCGCGGCCACCGCGGCGGCGAGCGCGGCCTCGATGTCGTCGAGCTGGGCGTCGGTGTTTTTCGTGCCGATGCAGAGCAGGTCGCAGCCGGCGGCGATCGCCCGCACGGCCGCGGCCGGGATGCCGGTCTCGCCGCTCGCACCGACCATGTCGAGCGCGTCGCTCACGATGACGCCGGTGAAACCGAGGTCGCCGCGCAGCAGCCCGTCGAGGATGGTGCGCGAGAAGGTAGCGGGGTTCTCGGCGTCGAGCTGGGGCAGCAGGATGTGCGAGCTCATCACGCTGCTCGCACCGGCCGCGACCGCCGCCTCGAACGGCAGCAGTTCGCGCTCGCGCAGGGCGGAGAGCGGCAGGTCGACGACGGGCAGCGCGAGGTGCGAGTCCTGGGCGGTGTCGCCGTGCCCCGGAAAATGCTTCGCGCTCACCGCGACGCCGGTCGCCTCGTGCGCCGCCACCCACGCGGCGCTGTGCCGGGCGACGAGTGCCGGGTCGCTGCCGAAACTGCGCACCCCGATCACCGGGTTGTTCGCGTTCGAGTTGATGTCCACGTCGGGCGCGAAGTTGAGGTTGACCCCCACGTCGCGCAGTTCGAGGCCGACCGCCGTCGCGACGAGGGCGGTGTAGTCGAGGTCGTCGATACGGCCGAGCAGCGCGTTGCCGGGGAATGGGGAACCGACCGACTGGTAGAGCCGGGTGACGTCGCCGCCCTCTTCGTCGATCGCGATGAGCGCGTGCGGGTTGGCGGTGTAGATCGCCGCGGTGAGGGCGCGCAGCTGGTCGCGCGACTCCACGTTCTCGCCGAAGAGGCAGACGCCGGCGAGGCCGTCGCGCAGCCGGGCGGCGAGCCAGTCGGGCAGCTCGGTGCCGACGAACCCGGGGAGGAGGACGCGGGTGGCAGGGCGCTGCGGTCGCTGAGCCTGTCGAAGCGCCCCTCCTCCGAGTCCTTCGACAGGCTCAGGGACCGATACCCCGCTCATCCCTTCACCGCCCCGCTCACGAGGCCCGACGTCAGCCGGCCCTGCACGATCAAGAAGAACACGATCACCGGCACGGCGACGAGCGTCGAAGCCGCCATCACCTGGCCCCAGTCGGTCTCGCGCGTGGCACTCGCCTGCACGAATCCGCGCAGCCAGAGCGGCAGCGTCTGCGCGGCCTCCGACGGGAGCAGCACGAGGGCGACGGTGAACTCGTTCCACGCCTGCAGGAACGCGTAGACCCCGGATGCCACGAGCCCGGGTGCGAGCAACGGGAAGGTGATGCGCATAAACGCGCCGAACCGGCTGAGGCCGTCGACCATGGCGGCTTCCTCGAGATCGGCGGGCACTCCCGCGACGAATCCCCGCAGCATCCAGATCGTGAACGGCACGACGGCTGCGATGTAGATGACGCTGACCCCGATCACCGAGTCGAGCAGGTGCACACTGGCCACCATCTTGTACTGGGCGATGAACAGCCCCTCGGCGGGAAGCATCTGCACGACCAGCACCGCGATGATGAAGCTCTTGCGGCCGCGGAACCGGAAGCGGCTGATCGCCACCGCGCCGAGGAACGCGAAAATCAGGCAGAAGAACACCGCGATGAGCGTGATCGAGACGCTCATGCCGAGCGCCGCGTAGAACTCGCCGTCGGCGAGCGCGGCCGTGAAGTTGTTCAGCGATCCGCCGAACGGAACGAACGTCGGGACGAACGACAGCAGGGTGGTGTTGGGCAGCAGCGAAGAGTTCACCATCCAGTAGACGGGGAACACCCAGATGACGGCGATGACGATCGCCAGTGCGCCGAAGATCGTGCGCGCGGTACGGGCTCTCATGCCTCGTCCTCTTTCAGCAGGCTGCGGATGTAGAACCAGCTCAGCACGATGGTGATCGCCAACACGAGGATCGACACGGCAGACGCCATCCCGAAGTCCTGCGCCTTGGTGCCGAGCTTGAAGATGTAGGTGCCGAGCAGGTCGAACTCGCTCGACTTGGAACCGGCGTCCTGCAGCATGGTGATCTGGGTGAAGACGCGCAGGTCCCAGATGATCTGCAGGAGGAAGACGATCGCGATGACGGGGCGGATCATCGGGAGGATGATGCCCCAGAAGCGCTGCCAGCCGTTGGCGCCGTCGAGCTGCGCGGCCTCCATGACCTCTTCCGAGATCTGGGTGAGACCGGCGTAGCTGGAGAAGGCGACGAACGGCACCGACATCCAGATGACGATGACGCTCGCGACGATGAAGAACGTCGTCGGCGTCTCGAGCCAGTTGAACCTGTTCATGTCAACGCCCGGGATGAGGTCGAGCAGGTAGTTGACCGCGCCGCGGCGGCGGTCGAAGAGCCAGATCCACACGGTCATCGCGGCGACCACCGGCATCGACCAGGCCAGCAGCAGCGCGATCTGCAGGATCAGCCGCGGCGCCTTGCCGACGACGTTCATCAGCAGGGCGAGTCCGAGGCCGATGGCGAGGGTCGCCACGGCGGTGATCAGGCAGAAGGCGATCGACTTGGCGACGACCGCCCAGAAACTCGCGTTCGTGGCGAGCTCGATGTAGTTCTCGAGGAAGACGAAGGGGGCGGCTTTGCCGAACTGCTGCTGCAGTCCGTATTCCTGCAGGGAGGTGATCGCCTGCCAGACGACCGGGTAGCCCATGCCGATGAGGAGGATGCCGACGGCCGGGATGAGAAGCAGGTACGGCGCGCGGTTGGTGCGTCGGCGTTCGACGGTGAGGGCCATGGTGGGGGCTTCCTCCTTTCGTGTGTGTGTGGTCCCTGAGCCTGCCGAAGGGCAGGGCGGATGCCGGTCCCCGAGCCTGTCGACGGGACCCTTCGACAGGCTCAGGGACCGGTTGGGGAGGAACTATCCGTTGATCAGCTCGTCGATCTTGCCGTCGTATTCCTCGGCGAGCGCTTCGACGTCTCCGCCGCCGTTCACCTTGCCGAAGAACTCCTCGAGCAGGCCGGAGCCCTCGACCGCGGCCCAGCCGGGCGCGGCGGGGGTCAGCTTCGACTCGGCGGCGGACTCGATGAGAGCCGTCGCGAACTGGTCGTCGCCGAGCGACGACGCGAAGTCGAGGTTGGCCGGTCCGAGGCCGTTCTCGCCCAGCAGCTGCTGGTACTCGTCGGAGAAGATGATCGTCATCAGCTCCTTGGCCGCGTCCTGGTTCTTGCTCGCGGCCGAGATGGCGATGTTCGAGCCGCCCGCGAAGACGGGGGCGACACCGCCGTCGACACCGGGAAGCACGAAGGTGCCGAAGGTCGCGTCGTTCCAGGTCGCCACGGTCTTGGTCGAGTCAGCGGGGTCGGGGGCGAGGTCGCCGATCGACCAGTGCGCCCACCCGGGTGCGATGATCGTGGCGGCTTCGGGCTTGCCCGTCGACTCGTTGTTGTTGATGTTGACCCACGGCGTGCTGTCGGCCTCGGTGACCGGCGCGAGCGACGCGTCGGCGAACAGGGTCTGCAGCTGGGTGAGCCCCTCGACCGTCTTCGGGTCGGAGAGCGTCGACGACCACTCGTCGCCGTCCTTGACCGCGAGCTCTCCGCCGTTGGCGAAGATCCAGGAGACGCCGTTGCGCCAGTCTTCGCCGCCGATGTAGAAGCCGCTCTGGTCGGCCGTCCTCAAGGCGGCCGCGGCCTCGTTGAACTCGGCGAGGGTCGTCGGCACGGCGAGGCCGGCCTGCTCCCAGACGTCCTTGCGGTAGAACACATAGCGCGAGCCGAAGTAGTACGGCAGGGCGTACTCGGCGCCGTCCACCGAACCGACCTCGACGAACGAGGGCAGCAGCTTGTCGCCGCCCAGATCGTCGTACATGTCGCTGAGGTCGGTGAACGCCCCGGCATTGGTGAACGTGGGCGCCCACGTGTTGCCGATCTCCACGACATCGGGGGTATTCTCGGCATCAGGCAGTGCCGTGGTCAGTTTTGCGAGAGCATCCGTCCACGACTGCTCTTCGATAGTAAGCGTGCCCCCGGTCGCGTCTGCGTACTCTGTCTTAAGGAAGTCGCGCAGCGCGTCCGGGGTGTCACCGCCGTTCAGCCACAGGGTGATGTCGTCGCCACCGGCTTCGGCGGGTGCGTCGTTCGACGAACACCCCGCCAACAGGAGAGCCGCAACGGTGGCTGCTGCGACCGCTGCTGTCCTTTTCTTCATTTCTGACTCCTTTGTAGAACGTGATGGAACGCGACGGTCCGGGTGGACGAGTCGCCGGTGCGTGCCCGCGGTCAGGAGACCCCGAGCTGGCCGGAGAGCACCATCGCTGCGGCGCCGCGCAGCACGATGTCCTCTCCGAGGGTTGTCATCCGCAGGATCAGACCGCCGTGGTACTCGGCCATCGTTCTCGCGCGGAGGGTCTCGATGACGGCCGTTCCCAGCACGCCATCAAGCAGTTCGGTCGGACCGCTCAGCACGACCTCGGCTAGGTCGAGCGCTCCCACCACCGGGGCGAGCGCAATGCCGAGGCGTTGACCCGCTTCCGTCAAAATCGTCGTGCGTTCGTCGGATGACGCGGCCGCAGCCAACGCCGCGTCGAGCCTCGGCGTGGCCAACCACGTCTCCAGGCACCCGCGTTTTCCGCACACGCACTCGGCACCGCCGTCGGTACCCACGACCACGTGTCCGATCTCCCCGGCGGCGAACCGCCCGCCGAAGAACGGGCTGCCGTCGAGCAGCAGACCGGCACCCACACCGTGCCCGATCTTGATCAGGATCATGTCGCTGTCGGCACCGCCGAAGCTGTGCTCGGCGAGGGCGGCGGCGTTGGCGTCGTTCGCGACCAGTACGGGCAGACCGAACCGTTCGGCGAGCGACTGCTGCAGCGGTTCGTTGACCCAGCCGAGGTTGGGCGCGGTGAGCACGACACCGCCGAGGCCGACGATACCCGGGGAGCCGACGCCGACCCCGAGGATGGGCAGCGTGGCAGCCGCCACGAGGCGCTCGACCAGGGCGACGACTTTGGCCGCGGCATCCGCCCCCGTGCTGTTCTCGAGGGGGATCTCGGCACGCGAGATGATCTGCCCGCGCAGGTCGAGGACGGCCCCGCGGAAGATCGCGAACTCGCTGAGGTCGATGCCGATGATGTGGAACGCGAGGGCGTTCAGTTCGAGCAGGGTCGCCGGCTTGCCGGGGCGGGCGTCTTCGCGCGGACCCAACTCGAGCACGAGTCCCTCGGCGATGAGCTCGGCCACCAGGTCGGAGACGGTGACGCGGGTGAGGCCGGTCTCGCGGGCGATGTCGGCGCGACTGCGTTCGCCGGCCAGGTAGAGGGTCTGCAGCACGAGCGAGCGGTTGTGGCCGCGGGCGTGTTCCGGCAGCACCTTGCTGCTCGGGCGGAGGGCGCGACCACCGGCCAGGCCGTGGGTGCGCTGCGGTGCGAACGGGGGTTTCCGGGTGGTCATCTACTTCACGCTCCCTGCGGTGAGACCGCCGACAAGGCGCTTCTCGATGAGCATAAAGAGAATCACGACCGGCACGATCGCGACGATCGAAATGCCGAAGACGTACTGCCAGCTGGTGGCGTACTGCCCGACGAACTTGGTGAGGGCGACCGACAGCGGCTGGTTGCCGGCGGTGGAGAGGATGACGAGCGAGGCGGCGAACTCGTTCCAGCAGGAGACGAAGGTGAAGACGATCGCGGTGACGATGCCCGGCCAGACGAGCGGCAGGTTGATGCGGAGCAGCACCGTCCAGCGGCCGGCGCCGTCGAGCTGCGCCGCCTCGTCGATCTCCTTCGGCACGCCGGCGAAGAAGCTGTGCATGATCCAGACCGCGAACGACAGGTTGAAGGCCGCGTTGATCAGGATCATCGCGAGCCAGGTGTCGCTGATTCCGAGGAACTGGAACTCCCGGAAGAGGCCCGAGGTGAGAACCGCGGGCTGCAGCATCTGCGTGACGATCACCAGGAAGAGGAACACCAGCCGCCCCGGGAACCGGAACCGGGCGGTGTAGTAGGCGGCCGGGAGGGCCACGGCGAGCACGAGCAGCGTCGCGAAGACCGCGATCACGATGGTCGAAATGAGGTTCTGCACGAGCGGGGTCTCGGGCGTCGACCACATGGTGACGTAGTTCTCGGGGTGCCATTCGGTCGGCAGGAACGTCGGCGGCACCTGCAGGATCTCGCTCTTCGACTTGAGCGAGCTCACGAACATGAGGAGGTACGGTGCGACGAAGATCAGCAGCACGACGGCGCCCGCGAGCATCCGCCAGGCGACGGCCCCGGCACCGACCTGGTCGGCGGTGTAGCGGCGTCGGCGCACGTGCGTGGTGTCGGTCATCTCACACCTCCCGCATCGGCTTGACGATTCTGACGTACAGGGCGACGATCACCAGCACCATCAGGAATCCGACGACGCTGAGCGCGCTCGCGACGTCGATGCGGTGGTCGGTCTGGATGTACTTGAAGATCAGCGTCATCACCGTGTCGGCGTCGTAGCCCGGGATCGACCCGGTCATCACCTTGAGGATCGGCAGCGAGTTGAACACGTTGATGATGTTGATCAGGATCGCCACGGCGAGCGCGCTACGCAGCTGCGGCAGCACGATGGCGAAATAGGTGTGGCGACGGCCGGCCCCGTCGATCTTCGCCGCCTCGAAGACGTCGGCCGGGATCGTCTGCAGCCCGGCGAGGATCGTGTAGGTCGTGAACGGCAGAGAGACGAACACCGCGATGCCGATCGACCAGGCGAACGCCGAGGTCGCGTTCTTGGTGAAGCCGTAGGGCGTGTCGAGGATGCCGAGCTGCACGAGCCCCTCGTTGATGATGCCGTAGAACGGGTCGAGGCCGTAGTAGACCACGAGCGTCGTCATCACGACGCTCGCGGCCCACGGCACGATGACGGCCATGCGCACGAGCTGCCGGCCCGGGAACGCCTTGTTCAGCAACTGTGCGAGGGCCAGCGAGAGCAGCACGGTGAAGAGCACCACGGCCACGACCCAGACCAGGGTGCGGCCGAGTACGCCCCAGATCGGGTCGAACTCGAGCAGCGTCAGGTAGTTGTCGAAGCCGGCCGGGCCGCGGTCGACTCCCGACTGGCTGATGTCACGCGTCGAGTTGTAGAACATCACCGCCGCGGGGAACAGCACGACGCCGAAGATGAGCACGAGCGACGGCGCGATCCACGGCAGCGCGAGCAGCAGGTCGCGTGACGAGCGGCCCGCCGCCCGCCGGGGGCGACGCGTGGTCGCCTCCGGCGCGAGTGGTGCGTTGGTCATCGTGGTGCTTCCTGTGTGGTTCGGGATGTCGCGGGGACGGGTGACGCGGACGTCAGCCCTCGTCGCTCTTCGCCTGGATCTCGGTCAGCACGGCCTGCGGGTCCTTGCCCTGGGCGAGCTGTCCGACGAGGCTCTTGAAAGCGGCATCCGTCGCGGACCAGTTCGGGTTCGTGCTCGGGTAGAACTCGGCGCTCGGCAGCGCCTCGAGGAATACCGCGAGCTTCTCGTCGTCGGCGAGCTGCTCGCCGCCGGAGACGGTCGTGGGCAGGAAGCCCTCGGTGGTGACCCAGTTCACGTAGACCTCGGGCGTGTAGAAGTAGTCGAAGAACTTGGTGATCGCTTCCTGCTTGTCGCCGTCGTTCGTGAAGGCCATCAGGTGGTCGGCGACGCCGAGCGTGAAGGGCTGGCCGTCCTTGGTGGGGATCGGCACCATCGAGTAGTCGAGGTCGGGGTTCTTCTCTTCGATCTGGCCGACGGTGGGCGGGAGGCCCTCGATCATGCCGATGTTGCCCTGGATGAAAACGTCGATGAGCGGGGTGCGGTCGGTGGCTCCGGCGTCGGGCTGGGTGGCGCCCTCGTCGACCATCTTCTGGATGAAGGTGGCCGCCTCGAGGTTCTCGGGGGTGTCGATCGTGATCGCGTCGGCGTCGCCGAACGTTCCGCCGCCGCCCATGAACCAGATGGCCGACTCGGCCTGCGCCTCCTCCGAGCCGAGCGGCAGGCCGTAGCCGTACGTCGACGGCAGGCCGAGCGCGTTGATCGCCTTGCCGGCTTCGAGCAGCTCGTCCCACGTGGTCGGCGCCTCGACGCCGGCCTGGGCGAGCAGGTCGTTGTTCACGAAGAGCGTGCGCGACGAGGCGATGAGCGGCAGGCCGTACTGGGTATCGCCGACCGAGGCGCTCGCGACGAACGACTCCTGGAAGTCGGCGCGGGTGTCCTCCGACGTGACCTCGGACACCGGGTAGAGCAGGTCGTCGGCGGCGAAGCCGGCGAACGGGCCGCCGTTCATGATGTCGGGGGCCTTGCCGCCCTGCACCTTCGTGGTCACCACGTCGTTCAGGTTGTCCCACGACTGCACCTCGAGGTTGACGGTGATGTCGGGGTTCTCGTCTTCGAAGCCCGCGATGACGTCCTCCCAGAGCGCCTGCGTGCCGTCGGAGTAGGAGGGGACGAGGAGGTCGAGTGTGTTGGCGTCTCCGCCGCCTCCCGAACTGTCGCTGAAACCGCAGGAGCTGAGTGCCATGGATGCGATGGCCGCGGTGGCAACGACCGCGCCGATCCGGAACGACTTCTTCATTCTGTCCTCTTGTCTGTGCGGGATCCCGGTGCCTGGACGGTCCGAGATGTGTGGTTCTGGGTGCTGTCGAGCGCCGAATCGACGCTGAGACAGGGACCTCCGACGAGCCTCCGGCGAAGATGTGATTGTTAGTGAACCTTACGAACCCCTGCACCGCAAGAGTTTCGCGCACATTCGTTAGGACTGTTTACAAATCCGTTACACCCGGAAACCTGCCGGTGATGTGATCGGATTTCACCCTTAACGCAGACCCGCCCCGGCCGGCGTCGCGCACTGGGAGTCGCGACGCCCGCCGGGGCGGGATTCTGTGGGGCGGGGCGGTCTAGAAGATCACCCAGACGAGCGAGCTCGAACTCTGCGAGCCGAGCACGGTGGGGCTGCCGCCGTAGCTCGCCTTCACCACGTACACGCCTGCCCCGAGTTTCGGCAGGGTGTAGGTGAGGGTGCCGTTGTTCGCCGCAGTGAGGGCGACGTCGGCGGGCTTGCCGTTCACCGTCACGGTGACCGTGCCCTCGGCGGGGGCCGGGGATCCGCTCTTCACCGTGACCGTCGCCGAGAGCTGCTGCCACGAGAACGCGAGGAAGCGGTTCACCGACAGCTTGGTCGTCGACGTGTAGGCGACCGTCACACCCGCAGAGACCGCGGTCGTCGGGTCGAGGCCCTCGGCCGTCGCGGTGACCGCCACCGTGATGACCGCACCCTGGTCGGCCTTGGCCACCTTGTACGTCGCGGCCGTGGCCCCGGCGATGTCGGCACCGTTCGACTGCCACTGGTAGGTGAAGGCGAGGCCCTCGGTGTCCCATTCACCCGGCGACGCGGTGAGCGTGCTGCCCGGGGCGGGGGTGCCGGTGATGGTCGGCGGCGTCACGTTGACCGGGGCCGTGGGCTCCGGAGCCTCGCCGGTGGTCACCGCCACCGCGGTGACCGCGCCCGTGTCGCCGTAGTTCACCAGACCGAGGTACCGCGACTGCGGTTCGAGGTCGGCCCACGACGCCGTGTAGGTCGTCGCCACTCCCTGCTGCCCCGCGATCACCGCGGGGGTGAGCGTGAGCGGGCTGCCGCCCGGCAGCACCGAGGTGGCCGTGGCGTCCCACGCGGTCGACGGGTTGGCCGCGAACACGCTGACGATCATCTGGTACGCGCCCGCCTCCGGAGCGACGAGGTCGACGCGTTCGTCGGCCGCACCCGTGGCCGACTGCCACCCGGCGACCGGCGTCCCCGCGGCATCCAGCTGGTAGACGATCAGGTCGAGGTCGGCCGTGTCGTCGATCGAGTCGAGGTCGAAGCGCGCGAACTCCGCGCCCTCCGGCACCGTCACGTCGTAGGTGACCTCGTCGCCCTTCACGCCCGAACCGGAGTGGCCGGGGGCGTCGCCCGTCGCGTCCGGCAGCAGGGTGCCGAGGCTGAGGCCCGAGGTGGTGAGCGGGATGTCGCCGTCGCCGCCCGGGGTCACGCTCACGTCGACCGAGCCGGTGACGCCGGTTCCGTCGACCTCGGCCGGTGCGACGATCGTGGCGGGCTGCACCGCGATCGGGCTGCGCACGGTGGTCTCGCCCGAGGTCCAGGTGAGCGAGCCGGTAGTGAACTGGTCGAGCGGCGCGTCCGTGCGGGCCAGCGTCACCGTGTAGCTCTTCGTCTCCCCGGCGGCCGCGAACTCGAGCGTCGTCGGTTCGACGGTGGCGGTGATGCCGTCGAGTCCGGCGACCGAGGCGGTGAAGACGCCGGCCTGGGTCGAGGTGACGGTGCGGGTGATCGTCTCGGGCGCGGTCAGCGTTCCGATGGCGATCGAGGCGAGGTTGAGGTTGCTGCCGTCGATCGGCTCCACTCCCGCGTCGTACCCGATGCCCTGCAGGTAGCCGAGCCAGTCGGTCGGACCGTTGAGGTAGAGCAGGCCCGGGTCGAAGAATTTCGTCGGGTCCACGTGGCCGGCACCCTGCGCGAACGGGTCGGTGATCTCGACTCCGTCGGCATCGACCGTGTTGTACGCGCTGGTCATCATCGCCGACTTGATCTCGGCCGGTGTCGCCGTGGGGCGCTCACCGAGGTAGAGCGCGGCGAGGCCGGCGATGTGCGGGCTCGACATCGACGTTCCGCTGAGGAACTCGAATGTCGGAGTGCCCTCGGCCTGGTTGGGTCCGGCCGCGAGGATCGCGACACCGGGTGCGGTGATGTCGGGCTTCAGGATGTCGCTTCCGTCTGCCAGGACCGGACCGCGCGACGAGAACCCGGCGAGCGCGGGCGTCGGCGGCGTGTAGTCGGTCGAGTTGCCGGCGCTCAGCGTGACGGTGGCGCCGGGGGTGGCCGCGTACTCGACGATCGGGGTGCGGAACCGGGCGTCGACGTGCACCGTGGGGATGGTGTGCGCGTCGGGGTCGATCGAGCTCGGCGTCGGGTTGATCAGCACCATGCCGATGCCACCCACCCGGGCGACCTCGGCGGACTTGGCGGTGCGGTCGACGACCCCGCGGTCGCAGACGATGAGCGTGTCGGCCGGCACGAGCGCCGGGTCGAGGCTGCCGGGCGCGCACAGGGCGGCATCCGCTCCCGCGTCTCCCGCAGCGGCCACCGCCGTCGAGTTGACGAGGCCGCCCGCGACCGGGTCGGTCACCGTGATGCTCGCGCCGACGAAGGACTGTCCGTCGCCCAGGGTGACGGTGCCGTAGTAGCTCGGGATCGTGGACGCGGCGACGGTGGTGATCCACGGCGACGCGTTGTCGAGGGTCGAGGAACCGGGGCCGGAGTTGCCGGCCGACGCTGCGACGAAGATGCCCGCGGCAGCAGCGCCGAGGAACGCCTCGTCGGTCGGCGAGAACGTCGTCTCGGCGGCACCGCCGCCGATGGAGAAGTTCAGCACGTCGACGCCGTCGCGCACCGCCTGGTTGATGGCGGCGAGCATGTCGGTCGTGGTGCAGCCGTCGTCGGTGGTGGCGCCGTCGTCGGGGCCCGACCAGCAGACCTTGTAGGCGGCGATCTTGGCGGCGGGGGCAACTCCGGAGATGGTGCCGAAGTCGCGGCCGAGCACGTCGGCCTCGGTGCCGTAGTTGCCGACGGCGGTCGAGCCGGTGTGCGAACCGTGGCCGTCGCCGTCGCGCGGCGAGACGAACTCGCCGGTGCCGGTCGTGGCGTCGCCGAGGTTCGCTTCGCCGAACCCGTTGACGAAGTAGCGCGCGCCCACGATCTTGGTGCTGCAGTCGCCGACGACGAACTGCTCGCCGGTCTGGCAGGTTCCGGTGAAGGTGTCGCCGTCGCCCTTCGTGTACGTGATGGTGTTCTCGGCGGAGAGGTACGGCTCGTCGCCGGCCACCGTCGTGAGCGGGTCTCCGGCGAACGCCGGGTTCTCGGGGGCGATGCCGGTGTCGAGGACTCCGACGACCACGCCGGCGCCCGCGGTTTCGGCACCGCCGGTCGCGGCCCAGACGCCGCCGTCACCCTCGAGGCCGAGGAACTCGGTCGAGGGCACAGGGTTTTGCACCGCGGTGATGTGCTTGAGCTCGTCGGGGGTCAGCGCGACGACGTCCTTGTTCGACGCGAGTTCGGCGGCCTGGGCCGCGGTGAGGTCGGCGGCGAAGCCGTTGAGGGCCATCGTGTACGAGTAGTCGATCGTGGCGCCGACGGCCGCCGCGACATCCTGCTGCTTGGTTTCGAGGTAGTCGCTGTAGCTCTGCACGGGCGCGCGGCGGGCGTTGAGCTGGTCGCCCTCGTCGGGCGTCGTCGCCTCGTACCCGCTGGTGCCGCCCTCGTAAGTGGCGACGGCGTCTTCGGCGAGGGTGACGATGTAGCGGCCCGGCTCGAAACTGGTCTGACCGACTCCGCCCGGCACGATCGGGGCTGCCGAGGCGGCGGCCGCTGTGCCGACGACGAGAGCGGAGGCGAGGAGCCCGGCTGTCGCGATCGTGGAAACTGCTTTTCTGATGGACGACGTGGCCACGCGGCCGCCGGGCGGTTTGCTCAAGGGTGATTCCTTCGGTCAAAAGTTCTTGTCAAAAGGTGGACTCATTGAGGCAGTCGGGCCTGCGCACCCGCTCACCCTAACCCGGTATGCACCCCCCGAACAGGGGTGAAGTGAGAAATTCGTGTTTCGTGTTGCTGTACATGCGCTGGTTGTTCGGTGATCACATAGGGAAAACATGAGAAGCCCGGTAATGATGGTTGTATGAACAACCAACGCGCAAAGTACCCCTTCGCCATCCTCACCGGACTGACTCTCGTGGGTGCTCTCGCTGGCTGCAGCAGCGCCGCCGAGGGTGACACCACGACGACCGACACCGGTACGACCGATTCCTCCGAATCGACGACCGACAGCACGGATGCCGCCACCACCGGCAGCTACGCCGACGGCACGTACACCGAAGACGCCGACTACCAGAGCCCCAACGGCACCGAGAACGTCGAGGTCACCGTCACGCTGGCCGACGGCGTCATCACGGCCGTCGAGGTCGTGGGCGACGGCGACAACCCCAACTCGAAGCGCTACCAGACCGCGTTCGCCGACGGTATCGCCGACGTCGTGGAGGGTGTCAACATCGACGAGATCTCGGTCGACAAGGTCGCCGGTTCCTCGCTCACCAGCGACGGCTTCAACGCCGCGATCGAAGAGATCAAGGCCGACGCTGCCAGCTAGCCACCGCTTCGCCGCGATCGGCACCCAGTGGAGCATCGACACCGTCGAGCCCCTGGGTGCCGATGCCGTCGAGGAGATCGCCGCCCGCGTCGAGGCTTTCGACCGCACCTACTCGCGTTTCCGTGACGACTCGCTCGTCGCCCGCATCGCCGCCACGGCGGGCAGCTACGCGTTTCCCGACGACGCGGCCGCGCTCTTCGAGCTGTATAAAAACCTCTACGAAGCGACGGATGGCGCGCTCAGCCCGCTCGTGGGCCGCACGCTCGAGACCATGGGATACGACCGCGGCTATAGCCTGACGCCGGCCGCGCAGCGCGCCTCCGTGCCGCGCTGGGAGGACGCATTCGCCTGGGACGGGCACGAGCTCTCCACCGTGCGCCCCATCATGCTCGACGTGGGCGCGGCCGGGAAGGGATATCTGGTCGACCTCGTGGGCGCGATCCTCGACGGGCACGGCATCGCCGGGTTCGTGGTCGACGCGAGCGGCGACATCCTGCACTCCGGTTCCTCCCCCATCCGCGTCGGCCTCGAGCACCCGCTCGACACCACCAAGGCGATCGGCATCGTCGAGCTCGCCGGCGCCTCGCTCTGCGCCTCCGCGTCGAACCGCCGCGCGTGGGGCGACGGACTGCACCACATCATCGACGCGACCACCGGACTGCCGGTGCGCCGCGTCATCGCCACCTGGGCCATCGCGCCGACCGCGCTCGTCGCCGACGGGCTCGCCACCGCGCTGTTCCTCGCCGAGCCCGGCCGGCTCGCCCAGACCTTCGATTTCGAGTTCGTGCGCATGTTCGCCGACGGCCGCGTCGATCACTCGCCCACCCTGAATGGAGAATTGTTCGCATGAGACGTGCACTCGACAGCTTTACCGGCAAGGTCACGATGTACCGCCTCGTGCTGATCGCGCTCGTCGCCATCGCGGCACTCGCCGTCGTGCTGGCCCTCGTCGGGCAACTGGCGTTCCCGGTCACCGACCTGCTCGCGTCGCTCGCCGTCGCGCTCGTCGTCACGGTCACGACGAGCTGGCTGTTCGCGCTCGTCTTCCGCGTCAAGGCGCACCCCGAATCCGCGCTCATCACCGGATTCCTGCTGTTCTTCCTGTTCTACCCGAGCGCCGCCGTGCCCGACCTGCTCGGCGTCGCCGCCGCGGCCGCGATCGCCAGCGCCTCGAAGTACCTGCTCGCGATCCGCGGCCGGCACATCTTCAACCCCGCCGCGATCGGCGTCGTCATCGTCTCCCTGCTCGGCCTGAACTACGCCGTGTGGTGGGTGGCCACCGGAGTGCTGCTGCCGTTCACCGCGATCGGCGCGTTCCTCGTGCTCTACCGCTCCCGTCGGCTGCCGGTCGGCGTGACGTTCGTCGTGATCGCCGCGGCCCTGGTGATGATCCGCCTGGTCTCGTCGGGGCAGGATGTCGCGGGAGCACTCACCTCCACGTTCACGCAGTTTCCGCTGGTGTTCCTCGCCGGATTTATGCTGAGCGAACCGCTGACCCTGCCGCCGCGCCGCTGGCAGCAGCTCACCGTCGCCGCGGTCGTCGCGGTGCTGTTCTCCACGGTGTTCAGCATCGGGCCGTTCACGAATACCCCCGAACTGGCCCTCGTGGTCGGCAACCTCGTGGCCTTCGCGTTCGGGCAACGCCGCGGCATCCGCCTCGCCTACGACGGAAAGCGGCAGCTCACCCCGACGACGTGGGAGTTCGCGTTCCGGCCCACGCGTCCCGCGAGTTTCCGCGCCGGGCAGTACCTCGAGCTGACGGTGCCGCACCGCGCCGACTTCCGCGGCAGCCGCCGCATCTTCAGCATCTCCTCCGCACCGACGACCGACGGGCCGCTCACTGTCGCGCTCTCGGTGCCCGAGAAGCCGTCGAGCTTCAAGCGCGCGTTCCTCGAACTCGAACCGGGCGCGACCGTGCGGGCCACCGGCATCGGCGGCGACTTCGCGCTGCCGAAGGACACGTCCGTGCCCGTCGTGCTCATCGCCGGCGGCATCGGCATCACGCCGTTCGCGAGCCAGATCGCGCACGACCACGCCCTCGGCATCGACCGCGACATCGTGGTGGTCTACTCGGTGCGCCACAACGACGAGATCGGGTACGGCGAGCTGCTCGAGAAGACCGGCGTGCGCGTCGTGCTGGTCAGCCCGACGGAGCCGGAACGACTTCCGCAGAACTGGACCTGGGCCGGCAACGGACGCGTCTCGGGCGACCTCGTGCAGCAGACGGTTCCCGACGTGACCTCCCGCCGCGTCTACGTCTCCGGTCCGCCGGCGATGGTCTCCGACATCCGTGCCGCCCTGCGGTCTCTCGGCGTGAAGCGGGTCACGGCCGACTACTTCTCGGGGTACTGATCGCTCCACCGGTTGAGGGTCGGGCATAGGACACCGATAGGTTGGAGGGGCGGGCAACGCGCCCGCACACCGACCCCAGGGAGAATCTTGGCTACCTCACGACGCACAACCGCCTCCACACTGGCCGGCATCGCTCTCGCCGCACTCCTGCTCACCGGCTGCAGCGCAGGGGGGTCCGACGAGGCTTCCGGAGACTCCTCCAGCTCGGCGCCCGACGAGACGTCCGTCGCCGCGGAACCGCAGACCGCCGAGGAATCCTGCGAGATTCTCAAGGCCGGAGTCGAGGACACCCTGACCGAGCTGCAGTCCGGCCTCTCGACGATCCAGACCGACCCCGATGCCGCGGCCGCCGCCGTGACCTCGCTCGCCGCCGCGTTCGGCGACACCGCCGAAGACGTCACGAACGAGGACGTGCGCGCCGTCGCCGACGACGCGACCACCGCGCTCACCGACTTCAGCGCGGTCATCGCCGACTACGCGAACGACCCGACCAACGCCGACCAGACGGTGGTCATGGACTCGGCCACCGCCGTGCAGGACGCGATGGAGCAGCTGCAGACCACCTGCCCGTAAGCGTCTCGACCGACGCGGCGAGCGCCTGCTCTAGACCAACTAGGCGAGCGCCTGCTCTAGACCAACCCGGCGAGCGCCTGCTCGACGCTCACTCCCTCGCGGGAGGCGAGCGCGAGCAGGCGCTCGTGCTGTTGCGGGGTGAGGCGAGCGGTCACGGTGACCGTGGCCGGCTCGTCGGGCTCGTCGAAGTCGAAGAGGGATGGCGCGGGGGCCCGTTCTGGGGCGGGCGCGGCGACCGGCTCGGCGACCGGGGCCCAGGCGACCACGGGGGCCGCGGTGTCGGCGTCGCCGTCGCGCACCCAGCCGGGGCCGCTGTCGACGGGCAGTCCGCGCTGGAACGCTTCGGACGCCGCCCGGGCGCGGGAATCTGCCGCCTCGTTCAGCGGGTGGTTCGCGTGCCCCTTCACCCACTCGAACGTGTACTTACGACCGACGATGGCCTCGTCGATCTCCTTGAGCAGCTCGACGTTCATCACGGGCTTGCCGTCGGCCTTGCGCCATCCCTTTTTCTTCCAGCCCGACATCCACTTGGTGACGCAGTTGATCACGTACTGACTGTCGCAGAGGATCAGCAGGTCGTCGTCGAGGTGCGCGGTGGCGCGGAAGAACTGCAGCACCGCCATCAGCTCGCCCTGGTTGTTCGTGGCGTGCTTCCACCCGCCGGCCGCCCAGCAGCCGTCGTTGACGTACCACGCCCAGCCGGCCGGGCCGGGGTTGCCGAGCGCTGAACCGTCGGCGGCGACGCGGATTGTCATGGTGATGCCTTCCCTCGCGGGTCTCGAAACCCCGCAACGATCAACCCTAGAGTGCCGCACTCCGGTGGTGTAATCAGACCATGATCCGTCGCCACCTCACCGCCACCCGCTTCGTCGAGATGCTCGTCGTCGGCACGATCGCCGCCGTCGCCGTGGGTGCCGCGGGTTGGTGGGAGTTCGCGCCGACCGTCGGCTGGGCGGCCGCCGCGCTCGCCTATTCGCTGCGGGTGTGGCTGCGCCTCGGCGGGTACGACGCCGCGCAGACCGAGGAGCACGCGAGCCGCGAAGATCCGGAACGCGGGGTCACCGACGTGCTGATCCTGATGCTGAGCATCGCCAGCCTGTTCTCGGTCGGCTTCGTGCTCGTGCAGGCGTCGATGGCGCACGGTGCACAGGAGGCGGTGCTCGCCGGACTCGCGGTGGTGAGCGTCGCGCTGTCGTGGATCCTGCTGCACACGCTCTACGCGCTGCGGTACGCGCGCCTCTACTACGCCCACGGAACCGGCATCTCGTTCAACCAGGACGAACCGCCCCGGTACTCCGACTTCGCCTACCTCGCGTTCACTCTCGGCATGACGTACCAGGTGTCGGATACGAACATCAGCAGGTCCGACATCCGCTCGGCCGCCCTCGGCCACGCGCTGCTGTCGTTCCTCTTCGGGTCGTTCGTGCTGGCGACGACGATCAACCTGATCGCGGGCCTGTCGGGCTAGCGCGCGGCCGCGTCGCGCCTCGCCACCCCGCGGCCCGACGGCGAGCACGCCTACGCGCGGATCGTCGCGATCGCGTCGTCGAAGAGCTGCACCGGATCGAGGCTGCCGCCCGACTCGTACCAGGCGTCGATCGTCGCGTCGAGGCAGGCGAGCGCGGCTGCGACCAGTGCGCGCGCCCGCGGGTCCGGTCGCTCCGTCGGCGGGAGACCGAGCCGACGCTGAACGTCGGGGGCGAACAGCTCCTGCCAGCGCAGGTGCTTCTCGAGGTGCCGCGCGCGCAGTGAGGGGGCGTCGTGGTACAGCTGGGCGAGCGCCAGCTCGTCGGTGCTCGGCATGCCGTCGGCCTGCAGCACCATGAATGCCTCGCGCAGGGCCTGCCACGCCGACTCGTCCGCCGGGCGGGCCTCGAGCGCGGCGCGCACCCTCTCGCCCAGCTCGACCGTGTTGCCCAGTACGAGATCTTCTTTGCTGCCGAAGTAGTGGAAGAACGACCGCCGCGAGATTCCCGCCTCGCGGGCGATCTGGTCGACCGTCGTGGCCTCGAAGCCGTTCTCGGCGAACAGGCGCATCGCGGTGGCGGTGATCTCCGCGTTTACCGCGCGGCGGGTGCGCTCACGCAGCGTGGGTGGAACGGGCATTCCCCCACAGTACCCGTTTTGCGCTTAACGCAGCTACTTGCACCCGGTGCAAGGTCGTGCGTATAGTGCAGACATGACCGCAATCGACTTCACCCACCAGACCACCATCGTCACCGGCGCCAGTTCCGGCATCGGCGCCGCGTTCGCCCGCGAGCTCGCCCGCCGCGGATCCGACGTCGTGCTCGTCGCGCGTCGGCTCGACCGCCTGCAGGTGCTCGCCTCCGAGCTCGAGGCGGCCCACGGCATCCGCGCTACCCCGATCGCCCTCGACCTGAGCGCACCCGGCGCCGGCCGCACCCTCGCAGCCGAGGTCGCCGACCGCGGCCTGACGATCACCGGCCTCGTCAACAACGCCGGCTTCGGCACCGACGGCGCGTTCCACGAGGAAGACCCCGCCCGGCTCACCGACGAGATCAACGTGGATGTCGCGAACCTGGTCGACATCACACGCGCGTTCATCGAGCCCCTGCGGGCCGCCGGACGCGGCATCCTCGTCAACGTCGCCAGCCTGGCGGCCTACATGCCGAGCCCGGGCATGGCCGTCTACTCCGCGTGCAAGGCGTTCGTGCTGAGCTTCACCGAGGCGCTCTGGTTCGAGTCCAGGGGCACCGGGCTGCGTGTGCTCGCCCTGTCGCCGGGGCTCACCCGCACCGAATTCTTCGACGCGCTCGACGGCGGCGCCTACAACGGCAGTTACCAGACGCCCGAGCAGGTGGTGCAGACCGCGATGCGCGTGCTCGACCGCGGCGGGCGGCGTCCGAGCGTGCAGTCGGGACGCCTGAACGCCCTGACGACGGCGCTCCCCCGGTTCCTCACGCGCAAGCGGGTCGCGATCGTCAGCGGCGTGGTCGGCGAGCGCTCGGCCGGGCGCGAGGCAGCGCGGGAGGCCGCGAAGGTCGGCTAGCCCGGCGGCGGCGCGGTCGGTCGGGGCTCGCGCGGCGCTGCGTGGCGGTCGCGCGGTGGCTTCGCGCGTAGCCCCCGGTCGCGCGGTGTTTTGTCGCCGACGCGCCTGAAGATTCGGGCGCGCGGGCGACAAAACACCGCGCGAGGTTATGCGAGCGGCGCGGGGGCGGGCGTGTGCGAGCGGCGCGGGCCTAGAGCAGCCCGAGCGCCTCGACCGCGGCGCGCTCCTCGCCCAGTTCGGCGACCGAGGCGTCGATGCGGGCGCGCGAGAACTCGTCGATGTCGAGGCCCTCCACGATCTGCCAGTCGCCGCCGGTCGACGTGACCGGGAACGAGCTGATCAGCCCCGCGGGCACGCCGTACGAGCCGTCCGAGGTGATGGCCGCCGAGGTCCAGTCGTCCTGCGCGGTGCCGAGTACCCAGTCGTGCATGTGGTCGACAGCGGCATTGGCAGCGGATGCCGCAGACGACGACCCGCGCGCCGCGATGATCGCGGCCCCGCGGTTCGCGACGGCCGGGATGTAGTCGCTCTCCAGCCACTCGCGGTCGACGTCGATGCTGTCCCCGTCGACGAGCACGTGCGACAGGTCGGGATACTGCGTCGACGAATGGTTGCCCCAGATCGTGAGGTGCGAGATGGATGCCACGGCGGAATCGGTCGCTTTGGCCAGCCGCGCCACCGCGCGGTTGTGGTCGAGACGCGTCATCGCGGTGAACCGGGCGTCGGGCACGTCGGGCGCGTGCGCGCTCGCGATGAGCGCGTTGGTGTTGGCCGGGTTGCCGACCACGAGCACGCGCACGTCGTCGGCGGCGTTGTCGTTGATCGCGCGTCCCTGCGGCGCGAAGATGGCGCCGTTGGCACTGAGCAGGTCGGCCCGTTCCATGCCGGCGGTGCGGGGGCGCGACCCGACGAGCAGCGCGACGTTCGACCGGTCGAAGGCCTCGGCCGCGTCATCCGTGATGTCGATGCTTCTCAGCAGGGGGAAGGCGCAGTCGTCGAGTTCCATCGCGACGCCCTCGGCCGCGGCGAGGGCCTGCGGCAGTTCGAGCAGGCGCAGACTGACGGGGGTGTTCGGGCCGAACATCGCGCCGGAGGCGATGCGGAAGAGCAGGGCGTAACCGATCTGGCCGGCGGCGCCCGTGACGGTGATTCTCATGGTTCGAGCTTAAGCGGCCCTTAAGCGGGTTGAGCCTATCGAAACCCTCGCGACGTCAGACGTGGAAGGGATTTCGACAGGCTCAACCTCGGCGGGGCTTACGCCAGGCGCGCCGCCAGCGCCTTGTCGAGCGTGTCGAGGAACTCCTCGGTGGTCTCCCACTTCTGGTCCGGTCCGACGAGGAGTGCGAGGTCCTTCGTCATGTGGCCGGCCTCGACGCTCTTGATGACGACGTCCTCGAGCGTGGCGGCGAATTCGGCCAGCGCGGGGTTGTCGTCGAGCTTCGCACGGTGCGAGAGGCCGCGGGTCCAGGCGTAGATCGAGGCGATCGGGTTGGTCGACGTGGGCTTGCCGGCCTGGTGCTGGCGGTAGTGCCGCGTGACGGTGCCGTGGGCGGCCTCCGCCTCGACGACCGATCCGTCCGGGACGGACAGCACGGAGGTCATGAGGCCGAGCGAACCGAAGCCCTGCGCCACGGTGTCGGACTGCACGTCGCCGTCGTAGTTCTTGCAGGCCCAGACGTAGCCGCCCTCCCACTTCATGGCCGAGGCGACCATGTCGTCGATGAGGCGGTGCTCGTAGGTGAGGCCGGCGGCCTCGAACTGCTCCTTGAACTCCGTCTCGAAGATCTCCTCGAAGATGTCCTTGAAGCGGCCGTCGTAGGCCTTGAGGATCGTGTTCTTGGTCGACAGGTAGACCGGGTAGTTGCGGCTGAGGCCGTAGTTGAGGCTCGAGCGCGCGAAGTCGCGGATCGACGCGTCCTGGTTGTACTGCACCTGCGCGATGCCGTCGTCGGGGGCGTCGTAGACCTCGAACTTCATCGGCTCGGAGCCGTCTTCGGGGGTGAACTCGACGGTGAGCTTGCCCTTGCCCTTGAAGACGAAGTCGGTGGCACGGTACTGGTCGCCGAAGGCGTGACGGCCGATGATGATCGGCTTGTTCCAACCGGGAACGAGACGGGGGATGTTCGAGATGATGATCGGCTCGCGGAAGATGACTCCGCCGAGGATGTTGCGGATCGTGCCGTTCGGGCTCTTCCACATCTTCTTCAGGCCGAACTCCTCGACGCGCGCCTCGTCGGGCGTGATGGTCGCACACTTGACGCCGACGCCGTGCTTCTGGATCGCGTGGGCCGCATCGATCGTGACCTGGTCGTCGGTCGCGTCGCGGTGCTCGATGCCGAGGTCGTAGTACTCGAGGTTGATGTCGAGGTAAGGGTGGATCAGGGTGTCCTTGATCGCCTGCCAGATGATGCGAGTCATTTCGTCGCCGTCGAGTTCGACGACGGTGCCTTCTACCTTGATCTTGGACAAACGATTCTCCTCATTGATGAGCCGAGCTGGGTTGCGACAACAAGCCTACTCGCTCTCGAAACTGTCTCGACGTCGAGATACCTGTGGACGAAGGCGAGGGCCGGATGCCGCGGCTCACGCCTTCGGCCCGCCGGCGACGTACAGCACCTGGCCCGAGACGAACGACGCCTCGTCGCTCGCGAAGAACGCGGCTGCCGCGGCGATGTCGTCGGGGGTTCCGGTGCGGCGCACCGGGATCGTCGTCGCCGCCTCCGCGAGGAACGTGTCGAGCGTCAGCCCGAGGCGCTCGGCGGTGCCGCGCAGCATCTCGGTGGCGATGAACCCGGGGGCGATCGCGTTCACGGTGACGCCGAACGGCCCGAGTTCGATCGCGAGGGTCTTGGTGAACCCCTGGATGCCGGCCTTCGCCGCGGCGTAGTTCGCCTGGCCCCGGTTGCCCAGCGCGGACGTGCTGGAGAGGTTGACGATGCGGCCCCAGCGCGCGGCGACCTGGTGGGTCTGCACGGCCCGGCTCATCACGAACGCTCCGCGCAGGTGCACGTCGATCACCGAGTCCCAGTCGTCGTCGGTCAGCTTGAACAGCAGGTTGTCGCGCAGGATACCCGCGTTGTTGACGAGCACCGTCGGCGGGCCGAGCTCGAGAGCCACCCGCGAGACGGCTTCGTTCGCGTCGGCCGTATTCGCGACATCCGCCCCCAGACCTATCGCGTCGCCGCCCGCCTCCCGGATCGCATCGACCGTGGCCTCGGTGTCTTCGGTGCGCAGGTCGAGCACGGCCACGAGGTGGCCGTCGGCGGCGAGGCGCTGCGCGATGGCGGCACCGATTCCGCGGCCCGCTCCGGTGACGATGGCGACCTTGGATTCCGGCGTCCCGCTCATGCGCTGCTCTCCCCACATCGACTCTGCTGTGTGCGCCAACGATCTCACAGCGAAGAGGGCAGTGGAAGTAATCTCGTGCGTTCCCGCCCGCCGCGGGTTAGCCTGTGAGCATGCCTGAGTTGAGACTTGAAGAGTTGTCGGCCAAGACGATCGTGGCCGCAAACGGGCTCACTCTGCGTCCCGGGCAGGAGCAGTTCGTCACCCCCACGTCGTACGCGATCGCCGATGCGTACATCAATCCGAGCACCTCGTGGCCCCGCGTCGTGCTCGACGACGACACGGTCGTCGGCTTCATCCGCGGCAACTTCGACCCGGAGAATCCCCAAGAGGAGTTCCGCAGCTGCGTCTGGCGCATCAACGTCGCCGCCGACGCACAGGGTCTCGGCGTCGGCCGCTTCGCGGTGCTCGCGCTCGCGGACGAGGCGCGCGAGCGCGGCTTCGAACGCCTCACCGTGATCTGGGAACCCGGCGAAGACGGACCGGAGGAGTTCTTCCTCGCGGTCGGCTTCCGCATCATCGGCGAAACCCAGTACGGCGAGAACATCGGCGCCCTGGACCTGTAGGGCGCCGGCTCGATGGCCGCCATCCCGAGCGACGACTTCGTCTCGCGCGTGCTCGACGTCGTCGGGTCGATACCCGAGGGACGGGTCATGACCTACGGCGACGTCGCCGCGGCGTTCGGGTCGCGCGCCGCCCGCGCGGTCGGCCAGGTGATGTCGCACTACGGGCACGACCAGCCGTGGTGGCGCGTCATCCGCGCCAGCGGGCACCCGCCGGTGGACCACGAGCCCGAGGCACTGCAGCACTACCGCGCGGAGGCCACGCCGCTGAAGTGGAGCAACGACGCGTTCCGCGTGGACCTGGCGCGGGCGCGGTACGTGCCCGGTGGGTGAGTAGCGCGGTGGAGCTATGGAAATCGCGCCAGCGATTTCGCGACCCCAGCGCCGAGGGAGCCTGCGACCGAGGTATTCCGCTAACAGGATTTCGACAAACTCAATCCGCGTACACATCATCCTCCCGGCTCCCCCGCGATCAGTCGTCTGACCGATCCGCCGGACGCGGCATCCGCCTTGACTTGACGCATGACCACCGCACGACTCTGCACCGCCGCCCTCGGGAGCGTGGTGCTCGCCGCCTCGCTCGCCGGCTGCACCCTGATCGACGTACTCGCCGCGGGCGAGAAGGAGCAGGTCTTCGCCAGCTACGCCGAGGCGTCGGCGACGCACGAACCCGCGTTCGCCCCGCCCGAGTTCGTGCCCGAGGATGCCGCGAACCTGCGGATCCGCACGGTGACCGACGGGCCGGGCACGATCCTCAGCTACGAGAGCGACACCCCGCCCGCCGGCGACGGGTGCGCGGCCGGCAAGATCGACGGGTCGCCCGCGCTCGACGTGGGCTGGTGGCCCGAGACCATGCCGGGCGACGGAACGGTCTGCGGGTCGTGGACGGTGTTCGTGAAGGGCGAGTTCACGTACGCGTTCGACGGTGGTTGAGCCCCGCAGCGGGTTGAGCCTGTCGAAACCCTCAGGATTTCGACAGGCTCAATGCGCTGTGACGGTCAGACCAGCGACTCGCGCCAGGCCGCGTGCAGCTGCGCGAACCGCCCGGTGCCCGCGATCAGGTCGCGCGGCGTGCCGTCCTCGACGATGCGGCCGTGCTCCATCACGAGAACGCGGTCGGCGATCGCCACGGTCGACAGCCGGTGCGCGATGATGATCGCGGTGCGGTCGGCGAGCAGGGTGGTGAGACCCTCCTGCACGAGCCGCTCGCTCGGGATATCCAGCGACGCCGTCGCCTCGTCGAGGATCAGCACCACCGGGTCGGCGAGGAACGCCCGCGCGAACGACAGCAGCTGCCGCTGGCCGGCCGAGACCCGCCCGCCGCGCTTGTTCACGTCGGTGTCGTACCCGTCGGGCAGCGACTCGATGAACTCGTGCGCGCCCACCGCCTTCGCGGCGCCCACGATCTCCTCGCGGGTCGCCTCCGGCTTGCCGAGGGCGATGTTCTCGGCGACCGAGCCCGAGAACAGGTACGCCTCCTGCGTCACCATGACGATGGCGCGCCGCAGATCCTTGGGGTGCAGCTGTCGCAGGTCGATGCCGTCGAGCGTGACGCTGCCCTTCGACGGGTCGTAGAACCGCGCCATCAGCTTCGCCAGCGTCGACTTGCCCGCTCCGGTCGAACCGACGAGGGCGATGGTCTGCCCGGCCGGGATCCGCAGATCGAATTCGGGCAGGATGACGCGGTCCCGCGTGTACGCGAACTCGACGCCCTCGAAATCGACGGCGCCTTTCGCGCTCCACAGATCGGTCGGCGTGACGGGGTCGGGCACGCCCGGCTTCTCCTCGAGCACACCGGAGATCTTCTCCAGCGCGGCCGCGGCCGACTGGTAGGAGTTGTAGAACATCGCCATCTCCTGCGCGGGGCCGAAGAACTGCCGCGTGTAGAGCAGAGCCGCGAGCAGCGCGCCGATCGCGAGGGTGCCCCCGGCGACGCGCAGGCCGCCCGCCACCAGGATGACCGCGAGCGTCACGTTGCCGATCAGCACGAGCCCCGGGTCGAAGACGCCGAACAGCTGGATCACCTTCGCGTTGACGTTGCGGTACGTCTCGACGAGCGCGCCGAACACCTGCTCGTTGCGCGGCTCCTTGCGGAACGCCTTGACCGCGCGGATACCCGTCATGGTCTCGACGAACTGCACGATGAGCCGGGCCGACGCCACGCGCGTGCGGCGGAACAGCTGCTGCGACTTCTTCTGGAACCAGCGCGTCAGGATGCCGAGCGGCACGAGCGCCGCGAGCAGGATGAGCCCGCTCACGCCGTCGACGAGGAACATCGCCCCGGCGATGAACACCATGTAGAGCGCGCCCTGGATCAGCTGGTTGACGCCCGAGTCGAGCAGCTCCTTGATCGCGTCGAGGTCGCTGGTCTGGCGCGCGATGATGCGGCCCGAGGTGTAGCTCTCGTGGAACTCGAGGCTCAGCTGCTGCGTGTGCAGAAACACGCGGGTGCGCAGGTCGAACAGGATCGCCTGGCTGATCTTCGCCGTGAGCACGGTGTACCAGGCGATGAGCCCGGCGCCGACGACGCCCGCGACGAGATACGCCGCCACGGTCGCACCGAGCGGCACCCAGTCCTGGTCGAGCAGCGCGGGCAGACCCTTGTCGATGCCGTACGCCACGAGGGCGGGGCCAGCGACCTGGGCGGCCGTGCTGACGATGACCACGACCATGGTCAGGATGACGCGCGCCCGTTCCGGGCGCAGCAACGAGCCGAGCAGCCGCAGCGACCGCTGCCGGATCTGCTTGCTCTCCGCCTTGCTGAAGTCGTTGCGCTCTTCGCCCTCGACTCCCTCTACTCCGACGATGCTCACGCGCCCACCTCCTCTTCCGTCTCGTCTGCGATGAATTGTTCGTCGGCCCGTTCCCGCTTCTCCTCGTCTTCGAGATTGGAGATGACGAACCGGTAGTGCTCGTTGGTGGCGAGCAGGTGCGAGTGCGTTCCCACCGCGGTGATGCGGCCCTCTTCGAGCAGCGCCACGCGGTCGGCGAGCGTCACGGTCGACGGGCGGTGTGCCACGATGAGCGCCGTCGTCGAGGCGAGCACCTCGCGCAGCGCCTCCTCGACGCGCGCCTCGGTGTCGACGTCGAGCGCCGACAGCGGGTCGTCGAGCACGAGCACCGACGGCTGGGCGGCGACGGCGCGCGCGAGGGCGAGCCGCTGACGCTGACCGCCGGAGAGGCTCATGCCCTCCTCCCCCACCATCGTGTCGAGGCCGTCGGGCAGGTCGTAGACGAACCGGGCCTGCGCCACGTCGAGCGCGCGCTCAAGTTCCGCCTCGGTCGACTCCGGCCGGCCGAGCAGCACGTTCTCGCGCACCGACGCCGAGAACAGCGTCGCGTCCTCGAACGCCATCGCGAGGTGGGTGCGCAGCTCGGTGCGGGTGAGGTCGCGCACGTCGACGCCGTCGATGAGGATGGCGCCGCCGGTGACGTCGTACAGCCGGGTGGTCAACGCCGTGAGCGTCGACTTGCCCGAACCGGTGATGCCGACGATGGCCATCGTCTCGCCCGGCTCGAGGTCGAGGCGGATCCCGTCGAGGATGTCGGGGCGGTCTGCCGCGGCATCCTGATATCGGAAATGCACGTCGTCGAAGACGAGGCGTCCCCGGGGATCGGTGATCGTCTTCGGGTTCTCCGGGTCGACGATGGTGTTCGGCGCGTCCATGACCTCGAAGAAGCGGTCGGTGGCGGTGCGGGCGTCGAAGGTCATCGAGAGCAAAAAGCCGATCGACTCGACCGGGAAGCGCAGCACGGTAGCCGTCGCGAAGAACGCGACGAGCTCGCCGACCGAGATCTGTCCGTCGGCCGCCAGCCACACGCCGCCGAGCAGGCAGAGCGCGAAGGTGACGTCGGGCACGAGCAGCAGCCAGAGCCAGATGCCCGCGATCGCACGGGCCTTCTCGATCTCGGTGCCGCGCAGGTCTTCGGCCTGGGTCGCGAAGTTCTTCAGCGCGTACTTGCCGCGGCCGAACGCCTTGAGCACGCGGATGCCGTGCACTGACTCCTCGACCGTGGTGGCGAGGTCGCCGGACTGGTCCTGGCTGCGGCGCGCGACGGTGGAGTACTTGTTCTCGAACAGGTAGCCGTAGATCCAGAGCGGGATCGAGCAGACCATAAACGCGACGCCGAGGATCCAGGAGATGTTCACCAGGAACACGAATCCGACGACGATCGTGATGACGTTGACGACGAGCAGCACGATGCCGAACGAGATCCAGCGGCGGATCAGGCCGAGGTCGCTGACGGCGCGCGAGAGCAGCTGGCCGCTGGCCCACCGGTCGTGGAAGTTCACCGGCAGGTCCTGCAGCTTCGCGTAGAGCGCGTTGCGCATGCGCGCCTCGATGTGCGTGCCGGGGGTCAGCACGAACCAGCGGCGCAGCGCGATGAGGATCGCCTCGAGCACACCCAGACCGAGCACGATCGCGAACGCGGGCCAGATCTGCGACTCGTCGCCGGTCGACAGCGGGCCGTCGACGAGCTGGCGCAGCACCTGCGGGATGAGCAGGGCGACGATGCCCGCGAGCAGGGCGGACGCCATGCCGAGGTAGATGCGCGGCAGGGCCGGCTTCGCGTAGGGGTACAGGCGCGCGATCGAGGCGACGGTGCCGCCGCGCTTGGACGTGTGACCCATGGGGGTCGATGATGCAGGCATAAAACAGTCCCAGAGAAATAGGGCGCGACCGCTAGGCGGTCGAAGGGCGGAGAAGGGGGAGGCCGGTCGGAGGACGCGGCCGCGGAATCGGGGCGGGGCTAGGCGCGTGGAGCTAGTGCGGTCGCTTCGCGGTTCCGAGGGCACGGGCAAAGATCTGAGGGCCGTTGGCTGCGGCGGTGGCTGTCTTTGTCATGGTGTCCTCCCGGCGTGTGGGTGTGACGGTCCGCCTGGCACGGACGTCGCTCCCCGGTCTACCCCGCGGATGGCGGACGACCAGACAGCCCTCCAGAATAAGCCGTGAATAACCTGAGAGGCAAGGATTACTTACCGCGGAGTTAGCGCACCCGCACCGAGAGGCAGGTGACGCAGCCCTCGAGCTTCTCGAACTCGCTGATGTCGACCGTGACCACGCGATATCCGAGGTTGCCGATGAGCGCGGCACTCTGAGGTGCGGATGCCGCCATGAGCACCGTATCGGCCGAGAGCACGACCACGTGCGCGCCGCCCTCTTCGGGCACGGCGAGAAAGCGGTCGAAGATCGCGGGGTCGTCGACGAGCGGCGGGTAGCCGATGACGGTGCCGTCGGGTAGCGCGGTCACGGCGCTCTTCAGGTGCAGCACCTTCGTCACCGGTACGGCGACGACGTCGTACCCGCGCGGTGTCAGGATCGCGCGCAGCTGACGGATGCCCTCCCCGTTCGTGCGGCCGCCACGGCCGACGTAGACCGTGCTGCCGACCTTGAGCACGTCGCCGCCGTCGAGGGTGCCGGGCAGTTCGATGCGGGTGACCTCGAGGCCGAGCCCGACGACCGCCGCCTCGGCCCCGACGATCTCGTCACGGCGGTGCTCGGAGCCCGGGCTCGCGATCACCGCGAGGTCGCCGAAGACGATGACCGCGTCCTCGATGAAGACGGCGTCGGCGAGCTCGGGCGCGGGGTCGACCTCGACCGTGGTGAACCCGTGGGCGTCGAGCACACTGACGTAGTTGTCCCACTGCTCGTCGGCGAGGTCGGTGTCGATCTGTACGCGCTCGATGTGCGTCACGACACCGTCGGCGAGGTTCGTCGAGGGCTGGCGCACGAGCGCGTAGTGCGCCGCGCCGTCGCGGGCGCTGGCCGGCGCGTCGAGCACGAGCAGCCAGACGCGTCGGGCGAGCGTCGGCGCCGTGATTGCCGTGGTGAGGAAGAAGACCAGGTTGATGGTCGTGATGGTGCCGAAGAGCGGTCCGAGGATGTCGGGGGTGAGCGTCGCGCCCGCGGCACTGGCGCCGACGAGGGAGCCGATCATTCCCGAGACGACGCCCGTCACGATGCCGGCGCCGAGCGCGGTGTACCAGAGGCGGAACGACCCGAGCGCGGCGAACAGGAACGTGATCACGAACGAGATGAGCGACGCCGGCAGGAAGTACGCGTTCATCTGCGCGAGGCTGTCGGCGGCGAAGCTGTTCGCGATCGAGAAGGCCACGACCGCGGCCACGTGCGCCGTGAGACTCAGGGCAAGGGCGGTGAGTACGGAGGCGACGAGTCGGCGGGTGAGCGAGAAAGGCATGAGGACGAGCGTATCCGCCCCCGGTGGTTGAGCCCGTCGAAACCCTACCCGCCGTTCGTCATTCAGGCCAGATGGGATGCCGCGGCGGTCCGCCCCGCGGAAACCCGGGGACTCCGCGGGCGAGCCGGCCGCGCCATCCTGAATCACGAACGCGGTTGAGACGTGGCCTAGTGGAAGAAGTGACGCTCTCCCGTGAAGTACATCGTCACGCCGGCCGCGGTCGCCGCGGCGATGACCTCGTCGTCGCGGATCGATCCGCCGGGCTGCACGACCGCGCGCACGCCCGCTTCGAGCAGCACTTCGAGCCCGTCGGCGAACGGGAAGAACGCGTCGCTCGCCGCGACCGAACCGGCCGCACGCTCGCCGGCGCGCGTGACCGCGAGGCCGCACGAGTCGACCCGGTTGACCTGGCCCATGCCGACGCCGACCGAGGCGCCGTCGTGCGCGAGCAGGATGGCGTTCGACTTGACCGAGCGCACCGCGCGCCAGGCGAATTCCAGGTCGGCGCGGGTGGCGTCGTCGGCCTCGGTGCCGGCCACGAGGGTCCAGGCGGAGGAGTCGAACGCGTCGTAGTTGTCGACCGACTGCACGAGCAGTCCGCCCGAGATCTGCTTGAACTCGGTGGTCTCGCGGGCGAAGTCGGCGGGCAGCTCGATGAGGCGCAGGTTCTTCTTGGTGGAGAGCAGCTCGAGCGCTTCCGGCTCGAAGCCGGGGGCCACGACGACCTCGGTGAAGATCGGCAGGATCGACTCGGCGGCGGCGAGGGTCACGATGCGGTTCGAGGCGATGACGCCGCCGAAGGCCGAGACCGGGTCGCAGGCGTGTGCGCGCTGGTGCGCCGAGAGGATCGGGTCGCCCGCGCCACGGGCGACGGCGATTCCGCACGGGTTGGCGTGCTTGATGATCGCGACGGCGGGCTCGTCGAAGTCCCACGCGGCACGCACGGCCGCGTCTGCGTCGACGAAGTTGTTGTACGACATCTCTTTGCCGTGCAGCTGCTCGGCCTGGGCGATGCCCGTTCCGTGCTCGCTCACGTAGAGCGCGGCGCTCTGGTGCGAGTTCTCGCCGTAGCGCAGCACTTGCTTGAGTGACGCGGAGACGGTGAAGGTGTCGGCGACCTCCGACGCTTCGGTGGCGGCGGGCCCGACCGAGGCGACGTTGGCGGCGAACCAGGCGGCGACCGCGGCGTCGTAGGCCGCGGTGTGCGCGAACGCCTCGGCGGCGAGGTTCTGGCGCTGGGCCAGGGTGGTCCCGCCGTCGGCGAGCGCGTCGACGATCTGCGGGTAGCTCGCGGGCGAGGTGACGATCGCGACGTTGGCGTGGTTCTTCGCCGAGGCACGCACCATGGCGGGGCCGCCGATGTCGATCTGCTCGATCGCGGCGTCGCCCGTGATGCCGGCGGCGATCGTGGCGACGAAGGGGTACAGGTTGGAGACGACGAGCTCGAACGGCGCGATGCCCTGGCTGGCCAGCTCGTTCTCGTGCGACTCGAGGCGTAGGTCGGCGAGAAGACCCGAGTGGATGACGGGGTGCAGCGTGCGCACGCGCCCGTCGAGCGACTCGGGGTAGCCGGTGACGTCGCCGACCTCGGTGACCGGAAGCCCGGCGGCCGCGATCGCCGCGGCGGATCCGCCGGTCGACACGATCTCGACACCCGCGGCGGCGAGCGCGGACGCGAGCTCGACGAGCCCCGTCTTGTCGCTCACCGAGACGAGCGCGCGCCGGATGGCGACGACATCGCGGGGACGGTACAGGGCCGGGTCGTGCGTGGGGCCGCTCATGCGAGTGACAGCTCCTTCAGGTTGATGTGTCCGTTGGCGATGTCGAGAACGGCCTGCACGAGCAGTTCCCTCTCGACGATTTTGATGCGGTCGTGCAGGGTGTGCTCGGTGTCGCCCGGCAGCACGGCGACGCGCTCCTGCGAGATGATCGGCCCGCTGTCGACGCCGTTGTCGACGACGATGACGGAAGCTCCCGACTGGGTCACGCCGGCGGCGATCGCGTCGCGCACTCCGTGCGCCCCGGGGAACTCGGGCAGGTAGGCGGGGTGGGTGTTGATGAGGTTGGGGCTGAGCGCCGAGACGACGGCGGGCGGCAGCAGCTTCATGAACCCGCTGAGCACCACGAGGTCGGGCTTCCAGACCTGGATCTGCTCGAGCAGGGCCTCGCCCCACGCGTCACGGCTCTCGAAGTTCGAGAGCGCGGCCGAGAAGGTGGGAATGCCGAACTCCTCCGCGTGGTCGAACCCCTCCGCATCCCGGTCGGCGCCGACGGCGACGACGCGGGCCGGAAACTCGGCGTCCTGGGCGGCTTCGAGCAGGGCGCGCAGGTTCGAGCCTCCGCCAGAGATGAGTACAACCAGCGATAGCACGGGATACAGCCTAGCGCGGGGGCATCGGGCGGCTGATCGGGGTGATCTGCTCGGTGGCGTTGGGATCGAACGGCGCTGCCGATGCAGGGCGGTCGGATGCCGCGGGCCGGTCGGCCGCCTCGGGGGCAGGCTGCGCGGAGACGGGCACCGACGGGGCCGACTGAGAGGGAGCCGGCTGCGACGGGGCCGCAGGCTGCGGCGTCGCGGGTGACGACGGCGTGCTGGGCACCGACGGCCCGGCCGTGCCCGAGCTCTCGGACGCTCCGGTGCGCCGCGGCAGCGCGATCCGCTGCGGCGACGCGAGCAGCCCGACGATCGCGGCGAGCCCGATCTCGAGCGCGGCCCAGAGGCCGACCGACAGGGCGTCGGGTCCGACGTCGGCGAGGCGGCCGGGGCCGGCCGCGCCGGAGGCCGCGGCGGCGAGCAGGCCGAGGGTCAGTCCGCCGGCCGCGCCGATGCCGACGCCGGCCGCGACGACCCAGCGCATCGACGGGATGCCGGAGAGCGCGCGGGAGAACCCGGGGCGCAGCAGTGCCCCGGCGAGGAATCCGGCGACGACGGGCACGAGCAGCCCGACGAATCCGAAGGCGGGGTCGCCGGCCGGCAGCGCGCCGAGGATGGGGATCGCCGGGGTAGGGCCGAGGGCCGTGGTGAGCGGGCTGACGCTGGAGCCGACACCGATCGCGAAGCCGGGCCCGACCAGCCACGAGGCGACCCAGATGACGAAGGTCGGCACGAAGGCGATCTGCGCGAGGGTGAGCGCGAAGCCGCCGAGAACCTCGGAATGCAGTCCCTCGTAGAGCCGCACGACGGTGGCGTAGTTGATCGCGAGCAGCACGGCGAGCAGCACGGCGGAGACGCCGATCACGGCCGTGGCGGCGGCGACCCCGCCGCGCAGCGACGTGGCGAGCGTCACGCGGAGTTCGCGCGGCAGCCGGAGCAGCAAACCGGTGATCCGGTCGCGGATCGGCGAGATCGCGGCATCCGCCGACGGCCGTCTCGAACGCAGCGAACCGATGACCACGGCGACGGCGAAGATCGCGGTGGGGAACAGCGCGCCCTGCACGACCGAGGGACGGGCGAGCGGGTGCAGCGCGCTGAACGTGACGGCCGTCGAGAGCAGGCCGAACGTGCCGACGGCGACGAGCTCGCCGAGCAACAGGTACTTGGTCTCCGCCACGCGGCGGCCGGCGCGCACGCCGAGGGCGACGGTGAGCAGCGAGAACCCGATGGCGGCGAGGGTGACGCGGAAGGCGGCATCCGCCCCTGCCAGCCCCAGGGTCACGGCCGTGGTGGGGTCGAGCGTGAAAATCGAGTCGACGCCGTGGCCCATCAGCCAGATGTCGACCGAGGCACGCCAGAACACGATCCAGTCGATCTGGAATCCGAACTGCGCGGCCCAGAGGATGGTGAGCGGGGCGAGGCTGATGCCGATGCCGATCGCCACGACGAGGGCCGCCTCGAAGGCGGCGAAGAGGGCGGTGAGCGAGCGATTCATACCGGAGCGAGCGTACCCGCGGTCACCGGCCTTTGTGGCTCGCCGCGCCCCGCACTCAGCAGAGCGGGTCGGTGACCGGCACCAGTCCGTCGACGAGGTAGTCGTCGACGGTCTCGTCGATGCAGGCGTTGCCCTGCGCGTAGGCGGTGTGGCCCTCGCCCTCGCGGGTGATCAGCACGCCGCTGTCGAGCTGGCTCGCCATCGCCTCGGCCCACGTGTACGGCGTGGCGGGGTCGTTGGTCGTGCCGAGCACGAGGATCGGGGCGGCGCCGTCGGCCGTGATCGCGTGCGCCTCGATGGACGACGGGAACGGCCAGTTCTGGCAGGCGATGGAGATGTGCGCCCAGTCGGCGTAGCTCACGAAGGCGCCGATGGTGGGGGCAGCGGCGTCGATCGCGTCCAGGGTCGCACGCGTGCCGTCGAGGCCGCCGGTGAACTGCCCGTCGAGGCAGGTGGCGGCGGTGTACACGGCGGTGGCCTGGTCGGCGTAGGTGCCGTCGTCGTTGCGGCTGTTGTATCCGTCGGCGAGCTGGAGCGCGAGGGTGGCGTCGCCCTCCTCGAGCTCGGAGATCATCTGGCTGAGCGCGGGCCACGACCCCTCGTCGTAGAGCGGGTAGCTGAGCGCGGTACCGAGAGTGGACGCCGTCAGCTGGCGGCCGTCGTCGGAGCGCAGCTCGCGGGCCTCGACGCCGTCGAACAGTGTCTTCGACTGGGCGAGGGCGGTGTCGACCGTTCCGGTGAACGGGCACGCGGAGGTCAGCAGGCAGTCCTCGACGAACGCGCGGTAGGCGTTCTCGAAGCCGGCCATCTGCACGGTGAAGGTCTCGGGCGACTCGAGCGAGGGGTCGATGGCGCCGTCGAGCACGAGGCGTCCGGCATTCTCAGGGAAGAGCTCGGCGTAGTGGGCGCCGAATGACGTGCCGTAGGAGAAGCCGAGGTAGGTGAGCTTCTTGTCCCCGAGCACGGCGCGCAGCAGGTCCATGTCGCGCGCGTTGCTCTCGACGTCGATGAAGCCGAGCAGCGGGCCGGTGTTCTCGAGGCAGGCGTCGGCGAAGGCCTTCTCGCGGTCGACCTGTTCGGCGAGCCAGGCGTCGGAGCCGGTCGGGTTGGCCGGAACGCTGTAGAGGAACGCGTCCATGTCGGCGTCGTCGTAGCACTGCACGGGAGTGGAGAGGCCGACGCCGCGGGGGTCCCAGCCGACGATGTCGAAGCTCTCGCGCAGCGCGTCGCTGGTCACGTACTCGGCGGCCTGCTGCACGAGCTCGACGCCCGATCCGCCGGGTCCGCCGGGGTTCATCAGCAGCGAGCCGACGCGGTCGTCGGAGTCGGTCGCGACGCGCACGACGGCGAGCTCGATGTCGCCGTCGCCCGGGTTCTCGTAGTCGATCGGCGCCGTGACGGTGGAGCACTCGCGGCCCTCGGGCTCGCACGGCGACCACTCGAGCTCCTGCTGGTAGTACGACTCGAGACCGGCCGGGATCGGCACTTCGCTCTCGGTCTGGGTGCGGGTCGGAGAGATGAGCGTGCACCCCGCGAGCAGGCCGGCAGCGGCCGCGGTGGCGAGGACGGCGATGGCTCTGCGCTGTGAGTTTCTCATTGCGATGGAGCTTATTGCACCGCCTGCACTTTGGGCGTGCCACTATCCGTCTCCGCCCGCGTTCTGGGCGACGGCTTCGCTGCACTCTCCCCCGAGCTGCGCACCTACTTCTCGGCACCGCCCGCCGACTAGGTCGGACGCGGCAGCGGCGTCTTCGAGGTCGCGGGCTCGCGCCACCGCTGGCTGCGCCCGGGCACGTCGTCGACGGACGCATCCACGACTTCCTCGGCCGCCGCGGCGGCCTCGAGGTGCGGCTCTCCGTGGCCGTGGTCGACGGGTCGCTGCGCATGGAGTCCGACCGCGCGTGGCTGCACGCCGCCGGCCCGCGCGGGGTACCGGGGTGGCAGGATGCCGCGGGGCCGCGTTAACGAGAGACGGCCCGCCCCACGAGGGGTCGGGCCGTCGCGCAATCGAGCCGTTACAGCGAAGCGAAGACCTCGCGCATGAGGGCGGCCGTCTCGCTCGGCGTCTTGCCGACCTTGACTCCGGCGGCCTCGAGGGCCTCCTTCTTGCCCTGCGCGGTGCCGGCGCCGGCCGACACGATCGCGCCGGCGTGGCCCATGGTCTTGCCCTCGGGAGCGGTGAAGCCCGCGACGTAGGCGACGACCGGCTTGGTCACGTGCGCCTTGATGTAGTCGGCCGCGCGCTCTTCTGCGTCGCCGCCGATCTCGCCGATCATGACGATCGCCTTGGTCTCGGGGTCAGCCTCGAACGCCTCGAGCGTATCGATGTGCGTCGTACCGATGATGGGGTCGCCGCCGATGCCGATCGCGGTCGAGAAACCGAGATCGCGCAGCTCGTACATCATCTGGTAGGTCAGGGTGCCCGACTTCGAGACGAGGCCGATCGGGCCCTTGCCGGTGATGTTCGCGGGGGTGATGCCCACGAGCGCCTCGCCGGGCGTGATGATGCCGGGGCAGTTCGGTCCGATGATGCGGGTCGTGCCGCCCTTGGCCTTGGCGAGCGCCCAGAACTCGGCGGAGTCCTGCACGGGGATGCCCTCGGTGATGACGACGACCAGCGGGATACCGGCCTCGATCGCTTCGACGACGGCGTCCTTGGCGAACACCGGCGGCACGAAGACGATCGACACGTCGGCGCCGGTCTCGGCGATGGCCTCGGAGACCGAGCCGAAAACGGGCAGCTCGACGCCGCCGTCGTGCGAGACCGTGGTGCCGGCCTTGCGCGCGTTCACGCCGCCGACGATCTGGGTGCCGGCCTTGAGCATCAGCGCGGTGTGCTTGGTGCCCTCGCCGCCGGTGATGCCCTGGACGATGACCTTGGAGTCTTTGTTGAGGTAGATCGACATTTTTCCGGTGCCCTTACTTCGATGCCAGCTCGGCGGCCTTGTCGGCGCCCTCGTCCATGGTGGTCGCGAGCGTGACCAGCGGGTGGGCGGCGGCGATCAGGATCGCGCGGCCCTCCTCGACCTTGTTGCCGTCGAGGCGAACGACGAGCGGCTTGCTCGCGGTGTCGCCGAGCACGGCGAGCGCTCCGACGATGCCGTTGGCGACCGCGTCGCAGGCGGTGATGCCGCCGAAGACGTTGACGAACACGCTCTTGACCTGCGCGTCGCCGAGGATGACGTCGAGACCGGCGGCCATGACCTCGGCCGATGCTCCGCCGCCGATGTCGAGGAAGTTGGCCGGCTTGACGCCGCCCCACTTCTCGCCCGCGTAGGCGACGACGTCGAGGGTCGACATCACGAGTCCCGCGCCGTTGCCGATGATGCCGACCTCGCCGTCGAGCTTGACGTAGTTGAGGTCGTTGGCCTTGGCCTTCGCCTCGAGCGGGTCGGCGGCCTCGGCGTCTTCGAGGTCGGCGTGTGCGGGATGACGGAAGCCGGCGTTCTCGTCAAGTGACACCTTGCCGTCGAGGGCGACGATGTCGCCCGCCTCGGTCAGGACGAGCGGGTTGACCTCGACGAGCGTCGCGTCCTCACCCTTGTACACGTCGTAGAGCTTCACGAGCACGGGAGCGACCTTGTCGACCAGCTCGGCGGGGAAGCCGCCGGCCGTGGCGATCTCGGTGGCCTTGGCCAGGTCGACGCCGGCGATGGGGTCGACCTCGATGCGGGCGAGGGCGTCGGGGCGCTCGACCGCGAGCTCCTCGATCTCCATGCCGCCCTCGACGCTGCAGAGCGAGAGGTAGGAGCGGTTGGCACGGTCGAGCAGCACCGAGAAGTAGAACTCCTGGGCGATGCGGGCACCGGCCGCGACCATAACGCGCTTGACGATATGGCCCTTGATGTCGAGGCCGAGAATGGCTTCGGCGGCCGTGAACGCGTCATCCGCGTTGTGCACGACCTTGACGCCGCCCGCTTTGCCGCGGCCACCCGCCTTGACCTGGGCCTTGACGACGACAGTGCCGCCAATTTTCTCGGCAGCTGCTTTTGCTTCTTCTGGGCTGTCGGCAATGATGCCGGCAAGTACAGGCACACCGTAGGACTCGAAAAGGTCCCTAGCCTGATACTCGAAAAGATCCACGAGGCTTATCCAATCGCACGTCGGTTGAGATGGAAGGCCGGGTCATCTCGACTGCGAGATTGTTCGATGTCAAGAGACTTTGACCACCAATAACCCTACCCGCTCGGGCGCTGGCGATTTCTCGGTCAGCCGGCGGTCGCGGCATCCTGCCCTTCGAGCAGGACGACCTCGTCGGACAACGGACCCTCGGTCATCGCACACGCGCCCCGGGCGGTGATGACGATCGACGGCACCTGGCCGTCGGCCTTCGAGGCGGTCGCGATCTGGATCCAGGCCAGCGACGAGTCATTGCGCAGGTCGGCGATCGTCAGGGTGTCGGTCGACTCCTCCTCGAGCGTCGAGGTCCAGCCCTGGTCGACGAAGGTGGCGATGAGGTCTTCGGAAACCGACTGCACGCGCGCGGCCGTCGAGTTGGTAATGAGGATGCTGGTGGTGGAACTCCAGCTGCGGGCCAGACCCTCGGGGTCCACGCTCTCGTCTTCGCAGGCGACCGACACGTCGGTCGTCTCCGAGACCTCCTTGAGGATGATCTCGGGCAGACGCGACGACGCCTCGTTGCGCAGGAGCTGCGCGTACGACTTCGACTGCGCGAGCGTGACGTCGCCCAGCGCGCTCGAGATGTTCTGACTCTGCTCGGCGCCGTCGCCGCTGGCGCACGCGCCCAGCACCGTCGCCAGCACCGCGGCCCCCGCCGCGATCGTCACGAATCTGCGTGTGCGGTCCCCACCGACCATGTGTTGCTCCCCCGTATGTAGCTGATCGCTGAGGACGCTACATATGTGAGGTAAACGCGAGGTTGCGCGGAGACACCTACGAGGGGTGGATGTCGCGGGTGCTAGCTGACGGGACTTTCGAGTTTCTTCACTTCGTCGGATTCGGCACCGCCGGTGGCCACGCACGGGCCCTTGGTGGTGATCTGCAGCTTGGCGGGCGTCGCCGTCTCGAGGTTCTCGGTGGTCACCGTGAACCCGATTGTCGCCGCCGAGGTTTCGCTCTTGAGAGCGGTGTAGGTCACGGCGGAGGGCGCGCCGCGCGAGGCGACCCAGCCCTGCTCTTCGAACGAGACGGTGAGGTCTTCGGCGACGATGCTGACGCGCCAGGCGCTGCCCGGTTTGAAGCTGACCTCGACGCTCGAGGTCCACGACCGGCTGAGGCCGAGCGGGTCGACCTCCGCGGTCTTGCACGGCACCGACAGGTCTTCGGTCTCGTTGACCGTCTCGACCACGAACTCGTCGAGACGGCTCGCCGCCTCGTTGCGCAGCAGCTGCACCGGCGACTTCGTCTGGGCGAGCGTGAGCGTGGTCGCGTCGCCGCCGGTACCGGCCGTCGACGTGCTCGCGCACGCGCTGAGTGTCGTGAGCGACACGGAAACTATCGCTATTGCCGCGAACTTTCTAGTGAGGTCCCCCCAGACCATAACTGCACCTCTTCGGGTAAGTGCGGCGCGTGGACCGCTGTTCATGCGGGGTTCTAGGCAACCGCGCGTGGAATTCATCCCGACTTCATCAGCCGTTGCCAAAAACCTAGCAGCGCCCGATCGCCCGATACGGGCCGCGACCCACGAATATTGCTCGAGACCTACCCCAGTGCTGGGGACAGGGGGCGGCTCAGTCCTGTCCCTCGAGCTTGGTGACCTCGTCCGAATCGGCCCCCGCGGTGTCGACGCAGGGGCCGTTCAGCTCGAGGTCGATCGTCACCGGGTCTTCGTCCGGCAGGAGCGCCTCGCCGTCGGGCGGCCGGTGTGCCGAGATACGGATCGCGGTGGACACGTCGTCCTTGGTGAGCTTGACCGCGTGCGACCGCTCGCGGGCCTCGAGCGGGGTGGCCGACCAGCCCTGGTCGACGAAGCTCTGCGCGATCTCGTCGACGATCGCGTCCACACGCCAGACGCTCGCCTCCTTGACCACGACCTGGGCGTTGGAGTGCCACGACCGGCGCAGTCCGTCGGGGTCTTCCGCCTCCGTCTTGCAGCTGAAAGAGAAGTCTTCCGCATCGCTCACCGACTCGATGGCCGCGGTCGGGATGCGCGACGCCGCCTCGTTGCGCAGCAGTTGCACGGGCGACTTGGTGTCGGCGAGGGTGAGGCCGCCGCTCGCACCCGCGGCGACGGGCGGCGAGCACGCGCTCAGCATCGCGATCGACAGCGTGGCCGCGGCCAGCGTGGCCGCCGCTCGAACGTGGTTCCCCCGAACCATAAGCACCTCTTCGTTGTGGCGTCGGGCCGGTCGGCTCTGGCCCGTGCACCGACGCTAGCATTGCTCACACTTCACCGGCAGGGGCGTTCCGGATTTCCTGTACCCCAGTGCTGGGGGCACGCGGGCGCCGGCCGGCGGCATCCGCGAGACTGGGACGGTGCCCCTCACCATGCGCGACATCTCCGACGAGGCGGTCCTCCTCGCCGGGGGTGCCCGCGCCATCTTGCTGCAGATCGCCCTGCCGGCGGTCGGGCACGGCGTCGCCCGCCACAGCGACTTCACCGCCGACCCGCTGCGCCGCCTCCGTAACACGCTCAGCTATCTCTACGTGCTCGTCTACGGCAGCGACGCCGAGATCGAGCTCATCACCGGCTACGTGAACCGGGCCCACGGGCCGGTCCGCTCGGATTCCGATCCCGCCTACAACGCGTTCGACCCCGACCAGCAGCTCTGGGTGGCGGCGACCCTGTACGACTCGGCGATCGCCGTCTACGAGCGGGTGTTCGGCCGATTGTCCCCGGATGACGCGGATTCCCTCTACGCCGAGTACGCGGTCGTCGGCACGGCGTTGCAGATGCCGGCCGACCTCTGGCCACGGGACCGGTCCGCGTTCGCCGGGTACTGGCGCGAGACGGTCGCCGGGCTACGCGTCGACGACGAGGCCCGCCGGGTATCGCGCGACCTGCTGCACCCGGCGACGGGTCCGCTCTGGGTGAAGGCAGTGATGCCTCCCGTGCGGTTCCTGACGGCGGGGCTGCTCTCCCCCGAACTACGCCGGGCGTTCGACCTGCCGTGGGACGACCGACGTGAGCGCCGCTTCCGCCGCACCCTGCGCGTGCTCGCCGCGGTCTACCCGCGGCTGCCGAAGCGGCTGCGGCGCTGGCCGGCGCGCCACTACCTGGCGGCCTTCCGCGCCCACGCGCGGTAGGCGGTCGCGGTACTTAGGTTTGCGGCGCTCAGCGTCGTCACGGGCGCGGCGCTCTGTCTCGCACGCGGACCCTTGTCGTGGAGTGCGACGCTCAGCGCTGTCGAGCGCGCGGAGCGTTGTCTCGCACGCGGAGGCACGAACATACGCGTCGGCCACAAACCGCAGCGCGCCTCTTAGGAGCCCGGCGGCACCGTCGCATAAACCTCAGCGTGGTCGACGACGCTCAGCGCCGCACACTCACGCCCGGCGCGACGTTACGAGTCGGCGCTACTCCGCCGCGTTCTCGATCGTTTCGAGCCAGAGCTTCGCGAGCAGCTGGTGGCCGAGCTCGGTGGGGTGGATGCCGTCGGCGGCGATGTCGACGAGCGGAACGTCGAACCCGTTGAGGTAGTCGTCGGTCTCCACCAGCACGGCGCCGAACTCGACGGCGAGCTCGCGCACGACCGCGATCTTCTCTTCGAGGTCGTCGCGCCAGGTCAGCTTGGCCGGGGTGACAGGCAGCAGGAACGGCTCCATCAGCACGAGCGCGGTCTCCTCGCGGCCGGGCAGCGCACTGAGGATCGCGCGGTAGTCGGCGGCGAACTGCTCCGGGGTCGTCGGGTCGTTGTCGTCGTAGCGGCGCCAGGTGTCGTTGACGCCGATCATCACGGAGACGAGCGACGGCGCGAGGTCGAGGCAGTCCTTCTGCCAGCGCGCCTTGAGGTCGCGCACGCGGTTGCCGCTCGTGCCGCGGTTGACCACGGTGGCCGGGGTGCCGCCCGCGCGGAACGCCTCGTCGATCAGTCGCACATAGCCGTGCCCGAGCGCCTCGGGGTCGTCGCGCCGGCCGACATCCGTGACGCTGTCGCCGATGAATAGCACGGTCAGTTCGTCAGACATCTATTCGACCTTCTCAATAGGAGCGATCTTGATCAGCAGCCGCTTGCGGCCGGCGGTTTCGAACTGCACCTCGGCGACGCGCTTGGCGCCCTCGCCGGTGACCGCGGTGACGCGGCCCTCACCGAAGTCGGTGTGCCTGATGCGGTCGCCCGCGCTCAGTTCGAGCGCGCTGTTGTCGCGCACGACGTTCGTGACCATGTTGGCCCACTGCGTCTTCTCTTTCGGCTTACCCGGGGGAAGCGCGGCGGCCTCGCGCAGCGACGAGCCCCACGCCGATCCGTCGCGGCGGGCGTTGAGCGCGCGCGGCTCGGTGCCTCCGCGCGAGTTCGCCATGCCGGGCGACTGGCGCCACTCGATCAGGTCTGCCGGGATCTCCTGCAGGTACCGGCTCGGCATCGCCACGTTGACGTTGCCGTAGGCGGCACGGGTCATCGCGAGCGAGATGAAGAGGCGCTGCCTGGCACGGGTGATGCCCACGTAGAACAGCCGGCGCTCCTCGGCCGGTCCGCCGGGTTCTCCCGCCGACATCCGGTGTGGCAACAGGTCTTCTTCAACGCCGGTCAGGAAGACGGCCTCGTACTCGAGGCCCTTCGCGGTGTGCAGCGTCATGAGCGAGACGGTGCCGCTCGAGTCGTCGAGGTCGTCGGCCGCGGCGACCAGCGAGACCTCGGTGAGGAAGTCGAGCAGCGTGCCGTCGGGGTTGTTCTTCTGGAACTCCTTCGTCACCGCGACGAGCTCTTCAACGTTCTCGGCCCGGGCCTCGTCCTGCGCGTCCCGGCTGGCCCGCAGCGTCTCGACGAACTTCGTTTTTTCGAGCAGGGCGATGAGGATGTCGGAGACCTTCGCCGCGGCACGGCCCGTGCCGGTCGTGGGATCCCAGTCGTCGCTCGCCGTGACGGTCGCCATGACCTCGTCGAGGATCGACCCGAACTCGAGGATCTCGCCGGTGACCTTCGGGCCGAGCCCGAGCTCGCCCGCGTTGCGCACCGCGTCGCGCAGGCTGGTGTCGTGCGCGTCGGCCCATGACTGCAGCGCCGTCTCGGTGGCCGGGCCGATTCCGCGCTTGGGCACGTTCATGATGCGGCGCAGCGCGAGCGGGTCGGAGGGGTTGGCGACGGCGATGAGGTACGCCATCGCGTCCTTGATCTCGGCGCGCTCGTAGAACTTGGTGCCGCCGAGCACGCGGTAGGGCAGGGCCGAGCGGATGAAGATCTCTTCGAGCGCACGCGTCTGCGCGTTGGTGCGGTAGAAGACGGCCATGTCTTTGTAGGCGATGCCCTCGTCGTGCATCTTGGTGATCTCGTCGGCGATGAACTGCGCCTCGTCGTGGCCCGAGTACCCGGTGAAGCCGACGATCTTGTTGCCCTTGCCGATGTCGGTGAAGAGCTTCTTGTCTTTGCGGTCGAAGTTGTTCGAGATGACCGCGTTCGCCGCGTCGAGGATGTTCTGCGTCGACCGGTAGTTCTGCTCGAGCAGGATCACCTTGGAGTTCGGGAAGTCGCGCTCGAACTCGACGATGTTGCGGATGTCGGCACCGCGGAAGGCGTAGATCGACTGGTCGCTGTCGCCGACCACGGTGAGCGAGGCGCCCGGGATCGCGCCGAGCGAGTCGCGCTTGGTCTTGACGAGGCCGCCGGCCGATTCGACCTCGTCGGCGATGTCGGGGCGTACCGGGCGGGTGAGCTCGTGGATGAGCGAGTACTGGGCGTGGTTGGTGTCCTGGTATTCGTCGACCAGGATGTGGCGGAACCGGCGGCGGTAGTGCGCGGCCACGACCGGGAACGCGCGGAACAGGTACACCGTCTGGCCGATGAGGTCGTCGAAGTCGAACGCGTTGGCCTTGCTCAGCGCCTGCGTGTAGCGACGGAAGATCTCGAGGAACATGACCTCGGCGGGATCGGAGAAATTCGCTCCGCGGGCGTAGCTCTCGACATCCTGCAGCTCGTTCTTCAGTTTCGAGATCTTGCCGGACGCACTCGAGACGGTGAAGCCGTACTGGTCGGCCTCGAGTTCTTTGAGGATCCGCTTGAGCAGCGCGCGGCTGTCGGCCGAGTCGTAGATGGTGAAGCTCTTGGTGAAGCCGAAGTGCTCGGCCTCGCGGCGGAGGATGCGCACGCAGGCGGAGTGGAAGGTGGAGATCCACATGCCCTCGGCCTCGTTGCCGACGATCTGGTGCACGCGCTCGCGCATCTCGGCCGCGGCCTTGTTGGTGAAGGTGATGGCCAGGATCTGGCTCGGGAACGCCTCGCGGCTCTGCAGCAGGCCGGCGATGCGGCGGGTGAGCACGCTGGTCTTGCCCGACCCGGCACCGGCGACGATGAGCAGGGACTGCCCTCGGAACTCGACCGCCTCGCGCTGCTGCGGGTTGAGGCCCCGGAGCAGGGCGTCGTCGAAGGCGCCGTCGTCAGACGGTTCGGGCTCGATGATGTTGGGAACGAACGACATTTGCCCCCAATTCTAGGTGCCACCGCCGACGCCGGCCCGGCGCTGCCGGCGGCGGTCAGGCGCGGGGAGCAGCCAGCACTGCCAGCGCGAGGTCGGGCTGGTCGGCGAAGACGCCGTCGAGGCCGCTCGACAGCACGAGCTCGAACTCGCTCCGCCAGTTGCCGAAGTCGCGCGGTTCGCCCTTGACCCGGTTGTTCTTGGCGAGGAACTTGTTCTCGGCCCGCAGGGTCCAGCAGAAGACGATGAGCCCCGACCCGTGCGCGCGCGACACGAGGTCGGTCACGCCGACGGCTTTCTTCGTGAGGTCGAGGCGCAGGATCAGTTTGCGGGTGACGCTCACGCCGTCGACCTCGCGCGCGAGACGGTCGAGCCCGGCGGCGGTGAGGTGGTCGGCGTAGCTGCGCGCCTTGGCGCCGTGGGCCGCGACGAGGTCGGCGGGCGCGCCCTTCGCCTCGGCGAGGAAGACGAGTCTGCCGGGGATGCCCCGGGCGCGGATCTTCGTCAGCACGGTCTGCTCGAAACTCTCGACGATCAGGTTGTCGGCGGTAGCCCAGTCGCGCACGGCGTCGGCGAAGAGTTCGTCGAGCGGCAGCCCGATCGACTCGAAGTACGTCGCGTGCTTGATCTCGGCCACGAGCACGAGCGGCCGCCGTGCGGAGAGCGTCGCCGCGTCGACGATGTCGAGCAGGTCGCTCAGCCGCAGGATCCCCTCGTGGCCGTCGAAACTCGCGCTCGCCTGTCGCAGCTCGGGAATGCGCTCGACCGCGCGCAGGGTCGACAGCTCGGCCCAGGTGAAGTCCTCGGTGAACCACCCCGTGAGCGCGACACCGTCGATCGTTTTAGTGGTTTTCCGCGATGCGAATTCGGCGTGAGCCGCGACATCCGTGGTGCCTGAAATCTCGTTCTCGTGACGCAGGACCAGCACGCCGTCCTTCGTGGCGACGATGTCGGGCTCGACGGCGTCGGCGCCGAGGGCGAAGGCGAGCTCGTAGGCCGACCGGGTGTGCTCGGGGCGGTAGCCGCTCGCTCCGCGGTGGGCGATGACGAGGGGCCGCGAGGTGGTGGTCACGCGTCCACGTTACGCGCATAGGATTCTTGTCATGTCGCGGTGCACCAGCTGTTCAGCAGAACTTCAACCTGAATGGAAGTACTGCATCCACTGCGGCACGAAGGTGCCCATCGCGCCCCCGGTTCCGCCGGCGATCCGCCACGATTTCAGCCCAGAGATGTGGGCGACGGATGACGCAGCCGACGCCCCGCGACGGCAGGTCACCGTGCTCGGGCTCTTCGGCTGGGGACTCGGCGCGCTACTCGTCGCACTCGCCGTGGTCGCGGCCGTCGTTCTGAACTCCTAGCTCCTTAAGCTCTCGGCGATCACCCTGTTTACTCAGGTGGTTCCGCGTAAAATCGTGGTGAGCGAAACTTTCGCTTCTACGACCACGAAGGATGTCATGGCCGCCGCCAGCACGAACCCCGCGTTCACTAACTCGCCCGCGTTCACTACGAAGGCCGTCGTGCACTCGACCACGGTGAACGGCAAGACGCTCACGCCCGAGCAGCTCGACGAGCTCTACGGCCGTCCGTCCGCGACCCCCACCGACACCGACCGCATGACCTACGAGGACACGATCCGCAAGATCGTCATCGCCTTCGTGGTGCTGCTCGCCGGTGCCGCTGTCGGCTGGGTCGTCCCCGTCCTCGCGATCCCCGCCGCGATCGTCGGCTTCGTGCTGGCGCTCGTCAACATCTTCAAGAAGAAGCCGTCTCGCGCGCTCGTTCTCGCGTACGCGGCCTTCGAGGGTGTGTTCGTCGGTGGCATCACCTTCCTCTTCGAGTCGCAGTGGAGCGGCATCGCCACCCAGGCCGTCTTCGGCACGCTCGGCGTCGTCGCTGTCACGCTCGCGCTCTTCGCGACCGGCAAGATCCGCGAATCCAAGCGCGCCACGCAGATCTTCACCGTCGCGATCTTCGGCTACATGGCCTTCCAGCTCGTGAACCTCGTGCTGCGTCTGACCGGCGTCGTCTCCGAGTTCGGCGGACTGCAGTCGAACCCGCTCGTCAACATCGGCGTCGGAATCCTCGTCGTGCTGCTCGCCTCGTATTCGCTCGTGATGGACTTCACGACCATCAAGCGCGGTGTCGAGGGCGGTGCGCCCCGTATCTACGGCTGGCAGGCCGCGTTCGGCATCATGGTGACCGTCGTCTGGCTGTACACCGAGATCCTGCGCTTCCTCGCGATCTTCCGCGAGTAACGCTTTTAGTACAGCAAAAGGCCCCCGGTTCGCGCCGGGGGCCTTTTGCGTGCGGCCTCGCACCTCCAACAGGTTCGGCGGGCGTCATCCGGCCACTCTGTCCTGTCGAGTGGGCGACGGGGCCGTTGCGTCCTGTTGAGAGGTCGAGCGGTAGGGCGTGCCAGGCCCGGAAACCACGAAGGGCGGGACACTCTCGTGTCCCGCCCTTCAGCTGGTCACTCCCACTCGATGGTGCCCGGCGGCTTCGACGTGACGTCGAGCACCACGCGGTTCACCCCGGCCACCTCGTTGGTGATGCGGTTGGAGATGCGCGCCAGCACGTCGTACGGCAGGCGCGTCCAGTCGGCGGTCATGGCGTCTTCCGACGAGACGGGGCGCAGCACGATCGGGTGACCGTAGGTGCGGCCGTCGCCCTGCACGCCGACCGAACGCACGTCGGCGAGCAGCACGACCGGGCACTGCCAGATCTCGTTGTCGAGGCCGGCGGCGGTCAGCTCGGCGCGGGCGATCGCGTCCGCCTTACGGAGCAGATCGAGACGCTCACGGGTAACCTCGCCCACGATGCGGATTCCGAGGCCTGGCCCCGGAAACGGCTGGCGGCTCACGATGACCTCGGGCAGTCCGAGCTCGCGGCCGATGGCGCGTACCTCGTCCTTGAACAGGGTGCGCAGCGGCTCGACGAGCTTGAACTGCAGGTCCTCGGGGAGGCCGCCCACGTTGTGGTGGCTCTTGATGTTGGCCGTGCCGCTACCGCCGCCCGACTCGACGACGTCGGGGTACAGGGTGCCCTGCACCAGGAAGTCGATCGTCGTGCCGTCGCCCTGCGCCTCGAGTACGAGCGCCTCGGCGGCGCCCTCGAAGCTGCGGATGAACTCGCGGCCGATGATCTTGCGCTTCTGCTCGGGGTCGGTGACTCCGGCGAGAGCGTCGAGGAACTGGTCGACGGCGTCGACGGTGATCAGGCGCACACCGGTCGAGGCGACGTAGTCCTCTTCCACCTGGCGGCGCTCGTCCTGGCGCAGCAGGCCGTGGTCGACGAAGATCGCGGTGAGCTGGTCGCCGACCGCCTTGTGCACGATCGCGGCGGCGACGGCAGAGTCGACACCGCCGGAGAGACCGACGATGACCTTGCCGGTGCCGACCTGCTCGCGGATGCGGGCGACCTGCTCCTCGATCACGTTCGAGCTGTTCCAGTCGGCCGGGATGCCGGCGGCGTCGTGCAGGAAGTTCTCCAGCACGCGCTGGCCGTACTCCGAGTGCTTGACCTCGGGGTGCCACTGCACGCCGTACATCTTCTTCTCGTCGCTCGAGAACGCGGCGACGGGAGTGGACGCGCTGGACGCGAGAACGGTGAAGCCCTCGGGGGCCTTCGACACCGAGTCGCCGTGGCTCATCCAGGTGGTCTGCTCGCTGGGCTGGTCGCCGAGCAGCGTCGACGCACCGGGCGCGAGGGTCACGGCGGTGGCGCCGTACTCGCGCAGGCCGGTGTTCGCGACCTCTCCGCCGAGCTGCTGCGCCATGACCTGGAAGCCGTAGCAGATGCCGAGAGTCGGAACGCCGAGCTCGAGGATTCCCGGGTCGAGGGAGGGCGAGCCCGCGTCGTAGACGCTCGACGGTCCGCCGCTCAGCACGATGCCGATGGGGTTCTTGGCCGCGACCTCGGCCGCGGTGATCGTGTGCGGCACGATCTCGGAGTAGACGTTCGCCTCACGGACGCGACGCGCGATCAGCTGCGCGTACTGCGCGCCGAAGTCGACGACGAGGACCGGCTGCGCGGCGGTCGAGTTTATTTCGCTGATGGGATCGTCTCCACTTTCTGTGCGGACTGCAGGGCTTCGAGTTCCTTCTCGGTCTGCGCGTGAGTGCGGCGCTCGACGATGAAGGACAGGAACGGGATGACGCCGCCGAGGGCGATGAGCAGGAAGCGCGGGAAAGTCCAGCGCATCAGGCTCCATAGGCGGAAGTCGCTGTACAGGTACACGACGTAGAACCAGCCGTGCAGGATCAGGATGATGGTCGACAGGTTGATGCCGACGATCTGCTCCTTCGGCGTGAGCGCGAGGAAACCGTAGGGCCCGTTCAGCTCGATGTCGACGCCGAATCCGTAGCGCGTCACCATCATCAGCACGAGCAGCAGCAGGAAGACGCCGGTGACGATCGAGGTCACGCGGTAGAGACGAAGCGCGTTCCGAATTCGAGGCAGATTGGAGAGCTTCGGTTTGAGGGCCATTGCTCTAGTTTACTTCCGTCGACGCGGCCGATTCGCTCTCTTCGAGCTCTTCCTGCTCGCGCTCCCAGGCGTCCTTCACGAGGCGGAACCAGAGGAATACCGCGAACCCCGCGAACACCGCCCATTCGACGGCGTAGAAGATGTTCAGCCAGTTCACCGATACCTCAGTGCTGGGAGGCGGTGCGTCGATCAGTACGAGATCGGCGGCCGCGTCATCCGCAATCAGATACCCGGGGTACACGCCGTCGGGGGCCGTCCCCCACTGGTTGACGAGGGCCGACACCGCGAGCGAATTCTGCTCTCCGTTCTCGAAGTCGTCCTCCTGCGGGGCCTCGCTCGGCAGATAGCGCCCGGCGAACGACTGCGGCGCGTTCTTTTCCAGATCAGAGACGGCGGATGACGCGTCCGCTTCTGTCGCGGCCCAGCCGAGCGCGACGGCCAGGGACGGGGTTCCCTCGTCGAGACCGGTCTCGACCAGGTGGCCGACCACCCAGTAACCGGCGGTGCCGTCGTGCAGGCGCCCGCTCAGCAGCACGTAGTCGCCGGGGAGCAGCTCGCCCTCGACCGTGACGATGCGCCCTGCGGCCGCGGCGGTCAGGGGCTCCTGCGGAACCGAGAGCTCGGAGAGCGCCACGGGGATCTCCGTGGTCTCGTCGACGGGCGTCCCGCGGTCGATGCTCCGCGAAAGCTGCCACTGCCCGAGCGCGGCGAAGGCGGCCGCGATGGCGAGGCAGAGGACGAGGGCCGCGATCCAACGGGGGCGGCGGGCAAGTGACCACATGGTTTAGTACTCCGGGTCGCGGGTGCGTTCGCGCTGCTGTTCGTCGGACTGCTGCATGGCCTGCTCGACCAACGGGTCGACCTTCGCGGGGCGCTCGGGTTCTATGTCGAACTCGTCGTCCTCGGCCGTCGTCGGCACGTCGGCGCCCGACATCGCGGCGTCGATGAGGGCGAAGTTCTCGGCGTCCATGCGCTCGTGCTTCTCCTTCACCACCGGCTTCGCGGGGAAGATCTTCGCACCGATCTTCTCCGAGTTGACCGCGAGTACCGGGCCGATGATCGCCATGCTGAGCACGTAGAGGCCGGCGAACGGGGTGAGGCGTTCGTCGAGCCCCGCCGATACCGCGAGCGTCGCGAGGATCAGCGCGAACTCGCCGCGGTTCTGCAGCATCGCGCTCGCGTTGAGCCCCTCGGCCGGCGTGAGCTTGTTCTGCCAGGCGATGAGCTGGCCGCCGAGCGTGTTGACCACGAGGGTGACGACGACCGCGACCGCGACCGGCCCGAGCACGGCACCGAACGTCGACGGGTCGAGCGCGAGGCCGAAGTTGAGGAAGAAGAACGCGCCGAAGACGTCGCGCAGGGGCAGGGCGAGTTGCTCGATGCGTCCGCGGAACCGGGTGGCGCCGAGCACCAGTCCGATGAGGAACGCGCCGATCGCGTCGGAGACGCCGAGCAGCTCGCCGATGCCGCCGAACGCGACCGCGAGGCCGAAGAACAGGATCGTGAACAGCTCGTCGTCCTTGGTGCGCACGAGCCGGGAGACGATCTTGCCGCCGTACCTCGCCACCACGAACATCACGATCAGGAAGGTGAACGAGATCGCGAGTTCGAGCGCGACCGTCCACGGGTCGACCTCGCCGCCGATGACGACGGCCACGATCGCGAGGTAGATCGCGATGAAGACGTCTTCGAGCACCATGATGCCGAGGATGATCGGCGTCTCACGGTTGGCGAGGCGGCGCAGCTCGATGAAGAGCTTGGTGATGATGGCGCTGGATGACGCGGCCGTCATACCCGCGATGATGAGGGCCTCGCGGGTGCCCCAGCCGATCCACATGCCGAGGGCGAAGCCGACGACCATGTTGATCGCCACCCGGGTACCGCCCGAGATCAGGAGTTTGCCGGCGTTGCCGTAGAACTCGTCTTGATCGAACTCGAGGCCGAGGCTGAACAGCAGGAAGATCAGCCCGAAGACCGCGATCAACTCGACGTCGGCCGACTCGAAGCTCAGCGGGAACAGCTCGAAGTGCGGGCTCGCGACGAGGCCGACCAGCATGTAGATCGGGATCGCGGGCAGCCCGATGAGTTTGCCGAGTCGCCCCAGCACATAGGAAATGACGAACAGGACACCCAGCGTCAGGAGTTCTTCGCCGATATGCACGGTTAGCCCCCGGGCGGGGAATCGACCGGCGTCTTCGCCTTGAACTCACCGGTGCGATAGAACGCGAACGCTTTGGCAACCTTTTCGGGAGAACCGGCCACCACGAGGGTGTCGCCGGGGAAGACCTTGAAGTCGTCGGCCGGGGCCGGGTTCGCGGACTCGCCGCGTACGACGGCGACGACAGTCAGACCGACGACGCCGCGGCTCGCCAGGTTGCCGAGCTCCTGTCCGGCGATGTGGTCTTCGTAGTCGACCGTGAACCAGTCGATGGAGAGTCCGGGGATCTGGTCGAGGCTGGAGAGCGACTCGGTGATGCGCGTTCCGCCGAGCAGTTCGGCGAGCGTGTGCGCTTCGTCTTCGTCGAGACGCAGCGAGACCTTGCTCGAGTCGCCGTCGTCGGAGTCCGCGAACGAGATGAGATCGCTGTGGCCCGAGCGGTGCGTGATGACGCCGACCTTGCCGCCGTCGTCGGTGACGAACGTATGGAGTACACCCACACCGGGGAGCTTGACCCGTCGAACGTCGACCATGGTGTGCTCCTTCAGGGGGTTTGCGGCAGTGAAGTCCAGTCTACCGGAGGCGTCCCGCGCGGGCAGCCGCGTGCGCGCACGGCGAACGCGGCTGCCCGCCCCGCTACTTCGCCACGATGTCGGGGGCCTCCAGGCGCACGCGGTCGGCGGATGCGTCATCCGGCTGCTGCTGGCTTTCGAGCTCGGCGGCGACGCGCTTCAGGTAGTTCGCCACCTCTTTGTCGATGCGTTCCTGGTCCCAGCCGAGCTCGGCGCCCATGAGCGCGGCGGCGACGGGTGCCGCGGAGACGCCTCGGTCCCACGCCTCGATCGAGATGCGGGTGCGGCGGGCGAGCACGTCCTCGAGGTGCAGGGCGCCCTCGTGTGTGGCGGCGTAGACCACCTCGGCCGCGATGTAGTCGTCGGCTCCGGGCAGCGGGTCGGCCAGTTCGGGCCGCTCGCGGATCAGGTCGAGCAGCTCGTCGGTCAGCACCCCGTAGCGGTTGAGCAGGTGTTCGATGCGCACGCGGTGCACGCCGAAGACGCGGGCGATCTTCGCGCGCTTGTTCCACGCGGCCTGGTAGCCCTCGGCCCCGAGCAGCGCGATGTCCTGCGTCGTCGACGCCGGAACGCGTCCGTCGAGAGCGGCCGCCGCGGCGTCGATCGCGTCCTTGGCCATGATGCGGTACGTGGTCCACTTGCCGCCGGCCACCACCACGAGCCCGGGCACCGAGTGGGCGACGATGTGCTCGCGGCTGAGTTTCGACGTCTGCTCGCTCTCGCCGGCGAGCAGCGGGCGCAGTCCGGCGTAGACGCCCTCCACGTCGTCGCGCGTCAGCTTGACCGCCATCACCTTGTTGACGTGCTCGAGGATGTAGTCGATGTCGGCGGCGGTCGCGGCCGGGTGCGCCTTGTCGAGGTTCCAGTCCGTGTCGGTGGTTCCGATCAGCCAGTGCCGGCCCCACGGGATCACGAACAGCACGCTCTTCTCGGTACGCAGCAGCAGCCCGAGCTTCGACTGGAAGCGGTCGCGCGGCACCACGAGGTGCACACCCTTCGAGGCGCGCACCTTGAATCCGCCGCGCTCCCCGACCATCGACTGCGTGTCGTCGGTCCAGACGCCGGTCGCGTTCACGACCTGCCGCGCGCGGATCTCGAACCGCTCGTCCGTCTCTAGATCGTGCGCGTTCACGCCGACCACGCGCTGGCCCACCTTGATGAACCCCTCGACGCGAACCCGGGATGCCACGTGGGCGCCGTAGAAGGACGCGGTGCGTGCCAGAGATGCCACGTACCGGGCGTCGTCGACCTGCGCGTCGTAGTAGGTGAGACCGCCGACGAACGCGTCCTTGTCGAGACTGGGCGCGGCGCGCAGCATCTGCCGCTTGGTGAGGTGGCGGTGGTGCGGCACGCCGGGCGGGCGTCCGCCGCTGTAGCTGAACAGGTCGTAGAGCAACATGCCGGCGCCCACGTAGAACCGTTCGTACACGGGCTTCGTCAGCGGGTAGAGAAAGCGCACGGGCTTCACGAGGTGGGGAGCGATGCGCTGCAGCAGCAGACCCCGCTCGATCAGCGCCTCGCGCACCAGCCTGAAGTCGAGCTGTTCGAGATACCGGATGCCGCCGTGCACGAGTTTCGACGACCGGCTCGAGGTACCGGAGGCCCAGTCGCGGGCCTCGACCATTCCGACGCTCAAGCCGCGGGTGACCGCGTCGAGCGCCGCGCCCGTGCCGACGATGCCGCCGCCGACGACGAGGATGTCGAGTTCTTTGGTCTTCAGAGCGGAGATCGCGTCGGCGCGCTCCTCCGTTCCCAGCTTGGACGAGCGGGTGACTGAATTGCGCGTTGACATCGGTGTCTCCTTATCGGGTCGCCGCGGGAACGCGGCGGCCGGTTCGGTTAACTCTGCAGATACGGCGCGACGACGACCTCGACGCGCTGGAATTCCTTCAGGTCGGAGTAGCCGGTCGTGGCCATCGAGCGCCGGAGGGCGCCCATGAGGTTGACGCGCCCGTCGGCGACCGCCGAGGGGCCGTTGAGGATCTCGGCGAGGGGGGCGAGCGAGCCCACCTCGACGCGGTTGCCGCGGGGAAGTTCGGAGTGGTGCGCCTCAGGGCCCCAGTGGAAGCCGTTGCCGGGCGCGTCGGTGGCGCGGGCGAGGGTGGTGCCGAGCATGACCGCGTCGGCTCCGACCGAGATCGCCTTGACGATGTCGCCGGAGGTTCCGAGGCCGCCGTCGGCGATGACGTGGACGTATCGCCCGCCCGACTCGTCCATGTAGTCGCGACGTGCACCCGCGACATCCGACACCGCAGTTGCCATCGGCGCGTGGATACCGAGGCTCGCCCGGGTGGTGGAGGCAGCGCCGCCGCCGAAGCCGACGAGCACGCCGGCCGCTCCGGTGCGCATGAGGTGCAGGGCCGCCGTGTAGGTGGCCGCGCCGCCGACGATGACGGGGACGTCGAGTTCGTAGATGAACTTCTTGAGGTTGAGGGGCTCGGTGCTCTTCGAGACGTGCTCGGCGCTCACCGTGGTGCCGCGGATGACGAACATGTCGACGCCGGCGGCGACGACGGTCTCGTAGAACTCCTGCGTGCGCTGCGGGCTGAGCGCGCCGGCGACGGTGACGCCCGCCGCGCGGATCTGGGCGAGGCGGTCGCGGATGAGCTCGGGCTTGACGGGCTCGGAGTAGATCTCCTGCATGCGGGCGGTCGCGGTGGCGGCCGGCAGCTCGCTGATCTCTTTCAGCAGGGAGGTGGGGTCGTCGTAGCGGGTCCAGAGGCCCTCGAGGTCGAGCACGCCGAGGCCGCCGAGCTGGCCGATCGCGATCGCGGTCTCGGGGCTCACCACGGAGTCCATCGGTGCCGCGAGCACGGGGATCTGGAAGGTGTACGCGTCGATGGTCCAGCTGATGGACACGTCCTGAGGGTCACGCGTGCGCCGAGAAGGCACGATCGCAATGTCGTCAAAGGCGTACACACGGCGAGCGCGCTTGGCGCGGCCGATTTCGATATCACTCACCCGGCAAGCTTACCGGCCACGGGCTCTCACTAAACTGAGGGAAGCTAGTACGACCAGTCGATAAAGGGGAATCATGGCCGACATCCGAAGCTTTCCGTTCGCACGCCACCTGAGGTCGATTCCCACCAGTCACATCGTGCACGCGCAGCGCGGCAAGGTCGTGCACTCGGGGCCGGGTATCTCGTTCTGGTTCCGCGCCCTCAACTCGGCGATCAGCGAGGTCCCCGTCGCCGAATCCGAGCTCTCCGTGGTCTTCGGCGCGCGCACGCTCGACTTCCAGGAGGTCAGCGTGCAGGCCACCGTCACCTACCGGTTCGGCGACCCGACCGTCGCCGCCGGCCGCATCGACTTCTCCATCGACCCGTACAACGGCCGCTGGCTCGGCAAGCCGCTCGAGCAGGTCGGCACGCGCATCACCGAGCTCGCGCAGCAGTACGCGGTCGAGCACATCACCACGGTCAACCTCGTCGACCTGCTCGGACAGGGTGTCCCCGCGGTGCGTGCGGTCACGACAGCGGGCCTCGCCGGCGACGCACGTCTCGCCGAGACATCCATCATCGTCATCGGCGTCCGCATCGTGTCGATCCGTCCGCAGGCCGACCTCGAGCGGGCCCTCGAGGTTCCGGTGCGCGAGCGCGTTCAGCAGGACGCCGACAAGGCCACCTACGAGCGCCGCGCGATCGCGGTCGAGCGCGAGCGGGCCATCGCCGAGAACGAGCTGCAGAGCAAGATCGAGCTCGCCACCCGCGAGGAGCTGCTCGTTCGGCAGGAGGGCGCGAACGCGCAGAAGCGCGCGCAGGAGGAAGCAGCCACGCAGCTGATCGCCGCGAAGGCCAAAGCCGAGCAGAACGACGTGCAGACCCGCGCCGACGCCTCGCGCGTGCAGATCGAGTCCGCCGCCCGGGCCGAGTCGACCCGCACCCTCGGTGCCGCGAACGCCGAGGCGGAGACCGCGCGCCTCGCCTCCTACGCCGGCATCGACCCCGCCGTGCTCACCGCGCTCGCGATGCAGAGCCTGGCCGAGAACCTGCCCAGCATCGGCACCCTCAACCTCACGCCCGACATCGTGACCGAGGCGCTCAGCCGCATCACCCGCGGCCCCGCGGCGTAGTCATGGCACTCGCCGCGCGCGTGGTGCTCGTGCACCGCCGGTCGGAGTACACCGAGCTGCTCGAGCGGCACGCGACCTACGGGCAGGCCGAGTTCTTCCTGCGCGAGCGCGGGCGCTCGATCGACGAGGTGCGCGAGCGGCACGAGGTGCTCGAGGAGGCCATCCACGAGGTCTCCACCCGGCTGCCGAACGACGTGCGGCAGGCCCGGCTCGAGCGCTCCGAGCTCGACCGCTACCTCTTCGCACCCGAAGACATCGTCATGCCGATCGGCCAGGACGGGCTCGTCGCCAACGTCGCCAAATACCTCGCCGGCCAGCCGGTCGTCGGCGTCAACCCCGAGCCCGAGCGCAACCCCGGCGTGCTGGTGGCCCACAGACCGACGGATGCCGCGGCCGTCGTCCAGCACGTGCGAACGGGTCACGCCCGGGTCGAGTCGCGCGCCATGGTGCAGGCCACGCTCGACGACGGGCAGTCGCTCGAGGCGCTCAACGACCTCTACATCGGCGACAGCGGACACCAGTCGGCCCGCTATACCGTGACGGTTCCCGAGCGGGGATCCGAGCGGCACTCGTCGTCGGGCATCATCGCCGGCACCGGAACCGGCAGCACCGGCTGGACCTCGTCGATCGCGAGCGACCGCCACGTCGCCGCGAGCCTGCTGCCGCCGCCCACCTCGACGGGCATCTCGTGGTTCACGCGCGAGGCCTGGCCGTCGATCGCGACCGGCACGACGCTCACCGGCGGGGTGCTCACCGAGGGCCAGCGCCTCGAGCTGCTCGTCGAGAGCGACCGCCTCGTGATCTTCGGCGACGGCATCGAGCGCGACTACCTGATCGCGGGCTGGGGCCAGCGCATCTCGGTGGGGCTGAGCGCCCGGCGGCTGAACCTCGTAGTCCCCGCGGGCTGAGCCCGTCGAAACCCCACCCGGCCACTTCGGCACGTCATCGCCCCGACCGACCAGCGCAAACTGGCCACCTAGCGTCATCCGCCCTAAAGGCCGGGTTTCGATACGGTCGCCGAGCGGCCCAACCACCGGCTCCGTTAACCGACGACACCCGCCGCGACCGGTGAGGTCGCGACGGGTGTCGGCGGTGCAGCGTTACTTCGAGTAGTTCGGTGCCGCGACGACCATCTGCAGGTCGTGCGGGTGCGACTCCTTGAGTCCGGCCGCGGTGATGCGCACGAACTTGCCCTTGTGCTTGAGTTCGGTCACGGTGCGGGCGCCGGTGTAGAACATCGACTGGCGCAGGCCGCCGAGCAGCTGGTACGCGACGGCGGAGAGCGGTCCGCGGTAGGGCACCTGGCCTTCCACGCCCTCGGCGATGAGCTGCTCGTCGGAGGGGACGTCGGCCTGGAAGTAGCGGTCGCGCGAGTACGAGGTCTTCTTGCCGCGGGTCTGCAGCGCGCCGAGCGAGCCCATGCCGCGGTAGTTCTTGAACTGCTTGCCATTGACGAAGACCAGGTCGCCCGGGCTCTCGTCGCAGCCGGCGAGGAGCGAGCCGAGCATGACCGTGTCGGCGCCGGCGACGAGCGCCTTCGCGATGTCGCCCGAGTACTGCAGACCGCCGTCGGCGATGACGGGGATACCGACCTCGCGCGCGGCGAGCGACGCCTCGTAGACGGCGGTGACCTGGGGCACGCCGACACCCGCGACGACGCGCGTGGTGCAGATGGAGCCCGGTCCGACGCCGACCTTGATCGCGTCGGCTCCGGCGTCGATGAGCGCCTGGGCGCCCGTACGGGTGGCGACGTTGCCGCCGATCACGTCGATGTGTGCGAATGCCGCGTCGCTCTTCATACGGCTGATCATGTCGAGCACGCCCTTGGAGTCGCCGTTGGCCGTGTCGACGACGATGACGTCGACCCCGGCCTCGTTCAGCGCGACCGCGCGGTCCCAGGCGTCGCCGAAGAAGCCGATGGCGGCGGCGACGCGCAGGCGTCCCTCGTCGTCCTTGGTGGCGTTCGGGTACTTCTCGCTCTTGTCGAAGTCCTTGACGGTGATCAATCCGCGCAACTTGCCCTCGGCGTCGATCAGCGGGAGCTTCTCGATCTTGTGCTGGGCGAACAGTGCGATCGCGGCATCCGAACCCACACCCACGGGAGCGGTGATCAGTCCGGTCGTCGTCATAACGTCGCGCACGAGGGTGGTGTGCTTCTCGAACTCGGAGACGAAGCGCATGTCGCGGTTCGTGATGATACCGACGAGACGGCCGTCGGCCTCGACCACGGGCAGGCCCGAGACGCGGAACTCGCCGCACAGTGCGTCGACCTCGGCCACGGTCGCGTCGGGGGTCGTGGTCACCGGGTTGGTGATCATGCCGCTCTCGCTGCGCTTGACCTTGTCGACGTGCGCCGCCTGGTCGTCGATCGACAGGTTGCGGTGCAGGACACCGATACCGCCGTTGCGCGCCATGGCGATCGCCATGCGCGACTCGGTCACGGTGTCCATCGCCGCGGAGAGCAGCGGCGACGCGACGGAGATGCGGCGTGTGAGGCGCGACGTGGTGTCTGCCTCGCTCGGGATCACGTCAGTGTGCCCCGGGAGCAGCATGACGTCGTCGTACGTGAGTCCGATAAAACCGAAAGGATCAGGCTGGTCCATGAGTCCCCTAGAGATAAGAGTGAAAATGACCCGGATGCCACACTGAATACCGGTAGACAATATTAACCCAGCTTGACCTCCTTATGTTCCCGCGTGAGGATTGCGATTGCGCGTTTCAGCGTCGAAACACGATTGACACATCCCCGGGGTACTTTATGGGTGTCGATGACAGGCGTTGTTCGACAAAACACAGCAGTTAGTGAACGACACCTGGAGGTCCATCCGTGGCAGAGCCCGCGCAGAAGAGTCGAGCCCGCAAGCTCGTACTCGGAGCATTCGGTCTGGCGGTGACGCTTCTGGCATTGATGCCAGCCTCGGCGCACGCATCAGTACCGACCGACGTTATTCCCCCCGAAGACGCAGAGCAGACCATCCAAGTCTGGGTGCGCCTCGCCGCCGACAAAGCGAACATGCCGAACATCGGCGTCAACGTGTCGGGCGACGGCGTGGACGAAGACCTGGTCACCGGTGAAGACGGCAAGGTCATCATCGGCCTCGAAGAGCCCGGCGACTACACGATCACGATCGACGAGTCGACGCTTCCTCCCGAGGCAGGCTTCCCGAACAAGAACCCCCGCGACATCACGGTGTCGGCCGGACAGCAGAATGCCCCCGGCATCTTCCTGGTCTCGCCGGACAACCCGGCGATGGGCGCGGAACCGACCCCGTCCGCGGGCGGTGGCGGCAGCAGCGCGTCATCCGGCCCCGACTTCTTGACCCTGTTCTGGCCCAAGGTCGTCTCGGGTCTGATCTTCGGTCTGCTGATCGCGCTCGCGGCCATCGGCCTCTCGCTGATCTACGGCACCACCGGCCTCAACAACTTCGCCCACGGCGAGCTGGTGACCTTCGGTGCTCTGATGGCGTACACGTTCAGCGGCATCTTCGGCTGGCCTGCACCGCTGGCCATCGTGGTCGCCGTGGTGCTCGGCGGTGTGTTCGGCTACGTGCAGGACGCCGGCCTCTGGAAACCGCTGCGTAAGCGCGGCCTCGGGCTGATCCCGCTGATGATCGTCACGATCGGTCTCTCGCTCGTGCTGCGCTACCTGTTCGCGTTCATCTGGGGCGCCGACCGTCTCTCGCTCCCCAGCGACCCGAAGCCGTTCTTGGTCATCGGTTCCGTGAGCTTGAGATTCACGGATGTCGCGGGAGCGGTCATCGCGATCGTGCTCCTGCTCGCCGTGGCGTTCGTACTGCTGCGCACCAAGATCGGTAAGGCCACCCGAGCGGTCGCCGACAACCGGTCGCTGGCAGCGGCCTCCGGCATCGACGTCGAGGGCGTCATCCGTATCGTCTGGATCGGCGGAGCGGCCCTCGCGGCCCTCTCCGGCGTCTTCATCGGCTACTACCAGTCGCTGCGCTGGGACACGGGAGCCTCGATCCTGCTCCTCGTCTTCGCCGCCGTCACGCTCGGTGGACTCGGTACCGCGTTCGGAGCCCTGGTCGGCTCGCTCGTCATCGGTGTCTTCATCAACGTGTCAACGATCTGGATCCCCGAGAACCTCAAGTACGTCGCGGCCCTCGTGATCATGATCATCATCCTGCTCTTCAGACCTCAGGGCATCCTCGGTCGCCGCGAGAGAATCGGCTAGGGAAAACACATGGATTACAACTTCATCCCCCTCGCATTCGGAGAGATCTTCTCCCCGACCACCGCGGCATACGCGCTCGCGGCGCTCGGCCTCGCCGTGCACTTCGGCTTCACGGGCCTCCTGAACTTCGGTCAGGCCGGCTTTATGGCCGTCGGAGGCTACGCCTTCGCGATCACGACCGTGCAGCTCGGCCAGCTCCCCGTTCCCGGATGGGCCCTCGACTGGCCGGAGTGGGGCTACCCGCTCCTGCTGCTCGCCGCGGCCTCGGCCGCGACGGTGATCGCATCGACGGTCTTCGCGCTCATCCTCGGCATCCCGACACTCCGACTGCGCGCCGACTACCTCAGCATCGTGACCATCGCGGCGGCGGAGATCATCCGCCTCTCGGTCAAGACGCCGGAGTTCTCGGACGTGACCGGAGGCTCGGAGGGCATCAACGGCGCCGCGGTCAACTTCAACGCGGTCAACCCGCTCGCCGAAGGCCGGTTCGGACTGGGTGTGCTCACCTACTCCGCCGACCAGTGGTGGGTGCGTCTCGTCGCCTGGGTCATCGTCGGCATCGCCTGCCTCCTCGTCTTCCTGCTCGTCCGCAGCCCGTGGGGTCGCATCGTCAAGGGAATCCGCGAGGACCAGGACGCCGTCCGCAGCCTCGGCAAGAACGTGTTCGCCTACAAGATGCAGGCGCTCATCCTGGGTGGAATCTTCGGCGGTATCGCCGGAGCGCTCTTCATCCTGCCGCGGTCGCTGCAGCCCGACAACTACGGCACGCAGCTGACGTTCTTCCTCTACACGATCCTGCTGCTCGGAGGAGCGGCGACGGTCTTCGGTCCGATCGCCGGCTCGATCATCTTCTGGGTCACCCTGTCGCTGTCCGACGGAATCCTCAGCCTGCTCGTCTCGAACGAGCTGCTGCCGATCTCGAGCACTCAGCAGGGCCCGATCCGCTTCATCATCATCGGCGTCACGCTGATGCTGCTCGTGATATTCCGGCCGCAAGGCATCTTCGGCAAGAAGAAGGAGGCGCTCTTCAGTGTCTGATAAGACTCCAGTCGCAGACCTGGTTCTCGATGTCGACAACATCGTGCCCGGTGTCGCCAAAAAAGACCCGATCGTCGTCGCCGACAGCGTGAGCCGCCAGTTCGGCGGTCTCACCGCCGTCGACGTGGCGCACCTCGAGATCCCCCGCGGTTCTATCACGGCCCTCATCGGCCCGAACGGTGCCGGCAAGACCACGTTCTTCAACCTGCTCACCGGATTCGACAAGCCCAACACGGGCACGTGGACGTTCGGCGGAAAGGACCTCGCCGGAATGCCGGCGTTCAAGGTCGCGCGTCTCGGCATGATCCGCACGTTCCAGCTCACCAAGGCCCTCGGTGGCATGACGGTGATCGAGAACATGCGTCTCGGCGCCGGACGCCAGGGCGGGGAGAACCTGTTCAAGGCGATCTTCCGTCCGCTCTGGCGCGGCCGCGAAGACGAGATCACCGTCAAGGCGATGGACCTGCTCGCGCGCTTCAAGCTCGACGCCAAGGCCGACGACCACGCGTCGTCGCTCTCCGGCGGACAGCGCAAGCTGCTCGAAATGGCGCGCGCTCTCATGAGCGAGCCCGAACTGGTCATGCTCGACGAGCCAATGGCCGGCGTCAACCCGGCGCTCACCCAGTCGCTGCTGCACCACATCCTCGACCTCAAGACCCAGGGCATGACGGTTCTGTTCGTCGAGCACGACATGCACATGGTCAACGAGATCGCCGACTGGGTGGTCGTGATGGCCGAGGGCCGCATCGTCGCCGAGGGCCCGCCCTCGACCGTGATGACCGACCCCGCCGTGATCGACGCCTACCTCGGCGCCCACCACGACGTCGACCTCGGCACCCTCACGGGACAGCAGGAGATCGCCGAGACGATGGACTCCGACCTGGTCAAGCACGAGATCGAGCACGAAATCGAAGAAGATGGCACCGCAGCGGCGCCGACAACCAAGAAGGCGACGAAGTGACCGAGACAGTACTGCGCACCACGGACCTCGTCGCCGGCTACATCCCCGGCGTCGACATCCTCAACGGCTGCAGCATCTTCGTCGAGAAGGGCGAACTCGTCGGCATCATCGGCCCGAACGGCGCCGGCAAGTCGACGCTGCTGAAGGCGATCTTCGGCCAGGTCAACATCCGCAGCGGCAACATCGAGCTGAACGGCGGCGACATCACCGGCCTCAAGGCCGACAAGCTCGTGTCGCGCGGTGTCGGCATGGTTCCGCAGAACAACAACGTCTTCCCGAGCCTCACCATCGAGGAGAACCTCGAGATGGGCTCGTACCAGAAGCCGAAGATGTTCAAGGAACGCCTCGGCTTCGTGACCGACCTGTTCCCCGAGCTCGGCAAGCGCCTCAAGCAGCGCGCGGGTGCCCTCTCGGGCGGCGAGCGCCAGATGGTCGCCATGTCGCGGGCGCTCATGATGGACCCGACGGTGCTGCTGCTCGACGAGCCGAGCGCCGGCCTCTCCCCCGTGCGCCAGGACGAGACGTTCATCAACATCTCGATCATCAACAAGGCGGGCGTCTCCGTCCTCATCGTGGAGCAGAACGCACGCCGCGCCCTGCAGATCTGCGACCGCGGCTACGTTCTCGACCAAGGCCGCGACGCCTACTCGGGATCCGGCCGCGAACTGATGAACGACCCCAAGGTCATCGAGCTCTACCTCGGGACCCTGGCGGCCGATCAGGAGAAGAAGTAGCCACGCGCACCCGTTCGATCGGAAAGGCCTGCCTCGGTGTCATCGCCGTGGCAGGCCTTTCTGCGTGCGGCCCCTCCGCGGCTCCGCCGCCCGACAGCGTGCCCCTGCCCGACGGCGTCACCGTCGGCATCAAGCAGTACCGGCTCGACTACGCGCCGCGCGCGCTCGAGATCTCGATCACGAACGACTCCGACGACCCCGTCACGGTGACCGAGGCGGCGTTCGTCTCGCCGCTGTTCGGCGACGACGGCACCGTGTGGGACCGAGACGTGGACATCCCGGTCGGCTCCACGCGCGACCTGCGGGTGCTGCTCGGCACGCCCGTCTGCGACGCGGACGGCACGGTCGCCGACCCCGAGGTCGTCTTCCAATTCAGAACGGCGGATGGCGCGGGCGAGGCCACCGCGAACCCCGCCGACGTGTTCGGCACCGTCGCCAAGGTGACGGCGGAGGACTGCATCGTCGAACACACGGCCGCGGTCGCCGAGATCGGCGTGAGCGGCCCGCTGCGGGTGGAACAGCGCGCGGGGCGGCCGGTGGCGCTCCTCGACCTCGTGGCGACGCCCACGGGCGCGGAGGGGGTCGCGACGGTGTCATCGGTGGGACGCACGACGCTGATCGCCCCGGAGGGCTCCGGCGACTCGTGGCCGTTGGGGTGGCGGCTCGACGCGGCATCCGGCCCGCTCTCGACCACACTCGCGATCGTGCCGAGTAACTGCAACCCGCACATCCTGGCGGAGGACAAGCGCGGCACCTACCTGCCGCTCGCCGTGACGCTCGACGACGGCACCGCAGGAATCGTGCCGGTCGACGTCGGTGCCGAGGTGCGCGCGCAGATCTACGCGTACTTCGCCGACTACTGCTGGTAGCCGGGGGTGACTTCGCGGGCACAGAAAAAGGCCCCGGTCTCGCGACCGGGGCCTTTCTCGTGTGACTAGTGGTTACAGCTTGCCGTAGACCTGGTCGATGCCCTCGGAGACGTTTCCAGTGGAGTACTGGAAGATCGAGACGTAAGCCTCGGTCGGGTCGCCGTTGTCGTCGAACGTGATCGGGCCGGAGACACCGTTGTAGTCGATGTCAGCCGAAGCGTCGTCGGCCAGCAGTGCGGCACAGTCGGCGAAGGTGGTGCACTCGGTGCCACCCTCGGAGACGTCCTTCAGGTTGTCGCGGATCGTCGCACCGTCGGTGGCTCCACCGGCGATCGCGGCGAGAGCCGAGAGAACCGTTGCGTCGTAGGCCTCAGCCGCGTAGCTGAAGACCTCGAGCTCGGGGTCGCCCTGCTCGGTGACCAGGTCCTGCAGACGGGTCTGGAAGTCTTCGGGGGCGAGAACACCGGGGTTGGTGAACTGCGCGCCGGCGATGTCGACGTTGGTGTCGGCCTCTCCGATGATTCCGTAGTTTCCGTCAGTGCCGTAGAGCGTCGAGAAGTCGAAGCCCTGGCCGGCGAGCTGCTCGGCGATCGTGGTGATCTCGTTGAACGAGATGACGACGAGAGCGTCGGGGCTGGTCGCGAGGAGTGCCTGGATGGCCGAGGTGAAGTCGGTTGCCGACGGCTCGAAGATCTGCTCGCCGACGATGCTTGCGCCACCGTCTTCGAGGCTGAGCTTCAGGTTGTCGTAGAGGCCGATGCCGTAGGCGTCGTTCATGTAGAGAACGGCGACGTCGGTCTTGCCGTCTTCGAGGATCTTGTTACCGAGGATCTTGCCCTGCAGCACGTCCGAAGGCGCGGTGCGGAAGTAGTATCCGTCGTCCGGGTAGTCGGTGAAGTCGGGCGAGGTGTTCGCCGGCGAGATCTGGACGATACCGGCCTGGGTGACCTGGTCGATGAAGGTCTTCGAGACACCCGACGATGCAGCACCGATGATGACGGACACGTTGTCGGCGATGAGCGCCGTGGCCGACTGGGTTGCGATGTCGGTCGTGGTGTCGCCGGAGTCCTTGTGCTCGACAGAGACCTCGATGCCAGCGTCGGCGTCGTTGATCTCCTTGATGGCGAGGTCGACACCCGCGAACTCGGGCGGGCCGAGCTGTGCGAGGCTACCGGTCTGCGGCAGGATCGATCCGAACTTGAGGGTGAGGTCTTCGGCCGAGCCGCTGTCGGCGTCGGGGGTCGAAGCACAGCCGCTGAGAACCAGCGCGCTCACGCCGAGGAGGGTAATGCCGCTAATCGCAGCCTTGACCGACTTCGGGCGAGTGGCCGAGTTGGCCCGGGAGAATGCACCCATGTTGCTCCTTGGTGAAGTGAAATGTGATTGAGGTTGAATGCGCGCAGCGGTGCTGTGTGCGTGCTGTAAAGCTATTAGGCCAACCGCACCGGCACAATACATGGGTGTTACAGCCATGTAACACGGCCCGATCGTTATATTCCGTTACCTGAACCCGCTACGGATTTCGTTGCCCGTGACGCACGAAACATGTCGATCGTGAGAAGCACGAGGGCAATCCAGACGAGACCGAAACCGAACCAGCGCGCGGCGGGCATGGCCTCGCCGAGCACGAAGACGCCGATCAGGAACTGCAGGATGGGCGTCAGGTACTGCGTGAGCCCGAGGTAGGCGAGCGGCAGGCGCCGGGCGGCGGCCGCGAAGAACAGCAGGGGGATGGCGGTGACCACACCCGCGAGCAACATGGCGAGGGTGTGGCCGGTGCCCGCGGTACCGGTGACGAGGCTTCCGCTCGCGGCCAGCACCACTAGCACGATGGAGGCGGGCACGGCCAGCCAGGCGGTCTCGATCGTGAGCCCGCTGAGCGCGTCGACCCGGCCGCCCACCTGCTTCTTGACCAGGCCGTAGAAGCCGAACGAGAAGGCGAGGAGGAGCGCGATCCACGGGAACTGTCCGTAGTTGACGGCCAGTACGAGCACGGCGACAGCGCTCACGCCGATAGCGACCCACTGCAGCGGACGCAGTCTCTCGCGCAGCACGAAGACGCCGAGCAGCACGGTGACGATGGGGTTGGTGAAGTAGCCCAGCGCCGCTTCGACCACGTGGCCGGAGAGCGTCGCGTAGATGAAGGTGAGCCAGTTGACCACGATCAGCAGGCCGGCTCCGCCGAGCATCAGCGTCGCCCGTCGATCGCGCACCAGCGCGACGAGGGGCGGCCAGCCGCGCGTCACGGTGATGAGCAAGATGCAGAAGACCAGCGACAGCACGATGCGCCACGCGACGATCTCGAACGCCGATGCGGGACGCAGCAGGATGAAGAAGAGGGGTAGCACGCCCCAGAGGGCGTAGGCGGCGACGCCGAAGGCCAGACCGCGTCCGAACCCTCCGCTCGTGGACGACGGAGCGGGGGCGGTTGGCACCCGTTCAGCCTATCCGCGGTTTTAACGACGAAACGCCCGATGGCCTGAGCCACCGGGCGTTCCGGAGTGAAGCTGGTGTCGCTGCTTAGCGGACGACGACCGCGAGCACGTCGCGAGCGGAGAGCACGAGGAGGTCTTCTCCGCCGTACTTCACCTCGGTTCCGCCGTACTTGGAGTAGATGACCTTGTCGCCGACGGCGATGTCGAGGGGGATGCGGTTGCCGTTGTCGTCGATGCGGCCGGGGCCGACGGCGACAACTTCGCCCTCCTGGGGCTTTTCCTTGGCGGTGTCAGGAATGACGAGCCCGGAGGCGGTCGTCGTTTCTGCCTCGACCTGCTTGATCACGATGCGATCCTCGAGCGGCTTGATGGAGACCGACACAGTTGACCTCTTCTTTCTAACTCACGAAAACTTTGGTTGGCACTTCCCGTACGAGAGTGCCAGACCAACTATACGTCGGATATTGGCACTCGATCAATCCGAGTGCCAACGGCCCGCGTCATCCCGCCCTCGTCGTAGGCGAGAATGAGGGGATGGAGGCCACCGAGTTACGCGAGCTGTTGTCCACCGAGGGTCTCCGGCTGCTGGATTCGCTCCCACCGTTCGACCAGGCGGCGGATGTCGTCAAATCTGTCGCCGCGCTGCGGAAGGCCGGGCACTCCCCCGCGCTCGTGGCGGCGGTGCTCAGCCAGTCGAAGTTGCGCTCGCGGGCGACCGCGAAGTTCGGCCCGTTCGCCGACCGCATGCTGTTCACCGAGGCCGGTCTCGAGCAGGCGACACGCCTGCGGGTCGCGGCGATGCACGCCGGGCGGTTCCGCGACGCGGGGCTCTCGCGCATCGTCGACCTCGGTTGCGGCATCGGCGCCGACGCGCTCGCCATGGCCGCGATCGACCTGCGCGTCACCGGCGTCGAGCGCGACGAGGTGACTGCCGCGATCGCCGCGTACAACCTCGCGCCCTTCGAGCAGGCGGGCATCGAGCACGCGTCCGCCGAAGACGTGGACCTCGCCGACTACGACGGCGTCTACCTGGACCCGGCCCGCCGCGACGGCGTGCGCCGCCTGAAAGACCCCGCGGACTGGTCGCCCTCCCTCGACTTCGCGTTCGGCATCGGCTCGCGGCTGCCGACGGGCGTCAAGCTCGGCCCCGGGGTCGACCGCGACCTCATCCCGGCGGGCGCCGAGGCGCAGTGGATCTCGGTCGACCGCGACGTCGTGGAGCTCGGCGTCTGGTTCGGCGCGGTCGCCCGTCCCGGCGTCGGCCGCGCCGCCCTGGTGATCGGCGAGCACGGCACCGCCGAACTCACCGCCGCGGCCGACAGCCCCGACGTCGAGCTCGGTCCGCTCGGCGAGTACCTCTACGAGCCCGACGGCGCCGTGATCCGCGCCCGGCTCATCGGCGATCTCGCCCGGTCGATCGACGCGCGCATGATCAGCGACCAGATCGCCTACCTCAGCAGCGACACCAAGGTCGAGACGCCGTTCGCGGTCGGCTTCCGCATCACCGAGACGCTGCCGCTCGACGAACGCGCGATCAAGAAGCGGCTGCAGACCCTCGGCATCGGCACACTCGAGATCAAGAAGCGCGGCGTCGACATCGACCCGGCCGCGTTCCGATCGAAGCTGTCGCTCAAGGGCAACGGAAAAGCCACCCTCTTCCTCACTCGCGTGGAGGGGAAGAGAGTGGCTCTCGTGGCAGAACGGATCTAGCTGTTGTACGAGTACTCGCTGTAGCCGGTGCTGCCCGCGTTGATGCCGGCGATGATCACGATGACGATGATGATCGTCACGACCAGGCCGAGCGCGATACCGATGTAGCCGGTGATCAGGCCGGTGAGCCAGAACGGCTTGCCGGCGACGGTCTGGCGCTTCTGGGCGAGGTGTCCCGTGACGACCGCGGCGATCGAGATCAGCAGGCCGAATCCGCCGGAGAGCAGACCGACGATGCCGAGGATCATCGAGGTGATCGACAGGCCCTTGGGCTCGACCGGGCCGGTGGGCGCGTAGGGGTTGGCGTTGCCGGCCGGCGCGTACGCGGGCGGGGCGGTGGGGTACGCGGGTGCCGCGTAGGGGTCGGGGCGCACCTCGCCGGCGGGCGGCGCGACGGGCGCGGACTCGGGCGGCGTGACGGGTGCTGGGGGCACCGGCGGCACGGCTGGCGTCGACTGGTCTTCTGAGTTAGTCATGTTGTGCTCCTCACAGGTCGGGGCAAGTCTACCGAGGGACGCGCGAAATCGCCCTAGCGGTACCGGTAGAAGTCGTCGAAATCTCGCATTTCACCGCTCGTGGCGAAGAGGATCCAGAGCGCTATCCAGATGCCCAGCACGATCAGGTTGAGCAGAATTCCGACGTACCCCGTGATCAGGCCCGTGAGCCAGAAGCCCTTCGCCTCCGGCTCTTTGCGCTGGCCGATGTGCCCGAGCACGACGCCCGCGACCGAGAACAGGAAGCCGCCGCCGACTACCCCGGCGAGAACTCCGAGGATGCCGGAGATCATCGACAGGATCGACAGGATCGGCGATTTGCCGGCCGGGTACGTCGTCGGATTCGCCGCGAAGGATTGCGGGACGGGTTCGATGGGATCGGCCATTGCAGGCTCCTCAGGTCACGATTCGACGGATGGCAGCCATGCTCCCACCAGTGTGGGACGCCGTCAATCAGGCCTGGATGACCGTGGCGGGAAGAGTAGAGTCCGCGCCGAATCCGAGAGTGGATGGCGCGTGCCCGGCCATGATCAGTTGCGAACCGAGCGCCGCGATCATCGCGCCGTTGTCGGTGCAGAGGGAGAGCGGCGGGATGCGCAGCTCGATGCCCGCGGCGGCGCAACGCTCCGCGGCCAGTTCGCGCACGCGGGCGTTGGCGACGACCCCGCCGCCGAGCAGCAGGCGCGGGATGCCGTAGTCGACGCAGGCCGCGACGGCCTTGGTGAGCAGGATGTCTGCCACCGCCTCACGGAAGCTCGCCGCGACATCCGCGATCGGCACTTCGACACCCGAGTCACGGGTCTGTTCGACCCACCGGGCGACCGCCGTCTTGAGGCCGGAGAAGGAGAAGTCGTAGCGGTGCTTCTCCATGTCCTTCTGGTGGCTGAGCCCGCGGGGGAACCGGATCGCCTTGGGGTCGCCGCCGACGGCCACGCGGTCGATCTGCGGGCCGCCCGGGTACGGCAGGCCGAGCAGGCGCGCGACCTTGTCGAAGGCCTCGCCCGCGGCGTCGTCGATGGTCTCGCCGAGCAGTTCGACGTCGGAGACGAGGTCGCGCACGAGCAGCAGCGAGGTGTGGCCGCCCGAGACGAGGAGGGCGATGGTGGGGTATTCGAGCGGGGCGTCGTCGTCGAGCACGTCTGCGCCGACGTGGCCGACGAGGTGGTTGACCGCGTAGAGCGGCTTGTCGAGCGAGAGGGCGAGCGCTTTGGCCGCGCCGACGCCGACCATCAGCGCGCCGGAGAGCCCGGGACCGCTGGTGACCGCGATGGCGTCGAGGTCGTCGAGCGTGACGTCGGCCTCGGCGAGCGCCGCTTTCAGCGCGGGGACGAGCGCCTCCAGGTGGGCACGGGCGGCGACCTCGGGCACGACTCCCCCGTAGCGGGCGTGCTCGTCCATCGACGAGGAGATCACGTTGGCGAGCAGGGTCGAGCCGCGCACGATGCCGATGCCGGTCTCGTCGCAGCTGGTCTCGATGCCGAGGACGAGCGGCTCTGCGGCGGTCACGCGCCCACCGCCGGCGAGGTCTTGGGTGCGGGCACCTCGAGGCGCATCACGAGTCCGTCCACGTTGTCTGGCTGGTAGTACCCCTTGCGCACCGCGATCCCTTCGAAGCCGAGCGAGTCGTAGAGCGCCTGCGCGCCCGGGTTGTCCACGCGCACCTCGAGGAAGATCTCGCGCGCCCCGCGGTCGCGCGCCTCGTCGATGAGCGAGAGCACAAGCGTGCGGGCGAGTCCCTGGCGGCGGGCGCTCTCGACGACGGCGACGGACTGGATGTCGGCCTGCGACGCGCCGCGCGGCGCGAGCAGCCCCGCGTACGCCACGATGTCCTGCGGCTCCGAGTGCTCGAACGCGACGAGGTAGACGCCGTGCGTGCTCGACAGTTCAGACCCCATCGACTCGACCGACCAGGCGTCGGTCGGGAAGACGGCGTGCTCGATCGCCATGATCGCGTCGAGGTCGTCGACCGTCGCGCGCCGTAGCTGCCAGACCATCAGCTGACCCGCTTCGGGCCGGCGCTCATGGTCACGTCGGGCGAGCGCAGGTAGAGGGCCTCGTCGCCCGCGAACGGCCGCTTGTGCAGGTACAGGCCTTCGGCCAACAGACCGATGGATGCCGCGGAGACCACGCTCGCGTCGAGCCGCTCGTACGCGGCGAAGTCGGGTACCACGCCCTCGAGCTCCGCCGGCTTGCACAGCGCCGGTCCGCTCACCCGCACGGGGAGCCCCTCGGCGTCGGTGCCGCTGTACGTGCTCCAGTAGACCTCGCGGCGGCGGGCGTCGGTCACCACGAGCGTGGGCACGACGAGCCCGAAGGCGATGGCGTCGTGGCTCACCACGGGCACGACCGGCTTGCCCGCGCCGAACGCGAACGCGCGCGCGGCGGCGATGCCCACGCGGAGTCCCGTGAAGGGGCCGGGCCCCATGCCGACGGCGACACCGGACAGGGCGGTTACCGCGACCCCCGACTCGTCGAGGCACTCGCGGATGAGGCTGCCGACGATCTCGGCGTGGCCGCGGGGGTCGGGCGAGACGCGCTCCGCCAGGACCCCAGCGTCGCGGTCGACGAGGGCGACACTCGTTCCGGCGGAGGTATCGATTGCGAGCAGCACCCTGTCAGCTTAATCGCGGGTGCCGCACCCCGCTGCCGACCGCGCTGGGTGTACGACGCTGAGCGTCGTCGCGGGCGCGGAGGTTTGTCGCGGGCGCGCTGTGGTTTGTCTCGGGCGCGCGGGCACGAACGGGCGCGTGCGCCACAAAACTCAGCGCCACGGCGGGGAGCGGGGGCGCTACCGCTCGAGCCAGGCCAGGTCTGCCCAGCGCGCGCCGTGGCCGGTCACGGTGATCTCGCGTGCCTCGACCCCGTCGTCGGTCACGGTGCCGCCGACGGGCCGCACGATGTCGAGCTGCAGCCACTCGTCGGTGATGCCGTCGAGGAGGCCCTCGCCCCACTCCACCACGACGACGGATGCCGCGAAGTCGATGTCCAGGTCGTCGAGCTCGATCGCGCTCGACAGCCGGTACGCGTCGACGTGCACGAGCGGGGCACCGTCGACCCGCGGGTGGGTGCGCGCGAGCACGAAGGTCGGGCTGGTGACGGCGCCGCGCACCCCGAGCGCCTCGCCGAGGCCGCGGGTGAGCGTGGTCTTGCCCGCCCCGAGCTCGCCGTTGAGCGTGACCAGGTCGCCGGCGCGCAACTGCCCCGCGATCGTCGCACCCAGCTCGGCCATCTGCTCGGGCGTCTCGATGCGCAGCGAGATCACGAGTACTCCCGCACGACCCGGTTGCCGATGCGGGTCACCACCTCGTAGTTGATCGTGCCGGCGGCGTCCGCCCAGTCGGTGGCGCTCGGCGCACCCGTCGCCGGGTCGCCGAAGAGCACGGCGCGGTCGCCGACCGCGACCGGGGTGTCGCCCACGTCGACCACGAACTGGTCCATGGCGACGCGGCCGCTGAGCGAGAAGCGCTGCCCGTTGATCGAGACGGGTCCCGCGCCGGACGCGTGCCGCGGAATACCGTCGGCGTACCCGATCGGCACGAGCGCGAGCGTAGTCTCGCGCGCGGTGACGTAGTCGTGGCCGTACGAGACGCCGCTGCCGACCGGCACGCGCTTGACCGAGATGATCTCGGCGCTGAGGCTCATCGCGGGGGTGAGGCCGAGGTCGGCGCTGGTCGCATCGTCGAACGGCGAGAGCCCGTAGGCGCCCACCCCGACGCGCACGAGGGAGAAGCGCGACTCCGGCACGCGCAACGCGGCGGCGGTCGCGGCCAGGTGCACGACCTCGGGCTCGAGCCCGGCGGCGCGGGCCTCGTCGAGCAGCGCGGTGAAGCGCGCGACCTGCGCCGCGTCGGCCGCCTCGCCCGCGTTGGCGAGGTGGCTGAAGAACCCGCGCACCTGCAGGCGCCCGGCACGCTCGTGGCGCACCGCTGCCTCGAACAGTTCGGCGCACTCGGCGGGGTTCGCCCCGTTGCGGCCGAGACCGCTGTCGACCTTGAGGTGCACGACCGAGACCCCGGATGCCGCGGCGATCCGTTCCAGCTGGTCGAGGTTGTTCACGCCGAGCTCGATGCCGGCGGAGGTCGCGGCGTCGAAGTCGGCCCCGCTGCCGTGCAACCACGACAGCACGGGCGCGTCGATGCCGGCGGCGCGCAGCGCGAGCGCCTCCTCGATCTCGACGACGCCGAGCGAGACGGCTCCCCCGGCGAGCGCCGCGCGGGCGGACTCGACGGCGCCGTGGCCGTAGCCGTTCGCCTTGACCACGACCATCACGTCGGTGCCGTCGACCGCGGCGCGGATGGTCTCGACGTTCCGGCTGATCGCGCCCAGGTCGATGCGTGCCTCGCGCAGCGCGGTCACTGTACGGCCTCCGCGATCACGTAGGCGACGGCGATGCCCCCGTCGTGGCTCATCGACAGGTGGATGGCCCCGATTCCCTTGCGGGCGGCGATGCGGGACGCGGCATCCGTCAATTGCAGGGAGGGATTGCCGTGGGAATTCGAGACGACCTGCATGTGGTGCCAGCGCACTCCGGTGGACTCGCCGAGCGCTTTGATGAGCGCCTCTTTCGCGGCGAAGCGTCCGGCGAGGGAGCGCAGCGGCAGAATGCGGTCGCCGTCGGTCAGCTCGACGTCGGCGAAGAGGCGGCTCTTGAGCGCCGGCGTGCGGCTGAGAGCTCGTTCGAACCGCGCGAGATCGACCACGTCAACGCCGATGCCGACGATCACGTGGGTGTCCCGGTACGCATTACTCGACCGTAACGGACTTCGCCAGGTTGCGCGGCTGGTCGACGTCGAGGCCCTTGGCCGCGGCGAGTTCCATGCCGAAGATGTGCAGCGGCACGACGGCGAGCAGCGGTTCGAACAGCGAGCCGGCGAGCGGGATCGGGATGACCTCGTCGGCGAACGGCAGCACGGCGGCGTCGCCCTTCTCGGCGATCGCGATGACGCGCGCACCGCGGGCACGGATCTCCTGGATGTTGGAGACGACCTTGGGGTGCAGCGAGTTCGGGTCGCGCGGGCTCGGCACGATGACGAAGACGACCTGGCCGGGCTCGATCAACGCGATCGGGCCGTGCTTGAGCTCGCCGGCGGCGAAGCCTTCCGCGTGGATGTAAGCGAGCTCCTTGAGCTTGAGCGCACCCTCGAGGGCGACGGGGAACCCGACGTTGCGGCCGAGGAAGAGCACCGACTGGGTGTCGGTCATCCAGTGCGCGAGCTGGCCGATGGACTGCGAGGCGACGAGCACCTCGTCGATCTTCTCGGGGATGGCGAGCAGTTCGGCGGCGTTCTCGGCGATCTGCTCGGCACTCAGCGTGCCGCGGGCCTCGCCGATGCGCAGGCCGAGCAGGTAGAGCGCGGTGATCTGGGCGACGAAGGCCTTGGTCGAGGCGACCGCGACCTCGGGACCGGCGTGCGTGTAGAGCACGGCGTGCGAGTCGCGCGGGATCGTGGCGCCCTGGGTGTTGCAGATGGAGAGCGTCTTGGCACCCTGTTCGAGCGCGTGGCGCACGGCGAGGAGGGTGTCCATGGTCTCGCCGCTCTGGCTGATCGACACGACGAGCGTGCGCTCGGTGAGGATCGGGTCGCGGTAGCGGAACTCGTGGGCGAGCTCGACGTCGACGGGGATGCGCGACCACTTCTCGATGGCGTACTTGCCGAGCATGCCCGCGTAGGCCGCGGTGCCGCAGGCGACGATGACGATGCGGTCGATGTTCTCGAGCGTCCCCTCGCCGAGCGAGTCGAGCTCGGGCAGGCGCACCTTGTGGTCGACGAGGCGGCCGAGCAGCGTCTTCGCGACGGCCTCGGGCTCCTCGCTGATCTCCTTGGCCATGAAGCTGGACCAGCCGCCCTTTTCCGCGGCGGAGGCGTCCCATTGGATGTCGAACTCTTCGGTCTCGACCGGGTTGCCGTCGAAGTCGGTGACGACCACGGAGTCGGTGCGCAGCGTGACGATCTGGTCCTGCCCGATCGCGACGGCCCGACGGGTGAACTCGACGAAGGCGGCGACGTCGGAGCCGAGGAAGTTCTCGCCGTCGCCGAGGCCGATGACGAGGGGCGAGTTGCGGCGTGCGCCGACGACGACGCCGGGCTGGTCCTCGTGCATGACGAGCAGGGTGAAGGCGCCGTGCAGCTTCGCGACGACGAGGCGCAGTGCCTCGGTCAGGTCGCCGGTCTCCTGGTAGGCATGGCCGACCAGGATGGCGGCGACCTCGGAGTCGGTATCGCTCGTGAAGGTCTCGCCCTTGGCGAGCAGGCCCTCTTTGAGCTCGTAGAAGTTCTCGATGATGCCGTTGTGGATCAGCGCGAGCTTGCCGTTGTCGCCCAGCTGCGGGTGCGCGTTACGGTCGGTCGGTCCGCCGTGCGTGGCCCAGCGGGTGTGGCCGATACCGGTCGCGCCGTTGGCGAGCGGGGTGGTCTCGAGGTCGTCGACGAGCATCTGCAGCTTGCCGCTGCGCTTGCGCGTGCCGATGTGGCCTTCCGGGTCGATGATCGCGACACCAGCGGAGTCGTAACCCCGGTACTCGAGCCGCTTCAAGCCGCCGAGAAGAACTTCGAGCGACTTGTTGTCGCCGACATAACCCACGATTCCGCACATGAGCCAAGATTTTACGGCACTGACCCGGGAAAAATGTGCGCGTGCGCGGCCACGTACCCCGTTTATCCGCTACGAACCGTATCGGCTTGGTAACGGGTGTCAGGGTGAAACTTTTTCGTTCGCACCGGCCGCGGCGACCACGACCGCCTCCAGCCCCGGCAATCCGGACGATGCGTCGATCTCGGCCCCGATCCGGGCGCTCGCCTCGCGGTAGCGGGACGAGCCGAGCACGGTCCGCACGGCGTCGCGCACGGCAGCCGCGGTCGGACGGTTCGTGCGCAGATTGATACCGACGCCGCTCCACGCCACCCGCGCGGTGACCTCCACCTTGTCCTCGGTCTGGCCGGCGACGACGAGCGGCACCCCGTGCCGCATCGCCGCGTGTACCCCGCCGTATCCTCCGTTGCTGACGTAGACGTCGGTGAGCGGCAGCAGCGCGTCGTACGGCAGGTATTCCGCGGCCCGCACGTTGGCCGGCAGAGCACCCAGCGTCGAGACCGGCCGTCCGCCGGTGCTGACCACCACGAGCACGTCGTCGTCGGCGAGACCGGCGACGGCGGGGGCGATCAGTTCGGCGTAGTCGGCGTTGGCGACCGTGCCCTGGGTCACGTGCACCACGGCGCGGCTCCCGTCGAGATCGCCCCACCATTCAGGCAGAGGGGCGTCGGATGTCGCGGAGCGCGAAACCGGACCGACGAAGTGGACGCGGTCGGGGAGGTCGCTGCGCGGGTACTCGAACCCCGGCACGGAGAACTGCACGACGGCGTCGGCGAGGGCCGCGGCATCCATAAAAAAGGCATCGAGACGGGCGCCCGTGGACTCGGCGACGAGACGCTCGGCCTCGCGCTGTACGCCGCCGAAGATGAAACGGCGGGAGGCGAGCGAGAGCAGCGCGTTGCGCACGCGTCCGGCGGGGCCCGCGAGCGGCGGGATGCCCAGTCCGAACGGCGCGGTGTCGCGGCTGCTGATGCCGAGCGGCACGATGCCGAGGTTGACGACGGCGGGGCGCTCGGAGCGTGGTCGGGTGAGCAGGGCGACCGCGCCGAGGAACATGCTCTCGGTGAGAACGGCGTCGGCCGGCTCGGCCTCGAGGGCGGTGTCGATCGCCCGCAGCTGCGCGGGCATCGGGCGGAGGAAGATCTGGGCGATGTCGTAGCGGATGCCGGCGACCCCGCTGAGGCCGACCCGGCCGGGGAAGGCGGCGTTGACGTCCGAGTCGTCGTAGTCCGCGTCGGCGGGAAGGGGCAGGTAGTGCGCGCCGGTCGCGACGACGGCGTCGCGGTAGCGGGCACCGGTGAGGAACCGCACCCGGTGGCCCCGGGCGACGAGGAACCGGGCGACGGCGAGCAGCGGGGTGACGTGGCCGTGCACGGGGGTGCTGGCGATGAGGATGGCGGACATGCGGGTCTCTTTCGCTGGGGGAATAGAATGGTTGCCGCACAAAAGTATTCACTACCCTGTTAGGACAGTCAATATGTCTGACGCCCCGATTTCCCGGCCGTACCGGTCGTCCCTGCGCGAAGAACAGGCCGCCCAGACGCGGCAGCGCATCCTCGCCTCGGCCGGAGAGTGTTTCGCCCGCAGGGGCTACGCCGGCACCTCCCTGGCGGACATCGCCGCGGGCGCCGGCGTCTCCGTCGAGTCGGTCAAACTCAGCGGCCCCAAGCGCGACCTCCTGCTGGCCGCCTTCGAGCTGGCCTTCGCCGGGTCCGAGGGACCCCGCAGCGTGGGTGACAGCGACGCGGTGCGTGCCATCACCGACATCCCGGACAACGACGCCTTTCTCGCGGCGCTCGTCGGTTTCGTCGCGGACGCCAACGAGCGCACGTCGGGTCTCTGGGCCGGCTTCCTCAGCGCGGCGACGTCGGAGCCGGTCGTGGCCGAGTCGCTGGCCGGGCTGCTCGAGCGCAGGCGCGCCGACTACCGCGACGCCGTCGCCGAGCTCGACCGCCGGGGCATGGTCGGCTCGGCCGACGACCGGGACGAAATCGCGGCGGCGCTGTCGTTCCTGCTCTCGCCGGAGAGTTACGACCAGCTGGTCGTGCAGTCCGGCTGGCCGAAGCACCGCTACGTGGCGTGGCTGGTCGAGGCGACCCGCAGGATAGTGCTCGCGGAGTGACCGCGTGAGTGGTCGGCCGCGCGACTCGGGTCGCGTCCGGCCGCCATTAGGCTGTACGCGATGACTGACCTCACTGGCTCGAACGGCCACCTCTCGCCGTTTGTGGAGATCAACCGCCAGGACTGGGCGGCCCTCGCGCCCCACACCCACCTTCCGCTCACCCAGCAGGAGATAGTGCAGCTGCGCGGGCTGGGCGACGTGCTCGACATGCAGGAGGTCAGCGAGGTCTTCGTGCCGCTCAGCCGGCTGCTCAACCTCTACGTCTCGGGGGCGCGCAACCTGCACTCCGCGACGTCGGAGTTCCTCGGGGCCCGCACCCGCAGCACCCCGTTCGTGATCGGCGTCGCCGGATCCGTGGCCGTGGGCAAGTCGACGATCGCGCGCCTGCTACGCGAGCTACTCGCCCGCTGGGACGACACCCCGCGCGTCGAGCTCGTCACCACCGACGGTTTTCTGCGGCCGAACGCCGAGCTCGAGAAGCGCGGCATCATGGATCGCAAGGGATTCCCGGAGTCGTACGACCGCCGCGCACTACTGCGCTTCGTCACCCAGGTGAAGAGCGGGGCGCCCGAGGTGCGGTCGCCGTTCTACTCGCACCTGCACTACGACATCGTCCCCGACGCGGAAATCGTGGTGCGCCAGCCCGACGTGCTCATCGTCGAGGGTCTCAACGTGCTGCAGCCGGCCGCGCCCGGTCACCGGCTCGCGGTGAGCGACCTGTTCGACTTCACCATCTACGTGGACGCCCGCACGAGCGACATCGCCACCTGGTACGAGGAGCGGTTCCTCAGCCTGCAGCGCGGGGCGTTCACCAACCCGCGCTCGTACTTCCACCGCTTCGCCTCATTGAGCGAGGACGAGGCACGCACGCGGGCCGCCGGCATCTGGAAGAGCATCAACGAACCGAACCTGGTGCAGAACATCCTGCCGACGCGCGCCCGCGCCTCGCTCGTGCTGCGCAAGAACTCGACGCACGCGGTCGACAGCGTGCTGCTCCGCAAGATCTGAGCCCGCGCGCTGGACTTAGAGCGCCAGCTCCGCGCGCACGACCTCGGCGAGCTCGTGCGCGATGCGGTCGGCGGTCGACTGGTCGGCCGCTTCCACCATGACGCGCACCATCGGCTCGGTGCCCGAGGGGCGCAGCAGCACGCGGCCGGTCTCGCCGAGTTCCGCCTCCGCGGCCTCGACCGCGGCGGCGATGCCCGCGTTGCCCTTGAGCGAGTGGTGGTCGACGCCGCGCACGTTGATCATGATCTGCGGGAACACCGTCATGATCGAGGTCAGCTCGTTGAGGGTCTTGCCCGTGCGCGCCATCTCGGCGAGCAGGTGCAGACCGGTGAGGATGCCGTCGCCCGTGGTGGCGTAGTCGCTCATGATGACGTGGCCGGACTGCTCGCCGCCGAGCGAGTAGCCCTTGTCGTTCAGGGTCTCGAGCACGTAGCGGTCGCCGACGGCGGTGGTGACCACGGTGATACCGCGTTCCGCCATCGCGAGGCGCAGGCCGAGGTTGCTCATCACGGTCGCGACGAGAGTGTCGTCTTTGAGCAGGCCGCGCTCCTTCATGGAGTTCGCGATCACCGCCATGATCTGGTCGCCGTCGACCAGGTTGCCCAGCGCGTCGACCGCGAGGCAGCGGTCGGCGTCGCCGTCGTGCGCGATGCCGACGTCGGCGCCGTGCTCCAGCACGGCGCGGGCGAGGTTGTCGAGGTGGGTCGAACCTACGCCGTCGTTGATGTTGTAGCCGTCGGGGTCGGCACCGATCACGGTGACCTTGGCCCCGGCGTCGGTGAAGACCTGGGGCGAGACGCCCGCGGCCGCGCCGTTGGCACAGTCGAGTACGACGTGGATGCCGTCGAGACGGTGCGGCAGGGTCGAGAGCAGGTGTACGACGTAGCGGTCTTCCGCGTCGGCGAACCGGCGGATGTGGCCGACCTCGACGCCCGTGGGCGCAAGCTTCTTTTCACCGAGGGCCGCTTCGATGCGGTCCTCGACGACGTCGGGAAGTTTGGTGCCGCCGACGGCGAAGATCTTAATGCCGTTGTCGGGGGCCGGGTTGTGCGACGCGGAGATCATGATGCCGAAGTCGGCGTTGAAGTCCGCGATGAGGAACGCCGCTGCGGGCGTGGGGATGACGCCGGCGTCGTAGACGTCGACGCCTGAGCTGGCGAGTCCGGCCGAGACGGCGGCGGAAATGAACTCGCCGGAGACACGGGGGTCTCTGGCCACGACCGCGATCGGCCGGCGCCCCGAAGCGCGCCGGCCGTCGGCGAATCGTCCTTTACCGAGCACGACGGCTGCCGCTTGGGCAAGCCCAAGCGACAGCTCGACAGTCAGCTCGTCGTTCGCGAGACCGCGAACACCATCCGTACCGAATAGCCGAGGCATGATCCGTTAGGGAAGGGTGATTAACGCTTCGAGAACTGCGAAGCCTTACGTGCCTTCTTGAGACCGGCCTTCTTGCGCTCGATGACGCGAGCGTCACGGGTGAGGAAGCCAGCCTTCTTGAGGGCCGCGCGGTTGTTCTCACGGTCGATGCCGTTGAGCGAACGTGCGATGGCGAGACGCAGTGCGCCCGCCTGGCCCGAGGGGCCGCCGCCGGTGATCTTCGCGACCACGTCGTACGAGCCGAGGAGGTCGAGGACCTTGAACGGGTCGTTGATCAGCTGCTGGTGCAGCTTGTTGGGGAAGTACTCGGCGAGTTCACGGCCGTTGACGGTCGCGGTGCCGGTTCCGGGGGTGATGCGCACGCGGGCGATTGCCTGCTTGCGACGACCCACGGCAGCGCCGGGAACGTTGAGCACTGCGCGGGGAGCCTTGACGGCTGCCTCGGCGGGCGTCTCGGTCGAGTAGCTCTGAGGAGCCTCTTCGATGATGTCTGAAATCTGAGCCACGGTAGTTACGTCCTTAGTTTCTAAGCCGGCGCTACTGAGCGACCTGGGAAAGGGTGTAGATCTTCGGCTGCTGAGCAGCGTGAGGGTGCTCGGTGCCGGTGTAGACCTTGAGCTTGGTCAGCTGTGCGCGACCAATCGAGTTCTTCGGGAGCATGCCGCGAACAGCCTTCTCCACCGCGCGGGTCGGGTGCTTCTCGAGCAGCTCCGAGTACGTGGTCGCCGTCAGGCCGCCCGGGTAGCCCGAGTGGCGGTAGGCCTTCTTCTGCAGGAGCTTGGAGCCGGTGAGGGCGACCTTCTCCGCGTTGATGATGATGACGAAGTCGCCCATGTCCATGTGGGGAGCGAAAGTCGCCTTGTGCTTGCCGCGCAGGAGCGCAGCGACGTGGCTGGCAAGACGGCCGAGAACGATGTTCTCTGCGTCAATGATGAGCCATTCGCGCTGGACATCCTCCGGCGTGGGGGAAAAAGTACGAGTCACAGTAGTGCTGCCTTCTTGATCGAGTGAGTTGTTCGTGAATCCCGCTCCGATGGACCGTTTCTGCAGCAATAGCAGGGAACGACGCCGGTGGAGGGCTCATGATCGGGTGTCGGGCACAGGGGCACAGACACCAAGGGTCTACACTAGTCCACGGGTGGTGTCTGAGTCAAAGACGGGCCGGATGCGCCCCGCGTGAACTCCTCCGCCTCTTTCGCGCGGGCAGCGAGGAGCGCCTGGCCCTCGGCGTGACGCATGGCGGTGATGCGGTCGTCCCAGACCACGACGCCCCGGCGGCGGCGCGTGAGCTCCGCGCGCTCGAGCAGCTCGTGGTCGTCGGGGTAGCCCACCTCGGTGAAGACGAGCCCCTTGGCCGGCATCACCTTGAAATCGCTCGTGCGTTCGAGCTGGTCGCGCAGGATGGCGAGGCTCTCGATGCCGAGCTTGCCCTCCCCCACCGCGACGCACGCGCCGACGAGGGCGCGCACCATGCTGTGGCAGAACGCGTCCGCTTTGATGTGCGCGACGAGCACGCCGTCGTCGAGGCGTTCCCAGCTGAACTCCTGCAGTTCGCGGATGGTCGTCGACCCGGGGCGCGGCTTGCAGTACGACGCCCAGTCGTGGAGCCCGACCAGCGAGAACGCGGCGAGCTGCATCGCCGCGAGGTCGAGCGTGGCGTGGTGCCACACGGTGTTGTTGCGCACGAGCGGGTTACGCGGCGCGGAGGCGTCGGCGACCCGGTACTCGTAGCGGCGCCAGATCGCGGAGAAGCGCGCGTCGAAGCCCTCGGGCGCCCAGCTGGCGTCGGTGACCCAGACGTCGCTGTCGAGTCCGGCGAGTCCGTTGAGCCGGCGGGCGAGCGCGGCGGGAGCCTGGTTCTGCGGGGCGTTCGGCCCACCGCGGTGCTTCTCGAGCTTCGCGATCTGGGCCGGGTTGAGGTCGACGTGGGCGACCTGGCCGCGGGCGTGCACACCGGCGTCGGTGCGGCCTGCCACGGTCAACACGGGCGGCTCCCCGTACTTTCTCAGGATGACGGCCAAGGCGTTCTCGAGCTCCCCCTGGACGGTGCGCAGGCCGGGCTGAGCACCCCATCCGGAGAAGTTCGTCCCGTCGTACGAAATGTCCAGTCGTACTCGCCTGGTCCCGTCACTTTCCACCCAGCGAGTCTAGGCTGGTCGGATGCGCTCGACGACAGCGCCTCCCACTATGACGTCAACTCTTACTTCTCCCCCGGTGCGTTTTACCGGAGACCGGCTCGCAGGCCTCGACGGTTTGCGGGCGATCGCGGTGACCCTGGTCGTGCTGTTCCACGTCGGCGCCGGGCTCCTGCCGGGCGGTTATCTCGGCGTCGACATCTTCTTCCCCGTCAGCGGATTTCTGATCACGAGCCTGCTGCTGCGCGAGCGCACCGCCACCGGCGGCATCGACGTTCTGGGCTTCTGGCGCCGGCGCGCACGACGACTGCTGCCCGCGCTCGCGCTCGTGCTGCTCGCCTGCGGTGCCGCGGCGTTCTTCGTCGGCGGCGACGTTCTGGTCGGCATCGGCCGGCAGATGCTCGGCGCCTCCACCTTCAGCTACAACTGGCTCGCGATCGCCGACGGCGGCAGCTACCTCGATGCCACGACGCCCGAGCTGTTCCGCAACCTGTGGTCCCTCGCGGTGGAGGAACAGTTCTACCTCGTCTGGCCGCTGCTCGTCGTGCTGCTCTGGGCGGTGCCCTCGCGGCGGTTCCGTCTCGGGTTCGTGCTGCTGGTCGCCGCGGCATCCGCTCTGGGCATGGCTCTTCTCGCCGCCGACGGCGCCACCACCCGGGTCTACTACGGCACCGACACGCACAGCTTCGGGCTCGCGCTCGGTGCCGCGCTCGCGATCGTTCGGCACGACTGGCCGGGCGCGCTGTTGCCGACCACGCGGCGGGAGCGTGCGTTCGTCGGCGCGGGCGGGCTGGTGGCGGTGGCCGCCCTTGTCGCCATAGCCATGTGGATGCCGGAGAGTGGCAGTTCCATGTACGAGGGAGGCCTCGCACGCGTCGCCGTGTTCAGCGTGATCGCGATCGCCTGCGTGACGGTTCCGGGCAGCCTGCTCGGACGCTCGCTCGATGCGCAGCCGCTGCGCTGGATCGGTGAGCGCTCGTACGGGCTCTACCTCTGGCACTGGCCGGTGTTCGTGCTGGTGACCGCCGCCCAGCCCTCCGACGCGTCGGCGCTCGTGACCGCACTCGCCGCGGTCGCGATCACCGTGGTGGTCTCAGCGCTCTCCTACCGCTTCGTCGAGCAGCCGATCCGCCGCATCGGGCTGCGCGCCGGTGCCTCCCGCTTCACCCGGCAGTGGCGCCGGGACCACTGGGGCCGTGACCGGGCGGCGTTCACCCGCGCCACCGTCGTGAGCGTGGCCGCCGTCGCCGCGCTCGCGCTCAGCATCGGCGCGATCGCCTCCGACCCCGGCGACGGTCTGGCCGAGGCGCGCATCCGGGCGGGGGCCGCGGCCATCGCCGAGGCCGAGGCCCGCGAGGCAGCGGAGGCGACACCCGCGCCCACCGTGGCGCCCGACCTCCCGTCCGGCGACAAAATCACCGCCATCGGTGACTCGGTCATGCTGGCCGTGGCCCCCGAGCTCACCGCGGCGTTCCCGGGCATCTCGATCGACGCCGTGGTGTCACGGCAGATGTCGGCGGCGCCCGGGATCGTGCAGGGCCTCGTCGACTCGAAGCAGATGCGCCCGTACCTGCTGCTCGGTCTCGGCACGAACGGGTCGATCAGCGCCGACACCCTGCAGAAGGTGAAGGACATCGTGGGGCGCCGCACCCAGATCGTGCTCGTCGATGTGCAGGCGCCGCGCGGCTGGACCGACGGGGTGAACACGATCCTGCACGGCTACGCCGACCGGATGCGTACCGTCGAGCTCGCGCGTTGGCAGGAGGCGATCCAGCCCCGCCTCGACCTGCTCGCCCAGGACCAGATCCACGCGGGCGGTCCCGTGGGCGGCGGCATCTACGTCGGCGCGGTCTCCGACGCGCTGACCCGGCTGGTCGAGCAGCCCGAGCTCAACGGCGGGCCGCACGACAGCGGCGACAAGATTGCCGAGCGCTGAGCCGCCCCGCGCTCGTGTTCGTCATTCAGGCTGGATCGGCGCCGACGGCCGGGGCATCCGCGCGATACCGGGGCCGTCGCGGCCGTCGGGCCCGCGCCATCCTGAATCCTGAACACCCGCAGGCACGATTCCCCGGCGGCCCCGGCCGCTTAACCAGAACCGGCCCCGCTCGATGAGCGGGGCCGGTCCGGGTGGAGCTGAGACTACTTGGCGTCCTCGGCGGGCGCCTCGTCGGTGGTGACCTCGTCAGCGGCGGCGACCTCTTCGGTCTCCTCCTCGACGACGGGCTCCTCGACAGCAGCGGCGGGAGTGGAAGCCGCTGCAGCAGCTGCCGTCTTCTTCGCCGACTTGGGCTTCGGGTTCACGGGCTCGAGAACGAGCTCGATCTGAACCATGGAAGCGTTGTCGCCCTTGCGGAAGCCGAGCTTGGTGATGCGCGTGTAGCCACCCTCGCGGTCGGCGACCAGGGGTGCGACCTCGGTGAACAGCTCGTGCACGACGGTCTTGTCACCGATGGTGGCGAGGACGCGACGGCGGGCGTGCAGGTCTCCGCGCTTGGCGAAGGTGACCATGCGCTCGACGAGGGGGCGCATGCGCTTGGCCTTCGTCTCGGTGGTCTTGATGCTCTTGTGGGTGATGAGCGATGCCGCGAGGTTCGCGAGCATCAGGCGCTCGTGCGCCGGTCCGCCGCCGAGGCGGGGTCCCTTGGTAGGTGCTGCCATTAGTTAATCTCCAGTATGTGAGGAAGTCGAAATCGAGAACGCCGAATTAGGCGGTGGGCTCTTCGTCGTCGTAGCCGCCGTAGAAGTGGGCGCCATCGAAGCCGGGAACCGAGTCCTTGAGGGACAGTCCCATCTCGACGAGCTTGTCCTTGACCTCGTCGACCGACTTCTGTCCGAAGTTGCGGATGTTCATGAGCTGCGTCTCCGACAGTGCGACGAGTTCGCTCACGGTGTTGATTCCCTCGCGCTTGAGGCAGTTGTAGCTGCGCACAGACAGGTCGAGGTCTTCAATGGGCATGCTCAGCTCGCTGGAGAGGACGGCGTCGACCGGCGCGGGGCCGATCTCGATGCCCTCGGCGGCGGTGTTGAGCTCACGAGCCAGGCCGAACAGCTCGGTCAGCGTGCGACCGGCCGAAGCGATGGCGTCACGCGGGGTGATCGCCGGCTTGGTCTCGACGTCGACGACCAGGCGGTCGAAGTCGGTGCGCTCACCGGCACGAGTCGCCTCGACGCGGTAGGTCACCTTGAGAACGGGCGAGTAGATCGAGTCGACCGGAATCTGGCCGGCCTCGCTGAACTCGCTGCGGTTCTGCGTCGCGGAGACGTAGCCACGGCCACGCTCGATGGTGAGTTCGAGTTCGAACTTCGCCTTCTCGTTGAGCGTCGCGATGAGCAGCTCGGGGTTGTGGATCTCGACACCGGCCGGAGCGGAGATGTCGGCGGCCGTAACCTGGCCGGCACCCTGCTTGCGCAGGTACGCCGTGATGGGCTCGTCGTGCTCGCTCGAGACGACGAGGCCCTTGATGTTCAGGATGACCTCGGTGACGTCTTCCTTGACTCCGGGAACCGTGCTGAACTCGTGCAGAACACCGTCAATGCGGATGCTCGTGACGGCAGCGCCGGGGATCGAAGAAAGAAGGGTGCGGCGAAGCGAGTTTCCGAGGGTGTAACCGAAGCCGGGCTCGAGCGGCTCGATGACGAACCGCGAACGGAACTCGGAGATGTTCTCTTCGGCAAGAGTTGGACGCTGTGCAATCAGCACTGGTGATTCCTTTCGGCAAAGTGTCCGCTATATGACACTTGGGATGTGACGGGTGGCGGCCCGTCAGTTGTTGAGTTGTGAAGAGGAAAGATCACGCGGATTGAGCCTGCCGGGATTTCTCGCTGAGAAATCCCGACAGGCTCGATCGACGGTGGAGTTAGACGCGGCGACGCTTGGGCGGGCGGCAACCGTTGTGCGCCTGCGGGGTAACGTCGCTGATCGAGCCGACCTCCAGGCCAGCGGCCTGGAGCGAACGGATCGCGGTCTCGCGGCCGGAGCCGGGTCCCTTGACGAAAACGTCGACCTTCTTCATGCCGTGCTCCTGCGCCTGGCGGGCGGCAGACTCTGCCGACAGCTGTGCGGCGAACGGGGTCGACTTGCGCGAACCCTTGAAGCCGACGGTTCCCGACGACGCCCAGCTGATAACAGCTCCGGTGGGGTCGGTGATCGTCACGATCGTGTTGTTGAACGTCGACTTGATGTGGGCCTGGCCCACGGCGACGTTCTTCTTTTCCTTCTTGCGAGGCTTACGAGCCGCGGCTTTTGGTGCTGCCATTATTTTCTCCGAAGTCTTATGTACGTACGGGCGTGGAAGGCGTAGTCACTGGCGAGGCCAGGGACTAGCGCGCCTTCTTCTTGCCGGCTACGGTGCGCTTCGGGCCCTTACGGGTACGAGCGTTGGTCTTGGTGCGCTGGCCGTGGACCGGAAGTCCACGACGGTGGCGGATGCCCTGGTAGGAACCGATCTCGACCTTGCGGCGGATGTCGGCGGCGACCTCACGACGGAGGTCACCTTCTACCTTGAAGTTGACTTCGATGTAGTCGCGAAGTGCAACGAGCTGGTCATCGGTGAGATCCTTTACGCGGATCTCGCCGCTGATCTGGGTGTCGGCGAGCGTTTTGAGAGCGCTCGTGCGGCCAACACCGTAGATGTAAGTCAGTGCGACCTCTACGCGCTTGTCGCGCGGGATGTCGACGCCGGCTAGACGTGCCATGGTGGCTTCTCCTGTTACCTATTGGAGGTCTGTAGCAGCTCCTGTGCACCGGCCTCCAACCGATGGTGTCCCCGCCTGAGCGGATCTGGAGTTGCTATGTAGTTGTACTGCGCTACTAAACCCGAAGGTTTATTAGCCCTGGCGCTGCTTGTGACGAGGGTTCTCGCAGATGACCATCACGTTGCCGTTGCGGCGGATGACCTTGCACTTGTCACAGATCTTCTTGACGCTGGGGTTGACCTTCATTGTGTTTCCTTGTGTGTGTCGCTGTCGTCGTGCTCTCGGGGTGCCGAGGGCCGTTACTTTCCAGCAAACGTCTTGTAGCGGTCGAGCGGTTACTTGTATCGGTAAACGATCCGGCCGCGGGTCAGGTCGTAAGGGCTCAACTCCACGATCACGCGGTCCTCGGGGAGGATGCGGATGTAGTGCTGGCGCATCTTGCCCGAGATGTGAGCAAGAACACGGTGGCCGTTGGTCAGCTCAACGCGGAACATTGCGTTGGGCAGAGCTTCGACTACTGCGCCTTCGATTTCGATGACACCGTCTTTTTTGGCCATAGCCTCTTCGTCGCTAAAAGTATTGTTTGTTGGTCGTGCGGGATTATGGTGTTTCCCACGGGCTTTTGCGTGAGCAAAAACCGCAGTGGCGGCACGACGAAAGTCGGCATGAAACACCAAAGATCAAGCTTAGGTCATTCCCGGGCGTTTCGCCAAGCCCGTTCTATACTGTGCCGCCGCCGGCGAGTGCGCTCCGAGCGAACCGATGACGGTATTTCGGCCATAGGATGACGCCGTGCCCGCCATTCTGCAGACAATCAGTCTGCTCCTCCCCATCCTGTTGCCGGGCATCCTGCTTATCGCCGTGCTGAAACTCGACCGGCTGCGTTTTCTCGACACGCCGGTCGACGGCGGTCGTCTGCTCGGCGGGCGTCCGCTGCTCGGCGCGACCAAGACCTGGCGCGGCGTCGTGCTCTACACCGTCGGCGCCGTCGTGGTGTGCGCGCTGCTCGGTGTCGTGCCCGACGCCGCCGCCGTGTTCCACGACTGGCCCGGCTGGTTCGTCGGCCTCGTCGTCGGACTCGGCTACAACGCGGGCGAGTTCGCGAACAGCTTCGTCAAGCGCCGGCTCGGCGTCGGCTCGTCGACCCTCGGACGCTGGCGCATCCTGCAGCAGTGCGTCGACCTCGGCGACGGCATCCTCGTCGTGTTCGCCGTCTACCTGCTGCTCGGGGTGCCGCTCCCCCTCGCGGCGGCCGCCGGGGTCGCGGGCTTCGTGGTGCACGCGCTGACCGATGTCGCGATGCACGGGCTGCGGCTGAAGTCGCGGCGCGCCTAGAGCAATTCGCCGGGGTCAGCGGGCGAACAGCGCGAGCAGCACGCCCGCCACTACCGGCACCGTGAGGTTGTCGAGCCCGCGGGTCGAGACGCGTTCCGCCGCGGTCGCGGCGAGCGCGACAGTCACGGAGGCGAGCGGGGAGAATCCGCAGACGAGCGTGATCACCCCGGCCACAACGAAGAACGCCAGGGATCCCCACCACGTCTTGGTCGTCGACCGGAGGAGGTCGCCGGTGACGCCGGCCGCGACATCCGCAAAACTCAGGATCAGGATGGCGGCGAGGAAGACACCGTCGGACCCGGCGACCGCACCCGCGAGCGCCGCGATGATGATGCCGCCCGGCAGGTACACCTCGCCGAGCGAGCGCCGGCGGGTGGTGTGCACCGCGGCCAGCAGTCCGCGCCGACGCGAGATCACGAGGGCGACGACGAACAGAGAACAGGCCGCGACGAAGAGCCACGGCGGCAGAACCGAGTGCGCGAAGACGCCGTAGAGGCAGGCGAGCACGTGCGCGATGCGGCGGGTAGTCTCGGGGCCGACTCCGCGGCGGCGGACGAGCAGCTCGAGCACGAGCATCAGCGCCACGAGCACGACGGTCGCGACGCCGAACCACGCGAGGCCGCTCCAGCTGAACGGGGTCATGCGTCACGCACGAGGTACCAGGCCTCGCCCGCGGTCGTGCGGCGCAGCGCGATGGACAATCGGCCCGGCGCGAGCCGTCGGGCGAGGAACCAGCCGCGCGAGACCCGCGTCACCCTGACGAGCGAGACGCGGCGGAACCCGCGCGACCGGATCAGCCAGCGCGCGAACGACGGGTTGAAGGTCACCGCGACCGCCCGCGGCTCGATCGCGATCGCCGCGTCGAGCAGGTCGAGCAGCACCGCGTCGCCGCGCGCGGTCGGGGCCACGAAAATGAAGCCGAGCTCGTGCACGCCGGGGCCGCACGGTTCCGAGAGGAACCAGCCGACCAGTTCCGCCCCCTCGAACGCGACCACGAGCCGCCCGTGCCGTAGCGCCCGCAGCAGGGTTCGGCGCGGTCGGGCGGTGATCTCCGGCTCGGCAGACGCCCGCGCGATCACCGCGTCGGCGATGCCGGCGTGACGCGACCGCGGAAAGCGCCGCTCTACCGCAACCACAGGATCGCGCCGACGGCGAGCGGCACCACGAGGCTCGCCCACAGCGCCTGGCGCCCGGTCTTGCGGATGCGGATGAGGCTGAGCTGCAGCACCGACAGCACCACGAGAACCACGACGCTGAGCAGCGCGACGTCGCCGAGCCACTGCTTGAGCAGCAGCAGTGTGATGGCTGCGAGCGACAGATGCACGACCACGATTCCGCGGTAGTACTTGATCGGCTCGTCGTCGGTGAAGCCCTCGATGTTGAACCGGAGCAGGCGCAGGATGCCCGTGGCTACGATGACGAAGCCGAGTGCCCAGCCGAGGATGCCGGGAGCGAGGTAGAAGGAGGAGAGCACGGCCGCGTAGACGGAGTAGTTGATCACGTCGATCATGCTGTCGAGCTGGCGCCCGAACTCGCTCGACACCTTGCAGCGGCGGGCGATATAGCCGTCGACCATGTCGAGCAGGAACGCGAGCAGCGCGCAGAGCACGCTCGCCCGGAGCGACCCGACGACGGCGAGGCCGATCGCGGCCCACGCCACGGCGAGGCTCAGCAGCGAGACGGCGCCGGCCGGTCCGATCGTGCGGACCCAGTAGCTATTCCGCATCGATCGCTCCCGTGGTGCCGTTCATGGTGACGGTCTGCCCGCTGACCAGGCGCGCGGTGGCGCCGACCGCCGCGACGACCGCGGGCATGCCGAGCTCGCGGGCGATGATCGCCACGTGCGACAGCGCGTTTCCGCGCTCGGTGATGACGCCGGCGGCCTGCACGAAGAGCAGGGTCCAGCCGGGGTCGATGTGCGAGGTGACGAGGATCTTGCCGCGCACGTCGATCGCGGGGTCGAAGGCGTCGACGACGAGCACCTCGCCGGTGAGCACGCCGGGGGCGACGCCCATGCCCGCGAGTTCGCCGGACGCGGAGGCCGGGACGTCGGACGAGAGGTGGCGCGGGGCGACCAGCCCGCTGCCGACCATGCGGCGGGCGAGATCGGCGTTCTCGTACGCGTCGTATTCGCCGCGGCGGCGGGCGACGGTGGCTCGCAGGTCGGAATCCCAGGAGTGCCCGAACACGGCCGCGTCGAGCTCCTGCTCGGTCAGCCAGAAGACGTCGGCCGCGTCATCCACGACGTCGTCGGCAACCAGCCGTTCGCCCAGGGCGACGTAGAGCGAGCGGGCGAGACCGTAGACCTGGGCGCGGTTGAAGCGGAAGCGCTCGCGCCAGTCGATCGCCTTGCGGGTCTCGCGTCCGATGAAGGCGGTGCCGAAGCGCAGGTTGCCGACGGCCGGGGCCGCGGCGGGCTCGGCGCGCGACGGCGAGGTGCCGAGGGCGAGCGTGACGATCGAGTAGAGGTTCTCGCCGAGGCGCGGGTTCTCGAGCTGCAGCTCGTCGGGGGTACGGTCGCCGAACTCGCGCAGGTACTCCTGCACGAGGGCGACCGACTCGGGAGAAGCGAGCACGTCGGCGACCGAGGTGCCGTCTGCCTCCCGCAGCCGCTCGCCGAGGGTCGCGAGCGCGCGCAGCGGTGCGATCGAGGCCCGGTCGGTGAGGCCGCGCAGGTAGGCGAGATAGTCGGCGTGCCGCTCGGGGCCGAAGCACCAGGTCTTGAGCAGGCCGTGGAACACCATCACCCGCAGGTCGTTGAGGATCGGCGTGGCCCAGAGCGAGAGCAGGTCGGTGCGGATGCGCTCGAGCGTGGTGAGCATCGCGTCGGCGCGTAGAGAGCGCCAGTCGAGCGCGTCGTAGCGGGCGAGCCGCTCGGCGAAGGTCTTCTTGAAACGTCGGCTGCGGGCGTCGGCGCGCGTCATCAGCAGGCCGAGCCTGATGCCGAGCGCGGCGAGGATGATGCCGCCGCGGAGCCCGGGTTTGGGCGTGACCCGCGGCGCGCCATCCCGGGCAGGCTGCAGCATCGCGGCAAAGAAGGACTGGTTGTGACTGGACCCGGGAATCAGCTTGACCATCTCGTACCAGTTGTCGATCTGGTAGTAGACATGGCCGTCGAGGTAGCCGAGCGTGTTCTGGAACACGTGGGCGTGGTCGGCGATCTGCTTCTCGCTCACGCCGAGCAGCCGGAAGAAGTTCGGGTACACCCGCGAGTAGAGCCCGCGGATGAACGAATAGCTGAGCGGCAGGGTCACGCCGGGGTAGTTCTCGGCGATGTTCGAGCAGTCCCAGGCCAGGTCGTAGTTCAGCTGCGCCACGGTCTGCGGGCGCACCTGCAGCAGCGCGAGCTCGGTGCCGCGGGCCGCCCACTCCACGTCGACGGGCCGGCCGTGCTGCGCCTCGAGCTCGAGGGCGATCTCCAGCAGCCGGGTCTGCACGGGCAGTTTCGTCGGCAGCGCGGAGAGCTTCGAGACGACGAGGCTCTCAGCGTCCTCGCCGTCGACCGTGGTGTTGCGCGGCCCCTCGGAGAAGGCCAGCTCGATCTCGGCGCGGCCGTTCTCGCTGAAGAGCACGCCGGTGCGGGTGCCGTGGAACATGCGCTGGATCACGACGGACCCGCCGATGTCGAGCCGCGTCATCCGCTTCGAGCGGGCGTAGCTGACGACCGCCCGGGAGAACAGGCTGGCCACGCTCGCGCGCACGGCCTCGGGCACGTCGGCCGGGGCGCAGTCGAGCGTCGTCAGATACTGGCCGGCGAACGAGTCGGCGATGCCGTCTTCGGCGAGGGCCGAGGTGCGAACGCTCACCGCGGGCCACTGAGAGTTCGGGATGTCGCCGAGCACGAGACCCGCGGCGAGCCCGGTGGCGCGGGCGTCGTACTCCGCGTCATCCACCGCGCCGGCCAGGTAACCGGCTATCAGGGTTTCGGCGGCATCGCGCACCGCGGGCCAGTCGGCGACGAGCTCGGCGAAGGGCAGCACGACGAACTCGGGCACGAGGGTCCCGTACCGGGAGCGCAGCTGTTCGAGCCCGTGGGCCTTGGCACCCTGCGCGGGGGCGGTCTGGACCGTGGTGCTCATACGAGCATCGCCAAGGCCAGCGCGGGAACGCTCACGCCGCCCAGCGCCATGACTGCGCGGTCGGATCGGCGGCTCACCGCGATGGCGACCGCGAAAGCGACGGCCACCCCGAGCGCGACCGCGGTCGTGCCGGCCACGAGGGCGAGGGCCGCGGCGGCGAGGAGGGAGAGCACGATGACCACGATAGCCCGCGACCTGCCCCAGACCGCCGGATAGGTGTCGCGCACGAGAACACCGTCGGTGTCGAAGCGCGGGCTGAACTTGCGCACGATCTCGGCGACGACGAACAGCAGGCAGACGGCGAGGATGCCAGCGGCGGTCTGCCCGTCGGCGGGGGCGCCGAGCACGAACGCGGCCCAGCCGAACAGCGGCAGGTAGGCGAGCTCGTGCAGCAAAAAGCTCGCGGTGAAGTGCCGCGCGAGCAGGTCGCGGGCGAAGAACTCGACCGCGGTCAACGCGGAGACCGCGAGGAACGGCAGGTAGGCGAGCAGGCCGGGCCCGCCGCCAAGGGCGAGGACGCTGACCAGTTCGACGACGAGCGCGGTGATTCCGAGCAGCACGAGCGTGCGCACCGTGACCGCGCCGCGCTGCAGCGGTCGGTCGGGGTAGACGCTCGAGTCGTGGGCGAAGTCCTTCCACTCGTCGGTCACGCGGTATCGCAGCAGCACGGCGAGGTAGGCGAGGGCGAATAGCGCGAGAGCTCCCCACGACGGTGTGTCCGCGAAGAGTCCGAGGTTCACGACGCCGAAGCACACGGCCATCAGGCCGACGAGCGGCAGGGGGAACCGTTCTTGCATGTAGACGATCACCGACCTCATACTGTGACCACGATGCTCATCGCCCTCTGTGTAGTTGCCGCTGTCGTTCTGCTCCTGGTACTGCACCTGGTGGCAGTGCCAGTCGCCAAAAATCGTCCAGTGCTCCTGCGCGGTGCCGAACCGACGGTGGCGCTCGCGTTATTTCTAGTATGCCTCAGCTCTCTGCTGCCGTTCCTCTGGTCCCTGCTCGTGTTGCAGGCGCTCGCGGGGATCATGTGGCGGCCGTGGATCGTCATCGGCATCAGGCGCGAGCAGGTCGAGACCGCGGTCACGAAGGCCGCCGGCATGGTGCGGCTGAAAACCGAGAGGACGGATGCCGCGTTCACACTCACCGGAATCGGGACGGCCCACGTCACCAGCTTCGGCCCATGGCTCCACCTCGTCGGCTTCCGCATCCGCCGCACCAAGAAGCTCGTGCTGTTCCAGAACGTGTTGAGGAAAACTATCCAGAACTACACCCTCTCCCCCTAGGGTGAGACCAGACCGGCGTTTCGAACAACGAGGAGAACCATGGCTACCGCGAAAGCACTGATCGTCATCCGCACGCCCGTGAGCGAAGTCTTCGACTACACGGCGTCGGCGGTCAACGGACCCGCGTTCATCCCCAACCTCAACGAGAACACGAACATCGAGCCCGAGGAACCGGGCGTCAACCAGACCTTCGACTGGCGCTTCAACATGGCCGGCGCCGACCTGCGCGGCAAGGCCGAGGGCATCACCTTCGACAAGGACAAGCAGGTCACCCTGCGCACCACCGGCGACGTCAACGCCACTTGGGACTACGTCTTCGAGGACCTCGGCGACGGCACGACGCGCGTCACGAGCGAGGTAATCTACGACATCCCGGCGACCGTCGTCGAGCGGATCGTCAACAACAAGCTGCTCGACCGCATCAACCAGCACACGCTCGAGCAGATGCTCGACAACCTGAAGCTGATCCTCGAGAGCGAGTAGCCCTTCGGTTCCTGCCTGTGCGGCGCTGAGCGTCGTCGAGCGCGCGGGCTTTTGTCGCGGGCGCGCTGAGGTTTGTTGCGCACGCTGACGCACGAACGGGCGCGTGCGCCGCAAAGGTCAGCGCGCGGCTCGCGCGGCGCGCCTAGCGTCAGGCGATCGGCACGGGCGTCACGCCCAGTGCTGCGAGACCGGACGCGCCACCGTCGGCCGCCGTGAGCACCCAGATTCCGCCGGAATGCACCGCGACCGAGTGCTCCCAGTGCGCAGCCATGGTGCCGTCCTCGGTCGCGACCGTCCAATCGTCGGCGAGAGTGACGGTGTCGATCGTGCCGGCGGTGAGCATCGGCTCGATGGCGACGGCCAGTCCGGCCCTCACCTCCGGCCCCTTCTCGCGCACGCTGTAGTTGAACACGGGCGGGTCCTCGTGCATCGAACGTCCGATGCCGTGACCCGTGTAGTCCTCGATGATGCCCCAGTCGCCCGTCAGCGGGGACGGGTTCTGCAGGATGTACTCCTCGACCGCCGTGCCGACCTGGTTGAGTCGCTTCACGCTGGCGAGCGCGGCGATGCCGTGCCAGAGAGCCTGCTCCGCGACATCCGCCAGTCTCTGCCTCTCGGCGACGATCTCGGGACGTGAGTCGTCCGGCACCACGACGGTGAAGGCCGAGTCGCCGTTCCAGCCGTCGAGCTGGGCGCCGCAGTCGATCGAGACGATATCCCCGGGCTGGATGACGCGGCCGCCCGGAATCCCGTGCACGACCTCCTCGTTGACCGAGGCGCAGATCGTGTGACGGTAACCCGGAACCAGCATGAAGTTCGGCTCGGCGCCTGCGTCGCGGATGACCCGCTCGGCGATGGCGTCGAGTTCGAGCGTCGTGACGCCCGGGACGATCGCCGCGCGCACGGCATCGAGCGCCGCGGCCGTGATCAGCCCCGACTGAACCATGAGCTTCAGCTCAGCCGCGGTTTTGTAGATGCTCGAGCGAAAAGCCACTACGCCGTTTCTACGGAGGACTCGGTCGCGGTGATGCCGCGGCTGGCGAGTGCCTCGTTGATGCGGGCGGCGACCTCGTCGACCGCGCCGAGACCGTCGACCTCGACGAGCAGACCACGGTCGCCGTAGACGGCGATCAGCGGGGTCGTCTCGCGGGCGTAGACCTCTTGACGGTGACGGATGACCTCTTCGGTGTCGTCGGCGCGACCCTGCTCGAGTGCGCGCTTGGTCAGTCGGGCGACCACTTCGTCCTGGTCGGCGACGAGCTGGATGACGGCGTCGAGCGCCTGTCCCTTGCTCGCCAGCAACTCGTCGAGGTAGCGGACCTGCTCGAGCGTGCGGGGGTAGCCATCGAGGAGGAAACCCTCGCGTGCGTCATCCTCTTCGAGACGGCTCTTGACCAGGTTGTTGGTGAGCTCGTCCGAGACGTACTCGCCCCGGTCGAGGATCGCCTTCACCTGCATGCCGAGCGGCGTCTCGTTCTTGATGTTCGCGCGGAAGATGTCTCCGGTCGACACATCGGGAATGCCGTAGGTGGTGGTGATGAGGGCAGCCTGCGTTCCCTTACCGGCGCCAGGGGGGCCGACGATCAGAAGGCGGCTCAACGGAGCAGACCCTCGTAGTGGCGCTGCTGCAGCTGCGAGTCGATCTGCTTCACGGTCTCGAGACCGACGCCGACGATGATCAGAATGCTCGCGCCGCCGAACGGGAAGTTCTGGTTGGCGCCGACCGTCGCGAGAGCGATGAGCGGGATGAGCGCGATCAGGCCGAGGTAGAGCGAACCGGGAAGGGTCACCCGGGTCAATACGTAGTCGAGGTATTCGGCGGTCGGGCGTCCGGCACGGATGCCGGGGATGAACCCGCCGTACTTCTTCATGTTGTCGGCGACCTCTTCGGGGTTGAAGGTGATCGCGACGTAGAAGTAGGTGAAGCCGATGATGAGCAGGAAGTAGACAGCCATGTACAGCGGGTTGTCGCCCGAGGTGAGGTTGTTCTGGATCCAGACGACCCACGCGGCGGGAGTCTCGCCGGCCACGGCGGGCTGGTTGAACTGCGCGATGAGGGCAGGCAGGTACAGCAGCGACGACGCGAAGATGACGGGCACGACGCCGGCCATGTTCACCTTGATCGGGATGTACGTGTTGTTGCCGCCGTAGGTGCGGCGTCCGACCATGCGTTTCGCGTACTGCACGGGGATGCGCCGCTGCGACTGCTCGACGAACACGACCGCGGCCATGATCACGATTCCGACGAGGATCGTGAGGATGAAGACCTCCCAGCCCTTCGACTGCTGGATGCTCCAGAGAGCGGCAGGGAAGGTGGCGGAGATGGAGGTGAAGATGAGGAGCGACATACCGTTGCCGATGCCGCGCTCGGTGATGAGCTCGCCCATCCACATGATGAGGCCGGTGCCGGCGGTCATGGTGATGACCATGAGCATGATGGCGTACCAGGCGTCGTTGGTGATGAGGTTGTTGCACTCGGCGATGCCGGAGTTCGAGGGGAACAGCGCGCCACTGCGGGCCACGGTGATCAGCGTCGTCGACTGGAGGATACCCAGGGCGATGGTGAGGTAACGCGTGTACTGCGTGAGCTTGGCCTGGCCCGTCTGGCCCTCCTTGTAGAGGGTGTCGAAGTGCGGGATGACCACGCGGAGGAGCTGCACGATGATCGACGCCGTGATGTACGGCATGATCCCGAGCGCGAAGATTGACAGCTGGAGCAGGGCTCCACCACTGAAGAGGTTGACCAGGTCGTACAGACCGTCGGTTCCCGCGTTACCCGCGAGGCACAGCTGAACGTTGCCGAAATCGACGAACGGTGCGGGAATGAACGATCCCAGCCGGAACAGCGCGACGATACCGAGCGTGAACCCGATCTTCCTGCGCAGGTCTGGCGTGCGGAAGATCCGCGCGACGGCTCTAAACACAAGTCCTCCAGGTTTTCTAAGAGCAGAGGCCGGAGTGGGCCGCCGATTTTTCGGCGGCCCAACCCCTAACCAATGTTGACAGTCGCTAGGGCGACAGTCTCAACGCGTGAGCGTTGTACTACTTGACCGATCCGCCTGCGGCGACAATCTTCTGCTCGGCGGAGCCGGAGACCTTGTCAACTGCAACGTTCAGCTTAACCGCAATGTCACCGTCGCCGAGAACCTTGACCTTCTCGTTCTTGCGAACGGCACCCTTGGCGACGAGGTCAGCGATCGTGACGTCTCCACCCTTGGGGTAGAGGTCGGCCAGCTTCTCGAGGTTGACGACCTGGTACTCGACGCGGAACGGGTTCTTGAACCCGCGCAGCTTCGGCGAACGCATGACGAAACCAATGTTTCCGGCTTCGAAGCCCGGGCGAACCGAGTAACGAGCCTTCGTGCCCTTGGTACCGCGGCCGGCAGTCTTACCCTTGGAACCTTCACCGCGTCCGACGCGGGTCTTGTCCTTCTTCGCGCCGACAGCCGGGCGAAGGTGGTGGACCTTGAGAACCTGCGGGCGAGCCTCGGTCTCGGCCTTGGGGGCCGCCTTGGACTTCGCTGCGGGTGCCTTCTTCTCGGCGGGTGCCTTGTCGGCAACTACCTCGGAGGGGGCGTCGGCCTTCGCTGCGGCGGGAGCCTTGGCCTTGGCCGGAGCCTTGGTCGTAGCGGCCTTGGCGGCGGGGGCCTTCTCGGCGGCGTCAGCCTTGGGAGCTGCTGCCTTCTTCGCGGGAGCCTTCTTCTCGGCTGCCGGTGCCTTCTCAGCAGCTGCCTTGGGAGCAGCGGCCTTCTTGGCGGGAGCCTTCTTGGCTACCGTTTCTTCTTCAGCCATTAGTCAATCTCCTCGACCTTGACGAGGTGAGCGACCGTGTTGACGTAACCACGGTTCTGCTTGTTGTCCTCGCGAACCGTGACGTCACCGATGCGGTGAAGCCCGAGGCTCCGCAGGGTGTCGCGCTGGTTCTGCTTCTCACTAATTTTGGACTTGATCTGGGTTACCTTCAGGCGAGCCATCAGACACCTGCCTTAGCTTCTGCTTCGGCGCGCAGGAGGCGAGCCGGCACAACGTGCTCGACGGGGAGGCCACGACGTGCGGCGACCGCACGAGGCTCCTCGAGCTGCTTGAGGGCAGCAACCGTGGCGTGCACGATGTTGATCGTGTTCGACGAACCGAGCGACTTGCTCAGGACGTCATGGATGCCGGCGCACTCGAGGACGGCGCGAACCGGTCCACCAGCGATAACACCGGTACCGGCGGATGCCGGACGCAGCAGGACAACTCCGGCAGCGGCCTCACCCTGCACAGAGTGCGGGATGGTCGCAGCGACGCGGGGAACGCGGAAGAAGTTCTTCTTCGCTTCCTCGACGCCCTTGGAGATGGCCGTGGGGACTTCGCGTGCCTTGCCGTATCCGATGCCGACCAGGCCGTTGCCGTCTCCGACGACGACGAGTGCGGTGAAGCTGAAGCGACGACCACCCTTGACGACCTTGGAAACGCGGTTGATCGTGACAACGCGCTCGAGGAACTGGCTCTTCTCCGCGTCGCGGCTGTTGCCACGGTCGCGGTTCGGGCTGCGCTCGCGTCCACCACGGCGGGCCTCGCGAGGCTCGTTCGTGGTGTCGGTGGCGGGGGCGTCGACGACGACCTCGGCCGCAATGGCCTCGGCGGTGACGACGACGGGCGCCTCGGTTACTTCTGCAGCCACAACAGGCTCCTTGTTAGTTGCTTCGCTCACAGGTTCAATCCACCCTCTCGAGCTCCATCAGCGATAGCGGCGACGCGACCCGCGTACTTGCTACCACCACGGTCAAAAACGACGGCTTCGACGCCAGCGGCCTTGGCACGCTCTGCGACAAGTTCGCCGACCTTGCGGGCCTTGGCGGTCTTGTCACCATCGAAGGTGCGCAGGTCTGCTTCGAGCGTCGATGCGGATGCGAGGGTGAAACCCTTGCTGTCATCGACGACCTGCACGAAGACGTGACGGGCCGAACGCGTGACGACCAGGCGCGGACGCAGCTCGGTGCCGACGACCTTCTTGCGAAGACGTGCGTGACGGCGCGACTTGGCGGCCGACTTGCTCTTGCCTCTAGTTCCGAGACCCATGATTACTTACCTGACTTTCCGGCCTTGCGGCGGACTACTTCGCCTGCGTAGCGAACGCCCTTGCCCTTGTAGGGCTCCGGCTTGCGCAACTTACGAATGTTGGCCGCGACTTCGCCGACGGCCTGCTTGTCGATACCGGCAACGGTGATCTTGGTGTTGCCCTCGACGGAGAAGCTGATGCCGGCGGGCGGGTCAACCGTGATCGAGTGCGAGAAGCCGAGTGCGAACTCGAGCGATGCACCCTTGGCGGCGACGCGGAAACCGGTTCCGACGATCTCGAGGCCCTTGGTGTAACCCTCGGTGACACCGACGATCTGGTTCGAGATCAGCGTGCGGGTGAGGCCGTGGAGCGAACGCGATGCGCGCTCGTCGTCGGGACGAGTGACCAGGATCTGGCCGTCCTCGATCTTGGCCTCAATGGGGCTGGCGATGACGAGAGCGAGCTCGCCCTTCGGGCCCTTGACAGAGACGGCAGAGCCGTCAATCTTCACATCGACCCCGGCAGGGATGACGATGGGCAGTCTTCCAATACGTGACATGACTGGTTACCACACGTAGGCGAGGACTTCCCCACCCACGCCCTTCTTGGAAGCCTGGCGGTCCGTGAGGAGCCCCGAGGAGGTTGACAGGATGGCGACGCCGAGTCCGCCGAGAACCTTGGGGATCTCGGTCGACTTTGCGTATACGCGAAGACCGGGCTTGGAAACGCGCTTGATGCCCACGATGGAGCGTTCGCGGTTGGGGCCGTACTTCAGGTCGATGGTCAGCGTCTGTCCGACGCGGGCGTCCTCGATCTTCCAGCCGTTAATGAAACCTTCGGCCTTCAGGATCTCGGCAATGTGGGACTTGAGCTTGCTACTCGGGAGCGACACGGTCTCGTGGTACGCCGAGTTAGCGTTGCGCAGTCTGGTCAGCAGGTCTGCGACCGGATCTGTCATTGTCATGTGTGATTAATCCATATCTCGTCTGGTTTCGGCGTCCGTTACACGAAGGCCGACCTATACGAATCGGTGGTGCGTGATGTGCGTATGAGGAACGTTGCCCTTTCGGGCAACGTTCCATCATAGCTGCAGGAGTCTCGCCTGCGACCTCAGTCTGTAATTTAGACGTCGGTCCTGAAGGGGAAGCCCAGCGCCTTGAGCAGCGCGCGGCCTTCCTCGTCGTTCTTCGCAGTGGTGACGACGGTGATGTCGAAGCCACGTACGCGGTCGATCTTGTCCTGGTCGATTTCGTGGAACATCGACTGCTCGGTCAGACCGAAGGTGTAGTTGCCGTTGCCGTCGAACTGCTTCGGGCTGAGCCCGCGGAAGTCACGGATACGGGGAAGGGCAAGGTTGATCAGACGGTCGAGGAACTCCCACGCACGGTCGCCACGGAGGGTGACGTGTGCGCCGATGGCCTGGCCTTCGCGCAGCTTGAACTGAGCGATGGACTTACGGGCCAGCGTGACCTGGGGCTTCTGGCCGGTGATCGCGACGAGGTCCTTGATGGCACCGTCGATGATCTTGCCGTCGCGAGCTGCCTCACCGACACCGGTGTTCACGACAACCTTGACCAGTCCGGGGATCTGGTGAACGTTGGTGAAACCGAAGTCAGCCTTCAGCTGCGTGGAGATCTCGTTGCGGTACTTGACCTTGAGAGCGGGCTGGGTCTTCTCAGCCGTGGTTGCGGTGTCAGTCATTAGAGGTCCTTACCTGACTTCTTCGCGTAGCGGATACGGACGGTGCGCTTGACGCCGTCCTTCTCTACTACCTCGGTGCGGAAGCCGACGCGAGTGGGCTTCTTGGTCTCGGGGTCGACGAGCGCGACGTTGGACACGTGAATGGGTGCCTCCATCGTCTCGATGCCGCCGGTCTTGGTACCGCGCTGGGTCTGGCCGACGCGGACGTGCTTGGTGACGAAGTTGACACCCTCCACGACGACGCGGTTGCGCTCAGTGAGTACCTCGATGACGCGACCCTGCTTGCCGCGGCTTCCGCCACGGGCCTGGGTCTTGCCGGTGATGACCTGAACCAGGTCACCCTTCTTGATGTTCGCCATGATTAAAGGACCTCCGGTGCCAGCGAGATGATCTTCATGAACTTCTTGTCGCGAAGCTCACGACCAACCGGGCCGAAGATGCGGGTACCGCGGGGGTCTCCGTCAGCCTTCAGGATCACTGCGGCGTTCTCGTCGAACTTGATGTATGAGCCGTCGGGACGGCGGGTCTGCTTGTTCACGCGAACGATGACCGCCTTGACGACGTCACCCTTCTTCACGTTGCCGCCGGGGATTGCGTCCTTGACGGTCGCGACGATGACGTCACCCAGGCCGGCGTAACGACGGCCGGAGCCACCGAGAACGCGGATCGTAAGCAGAACCTTGGCGCCGGTGTTGTCGGCGACCTTGACTCTGGATTCCTGCTGAAGCATTTACTTAGCCTTCTCTACGATTTCGACGAGGCGCCAGCGCTTCGTAGCGCTGAGCGGGCGGGTCTCGCTGATGAGAACCGAGTCGCCAACGGCGGCCGAGTTCGTCTCATCGTGAGCCTTGACCTTGGACGTACGGCGGATGACCTTGCCGTACAGCGGGTGCTTTACGCGGTCTTCGACCTCGACGACGATGGTCTTGTCCATCTTGTCGCTGAGGACAACGCCACGACGGGCCTTGCGGTAGCCGCGAGCGAGCTCGGCGGTTTCGACCGTCTCGGCCGCGGGGGCAGTTTCCTTGGCAGTAGCCATGACTATGCCTCCTTCGTCTCTTCGGCGACGGGCGTCTCGGCGGCAGCCGCGTCATCCGTCTTCTTGGTCGTCTTCTTCGCCTTGGTCTCCTTGGCAGGAGCCTCGACGGCGACAGGCGTGGCACGAATGCCCAGCTCGCGCTCACGGAGAACCGTGTAGATGCGGGCAATGTCGCGCTTCACGGCGCGCAGGCGGCCGTGGCTTTCGAGCTGTCCGGTAGCCGACTGGAAGCGCAGGTTGAACAGCTCTTCCTTGGCCTTCTTCAGCTCGTCTACGAGTTGCGTGTCTTCAAAAGTGTCGAGCTCGGTTGGTGCGAGCTCCTTGGATCCGATCGCCATTATGCGTCGCCCTCCTCGCGCTTGATGATGCGTGCCTTGAGAGGCAGCTTGTGAATGGCGCGAGTCATCGCTTCGCGAGCAACTTCCTCGCTGACGCCGCTGAGCTCGAAGAGCACGCGACCCGGCTTGACGTTGGCAATCCACCACTCGGGAGAACCCTTACCGGAACCCATGCGGGTTTCGGCCGGCTTCTTGGTGAGCGGGCGGTCGGGGTAGATGTTGATCCACACCTTTCCGCCACGCTTGATGTGACGCGTCATGGCGATACGAGCGGACTCGATCTGGCGGTTGGTGACATACGCGGGCGTGAGCGCCTGGATGCCGAACTCGCCGAACGAGACCTTCGTGCCACCGGTGGCGTGGCCACTACGGCCGGGGTGGTGCTGCTTACGGTGCTTGACCTTACGGGGAATCAACATGGTTACGCCTCAACTCCTGCTGGTGCCGCTGCCGCTACCGGTGCGTCTGCCTTGGGGGCAGAGTTGCGGGGAGCGCGGTTGTCGCGGCGGTCTCCGCCACGGTCGTCACGACGCTCGGGGCGGGTCGACTTCTGGTTTGCCTGCTCGCGAGCAAGCTCCTTGTTGGTGATGTCACCCTTGTAGATCCAGACCTTCACGCCGATACGGCCGAAGGTGGTCTTGGCCTCGTAGAAGCCGTAGTCGATGTTCGCGCGGAGCGTGTGCAGCGGCACACGGCCTTCGCGGTAGAACTCCGAACGGCTCATCTCGGCGCCACCCAGACGACCGCTGACCTGGATGCGGACACCCTTGACGGTCGACGTGCGCTGAGCACCCTGCATGCCCTTGCGCATTGCGCGGCGGAAGGCCACACGTGCGCTGAGCTGCTCGGCGATTCCCTGGGCAACAAGCTGGGCTTCTGCTTCGGGGTTCTTCACCTCGAGGATGTTGAGCTGGATCTGCTTGCCCGAGAGCTTCTCGAGGTCGGTGCGGATGCGCTCGGCCTCGGCTCCACGGCGGCCAATCACGATGCCCGGACGGGCGGTGTGAATGTCGACGCGGACGCGGTCGCGGGTGCGCTCGATCTCGATACGTGCCACGCCGGCGCGGTCAAGCGACGTCTTGAGCAGGTTGCGGATCTTGATGTCCTCGGCGACGTAGTCGCTGTAACGCTGTCCGACCTTCGTGCTGTCGGAGAACCAGCGCGACACGTGGTCGGTGGTAATTCCCAGACGGAAGCCGTATGGATTTACTTTCTGGCCCATTACTTCTTTCCTGCCTTCGCAGTTGTTGCCTTGGCGGCATCCGCTTCGTCCGGCGTAGACAGGACGATCGTGATGTGGCTCGTGCGCTTCAGGATCTGGAAAGCGCGGCCCTGTGCACGCGGCTGGAACCGCTTCAGGGTGGTTCCCTCGTCAACGAAAGCCTCGGAGACGAACAGGTCCTGCTCGTCGAGGAAGGTGTTCGCTGCGTCGGCCTTGACTCGTGCATTGGCCATTGCCGAAGCAACGAGCTTGTACACGGGCTCGCTCGCACCCTGGGGTGCGAACTTCAGGATGGCCAGTGCTTCGACTGCCTGCTTGCCGCGGATGAGGTTAACAACGCGACGAGCCTTGGTTGCGGTAACGCGAATGTGCTTCACGCGGGCGATGGATTCAACCATTAGCGACGACGTCCCTTCTTGTCATCCTTCACGTGGCCGCGGAAGGTGCGGGTGGGCGAGAACTCGCCGAGCTTGTGACCCACCATGGACTCCGTGACGAACACGGGGATGTGCTTGCGGCCGTCGTGCACCGCAATGGTGTGACCGAGCATGATCGGGATGATCATGGAGCGGCGCGACCAGGTCTTGATTACGTTCTTGCTTCCGGCCTCATTGGCGACAACTACCTTGCGAAGCAGGTGGTCATCGACGAAGGGGCCCTTCTTCAGACTGCGTGGCATCTTCTACAACTCCTACTTGCGCTTCTTGCCGGCGTTGCGGCGACGAACGATGAGCTTGTCGGACGGGAGGTTGCGCTTACGCGTACGACCCTCCTTCTGGCCCCAAGGGGTAACGGGGTGACGTCCACCGGACGTCTTACCCTCACCACCACCGTGCGGGTGGTCAACGGGGTTCATGGCGACACCACGAACGGTCGGGCGGACGCCCTTCCAGCGCATACGGCCGGCCTTACCCCAGTTGATGTTGGACTGCTCGGCGTTGCCGACCTCGCCGATCGTGGCGCGGTTGCGCACGTCGACGTTGCGGATTTCACCCGACGGCAGACGGAGCTGCGCGTAGGGGCCGTCCTTGGCGACGAGACGAACCGACGCACCAGCGGAGCGGGCCATCTTGGCGCCGCCACCGGGACGAAGTTCGATCGCGTGGATAACGGTTCCGACCGGGATGTTCTTCAGCGGAAGGTTGTTACCCGGCTTGATGTCGGCCGAGGGGCCCGACTCGATGATGTCGCCCTGGTTGAGCTTGTTCGGAGCGATGATGTAGCGCTTCGTACCGTCAACGTAGTGCAGCAGTGCGATGCGAGCCGTGCGGTTGGGGTCGTACTCGATGTGAGCGACCTTGGCGTTCACGCCGTCTTTGTCGTTGCGCTTGAAGTCAATGACGCGGTACTGGCGCTTGTGGCCACCACCGATGTGACGGGTCGTGATGCGACCGGCGTTGTTACGTCCACCGGTCTTGGGCAGGGGACGAAGCAGCGACTTCTCCGGCGTCGATCGCGTGATCTCGGCGAAGTCGGCGACGGACGAACCGCGGCGACCGGGAGTTGTGGGCTTGTACTTACGAATAGCCATGAGTTATCTCCTTGTTCCCTAGCCGACAGCCGTGAAGATGTCGATGGAACCGGACTTCAGCGTGACAATGGCACGCTTGGTGTCCTTGCGCTTGCCGAGGCCGAACTTGGTACGACGGGTCTTACCCGTGCGGTTCAGAGTGTTGACCGAAGCGACCTTGACGTTGAAGATCTTCTCGATAGCGAGCTTGATCTCGGTCTTGTTCGCGCGGGGGTCAACGACGAAGGTGTACTTGCCGTCATCGATCAGGCTGTAGCTCTTCTCAGAGACAACAGGCGAGATCACGATGTCGCGAGGATCCTTTTGCGTGGCGGTCATGCGCTGACCTCTTCCTTGTTCGACTTGGTGTTGAAGGCGACGAACGCGTTGAAGGCACCCTCGGTGAAGACGATGTCATCGCTGACGACGACGTCGTACGCGTTGAGCTGGTCGTAGGGCAGCACGTGGACGGCCGGGATGTTCCGGACGCTCTTGTAGCTGAGCTCGTCGTCACGCTCGAGGACGATCAGAACGTGCTTGCTCGACGCGATGGTCGCGAGCAGGCTCACGATCGCCTTGGTCGAGGGGGTCTCGCCGACGGACAGCGAGTCGATGACGTGAATGCGCTCACCGCGGGCACGGTCGGAGAGAGCTCCGCGCAGTGCTGCAGCGATCATCTTCTTGGGGGTGCGCTGCGAGTAGTCGCGGGGGTGGGGTCCGTGGACGATTCCACCGCCCTTCATCTGAGGTGCGCGGATCGAGCCCTGACGAGCGCGACCGGTTCCCTTCTGCTTGAAGGGCTTGCGGCCAGCACCGGAGACTTCACCACGGCGAAGCGTGTTGTGCGTACCCTGGCGAGCCGCTGCGCGCTGCGCGACGACGACCTGGTGGATGAGCGGAACGTTGGTCTGGACGTCGAACGTTTCGGCGGGGAGGTCGACGGAGCCGACCTTCTTGCCGCTGGAGTCGATGACGTCGAGCGTGGCTACGCCAGCTGTTTCTGCCATGGAACTACGCTCCCTTCACTGCGTTGCGGACGAATACGAGACGGCCCTTGGCGCCGGGAACGGCACCCTTGACCAGGATGAGGCCCTTCTCGAGGTCAACTGCGTGGACCTTGAGGTTGAGGACGGTAACGCGCTCGCCACCCATACGGCCGGCCATGCGCATGCCCTTGAACACGCGCGAAGGCGTGGACGAGGCACCGATGGAACCGGGCTTGCGGTGGTTGCGGTGCGAACCGTGCGAGCTGGAAACACCCTTGAAGTTGTGACGCTTCATAACACCGGCGAATCCCTTGCCCTTGCTCGTGCCGACGACGTCGACGAGCTGGCCTGCGGAGAAGATGTCAACCGCGATCTCCTGGCCGAGGCTGTAGTCAGCTGCGTCCGCGGTGCGGACCTCGGTGAGGTGACGGCGAGGCGTGACGCCTGCCTTGTCGAAGTGACCGGTGGCCGGCTTGTTCGACTTGCGGGGGTCGATCTGGCCGTAGGCGATCTGGACGGCGCTGTAGCCGTCGATCTCCTGCGTGCGCAGCTGCGTGACGACGTTGGGGGTGATCTCAACGACGGTCACGGGAACGAGCTTGTTGTTCTCGTCCCAGACCTGGGTCATACCGAGCTTGGTGCCGAGGAGGCCCTTGGTGCTCTTGTTGTTGTCAGCCATTGGATCCCCCTTACAGCTTGATCTCGATGTTGACGTCTGCCGGCAGGTCGAGACGCATGAGCGAGTCGACAGCCTTGGGCGTCGGGTCAATGATGTCGATGAGGCGCTTGTGCGTGCGCTTCTCGAAGTGCTCGCGGCTGTCCTTGTACTTGTGAGGCGAACGGATCACGACGATCACGTTCTTCTCGGTCGGAAGCGGCACGGGGCCAACAACGGTGGCTCCGGCACGGGTGACCGTGTCGACGATCTTGCGCGCCGACGAGTCGATGACCTCGTGGTCGTACGACTTAAGTCGAATGCGGATTTTCTGTCCCGCCATGTCTGACTCTCTCTCTGTAATGCATCGTGGCCTACGCCGCTAGTGCCGGGCCGGCACGTGCGTAACTATTGGATGCTTCAGCACGCGCGGCATTTCTGCCGCCGTACCAGTGTTTACTGCTGTGTCATCTGGCCCCCGCGCACACAGTTCTAGCCCGTGCGAATCGGGGAGGCGATGAAGCCTTGGCTCTGCTCCCCGCGGCCTAGCCTCTATCGCTCAGCGATGGACTATGCACTGCCTGGGAGTGATCCGCGCATCCGTAGACGGCGAAATGTTGAACTAGACGAGTTTGCCACACTCTTCACCCACGTGCAACCCGGGCGTGTCGCGATCGGCGTGTCGCATTTTGCCCCGGGATTCCGGGGCAGACGGGTCGAGTCCGAGGCGCGGACGAGGCCGCGATTCGACCCCTCCGACGGCCCTCGCGGACGACTATTTTTCGCAGGCGATTCCGTCTTTGTCGGCGTCGCGGTTCGGGTTGAGCGCGTACAGCGAGTTGGAGAAAAACGGGGTTCCCTTGAACGCCTTGTTCACGCCGCTCACCCGGTCGAACCGCGTGCCGACCTTCGCGACGCCGTGCGGGTATGCCGCGTTGAGTGCGTCGCAGTTCTTATAGACGAGGCCGGTCACGGCCTTCGTGGTGCCGCTCGCCTTCGCCATCGACACGTAGTTGGGGCGGCTGCCGGTCACGGCGACGGTGATGACCTTGTCGACGGTGATCGGAGTCACCGTGTAGGTCGACTTCGTGGCGCCGGCGATGGCTGCTCCGTTCGCCCGCCACTGGTAGCTGGCGCTCGCGAGCGCGGGCTTCCACGTGCCGAGGCTGACCTTGAGGACGTTGCCGACCTTTGCCGTCCCGGAGATGGCAGGGATGCCAGCCGTCGTGAACGTGCCGGTGACGATGGATGTCGCGGCCGACGCGCGCGAGGCTGGGGCGTACCCCGTCTTGCTGCCGGTCACGGTCACCGAGATCCGGCTGCCGATGTCGGCCGCCGTCGGCACATAGGTCTTCGACTTCGCCCCGGCGATCACGGTCGTCCCGCGCTTCCACTGGTACGAGAAAGTGGGGGCGGGCGTCCACGCTCCGGCGTTCGCGGTGAGGGTCGCGCCGACCGTCGCCACACCGCTGATCTTCGGCACGGCGGCCGCGATGGGCGCCGTCGGCGTCGCGTACCGGGCGAAATTCTGCACGAGCCAGATGTCCCCGCCTGCGTCCTTGTAGTAGCCGATGCCGATATCGGTCGCGGTGGACATGATGTTCTTGCGGTGGCCGGGCGAGTTGAGCCAGGCCGCCACGACGCTCGAGGAGCTGTAGTTCCAGGCGACGTTCTCGGCGGCCATAGTCCAGCCGGCCGGGATCTGCTTCGAGTACGAGGGGTTGTGGTACATCTTGTGGGCGGCGGACATCTGCTTCGCCCACGCTTGGGAGACGGCATCCATGGCGGTGTTGTGAACGAGCGGCTTGAGCCCCGCATTCACCCGCGCCTTGTTCGTTGCCGCGAGGATCGTCTCGATGTCGGATGCCGCGGCAGACGCCGGGCCGGCCGCGACGGGCACCAGCAGAGCGCCGACGAGCAGCGCGAACAGCATCATCGCGGTGGCGCGCATTCGGGCGCGTGGCGCGCGTGTGACAGTGTTCATGACTCCCCTGGGTACCGATGCCCCCTGGCACCGCGAGCAACGCTACGTGAGCCACGTTCGCTTCGGTAGCACCCTTTGTGGGGACTGGGTGTGTCCCCCGCGATGCCTGCCCCCAGCCCGGCGCATGCGCATGCGCATGCGCATGGGCGACTCCCTGCGCGCACGCAAGAAGGCCCGCAGCGCGAACGCTGCGGGCCCTCTAGTAAAGCGGGGTACTACTTGATGATGGTCGTAACCGTTCCAGCACCAACCGTGCGGCCACCCTCACGGATGGCGAAACGCAGGCCCTCTTCCATGGCGATGGGCTGGATCAGCTCAACGGTCATGTCGGTGGTGTCGCCGGGCATAACCATCTCGGTGCCCTCGGGCAGCGTGATGACGCCGGTGACGTCGGTGGTACGGAAGTAGAACTGCGGACGGTAGTTCGCGTAGAACGGGTTGTGACGGCCGCCCTCTTCCTTGGAAAGGATGTACGCGGTACCGGTGAAGTTCGTGTGAGGGGTGACCGAGCCGGGCTTGACGACAACCTGGCCACGCTCGACGTCTTCACGCTTCGTGCCGCGGAGCAGCAGACCACAGTTCTCGCCGGCCCAAGCCTCGTCGAGCTGCTTGTGGAACATCTCGATACCAGTGACCGTGGTCTTCTGGATCGGGCGGATTCCGACGATCTCGACATCGGAGTTGATGGCGAGCGTGCCACGCTCGGCGCGGCCCGTCACGACGGTTCCACGACCGGTGATCGTGAAGACGTCCTCGATCGGCATGAGGAACGGCTTGTCCTTGTCGCGCACGGGGTCGGGGATGTTGTCATCCGCGGCCTGCATGAGCTCGAGGATTGCGTCCTCCCACTTGGCGTCGCCCTCGAGAGCCTTGAGGCCCGAGACGCGAACGACGGGAGCGTTGTCGCCGTCGAAGCCCTGGCTGGAGAGCAGCTCGCGAACCTCGAGCTCGACGAGCTCAAGGATCTCTTCGTCGTCGACCATGTCGGACTTGTTCAGCGCGACCATGAGGTACGGCACGCCGACCTGCTTGGCGAGCAGAACGTGCTCACGGGTCTGAGCCATCGGGCCGTCGGTCGCTGCAACCACGAGGATTGCACCGTCCATCTGAGCGGCACCGGTGATCATGTTCTTGATGTAGTCAGCGTGGCCGGGGGCGTCAACGTGAGCGTAGTGACGCTTCTCGGTCTCGTACTCGACGTGCGAGATGTTGATCGTGATACCGCGCTGGCGCTCTTCCGGAGCCGAGTCGATCGACGCGAAGTCGCGCTGAACGTTGGTTGCGGAAGGGAACTTGTCGGCGAGAACCTTGGAAATCGCTGCGGTGAGCGTGGTCTTTCCGTGGTCAACGTGACCGATGGTTCCGATGTTTACGTGCGGCTTGCTCCGCTCGAACTTGGCCTTAGCCACTGGGTCCTCCTCAGGACTCGGGTGCTCGGCATCCGAAATATCGGATGCTTCGCGACTTGGTGTGTACTTATGTTACTCGGGCGAGTGACGCCAAAGCACAGGGCCGCAGATTGCCGCGGTCTCTTGTGGTGAGTGGTGTTACTACTCGCCCTTGTTCTTCTGGATGATCTCGTCGGCGACCGCGCGGGGCACCTCGGAGTAGCTGTCGAACGTCATGGAGTAAACAGCACGTCCGGAAGTCTTCGACCGAAGGTCACCAACGTACCCGAACATTTCTGACAGTGGCACGCTTGCGCGGATCACCTTAACACCCGTGGCGTCTTCCATCGACTGGATCTGCCCGCGACGCGAGTTGATGTCGCCGATAACGTCGCCCATGTACTCCTCGGGCGTGCGGACCTCGACGGCCATCAGCGGCTCGAGCAGAACGGGCTGTGCCTTACGAGCGGCTTCCTTGAAAGCCATCGAACCCGCGATCTTGAACGCCATTTCGGACGAGTCAACATCGTGGGCGGCACCGTCGAGGATGATTCCTCGAACACCGACCATGGGGTAGCCGGCGAGAACGCCGACGGCCATGGAAGCCTGGAAACCTGCATCGATCGAGCCGATGTACTCGCGCGGGATACGGCCACCGGTGACCTTGTTCTCGAACTCGTAGATCTTCTCGGGAGTGACCTCCATCGGCTCAAGCGAGATCTGCACCTTAGCGAACTGGCCGGATCCACCGGTCTGCTTCTTGTGGGTGTAGTCGTGCTTGTCGACCGTGCGGCGAATCGTCTCGCGGTACGCAACCTGGGGCTTGCCCACGTTGGCCTCGACGTTGAACTCACGGCGCATACGGTCAACGAGGATGTCGAGGTGAAGCTCGCCCATTCCCTTGATGACGGTCTGGCCGGTGTCCTGGTTCTGCTCCGTGCGGAAGGTCGGGTCCTCTTCAGCGAGCTTCTGGATGGCGACACCCAGCTTCTCCTGGTCGGCCTTGGTCTTCGGCTCGATAGCGACCTCGATGACGGGCTCGGGGAACGTCATCGACTCGAGGACGACCTGGTTCGCCGGGTCGGACAGCGTGTCGCCCGTCGTGGTGTCCTTGAGGCCGATAACCGCGTAGATGTGGCCGGCGGCCATCGACTCGACGGGGTTCTCCTTGTTGGCGTGCATCTGGAAGACCTTCCCGATGCGCTCCTTCTTGCCCTTGGTCGAGTTGATCAGCTGGGCGCCCGAGTCGGCCTGGCCCGAGTACACGCGAATGTACGTGAGGCGGCCGAAGAACGGGTGGACGGCGACCTTGAACGCGAGAGCCGCGAACGGGTCGCTCGTGATCGGGTGACGCTCGATGATCTTCTCTTCGTCACGCACGTCGTGGCCCTCAACTGCGGGCACGTCAAGCGGGCTGGGGAGGTAGTCGATGACAGCGTCGAGCATCGGCTGGACGCCGCGGTTCTTGAACGCCGAGCCACAGAGGACCGGGTAGATCTCGCTGTTGACGGTCAGCTTGCGGATCGCAGCCTTGATCTCGGCGACCGAGAAATCGGTGTCGCCCTCCATGAAGCGCTCGAGGAGCGCGTCGTCGGTCTCGGCGACAACCTCGAGCAGCGTTGCACGGTACTCGTTGGCCTTGTCGAGGAGGTCGGCGGGGATCTCTTCGATCTCGTACTTCGCACCGAGCTCGACGTCACCCTTGGAGTCTCCACGCCAGGTGAGCGCGCGCATCTCGACGATGTCGACGACACCCTCGAAGCTCGACTCGAACCCGATCGGGATCTGGATGACCAGCGGCTTGGCGCCGAGGCGGTTGATGATGGTGTCGACGGTGTAGTAGAAGTCCGCGCCGAGCTTGTCCATCTTGTTGACGAAGCAGATGCGGGGAACGTCGTACTTGTCGGCCTGGCGCCAGACGGTCTCGGACTGGGGCTCAACGCCCTCCTTGCCGTCGAACACTGCGACTGCGCCGTCGAGGACGCGGAGCGAGCGCTCCACCTCGACCGTGAAGTCGACGTGACCGGGGGTGTCAATGATGTTGATCTGGTTGTTGTTCCAGAAGCACGTCGTTGCAGCGGACGTGATCGTGATGCCACGTTCCTGCTCCTGCGCCATCCAGTCCATCGTCGCGGCGCCGTCGTGGACTTCGCCGATCTTGTGGGTGATGCCCGTGTAGAACAGGATGCGCTCAGTGGTCGTCGTCTTGCCAGCATCGATGTGAGCCATGATGCCGATGTTGCGGACCTTGTTCAGGTCGGTGAGCACGTCTTGTGCCACGGAGTTCCTCCGAAAGAGTTTGGGTAGATGGGTGGTGCTGATTCCGGTGACGGATGCCGCGGCATCCGTCACCGGAATAAAGCTGGTTACCAGCGGTAGTGCGCGAAGGCCTTGTTCGACTCGGCCATCTTGTGAGTGTCCTCACGACGCTTCACCGCGGCGCCGAGGCCGTTCGATGCGTCGAGGATCTCGTTGGTGAGGCGCTCGGTCATGGTCTTCTCACGACGGCCCTTGGCGTAGCTCGTGAGCCAGCGGAGAGCGAGCGTGTTGGCACGGTGAGGCTTGACCTCGACCGGGACCTGGTAGGTCGAGCCACCGACGCGGCGGCTGCGGACCTCAAGGGTGGGGCGAACGTTGTCGAGAGCCTTCTTCAAGGTGACGACGGCGTCCTGGCCGTTCTTGGCGGACACGCCTTCGAGTGCACCGTAGACGATGCGCTCTGCGAGGCCCTTCTTGCCATCAAGAAGGATCTTGTTGACGAGCTGGCTGACGATGGGGGCGCCGTAGACCGGATCGGCTACTACGGGGCGCTTGGGAGCTGGACCCTTGCGAGGCATTACTTCTTCTCCATCTTCGCGCCGTAACGGCTGCGAGCCTGCTTGCGGTTCTTGACGGCCTGGGTGTCCAGCGCGCCACGAACGATCTTGTAACGGACACCGGGGAGGTCCTTAACGCGACCGCCGCGGACCAGGACCATCGAGTGCTCCTGGAGGTTGTGGCCTTCACCGGGGATGTAGGCGGTGACCTCGGTGCCGTTGCTCAGCTTGACGCGAGCGACCTTGCGGAGTGCAGAGTTCGGCTTCTTGGGGGTGGTCGTGTAGACGCGGGTGCAAACGCCGCGCTGCTGCGGGTTGCCCTTGAGGGCGGGCGCCTTGGTCTTGACGACCTTCGGCGAACGGCCCTTACGGACCAACTGCTGAATGGTGGGCACTAAGTAACTCCTTGTAATAACTGCACGGTGACAGTTGCATGATGGTTAGCATTCGGGAGAACCTTGCGGTTCATCACGAGTTCATCTGGACCCGACGAAGTCAGGTATGCCGTGGGGGGAGACCCGAGAGGATCACACCCTGTGTGTGGCGGATTGTGGCCCCAGTGCGCCACGAGGGCACGACGGGAGCGCACGACAAAGCGCACACCTGCAAAATACTATCCCCGGCGGGGCTGGCGGTCAAATGGTTTCGCCTGCGGCGTACCCCGTCACGGCGGATTGAGCCTGTCGAAATCCCCCGGTCTGGGCGCGATAGATCAGCGCCTCGTCGAGGCCCACATCACGACGACCGCCGCCCCCGCCAACACCGCAGCGCCGAGCACGAACGGACTGAGCGCGTAGGCGCCGACGAAGAGCACCAGCCACGCGGCATCCGCTCGAATAAGCGTGTAACCGACGGCCCCGACGACAAGCATGACCACATAGACGGATGCCGCGGCGAGCACACCCGCGACGACCGGCGACCTGCGCCGCCGCACCCGCAGCAGCGCGACGAAGGTCACGACCACGGACGCGAGCACCATCGCCGGTCCGAGCAGTGGACCCGCGTCGGTCTGCGCGACCACGTTCACGTCGAGCGCCAGGCTGACGAAGCCCCAGAGCGCGATGACCGCGGCGGCGTAGGTGACGACGACGAGCACCGCGAGCATGCGCGGGTCGGCCGGCGGCGGGAGCTGACGCGGCGAGTCAGCCACGGTCGCGGCTAGTAACCGCGGGTCTGGGCCCGCTCGGACTGTTCGCGCTGGAACGCGGCCTGCGCCTCGATGTTGCGCTGCTTGACCTTGCGTCCGCGGCTCGCGATGATCGCTCCGGCCCAGATCGACACCTCGCGGGCGACGAGGCCCGCGGCGATGGTGAACGGGTCGGCGAGTCCCTGGCGGAACTGCTCGGCGGCGACCTCGGCGGTCTGCGCGAAGATGTTGGAGCCGAGCAGCAGGGCGGCGATGGTGCCGAGGTAGACGACGAGGCCGACGAAGATGCTGCCGATGACGTAGGTCCACCAGCCGGCGCGGTTCACGATCAGGACGAGCGCGATGAGGGCGGCCACGAAGAAGAGGGCGGGCACGTAGAACGCGGTCTGGCCGAGGAAGCCGAGGTTGACGGCGCCGAGGATCGAGCCGTAGACGATCGTCATGACGACGACGAGAACGGCCATGAACACGACCGTCGCGGCGACGGCGATGAGCACGCCGAAGCCGCGGTTGCCCTTCTCTGCGGGCGGAGTGGGGGCGTTCACGTAGACGACCTGCGGCTGGTGCGTGGGCTCGGGTGCGACGTAGGTGGGCTCGGGGGCCGTGTAGACGGGCGCCACTGGCTCTTCATTCACCACGGGCTCCGAGATGGGCACGGCGGACGTGTCTTCGACGACGATCTCCTCGGGCTCGACGAGCGCGGGCTTCTCGACGACGGGCTCGGAGTCGACGGTGGCGATCACGGGCTCGCGGTCGGCGAGGCTGTCGTAGACGGGGCTGCCGCTGGCGGGCGTCGTCGGGGTCGACTCAGCCGGGGTGATCGGTTCGTCAGTCTTGTCGGCCATCGAGGTACTCCTTAAACAGGCCCAGGAGGCCATCCGAATTGATGGGTAACTCTACCAATCGAAGCTTCCGAGCACGCGACGGCTAGCCGGGGAGCGCGTTAAATGCGCGATGCCCGCGGGCGCCGGGTGGGGGCGGCCGCGGGCATTGCGATTTCGGTCGGCGCTACTCCGCTACTGCGCCGGTATCGGTTACCGCCCCGTCGACCGCAGCGGCTGTTGGGTCAACGACCGGGGTCTCGAGCAGTCGGTAGACGAACCCCTTGATATCGACGGTATCGACGGAAGACATCGTGATGTCGCTCGCCAGAAATAGTCGCGAACCTCTCTGGAGACCGTCGACAAAGGCCATCATGTTGTCACGCGATCCAGCGATGCTCAGTTGGATGGCGGTTGTTGTGAAGTTGTTCGACGTGATCGAAGCGGGCAGGGTTGCTAGCGCTTCCTCGGTGGGCATAAATAGCGCCTCGTCAAGCGAGGAGTATGCCGTAATCGAGACGCCGTATGTCGTCTGCAAAACCGCCAGCTCACCGATCAGGTCGTCGAGCTTCGCCTCGGCGGGAATCAGCTCCTGCAGTTCGGCCACCTCGGCGGTGATCGCCGCTGTCTGAGCGGACTCTTCGCGAAGCCGCAGCAGCTCGGCACGCTGTTGCAGGTTGAGCACCTCGACGCCAGCGCGTTCCGAATCATTCGCCGCGGCGGCGTCGAGCTGAGGCTTGACCCCCAGCAGGCCGCCGAGAACGAAGATGACGACGATAAGGAGTACTCCGGCGATGACCCAGATTCGGCTATTGGTAATCATCAGTTGGTTCCTTCGCCCTCGGTGGTGGTGCCGTCAGGTGCGGTTTCGTCGGTCGCCGCGCCTTCAGCTGGAGCCTCTGCCTCCGCGGCGTAGCGATTGCTGTACGCCCCGCTGGAGATGTTCAGCGTGACCGACGCCACGTAGAACCCGTTTAGGTCGAGCGCAATACCTGACGCGGTCGCGTCCACGTATCCGGGCAGTGTCTTGAGGGATTTGAGCCACACATCCACGTCGCCGAAGTTCGGCGTCTCCATCGAGAAGCTGATCGTTGCGTCGCGGTCCGCTTGGGTCGGCGCGGTCACTGCGGCGATGCCCTCCACCGGCGCCTTTGAATCAGCGACGAAGGAGTCGAGAACCATGCCGGCGGGCAGCGATGCCATGATCTTCTCGTAATAGCTCTTCCAGTCGATCTCGGTGGACGCGCCGACGATGAGTGCCTCATCGATGGTCGCCTTTTGCTGGGCGAGGTTTCGCACCTCGGCGAACTCATTCTGCTGCGCGAGCAAGCTGGTGGTCTCTTCTTGTGCGACAGCGAGCTTGTCCGACGTTTCGATCGATTTCCAGCTCGCGAAGCCGTAACCTGCCGCGGAGATTAGAACGGCACCAATGATGCCGAACACAACCGAGCGCCGGATGGATGCGTCACGCTTGCGATCGGCAACTTCCGGCGGAAGAAGATTGACGCGAGGGGACGCGCCCAACACGAGGTTGGCTTCTTTGGCGCTGCGCGGGCTCATGCTGCCGCTCCCAGGGCGAGACCGAGAGCGACCGACATTGAATCGCGGATCTCCATCGGCTGCGTGCCAACACTCTTGGCAACGGTCAGTGTGGCGAAGGGATCGCTCTGGACAAGTTCGACCCGCGTGAGTTCTTGCAGCGCCGCCGGGAAGCCCCCGAGACGGGAGCCTCCCCCGCTGAGGACGATTCGCTCGACATTGCCCACCGGGTGCGTGTTGTCAAAGTAGCTGAGAGTGTTGCGAATGCTATTCAGTAGTTCCGCTGTCGACCGATGGATGTGCTCGAGAATCGGTCGATGTTCGTTAAGAATCGACGCGGGAGTCAGCCCGAGAGCTCGCTTGGCATTCTCAGCAAGACCCTCTTCGATTTCAAGGCTCATCGATACCGCGAGCGTCACATCGTTGCCGCCCGCAGGAATGATGCGCACGAACTGCGGCACACCAGCAATGAGGATGATAACGCTCGTGGTCGACGACCCCACATCTACTAGCGCAATCGTTTCTGGCCCGCCGTGGGAACGCGCCTGCAGCCGGGACAGCGCGAACGGGATCAGGTCGACCTCGAGCGGCCGCAGACCCGCGAGAATCGCGGCATCGACCTTCGCGAGAACAGACTGCTTGACCGCTGCGACGAGTAGTCCGTTCACCATGGGACCGCTTTCTGCATCGGACTCGGATATCGGGTAGAAGTCGAGCAGCGCTTCAGAGACAGGCATGGGAAGCATGTCCTGAACTTGGAAGGGCAATGCCTCGCGAATTTGCGCAAGTGACGCCTTCGGCATCACCAAGTCCCGGGCGATAACCCGCTGGTTGCCCATACCCAAGACGACGTCCTTGCTCTTGAACCCCCCGACGGTCCAGAGCTTCTTAAGGGCGGACGCGACGGTGTGGGTTTCGACGACCTCACCGTTCTTCGCCGCGCCGTCCGGCAGCGGCACCTCGTGCATGCGCACGATCGTGGGTCGAGCTTTAGTCGTGCCCTCAATCTCGACGGCGCGCACGCTAGTGCTACCGATATCAATGCCTACTATTCGTGATGCCATTCACTTACCCCTTGTTGTGATGCCGTGCATGTTATGCAAGCCCGACCAGGCTGAGATACCCGGCCCAGACGCGCCCCCCGAAAAATATTCCTATCCACGCACCGGCGAGCATCCACGGTCCGAATGGAATACCGCTCTTGCGGCCTGCCTTGCGAGTCAGAAGCAGCGCGATGCCGAATAGGCCTCCAAGCAGGAACGCTGCGAAAGCACCGATGATCAGACTCCCCCAGTCGAGGAACCCGAGGATGACCCCGATCACGCCAGCGAGCTTGACGTCGCCAAAACCCATTCCGCCGGGATAAACCAGCGCCATGAGGAAGTAGACCGCAAATAGGATCGCTCCACCGATGGCTGCCTGAAGCAGTTGCGTGTAGTCACCGTAGATGAGCGATGCCGCAATCAGCAGTATCGCGACGACGGGGTACGCAGGCAGCACGATCGCGTTCGGCAGCTTGTGCGTGTCGATATCAATGCCGGTGAGCGCGACGCTGATCGCTGCAAAATACAGAAACGCCACAAGCAGAAACGCGGTGGCAATGATTATCGGGACAGGTGCCGAGTAGGGAAGCGGGAAACGATATGCCGCTGCGGCAAAGAGCAAGCCTGTGGCGAGCTCGACGATCGGGTAGCGGGCAGAGATTGGCTCGGCACAGGTCCGGCATTTGCCTCGCAATAACAGCCAGGAAATCACAGGGACGTTGTCTCTAGCACCGATGTGGGAGCCGCAGTGCGGGCACGCGCTGGGCGGGTTGACGACCGACATGCCCTGTGGGACACGGTAAATCACCACGTTCAAGAACGAGCCGATTACGAGTCCCAGCACGCCGACGATCACGATCATGATCACATTGAGGATCGCGGCGTCCTCGGCGATCATCGCGGTGACCCGTCTGCGGCGAAGGCCACATTGGTCTCCACCCAGGTATTCACGCCATAGGTTGTCGACACTGGCGAGAGGAATTTCGGTGGCGCGGTATACCTCATCCGCTTGTCATACTCGTATGCCTTCGAGTACCCGGAACTGTTGCCCGCGAGTCCCACCGGACCACGGAATTGCTGGGCGATCGCTCCGTTGATAGTGAGCACCCCGCGGTAGTCGCCGTTCTCGTAGTTCTGCACTGTAAACGTGTGGTTTACCGAGAGGATGGCAGCGTCGATTCGGCGGGCGCTGTCGGTAAGGAGACTCTTGTTGTTGCGGTCCTCAGGGTTCCAAACAATCACGGCGTTGTTGCCAACTAGACCGAGCATGTCATCGTTGGAGTCCTCGTAGGTGAGCTCTCCAGTGATGAAAATGTAGTTGTCGGCACCGACGGTCACGTTGCCGTCTAGCTTTCCTTTGACGAACACGTCACCGCTACGGCATCCGTAGGTGATCGTCGCAGACACCGGCTCGTTGGTTGTCGGGTAGCCGATTCCGTTGCCGTCGGGGGTGGTCGAGTTCGAGCCGGTGGTGGGCAGACCCTTGCAGTTGAACTGCGCCGGCTTCGAATTGCTTCCCGTCGCGTCCCACGCGTTCGGGTCACTCGAGCCGGCCGCTTTCGTCGGAACGGACTGTACGTAGATCACATTGTTGTCGGGCACTGGAATGTTCTGGCCGAGAGCCGAACCCAGGCCCTGAACCCCCGGCGTACCGCAGCTTGCAGAAACCGAGCCGCTTGTCGCCGGCGACCCGACAATGTTCGTTTTCAGTGTGTACGGCGAACGCACGGTCATCGTGCCGTTTCCGAAAAATTCGATGCTCGTCGGGCCGGTAAAGAGGCATCCGGGCAGCGTGCTATTGAGCGCCGCGACGTCGGATCGAGTTTCCTGGATGAGCGCTCCATTGGAGGCCGGCATCGTCAGGGGTGGGCTATAGGCCGGGTATCCATTCGCAGCTAGATCAAAAGTTGCCGCTCCGCAGCCGGTTACCGAGGTGTACTTGAGACCACTTGTCGGGTTCGACGTGGTGAACGTGTCCTTGAAGCGCGAGGCACAGACGCGAATCGTGTCGTTGGAATGGACCGGGCCCGCGATAACGTCGTTCGTCCCGAATTGGATTTCACTGCAGTCCCTGTTTGCTGTGTCCCTGTCGGGCCGGCCGGCCCACTTGTACTTAACGCACGCGCTGTTCACGCTGGTGAACGCCGGGTCCGAGATCTCGTAGTTGGTGAAATAGAGAAAATCGATAAAACCCTGCTGACGCAAGTCGGCGACGATCGTTCGTGTGGACTTTCCTACTTTGCCCGTCGACCGAATGCGAAGTGTGCCCGTCGTGCTGTACTTCGAGTTGTCGACCTCGTACCGGAACTGTGCCGGGTCGTTCTTGACATTGACGTCGGCGGCGGGATCACGTGGCACTGTCGCCCAGGTGCCTGCGGTGCCGATGCCGAATGCCGGATTGGCCTCTGTGGGAACGATGACGGAACTGCCGGTGCCAGAGGTGAACAGTGACGAAGGATTGCCGTACTTCACGTAGGTGGAATCATTGGCAAGACGGCTCTGATACTCCTCAACGCCGGCGTATGCCGCGGCCATCGCCGCGCTCCACGCCTCGTCTGTATTGGCTTTACGGAACCCGCCAAGCGCGTAAGTAACACCCGTCGCGACCAGGATCGTCAGCACAGCCCCAATCGAGATCACCATGATGAGCGCGAGGCCCTCTTCGCCGTCCCGCTTGAGTCGCCGTCTGTACAGTCGTCGGATCATTATGGCCCCACTCTCGACACGCCAAGGTTAGGCATGCCCACGGTGTTCTGAAGGGTAAATGCTTTGGCACGCGCGCTGAGGTCCGCCTGGACGGTAACAGTCACTTGCACTGCCGCGACTGCGCGTCGCTGCGACTCGGTGAGGCCGCCGGACGCCGGCATCGTCAGCTCGACGCCACGTGAGTCGTAGTAGGTGAACAAGTACTTCTGTCCCGCAGTGAGCGGCGGTGTGATAGGCGGGATAAGGCGCGCGATGGTGCGAGTTGCGCCAGGTGTCGTGCTGAAGATCCAATACCCGGCGCTGTTCTTCGTGCTCGACCAACGAGTCTCACGGAGCTCTCGCGAAGTGGCGTTAACAGCCAGTTGCACCTTGACCGGTGAGAGCACGCCAGTGGAGGAATCGGCGAGATAGGAATAGATAGTCATCTCTTCCCTGTTCGCGGTCACAAAAACCGGGTCGTTGAGAGTTACGTTGGCGACCCGGATCTCGGTTCCGGCGCGGATGACTCGAGTTATCTCATTCATGCCAATAGCAGCGATGTTCGTGCTGTCCGTGGCCGCGCGATCGCGAGTGAAGTTGGTCGAGATATTGACGAAGAGGCTCACCACGATCGTGCTGAGGATTCCCAGCACCAGAATCGTGGTGGACAGTTCGATAAGAGTCATGCCGGACTCGTCCCGGCGAAGTCGCATCACGGCGTCACCGGCACCCTCGGGTCGAGGAGGATCACATTTGTCGCGGCATTGGACGTTCCCCTGGTGAGGGGAACCATCTTGTTGCCCGCGACCGCATCGGTCTGAGTGCCCGCAGTGCTGCCCGTGTACAACTTCCAGGAGCCAAAGGGAAGGGCGATACTTGCCGCATCCCCTGCGGACGTGTTGGGAAGCAGGCCGAATACATAGGTCATTGTGTTCGCGCAGGCTGGACTCGCATTTTGCGAAACTGCTTTTACATATTTGTTTTTCGCTCCGACAAGCGTGAATACTCCCATGGGAACGCCGACATTAGCGCTGCCCCCTGGCGTGGTGCCGGGAACGGTCGACGCCGGAGGACCGTACGTCACAGCGCCCTCGACTACTTGCGGCCAAGCCGTTGGATTGACGGCCACACAACCGGCCGCGGCGGCCGTTGCGCCGTCACCAGCAGTAGGCGCGACATACGTGCCGGCCATGATGTTGTAGGTGCCGCTTGCAAACGGGAATCGTGAAACTGTCCGCGTCAGTGCATTTGACGTGGCGGTCGACACCGACAATCCGCGCACGTGTAAAAAGCTCGTGTCCATATTGGTGGGGATTCGGATCCCAGCTGCATTCGAGTTCGACGCGTAGGTGAGACCGAAATTAAACTGGCTGTCGTAGATGAAATTCTGCGACGTCGATTTGCCTGCGGTCACCACAACCGGGTTTACCGACGGCGTCGACTTCTGATCCTCGGAGGTTCCTCCGCTGCTCAGGTAATTCGTCTTCGAGACTGACACGATGTAGTTGCCAGGCACGACCTTGAGAACGTAGGAGCAGCCCTGCGCGTCAGTTGCGGAGGGTGTCGTTGTCAGCGCGACTGCACCATTCGCCGGAGTCGCCGGAGTCGCCGTGACAGTCACGCCTGACACACCGATTCCGAGATCGGTGGTGACCGAGACGAGGATCGTGCCCAGTGCCGGATCATTGATGCGCTCTTTGGGATTGATGATCGTGTAGCTGTGAACTGCGGACGACAATGAGCGCATGCCGTCCCAGGTAACCATGACGTCGACGCGCTTGTATCGCAGCGGGGCCCCGGCTCCACTCGCCGTATTGCCGCACTGCAGAGCGAGTCCGGGATCGGAGACCCAGGCTGCCGTGATCTTGGTGTGGAAGGTGTCGCCGTTGATGGTTTGGTCGGGACGGACGGCACTCTGGCCAACGCCGTATGCGAAGAGGTCTTCTGCTGCCCGAGCCAGGTCGATCTCTTGCGAGGCGAGGTTGCTTGCCACCTGCGTTGCGCGAGCATCGCGACTCACGGAAAGAACCATGATCATGCCGTAGATGAAGCCGATGGATATGACGCTGAAGATGAACATGGCGACTATGACCTCGATGAGGGTCATTCCGTCTTCCCGATCGGACGCCGCTCGGATGCGGTCGTGATAATGCTTCAACACAACGCTCCCCCCGAGCTGTTCATTGTGTGTGTAGCCGCTGTGTAAGGCGGCCCGTTCCTCCGTGGAACTGAATGCGGGGCGCCGCCGAAGCGACGCCCCACAATTTGTGCTGGAAAAGCGCGGACTAGTTCGCGGTCCAGGAGCCAAGGCCCCCCGTTGCACTGTTGTAGCGGAGGATCTTGTTGCCGGTGGTGATGTTGGTCGTCGATCCGGTCAGCGTGTATCCGTTGGCGTTTGCCGCGGTGTAAAGAACGTTGTTCTCGGCGCTGAGCTTCACGCCGTCAAGACCGGTGACGGTGTTAATCGCTTTCGCAGTCGCCTCAACCGGGTACTTGCCGTTGTTGTTGGTCGCGTAGGTTTCGACAACGATTGCGGCGTTCTTGAGGTCGGACTCGACCGAAGCCTTCCACGCGCTCTCGCGCTGGCTGAGGAATACGGGAATCGCGATCGCGGCGAGGATGCCGATGATGATGACCACGACGAGGAGCTCGATCAGGGTGAAGCCCTTTTCGTTCTCTTCGCGCTTGAGGCGGGAGGCGTCGAGCGCCCGGTTGATGCTGGTGAACATAACAGAATCCTGTCTATGGATGAATGTGGACAGGTGGCCCCCAAGAAGAATTGCCCCCTACCAGCAATATTGAATGACAACAGTTCAGGCCGACAGACCCTAGTACAGGGGGTGGACTGAAGGGGATTCGCCTAGTTGATCTGCTCGAAAATGCTGAACACGGGCATGTACAGCGCGATAATCATGCCGCCGATGACCGCGCCAATAACGCCGATCATCAAAGGTTCAATAAGCGCCGTAAGCGATTCCGCAGTGCTCTGCACTTCTTCGTCGTAAAAATCCGCGATTTTCGCGAGCATCGTCTCCAACGAACCGGAGTCCTCACCGACGGCGATCATCTGCGTGACCATAGCAGGGAACACGGGCTCCTCGGCGAGCGGCGCCGCGATCGAGCGACCCTGGCGCACCGAGTCCTGCACTTTACGCAGGGCCTCTTCGATTACCCAGTTGCCTGATGTCTCGCCGACGATGGCAAGCGATTGCAGAATGGGCACACCCGAACCCATCATGGTCGAGAAGTTGCGGGTGAACCGGGCGATTGCGACCTTCTTGAACAGCAAGCCGAACACGGGGACTTTGAGTCGAAGTGGATCAATGAAAGCACGGACGCGGTCTTCGTTCTTGTTCTTGCGCCACCACGCGGTGCCCGCAATGATGATGACCGCGAGAAGCGGAACGATCCAGATCATGTTCGCCGAAAGGACGACAAGAACCTGCGTCGCGAACGGCAATTCCCCACCGAAATCCGCGAACATGGCTTCGAACACCGGCACGATGAAGATGAGCATGCCGATGACCGCGAGAAACGCCATGATCAGCACCGCGATTGGATAAGTCAGAGCCGATTTGATCGTCGCGCGCAGCTTCACGTCGGACTCGAAGTTACCCGCGATCGATTCGAGCGCGCCGTCAAGGAATCCGCCGGTCTCGCCGGCCTTGACGAGGAAGACCATGAGCCGCGGGAATACGTCAGGGTGCTTGGCGAGGCTGTCCGAGAATGACCAGCCGCTCTCGATCTGGGACCGCACGTCGTTGAGGGTTTCGCCGAGCTTCTTGTTTTCGGTCTGGTCGGCGAGGATTGTCAGCGCGCGCAGGAGCGACAGACCGGCGGCCAGCATGGTCGCCAGCTGGCGGCTCATGACGGCGAGATCCTTTAGGTCTACGCGCTTCTGGCCGAAGGAGCCGAAGCTGATCTCGCGATTGAGGCCGGTGCCACCGCTGGACTCGGCGACCGTGATGGGCGAGACGCCCATGGTGCGGAGCTTGCCGATCGCGACGGCTTCGGTCGTGCCCTCGACACGTCCCTTGACGACCTTCCCCGCGCCATCCCGAGCGGTATAGGCAAAAGTCTTGGTATTTGTGGCGGCCATTGTCAGGCCCCCTTGTTCGAGAACGAGTCGTCGAAGTTAATACCGGATGCCTGGCCTGAGAAGTCCTGGCCACCGCCACCCACCTCGCTGCGAGAGATGAGCTGCTTGAGGTCTTCGAGGTCGTGCGCCTTCTCGTGCGCGGCCTGGTGCGTGATCTGGCGCGCGTTGACGAGGTCGGCGAGATGCTGGTCCATGGTGTGCATGCCCATTTCACGACCCGCCTGCATGGCCGAGTGGATCTGGTACGTCTTGCCCTCGCGGATGAGGTTTGCGACGGCGGGCGTCGTGATGAGCACCTCGGTCGCGACCGCGCGGCCTTCGCCGTGGGCCTTCTTGATCAGGGTCTGGCAGACGACGCCCTGCAGGGTGGCGGCGAGCTGGGCGCGCACCTGGTCCTGCTGGTGGGGCGGGAAGACGTCGATGACGCGGTCGATCGTCTGCGGTGCGTCCTGCGTGTGCAGGGTCGCGAAGACGAGGTGGCCGGTCTCGGCAGCGGTCAGCGCGACGGAGATGGTCTCGAGGTCACGGAGCTCGCCGATGAGGATCACGTCGGGGTCCTGCCGCAGCACGTGCTTGAGCGCGTTGTTGAAGCTGTGCGTGTCGTGGCCGACCTCGCGCTGGTTGACGAGCGACTTCTTGTTCTCGTGCATGAACTCGATGGGGTCTTCGACCGTCACGATGTGGTCGGCACGGGTCGAGTTGACGAGGTCGATGAGCGCGGCGAGAGTCGTCGACTTGCCCGAACCCGTGGGCCCGGTGACGAGCACGAGGCCGCGGGGCAGCTGGGCGAACTTGCCGATGCGCTCGGGGATGCCGAGGGCGGCGAGCTGCTTGATCTCGGTGGGGATGAGTCGGAAGGCGGCGCCGAGCACGTTGCGCTGCTGGTAGATGTTGACGCGGAAACGCGACTTCTCGGAGAGCGTGTAGGCGAAGTCGAGCTCGAGCTCGTTCGCGAACAGGTCGCGGTGCTCGGGCGACATGATGCTGTGCAGGGCCGTCATGACCTTGTCGGCGTCCCACTCCTCGAAACCGGGGATGGGGCGCAGGCCGCCGTCGACGCGGATCATCGGCACCGCGTTGACACCGATGTGGAGATCGGATGCGCGCAGCTGCACGACGGCGTTGAGCGCGGCAACGAGGTCGAGGTCGCTGCCGACCTGGCCGACGCCGAGTTCTTGGGGCAGAGTGGCTGGCACGATGGGCGCGCTGGCATCGAAGGTGGGCTCGGGGCGCTCCGCGTGGCGGCCGAGCGATTCGCCCGGAATCGAGGATGCGACGGGGGCCGCGGCGGGTTTGGGCAACGTGGCAGCCGGCGCGACGACGGGGGCCGCGGTCGGCAGCACCTCGGTGGGCGCCTCGACCGGGATCGGCAGCGTGTAGCTCGGCACGGCCGGGGCGGGCGGCTGCAGGTCGGCGACGGGCGCTGCGGAGGCAACCGGTGCCGGCACGGCGGGAGTCGGGGCCGGGGCCTCCCAGACGGGAGCGGTAGCTGCGGGTGCCTCCCACGCGGGAGCAGCAGGAGCGGCGGGAGCGGCCGACGCAGTAGCAGCGGCGGCGGCCGGAGCCTCCCAAGCGGGCGCTGCCGGGGCAGCCGCCTCGGGAATCGGCGCCTCATACGTCGGCGGCACGGCCGCGGTCGGGGCCGGCATGTCGAACGCCGACGTGTCGAAGACGGGAACCGACTCGTCGACGGGGGCGAACAGGACGTCCTCGAAGGATGGCGCTGCCGGCGCCGGCGGAGCGGCGAACGAGTTCGGGTCGAAAGCCTCGTCGTACGACGTGGGCGGGGTGTATGCCGAGGGGTCGAACGCCTGGGTGTAGTCGGTGGCGGGGGCCGCGAAGGCGGTCGGGTCGAAGGCGCTGTCGTACGAGGTGGTCTCGTAGGCACCGGTCGGCGGCGCGAACGCGGCCGGGTCGAAGGCCGCGTCGAAGTTCTGCTCGCTGCCGAAGGGCACAGGAGGGGCAGAGGGGTCCGCGGCGGCGAACGGCGGCGGGAAGCCCGTCGGATCGAACGGCTGCTCGTAGCCGGGCGGGGGCGGGGGCTGCGTGTAGCTCCCGAACGACGCCGGCGGTGTGGTGGGCGGCGGCGCGTTCAGGTACGACGCGGGGTTGAAGGCGTTCGAGGGCGGGGGCGGCGGCAGTTCGCCGTCGGGGTCGTAGGTAGGCACGTTAGACAACCACTCTCATAATCTCTTCGACCGACGTCAGACCCATTTGCACCTTCGCCCACCCGTCCCAGCGCAGCGGGATGAGCCCCTGCTCCATGGCGACCTTGCCGATCTCGGCGCTCGAGGCGCGGGCGACGGCGAGGCGTTCGATCTGCTCGGTGACCATCATGACCTCGTGCAGCGCGATGCGGCCGCGGTATCCGGTGTTCGAGCAGTTGGTGCAGCCGACCGGCTTGTACAGCGTGGGCGGCGGGCGGTTCGGGTCGAACGCGAACCGCAGTGCGGCGAGCTGCTCGGGGTCGTGCTGGTACGGCGCCTTGCAGCGGTCGCAGAGGCGGCGCGCGAGACGCTGGGCCACGACGCAATCGAGAGCGGAACCGACGAGGAAGGGCTCGATGTCCATCTCGGTGAGACGCGTGATGGCGCTCGGGGCGTCGTTGGTGTGCAGCGTGGAGAGCACGAGGTGACCCGTGAGCGACGCTTCGATGGCGATCTGCGCGGTCTCGTGGTCGCGGATCTCACCGATCAGCACGACGTCGGGGTCGGAACGCAGGATGGAGCGCAGCGCCGACGCGAACGTGAGGCCCGCCTTGGCGTTGACCTGCACCTGGTTGATGCCCGGCATGCGGTATTCCACCGGGTCTTCGACCGTGATGACGTTGATCTCGGGCCGGGCCACGGCGCCGAGGGTCGTGTACAGGGTCGTCGACTTACCCGAACCCGTCGGACCGGTGACGAGGATCATGCCGTACGGCTTCGTGTACGACGACTTGTACGCGGCCATGTTGCGCGGCAGCAGCGCGAGGTTGTCCATCGACACGGTCGTCGACGAGGTGTCGAGAATTCGCATAACGACCTTCTCGCCCCAGACGGTCGGCAAGGTCGCGACGCGGAGGTCGATCTTCCGGCCACCGTGGGTCACCGACATCCGGCCGTCTTGTGGTTTGCGTCGTTCGGCGATGTCGATCTCGCTCATGATCTTCAGGCGGGAGATGACGCCGTTCTGAATCGCCTTGGGCGCCGACTGCATCTGGTGCAGCACGCCGTCGATGCGGTAGCGCACGTGCACTTCGCGCTCGCCCGGCTCGATGTGGATGTCGGACGCCTTGTCCTGGATGCCTTGGCTGATCAGCAGGTTGACGAAACGCACGATGGGCGCGTCGTCTTCCATCGAGTCGTTCTCGCCCGCCATCACGACGTCGGTCGTGCTGCTCTCTTCTTCGAGGGCGGTGGTGAGGTCGCTCAGCTCGCCGTCGGCGCGGTGGTAGCGGTCGATCGCCTGGCGCAGGTCGCTGGGCGCGGCGACGACAGGGCGGATCTGCATGCGGGCCGCGGCGCGCACGTCGTCGATGGCGAAGACGTCACCCGGGTCGACCATTGCCAGAGTCAGGATGTCGCCGATGATTCCGATCGGCAGGATCTGGTACCGCCGGCACATGGCCGCGGGAACGAGCGAGACGGCCGTTCGATCGACCGGGAACTCCATCAACTCGACGAACGGCAGCTCGGCCTGGGCGGCACGCGCCGAGGCAACCTGCACCTCGGTGACTATGCCTTTGTCGACGAGCGCCTTGACGGCGTCTTCGTCTTCACCCCAGGCACCCGAGATGGAGTCAAGATTTTCGATGGGGACGACTCCGCGCAGAATCAGAATTTCGGTGAGGGTTGCCATTGCATCACCTCACAAAAATAAGGATGCCGTGGGCCCCCCGCGCGGCATCTCGAGAATAGAGTGCAAACGTAACCTTTTGAGAGAGGCATAACCATACCCCTTACCGGGGGGCGCGGGGTGTCAGCACTCGATCACGTTCACAGCGAGGCCACCCTCGCTTGTCTCCTTGTACTTCGTAGACATGTCGATTCCGGTTTGCCGCATCGTCTCGATGACGGTGTCGAGGCTCACCACGTGCGTGCCGTCGCCGAGCAGCGCGAGCCGGGCCGCGCTCACCGCGGTCGAGCTGGCGATCGCGTTGCGCTCGATGCACGGGATCTGCACGAGGCCGCCGACCGGGTCGCAGGTGAGGCCGAGGTGGTGTTCCATCGCGATCTCCGCCGCGTTCTCCACCTGCTGGGGTGTGCCGCCGAGCACCGCGCAGAGCGCTCCGGCCGCCATGGCGCACGCCGAGCCGACCTCGCCCTGGCAGCCGGCCTCCGCCCCCGAGATCGACGCGTTCGCCTTGAACAGCGAGCCGATCGCGGTCGCTGTGAGCAGGTAGCGGCGCATTCCCTCGGCACTCGCGCCCGGCACGAAGCGCAGGTAGTAGTAGCCGACCGCGGGCAGGATGCCGGCGGCACCGTTGGTGGGCGCGGTGACGACGCGGCCCCCCGCGGCGTTCTCCTCGTTGACGGCCAGCGCGAACGCCTGCAGCCACTCCCCCGACCGCTCGCGGTCGATGCGCGGCAGGTCGGCCTCGAGCTTGGCTCGCAGCAGCGACGCGCGCCGCTTCACGCCGAGCGGCCCCGGGAGCATGCCGGGCGTGTTCAGCCCGTTCTCGACGCACGACGCCATCGCGGCCCAGATCGCGTCGACACGCGCGCCGATGTCGCTGTCGGGGTGCAGCGCGAGCTCGTTGCGCCAGGCGACCTCGTCGATCGCGATACCGTCGCGCGCGCAGATGGCGAGCAGCTCGTCGGCCGTGCCGAACGGCAGCGGGTGTGGCTTGCGCGAGGCGAGCTTCGCCTCCTCGCCCTCGCGGCGGATGAACCCGCCGCCGATCGAGTAGTACGTCTCGCTCAGCAGCGGGGTCTCGGCGTCGTCGCCCCAGGCCGCGAGGGTGAGGGCGTTCGGGTGCTCGGGCAGGCGCGTCTGAGGGACAAGTTGGATGTCGTCACGATGGAAGGTGATCTCGTGGGTGCCGGCAAGCCGCAGTGTTTCGCGAGTGCCTCTCGGCAACGCTCGTGCGAGCATCCGGGCGCCGGAAACAGCCCCGACCGGCACACGCCGTCCGCTGTCGGCCAGCCCCGTCCAGGCGCCGTGCACCAGCACCGGGTCACAGGTCTCGGGATCGAGTCCCTCGAGGCCGGCGACCACCGCGTCGGGAGTGCCATGCCCGATGCCCGTGGCGCCGAGCGAGCCGAAGAGCGAGCAGGTGACCGAACGCACGTCGTCGATGATCCCGGTATCGACGAGGCGCAGGGCGAAGGTGCGCGCCGCCCGCATGGGTCCGACGGTGTGCGAGCTCGACGGGCCGATGCCCACCGAGAGCAGGTCGAAGAGCGATACGTACGCGGTCATGGTTGTCTCCCGTCATTGCGAGGCGTCCCTTGTGGGGACTGCATCTGTAGAAAGAGTAGTCGCGCGGGAAACCACAAAGGGCCCCTCACCGTGGTGAGGGGCCCTTCATGTGGCACTACTTAACTACTTAGTTGTAGGTACCGGGGGTGTAATCGTCAGACGAGAACGTGTCGAAGTCGACAAAGCTCAGGTCTGCCTCGCTAAATACCGAGTCATCCGTGAAGATGCGGTTCGGGTAACGCTCGGCCTTGGCTTCTTCCGTCGCCTCGACAGACACATCGCGGTAGCGCGGGAGACCCGTGCCGGCCGGGATGAGCTTTCCGATGATGACGTTCTCCTTGAGGCCCATGAGCGGGTCGCTCTTGCCCTCCATGGCCGCCTGCGTGAGAACGCGGGTGGTCTCCTGGAAGGAAGCGGCCGACAGCCACGACTCGGTCGCGAGGGAGGCCTTGGTGATACCAAGCACTTCCTGGCGAGCGGAGGCGGTTGCCTTGCCCTCGGTGAGTACAGCGCGGTTGAGCTCGTTGTACTTCAAGCGGTCGACGAGCTCACCCGGCAGGAGTCCGGTGTCACCGTGGTCAACCACGGTCACCTTGCGGAGCATCTGGCGGACAATGACCTCGATGTGCTTGTCGTGAATCGGCACACCCTGCGAGCGGTAGACGCCCTGGACACCGTCGACGAGGTGCAGCTGGACTGCACGGACACCCTTGACGCGAAGAACTTCCTTCGGGTCGAGGTTACCGATGTGCAGCTGCTGTCCGAGCTCTACGTGCTGGCCGTCCTCGACGAGGAGGGTTGCACGACGCAGAACCGGGTACGCGACGGGCTCGTCACCGTTGTCGGGGGTCAGGATGAGCTTGCGGCTACGGTCCGTGTCCTCGATGGTGATGCGACCAGCGGCCTCGGCGATCGGGGACGCACCCTTGGGGGTACGGGCCTCGAACAGCTCGGTGACGCGGGGCAGACCCTGGGTGATGTCGTCAGCGGACGCGATACCACCGGTGTGGAAGGTACGCATCGTCAGCTGGGTACCGGGCTCACCGATCGACTGGGCCGCGATGATACCGACGGCCTCGCCGATGTCGACGAGAAGACCGGTCGCAAGCGAGCGGCCGTAGCAGACGGCACACACACCGACGGCGGACTCACACGTGAGAACCGAACGCACCTTGATGTTGTGAACGCCAGCGGCGAGCAGGGTGTCGAGGAGGACGTCTCCGACGTCCGCTCCGGCCTCTGCGATGACTTCGCCCTTGTCGTTGACTGCTGCGGTCGCGAGGCTGCGAGCGTAGACCGAGTTCTCGACGTTGCTGTCGAGGATCCAGGCGCCGGTCGCGTCTTGTGCGGCGATGGGCATGTCGAGACCCTTCGACGTACCGCAGTCGTCTTCGCGGATGATGACATCCTGCGAGACGTCCACGAGACGACGGGTGAGGTATCCCGAGTCAGCCGTACGCAGTGCGGTGTCAGCCAGACCCTTACGGGCACCGTGAGTCGAGATGAAGTACTCGGCCACGGAGAGGCCTTCACGGTAGCTGTTAACGATCGGGCGAGGGATGATCTCACCCTTCGGGTTCGACACGAGACCACGCATACCGGCGATCTGGCGGACCTGCATCCAGTTACCACGCGCACCGGACGACACCATGCGGTTGATGTTGTTGTCGTCGGGCAGGTTGTCTTCCATCGCCTTGGCGACTTCGGCGGTTGCCTTGTTCCAGATCTCGATGAGCTCCTGACGACGTTCTGCTTCTGTCGTCAGACCCTTCTCGAACTGGTCCTGAACCTTGGTGGCCTGCTTCTCGTAGCCCTGGATGATGTCGCGCTTGTTCGGCGGCGTCAGGATGTCGGAGAGCGCGACGGTCACACCGGAGCGGGTAGCCCAGTGGAAACCGGCGTCCTTGATGCGGTCGAGTGCTGCTGCGACCTCCACCTTCGGGTAGCGCTCGGCGAGGTCGTTGACGATCGCGGAGATCTGTCCCTTGTCGGCGACTGCCTCCATGTAGGGGTAGTCGGCCGGCAGGGTCTCGTTGAAGATCGCGCGGCCCAGCGTGGTGTGCTGCAGAACCTTGTCGCCCTGCTCGAAGCCCTCGGGTGCTTCGCCCTCGGCGAAGTGGAGGTTCTCGAGACGGATACGCACCTTGGCGTTGAGGTCGAGCGAGTGCTGGTCGAACGCGAGGATCGCCTCGGAGATCGACGAGAACGCACGGCCTTCGCCTGCAGCGCCTTCCTTGAGCGTGGTCAGGTGGTGCAGACCGATGATCATGTCCTGTGTGGGCAGGGTCACCGGGCGACCGTCAGACGGCTTGAGGATGTTGTTCGACGCGAGCATGAGCACGCGGGCCTCGGCCTGCGCCTCGACGGACAGCGGCAGGTGGACTGCCATCTGGTCACCGTCGAAGTCGGCGTTGAACGCGGCACACACGAGCGGGTGAAGCTGAATCGCCTTGCCCTCGACGAGCTGAGGCTCGAAGGCCTGGATGCCCAGGCGGTGAAGGGTAGGTGCGCGGTTCAGCAGCACGGGGCGCTCGCGGATGATCTCCTCGAGGACATCCCACACCTGCGGGCGCGAACGCTCGACCATGCGCTTGGCGCTCTTGATGTTCTGAGCGTGGCTGAGGTCGATGAGGCGCTTGATCACGAACGGCTTGAACAGCTCGAGAGCCATCTGCTTCGGGAGACCACACTGGTGCAGCTTGAGCTGCGGTCCCACGATGATCACCGAACGGCCGGAGTAGTCGACGCGCTTTCCGAGCAGGTTCTGGCGGAAACGACCCTGCTTTCCCTTGAGCATGTCGCTCAGGGACTTCAGGGCGCGGTTGCCGGTACCCGTGACGGGGCGACCACGACGACCGTTGTCGAACAGCGCGTCAACGGCCTCCTGCAACATGCGCTTCTCGTTGTTCACGATGATCTCGGGGGCACCGAGGTCAAGCAGACGACGAAGGCGGTTGTTGCGGTTGATCACACGACGGTAGAGGTCGTTGAGGTCGGATGTCGCGAAGCGACCACCGTCGAGCTGCACCATCGGGCGCAGCTCGGGCGGGATGACCGGGACGACTTCGAGCACCATGGCGGCCGGCGAGTTGCCGGTCTGGAGGAAGGAGTTGACCACGCGCAGTCGCTTGATCGCGCGGATCTTCTTCTGGCCCTTGCCGTTGGCGATCTGGTCGTGCAGGTCGACGCTCTCGGTGGCGAGGTCGAAGGCCTGGAGGCGCTTCTGGATTGCCTCGGCGCCCATGAAGGCCTCGAAGTAGGTTCCGAAACGGTCCTGCAGGTCGTGGAAGACAGCGTCCTCCGGCTTGAGGTCGCCGACCTTGAGGCTGCGGAAGTCATCCCACACGCGCTCGAGCTGGGCGATCTGCTCGTCGAACGACTTGCGGGCCTGTCCCATCTCCTTCTCGGCGGCGTCCTTGGTGCGACGCTTCTGGTCGCTCTTGGCGCCCTCTGCCTCGAGGGCAGCCAGGTCTTCCTCGAGCTTGCCCAGGCGGTCGGCGATGCGGGCATCGCGCTGGCCTTCGAGGGTCTTGATCTCGAGGCGGAGCTCGTTCTCAAGGCCGGGCATGTCCTCGTGACGTGCATCCACGTCGACCGAGATGATCATGTACGCGGCGAAGTAGATGACCTTTTCGAGGTCCTTCGGCGCCATGTCGAGCAGGTAGCCCAAGCGCGACGGAACGCCCTTGAAGTACCAGATGTGCGTTACGGGTGCGGCGAGCTCGATGTGGCCCATGCGCTCGCGACGTACGGAGGACTTGGTGACCTCGACGCCGCAACGCTCGCAAACGATCCCTTTGAAGCGGACTCGCTTGTACTTGCCACAGGAGCACTCCCAGTCGCGCGAGGGTCCGAAGATCTGTTCGCCGAACAGACCGTCCTTCTCGGGCTTCAGGGTGCGGTAGTTGATGGTCTCTGGCTTCTTAACCTCGCCGTGCGACCAACGACGGATGTCGTCTGCTGTCGCGAGACCAATCTTGATTTCGTCAAAAGCGTGAACTTCGAGCAATTTAGCTTCTCTCTTAGATAACTGAAGTAGTTGTCGGGTTCGGTCTAGATCTCGTCAATAGACGAGGACTCGAACCGGGTAGAGATGTTGATGCCGAGTTCCTCAGCGGCGCGGAAGACTTCGTCATCCGTGTCGCGCAGGTTCACGATGGATCCGTCGGCCGAGAGAACCTCGACGTTCAGACACAGTGACTGCATCTCCTTGATGAGAACCTTGAAGCTCTCCGGAATACCGGGCTCCTGGATGTTCTCGCCCTTGACGATGGCCTCGTAAACCTTCACGCGGCCGAGGATGTCGTCGGACTTGATGGTGAGAAGCTCCTGGAGCGCGTACGCGGCTCCATAGGCCTCGAGAGCCCACACTTCCATCTCACCGAAGCGCTGTCCGCCGAACTGCGCCTTTCCACCGAGCGGCTGCTGCGTGATCATCGAGTACGGACCCGTCGAGCGTGCGTGGATCTTGTCGTCGACAAGGTGGTGCAGCTTGAGGATGTACATGTAACCAACGGAGACAGGCTGCGGGAACGGCTCGCCGGAGCGGCCGTCGAAAAGGCGGGTCTTACCGCTGGAGTCGATGAGACGCTCTCCGTCACGCGTGAGCGTGGTGGAGTCGAGCAGTCCTTCGATTTCGGCTTCGAGCGCACCGTCGAACACCGGGGTGGCGACCTTGGTTCCGGGCGCTGCACTGCGTGCTTCATCCGAAATCTTCTCGGCCCACTTCGGCTTGCCGTCGATGTCCCAACCCTGCTTCGCGATCCACCCGAGGTGGGTCTCGAGGACCTGGCCGAAGTTCATGCGGCCGGGGATACCGAGCGGGTTCAGGATGATGTCGACCGGAGTTCCGTCGGCGAGGAACGGCATGTCCTCGACCGGAAGGATCTTCGAGATAACACCCTTGTTGCCGTGACGGCCGGCGAGCTTGTCACCAGCGGTGATCTTGCGCTTCTGGGCGATGTAGACGACAACGCGCTGGTTGACGCCCGAGCCGAGCTCGTCGTCGTTCTCCGCGGAGAACTCCTTGACGGCGATGATCGTGCCCTCTTCACCGTGGGGAACCTTCAGCGAGGTGTCGCGCACTTCGCGGCTCTTCTCGTTGAAGATGGCGCGCAGCAGGCGCTCTTCGGCGGAAAGCTCGGTCTCGCCCTTCGGCGTGACCTTTCCGACGAGGATGTCGCCGGGGCGAACCTCTGCACCGATACGGATGATTCCACGCTCGTCGAGGTCGGCCAGGAGTTCCGGGCTGACGTTCGGGAGGTCGCGGGTGATCTCTTCCTTGCCGAGCTTCGTGTCGCGGGCGTCGACTTCGTACTCTTCGATGTGAATCGAGGAGAGGACGTCGTCCTTCACCAGGTTCTGACTCAGGATGATCGCGTCTTCGAAGTTGTGACCCTCCCACGGCATGAACGCGACGAGGAGGTTCTTGCCGAGCGCGAGCTCGCCGTTCTCCGTCGCGGGACCGTCAGCCAGCACTTCGCCGACCTCGACGCGGTCGCCCGCGTTGACGATGACCCGGTGGTTGTAGCTGGTGCCCTGGTTGGAGCGGTCGAACTTGCGCAGGTAGTACTCCTGCGTTCCGCCCTCGTCGAGCTGGACGACGATGACGTCGGCCGAAACCTCGGCGACCACACCGGCCTTCTCGTTGGTGAGCACGTCGCCGGCGTCGATAGCCGCGTAGCCCTCCATACCGGTTCCGACGAGCGGGCTCTCGCTGCGGAGCAGCGGGACAGCCTGGCGCTGCATGTTGGCACCCATGAGTGCGCGGTTTGCATCGTCGTGCTCGAGGAAGGGAATGAGCGACGTTGCGACGGACACCATCTGGCGCGGCGAGACATCCATGTAACCGATGGTCTCGACGGGGATGAGGTCGACCTCGCCACCCTTCTTACGTGCGAGCACGCGAGGGTCGGCGAAGTGGGCGTCGGCGGTGAGCGGAGCGTTTGCCTGGGCGACGATGTAGTCGTCCTCTTCGCTCGCGGTCAGGTAGTCGATGGTGGTGGTGACCTTGCCATTGACGACACGACGGTACGGCGTCTCGATGAATCCGAACGCGTTGATGCGTGCGAACGATGCGAGCGAACCGATCAGACCGATGTTCGGGCCTTCCGGGGTCTCGATCGGGCACATGCGGCCGTAGTGCGAGGGGTGGACGTCTCGGACCTCGACGCCTGCACGCTCACGCGACAGACCACCCGGGCCAAGAGCCGACAGGCGGCGCTTGTGGGTCAGACCCGCGAGCGGGTTGTTCTGGTCCATGAACTGCGAGAGCTGCGAGGTACCGAAGAACTCCTTGATCGCAGCGACGACGGGGCGCACGTTGATCAGGGTCTGCGGGGTGATCGCTTCGATGTCCTGCGTGGTCATGCGCTCGCGGACGACGCGCTCCATGCGGGAGAGACCGGTGCGGACCTGGTTCTGGATGAGCTCGCCCACCGCGCGGATGCGACGGTTGCCGAAGTGGTCGATGTCGTCGACGTCGAGACGGACGTCGACCTTCTTGCCGTCGCGAACGCCCTTGACGGTCGACAGGCTGTTGTCGTGCACCGTGACGTTGGGGGCGGACTCGTCGTGCAGCGAGACGAGGTACTTGATGGTCGCGAGGATGTCCTCGAGGCTCAGTACCGAGTCGGACAGCGGAGCGTCGATGCCGAGCTTGCGGTTGATCTTGTAACGACCCACCTTCGCGAGGTCGTAACGCTTCGAGTTGAAGTAGAAGTTGTCGAGGAGCGCACGCGCGGCCTCGGCGGCAACCTGCTCGCCGGGACGGAGCTTGCGGTAGATGTCCTTGAGGGCTTCTTCCTTCGTGAGGATGTTGTCCTTCTCGAGGGTGAGCTCGATCGACGGGAAGCCCTTGAACTCCTCGAGGATCTGCTCGCTCGTCAGGCCGAGGGCCTTGAGGAACACCGTGACGCTCTGCTTGCGCTTGCGGTCGATGCGGACACCGACCTGGTCGCGCTTGTCGATCTCGAACTCGAGCCATGCACCACGGCTCGGGATGATGCGAGCGGAGTAGATGTCCTTGTCGGACAGCTTCTCGGGGGTGCGGTCGAAGTAGACACCGGGAGAACGAACCAGCTGGGAGACGACGACGCGCTCCGTGCCGTTGATGATGAAGGTTCCCTTGATCGTCATGAGCGGGAAGTCGCCCATGAAGACCGTCTGGGTCTTGATCTCACCGGTGAGGTGGTTCATGAATTCCGCGTTGACGTAGAGAGGAGCCGCGTAGGTCTTGCCGCGTTCCTTGCACTCGTCGATCGTGTACTTCGGCTCTTCGAGCTCGGGGCCGGTGAACGACAGCTGCATGGTTTCGCCGAGGTCTTCGATCGGAGAAATCTCCTCGAAGATCTCATCGAGACCAGAGCGCGTGGGGAGGTCGGTGCGGCCCTGGGCCAGACCTTCCTCGATGCGCTTTTTCCAGATGTCGTTTCCGACGAGCCAGTCGAAGCTCTCGGTCTGCAATGCGAGCAGATCGGGAACCGTCAGCGTGTCGGTAATCTTTGCGAACGACACACGCGATGCGGTGCGGCCGTTCTTAGTGGACTTTTTGGTGGACGCGTTGCGCGCAGCAGCCAAGGAAATAACCTCCGTGGACCCCGTCGGGCCTTATGCCGGTAAAAAACCGACTGTCGGTAATGAAAAGCTCACCAGGGCCTCTGAAGGCCTACCCCGCCGCTATACTCGGGGCGCACCAACTGTCCACAATATGACTGCATGGTTGTCTGGGAGCGCAAAGAACAACTATAGGACGAAACAACCGTCCTTGTCTAGCTATTCCTTGACCACAATCGTGGATTCGGCTATAAGACCCACGGAGCTCTAAGGAATGACCGCGCCAGACCCCTATTCCGGCTGGGATTCGCTGCTTCCCCGGGAACGGGAGAAGCTGACGGCACGCGTCATCCTCGTCGGAGCCGAGTCCACGGGCAAGACCACTCTCACGCAGGATCTGGTGCAGCACTACCGCTCGCGCGGCGGCGTCTGGGCGAACACCCTCTGGGTCTCCGAGTACGGGCGCGACTACACGGTCGCCAAAATCGCCGAGCTCGGCATCGGCTGGGAAGACGACGCCGAATTCCGCAGCGCCGACTGGACCAGCGAGGACTTCGCGGTGATCGCACTCGAGCAGCAGAGATTAGAGAACGCCGCGGCATCCGCTGGTTCGCCCGTTCTTTTCTGCGACACCGATGCTCTCGCCACCCAGATCTGGGAGCGGCGCTACCTCGGCAACGAATCGACGGCGGCCCGTGACGCCCTGCCGGACCTCCCGCCGCGCGCCCTCTACCTGCTCACCGACCACCGCGACGTGGAGTTCCAGCAGGACGGTATTCGTGACGGAGAGCAGTTCCGCGCGACGATGACGCAGTGGTTCGTCGACGAGCTGCTGATCCACGGCGAGCGCGGCCAGTTCGTGCGCGGCAACCGCGAGGAGCGGCTGGCCGAGTGCATCCGCCTGATCGACGAGGTCCTGGCGGAGCGCCCTCCCGTCTCCTGATCCCGCGGCCCGCCGTAGGCTCATCACATGCAAGAACTCCCGTCGATCGTGCTGGCCCACAGCGGCTACCGCGCCGTGATCGAACCCGACCGCTGGGTTCCCGGATCGTTCACCCTCGTGGTGGACGGCACGCCGCAGTCCCACGTGAACATCGACGACCCCTCGGAGCTGTTCTTCGAGTACATCCAGCGCATGGGCCACGTGATCGACCAGATCGGCGACCCGGGCCAGCCGATCACGGCCGTGCACCTCGGTGCCGGCGCGTTCACCCTGCCGCGCTACATCGAGGCCACGCGTCCCGGTTCGCGGCAGCAGGTGGTCGAGATCGAGAGCGACCTCGTGGACTTCGTGCGTGCGAACCTGCCGTGGTCGCCCCGGGCGCAGATCCGCGTGCGTCACGGCGACGCCCGGGAGGTCGTCGGCAAGTTCCCGCCCGGCCTCCGCGGTTCGGTCGACCTCCTGGTGATCGACATCTTCAGCGGCGCCCGCACGCCGGCGCACGTCACGAGCCTCGAGTTCTACGAGTCGGCCGTCTCGCTGCTGTCGAAGGACGGCATCGTGCTGGTCAACGTCGCCGACGGACCCGGCCTCGCCTTCGCCCGCGGCCAGACATCGACCCTCGCCTCGGTGGTCGCCGATGTCGCCGTGCTCGCCGAGACCCAGATCCTCAAGGGCCGCCGGTTCGGCAATGTCGTGCTCGTCGGGTCACAGACTCCCCTGCCCCTCGAATGGATGCCGCGGCTCTTGGCCGGCGGCCCGCACCCGTCGAAGGTCGTGGCCGGGGCCGAGCTGCGCGACTTCATCGCCGGAGCACCCATCGTCACGGACGCCACCGCCATCCAGTCGCCGCCGCCCGCGAAGAGCATCTTCCAGGTGCGCCCGTAGGGGCCACCCGCCACGACAGTTGTCTCTCCCGGATGCCCGGGAGAGACTGGAACATGGACTCGGCGGGACGGAACAGCACACGGCACACCACCGCCGCGCGATTGTCCGCGATTCTCGGCGTGACGGCGCTGCTCGCCGGATGCGCGACGCAGCCGGCGGGCGAACCGGCTCCGGTGCCGACCGGCACGGGCACGCCGACCGCCACGGCCGAGCCGCTCGCGCTCCCGTCGGGCGACCCCGTCGTCATCGCCACGGGGCTGACGTCGCCGTGGTCCATCGCGCGGCTCGCGAGCGGATCGACCCTCGTCAGCGAGCGCGACACCGCCCTCGTGAAAGAGATCACCGCGGACGGCTCAGTGCGTGTGGTCGGCGAGGTCGCGGGCGTGGTGCCGGGCGGCGAGGGCGGCCTGCTCGGGCTCGCGGTGCTGGGGGCGGAGAGTGCGGGCGATGGGACGAGCCCTTCGACACGCTCAGGGGCCGGCCTCTGGCTCTACGCCTACTTCACCGGTGCCGACGACAACCGCATCGTGCGCATGCCCCTCGGCGGCGAACCGGGCGCGTACGCGATCGGTGCCGCGGAGCCGATCCTCACCGGCATCACCAAGGCCGGCAACCACAACGGCGGACGCATCGCTTTCGGGCCCGACGGCATGCTCTACGCCACGACCGGCGACGCCAGCGTGCGCGACGCGGCCCAAGACCCCGACTCCTTAAACGGCAAAGTGCTCCGGATGACGCCCGCCGGCGCCGCGCCCGACGACAACCCGTTCACGGGGACCTTGGTCTACTCGCTCGGCCACCGCAATCCGCAGGGCATCGCGTGGGACGACAGCGGCCAGCTGTGGGCGGCCGAATTCGGCCAAGACACCTGGGACGAGTTGAACGCCATCGAGGCGGAGGCCAACTACGGCTGGCCTGTCGTGGAGGGCGTGGCATCCGACCCGGCTTTCACCAACCCGGTGGCGCAGTGGGGTACAGACGACGCGAGCCCCAGCGGGCTGGCATTCACCCGGGGTGCCTTCTACCTCGCGGCACTCAAGGGGCAGCGGCTCTGGTCGGTGACGACGGCCGACGGGGTCGCGACACAGCCGTGGTTCGAGGGCGTGTACGGCCGGATCCGCGACGTGACGCCGGGCCCGGACGGCACGCTCTGGATGCTCACGAGCAACACGGACGGCCGCGGATCGGTGCAGGAGGGTGACGACAAGCTGATCGAGGTGCCGCTCGGAACGGTCGCGCCGGGTTAACCTTGAGTCGCAAGTGAACCTAAGGACATCCCCCGTGGCAATCGTTTTGGGTTACGACCCCACCACCCTTCGCGAACAGGTCGACCCTGTCGCTCTCGAGGAACGCCTCGAGGAACTCGGCGAGCTCCGCAGCGCTGCGGCCCTCGACGAGAAGGTCGGACTCCTCCGTCTCGCCGGAAAGCTCGACGAGGCATGGGACATCGCGAACCAGGCCGTGCGCCAGGCGCGGTTCGGCGGCGACCGCGAGATGCTCGCCCTCGCCCGCGTGCGCCGCGCCCAGGTACAGCAGGCTCTCGGCAAGCTCGAGCCGGCCCTCGCCGACCTCACCGACTGCGTCAACGAGGCGCACGCCCACGACTGGTCGGCGACCGAAGCCTTCGCGCTGCAGCAGCGCGGCCGCGTGAACTTCGACATGGAGGACTACGACGCCGCGCGCCGCGACTTCAGCGACGCCCTGAAGGTGCACGTTCGCATCAAGTCCTCCCCAGACGAGGTGGATGCCGCGATGATCGCCATCCAGATCACCGAGACCTTTATCGACGGTGCCGGGAGCTAGTTTCGTCAGGTGGCTGAACTAGTACGAGTGCGACAGTGGGCGGACGCCCTGATCGCGCTGCACCTCGATCCGAGCGTGTGGACCTTCGGGTTCGACAACGCGAAAACCCGCGCGGGCCTGTGCAACTACACGACCAAGCGCATCTCGGTGTCGAAGTACCTCGCGGCGCGCTACGAGGACGACGAGATCCACCAGGTGCTGCTGCACGAGGTGGCCCACGCGATGGCCGGTTCGCGGGCCGGGCACGGCGAGCGCTGGAAGGCGACCGCGGCCGAACTCGGCTACGAGGGCAAACGACTGCACGACGGGGCGATCGCCGACGAGCTCGCTCCGTGGGTCGGCACCTGCCCGAGGGGCCACATCCACTACGGGTACCGGCAGCCGAAGCGGTTGCTCGCCTGCGGCAAGTGCTCGCGCAGCTTCGACCTCGCGAACGCGATCAGCTGGGCGCGGCGGTAGCGCCGAGAAAAAGCAGCGGCCGGCGGAATGCAGCGACTAGCGGAACGTGGCGGCCAGGTCGGCGACGACGTTCTTCCAGTGGCCGAGCATCATGCGGCGTTCGTCGCGGTCGGCCAGCTGCTCGTGGTGGATGGCGATCGTGGTCCCCGCCTCGACCTCTTTGACGCTGAGCATCAGCACGGTGTCGTGCGGCCAGTCGTCGGGACGCCAGGTGACGCGGATCTTCGAGCCCTCGGTGTAGACGAGAACCTCGCCCGCGACGCCGTCGGCCATCGTGTACTTGAAGCCCTTGACGCCACGGAACTCGCCGGTTCCGAGCCAGATCGGGATGCCGCGGCTGACGAGGAACTGCCACACGACGGGCAGCGGGGTGTCCACCGTCTCGCGCACTCCGACTTCCCAACCGGCATCCTTCTTGGAGCCTGTAGGCTGGGGAGTCTGGTCTGGGGCGGAATTCATGTAACCCACTATATTGGTTACCGTGCAGTCACCGAAACCTACTGGCCAGTGGTTCCGCTCGAGCGACGGCCACCAGTGGTGGTTCGATTCCGGAGCGGTATCGCTCGATTTCGCCTACACCGGCGCAATGGGCGACAACCCCGCGTGGGAGATCCTGCATACCCCCGACGACCTCGCCGCCTGGCTCGAGGGCCGCTTCCCCGGTGTCCACACCGAGGCGAGCGAGCGCGACCTCTCCGACGGCGTCGCGCTGCGCGCGGTGATCGCCCGCAGCGCGTTCGCGGCCAGCCGGGGCGAGGGGCCCGCCGCGGCCGACGTCGACGTGATCAACCTCTTCGCGGCCACGCCCGATATCCCGCCCACACTGGCCGGGGGCACCCGCCAGGCCGGCCGCGCCAACGCTCGCGCCGGACAGGCGCTCTCGGCGATGGCCCGCGAGGCCGTCGAACTGTTCGCCCCCGAGCGGCAGGAGCGCATCCGCGAGTGCGCCGCCGACGACTGCGGACTCGTCTTCTACGACGAGTCGCGCTCGAACAACCGCCGCTGGTGCTCGATGAAGCGCTGCGGCAACCGCGCCAAGGTGCGCACGCATCGCGCGAACGCCCGCTGAATCGCTACATCCGCTCACGAGATTTTTTTCACGACACCTGTCAATGGTCGTATCGTGGAGGCACGGTAACCCCAGACCCTGGTCGCCACTCGTCGTACTCGAGAGGGGATAACTGTGTCAGTCGGAGACATCGGGATTCACCACGACGGTCAGTCGGACGGATGGGTTCACGGAATGATGGCTTCGTCGATCGCCAGCGCCGTGGCAACGGCCGGGCTCGTCGACGGACTCGCGCCACTGCAATGGACCGTGCAGGTCGAGGGCCGCGACATCCTGATCACGGGCACCCCCACGGCGGAGACAACGCACCCTGTCGCCCTCTGCCGCGCCTGGGCCGCCGTGCTCGAACTTCAGGAGTGCGACTACGACGACGTCGAGGACGTGCTCGCGTGGAACCGCGCCGAGGGTCCGTGGCTGCTGGAGATCTCGACGCGCCGGCTCTGAGTTACCCGGCTGCCCGCGCCCAGCGGCTGATGCCCACGCACAGCACCACCGGCAGCACCACGGCGAGCGCAACGATGATCCAGCCGAAGGGCTCGACCGCCCCGGCGAATACCAGCATCACGTAGCCCGCGAGCGCGACCGAGCTGCCCGCCGCGAGGCTGACGCCGACGAAACGCGCCGGGGTCGTGGCGACGCTCGCGAAGGCGAGGTAGTTGCCGAGCAGCGCGCTGAGTCCGACGATCACGCCGAGACCCGCGCCGACCATTGCACCGACCGCCGTGTAGATGACGAGCCCCACCACGCCGTGGTCGTCTTCGACCAACGGCGCGATCGCCCAGACCGCGAACGCGATCCCGACGAGGGCGATGATCACGACGGGCGTCCAGAAGAGGCGCACCCCGAGCGAGCGTCGCGGTGTGTCGGTCGTCGTCATGGTGCCCCCTGGTCGGCCCGGCGACGGTGCAACCACCGTCATCCGGGCAGACTACGGGACTAGTCGACGACCTTGACCTCTTTCCAGAACGCGACGTAGCCCGAGAAGTCCTTGCCGACACGGTCGAACGCGGTCGGGATCGGGTCGGGGTAGCTGAACGCGCGGTCCTGCAGCAGAGTGTCGCCGTCCTTCACGGAGAAGTACTGGCAGTCGCCCTTCCACGGGCAGTGGTACGGGGTGGCGCTCTCGACGAGCAGCTCGGTCTTCACGCTCGACGGCGGGAAGTACCAGTTGCCCTCGATCGAGATGAGGTCTTCCTTGGGGGATTCGGCGAGAACAACGTCGCCCAGTACTGCCTTCATGATGCGCTCCTTAGATCGGATGTAGAGGTGAAAACGTCAGGCGCTCGCGGCGAATTCCCGCAGTACGACGATCTCGTCGACCGGGTCGAGCGAGATCGACGGTCGCCCGAGGGCCTGGCCGCTCGCCGACGACGAGATGAGATGGCTCGTGGCGTTGACGAGGCCGGTATAGGCGGATGCCGCGGCCGCCGACTCCGGAGAGCAGTAGTCGATGCCCACGTCGGCGAGCGCGTCGATCACGGCACCGGCCGCGAGCAGGTCCTCGACCGCGAACCGCAGGCTGCCGTCGTCGCGCGGCTCCCCGGCGGCGACGACCGCGATCGTGAACCGGTCGCCGAGGTCGCCCTGCCGCCCGAGCGCCCAGTCGGCGAGCGCGCGGCGGCACTGGATGGTGCCGAGCACCACGCCGCCCTCGGGCAGTTCGAGATCGTCGGTGCCTGAACCAGAGGCGTCGAACCCGAGCTGGTCGACCCAGACGACGACGTCGGCGTCGCCGCCGATGGCCGAGGCGCCGGGGATGCCCCAGTCGAAGCGAACCTGGTATTGGGACTGTCCGTGGGGTGTTGGCACCGCAAAAGCCTAACCGAGGACCACACTGGAGCCATGAGAGTTCTGCTGAAGATGGTGCTCGATTGCGAGCCGGATGCGGCGTGGCACGCGCTGCGTAGCCCGGCGGTGTTCCAGCAGGTCTCAGCCCCGCTGGTGGCGTTCGAGTCGCTCGACCCCGGCGGGTACACCGACACCTGGAGCGACGGCGAACACCGCGTCGCCATGAAGCCGCTCGGGCTGATCGCCGTCGGCGAGCAGATCATCGACATCCACACCGAGGAGCGCCTCGACCACGTGCACGGCCGGCACGAGAACCCCGTGCTCGTGCGTATCGTGCACGACACCGGCCGTGGGCTCACCTGGCCGCTCACCCTCACCACGTCGTGGCACCACCGGATGGCGGTCTCGGCGCAGCCCGACGGGCGCACGCTCTACCGCGACCAGCTGGAATTCTCGGCTGGACTGCTCACCCCGCTGATGTGGGTCGCCTACTGGGGCTTCTGGCAGTGGCGCGGTATCGCGATCCGCCGGCTCGCGGCATCGTGGCGCCTGCCCGCGTAGTCACGACGCGACAGCAACCGGCTGCCTCAGCACGGTCGTGAGCTTCGCCGGCTCCACCCGTCGGGCGTCGCTGAGGTAGATCTCGTGGTGCTCGCCGTTCTCGACATAGCCCTGCTGCGGCAGGTACTCGTCGTGCAGCCGAGCGATCGTGGGCGCCTCGTCGTCGTACGGGCCGACGTGCAGGATCTGCACGCTCAGCCCCTCGGTCATCACCTCGAAGCGCACCCGGTCGACGGCCGCGAGTTGCTTGGTGCGTGCGGCCTCGAGCGCGTGCTCACGCACCTCGGCGGTCAGCCAGTCGGGCTGACGCTGCAGCATCGTCCAGGTCCACTCACTCTTCGGCAGGCTCCGGGCGGACATCGGCCACAACCCCTCGAGCGGCGCGACGACGTAGTCGCGCTCGAACACCCGCTTGCTCGCGAACTTCGCGGCGTACGAGACCGAGTAGAGCGCGGCCACGGCGTCGGCGTACTCGGCGCTGGAGTTCGGGTCTCCTCGACCCGACACCGCGAAGAACTCGAACCTCGGTACCTCGACGACGCTGAACGCGGTGGAGGAGGGAGAGTACAGATCCTTCCTCTCCGCACGGAAATCGATCTTGTCCATGGCACGCATTGAACACCCGCCCACCGACACGGGCGTAGCCTCGGGAACATGACATCTCCCGTGACCCTCATTACCGGCTCCTCGAGCGGAATCGGCCTCGAAATCGCGGTGCAGGCGGCCGGCGGCGGCCACACCGTCGTCGCGACCATGCGCGACCTCGCCAAGGCCCACCGACTGCGCGACGCCGCCCGCGCGATCGGTGTCACCCTCGACATCCGGCAGCTCGACGTCACCGACGCGGACTCGATCGCCGCCTGCATCGACGGCGTCGTCGACACCCACGGCCGCCTCGACGCGCTCGTCAACAACGCGGGCGCCGGGCACGTCGGCACGATCGAGAACGAATCGCTCGACACCGTGCGCGACGTGATGGAGGTCAACTTCTTCGGCGTCGTCGCGGTCACGAAGGCGGCGCTGCCCCACCTGCGGGCGAGCGGCGGCCGGGTCGTCACCGTGTCGAGCGTGGGCGGCGCGGTCGGCCAGCCGTTCAGCGAGGCGTACTGCGCGGCCAAGTTCGCCGTCGAGGGGTTCCTCGAATCCCTCGCGCCCGTGGCCGAGACGGTCGGCGTGCGCGTCAGCATCGTCGAGCCGGGCGCGGTCGCCAGCGACTTCGTGCCCAACATCGGACTCGACCGCGCGTCCATGGTCGCCGACGCGGGCGCCTACGGCCCGGCGCTCGACGCCTACCTCGCGCGCTCCGGCCAGTCGTTCGCGAACGCCCAGTCGTCGGCGGATGCCGCGGCCGCCGTCGTCGCCGTGCTCGACTCCTCGGCGCCGACGTTGCGGGTGCAGACCTCCGCCGGTGCGAGCGCCTTCGTGGGCACCAAGCTCGTCGATCTCGACGGCGGCGCGGTGCTCGGCATGACCCGCACCTGGGTCGCGGCCGCCGACTAGCCTGAGCAGATGACCGCTTTCGAAGTCGCCGACTGGCGGCGCCAGGTGTTCGCCATCTACGCCGCCGTGCGCGAGTCCACGGACCTGTACGCGGCCCACGACCTCTGGCGCCGCGAGCGCGACCGGCTGTTCGCAGAACACCCGTCGTCGCCGCTGCTGCCCGACGACCTCGCGGTCTTCACCGGCCTGCCCACGCGCCCCTACGACCCCGACTGGCGCTTCGAGGTCGAGGTCCAGGAGGCCGAGCCCGCGCGATTCGACTTCGAGACCGGCACCGACGGCGTCGTGCCGTTCGAGCGGCTCGGCATCGCCGACGTCCCGGGGGTCGGCACGCTCGACGTCTGGCGGCTCGCCTCCTACGGCGGCGGCATATTCATCCCGGTGCGCGACGCCCTCGCGGGCAAGCCCGGCGGAACCTACGGCGGCGGCCGCTACCTCGTCGACTCGATCAAGGGCGCCTCGCTCAACTCGTCGGGCGCTCCGAACACCCTCGTGCTCGACTTCAACTTCGCCTACAACCCGTCGTGCGCGTACGACCCCGCGTGGGCGTGCCCGCTCGCACCGCTCGGCAACCGGGTCGCCGTCGAGATCCCCGTGGGCGAGCGGTACGACGGGGCCCACTAGGCAGAGCGGATGCCGCGGCCGGGGCCGGCGGATGCCCGAGCCGCGGCATCCGGCGTTCTGAAAAGCCCGTGTGCTAGCCTGAACTCACTTGCGGATCCATGACGGATCCCCTGCGTCGTTGAACGCTTACTCTTCTCGTTCATGTGCCAATCAGAAGCACTGAGCTCGTAGAAACTTTCTCCGGCGAACGGATGTGGCCATCGCCACCTTCGCCAAGCACCTCTCCAAACAGCTCTTCGCTGCGCGGGGGTGTGCACACCGATGCCCGAAAGGCACCACCACCCCTATGTCTGAAAACTCCTTCGCCGCGCTCGGCGTTCCGGCTCCCCTCGTCGCGGCTCTCGCCGCCCAGGGAATCGACGCCCCGTTCCCGATCCAGGTCGACACGCTCCCCGACACCCTGTCAGGCCGCGACGTCCTCGGCCGCGGAAAGACCGGCTCCGGCAAGACCCTCGCGTTCTCCATCCCCATGGTCGCCCGCCTCGGCGGCAAGCTCGCCGGTGGAAGCCGTCGCCCGAACCGTCCGCTCGCGCTGATCCTCGCGCCGACCCGTGAGCTCGCCACGCAGATCACCGTCGCGCTGACCCCACTCGCCGACGCGTACGGCCTCAAGTCGACCACCATCTTCGGCGGCGTCAGCCAGCAGCGCCAGGTCGCGGCACTCAAGGCCGGTGTCGACATCGTCGTCGCCTGCCCCGGCCGCCTCGAGGACCTCATGAAGCAGGGCTTCGTCAACCTCGACTCGGTCGAGATCTCGATCCTCGACGAGGCGGACCACATGGCCGACCTCGGCTTCCTGCCGGTCGTCACCCGCATCATGGACAAGACCCCGTCGACCGGACAGCGCATGCTGTTCAGCGCGACCCTCGACAACGGCGTGGACAAGCTCGTGCGCCGCTACCTCCACAACGAGGTGCTGCACTCGGTCGACGAGGCCACCAGCCACGTCTCCGCCATGACCCACCACGTGTTCGAGGTCGACTCGGTCGAGTCCAAGCGTCTCCTCATCGAGAAGCTCGCCTCGGGCCAGGGCCGTCGCATCCTGTTCATGCGCACCAAGCACCACGCGAAGAAGCTCGCCCGCCAGCTCACCGATTCCGGCATCCCCGCCGTCGACCTGCACGGCAACCTCTCGCAGGTCGCCCGCGACCGCAACCTCGCCGCGTTCGCCGCCGGCACCTCGCGCGTCCTCGTGGCCACGGATGTCGCGGCGCGCGGTGTGCACGTCGATGACATCGAGCTCGTGATCCACGTCGACCCGCCGGCCGAGCACAAGGCGTACCTGCACCGCTCGGGCCGCACCGCCCGTGCCGGCAAGGAGGGCGAGGTCGTCACGCTCGTCCTGCCCGAACAGCGCAAGGACACCGCGCAGCTCCTGCGCAAGGCCGCGATCACCGTCACGCCGCAGCGCGTCACGGCCGACTCGCCCGCCGTCATCGCCCTCGTCGGCGAGGTCGCCGAGTACGTCAAGCCGCAGCCCCGCGCCGCCGAGCCCGTCCGCGGGCAGAGCCAGGGCGGTCGCTCGCAGGGCGCCAACGCGCAGCGCAAGCGCGCCGGCCGCGAGGGTGGCGGCGACGCTGCTCCCCGTCGCGACCGCAACGGACGCCCCGCAGCAGCCGGTGCACCCGCGGCCGGAGGTCGCTCCGGCGGCGCCCGCCGTGGCGGAGCAACCGGTGGTGGCCGTCCGGCCGCCGCACCGCGCACCTACTCGACCTCGACCGGCGGCAACTCCGGCTACGCCGAGCAGTCCGGCGGCGAGCGTCGCCAGGGCCGTCGCGCCCAGGGCTAGGTAGCCACAATTGAAAACGGCCCCCGCGGAAGCGGGGGCCGTTTTTGGTTGTCGGCGTGAGGGTTTCGACAGGCTCAACCCGCTGAGGGTGACCGGTTAGGGCAGCACGCCGACCGACGCGAGTGCGGCGCGCACCAGGGCACCGCGACCGCCCTCGAGGTCCGCGACCGTGTCGGCGGAGACGGCCTCGGCCGGCGACATCCATGTCAGTTCCAGGGCGTCCTGGCGGGGGTCGCACGTTCCCGTGACGGGTACGACGTAGGCGAGCGCGACCGCGTGCTGGCGGGCATCGGTGAACTGGCTCTCGCCCGGCCACGGGAAGAACTCGGCGACCGAGAACGGCACGGGGCTAGCCGGAAGCAGCGGGAAGGCCATTGGTCCGAGGTCCTTCTCGAGGTGGCGGAACAGCGCATCGCGCAGGGTCTCGCCGTACATGACGCGTCCCGAGACGAGCGTGCGCGTGATGGCACCCTCGGGCGAGGCCCGCAGCAGCATGCCGACCTCGGTGACGCGGCCGAGGCCGTCGACCCGGACGGGGACCGCCTCGACGTAGAGCAGGGGAAGTCGGCGACGCGTCTCAGCGAGCTCCTCCTCTGACAGCCAGCCGGAATTGGGATCTGGGGTGCCTACGGAGCTCATGCTCCATTCTTACTCATTCCCGCCCGGCCGCGGTCCAACTCTCCGTGGTGAATTGGAGTTACTCTCGACTAATCGGCCGCCGCTCGCTAGCGTGGTGGAACACGTAGACCCGGGGAGACAGCAGTGACCAACGCATTCGAGGACACACCCGTCGAGAACGTCGCGAGAGGCACCGTCTTCTCGCTGCTCGCGATCCCGGTCGGCATAGTCGCCTGGGTGGTGCTGTGGCGCTTCGGTTTCGTCGCCTCGATCGTCGGATTCGGTGTCGCGTTCCTCGCGATCGCGCTCTACCGTTTCGGCGCCGGCGTGCTCGGCCGCCAGGGCGCGGTGCGGGTGGCCATCGTCACGATCGTCACCCTGCTTCTCGCCTTCGCCGCCGGTGTGGTGAGCGACGTGCTCGACTTCTGGACCGCACAGACCGGACAGGACGTCTTCTCCTCCCTCGTCTCCCCCGAGTTCTGGACCCAGCTGCAGCAGATCCTGTCGATCCCCGGCGTCGCGGGCTCCTACCTCCCGAACTTCGGGCTGGCCCTGCTCTTCGGCGCGCTCGGCTGCTTCCAGCTGCTGCGCTCGGCCTTCCGGGCCGCTGCCGCACCGGCCGCCCCGTTCGTGCCGCCGGTCGCCGCCGACCCGCTCTCCGTGTCGGATGCCGGGGGCGCGACTCCCCAGCCGGAGGCAGTCGCGCAGCCGACGCCGGCCCTCCCCGCGCCGCCGGTGTATCCCGCGCCTCCGACGTTCCCGTCTCCTCCGGACGCGGTGCGGCCGGCGGCTCCGCCCACGCCCGCGCGCCCCGGCGAGTTCGAGGAATTCCGGGACCCGAACTATAAGCCCTGAGGGCATCGCCCCTCGCGCTCAGGCGAATGTCGGCGGTACCGGCGAAGATAGTCGGATGGGCGACGTGCTCGACAAATTCTCTCCCGCGACCCGGGAGTGGTTTTCGGGTGCCTTCCCGCAGCCGACGACCGCGCAGCTCGGCGCGTGGACAGCAGTCTCGAGCGGCAGCCACGCCCTCGTCGTCGCCCCGACCGGCTCGGGCAAGACCCTCGCGGCGTTCCTCTGGGCGATCGACAAACTGGCGTCGACTCCCCCGCCCGAGAACCCGCTGCACCGCACCCGCGTGCTCTACATCTCCCCGCTCAAAGCGCTCGGCGTCGACGTGGAGCGCAACCTGCGCGCCCCGCTCGTCGGCGTCACGCAGACGGCGAAGCGCCTGGGGCTCGCGGCCCCCGAGGTGACCGTCGGCGTGCGTTCGGGCGACACCACTCCCGGCGACCGGCGCGTGCTGGCCCGCACGCCTCCCGACATCCTCATCACCACCCCTGAATCGCTGTACCTGATGCTCACGAGCGCCGCGAAAGAGACGCTCGTGGGGGTCGAGACGGTCATCATCGACGAGGTGCACGCCGTCGCGTCGACCAAGCGCGGCGCCCACCTCGCGGTCTCGCTCGAGCGGCTCGACTCGCTGCTCGCGAAGCCCGCGCAGCGCATCGGGCTGAGCGCCACCGTGCGGCCGCGCGAAGAAGTGGCGCGATTCCTCGCCGGCAACGCCCCCGTGACGATCGTGCAGCCCGAGTCGAGCAAGCGGTTCGACCTCAGCGTCGTCGTGCCGGTCGAAGACATGACGGAGCTCGGCAGCGCGCCCGCGCTCGAGGGGTCCGCCGCCGGGGCGACGCCGCAGGGCTCGATCTGGCCGCACGTCGAGGAGCGGATCGTCGACCTGATCCTCGACCACCGCTCGACCATCGTCTTCGCCAACTCGCGGCGCCTGGCCGAGCGGCTGACGGCGCGGCTGAATGAGATCTACGAGGAGCGGGAACTATCGCGGGTTGAGCTTGTCGAAACCGCCGTCGGCGCAATCACGTCGGAGGGGCCACGACAGGCTCGACCCGCTGCCGCGCCCGCCCAGATGATGGCGCAGGCAGGCTCCACCTCCGGCGCCGCTCCCCTGCTCGCCCGCGCGCACCACGGCAGCGTCAGCAAAGACCAGCGCGCCGGCATCGAGGACGACCTGAAGAGCGGACGCCTGCGCTGCGTCGTCGCGACGAGCTCGCTCGAACTCGGCATCGACATGGGCGCCGTCGACCTCGTCGTACAGGTCGAGTCGCCGCCGTCGGTCGCGAGCGGACTGCAGCGCATCGGTCGCGCGGGCCACCAGGTCGGCGAGATCTCGAAGGGCGTGCTCTTCCCCAAGCACCGCGCCGACCTGCTGCACACCGCGGTCGCCGCCGAGCGCATGCTGTCCGGCCAGATCGAGGCGATCTCCATCCCCGCGAACCCGCTCGACGTGCTCGCCCAGCAGACGGTCGCCGCCGTGGCCCTCGGCCCGCTCGGCGTCGAGGAGTGGTTCGATACCGTGCGCCGCAGTGCGCCGTTCGCCACCCTGCCGCGCAGCGCCTACGTCGCGACGCTCGACCTGCTCAGCGGCCTCTACCCGAGCGACGAGTTCGCCGAGCTGCGTCCTCGCATCGTCTGGGACCGCGTCGGCGACACCATCACCGGCCGCCCCGGCGCCCAGCGTCTCGCCGTCACCTCGGGCGGCACGATCCCCGACCGCGGACTGTTCGGGGTCTTTATGGTCGGCGAGAAGGCGGCGCGCGTCGGCGAGCTCGACGAAGAGATGGTCTACGAGTCGCGCGTCGGCGACGTCTTCGCCCTCGGCGCCACGAGCTGGCGCATCGAGGACATCACCCACGACCGTGTCCTGGTCTCCCCCGCCTACGGGCAGCCGGGCAAGGTGCCGTTCTGGAAGGGCGACGGCCTCGGCCGGCCCGCCGAACTCGGGCGGGCGATCGGGGCGTTTACGCGGGAGATCTCGACGGCTTCGCCGGAATTGTCGACGGGCACAGACCCTTCGACAAGCTCAGGGACCGAGGTGCGGGAACGGATGGTGGCCGCCGGGCTCGACGAGTTCGCCGCCAACAACCTCATCACGTTCGTCGCCGACCAGAAGCAGTCGACCGGCCACGTGCCGACCGACAAGACCCTGGTCGTGGAGAGATTCCGCGACGAGCTCGGCGACTGGCGCGTCATCCTGCACTCGCCCTTCGGTATGCAGGTGCACGCGCCGTGGGCCTTGGCCGTCGGGGCGAGAGTTCGAGACAGGCTGGGCATGGATGGCGCGGCGATGGCCAGCGACGACGGCGTCGTGGTGCGCATCCCCGACACCGATGCCGCGCCTCCCGGCGCCGAACTGTTCGTGTTCGAGCCCGGCGAGCTGCAGGACATCGTGACCGAGGAGGTCGGCGGGTCGGCGCTGTTCGCATCGCGGTTCCGCGAGTGCGCCGCGCGCGCCCTGCTGTTGCCGCGCTACAACCCCGGCAAGCGCAGCCCGCTCTGGCAGCAGCGGCAGCGGGCGTCGCAGTTGCTCGACGTCGCGCGCAAGTTCCCGAGCTTCCCGATCGTGCTCGAGACCGTGCGCGAAGTCTTGCAAGACGTGTACGACCTGCCGGCGCTCGTCGCCATCGCGTCCGAGATCGAGGGCCGCGGCATCCGCATCGTCGAGACCGAGACCGAGGTGCCGTCGCCGTTCGCCCGATCGCTGCTGTTCGGGTACGTCGCCGCGTTTATGTACGAGGGCGATTCGCCGCTCGCCGAGCGCCGCGCCGCCGCCCTCTCGCTCGACTCGACGCTGCTCGCCGAGCTGCTCGGCCGCGCGGAACTGCGCGAACTGCTCGACGCCGGCGTCATCGAGCAGACCGAGCTCGAGCTGCAGCGTCTCGCCGCCGACCGTCGCGCGAAAGACGCCGAGGGGATCGTCGACGTGCTGCGCCTGCTCGGGCCGTTGTCGACTGAGGAGATCGCGGAGCGGGTTGAGCTTGTCGAAACTCAGACCGACGGCCTGCCCGAGGATTTCGACAGGCTCAATCCGCTCATGGTCGGCCTGGCCCGCGACAACCGCGTGCTGCGCGTCACCATCGCGGGTACCGAGCGCTGGGCCGGCATCGAGGACTCCGCTCGCCTACGCGACGCGCTCGGCGTCCCCCTGCCGATCGGCGTGCCCGCCGCGTTCATCGAGCCGGTCGCCGACCCGCTCGGCGACCTCGTCGGGCGCTTCGCGCGCACCCACGGCCCCTTCACCGTGTCCGCGGTCGCGACCCGGTTCGGGCTCGGCGTCGCGGTCGTGCTCGACACCCTGCGCCGGCTCTCGCGCGAACGCCGCGTGGTCGAGGGCGAGTTCCGCCCGGGAGCCACGGGCAGCGAGTGGTGCGACACCGAGGTGCTGCGCCGCCTGCGCAGCCGGTCGCTCGCCGCCCTGCGCCACGAGGTGGAGCCGGTCGACGCCGCCACCCTCGGTCGCTTCCTGCCCGCGTGGCAGCACGTCGGCAGCAACCTCACCGGCATCGACGGACTCGTGCAGGTGATCGACCAGCTGTCGGGCGTCGCCCTGCCGGCATCCGCCTGGGAGACCCTCGTGCTGCCCGCACGCCTGCGCAACTACAGCCCCGCCTGGCTGGACGAGCTGACTCTCACCGGCGAGGTGGTCTGGTCGGGGCGCGGTTCGCTGCCCGGCAGCGACGGCTGGGTCAGCCTGCACCTCGCCGACAACGCGCCGCTCACCCTCGCGGACCCGAGCGGCGACGAGACCACCGAGCTGCAGCGCTCGATCCTCGCCAGCCTCGCCGGCGGCGGCGCGTTCTTCTTCCGCCAGCTCTCGGGCGCCGTCGGCAGCATGGACGACAAGGAACTCACGACCGCGCTCTGGGATCTGGTCTGGGCCGGACTCGTCACGAACGACACGTTCTCGCCGCTGCGCTCGTTCCTCGGCGGCAAAGCCGCGCCGAAGCGGGCGCCGTCGCGCTCCCGCGCCTACCGCGGCCGCGCCCGTCCGACCCTGCCCAGCCAGGCCGGTGCGCCGAACGTCGGCGGACGCTGGTCGTTGCTGCCGCTCGCCGAGGGCGACACCACGATCCGCGCCAAGTCGATGGCCGAGCTGCTGCTCGAGCGGCACGGCGTCGTCACCCGCGGCGCGGTGCAGAGCGAGGGTGTGCGCGGCGGGTTCAGCCTCGCCTACAAGGTGCTCAGCGGGTTCGAGGAGATCGGCCGCGCCCGCCGCGGCTACTTCGTGGAGGGCCTCGGTGCCGCACAGTTCGCCACGGGCGCCACCGTCGACCGGTTGCGCGCCTTCACCCGCGACGACGCGAGCAACGAGCCGCCCGCCGCGGTCACCCTCGCAGCGACCGACCCCGCGCAGCCCTACGGCGCGGCGCTGCCCTGGCCGGCCGCCGAACCCGACGCGCCCCGCGGCCACCGTCCCGGACGCAAAGCCGGGTCGCTCGTGGTACTCGTCGACGGGCACCTGGCCGTGTACGTGGAACGCGGCGGCAAGACCGTGCTGACGTTCACCGCGGACGAGGGGGTGCTCGCCGCGGCATCCGCCTCGCTGGCCTCGATCGTGCGCACCGGTCTCGGCAAACTGCGCATCGAACAGGTCGACGGCGAATCGATCACCGGCAGCCCGCTCGGCATCGCCCTGGGCGACGCCGGATTCAGCGCGACGCCCCGCGGTCTGTCGATGCGCGCCTGATGCCCGAGGGCGATACCGTCTGGCTCACCGCCGACAACCTCAACAAGGCGATCGGCGGTCAGGTGCTGACCGGGTGCGACGTGCGCGTCCCCGCCTTCGCGACGGTCGACCTCACCGGGGAGACCGTGCACGACGTCGCGAGCCGCGGCAAGCACCTGCTGCACCACATCGGCGACCTCACGCTGCACACGCACCTCAAGATGGAGGGGTCGTGGCACCTGTACCGGCCGGGCACGCCGTGGCGGCGCCCGGCCCATCAGGCCCGCGTCATCCTGAGCACGGCCGACTGGGTGACCGTGGGCTTCTCGCTCGGCGTCGTCGAGTTCGTGCCCACGACCGACAAAGACGACGTGGTGGGCTACCTCGGCCCCGACCTGCTCGGCGACTTCGACGCGACGCTCGCGCTCGCCCGGGTGACCGCGTCACCCGAGGTGCCCGTATTCGTGGCGCTGCTCGACCAGCGCAACCTCGCCGGCATCGGCAACGTCTACGCCAACGAGCTCTGTTTTCTGCGCGGCATGCTGCCGACCAGGCCGGTCTCCGAAGACCCGGATGCCGCGGCCACCGTCGCGCTCGCGAAACGGCTCCTCGTGGCCAACCGCGGCCGCGTCGACCGGTCGACGACCGGAGATCTGCGCTCCGGCCGCAACGCCTGGGTGTACGGGCGGGCGGGCAAGCCGTGTCTGCGCTGTGGCACGCGGATCCGCCGCGGCAAGCTCGGCGCGACGGCGCTCACGGAGCGGGACACCTACTGGTGTCCGCGGTGCCAGACGTAGTTCTGGTCAACCAACCCGCCGGGGTCAGACGGGGATGCTGGCCAGGACCTCGTCGAGGGCCGCGGTGGCCTCTTCTTCGGTGGACTGGCGCGCGAGGGCGAGCTCGGAGACCAGGATCTGGCGGGCCTTGAGCAGCATGCGCTTCTCGCCGGCGGACACGCCCTTGTCCTGGTCGCGGCGCCACAGGTCGCGCACGACCTCGCTCACGCTGTAGACGCTTCCGCTGCCCATCTTCTCGGTGTTGGCCTTGAAGCGGCGCGACCAGTTGCCCGGCTCTTCGACCCACTCGCTGCGCAGCACATCGAACACCGCCTCGACGCCCTTGGCGTCGATCACGTCGCGCACGCCGATGAGCTCGACGTTCTCCTGCGGCAGCTCGATCGTCAGATCGCTCGCGTGCACGTTGAGTGTGAGGTAGGTCTTGTCGACACCCTTGATCGTGCGCGTCTTCACGGCCGTGATCGTTGCTGCACCGTGGTGCGGGTAGACGACGGTTTCCCCTACTTCGAAAATCATCTGGAAAGCCTCAAATCAGTGTCTCGAGAAACGGTGTACGTGCGGGCCGCGGTGGCCGAGCAGTAGCTCGGCGGCTCACGGCCACGAGCGTGTATCGGGTCTGCGTGCGCAGCGTCGTTGCGGCGCATCCGGGGTGGACGGGGTTGAAAGGGATGACAATTCTACCACCTGTATTCCGCGCCCTGCCGGGCTGCGCGGCGGTCAGCGGAGCGGGCCCGGAGAAGTTCCGGCTAGCGTGAGGGGTCACGAGAAACGAGGAACCATGGTCACCATCGACCCCGCCGCCGTCCTCTGGTCGGCCCCCGAACGCGAACGCGCGGACCGCCCGTTGCTCGTGCTGCTGCACGGCTTCGGCTCGCACGAGGGCGACCTCTTCGGTCTCTCCCCGCAGCTCCCGCTCGGCCCGGTGATCGCGTCGGTGCGCGCCCCGCTCACGCTCCAGCAGGGCAGCTACTCGTGGGCGCCGCTGGCCAGCCAGGTGGACCCCGTGGAGGTCGCGTCCGCCGCGAACGACGCCGCCCGCGCCATCCTCGACTGGCTCGACACGACCGAGTCGACGTCCGTCGGTCTGCTCGGGTTCTCGCAGGGCGGCGCGATGGCCATGCAGCTGCTGCGCAACGCCCCCGACCGCTTCGCGTTCGCGGTCAACCTCTCCGGCTTCGCGGTGCTCGACCAGCACCCCGGCGATGCCGAGCTCGCGACGCGTAAACCGCCCGTCTTCTGGGGCCGCGGCACGCTCGACCAGGTGATCACGCCCGACAAGATCGCCTACACCGAGGAGTGGCTGCCCGAACACTCGACCCTCACGGCACGCATCTACGAGGAGCTGCCGCACTCGATCGCCCGACCCGAGCTCGACGACGTGAACGCGTTCATCCGCTCGGTCTGGAACTAGCGCCGCGCGCGCTGCCACGCCGCCGCGAGGAAGAACAGCACTCCCAACCCGGTTGCCAGGCCGAGGATGATCGCCATCGGTGCGAACTCCATCAGCATCTGCAGCCCCACGTAGTCGGCCTGCGCGGCAACGTCGGTCTGCAGGAACGGCTCGCGCGCGGCCTGGACCCCCCAGAGACCGCCCGCGATCAGCAGGATGCTGGCCGCGGCGAGCGCGATCAGGAACGGGTTGATCCGCTTCGGGGCGTCGACGTCGGCCGCGGCATCCGGCCCGCCCTGGAGGTCGGGAATGGTGCCCTCGGGCGTGACCGGAGCCTGGACGACCAGGGGCAGCCCGATCTGAGCGGGCGCGGGCGCCGGCGGCCGTGGGACCGCCCGCGCCGGCGCGTCGGTGGTGGGCCCGCCGCCGAATCCGCGCTGGAACGCGGGGTCGAATCGCGGGTCGAAGTCTGCGGAATCCTTGGTGGCCATCGTTGTCCCTTGGGTCGTCGCTCTCGAGCGTAGTCCGGCCCGCTAAAACGCGACAGATGCTCCCCGAAGTGGGGTATCGGGCGCCGGGTTAACAGGCTTAGCGAACCAATAAACTGGGCCAGCCTCAGCACCCTCCCGCAGCCACAGACCGGAGCATTGTGTCCACCGAATCATCGACCACGTCCACGCCCAAGGGCATCTCGGGGAGCTTCTCCAACAACCTCGAGCTGGTCATCGCCATCCTGCTCGGTGTCGTCTCGATCTTCGTGGCCTACGCCTCGTTCCAGGCCGCCCTCTACGGCGGCGCCGGCGCGACCGCCTACGCGGTCGGCGGCACTCTCTCGACCGAGGCCGAGTCGCTCTACCTCGAGGGCAACCAGCAGTACCAGCAGGACAACGCCCTCTGGAACGACCTCACGCTGCTGAGCATCGACATCAACGGCGCCGACGAGGCGGCCGCGGCGATCGCGCAGGAGAAGTACGACACCCTCGTTTTCCAGGGTGTCTCCGAAGACTTCCAGGGCGCGATCGACCGCGCCACCGAGCAGAACGAAGCGGACGAGGAGTTCTACTACAGCCCGCTCGACGACGAGGAGTACCAGGACTCGCTGTTCTCGGGCTACTCCGACACCAAGGACAAAGCCGACGCGAAGGTCAAGGAGGGCGACGACCTCGGCGCTCAGGGCGACAAGCTCACGCTGTACACGGTGCTCATGTCGATCTCGCTGTTCCTCCTCGGTGTTGCCGCCCTGGTCAGCCAGACCCGCACCCAGTTCGTACTGATCGGCACATCCGTCGTGATCTTCGGCGTCTCCGCGGTACTCGCGCTGCTGATCCCGTTCATGGGTATCTCCTAACCCGTCACCCTGTTCGACATTCAGGCTGAATTGCCGGATGCCGCGCCGCGGGTCCTCGCCACCCGCGAGATACCGCGGCCGCGGCATCCGCGCGCCTGAAACAGCCTGAGTTACGAACACCGACCGCGGTCAGGGCGTGCACGTGCCCCAGGCGGCGGTCAGACCGCGAGCGGCTCGGCCGGCGGGCGTGGGCGGGCGGAACGCACCGCCCCGATGCTCGCGACGATCACGAGCCCGATCGCGAGCGCGGCGACCGGGGTGAACTGCTGGCCCAGGATCACGAGACCGGCGAGAGTGGCGATCGCCGGCGCGAGCGACATCAGGATCGAGAACGTCGCGGCGGGCAAACGTCGCAGTGCCATCAGCTCGAACGCGTAGGGCAGCGTCGACGAGAGCACGGCGACCGCGGCGCCGAGCAGCAGGATCAACGGGTCGAACAGCCCGGCCCCGGTGACGGCGACCCCGAACGGCAGCGCGACGACCGCCCCGATACCCATCGCGATCGCGAGGCCGTCGAAGCGCGGGAAGTGCCGGCCGGTCGCGGCCGAGAGCAGGATGTAAGCGGCCCAGGTGGCCCCGGCGCCCGCGGCGAACAGCACGCCGACCGGGTCGAGGTGGCCGAAGCTGCCCTGGCCGAGCAGCAACACTCCGGCGAACGCGACGACCGCCCAGAGCCAGGCCGAGAGCTTGCGGCTCGTGACGACGGAGAGCACGAGCGGGCCGAGCACCTCGATCGTCACCGCGGCACCCAGAGGGATGCGGGCGAGCGCCTCGTAGAAGAGGAAGTTCATGCCCGCGAGTGCGAGGCCGAACCCGGCGACCGTCAGCCAGGCGCTGCGGCCGTGGCCGCGCACCGTGGGGCGGCAAACCAGCAGCAGGATGATCGCGGAGAACCCGAGCCGCAGCGACACCGTGCCGACCGCCCCGACGTCGTCGAAGAGGTGCACGGCGAACGAGGCCCCGACCTCCTGCAGCGAGAGACCGGCGATGACCAGCCCGACGGCGCCGATCGGTGCGGATCGGGGAGCGGGTGCCATGACTCAACCGTAGACGGCTCAGTACTCCACGGGTTCCTCCGACGCCACGGCCGCACCGGTCGGCGGCGCCGGCGTGGGTCAGACCGGACCGGGGCGATGAGAACGGGCGATGGCGGGCACCGACCTCGGAGAGTCGGTCGAGCTAGGAGCGACGCGCGGGCGGCGTCACGGGGGCCGTGCCGGGCTCCGGGGTGAAGAAGAGTCCGCCACTGCTGTTCGCCGATTCCATCAAGACGTCGATCCAGTCGCGGTTGATCGTGGGCAGGCGGCTGCCGAGATACCGGTAGTACAGCGTGCTGCTCGGGTGCAGCCAGATGGTGCTGCGTCCGCTGCCCAATTCGGCGGCGTCCTTCCACGAGAAGACGAAACTCTCGTTGCGCCGCAGCTTCGCGGTGATCACGATCTGGAGGTGCATAAGCGCGCGATCGTCGAAGGCCACTTCAATGCTCGGGTTGCCGTAGAGCAACGTTCCCAATGACGCCTCCAGTAGTCGAATTCACCACTGTATCCCGCAGAATAACGCGACATCTTGACGCGATACTCCCTCACGGAATCACGTAAAATGCCGCCCGCTACTGCTCGCCGGCGCCCCGGTAGAAGTCCATCTTGTTTTCGACCACGACGAGCTGCGCCTGCAGATCGGCGATTTTGTCGGTCAGCTTGGCGTGCCTCGTCTGCAGGATCGTCAGACGTTCGGGCTCGGTGCCCGCGTCGCGCGACAGGTCGGTGAACGCGCGCACGTCGCGCAGCCGCATGCCCTTGCGCCGCAGCATCATCAGCGCGCGGATCCAGCTCATGTCACGCTCGAAGTACCGCCGCCGACCGCGACCCGGCGTCTCGGAGGGGTTGAGCGTCAGCCCTTCGTTCTCGTAGTAGCGCAGCGCCTCGGGGGTGAGTCCGGAGACCGCGGCGGCCTCGCCGAACGACAGCCCGCCGAGCGCGAGGGGAGCGGTCTCGGGTGCGGGCTCGGGGGTCGGCGCCGTCTCGAGAACCGGGATGGTTTCGTGGGGGTCGATCGTCACAGCACCCTCTTCCGGGCAATGTACTGAACACTGCTCGTGCTCACAGTAGCGACAATCCATTGCGGCATGGTGTCGACCGGTCGACCGGTCGACCGGTCGACCGGTTATGCGGCGACGGTCGGCCCGATCACGCGTGACCGGTCGACGGGTCACGCGTCGCCGAGGCGCGCGAGCCAGTCGAGCAGCAGCGCACGCTCGGTCGGCGCGAGCGGCGCGGCGTCGTCGGCGGCGACGAGCGCGGCCAGGGTGGTGGCTGCGGTCGCGACATCCGACCGCCCTTTTTCAGAGGTCGAGGGCGGGATGTCGGCCACGAACACCCGCGCGTGCACGGCATCGCGCACCCTGGTCGACAGGCCGGGATCGGGATACAGCTCGCCGCGCGTCAGCTGCATCAGGGAGACGCCGACGTTGGCCGCCATGATCATCTGCGCCGCGACCTCGGGCGCGACGCGCAGCAGGCCGGCCTCCGCGCAGAGGTCGAGGTGGGTGCGGAGGATCGCCATCGCCTCCGCCGCCGCGATCGAACCCGTCGCGAATGGCGAGAAGATGATGCGGTAGTAGGCGGGGTGGGCGAGTGCCCAAGCGTTGTGCGAGTCCCAGCCGTTGCGCAGCCGCTCGACCGGGTCGTCGGTGGCGACGACGAGCCTCTTGCTGCCGAGGTACTGCTCGAATGCCTCGTCGACGACCGCGGCGAGCAGCGCGTCCTTGTCGCCGAAGTGCCGGTAGAGCGTCGGCGCCTGCACGCCGGCCCGCTCGCAGATCGCGCGGGTGGAGATGTCGCCCGTGGCCGACTCCACCAGCAGCTCGGCGGTCGCGGCAAGGATGTCGTCGCGGGTGCTCATTCCCCGACGATAACACGGGGGTGTTAGCGCTGCTACGCGCCGGTCAGCGCCCGGATCACGAGGGACACGGCGAGCGCCGCCATCACCAGCGCGATGATCCCGTCGAGCACGCGCCAGGCCATGGGCCGTGCGAAGACCGGCTGCAGCAGCCGTGCGCCGAAGCCGAGGGCGGTGAACCAGACCAGACTGCCGATCGCGGCACCCGCCCCGAACCACCAGCGCTCGTCACCGTGCGTGTTGGCGATCGATCCGAGCAGCACCACGGTGTCGAGGTAGACGTGCGGATTCAGCCAGGTGAGAGCGAGACAGGTGGCGACGGTCGCGGCGAGCGTCTTCGCCACGGCGGGTCCGCCGGCCGCGAGCGCCGACGGACGGATCGCCCGCCGAGCGGCGAACACCGCGTAGCCGAGCAGGAAGGCGGCACCCGCGTAGGTGACGACGGTAATGAGCACGGGCGCGAGGGCGAAGACCGCTCCCGCCCCGGCGATGCCCGCGACGATCAGCACGATGTCGGAGAGCGCGCAGACCAGCACGACCGGCAGCACGTGCTCGCGCAGCAACCCCTGACGCAGCACGAAGGCGTTCTGTGCGCCGATCGCGACGATGAGGGAGAGCCCGAAGCCGAGACCGGAGAGCAGGACGAGAAGGTGCTGGAGTGCCATAGACCCACGGTACGGATGCCGCGACCGAACAGTCCAGCTACGGATACTTACGCACCATTAGCATTGCTAATCATGGAATTCGACCTCTCCCAGCTCCGTGCGCTCAGCGTGACCGTCTCCGAGGGCACCTTCGAGGCGGCGGCCCGGCGGCTGCACGTCACGCCCTCGGCCGTGAGCCAGCGCATCAAGGCGCTCGAGTCGGCGGTGGGCAGCGTGCTGCTGCAGCGCACCAAGCCCGTGGAGGTGACCGAGTCGGGGCAGGCGGTGCTGCGGTTGGCGCGCCAGATCGAGATCCTCACCGCCGACACGCACCGCGAACTCGGCGACGAGCTCGACGACGGCCGCCCGGCGAGCGTGCCGATCGCCGTCAACGCCGACTCGCTCGCCACGTGGATCCTCCCCGCCCTCGCTGCGCTGCCGCCGGGCACCGTGTTCGACTTGCACCTCGACGACCAGGACCACACCACCGCGCTTCTCCGCTCGGGTGCGGTGATGGCGGCGGTGACCGCGGTCGCCCGGCCGATCCAGGGCTGCACCTCGTCGCGGCTCGGCACGATGCGGTACCGCGCCCGCTGCAGCGCGGAGTTCGCCGCGCGCTGGTTCCCCGAGGGCGCGACGCCCGCGGCCCTGGCCGTCGCGCCGGTCGTGGTCTTCGACACGAAGGACGACCTGCAGGACGCGTTCCTCCGGCGGGCCGGGCGACGGCGGGCCGATCCCCCGCGCCAGTTCGTGCCGTCGTCGGCCGACTTCGTGCGGGCCGTGGAACTCGGTCTCGGCTGGGGCATGATCCCCGACCTGCAGGCATCGGACCGGCTCGTCGAGCTGGACCCCGCCGGCGACGCGACCGACGTGGCGCTCTACTGGCAGCAGTGGCAGCTGCGGTCGGCGACGCTGGACCGGGTGGCGGAGGCGGTGCGGGAGGCGGCTACCGCTACTCTGCGGTAGCCCCGCGCTCGTCGACAGGACCGAATGCCCGTGACGCACGTCCGACAGGACGAGCTGCGCGGCACCGGCCGCGGCATCCTGTCGACGGGGAATGGGAGCGGATCACCGGCCCGTGCGGCGGCGAGGGAGGTCGCCCGGGGACGGGGCCGGCGCGGGCAGCTCCTGCTCGGCCTCGGCCTCCTGGAACGCCGAGTACGCGGTCGGGTGGAACAGCTCGTCCACGACGCCGAACGACCCCATCGGCCGGTAGCGCGGGTCGGTGCGACGGCGGCGTCGGGTATCGGCCTTGACGAGCGCCGGAACGAAGAAGAGCACCACGCCGGTGGCGCCCAGCGCGACGGCGATCAGGGGTCCCATGCCGACCACCCTGCCACCGCCGACCGGGATGCGCCAGTGCGTCAGGCGCCGATCAGCGCCGGGAGCCAGACGGCGTAGAACGCGTAGAACACGGCCGCGCCGACGACGGTCAGCGCGGCCGCCAGCGCGATGACTCCGGGCCGCCGGAGCTTCCGGACGGAGACGACCGTGACGAACACGGCGCCGCCCACGATCTGCAGCCACCAGTAGACCGGGCTCGTGCTGTCGGCGATGAGGATCAACCCGTACACACCCTCGCCGATCAGCACCGCGCTCGGCACGGCCACGGCGAGTGCGACGAGAACCGGCCGCGACGAGCGCAGCCATGACGCCGCCAGCCCCACGATCGGGCCGGCGACCGCGGCGACGTAGGTCCACTCGCTCGCCAGTCCTCCCGCGTACGGATACCCGCGCGCCGTCGACACGGCGGCGTAGGTCTCGTTGAGCAGGAGCAGCGCCGCGATACCGAGGATCGCCGCGACAAACCCGCGCGCCCGCGAGAGGTACACGGCGAGGAGCCCGATCATCGTCCAACTGCCCGACGAGTTCGCGAGCGAGCTCAGCCACTCGGGCAGGTACTGCTGGCCGAACGGGGTCAGCGATCCCGCGGCGACCGCGACGAGCGCGACGATGACGGCGGAAACGAGCGCAGCGGCGGGGCGGGATCTCGGTGGCACTTTCCGATACTCGCAGCCGGCTGCGCGGCCCGCGTCGGGCGCGCGGATGACCCCGCGTCATCCGGGCGGCGAGGCTTCGACAGGCTCACCCGCTAGCAGCGCGTCGAGGGCGAGGTGCTCGGCCCGGAACGCGGCCTCGAGCCGGGACCGTTGGCCCGGCTCGCACCACGCGGCGCTCGCACCGGCGAGGGAGATCTGTTTGGCGGCATCCGGCCCGAAGCCCATGGCGGGGAGTACGTCGGTGTACTCGCGGCCGATGTCGGTGCGGAAGAACACCGCGTCGTCGGTCGAGAGAGTCACGTTGAGGCCGCCGGCGATCATGCGCGCGATGCGGTGTTCCGGCCCGAACTGCCAGCCGCTGAGCACGCGCGTCGAGTGCGGCGTGCACGTGATCGGCACCTGCGAGTCGAGCAGGCGGGCGAAGACCTCGGGGTCGTCGACGCTGCGGTAGCCGTGGTCGATGCGTTCGCAGCCGAGATCGTCGAGGGCGACGAGGATGCCGCGGGGATCGGCCGCGAGTGTCTCCCCCACGTGGGCGGTGCGTTGGAGACCGTGGCGTCCGGCCAGCGCGTAGGCGTCGACCCAGGCGCCGGGGCTCTCGGTACCGTCGGGCGAGAGGTCGTCCTGGCCGATGCCGAAGACGCCGTCGCGCGGGTTGTCGATCACGGTCTGCACCAGCTCGGTCGCCGAGCTCGCCCCGAGGTTGCGGTTGATCGCGACGACCAAGCCGAACCCGACGCCGAGATCGACCTCGGCCGCGCGAAGTCCGTCGAGGATCGGGTCGACCACGTCGGCGTAGCTGCGCCCCGGGAAGTTCTGCGGGTTGATGAACGTCTCGCGGTAGCGCAGGTTGCCCTCGGCGACCGCGTCGCGCACGCCGTCGTAGGCGAGCTGGGCGAGGTCGTCGCCCGTCACGAGCACGTCGTGGGCGGCGTTGAACAGCGCCAGGAAGTCGAGCAGGTTGTCCGAGTCGAGGAGCGTGTCGATGTCGCGCGACGCGAGGGCGACGTTGTTCTTGTCCGCGAGCTCGAGCAGCCGGGCCGGCTGCATCGTGGAGACGAAGTGGCAGTGCAGCTCGGTCTTCGGCAGCAGGCGGAGGTAGTCGGGGTAGGAGATCACGCTTGGCTCGATTCTGGGAGGGATGTCGCTTCGACAGGCTCAGCGACCGCAGCAGGCTCGGCGACCGGACGCATGCGCGACGGGAGCACGAGCAGGGCGAGCGCCGCCGTGAGGGCCGAGCCGCAAAGCACCATGACCGGCACTGCCGCGTCGATGCCGGCCACGAGGCCGCCGCCGAGCGTGCCCGCCGCCACACCCACGCTCATCGCGCTCACGACCCAGGCGTTTGCCTCCGTGAGAGCACCGCTGTCGCTGACGCGCGGCACGGTCTCGAACACCTGCGCCAGAGTCGGCGGCAGCATGAACCCCGCCACGACGGCGAGCGCCAGCCAGACCGCGGGCGGCAGGTCGGCGAGCGCGAGCGGCAGGTAGCCGACCGCGAGCGACAGGCCGCACAGCGCGAGCAGGCGCTGCGGCTCGCGGCGCAGCGGACGCAGCGCGAGAGCCGTCGCCCCCGCGAGGGCGCCGAACGCGTTGGCGGCGAGCGCCCAGCCGGCGAATCCGTCGACGCCGTGGTTCTCGCCGAACACCGTGACCGAGATCGTGAGAACCCCTACCGGAACACCCACCCCGAAGGTGAACGCCACCAGGCGCCGGAAGCCCGCATTCGTCACCGGCGACCGGCGAGGAGCAGTGCCGGGGGCGGATGCGCCCGTCGTGCGCGACACCCGGTTCAGCGCGAAGGCGACGGTGCCGACGAGGCCGAGTGCCGCGGCGAACAGCACGTTGCCGGTGGCCCCGAAGGCCGAGATGCCGAGCACCGTGAGCAACGGCCCGACGATGAAGATGACTTCCTGCGCGCCGGCGTCGAGGCTGAACGCGGCCTTGAGCGGTGCGCCGGGGGCGACGATGCGCGGCCAGAGCGCACGCAGCGACGGCTCCAGGGGCGGGGCGAAGAACCCGGCGAGCACCGCGCCCACCAAGGCGAGCGCGGGAGCGTCCCCCGCGAAGAGCGCGACCGCGGCGAAGGAGAGCGAGCTGACCACGGCCGAGACGACGAGCACGAGCGTCTGCCCCGCGCGGTCGACCCAGCGGCTCAGAAGCGGCTGGCCGACGGCGCCCGAGACGATGTACACCGCGGTCATGGCGCCGGCGAGCGCGTAGTCGCCACCCTGCAGACGCACGAGCTGCACGATCGCGAGGGCGGCCATCGCGCTCGGGAGGCGGCCGACCAAGGAGGTGCCGAGCAGGTAGACGGCGCTTGGCGTGCGCACGACGGTGGCGAGCGGGGTCATTCGTCTATTGTGGCGGCCCGTCGACAGGCTCAGGGACCCACGAGGTGCCGCAGGGTCTGCGCGTTGCGCACCGCGTTGCCCCCGCCGTCGTTGTTGAAGTAGGCGAAAACCTCGTGGCCGGATGCCTCCCACTCGTGGATGCGGTCGGCCCACCAGGCGAGATCCTGGTCGGAGTAGCTGCCGCCGTAGAGCGAGTGCTGATCGGGACCGTGCAGCCGCAGGTACACGAACGGCGCGGTGGCCCGCAGGATGCAGGGCAGGTCGGCGCCGCTGATGACACAGTAGGCCGCGCCGTGCCGCTCGAGCAGGCGGAACACGTCCTCGACGTGCCAGCTCTCGTGCCGAAACTCCACCGCGACGCGGATCCAGTCGGGCAGCGCCCCGAGGAAGTAGTCGAGCCGGGCGTCGTCGCGCGGCATGCCCGGCGGCAGCTGCACGAGCAGCACCGCGCGTCTGTCGCCCAACTCGTGCCAGCAGCGGGCTATGCGGTCGATCCACACCTCGGGCGCGTAGAGCTTCTTCGCGTGGGTGAGGCCGCGCGGCGCCTTCACCGAGAGCGCGAACCCGTCGGGCAGTCGGCGCCGCCAGCTCGCGAAGCTCGACTCCCGCGGCCAGCGGTAGAAGCTCGCGTTGAGCTCGACCGTGTCGAAGCGCTCGACGTAGGCGGCCAGTCGGTCGCGGGCGGGCAGACCCGGGCGGTAGAGCACACCGTCCCAGTGGTCGTAGCTCCAGCCGGAGGTGCCGATGCGCGTGACCATCCGGCCACGATAGGCGGCCACGGGCTGGGCGCCGAGGCCTTGCCGTCCCCTGACCTCGCACGCACAATGCCGCGGGCCGACGCGCGACAGGGATCCGCGTTTTCGCTATGCCACCTCAGCGTGGCATGGCGAAAACGCGCCACAGGGGGTACGCCGTGGCCAGCACGAAGACGCAGAAGACCGTCTGGTTCACGAGCCCGAACGCGCCGAACCCGCCGATGGTCGCGGCGACCGTCAGGTTCACCGACACGTCGGCGATCATCACCGCGGCGCCGAGCGCGATGCCGGCGCGCTTCCGCAGGAGGACGAGCACGACGGTGAGCGGGTCGAGCACGGTGAGCGCCACCCAGAACAACCGCGCACCCTCGGGATACCCCGCGTAGACGTCGGGTCCCCCGGTCACCAGATCGGCGATGTGCGTCGTGGTGCCGACGAGGAACCCGGCCGCCCAGAGCAGCTGGATCACCCGGAACCGGAGGGGAAGCGCCATCCGGCCACGATAGGCGGCCACGGATACGGCGGAGAAGCGGTTGCCGTGTTTGCCCTGCGCCCCGCGCGGCCGCCACAATGACGGGATGACAGCACCGCGGACCCGAGGCGCTCTCGCCGTCGCCGTCGCCGCGGCGGTGCTCCTCGCGGGCTGCAGCGCCGTCGACCCCGAACCGGCATCACCCGCGATCGCCGACACCTTCTACGAGCTGCCCGACCCGCTGCCGCACGGGGAACCCGGCGAGATTGTGCGGTCCGAGCCGGTCGAGGACGCGCCGGAGGGGTCGAACGCATGGCGCGTGCTGTACCACTCCACCGATGCGGTCGGCAGCGACATCCTCGTCTCGGGTCTGGTCATCGCGCCGGACTCGCCCGCCCCGATGTTCGGCCGGCCCATCGTGTCGTGGGGACACCCGACGACGGGCGCCGCCGTCGCCTGCGCGCCGTCGCTCAGCGAGTCGCCCTTCGACCAGATCCTCGGGCTGCGCGAGCTGCTCGACGCCGGCGCCGTCGTCGCCGCGACCGACTACTCCGGCCTGGGAGCGGCAGGCCCCGGCTCGTATCTCGTCGGCGCGACGGAGGGTGCGAACGTGCTCGATGCGGCCCGAGCCGCCCGTGCCCTGCCCGAGACCGGCGCGAGCCACGACCTCTACCTCTGGGGCTTCTCGCAGGGCGCACACGCGGCACTGTTCGCCGGCCAGCTCGCCGCCGAGTACGCGCCCGACCTCACGCTGCGCGGGGTCGCGGCCGCCGCGCCGCCCACCGACCTCGCCGCGCTCTTCGCCTCGGGCGTCGAGGACCCGGCCGCACTCGCGCTCTCGGCGTACGCGCTCGACGCCTACTCCTCGGCCTACGCGCACCGCGGTGCCGAGCTGTCGACGATCCTGACCGCGGCGGCCGTGGCCGCAGTTCCGCGGGTGGCCGGGCTCTGCTCGTCGCAGGAGAGCGAACTCGAGGCGCTCGCCACTCCCCTGCTCGGCGGCTACTTCGCCGCCGACCCGCGCGAGGTCGAACCGTGGGCGGGCATTCTCGCCGACAATTCACCCGGCGCGACCGCCATCGGCGTCCCCGTGTTTATCGCGCAGGGCGAGCAGGACACGCTCGTCGATCCCGCCGTGACCCGCGCGTACACCGACCGGGCATGCGCGGCGGGCGAGACGGTCGGCTACCTGTCACTATCGTCGCTCGGGCACGGCGAAACCGCGGTCGGCGCTCTCGAGCCGGTGCTCGACTGGTTCGCCCGCATTCAGAACGGCGAAACGGTGGCGTCGGACTGCTGACCCGCTCCTCAGTCGGCGATCTTGCCGATGGGCTCGCGCTTCTCGGCCTGGAACTTGTCCTCGGTGCGTCCGTGCGCCCAGTAACCCGAGAGCGAGAAGTTGGCGCGCGGGATGCCGCGGGCGGCGAGCGCGGCTCGCACCGCCTTCATCGACTCGCGCTCCCCGTGCGCGAAGACCTGCACCCTGGCGTCATCCGGCCAGACACCGGCGAGCACTGCCTCGGCGAGTGTTTCGGGGCGACGGTCGTCGTCGCCGCGCACAATCCAGTTGACGAGCACGTTGTCGGGCACTGCCAGCAGCTGCACGTCGCTGTCGTCGTGCACCTCGAGGTAGGCGACACCGGCGGCATCGGCAGGCAGCACCTCGAGGGCGGAGGAGATGGCGGGCAGCGCCGACTCGTCGCCGACGAAGACGTGCCAGTCGGTGTCGTCGGCGGGGGCGTACGCGCCGCCGATTCCGGCGAGCACGACCGGGTCGCCCGGTTGGGCAGAGGCGGCCCAGGGTCCGGCGACACCCTCGGTGCCGTGCACCACGAAGTCGATCGCGAGCTGTTCGTTCGCGACATCCACCCGACGGATCGTGTACGTGCGAACGACCGGCCAGTCGTCCTGGGCGAGCGTCTCGCGCAGCGCCGGCACGTCGTAGGGCGGCTCGATGCCGAGCTCGGGCTTGACGAAGACGAGCTTGCTGTACTTGTCGGTGAACTCGTTGAGGCCGAGGTTCGCGAACTCGGGACCGCCGGCGATCACGCGTACCAGCTGCGGGGTGACCCATTCGGTGCGGACGACGGACAGAACGGTCTGGGGGCGCGCCGGGCGCGGGGTCGGTGTGCTCACCCCACTAGCCAAACACGGCTGGCTGGGATTTGCAGGGTCAGACGGTCAGGGTGATCAGGCCGTCGACGACGGTGGCGTGGATGTCGCGGTAGTCGCTGATCGCCGGGAGGTCGGTCGCGATCTCCCCCGCCGCGTCGCCGACGACGACCACGCGCATGCCGGCGGTGAGTCCCGATTCGATGCCCGCGTCGGCGTCTTCGAACACCACGGTGTCGGCGGGGTCGACGCCGAGCAGTGCGGCTGCGGCGAGGTACGGGTCGGGGTGCGGCTTGCCGCGGTCGACGTCCTCGGAGGTGATGACGACGCCGGGGACGGGAACGCCGACCGATTCCATCCGCATGAGCGCGAGACGACGGCCGGCCGAGGTGACGAGGGCGATCCGGTCGGACGGGAGGGAGGCGAGGAAGTCCGCGGCGCCGGGCACCGCGACGACGCCCTCGGTCGTCTCGAACTCGAACGCGGAGAGGTCCTCCTGCACCGCGACCACGTCGACGCCGTCGGGGCCGAAGCGCACGATGGAGTCCTCCATGCGGCGGCCGTGCGACGAGGCGAGGATCGTGTCGAGGTCGAGCCCGAAGCGGTCGGCGAAGCGAGCCCACACCTGCTCGACGACGACGGTCGAGTCGACGAGGGTGCCGTCCATGTCGAAGAGGATGGCGCGGCAGGTGATGGTGGTCATGGAGACCACGGTACCGGTGCTATTGGTTCAGGTGCCCGCTCAGCGTCGCCCGCAGCCGCGCGCTGCGCTCGTCGAGGCCGCGCACCTCCACGGTCGACCCGAGGCCCGCGTACTTCGTCTCGATCGCGTCGAGGGCGGCCACGCTCGACGCGTCCCAGATGCGCGACTCGCTCAGGTCGATGATCACCCGCGCGGGATCGTCCGCGTGGAAGAAGTGGTCGGCGAGCTCGTTGCTCGAGGCGAAGAACAGCGCGCCCCGCACGCGGTACTCGACGGTCGCGGCATCCGGCGCCCCGTATCGCGTCACGCTGAACGCCTGCGACGCCCGCTGCAACAGCAGCAGAGCGGCCAGCACGGCACCGACTCCGACGCCGATCGCCAGGTTGCTGGTGACGACGACGGTGGCGACCGTGATCACCATGACGATGGTCTCGGAACGCGGCATCCGTCTGATGACGCTCGGCCGCACGCTGTGCCAGTCGACCGTGCGCACCGCGACCACCATCATGACGGCGGCCAGTGCCACCATCGGGATGACGGCCATGACGCTCGAGAACACCGCGACGAACAGCAGCAGGAAGACGCCCGCGAACAGGGTCGACAGGCGCGTGCGCGCACGGCCGATCTTCACGTTGACGACGGTCTGGCCGATCATGGCGCAGCCGGCGACGCCGCCCCAGAGGCCGGAGAGGATGTTCGCGACGCCGAGACCCCAGGACTCACGCTTCTTCGACGACGGGCTGTCGGTCATGTCGTCGACCAGCTTCGCGGTGAGCAGGGTCTCGATCAGGCCGACGAACGCGACGGCGATCGCGGTCGGGGCGATCAGCAAGAGCGTGTCGAGAGTGAACGGCACGGCGAACGGGGTGATGCCGGGCAGGCCCCCGGTGACGTGGCCCTCGTCGCCCACGGTGGGCACGGTGATGCCGACCGCGACGGTGATCGCGGTGATGGCGACGATCGCCACGAGGGGCGCGGGCACGATCGTGGTGAGCTTCGGGAACAGCCAGATGATCAGCAGTGTGAGCACGAACAGCGGGTAGACCTGCCACGGCACGTCGACGAGGCTCGCGATCTGGGCGACGAAGATCAGGATGCCGAGGGCGTTGACGAAGCCGATCATCACCGACCGCGGGATGTAGCGCATCAGCCGCGCGAGACCGGTGACGCCGAACACGATCTGGATAAGTCCGGCGAGGATGACGGTGGGGAGGAGATACTCGACCCCCTCCGCGTGCACGAGCGGCGCGACGACGAGGGCCACCGATCCGGCTGCGGCGGTGACCATGGCGGGCCGCCCGCCGAGGAACGACATCGTGATGGCGAGCACGGCAGAGGCGACGAGGCTGTTGACCGGGTCGACTCCCGCGATGATCGAGAAGGAGATGACCTCGGGGATCAGAGCGAGCACGGTGACCGCGCCGGCGAGCGCCTCGGTTCCGATGAGGGCCGGGTTACGCAGGATGGCGGACCACGGCTGGTTACCGCGGGTGTTGAGCTCGCGCGGCGAGAGGGGCGTTCTGGGCACGGTTCACTGTAGGGCCCCTAGCGGGTTGAGCTTGCGCGGTGGAGCTTTGGGAATCGCGCCAGCGATTCTGCGACCCCAGCGCCGAGGGAGCCTGCGACCGAGGTTTACGGGCAATTCCCGGGTTTCGACAGGCTCAACCCGCCTCTTACGGGGCCACCGACTTGGGCGTACGTTGCTGTCTCATGAGTGATCTCGTCATCGAGGCGCGTGGCCTCGACAAGCGATTCGGGCGCGTCCGCGCGCTCGACGGCCTCGATCTCGGCGTGAGCGCCGGCGAGGTGCACGGCTTCCTCGGGCCGAACGGCGCGGGCAAGTCGACCACCATCCGCATTCTCCTCGGCCTCGCCCGGGCGACCGGCGGCACGGCGACCCTTTTCGGCCGCGACCCGTGGACCGACGCCGTCGAACTGCACCGCCGTGTCGCCTACGTGCCGGGCGACGTGAGCATCTGGCCGAACCTCTCCGGGGGCGAGGCCATCGACCTGATCGGGCGGCTGCGAGGCGGCGCCGCCGACCCGGCCCGACGTGCGCGCCTGATCGACGCGTTCCAGTTCGACCCGGGCAAGAAGGGCCGCGCCTACTCGAAGGGCAACCGGCAGAAGGTCGCGCTCATCGCCGCGTTCGCGACCCCCGCCGACCTGTACATCCTCGACGAACCGACGAGCGGGCTCGACCCCGTCATGGAGGCGGTGTTCGACGCCGAGATCCGCCGGGTCGCGGCGGACGGTGCGACCGTCCTGCTCTCGAGCCACATCCTGAGCGAGGTCGAGCAGCTCTGCGACCGGGTGAGCATCATCCGCGCCGGCACGACCGTCGAGACCGGAACGCTCGCGGGGCTGCGGCACCTGACCCGCATCGAGATCTCGTTTGCGGCGGGGCTTCCGGATGACGCGTTGGCCACGATCCCGTCGGCGGGCGACCTCGCGACCACGGGCGGGCGGGTGCGCTTCACGGTCGACAATGCAGAACTCGGCGCGGTGCTGCCCGCGCTCGGCAGGCTCGGCGTGCAGGGGCTCGTGATCGCGCCGCCGTCGCTCGAAGAGCTGTTCCTGCGGCACTACGGGGACCCGGTCTCGTGATCACGCTCGTCCGGCACCGGGTCCGCCGTGACCGGGTGCAGCTCGCGATCTGGATCGTCTGCACCGCCCTGCTCGCGCTGTTCTCGGCCAGCGCCATCGACGACACCTATGGCGACGACCGGGAGCGCGCCGGCATCATGCGGCTCGCGGTCAACAACCCGGCGATCCTGCTGCTGCGCGGCCTGCCGCAGGGTGCCGGGCTGAACGCGTTCGTGTTCTTTCAGATCTTCACCTACCTCGCGCTGATGGCGGCACTGATGAGCACGTTCCTCGCCGTGCGGCACTCCCGCGCGGAGGAGGAGTCGGGCCGGGCCGAACTGATCGCGGCGACGCCGGCGGCACGGACCACCCCGACCGTGGCGACACTCGTGCACGGTGTGCTGGCGAATCTCGTGCTTGGCGCGGCGGTGGCGCTCGGCCTCGTGGCGGGCGGCATGCCCCTCGACGGGTCTCTCGTCGCGGGCCTGGCGACGGGCGCGGTCGGAATCACGTTCCTCGCGGTCGCGCTGCTCGCGGCCCAGTTCGCGCACACCTCGCGCGGGGCGAACTCGATCGCCGTCGCGCTCGTGCTGCTCGCGTTCGTGCTGCGCGGGGTGGGTGACGCCCTCGGCACCCCGTCGGAGGACCAGCTGTCGATGACGAGTGCCTGGCCCAGCTGGCTCTCCCCCATCGGCTGGGGCCAGCACGTCGCGGCGTACACCGCGAACGACCTGACCCCGTTGCTGCTCTGCGTCGCCCTCGCCGCGGTGTGCACCGCGGCGGTGTTCGTGCTGCAGTCCCGTCGTGACAGCGGGGCGTCGCTGCTGCCGAGCACGCCCGGACGGATCGTCGCACGGCCGTGGTTGCGCGGCTCGTTCTCGCTCGCCTGGCGGCTGCAGTGGCCGACGATCGTCGGCTGGAGCATCGGCGGCGCGGTGTTCGGACTGATCTCCGGCAGCCTCTCTGGAGTGATCGTGCAGGCCGCGGCCGAGAACCCCGAGCTCGAGGGCGTGCTGAAGTCGCTCGTCCCGGGATCCGGGACGGTGACGCAGGTGCTCATCTCGGCGATGTTCGAGCTGGTCGGGGTGCTCGCCGCGGCGTGCGCGGTGCAGGCGGTGATCCGCGCACGGCAGGAGGAGTCCGGCGGCACCGCGGAGCTGCTGCTGTCGACGCCCCTCGGCCGGGTGCGCTGGCTGGCGGACTACCTCGTGCTCGGCGTGATCGCGATCACGCTCGTGCTCGCGGCCGGCGGACTCGCCTCGACCCTGGCCGTCTTCGCGAGCGGCGACGACGAGGCGCAGATCGGGGAGTCGTTCGCCGCGGCCGCCGCGCAGTTGCCCGCCGCGCTCTCCTACCTCGGGGTGGTCGCGCTCGTGTTCGTGCTGCTGCCCTCGGTCACGGCGGCGCTCGGCTGGGCGCTGCTCGGGGTCGGCGCGTTCCTCGGGGTGTTCGGCGGACTGGTCGGGTTCCCGGACTGGCTGCGCGACCTCTCGCCCTTCACCCACACGCCCTCGGTCGTGACCGACCGGGTCGACCTCACCGGGGGCTACTGGTTGGTGGCGATCGCGGCGGTCGCGGCATCCGTCTCGTTGGTGCTGATGCGGCGGAGGGAGCTCAGGTGAGCAGCAGCCGCACCGACTCGACGACGACCTCGCGGCGACGGGCGCGCAAGTGGCCCGTGGCGACGGCACCGATCTCGGGCGAAACGAGCGACCACGACATGGCGATCGAGCGCACGAGGGTGAGCAGCTCGACCGGGGAGTAGCGGCGGGGCAGGAGTCCCGACTCGCGGGCCTCGCGCAGGCGGTCGATGCGCGCCTCGTTCGACACGACGAGGGTCTGCAGGGCGGCTCCGTCCGGGCGCTCGAGCTGGTACCAGGTGGTGAGGCGGGAGATGCGCGGGTCGCGCTCGAATGAATCGAACAGGCGGCCGGCGTACCCGGGCAGGTCGGACGGGTCGAATTTGGCCGCCTCGACCGTGGACACCACGACGGCGGCGAAGACCGCGTCGAACAGGGCGTCCTTGCTGCCGAAGTAAGAGTAGATCATCGCCTTGTTGCTGTCGGCGGCGCGGGCGATGCGGTCGACCCTCGCCCCGGCGATGCCGTGTTGGGCGAATTCGGCGGTCGCGGCATCCAGCAGTCTCTGCTTCGTGGCGCCCGCGTCTCTGACCATGCCCGAAGTTTACAACCGACCGGTCGGTTGCCGGGGCGGTGCCGCTGCGCGCTGTGCTTTGTCGCGCACGCGCCCGCACGAACAGCCGCGCCGGCGACAAACCTCAGCGCCGCCGCGACAAACCTCCGCGAGCGCGACGTCGCTCAGCGCCGCACACACCCGCACACCCGCACACCGCGCAGCAGCGCCGTACACCGCAGGGGCGGCTAGCGCTTCTTCCGCCGCGGCGGCGCGGGCGCGGCCAGCGCGGTCGGTGCGTTCCAGACCTTGACGATCGCCCAGCCGACGGCCGCGATCGGCACCGACAGCACGGCGCCGGTGATGCCGCCGAGGATCGTGCCGGCGGTCAACGCGATCAGGATGACGAGCGGGTGCAGCTTGAGCGACTGCGCCATCACGACGGGCTGCAGGAAGTTGCCCTCGAGCTGGTTGACCGCGATCACGATGATGATGACGATGAGCGCCACGCCCCAGCCGTTGGCGACGAGCGCGACGAGGGCCGCGAGGATTCCGGTCGCGGTCGCACCGACGAGCGGGATGAACGCTCCGATGAACACCAGGATCGCGAGAGGCAGGGCCAGCGGGACGCCGAGCACGAGCAGGCCGATACCGATCGCCGCGGCATCCACGAATGCAACGGTCGCCGTGCCCCGCACGTAGCCGCCGAGGGTGCTGACCGCCGTGGTGCCGATGCGGCGGCCACGGGCGAGGCGCTCGCCCTTGAGCGGGCTGAGGAAGAACGACCAGATGCGGTCGCCGTCCTTCATAAAGAAGAACAGGATGACGACGGAGAGCACGGCGCCCGTGATGAGCTCCCCGGCGACGGTGACTCCGGCGAGCGCGCCGGTGCCGAACTGGCTGCTCGTGAGGAAGTCGGTGATGCCGGCGGCGGCCTCGTCGATCTGGGCCTGGTCGATCGGCAGCGGGCCCTCGACCAGGAAGGTCTGCAGCTCTTCGATGCCGTCGACGGCCGCCTCGGCGAGCTCGGCGAACTGGTTCTCGACCGCGATCACGATCAGCGTGACGACGCCGCCGAAGACGATGATGCCCGACAGCAGGGTGATCCAGGTGGAGACCGCCGCCGACAGGCCCTTCGACCGGAACCAGCGCAGCACGGGCGACGCCGCCGACGCGATGATGAGCGCGATCAGCAGCGGGATCACGACGAGCTTGAGCTGCACGAGCGCGAAGACGAGCACGCTCGCGAGCAGGAGGGCCAGCAGGATCTGGCCGCTGCGGAGTCCCAGCGTCCCCAACCGGTCGGTGAGCATTCTGGTCAGCGGGCTGACCGCGGGCGTGACCGGCGGGTCGATTCTGGGGGTGCGCATCCAGTAACTCTAGAGAAACTTTCTCAGATCACCCCGCGCGGCTCCGCCCATGGGCACGGGGGCGTTTGTCTGCTAGCCCCAGACGCCGAGGTGGTCGAGCAAGATCTTGGTGCCGATGAGAATCAGGATGACGCCGCCGGCAATCTCCGCCGGCTTCGAGAACCGCAGTCCGACGCGGTGCCCGATCAGCACGCCGACGAAGGAGAGCACGAACGTCGTCACGCCGATGAGCGCGATGGATTCCCCGATCGACACGGAGAGGAACGCGAACGAGATGCCGACGGCGAGGGCGTCGACGCTCGTCGCGACGGCGAGCAGGAGCAGTTGGCGCACGTGCAGGCGGTCGTCGGTCTCGTCCTTGTCCTCGTGCTTCGCGAACGCCTCCCAGAGCATCTTTCCGCCGATGATCGCGAGCAGGCCGAAGGTGATCCAGTGGTCGACGCTCGTGATGTACTGCTCGAGCTGCGTGCCCAGTAGCCAGCCGATGAGCGGCATGAGCGCCTGGAACGCGCCGAAGGTGAGGGCGATGAGGAACGCGTGCCGGTAGTTGAGGCGTCTCATGTGGAGGCCGCGGCCGAGCGAGACGGCGAACGCGTCGGCGGAGACGCCGAGGGCAATGAGGAAGACAGACCAGAGGGCCATGAGCGCAGGGAACCTTTGCGGTAGCTGCCGAGGCCGTTTTTAGGGAGGCTTCGGCATCGATGTGCCGAAGGTCTCGTTCGCTCGGTCGTTCAGACCGAGTGGCAAGCCGGGCGGGATTGCCCGCCAGTATGTCGACTTACCTCCGGGCCTCGCTGAGGCCGGAACCGGGAACTACTCCCCTTCAAGACTCGATCATAAACGATGCCCGAGAATGGGTTGGTGAGCGATGCCGGCGACTTCATCGACGCGGCACTGCAGCGCGAGGGCGACTACTACCGCGCGCAGGACGCCGAGGAGCGCATCGGCGGCGGCCTCGCCTTCTACGGCGCCTCGGTCGGGGCGGTGCGCGGCGCCGTGCGCGACGCGTCCCGCCGCTACCGCTCGCTCGGCGCCGACGACATCACGGCGCTGGCCTCCGAGCTCTGGGCGGGCGGCGTGTTCGAGCGCCGGCTCGCCGCGGTCGTGCTGCTGCAGTCGAACCTCGCCCTGCTCGACAACGACGATCTGACCCGCATCGAGGGCTTCGTGCGCTCCGCCCGGGTGACCGCGCTGGTCGACCCGCTGGCCACCGACGTGATCGGGCCGCTGATTCAGGGGTTGGATGCCGCGTCCCGGGCCAAAGCGACCGTGGCGGTCGACCGCTGGGCGGGCGAGAACTCGGTCTGGTTGCGGCGCGCGGCGCTGCTGTCTCCGCTGCGCGAGCTGCGCGCGGGCGGCGGCGACTGGGACTCGTTCGCGCGCCACGCGCGGGCCACGTTGGCGCGGCCGCGCGACCTCGCGCACGACGCGGTCGATCTCGTGCTGGACGACCTGGCCGAGCGCCGCCCCGGGCTGACGCTGTAGCGGCGGCCGCGGCATCCGACGTCTCTTCTTCGCCCGCTCGACAGGACGGATCGCGCCCGTCGCACGCTCGACAGGACGGATCGCCCCGCGCGGCGGGCCGCGTCCTGTTGAAGGGCCGGGCTCAGCGCTCCGGCAGCTCGACCGGCTGCAGCGTCGCGATCTTCGGCGCGCGGTTGTCGCCCGACGAACGCCCGGTGAGGCGGCGGCCGATCCACGGCAGCACGTACTCGCGCCAGTACTCGCTCGTGCGCTGCTCGTGCTGCATGCCGACAGCGCCCGTCGCGCCCGGGACCTCGACGCCGAGCGCCGCGAGCACGTTGCCGGCGACGCGCTCGTGCCCGAGCGGGCCGAGGTGCAGCTTGTCGCGCGACCAGTACTTGAGCTGGGCGAGTTCGTCGTCGGCCCAGTTGTCGACGAACGTCGTGTTGGCGAGCGGCAGGCGGGCCCGGATGCCGCGGGCGAACTCGTTGCCCCGGGACTCGATGAACCTCCCGAGCGGGAGGTGCCGGGTGGGATTCGCCCCGCTGACCAGCAGCACGTGGGTGCCGCTCTGCGCGGCCCGCTCGACGGCGCCGACCAGCTGGTCGGTGATCGCGGCGATCGAGACGCGCGGCCGCATGATGTCGTTGCCGCCGCCGTTCAGGCTGAGCAGGCGCGGCGCGAGCGCGATCCCCGCGTCGAGCTGGTCGCCGACGATCGGGGCGAGCAACCGGCCGCGGATCGCGAGGTTGGCGTAGCTCACGGGTTCCGGGCTGGCGAGCGCGAGGCCGAGGGCCACGAGGTCGGCCCAGCCGCGCACGCCGCCGTCCGGGGTCTCGTCGCCGACGCCCTCGGTGAAGCTGTCGCCCACGGCGACGTAACTCGGGTACGGGAATGCCATACCCCGAGTCCATCACATCCCGTCCGCACGGTGCGGTCAGGGTTTCTCCGCCGGCACTAGCAGCCGCGCGGAGGTCGCGCCGTCGTCGTCCGCCCACCAGCCGAGCTCGGCGGCGGGCACCCCGCGCCACTCGCACTGCCAGTGCGGGGCGGGAAGGTACTGCCACTCGGCCTCGGCATCGCCGGCCTCGCCGTTCAACCGGTCGGCGACGAGGTCGCCGCAGTCTGCCTGCGCCTCGTCGTCCTGCATGAAGGGCGGCGCGGCGAGCAGCACGGTGAACAGCACAACGACGGCGAGCGCGACGCTCGCCAGCCGCGACGCGTCGTGATCGGTATTCGGCAACGGGACCCCCAGAGATTCTGGATCGAACCTATCGATACCGGGATGACGGCGGGTAGGGCTGGACATACCCGCTTCGGCCCGCCGGTTGCCGCGAATCGACCCAAAGCGGCTCAGGACGGGTCGATTTGCGGCAACGCGGCGAGGGTTCGATACAGACCGCGCTACTCCACCACCGTCAATTCCCCCTGCGCGTCGAGCTCCACCGTCGCGGTCAGCCCCAGCCGCGCCAGGAACGCGTCGTCGTGGCTGACCACGAGCACCGCGCCGCGGAACGACACCAGCGCGTCGACGAGCTGGTCGACGCTCTGCAGGTCGAGGTTGTTCGTCGGCTCGTCGAGCACGAGCAGCTGCGGCGTCGGGTCGGCGAGGAGCAGGCGCGCGAGGGCGACGCGGAACCGCTCGCCGCCCGACAGCGTCGCCACCGGCCGCTCCACCGTCGCCCCGCGCAGCAGGAAGCGCGCGAGCCGGTTGCGGATCAGCCCGACCGCGACCGAGGGCGCCGCGGCCTGCACGTTCTGCAGCACGGTCGCGGCGTCGTCGAGACCGTCGAGCCTCTGCGGCAGGTAGCCGATGCGGTCGGTGAGCGCGACCGCGGTGGCGGGGCCCGAGGGCGCACGGCCGAGCACGAGATCCTCGACCAGCGTGGTCTTGCCCACGCCGTTCGGCCCGACGAGCGCGATGCGTTCGGGGCCTTGGATGAGCACCGAGCGGTTCGTACCCCGCAGCTCCGCGATACTCCGGCCGTTGGCGACATCCGGATCCGGCAGATCGATGCGCACCGTCGCGTCGTCCCGCACGCGGGCGTCCGCGGCGTCGAGGGCCGCCTGCGCCGACCGCAGGGCGCCCTCGTGGTCGTTGCGCAGCTTGCCCGCCGACACCTGCGCGTTTGCCTTCCACTGGTTCATCACGATCTTCGGCGCGACGCGGTTCTCGTTCATCTTCGCGCCGGTGCGCGCGCGGTGGGCGAGCTTGGTCTCGGCCTCGATGCGCTGGCGCTTCTCGGTCTTCACCGCCTGCTGCGCGGTGCGCGCCGCCTGCTGCGCCGCCTCTTGCTCGCGGTCGAGGTGGGCGCGCCACTCGCTGTACGGTCCGCCGAAGACGGTGAGGCGCGAGTCGTGCAGCTCGGCCGTGTCGTCCATCAGTTCGAGCAGGGCGGTGTCGTGGCTGACCACCACGAGCGTTCCCGGCCACGAGCGCACCATGTCGGCGAGACGGGCGCGGGCACCGCGGTCGAGGTTGTTCGTCGGCTCGTCGAGCAGGGTGATCGGCGCGCGCCGCAGCCGTAGCCCGGCGATCGCGACCAGCACGGTCTCGCCACCGGAGAGCTCGCCGACCCGACGGTCGAGGTCGGCCGACGAGAGTCCCGCGTGGCGCAGGGCTTCGTCGGCGCGGGTCTCGAGATCCCAGTCGTCGCCGACCGTCTCGAAGTGCTCGACCGCGACGTCGCCCGACTCGATGGCACGCAGCGCGGCCAGGGTGTCGCCGACGCCGAGCAGGTCGGCGACCGTCGCGTCGGTGGCGAGCGTGAGGGTCTGCGGCAGGTAGTCGACGTCGCCGATCGTGACGACGCGGCCGGTCGTCGGTTCGAGCAGGCCCGCGACGAGCCGCAACAGCGTGGACTTGCCGGAGCCGTTGGCGCCGACCAGACCGGTGCGGCCGACGCCGAATGTTCCGGTGAGGCCGGATAGGGCGGTCGAGCCGTCCGGCCAGGTATGACCGAGGTCGGTCAGGGTGATTGAAGGATTCTTGAGCACGTGTCTCCCGGGGTGTCAGAGGAAGCGCTGACACGCGAGCCGAGAAACGGCGATTCGACGAGTCAGCGCGCTAGCTGCGCGAAACCGTCGAGATCTTCACTGGAGGCCTAACGTCGGGAACAAGAACCCGGCAATTTTGACACGGGATGTCGGAAGGCGCAACGATGCGCCTTCCGACATCCCGGACTTACTAGTTCGCCGGCACCTCGACCAGCAGCCCGTCGATCTGGCCCATCGCCAGCTTCAGGCCCTCTTCCATGCCCATCTGCACCAGCTGTTCGAGCTGCTCCACGGAGCCGAACGTCGACACCGTCGTCATGCGGGTCTTGCCGTCGACCTCGGCGATCGTCACGGCGCCGTCGATGGTCGGCATCTCGGTGCTGCGGTCGCCGTTCTCGTCGGAGAACCCGTCGACCCACTCGAACCGGCTCGGCGCCGCGACCACCACGTTGTCCCACCAGCCGCCGGCGATCTCGCCCTCGGGACCGGTCATGTGGTACTTCGAGCTGCCCCCGGCGACGAAGTCGTGCTGGGTGAACGTGGCCGGCCAGGTGGGCGGCCCCCACCAGCGCTCGAGCTGGCGCGGGTCCTCCCAGACCTGCCAGACCCGCTCGACCGGGGCGTCGAACTCGGCGACGATCGTGAGGGTCAGCGCTTCGGGGTCTTTCTGCGAGCTGAGTACTGTCACTCTTTCATTCCTTTCGCGGGTTCGGAGAGGAGGTCTCCGATGCGGTCGACGCGGTTGCGCCAGATCTGTTCGTACGCGTCGAGCAGCTGCGCCGCCCGGCGGAGGGTCTCGGCATTGCCCTGCACGAGTTGCTCCCGTCCGCGCCTCTGTTTGGTCACCAGGGCCGCTCTCTCGAGTACCGCCACGTGTTTCTGCACGGCGGCGAAACTCATCGAGTAGTGCTGGGCGAGCGCCGAGACCGACTGTTCCCCCCGCATCGTGCGGTTCAGGATGTCGCGTCGGGTCGCATCCGCCAGTGCCTGGAAAATGCGATCCACATCGGTGTCGCTCAGCTCATCTACAACCATTTGGTTGTACGTTAGCGCGGTGCCGTCGCGCGCGCAAGAGCCGAGCCGGGAAAATGGGAGACTATTCCCGTGAACACCAGTGCGCCGGAGACGACGGCACCACGCAGAGCCCCTCGGCTGGTCTGGGTGATCGTGGCGTCGGTCGTCGCCGCCGTCGTGATCGTGGTGCTCGCTCGCTGGATCCGCGAGCTGCCGGCGACGCAGGACTTCATCGCCGACTTCCACGGCACCTCCGCCCTACCCGACGGCGCACCGGTCGGCCTGCCCGCCTGGCTCGGCTGGCAGCACGGTCTCAACACGTTCTTCCTGATCTTCATCGTGCGGTCGGGACTACAGCTGCACTCGAAGAAGCGGCCGAGCGCCTTCTGGACCCGGGACAACACCCGGTTCGTGAAGACCAAGAGCGCGCCGCGGCGCCTCAGCATCGACCTCTGGCTGCACATCTGCGTCGATACGCTGTGGGTCGTCAACGGCGTGGTCTACATCGTGGTGCTCTTCGCTACCGGCCAGTGGGTGCGCGTCGTGCCGACGAACTGGGACATCGTGCCGAACGCGATCTCCGCCGGCCTGCAGTACGCCTCGCTCGACTGGCCGAGCGAGAACGGCTGGGTCAACTACAACGCGCTGCAGGTGATCAGCTACTTCGTCGTGATTTTCATCGCCGGCCCGGTCGCGGTGATCACCGGGCTCAGGATGTCGCCGGGCTGGCCTCAGAAAGACACTCTCTTCAACCGCGTGGTCAACGAGAAGCGCGCCCGCACCGTGCACTACGCCACGCTGATTTTCTTCCTGATCTTCACCGCGGTGCACGTGTTCCTCGTGCTGACGACAGGCGCGATCGACAACCTCAACCACATGTATGCGGCGCGCAACGACGGGGGCTGGCTCGGCTTCTGGATCTTCGTCGCCTCCACCGGCGCGATGGTGGGCGCGGTGTTCGCACTGACGCCGGCGGTCCTCCGGGCGATCGCTGGCAAGTTCGGGGCGATCCGGGTGATGCCCGCGCCGCCGAAGAAGTAGCCGGGTTTCGACACGCTCAACCCGCTGACACGGCGACGCGCACGTGGGTGCCGGCCGCGGCCAGCGCGATCGCCGAGTCCAGCTCGGCGAGCGCGAACCGCTCCCCCACGAGTTCGGCGAACGGGAACGCGTCGTGGTGCTGGGCGACCCAGTCTGCGGCGTCCACGAGGTGCCGCGGCGTGTAGTTGTGCACTCCCCGCACGGTAGCGAGGCGTCGCACGATCGACTCCGGGTCGAGGGGCACGGCATCTCCGGGGAACACGCTGCCGACGAGGGCGGCGACGCCGCCGACATCCAGAGCATCGATCGCCGCCGCCACCGCGTGCCGCGAGCCGGACGCCTCGATCGCGGCGTCGCACGGCTCGGCAGTTTGCGACGTGGGGTCGAGCACGACCGATGCGCCGAAGCGCGTAGCGAGGTCGCGCCTCGCCGGATCGGGGTCGGCGAGGGTCACGCGTGCGCCGAGGCTCGAGGCGATGGCGGCAGCGCTGAGTCCGATCAGCCCGCCGCCGGTGACGACCAGGGAGAGGCCGCGCGGCTCGCGGCCGTCGAGCGCGGCGGCGACCGCGGCCCAGGCGGTGGCCGTGCCGCAGGCGAGCGGCGCGAGCACGTCGGCGGGGATGTGGTCCGGCACCGCGACCACGGCCATGCCGCGCGGAAGGTGCGCGTGTGTGGCAAACCCGCCGTTGAGTGTCCACGCGTCATCCACCCGCTCGTGGCCGAACTTGCGCAACGCCCGGCACTTCTGGGTGAGCCCGGCCGTGCACCGGTCGCAGTCGCCGCAACTCACGGTGGCCGACCAGACGACGCGGTCGCCGATGGCGAGCGCGGTGCCGTCGGCGCGCACCGCCCCGTCTCCGAGCGCGACCACGCGGCCGACCTGTTCGTGTCCGAGCACCGTCGGCGTGGGAGTGGACCGGTGCCCGCCGACGGTGTGCACGTCAGAGCCGCAGACCGTCGCGAGCTCGATCTCGACGAGGGCGTCGCCGGGCCGCAGGTCGACCGAGTCGACGGCGAGTGGTCGATGTGGGTCGGCGGGCCCCGAGTAGATCATGGCGGTGGCCGGAGGGGAGATTCTCACCGTGTCGACGATGCCAGAGCGACCGCGGGGCCGGAGTGCCGCGCGGCAGTATTCACCGGTTGTTCAGCCGCGTCATCCGCCCGCGGGACCGCGCTCGACGACGGCGCCCACAGGCCCGTCAACGGCGAACGCCCGTCCGACAGGACGGATCGGCCGCGGGGGCCGGTCGCGTCCTGTCGGGCGGGCGAACGTGGGTGGCGGTGCTTACGCGAGCGTGGCGATGTCGATCACGAAGCGGTAGCGCACGTCGCTCTTCAGCACGCGCTCGTAGGCCTCGTTGATGTAGTCGGCCGCGATGAGCTCGGTCTCGGGGGCGATGCCGTGCTCGGCGCAGAAGTCGAGCATGTCCTGCGTCTCCTGGATGCTGCCGATGTTGGATCCGGCGAACGAGCGGCGCTTGCCGATGAGGCTGAACGCCTGGACGCCGAGCGGCTCGCTCGGGGCGCCGACGTTGACGAGCGTGCCGTCGACGGCGAGGAGGCCGAGGTACGCGTTGATGTCGATCGACGCGCTCACCGTGTTGATGATGAGGTCGAAGCGGCTCGAGTTCTTCCTGAAGGTCTCGGGGTCGCTCGTGGCGAAGTAGTCGTCGGCGCCGAGGCGGAGTCCGTCTTCCTGCTTGCTCAGGGTCTGCGAGAGCACCGTGACCTCGCAGCCCATGGCGTGCGCGATCTTGACGGCCATGTGGCCGAGTCCGCCCATTCCGACGACCGCGACCTTGCTGCCGGGGCCGGCGTTCCAGTGGGCGAGGGGCGAGAAGGTGGTGACGCCGGCGCAGAGCAGCGGCGCGGCCTTCTCGAAGGGGATCGACTCGGGGACCTTGAGCACGAAGTCCTCGACGACCACGATGTGGGTGGAGTAGCCACCCTGCGTGATCGAACCGTCGCGGTCGACGGCGGTGTAGGTTCCGGTGTTGCCCTTGAGGCAGTAGTTCTCTTTGCCCGCGAGGCAGCTGTCGCACTCGCCGCACGAGTTGACCATGCAGCCGACTCCGACGCGGTCGCCGACCTTGTGCTTCGTGACCTCGGATCCGACCTCGCTGACGATGCCGACGATTTCGTGGCCGACAACCTGGGGGTACTGGATGTCGCCCCATTCGCCGCGGACGGTGTGGATGTCAGAGTGGCAGATGCCGGAGTACTTGATCTCGATGAGCACGTCGGCCGGGCCGACATCGCGGCGTTCGATCGTGGTCTTGATGAGGGGCTCAGTGGCGGACGGGGCCGCGTAGGCGTTGACGGTGAGCATGCACTTCCTAAAGTCGTGATTGCGCGGGCGAGATTCGGATACACCCGGAATCCGACAGTATCGTGCCCGGCTGGGCAGAGCACTCAGGCGGTGGCTGCTATCGGGTGGTGCCGGTGCCGGCGGATCGTCGCTGACTAGGCGATGCCGCCGTTCACGTAGATGACCTGGCCGTTGACCCAGCGCGCGGGACCGGCGAGGAACGCGACGGCCTCGGCGATGTCGGCGGGCTCGCCGAGTCGCTCGAGGGGCGCGGCCTTGGAGAGACGCTCGACGGTGGCGTCGTCCTTGCCGTCGAGGAACAGCGGGGTGGCGGTCGGGCCGGGGGCGACGACGTTGACGGTGATGTCCCGCCCGCGGAGCTCGCGGGCGAGGATCAGGGTCATCGCGTCGACCGCTCCCTTGGTCGCCGCGTACGGCGCATAGGTCGGCATCGCCAGCTTCACCACGGTGGAGGAGAAGTTGACGATAGCGCCGCCGGCGCGCACACGCTTCGCCGCCAGCTGGCTGACGACGAAGGTGCCGCGCACGTTGGTGCGCATCATCGCGTCGAACTGGTCGAGGTCGAACTCGGCGACCGGCCCGAGGATCATGCGTCCGGCGGTGTTCACCACGACGTCGATTCCGCCGAATTCCGCTTCGACCGTGTCGAACAGCTCGGTCATCGCGATCTCGTCGGCGACGTCGCCGCCGACGGCCACGGCCTCTCCGCCCGCGGCGACGATCTGCGCGACGGTGTCGTCGGCCTTCGCGCGGTTGCCGGCGTAGTGCACGGCGACGGCGAACCCGTCGGCGACGAGGCGTTCGACGGTGACACGACCGATGCCTCCGGATCCACCGGTGACGAGGGCGACGCGGGATGTGGTGGTCATGGTGACTCCTTGGCTGGATTGTAAGCACTGTTTCGTGCTTGATGTTAGCAACGCTAACACCGCGCCGCCGAGGGGTCAACCATGAGAGCCACGCCCGGCGCTCGACTGTCAGGAATCGAAGGGTTGTGGCGGGGACTGCTCGGACGGCGGCGGCTCGGGCAACGCCTCCGGTGGCGGAGGCTCGGTCTTCTCCGCTCCACGGGGCGAACCGCGTTTCAGCATGCCCGCACCGAGTTCCGTGGTGGGGCGGGTGACCGCGACGTGCCCGGTGGGTGTGGTCCACTCCATCTGGCCGTTGCCGAGATTGCGGAGTTGTACGCGGGTGTGGTGTTTGAGGTTGTGGTGGGTGCGGCAGAGCGGGCTCAGATTGCTCAGGCAGGTCGTACCGCCGTCTTGCCACGCGACAGTGTGGTCGTAGTCGCACTGGGATGCGGGCCGGGTGCAGCCCGGCGCGGTGCAGGTCTCGTTCTGCAGTCGGATGATGGTGCGCAGGTCGGCCGGGACGGCGTACTTGGAGCGGTCGAAGTCGAGGATGGCGCTGCTGACCGGATCGGTGAGGATCCTGGCGAAGCTCGGTGCCCGGGCCGCGAGATCCCGGGCGGTCTCGGGCGCGATGGGTCCGTACCCCTCGAGGGTGCCCGGGATCTCTTCGGCGCCGACGAGCGTGAGGACGGGAACCGTGACGAGCACGTTCGGCCGGATGCCGTGGGCGGCCGGCTCTCCCGTCTCGCAGAGGTCGCCGTCGATGAGCAGGTCGGCGAACACGTCGGCCCGCTTCTGCGCCAGAGTGCGTGTGTCGGGCTCGGCTGCGTCGGTCGCCCCTACCCCGTCGCCCGCCGCCCCTTCCGCCGCCGCTTCGACCGCCCCGAGCGCCAGCGCGATGCGGGTGATGCGGTCGTGTGCCGCAGCCGCTTTCTCGGCCGTGGTCAGCACGCTCAGCAGAGACATGCCGTCCTCTTGCGGATCGAGGTACACCCGTCGTTCCTCCACCGCGTCGCGGTGCCGCTTGTCGGCCGTGTGCGGGTCGAGGGCCTCGCGCAGCCGGCGGGCGAGCGCCTTGAACTTCGGCACGGTCAGCTCGATCGCGTGCCCCAGCAGCTCGATCTCGAAGCCGCGCTGCACCTCGTCTTTGAGGCCCCCGCACACCTCGATAATGACTTTCGCGTGACCGTACTCGATGTACCCCTCGCGCAGGTAGCCGAGAGTGCTCGCCAAACTCCAGACGAGTACCTTCGATTCGCCGACGAGGTTCTCGGCGCTGCGCTCGGGGATGCGCAACCGGGCGGCGAGATCGAAGACCAGTTCGCGGCGGCCCCGGACGTCGGGCGTCCAGCCGTCACGCTCGGTGACCTCGGGGTCGAGCCCGACGAGCAGCTCGGCGAACATGCGGGCGTCGTCGATGAGCCCGGCGCGGATCGCCGTGGCGGCCCGAGCGAGTCGGTCGGCCTCTTCGACCGCGTTCAGGATCTGGCCCAGGGTGCCGAGCGGGCGGAACGGGTCCGGCGGCGGGGGCGGCGTGATGGGGAGCAGGTCTGTCATGCCACGAACTCAAATGGCGACCACCGACATCAGCCCGAATCACGCCCACGGGGTTGCAGGTGAACCGGTCTCATGGGTGAAAACGGGACGGATGCGGCTGTGTCCCCCTACTCCACCACCCGCTCCTTCCACCCCCACCACTCGGGGTCATGGCCGGGCCAGACTTCGACGCCCGGCCTCTCGTCGAGCTCGCGCAGCCGGTCGACGGCGGTCTGTGCTGCGGCGGCATCCTCGGGTCTCATCTGTGTGCCGCAGGGGATCGCCTCGACGATGTTCTTGCGCAGGTCGGCGGCGTCGCAGGCAAGTACGACCGTGCGGGAGGCGAGCTCGACCACGAACGACTGGTGGCCGGGGGTGTGACCGGCCGTGTCGATGGCAGTGAGACCGGGGGAGAGTTCGACGTCGCCCTCGATCAGCACGATGTCGAGGCCGTCGCGCAGGTAGTCCTTGGGCACGGCCGCGTAGTCGCCGCCCATCGTCGGGCTGATCGTCGCGCCGAACTCGTACTCGGCGCGTTGGAAGACGACCGGCACGTCCGCGGGCACGAACCGCAGCCCGCCCGTGTGGTCGACGTGCACGTGCGAGATGGCGCAGCCGCGCAGCCGCGACCACTCGAGGCCGAGGGCCGCGACCTGCTCGGGCAGCGGGTCGCCGGGCGGCACGAGCGCGGTGTAGCTGTCGTAGTTGAAGTAGTAGCGGCGTTCCTCGGGATCGCGGATCACGTCGACGTTGAATCCGGAGTCGAGCAGTACCCAACCGTCCGCGTAGACGACCGCCGTGGCGGTCACCGGCTCGAGCAGGAAGACGTGGTCGTCCCCGCCGATGATCGAGATGTCCTCGCGGATCGGCTCGTAGCCCACGACCATGGGGTGGATGCGCAGCGGCCGGCCGGTGACGGCGAGTGCCTCCGCGGGCCCCCAGGCACGCACGCTCACGCGGTCACGACCATGCGCACGGGCGTCGGGTCGAAGCCGTTGCAGGGGTTGTTGATCTGCGGGCAGTTGGAGACCAGCACGATCACGTCGCGGTCCGCGCGCAGCGTGAGCGACAGGCCGGGGGCCGAGATGCCGTCGACGATGCCGAGCACGCCGTCGGGTTCGACCGGCACGTTCATGTAGAAATTGACGTTGCTCACCAGGTCGCGCTTGCCGAGTCCCCAGCGGGCGCCCTCGGCGAGGAAGTTCTCGACGCAGGCGTGCTCGTGCACGGTGTGCGCGCCGTAGCGCAGCGAGTTCGACTCCTTGCTGCACGCTCCGCCGATGGTGTCGTGCCGGCCGACCTCGTCCTCGACGATGGTCATCAGCGCGTCCCCGGTGTTCGCGAGCAGGGTCGACCCGGTGGTCAGGAAGATGTTGCCCTGGCGGGCCATGGTCTGCTGCGCGCTGTACCGGATGGCAGTGTCGTGCGCGTCGTAGACCAGGAAGTCGACGGCCTGGTTGCCGTGCAGGTCGACGATGGTCAGCGACTGGCCCGCGGTGAGCAGCTTCGACCACGGCCCGCGGCGCTCGACGGTGTCGTCGCTGACGACGGTGGCTGTGGCGGTGAGACTCATCAGATTCCCCTGAGGTTCGAGTAGGCGATGGTGTTGGCGTAGGCACGGGCTGCCTCCGGGGTGTCCGAGTCGGCTCCGGTCGCGGGCGAACCGGCCCAGGCCCGGATGCGCAGCGGTGACGAGGTGTACTCGGGCCGCGGGTCGAGCGGGTGCGGCACGTTGGCGAGGAGCACGATGAGCGGCAGCTCGGCGCGTAGGCGCACGGTCGCGCCGGCGCCGGCGGAACCGGTGAAGGTCAGCGCGCCGGTCGGTTCGACGAAGACGCCCTGGAACAGCGTCACCGTGGGCGGCAGGTCGCGCGGTTCGAGGCCGAACTTCGCCGCGGCGAGCGTGAGCAGCTCGAGTCCGGCGGGGCTGCCGCCGTGCGCGCTGCCGCTGCCGTACCGGGCCTCGTTGACGCGACGGGTCGACGTGCCGGCGAAGGTGTCGTGGTGCTCGGAGGTGTCGGCGAGAATCGTGGCGAGCACCCGACCACGGTCGGAGAGCAGCAGGTGCCCGGCCGCGAGGTAGGCCTGCCACTGCACCTTGACGGTGTCGGCGACGTTGAGGCGCTCGTCGGTCTGCAGCGAGTTGAACAGCGCGAGGTGGGCGCAGGCGTCGCCCTCGAGGTCGGTGAGTTCGATCACGGTGCCCGCGGCCACGGCGAGCGCCGTGTAGTTGCCGGCGCCGACCGTCTCGGCCCAGACCGCGCTCTCGGGCTCGACGCCCTCGGGCCAGTGGTCTGCCGCGGACGGCGGGAACACGGGCATCGTCTCGATGCTGACGCCGCCCTGCGCGCGGGCGTGGGCCCGGGCGCCGTTCGGGTCGTTAGTGGCTGACTCTGACATGGAGACCTTTCGAAGCGATCAGTAGATAGTCGGGGATGCCGCGAGCAGCTCCCGCGTGTAGGGGTGTTGTGGCGAGGCGAAGACCTCGGACGAGGAGCCGCGCTCGATGATCTCCCCGGCGTACATCACGGCCACCGTATTGCTGATGCGCTTCGCGACCGCGAGGTCGTGGGTCACCATCAGGATCGCGATGCCCATTGTCTCGCGTAGCTCTTCGAGCAGGTCGAGCACGCGGGCGGCGAGCGAGGCGTCGAGCGCGCTCACCGGTTCGTCGCAGACGAGGATGTTGGGGTTCGAAGCCAGCGCCCGGGCGATGGCGGCGCGCTGCCGCTGCCCGCCCGAGAGCTCGCGCGGCCTGGCCCGGGCGGCACGCGTGTCGAGGCCCACCCGGCCCAGCAGCCGGTTGGTCTCCTCGGCGCGTTCGGCCCGCGAGAACCGGCGCGACCGCAGCCGCTCGCCGATCTGCGACTCGATGCTCAGCCACGGCGTCAGCGACGACCCCGCGTCCTGGAAGACCAGCTGCGGCCGTTCGCCGTCGCGGCTGCCCACGGTTCCCGAGTCGGCCGCGGTGAGCCCGGTCGCGATCCTCAGCAGCGTGGACTTGCCGCAGCCGCTCTCCCCCACGAGGGCGAGCGATCCACCCCGCGGCACCGAGAGCGAGACGCCGTTGACGACGGTGAGCCGTTCGCCCCGCCTGCCGCCGGCTTTCGGGTAGCTCTTGACGATGTCGGTCAGCACGAGGTCGGGAGCGGCGGACACGTCGACCGCCGGCTCGCGTTCGGCCGTCGCGAACACCTTCTTGATGTCGAGGCGCGCGTCGAGCAGCCTTCTCGTGTACTCGTGCTGCGGGTCGCGCAGCACCTGCTCGGTCGGTCCGACCTCGACGAGCTCGCCCTGATACATCACGGCGACCCGGTCGGCGATCTGACCGGCAACCCCGAGGTCGTGGGTGATCAGCACGATCGAGCAGTCGTGCTCCTCCCGCAGCCGGGCGAAGAGCGCGATGATCTGCGCCTGCACCCGCACGTCGAGCGCGGTGGTCGGCTCGTCGGCGATGAGCAGAATCGGTGTGCCGTCCTGCGCGGCCACGAGCTCGCCGATGCGGGTCGAGTCCACTCCAGAAGATACAGGGGGCCGGATGTCGGTGGTGAGAGCCGACGCGATGCTGACACGTTGCCGCAGCCCGCCCGACAGCGCGTGCGGCCACTGGTCCATACGCATCTCGGGTTCGGGCACGCCGCAGTCGACGAGGGCGTCGACGCCGCGCTGCTGTGTCGCGCCACGCTCGCGCACCTGCGCGCCGATCTTCATCATCGGGTCGAGCGAGGTGAGCGGGTCCTGGAACACCGCACCGAGCAGGTTGCGACGCACCTCGCGGCGCAGCTTCTCGTCGCCCTCGATCATGTCGACCCCCGCGATCAGCACGGAGCCGGTGACGGTGGTTTTACGGCTGGTCGGCGGCAGCCCCATCAGGCAGCTGCTGAGCACGGTCTTGCCCGAGCCCGATTCGCCGACGATGGCGAGGATCTCGCCGGCGCGGATCTCGAGGTCGACACCCTTGACCGCCTGCACGAGACCGTCCTCGGTGGCGAAGCTGACACGCAGGTCGACGACCTGCGCCACGAGTTCTTTCGTCGGGACGTTCATGCGACCTTCCTTTGACGCGGGTCGACCGCGAGCTGGATCATGTCGACCGCGAAGTTGACCACCACGTAGATGAGGCCCATCACGAGCACGACGCCCACGATGGCGGGGAAGTCGGACACCCCGATGGAGTTGAACAGGTAGCCGCCGACACCCGGCCAGGAGAAGACCTTCTCGACCACGATCGACCCGGCGAAGAGCATGCCCAGCTGCAGACCCGCCATCGAGACGGCGGGGCCGAGCGCGTTGCGGGTCGCGTGCCGCAGCACGACCGTGTGCCAGCCGAAGCCCTTGGCGTAGGCCGAGCGGATGAACTCGCTCTGCAGGGTGCTGCGCAGCGAGCCGCGGAAGGTGCGGCCGATGGCCACCGCGGGCCCGACGGCGAGCACGGCGGCGGGCAGCAGCACGTGGTGCCAGGCGTCGAACCACGCGCCGAGATCGCCGCTGAGCAGGGTGTCGACGAGCACGAACCCCGTGGGACCGACGGCCGCACCCGAGCTGCTCTGTCCGCCAGCCGGGAACCAGCCGAGGTTGCGGTAGAAGACGAGCACGGCGAGGATCGCGACGAGGAAGGTGGCGGCCGAGGATCCCGCGACCGAGACCGCGGTAACGCCGGTCGACAGCCAGCCGCCGCGCGAGCTGACCACGCCGAGCACGAACCCGGCGACGAGCGCGATCGTGATCGCGACCACGACGAGCTCCAGCGTCGCCGGCAGGTACGCGGCGATGTCGTCGAGCACCGGGTTGCGGGTGCGCAGCGAGGTTCCGGCGTCGCCGCGCAGCAGTCCGCCGAGGAACTGGAAGTACTGCACGATGACGGGCTGGTCGAGGCCGAGGCGTTCGCGAGCCGCGGCGATCACCTCGGGACTGGCGGTGCGTCCGACGAGGGCGCGCACCGGGTCGGCGGGCAGCGTGCGCTGGATGAAGAAGACCGCGAGCGAGAGCACGAGCAGCACGGCGGCGGTCGAGCCGATGCGGGTGGCGATTGCTTTGACCATCGGCTACTCCGTCAGCTCGCGCAGCGCGTCGCCGGCGTAGTTCGCGATGAAGGCGACGGCGAACAGCGCCAGCGCGGGGGCGAGCGCGATGTACGGCGCGTTGAACAGGTAGGTGAGACCGTCGGCCGCCATGCTGCCGATCTCCGCGGCGGGGGCCGGGGAACCGAGGCCGATGAACGACAGCGAGGCGAGCACGAGCAGCACGCCGCCCACGTCGAGCGACGCGGCGACGAGCACCGGGCCGATACTGCCGGGAAGCACGTGCACGACCGCGAGACGGAACTTGGAGAAACCGCCGAGCCGGGCGGCGTCGACGTGCGGCAGATGAACGATGCTGCGCGTGGAGCCGCGCACGATGCGCGCGTACCAGGGCCACCAGGTGACCGCGACGGCGATGAGCGTGTTCTGCAGACTCGGGCCCAGAGCGGCGACCACCATGAGCGCGACGAGCGTGCCGGGTAGTGCCAGAGCGGCATCCGTCAATCTCATCAGGATCGTGTCGATCACACCGCCGGCCATGCCTGCGACCAGGCCGATCGCGCCGCCGAACACGACGCCGAACGCGATCACGCCGAGGGCGCCGAACCAGCTGGCCTGCAGCCCGAGGATCACCCGCGAGAAGACGTCCCTGCCTTGGCTGTCGGTACCGAACGGCACCTCGGCGGAGGGCGGGGTGAACGCCGTGCCGACGATCTCGCTCGCCGAATGCGGCGCGATCCACGCCGCCGCGAGCAGGGCGACGGTGAGGATGCCGATTAGCACGACCGCGACCCGCTCGGCGTAGCCGACCCGCTTGCGCCGGAACGCGCCGAACAGGTCGTACCGCCGGGCACCGGGCACCGGCCCGGCACCGGGCACGAGGCCCGGTGCGCGGGCCGACAGCAGACGGGACATAGTTACTCTCCGGTGAGTTCGCGCAGGTCGACGGTGCTGGCCGCGGGCAGCCAGTGGGCGAATCCGCTGAGCCCGGCGCGGGCGATGAAGGTGTCCTCGAGGTCGGCGAGCGTGATGAAGCTCGCCTGCTCCTCGATCAGGTCGCCGGCCTCGCCGTAGGAGGCGAGCGACTCGTCCGGGTCGACGGTGCTGATGCCCGCGTCGATCGCCGCGTCGGCCTCGGGGGAACCGCCGCCGATGTAGTTCAGCGCGCCGCTACCCATCGAGGTGTCGCTGTACCAGAACAGCCGCGCCCAGGTGTCGGGGTGCGAGGAGTCGGGGAAGGCGGTCTCGTAGATCATGTCGGGCGCGGCGGAGAGGTCGCCGCTGAAGCCGTACAGGTCGCCCGACTGCAGGGGCACGAGGGTGACGTCGGCGCCGGCCGCGGCCCACTGGGCTTGCAACGCCTCGACGACCTGCTTGTTCTGCGCGCTGCCGGTGACGTAGCCGAGCGAGAAGGTCTTTCCGGCGGCGAGTTCCTCGAGCGGGGCGGTGTCGTACTCCCACTCGTCCGTCGCGGTTCCTTCGGGGACGTTGTCGACGGGGTAGAGCTGGGTGGACTCGGTGGCGTAGTCGCCCCAGATCTGCTCGACGAGCGCCGGGCGGTCGATGGCGGAACGCAGGGCCTCACGCACCTCGACGTCGGCGAGGTTGCCGGTGGTCTGCAGGTGCAGCTGGGCCTTCAGCAGGGTCGGCAGGGTCGGGATCTGGAACTCGTCGTTGCCGACGAAGCTCTGCACGGTGGCGATCGGCTGGCCGGTGATCAGGTCGAGGTCGCCGCCCTGCAACTGGAGCACCTGGGTCGCGGCATCCGGGATGATCTTGAAGCTGACCGTCTCGAAGTAGGGCTCGTCGCCCCAGTAGTCGTCGTTGCGGGTCAGCACGTACTCCTGGCCCTCGGTGAACTGCGTCACCTCGTAGGGACCGGTGCCCGCGGTGTTGGCGCTCAGGTACTCGAGTGCGTTGTCGGCGCTGTACTCGTCGAGCACGGCGGGGTCGATCACCTTGGGCCCGAACGGGCTGGCGAGGAGGCTCAGGAACGACGCGTCGGGCTGGGCCAGGGTGATGACCAGGGTGGCGTCATCCGGGGTCTCGTAGCTCGCGACGCCCATCAGCATGTAGGACATCTGCGAGCCGACCTCTTCGACGCCGAGGCGCTCGAAGCTCTGCTGTACGTCGGCCGAGGTCATGATGCTGCCGTCGGCGAAGGTGACGTCGGTGCGCAGGGAGAAGGTATAGGTGAGCCCGTCGTCGGAGACGGTGTAGCTCTCGGCGAGCAGCGGCTCGATGTCGGGCGACGAGTCGCTCGCGTACTCGAGCAGCCCCTCGTAGACGGCGGTGAGAACCTGGTTGCCCTCGAACTGGTAGACGGTGCTCGGATCGAGGGTGGTCATGTCCGAGCTCAGCGCGAGGCGGAGGGTCGTGTCCGACGATTCGGCGGCCGGGGCGGCACTCGAACAGGCCGTCGCGATCAGCAGCAGCGCGGTCGCCGACGCGACGACCCCGGCGATTCTCTTCGTAGTCATGGGTGAGTCCTTCAGTTCCGTGGTGCGGGGCGTGGTGGGGACGGTGCGGGACAACTGTGGATCAAACCAGTTTGTTTCTATCGCTTGACAGGTTTATGTCACTATCCAACCGCCCGTTCGTTTCAGCCATGTAACGGGCATGTTTAGCTTTGACGCCGTCTGGGGCCGTCGAGGGCCGCGAGCGACGCGGCCCACCCCGCGATCTGTGGCACGATGGCCGCATGGCCGACGATCTCCCGAAGAAGAGCGAGGTCGGCCGACCCCGTTCCGGCACGACTCTGCGACCCGACCTCAGCCCGGCCGACCAGATCCTCGACGCCGCCGCCCGCCTCTTCGTGCAGCGCGGCTACACCGCCACCTCGACCCGGGCGATCGCCGACGAGGTCGGCATCCGCCAGGCCTCTCTCTACTACCACTTCCCGAGCAAGGAGCGGCTGCTCGACGTGCTGCTGCTGCGCACGGTCGAGCCGTCGATGACGATGGCCGCGACCCTCGCCGAGCTCGACGCCCCCGCGTCAGTGCGCCTGTTCGCTCTCATCTCCTACGACGTCGGCCAGCTGGTGCGGGCGCCGCACAACGTCGGCACGCTCTACCTGCTGCCCGAGGTGCGGGCGGGCGGCTTCGAAAGATTCCAAGACGAGCGGATGTCGCTGCAGAACGTCTACGCGTCGCTGATCGCCCAGGTGCTCGCGGCCGACGGCCCCGGCGCCCCCTCGGCGCCGCGCGCCCACGAGGGCAAGTACCTCACGGAGGTGGTCTTCGCCCTGGTCGAGAGCGTCATCGCGATCCGCGCCGACCACCCCGACGACGAGCCGGCCGTGCTGGTCGAGGTCGTCGCGAGCAGCTGCCTGCACGTGCTCGGCTTCGACGCCGGTGCCGTGGCCGCGATCACGTCGGCCGGTCACGCGCTGCTCGACGACGTCGCCTGAGCGCTAGTCGGGGACGATGATCGCGATGGTCTCGCCCGCGCGCACCTGCTGACCGAGCGCGACCCGCAGCATCAGCACTGTGCCGGCGACCGGCGAGACGATGTTCGTCTCCATCTTCATCGCCTCGAGCGACACCAGCAGCTCGCCCTCGGCGACCCGCTGCCCGTCTGCGATGTCGATCTTCCAGACGTGAGAGATGAAGGGCGAGTCGACGAGGATGGCGCCGTCGGGCAGGTCGAGTACGTCCTCCTGGGGCGGCGCGACCGCCTCGATGCTCTCGGCCCGGTCGAATTCGCCTGAGGCGGTCCACGCCTCCCGCTCGAGACCGAAGGCGCCGGCCTGCATCGACCGGAACTCGGCGATCGACTCGGCGTTGTCGGCGAGGAACCGCTCGTGCTCGGCGAGCGAGAACGTGCCGTCTTCGATGTCGAACACGCCCCGGCCCGCTGCCACCTCGGCGCGCATGTCGAGCAGTTCGTCGGCGCCGACCGGGTACCAGGAGATGCGGTCGAAGAAGTTGAGCAGCCACGGCTTGGGCGCGTCGGCCGGCGTTCCGGCGGGCGCGAACGAGCCGTAGCGGCTCCAGACCTGCGTGGTGCGGCCGACGAACTGGTAGCCGCCCGGCCCCTCCATGCCGTAGATGCACAGGTAGGCGCCGCCGATGCCGACCGAGTTCTCGGCCGTCCAGGTGCGCGCGGGGTTGTACTTCGTGGTGACGAGGCGGTGCCGCGGGTCGAGCGGGGTGGCGACGGGCGCGCCGAGGTAGACGTCGCCGAGCCCGAGCACGAGGTACTCGGCGTCGAACACCGTGCGGTAGACGTCTTCGGGGGTGTGCAGCCCGTTGATGCGGCGGATGAACTCGATGTTCGAGGGTGTCCACGGGGCGTCGTCGCGCACGCCGTTCATGTAGCGCTCGATCGCCTCGCGCGTCGCCGGGTCGTCCCACGACAGCGGCAGCCGCACGCGGCGGCTGGGCACGACGAGCTCGGCGGCGCCGGGGATGCGCTCCTCGAGCTCGCGCAACCGGCCGAGCACCGTCGTCACCGACAGCACGGTCGGGTCGAAGTGCACCTGCAGCGAGCGGATACCCGGGGTGAGGTCGAGAACGCCGGGCCACGCGGCATCCTGAACTCTCGTGTACAGCGCGTGCACCCGCGCCCGCAGCGCGAGGTCGAGCACGATGTCGCCGTACTCGACGAGCACGTTGTCGTCGCCGCTGCGGCGGTAGGTGACGGAGGGGTCGCCGTCCTGGCGCAGGATCACGCCGTCGTCCCCGTCGCCGCCGCTGCCAAGCAGCGCGTTGACGACGAACCGCGACTCGTCGAGGGCCCGCAACGAGGGTGCCGCTGCGGCCCGGATCGGCACAAAACGCACCGTGTCGCCGGGCTTGAGCTGCCCGAGCTTCCAGCGCTCGGCCGACACGACCGTAACCGGGCAGACGAATCCGCCGAGGCTGGGACCGTCGGGGCCGAGCAGAATCGGGGTGTCGCCGGTGAAGTCGACCGCGCCGATCGAGTACGCGTTGTCGTGGATGTTCGACGGGTGCAGCCCCGCCTCTCCCCCGTCGGTGCGCGCCCAGGTCGGCTTCGGTCCGACGAGCCGCACGCCGGTGCGGGCCGAGTTGAAGTGCACGGAGTAGTCGGCCGCGTAGATCTGGTCCATGTCGGCGCGGGTGAAGAACTCGGGGGCGCCGTGCGGCCCCTCGGTGACTGCCAGCTGCCAGTGGTGCGTGATCTCGGGGCGGGCCTCGGCCGGCACGCCGGCAGATTTTTGAGGGCCGGATGCCGCGACGCGCAACACATCGGCGCTCGTGAGCGCGCGGCCGCCGTGGCCGCCGAACTGGCCGAGCGTGAAGGTCGACGCGCTGCCGAGGTAGAGCGGAACGTCGAGCCCGCCGGCGAACAGCACGTAGACGCGCAGCCCCTCGTCGCTCACCGAACCGACGCTCAAGGTGCCGCCGGCCGGCACCACGACCGGCTCCCACATGGGCGCGGGTTCGCCGTCGACGGTGACCGGGGCCGTCGCGCCGGTGACGCACACGACGGTCTCCGCGTCGAAGCGCAGCTGTGGGCCGGAGACGGTGCACTCGAGGCCGGGCGCACCCTCGGGATTGCCGAGCGCGACATTGCCGAGACGGAAGGAGAGGTCGTCCATCGGGCCGCTCGGCGGCACGCCGACCTGCCAGTAGCCGGTGCGGCCGGGCCAGTCCTGCACGGTGGTCATCAGCCCCGGGCGCTCGACGGCGATGCGCGGCTCGGTGTCGGTCAGCGAGGCGAGCGTCGACGTGATGTGGGCGCCGGCCGCGACATCCTCGTCCATGCTGATCGCCCGCAGCAGACCAAGGTTGGTCTCGATGCCGTCGATGCGGGTGTCGCGCAGCGCGTCGGCGAGCGCGTGCCAGGCGGCGGCGCGGTCGACGCCGCTCGTGATGATCTTGGCCAGCATCGGGTCGTACGAGCTGGGCACCTCGCTGCCGGTCTCGACCCACGCGTCGACGCGCGCCGCGGACGGGAACACGGCCCGGGTGATCGTGCCCGATGAGGGCTGAAACCCGCGCACCGGGTCTTCGGCGTAGACGCGGGCCTCGACGGCGTTGCCGCTCGTGGGCACGGTCGCGGTCTCGCGGTAGGCGTCGAGGAACGAGTCGTCGCCGCCGGCGAGCGCGAGCATCCACTCGACCAGGTCGACGCCGGTGATCGCCTCGGTGACGGGGTGCTCCACCTGCAGGCGCGTGTTCACCTCGAGGAACGACGCCTCGTGGCGCACGGTGTCGTAGACGAACTCGACGGTGCCGGCGGAACGGTAGTCGAGCGCGGCGCAGAGGGCGCGCGAGGTGGAGTGCAGCCGCTCGCGCAGCTCGTCGTCGAGGTCGAACGCGGGGGCCTCTTCGACCACCTTCTGGTTGCGGCGCTGCAGCGAGCAGTCGCGGTCGCCGAGGCTCACGACGAACCCGCGGCCGTCGCCGAACACCTGCACCTCGATGTGCCGCGCGTTCTCGATGTACCGCTCGGCGAAGATCGTGCCGCTGCCGAAGCTCTGCTGCGCCATCCGTTCGATGGAGACGAAGGCGTCGCGCACCTCGGCGACGCTGCGGCAGACCTGCATGCCGATTCCGCCGCCGCCGCCGGTGGCCTTGAGGATGACGGGGAACCCGAGCTCCTCGCTGGCGCGGACCGCGTCGTCGGCGTCAGCGAGAATGCCGGTGCCGCGCACCATCGGCAGGCCCGCCTCGGCCGCGGCGGCCCGGGCGGTGTGCTTGGCGCCGAAGACCGTGAGTTGTTCGACGGTCGGGCCGACGAACGCGATACCGGCCGCTTCGACACTGGCCGCGAACTCGGCGTTCTCGGAGAGGAAACCGTAGCCGGGGTGGATCGCGCCGGCGCCGCTCTCGATCGCGGCGGCGAGGATCTTCGGCCCGTTGAGGTACGACTCCCGCGGCGATGCGGCCCCGATGTTGACCGCGACGTCGGCGAGTTTGACGTGCGGCGCGCCGCGGTCGACGTCGGAGTACACCGCGACGGTACGCAGCCCCATCGCCTTCGCCGAGCGGATGATGCGGCAGGCGATCTCCCCGCGGTTGGCGACGAGCACCGTGCCGTAGGTGAGGGGCTCGGCGGCGGTTCGCGGGAGAGGGGTGGTCGTAGTCACGTTTCTATCATCTGACAGAATTGTTTCGCGAAGCCGCCGCCGTGTTAAATCTGGGTAACGCGTGGCCGCTACAGGGCCTCGGGAATCAGCCCGTCGAGCACCGCCCGCGCGTTCTCGATGCGCTCCGCGGGCACCACCGCGGGGAAGATGAACAGCCACATCTCGCGGATGCGCGGCAGCAGGTCGGCCCGGCCGGTGAAGGTGTCGGAGACGAGCTGGATGCCGGTGTACGACGGGATCAGGAAGCGGGCGAACATCGCGGGGTCGAGATCGCCGCGGAAGTCGCCCTGCTCCACGGCCACCGCGGCGATGGCGCCGAAGGTGGCGAGCCACTGCTCGTAGGGCGCGCGCAGCGGGGGATCGAAGTTGGAGTTCTCGGTGGTGAGGCGGATGCCGGCCTTGACCACGGGATCGACCTGCATGCGCTCGGCGAGGTCCACGCTCAGCAGCAGCATCGTCTCGAGCGCCGGGCGGCCCAGGTCGACGATGCGCGTGCCGGACTCGACGGCGAGGCGCTGCTCCTTGTCGACGACGGCGCGCGCGATCTCTTCCTTCGACTGGAAGTGGAAGTAGAGGGCACCGCGGGTGGCGCCCGCGGACCGCGCGATGTCGGTCGTGGTGGCCGAGATGTAGCCCAGCCGGGTGAACGCCTCGGCGGCGCCGTCGATCAGCCGCTCGCGCGTTATCTGCGCCCGCACCTGTTGCGCCATCGGGCGTCCCCCTCTGCTCGTGCCCACATCGTAGCGGCCCAAGCTTTGGTCGAAACCGGATGTCGCGGGGACTACTCCGCGCGCCCGATCGGGCCGTCGCAGTCGAATCCGGCACCGTGCTCGACGCGCGCGTAGTAGGCGCGGCGGCGCTCGTCGTCGACGCCCAGGAGCTGCCAGTGCCCGCGGGCAGACTGCTCCCCCACGACGACGGGGTCGGTGACGCATCCGGCGGGCGTCTCCCCGGTCTGGAAGAACAGCGACAGGCACGCTCCCGCGTGGCTCGCAGGGAGAGCCTCGGTAATTTCGGCCAGGTAGGTATCGGGCACAGGATTCGCATTCGGGGTCGAAAATACGCCGTCTCGCAGCACGTGTGTCGCACTGCGGGGTAAGCCTGCGAAGCATCGAACGGCGGAACGTGACCGGCCGGGTTGTCCGGTCGTTTTCACGGTAGGCGCTGAGGGCTGCTCAAACCATGCCCGGTGAGTTTGTTTTACGTCAGCGAGCGAAGTTGCCGCGGTAATACTCGAAGACCCAGCCGACGAGCGCGATCATGAGCAGTCCGGCCCCGATGAAAGCGATCCAGACTCCGACCGCGAGCCCGAGGAACATCAGCGCGAGCGCTCCGGCGAGGGTGACCGGCCACCAGCTCCACGGGCTGAAGTGGCCCAGTTCGGCGTCGCCGTCGTCGATTTCGGCGTCGAGCCGGTCTTCGGGGAGCACGCCGCCCTGGGTGGAGTGGACACGTCCGACGTAGAACGCGATGAACGCCGCCGCGACGGCGGCGAGCAGCAGGCCCAGGCTGCCAGCCCATTCGATGTGGATTCCGGGGTCGCCGCCGGCGCCGGGATCTTGCGCGAGGTCCTGCGCGCCGTAGAGCAGTGTCCACACCGTGTAGACCACGGAGATAAACGCGAAGAACGCGGCGAGCAGCCAGAAGAGTCGGGCATTGACATTCACGGGGGTTCCTCACGATTGATGGGCCTGCCCATCCAACCCCGAAACGGCGATCGGAAAGAGGGCATTGACTTTCGCGTCCTCAGACGTCGCTCGCGTCATCCATCGGTCGATCTCTACCTTTCGGCAGGTTCCCCGGCATAAATGGAAAGCTACATGTGTTGGTTATGTATATAGATGCAAACGCATCGACCGAACACAGAGAAGGAATTATGACTAGCTTCACCGACAAGGTCGTTCTCATCACCGGCGCCGGCTCCGGCCTCGGACGCGCCACCGCTCTCGCCGTCGCCGCCCAGGGCGCCTCGCTCGCGCTCGTCGACGTCTCCGAGAAGGGCCTCGCCGAGACGCAGGCCGCCGTGCTCGCCGCCTCCCCCGAGGCGAAGACCATCGTCGTGACCGCCGACGTCTCCGACGAGGCCCAGGTCGAGGCGTACGTCGCAGCCACCGTCGCCGAGTTCGGCCGCATCGACGGTTTCTTCAACAACGCCGGCATCGAAGGCAAGCAGAACCCGACCGAGGACTACGCGTCCGATGAGTTCGCCCGCGTGCTGTCGATCAACCTCAGCGGAGTCTTCTTCGGCCTCAAGCACGTGCTCGCCGTGATGAAGAAGCAGAGCTCCGGCCACATCGTGAACACCGCCTCCGTCGGCGGCATCCGCGGCATCGGCAACCAGTCCGGCTATGCCGCGGCCAAGCACGGCGTCGTCGGCCTCACCCGCAACTCGGCCGTCGAGTACGGCGAGTTCGGCGTGACGATCAACGCCGTCGCCCCCGGCGCCATCTGGACCCCCATGGTCGAGAACTCGATGAAGCAGCTCGACGCCGAGAACCCCGAGAAGGCCGCCGAGCAGTTCATCCAGGCCAACCCGACCAAGCGCTACGGCAAGGCCGAAGAGGTCGCATCGGTCGTCGCCTTCCTGCTCTCCGACGCCGCGTCGTACGTCAACGCGCAGGTCATCGCCATCGACGGCGGACAGTCGCAGAAGTACTGACCAGCACCGCAGACAAGGGACCGCCCCGGCCGGGACGGTCCTTTCTCGTTAATCAAGGGCCCGGGCCCGGTTTGGCGTGTGGCCGGGTCTGACGCAGAGTGAGGATGTCGGCAATCCGCCCCGCCGCCCGACCAGACCGGAACACCGATGCACCCCGCACCTGAACAGCCCGCCACGTCCGTCGCCACGATCTCCGTCGTCATCCCGGCCAAGGACGACGCCGACCTGCTCGAGCGCTGCCTCCGGGCGCTCGCGCTGCAGTCGCGCCCCGCCGACGAGATCGTCGTGGTCGACAACGACTCGAGCGACGACACGGCCGACCGCGCCCGCCGTCTCGGCGCGACCGTGATCAGCGAGACCCGCCCGGGCATCCCCGCGGCGAGCGCCGCGGGCTACGACCACGCCCGCGGCGACATCATCGCCCGGCTCGACGCCGACTGCATCCCCGCCGCGGACTGGCTGCAGCGGATCGAGACCGCGTTCGCCGACGAGCCCGGCACGGTCGCCGTGACCAACGGGGCGCGGTTCATCGACGGGCCCCGCCACCTCCGCGCCCTCGCCGCCACCCTCTACCTCGGCGCGTACTTCGGCACCGTCTCCGCGGCGCTCGGCCACGTGCCGCTCTTCGGCTCCAACTTCGCGATGCGCCGCTCCGGCTGGGAGGCGGTGCGGCTCGAGGTGCACCGTCACGACGCCATGGTGCACGACGACATGGACCTGTCGTTCCACCTCGGCGCCGACCACCTGATCCGCCGCGACCGTCGACTCGGCATGGGCATCTCGATGCGCCCGTTCTACGACGGCCGCGGGAGCATCCGCGTGGTGCGCGGCTTCCGCTCGATCGCCATCCACTGGCCGCAGGACCTGCCGTGGCTGCGGGCCGCACGCGTCTGGAAGAGCCGGGCGGCGCGGGCCTGACACCACGCGACCCGAGGCGGCGCGCAGCCGGTCGGTGACACGTCCCCTCGTTTAGGGGCGACAATGGAGCATCGACCTTATGGGGGAATCGTGACCGAAGACGACAGCGTGCGCGAACCGAGCGAAATCACGTACGACGAGGACAGGTATCCGGCGCGCCCGGCCCGGCTCCGCACGCGCGCGCCGCTGGCGGCGAGCAAGATCCAGCGCACCTTCTCCGACCCGCGCGCGGCCGACGCCTCGAACCCGTCGTACGTCGAGTGGCTCAAGCGCCAGTCGATGCTCGGCGACGCCGACGTGCTGAGCCGTGGCCTGTCCGGTCAGCCCAGCATGTGGCGCAACCCGTATGCCCGCCCTGACGCCCGGCGCGCCATCCAGACCGCCTCTGTCTGGTTCACCGCCTACCCGATCTCTCTCATCACCCGGCCCGGCCAGACCTACCTGCGCGCGCTCGGCGACGAAGAACTGTGGAAGATGTTCCAGCGCATCGGCATCGACGCCGTGCACACCGGCCCCGTGAAGGTCGCCGGCGGCATCACCGGCTGGGCGCTCACCCCGAGCGTCGACGGCCACTTCGACCGCATCAGCACGCAGATCGATCCCGCCTTCGGCACGGAGGACGACTTCCGCGCCCTCACCGACGTGGCGGAGCAGCACGGCGGCAGCGTCATCGACGACATCGTGCCCGGCCACACCGGCAAGGGCGCCGACTTCCGCCTCGCCGAGATGGCGTACAAGGACTTCCCCGGCATCTACCACATGGTCGAGATCCCCGAGGAAGACTGGGGACTGCTGCCCGACGTGCCCGAGGGCCGCGACGCCGTGAACCTCGACACCGCCTCCGAGGCCGGGCTCGCCGACAGCGGCTACATCATCGGCCGCCTGCAGCGCGTGATCTTCTACGCCCCTGGCATCAAAGAGACCAACTGGAGCGCCACCGGTCCCGTCCTCGGCGTCGACGGCCGCACCCGCCGCTGGGTCTACCTGCACTACTTCAAGCAGGGCCAGCCCTCGATCAACTGGCTCGACCCCACGTTCGCCGGTATGCGCCTCGTGATGGGCGATGCCCTGCACTCGCTCGGCGACCTGCGCACCAGCGCCCTGCGCCTCGACGCCAACGGCTTCCTCGGCGTCGAGAAGAGCGTGGAGGGTCCGGCATGGTCCGAGGGCCACCCGCTCTCCGAAGCCGCGAACCACCTCATCGCCAGCATGGTGCGCAAGGTCGGCGGGTTCTCCTTCCAGGAGCTCAACCTGGCGATGGAGGACATCCGCGACACCGGCCGCGTCGGTGCCGACCTCTCCTACGACTTCATCAACCGCCCGGCGTACCACCACGCCCTCGCCACCGGCGACACCGAGTTCCTGCGCCTCACCCTGCGTACCTCGCTCGAAGTGGGCGTCGACCCCGTCACACTGGTGCACGCACTGCAGAACCACGACGAGCTCACCTACGAGCTCGTGCACTGGGACACCGAGCACCACGCCGACCTCTACCCGTTCCGCGGAGAAGAGATCGCCGGCTCGCAGCTCGCCGAGGTCATCCGCCAGGACCTCCTCGACAAGCTCACGGGTGACGCGGCCGACTACAACCTCGTCTTCACCACCAACGGAATCGCCTGCACGACGGCATCGGTGATCGCGGCGGCCCAGGGCCACACGACTCTCGACGCCATCAAGGACGAGCACGTCGACGACATCCGCAGCGCCCACCTGCTGCTCGCCATGTTCAACGCCTGGCAGCCCGGAGTCTTCGCGCTCTCGGCCTGGGACCTCCTCGGCCTGCTCCCGCTGCCGGCCGACCAGGTGCACGACCTCATCGAGGGCGGCGACACCCGCTGGGTCGAACGCGGCGCACACGACCTCATCGACGGCAACCCGGATGCCGCGACCTCGAGCTCCGGCATGCCCCGCGGCCGCTCGCTGTACGGGTCGCTGCCCGAGCAGCTCACCGACCGCAACTCGTTCGCGTCCAAGCTGCGCACGGTGCTGGCGATCCGCGAGCGTTTCGACATCGCGATCGGCAGCCAGATCGACGTGCCCGACGTCGCCCACCCCGGCATGCTCGTGCTCGTGCACCGCCTCGACGGCGGAGACGCCACCCAGACGGACGCACCGGTGCAGATCACCGTGCTGAACTTCAGCGGCGAGGCCATCCAGGGCACCGTGCGGTCGGACGCGCTCATCGCCCGCCGCAACGTGCGTAACGCGGTCACCGGCCGCACGATCGGGGCGGTCGACGACCTGCTCAGCTTCCCCGTCTCGCTCGCGCCCTACGCCGGCCTGTTCCTGCTCGTCGAGGACGAGGAGCCCGAGGCCTAAGCCCGCTCGCTGATCGCCGCGACGATCCGCTCCACCCCGTAGTCCCACGCCGCGTCGACGTCGCCGCCGAGCTGGAACGCGCCGTTCAGCTCCATGCTGATGAACCCGGTGGCCCACGCGGTGACCGTGCGGGCCGCCTCGAGCGCCTGCTCCTCGCCCGCGAGCCGCCCGGCCCCGCGGAGCACGCCCTCGCTCGCGGCGACGCGGAACTGGAGGTCGGCCACCGCGGTACCCGCCGCCGGCGTCATCACGAGCTGGAACGCGGCGGGACGCTCCCGCCCGAACGCGCGCAGCTCGTTCACGATCTCGGCGATCCCGGCCTCGTCGTCGACGCGGCCGGCCAGATCGGTGAGCGTCGCCTCGGCGACCAGCTGAATCAGCCGGTCGCGGTTTTCCACACGCTTGTAGAGGGATGGCGCACGCACGCCCACCCGCAGGGCGACCGCGTTCATCGTGAGTGCCGCGAGCCCCTCCTCTTCGAGCAGGTCGCGGGCGGCGAGCACGATGGCGTCGAGCGAGGTTCGTTCCGGTGTGGGCATGTTTCCAGTATAGCTATTGACGATAGCCATGATGGCTATGTACCATAGCCATCATGAAGCTCAGCGAATCCCTCCACCGCATCGGCAACGACATCGTCGCCGTCTACCTCGTCGACACTCCCGAGGGGGTGACCGTCATCGACGCCGGCCTCGCCGGACACTGGCACGAGCTGGTGACCGAACTGGCATCGATGGGTCGCACCCTCGATGACATCAAGGGCGTCATCCTGACCCACGGCGACGGCGACCACATCGGTTTCGCCGAACGCCTGCGCCGCGACCACGGAGTGCCGGTCTACGTGCACCCCGCCGACGCGGAGCGCGCAAAGGGCGGACCGAAACCCGCCAACGCCAAGCAGCAGATGAAGCTCGGCGGCCTGCTCAGCTTCATCGGCTACACACTGCGCAAGAACGGCCTGCGCACGACCAACCTGACCGAGGTAGTCGACGCGCGCGAGGGCGACACCCTCGACCTGCCCGGCGCCCCGCAGATCATCGGCATGCCCGGACACTCCCCTGGCAGCATCGCGGTCTACATCCCGGCGGTGGACGCGGTGTTCGTCGGCGACGCTCTCACCACACGCCACGTGCTCACCGGCAGCGTCGGCCCGCAGCCCGCGCCGTTCACCGACGAGCCCGCCCAGGCCATCGCCTCGCTGCGCGCCCTGCTGCCCACCGGCGCGACGTGGGTGCTGCCCGGCCACGGAGCCCCGTGGAGCGGAGGTGTCGCGGCAGCCGTCGCAGTGGTCGAGGCTGCCGCGCAGGAATCCAAGTAAGTACCTTGTGCGTTACGTACCCGACCGGGTACATTAACGCCATGGATGCGGTACTGCAGGCTCTCTCGGACCCCGGTCGACGTACTCTGCTGGAACAGCTGAGGCAGGGCCCCGCGACGGCCGGCGAGCTCGCCGACCTCCTCCCCATCGCCCGCCCCGGGGTATCGCGGCACCTGCGCGTGCTCCGGGAGGCGGGCCTGGTCGAGGTGCGCACCGACGCGCAACGCCGCGTGTACTCGTTGCATCCTGAGCCGCTTGCCGAACTCGACGACTGGCTCGACGGATACCGCGCGCTCTGGACCCAGCGTCTGGACGCCCTGCACACCGAAGTGGCGCGCGGAAAGCGACAGACAAGGAGTTAGACGATGACCGGCATTCTGGGAGAAATTCTGACCTTGGATGACAACGCTCCCGGCACGGGAACGGTGCGGATGCACGACAGGTTCGACACCTCGATCGAGGATCTCTGGTCGGCGATGACCGAGCCCGACCGCGTCGCCCGGTGGATCGGCCGGATCGACGGCGATCTGCGCGTGGGCGGCAGCTTCAGCGCCAGGCTCACCAGCCATTGGGAGGGCACCGCCCGGGTCGACGTGTGCGAGCCGCATACGCATCTCGTCGTCACGATGCGTCCGGGCGAGGAGGACGAGACGGTGTTCGAGGCCCGGCTGACGGCGGCCGACGGCGCAACCGACCTCCTCGTCGAGGAACGCGGCCTGCCGCTCGAGACGATCTCGGCACACGGCGCCGGTTGGCAGGCGCACCTCGAAGACCTCGCGGCCCATATCGCGGGCCGCGACCCCGTGCCCTGGGTGGACCGCTGGGGCGAGCTCGCGCCGACCTACGAGGCGATGTCCGCCGAGGTGCGCGCCACGCGCTGAGAACCGGCGCCACCCGTCGCTGCGTCGCCCCGCCGACATCCCGACCCCTCGTTCGACGGATGGTGCACACTGGGGTCATGCGACACGGAATCACGATTCTCGCCCAGGACAGCTGGCCCGAAGCACGCCGCAAGTGGGTGCTCGCCGAAGAGCTCGGCTTCGACCACGCGTGGACCTACGACCACCTCTCCTGGCGTTCGCTCGCCGACGAGCCGTGGGGCGCCACCGTGCCCACGCTGACCGCCGCCGCGGCCGCGACCTCGACCATCCGGCTCGGCACATTCGTGGCGTCGCCGAACTTCCGGCATCCCGTGCCCTTCGCCAAGGAGCTCGCGACCGTCGACGACATCTCCGGCGGCCGCCTGCTGCTCGGAGTGGGCTCCGGCGGCACCGGCTTCGACGCGTTCGTGCTCGGGCAGCCCGGGTACACGCCCCGCCAGCGGCACGAGCGGTTCGCCGAGTTCGTCGAGCGACTCGACACGCTGCTGAGATTCGAGGGGCCGGATGACGCCGGGATCTCGTTCGACGGCGAATGGTTCACCGCCGTCGGTGCGCGGATGGTGGGCACCCCCGCCCAGACGCCGCGCCTGCCGTTCGTGATCGCCGCCAACGGGCCGAAGGGACTCGCGCTGGCCGCCCGCTTCGGTCAAGGCTGGGTCACCACCGGCGACGAGCGACTGGTCGGCGACGACTGGTGGCACGGCGTCGCCGAGTTGTCCAAGAGATTGGATGACGCGGCCGACGCCGCCGGCCGCGACCCGGGCACGCTCGACCGCTACCTCTCGCTCGACTCCGAGAAGGTGTTCTCCCTGGCCAGCGTCGACGCGTTCGAGGAGGCGGCGGGGCGGGCGGCCGAGCTCGGGTTCACCGACGTGATCTCGCACTGGCCGCGCCGCGACGGCATCTACGCGGGGTCGGAGGACGTGCTGGTCGAGGCGGCGTCGCGGTTCCGCTGACGGTGCGCGCCTAGCCCAGGCGGTTCTGCACCCAGTTCCAGCTGACGTCGGCGCTCGCGACGGGCGGCATCGACGCGCGGTCGACCTCGATGATGACCCAGCCGCGCCACGCCTCGGGCAGCGCCGCGATGACGCCGTCGAGGTCGAGGTCGCCGAGTCCGGGCTCGAGGAAGAGGCCCGCGTCGGTCGCCGTGTTGTACGGCGTCGGCGTCTCGTGGGTCGCGTTCGCGATCGTCATGTTCAGGTCTTTGAGGTGCAGGTCGACGAGCCGGTCGGCGTGACGCGTGATCATCGCAGCCGGGTCGATTCCGGCCCAGGCGAGGTGGCCGACGTCGAACGACGCCCCGAGCAAGTTGGACGGCACCGCCGCGAGTACCTGTTCGATCTCGTCCTCCGTCTCGACCCAGGTGCCGATGTGGTTGTGGAGCCCGGCGCGGATTCCCTCGGCGGCGAGGATTTCGGCCGCGGTGCCGATCGTGTCGATGACCCGGTTCAGGCGCCCCTGGTCGAACGCTGCCCCCACGGCGACCTGCTGGTTCGTGCGCACGGTGACGTCGCCCCACCAGACCTCGGGTGCGAGGAACACCGTGTCGAGGCCGAAGTAGTTCGACTCCTCCGCGCGGCGGCGGATGATGTCGTACCAGCGCACCTCGGCGGCGCTGCCCGGCTCGAGGGTCACGCCGTGGTCCTCGGGCAGCGCGATGCTGGCGTAGCCGGGCGCGAGGGTGAGGCCCGCGTCGTCGACCATCCCCTTGTAGTTCTGCAGCGTCTGCGTGTCGAGCACCTCCATCATCGTGGAGGCGAACCCGGCGGCCTTGATCGCGGCGAGCACCCCGGGGTAGTCGGCGCGGAAGGAGGGCTCGGCGAACAGCCAGAGGCTCTCGCTGCCCGGGTCGGCCGGGTCGGCCTTGACGTTGATCCACTGGATCGGGTTGAGCGCGACGCGGTCGGCGGCAAGGTTCTTCATGGTGTTCTCCGTTGGGTGGGTGTCTTAGTGGCTGACAGCGGCCAGCGCGCGGCTCACGGCGCGGGCCGCGCGCACGGCGGTGATGGTTCCGGTGAGGGTCGAGTTGGCGACGACCGCCGTCGGGATGACGCCGTTGCCGGCGAGGTAGAGGTTGTCGAATCCCCAGACGCGGCCGTCGGTGTCGCACACGCTCGTGCCGTCGTCGACGGTCCCCGAGCGCACGGTGCCGGTGAGGTGTAACGACGATCCCGGCGGGAGCAGCATCCGCTCGGTCTCGGGGTCGAAGTCCCCGAAGGCGAGCGCGAGCTCCTCCGTCTGGTCGAGGGCCCGGTCGATCAGAGCGAGGTCCTTCTCCGAGTAGGCGAACTCGTAGCCGATCTTCGGTAGGCCCGCGATGTCGGTCTCCGTGTCCGAGAAAACCAGCCGGTTCTCGGCCCGCGATTCGACCGGTGTGTAGAGCGAGAGCCCGACCGAATACGCCAGGGGCGCGCCATCCTCGTCGACGTACGTGTTGTTCATCACCTGCCCGTGGAACGGCTGCGCGTCGCCGTTCTGCGGGATCCAGATCGAGTCCGTGCAGAACTCCCCCTCGCGGGCGATCGGCAGCTCGGCGACGTCGAGGCCGAAGCGGTCCAGATCCATGAGAACCCGGCTGGTCACGAAGGCGTGCTCGTTGAGATAGCGGCCGAGAGCTTCGGGGCGGATGCCGGAAGCGAACAGCAGTTGCGGGGTGCGCAGGGTGTCGGCGCAGATCAAGACGGTCTGCGCCCGGATCTCGAACTCCGCCCCGTCGGCCACCGTGCGTAGACGGGCGCCGGTCGCCCGCGTCCCGTCGACGAGGATCCGGATGGCGAGGGTGCCGGTGAGCAGGGTGAAGGCCGGGTCGTCGGCACCGGCGATCGGTGCGAAGATTGTCGCGGGCGAGGTTCGCGGGCGCAAGCCGGTCTCGGTCGGCACGACGGCCATCGGCATCGGCTGCGGTTCGCGTCCGACGGGCGCGGTGCCGGCGAGCAGTCCACGCAGCCGCTCGATCACGACCGAACCCGCCGCTGTCGGGCCGATCGGCGACGGCGACACGGCGAGCACGCGGCGGGCGGTCGCGAGGTCGGCGTTCCACGCCTCGTCGTCGCCGTCCGCGAAGGTCTCGTGTCCGGCCGGCCACGGGGTCGCGGCGGTCCAATGCACGCCCATGCCCCCGGTGTTCCACGCCAGCGCGCTGGCGGGCATCGCGGCGGCATCCTCGCCGAAGGTCTGACTGTGGAACATGCCCGGCGCGATCGACCGCAGGTCGTCGGCCACGACATCCGTCACCGCCGCCCCGGTGTAGAGGCCCTGGATTCCGGAGGACACCCGCTGGTTGTAGAGCTGCCAGAGGTCGGGCTCCTCGACGTCGTGCAGGTGCAGTCCGGCCGTGCCGCCGATCGGCGATCCGCCGTCGACCATCACGATGCGCACTCGCGGGTCGGACTCACGGAGCAACCGGGCCGCGGCGGCTCCCATGATCCCGCTGCCCACGATGAGCACGTCGGTGTCGGTGGTGTCAGTCATTGTGTTTCTCCTGGTGCTGTGGTTCTGAGAGCGTGGGACCCGCGGGCGCCTAGGCGCCGGGCATCAGCGGGCCGAACAGTTCGGTGTCCATGCGGTCGAGCACGAACTTGAGCGCACCCACGAGCGGGCCGTCGGCGCCCAGCGAGCTGGCGACCAGCTCGACGTCGGGGGCTCGCGCCGTCCGCAGCGACTCGCGTACCCGCGGTAGCAGCAGGTCGGCGCCGTTCTCGAGGCCGCCGCCGAGCACGACCAGCGACGGGGCGATCGTCCACGAGACAGTGAGCAGGATGTCGCTGATGTGGCGGGCGAACGCGTCGACCTCGGCGAGCGCCGCCGTGTCGCCCACGCGGGCGGCATCGAAGACCGCGTCGGCGGTGCGCCGCTCGGCCGCGACCGGCGAGGTGAGAAACGCGACCGGCCGGGTGTCGAACGAGGCGACCGCGAGCGGCACCGCCTCGACGATCTCCCCCGCTGCGCCCTGGAAGCCGCGGTACACGGAGCCGCGGATCAGGATGCCGAGGCCGCTGCGGTTTCCGAAGATTCCCCAGACCACGTTCTCGTGGTCGCGGGCTGTCCCCCGCCAGCGTTCGGCGAGGGCGCCGAGGTTCGCGTCGTTGTCGGCGAACCAGGCGACGGGGATTCGTGCCGCCATCTCCGCGGGAAGGTCGACGTCGGTCCACTTCTCGGCGTGCACGAGGCGGCGCACCACACCGTTCTCGTCGATCGCACCACCGCTCGCCATGGCTCCCGCGCGCAGCTGGTCGGTCGAGGCGCCCGCGGCGGCGAGGGCCTCGTGCACGATCGCCGCGGCGATGTCGAGCGAGGAAGCAGGGTCGTAGTAGTCGGTGAGAGCGCGTGCCGCCCTGCCGAGGATGTTGCCGCGCACGTCGGCGACGACCGCGCTGGCCTCGAGCGTGCTGACCCGCACGGCCGCGAGCACCGAGTGTTCGGCTCGCAGTTCGAAGCGCCGCGACGGCCGCCCGGCCGCGCCGGTCGTCGGAACCCTGTCGAGCTCAGTCACCCAGCCGGCCTCGACGAGCGAGTCGAGGATGAGCTCGACGGTGCGGCGCGACAGCCCCGCCTGCACGGCGAGCGCCGACATACCGACCGGTTCCGACTCCACGGCGAGGGCGCGCAGCGTGACGGAGGTGTTGAGGCGCCGGAGCGCCTTCGGATCAAGACCGGGCATCTGTGCCTTTCCCGCCACCGCGTCGAATGGTTGCTTTGCTCACTTTAGGCCGGACGCGGCGATGCCCTGGACGAAGTAACGCTGCAGGAACAGGAAGAGCACGAGCACCGGCAACATCACGACGATCGCACCGGCGAGCACGAGCCCGTAGTCGGTGACGTTCGCCGACGCCTGGCTGGTCGCGGCGAGGCCGACGGGCAGCGTGTAGGTCGAGTTGCTCTGCGCGACGATGAGCGGCCAGATGAAGTTGTTCCACGAGTTGAGGAACGACATGATCGTGACGGTCGCCACGGCCGGTCCGGAGAGCGGCAGGAAGATCGTGAAGAACAGCCGGAATTCGCCGGCACCGTCCATGCGCGCGGCCTCGAGCAATTCGTCGGGAATCGACGATGCGTACTGTCGCATGATGAAGATCGAGATCGGCAGCGCCAGGCTCGGCAGCGCGATGCCGGCGAGGGTGTCGATGAGGCCGAGGTTCACCGTGACGACGAACTGCGGCACGAACACGGCGGTGAACGGCACCATGAGCGAGGCCATGACCGCCGCGAAGGCGATCTTCTTGCCCGCGAAGTGCAGCTTGCCGAGCGCGTACCCCGCGGCGGCGGCCGCGACGATGTTGCCGAGCACGACCATGACCGCCACGGCGACGCTGTTGAACAGGTAGCCGGCGAAGTTCTCCTTGCTGAACAGCCGCGCGAAGTTGTCGAGCGTCGGCGCCGTCGGCAGCCAGGCTCCGGGATCGGCGCGGATCTCGTCGAGGCTGCGCAGCGAGCCGCTGATCACCCAGAAGAACGGCAGGAGCGTGACGATCGCGATCAGCGCGAGGCCGATGTACAACAGCACGACGGGGACCCGGCGGGGGCGCGGGCCCGCGGCGGTATGGGTGCCGGCCGCGGCATCCGTCATTCGGTCGATGGTTGCGGTCATGTGCGTGGCCTCAGCAGACGGAACTGCACGACGCTGACGACAGCGACGAGCACGAGGGTGACGACGGAGGCGGCCGACGAGATGCCGTAGTTGCCGAATCCGAACTGGTTGTAGGTGTAGAGCGCGATCGACTCGGTCGACCCGAGCGGGCCGCCGTCGGTGAGCAGGTACGGCTCGTCGAAGACCTGCAGGTAGAACACGGTGAGGAGAACCGAGATCAGCAGGATCGTGGGGAGGAGAAGGGGCAGCGTGATGTGCCACATGCGGCTCCACCAGCCGGCGCCGTCGAGGGATGCCGCTTCCTGCACGTCTTCGGGAACCGCCTGGAGGCCCGCGAGGAACAGCAGCATCGCGGTGCCGAAGTTGCGCCAGATGCCGAGCAGAATGACGACGGGCATCGCCGTGTTGGTGTCGTCGAGCCAGTTGGGGCCGGCGAAACCGAAGTTCGCGAGCACGTTGTTGACGGTGCCGTCGCTGTTGAAGGCGTACTGCCAGATGAGGGCGATGGCGACGATGTTCGTAACGACGGGGGCGAAGAAGATCGTGCGGAAGACGCCGCGCAGGCGGCGGATGCCGGAGTTCAGCGAGACGGCGAGCGCGAAGCCGAGGGCCATGGTGAGCGGCACGCCGACCACGACGAAGAGGAGGGTGTTGCCGATGTCGCGGATGAAGCGCGCGTCGGCGAAGAGCCGCACGTAGTTGTCGATGGCGACGAAATCGACGTTGAACGGGTTGCGCAGGTCGCGGCCCTGCAGGTCGGTGAGGCTGAAGCCGATCGCGGCGAGCGCCGGGATCGCCGTGTAGGTGAGGAAGACGATGGCGAAGGGCGCGAGGAAGATCCACGCGATGGCGCTTGTGCGCACGCCGCGGGGGCGCCGCTTGCGCGGCACCCCCGAGGTGTTCAGTGCAGTCATGAGCTCGTTACTCGCCGGTGCCGACGCCGTCGGCGAATGCCTGGAGGTTGGCCGCTGCTTCTTCGGCGGTCTCCTGGCCCTTGGCGACGGACTCCATCTCGGTGCCCATCTGGGTGGCGATCTGCAGCCAGGTGGTGCGCTGCGGGTAGGACCGCGTGCTCTGCAGCTGCTCGAAGAACGCGTCGAGGAGCGGCTGGTCGGCGATCGCGGGGTCATCCCACGCGGCCTGTACGGCGGGGAGCGATCCGTAGGACTCGTACTGCGCGATCTGCGTGTCGGACTCGGAGAGGAAGCGGACGACCTTCCACGCGGCATCCTGGTTGTCGCTGTCGGCGAGCACACCGAGGCTGCCACCGGCGATCGCGCCGACGCTGCCGGCGGAACCGGCGGGCACGAGCGTGCTTCCGACGTTCTCAGCGGTCCAGCCGTCTTCCTCGGCGACGGCGTCGAACTGGCCGATGACCCAGGGACCGGTGATCATCGACACGGACTTGCCGGAGACGAAGTAGGGCTGAGTGTCGAGGAATCCGGGGCTGGAGGTATCGGCCGCACCCGAGGTGAAGTAGGAGGCGCTGTAGTTGATCGCCTCGATCATCTCGGGGGTGTCGAGCGTCCACTCGGACTCGTCGTCGCTGATCAGCTCGCCGCCGGCCTGCCAGACCAGCTGGGCGAGGTCCTGGCCGGTGTAGCTGTCCCAGCCGATGCTTGCGCCGAAGCCCTTGACGGCGCCGGCCGACTGGAGGCCCTCAAAGAACGGGATCGCGTCTTCCCACGTGGCGGGGGCGGTCAGTCCAGCCGCGTCGGCGAGGTCCTTCCGATAGACGAGCGTGTAGGTGTACGCGTACCACGGCACGGTGTACGCGACACCGTCGACCTCGCCCGCGGCCCAGGAGCCGGGGAAGAAGGAGTCTTCGTCGACGAGGCGGTCGGGAACGGCGGCGAAGGCCTCGCCCTTGATGAAGCCGGCCTGCGCCTCGGTGTAGGTCTGCGCGATGTCGGGACCGGTGCCAGACGCGATCGCGGCCTGGAGCTTGGTGTTGTACTCCGACTCGGGGATGAGCGTCACCTCGAGGTCGAGGTCGGGGTTCTCCTCCTTGAACGTCGCCATGGTGTCGTCGAGCGCGTTGGCGTCGCCGTCAGGAGCCCAGAGGGAGACGGTGCCCGTGGCGGGCTTGTCGTCGACGGCGGTGCTCGCCGACGTTCCGGCGTTGTCGACTCGGCCGCAGCCGGAGAGGACGAGCGCGGCGCTGGCGACCATGGCGAGCCCGGCTGTGAGCCGGACCGGTCGGGAATGGGTGAGTGGGGGCACGCAAGTCTCCTGAATCGGTGGGGTGTCGGTGCAAGATGAATAATCGGCGGATATAGCGAAATCGGGCCGAGTGGCTTGGTGACGAGGCTAGGTACGGGTCGTTACGGGCGCATTACGCGCTCGTGAAGAAGAATTTCGGCGGGTGTAGCGAAATAGGGCGCCCCGCGTCGCGGTATCGCCGCTAGCCCTGCAGCGTGGGCCGCACGATGATCTCGTTCACGTCGACGGTGGCGGGCTGACCGATGGCGTAGGCGATGGCCTCCGCCACCGCGGATGCGGGCAGCCCCATCTGCGCGGTGGTCGCCCGTACGGCATCCAGCGTCGCCACATCGCCGCCGCGCTCGGTCAACTCGCTGACGGTGAAACCCGGGCTCACGATCGTCACCCGCACGACACGGCTCTCCTGCCGCAGGCCTTCCGAGAGCGCGCGCACCGCGAACTTCGTGGCGCTGTAGACCGCGGCGGTCGGGTCGACCCGCAGCCCGGACACGGACGCGACGTTGACGATGTGCCCGCTCCCCTGCGCCTCCATCAGCGGCAGCACCGCGGCGATCCCGTGTAGGGTGCCGCGCAGGTTCACGTCGATCATCTGATTCCACTCGTCGATGCGCAGCGCGTTCATCGTCGACAGCGGCATGACTCCCGCGTTGTTGACGAGCACGTCGACGCGGCCGTAGACGGTCGTCGCGAACGCCACGAAGTCGCGCACGCTGGCGAGGTCCGTGACGTCGAGCTCGTGGAACTCGGCCCGGCCACCCGCCTCCCTGATGTCGTCGACGACGGCGGCCAGCTTGTCGACGCGGCGGGCGCCGAGAACGACCGGGTAGCCGAGGGCGCCCAGGTGCCGCGCGGTTGCTTCGCCGATGCCGCTGCTTGCTCCCGTGATGAGGACGGCGCCGGCGGTGTTCGAGGGTGTGCTGGTCATGGAGACTCCTGGGTGTGGTGATGTGGTTGGGAAACCCCGTCAGCTGGTGCTGCGGGGAGAGAGAAAACTAGGCGCGCGACACCCGGGCGTAGGCGCCGGTGGCCGGGAGGAAGAGCGCGAGACCGATACCGAGCACGGTCCAGTCGAACGGGGCGATCGGGTGCCCGCCACCGATGTGCTCGATCGCACCGCCCATGCTGAGCGAGGCGAGCAAGACGCCAGCGACGATGCCGAAGTGCAGGTAGGTGCCGATCGTCGCCACGGCGGTTCTGCGGTTGCCCGTCAGCACGTGGATGCGGTGTTCGGCAGTGTCGGCGATGCGGCCGAAGTAGGTCCACCACATGCCGAGGGCGACGACGATCGCGACGAGCGAGGCCAGCACGACCTGCGGGGTGAGTTTCGAGTGCGACGCCCCGAGCCCGATCGAGATGATCGATTCGCCGAGGGCGAGGATCACGACGAGGCCGTGGCGCTCGGCGTAGTGGGCCGCGGACGGCAGGAGCCACGCCCCGCCCTGCGAGGTCGCGAAAATGGTGATCCCCTCGACGACGACCGCGGCGAGCCAGAGTACGAGCTGGGGGGTGCCGCCGAGGAACGCCCCGCTGATCAGCGCCACGGAGACGGGCACGATGGTGACGCCCATGGTGCGCAGCACCTGACGACGGAGCGCGGCATCGTGCCGGGCCGCGACCAGGTTCACCGCCGTGTAGACGAGCGACAGCAGGACGAACCCGACCGAGAACAGCAGCGCGCCGAAGAGGCTCTCGCCCTCGGCGGGGTACACCTCGGGGATCGCGATTGAGAGCAGCAGCACGATCGCAATGGCGATCAGGATGCCGACGCGCACGGGTCCGCGGTCCGCGACCTGCTGGTTCGCCAGCCACGCGTGCGACGCCCACGACCACCAGAGCACGCCCAGCACGGCGAGGCCGCCGAGCACACTCTCGACGCTCGCGCCGTCGGCCATCAGGTGGGTCACCTGGGTGAAGGCGAAGACGTAGACGAGGTCGAAGAACAGCTCGAGCGGGGTGGCGCGGGTGCGCTGTGCCGTGGCGGAGCGAGCGGTTTCGTGTGTCGCTGTCACGTCAGACGCGTTCGGTGTTCAGCATCACGAACCGGCTGCAGCGTCCGGTCTCGTCGAAGGTGACAGTCCAGACGTTGTCGAAGTCGCCGAGCTCCGTGTAGTGGCCGATGCCGGTGATGACGACGGTCGACGCCTCGACGCTGGCGATCGACCATTCGAACGTCCAGCCTCCCTGCTGCCAATCCCATCGGCTGCGCCATCCATCGACGATCTCGTCTCGGCCGACCCACTCGGTGTCGTACGGCGACTCGTGGTACTCGGCGTCCTCGGTGAAGAGCGCGGCGATGTCCTTGCGGTCGTTGGTGGTCCACGCGAGCAGGTAGGCGTTGACCCACTCGGTGATCGACTCGGTTCTGGGCTGCGTTGTCGTTGTGTTTGTCATGACTCCATCGTGTGCGCGGCCGCCAGAAGCAAACAGGGTGCGGTGCTCCCCGTCTCGCGCCGGCCGGAGGCACCGGGACTAGGTTGGACGAATGCAACCTCTCCCCGGCAACGCACTCGGCGATTTCCTGCGCGCGAGCCGTGGCAAGGTCGCGCCCGCCGACGCGGGATTCTCGGGCGACCGGGAGAACCGCCGGGTGCCCGGCCTTCGCCGCGAAGAAGTCGCCGGGCTGGCGGGCGTAAGTGCCGACTACTACACGCGGTTGGAGCAGGGGCGCGAGCGCGGCCCGTCCGCCCAGGTGCTCGACGCGATCGCGCGGGCGCTGCACCTCGACGCCGATTCGCGCGGGCACCTCTTCCGGTTGGCAGGGATGACTCCGAGCCTTCGGACCGGCACTTCCCGCGACCTCCTGGACCCCGCGCTGCTGGCCCTGCTCGACTCGTTCCCCGCTGCGGCCGCGTACGTGCTCGGGCCGTCGTTCGATATCCTCGCAACCAACGGCCCCGCGGCCGCGCTGCTGTCGCCCTTCGCGGAAGCCGGCGACGACGCCCCGGTCAACATGGTGCGGGTGCTGTTCCTGCACCCCGACGCGAAGACCGTGTTCGTCGAGTGGGACTCGGTGACCCGCGCCACGGTGCACGCCCTGCGGCTGAACGCCGGCATCGACCCGTCGAACCGCGCCATCCTGACCCTGGTCGACGAGATGCTGGTGGTGGACGCCTTCCGCGCGCTGTGGAACGACCAGACGGTCGGCGGCCTCGCCCGCGCCTACAAGGTCTTCGTGCACCCCTCGGTCGGGCGCATCGAGCTCGTCTATCAGACGTTCGACGTGCACGACGCTCCGGGACAGCAGTTGCTCGTCGGCACGCCCGTCGCCGGCAGCGCCAGCGCTGATGCACTGGCGCTGCTCGGTGCCCTGCACGCGACGGCGCTGCGCGACGTCGACGCGTAGCGCGCTCCTGCTACGACGGCTGCGACTGCCCCGCGGACCCGATGGCCGCCGCGAGCTCGCTCTCGATTCGGTTCATCGTCGAGTCGAACGCATCCGCCATGTCGATCCCGAGACGGTCGGCTATCACCAGCACCCACCACATCGACTCGGCGAGCTTGTGCTTCAGCTGGGCCGTCACATCGCCGTCGGTCGTCCACGTGCCGTCATTCGCGAGAACGAGGCGCCCGACCGTGCCGACGTCGTTGGCGAACCCGAGCATGAGCTCGTGCAGCGACCACACCCTGCCGTTGATCCGCAGTTCGAGGATCTCGTAGAGCGCGCGGATCTCGAGCGCCCGGGTGGCCGCCGTCTGCACAGCGGCGTGAACCGGTTGTCCCTCGGAGCTCATGCGGCCTCGCTGACGGCGCTCATCCCGAGGCTGAGCGCAGCCTCGCGGATGACGTTCGCGACCTCCCGCGGATTGCTGACCATCGAGAGGTGACCTGCCTCGATCTCGGCCAACGTCGATCCAGCGCGGGTCGCCATCCGCAGCTGGAGCGCGAGCGGGATACTGCCGTCGAGCGTGCCGGCGACGTACCACGACGGCAGCGACTCCCAGGCCTGCCCGGCGGCGGCAGGGGCGCCGACCGCGGCGAGGGTGATGGGGCGTTGCTTGGCGTAGAACTCCGTCTGGAGTTCGGGCGACAGCCCGGTGGCGAAGGCCGGTTCGAATGCACCCCGCTTGATGTAGAGATCGACATCTCCCGCGGGAGCGTCGGGATACGGCACCATGTCGAAGAGCTGGCCGGGATCGACCGGTCCGGCGCTGCCGAGCAGGTCGAGCAGGCTTTCACCGGAGGCCGGAACGAAGGCGTTCACGTAAACGAGGCCGCGAACCCGTGGGGTGCGGAGCGCCGCGGCGCCGAGGAGAGCGCCTCCGTAGGAGTGACCCACGAGCAGGACCGGGCCTTCGGTTCTGGCGTCGATGAATCCGGCGAGATAGTCGGCATCGCCGTCCAGCGAGCGCAGGGGGTTCGCGAACTCGACGACGTCGTAGCCGTCCTCGCTCAGCATCCCCTGCACCCGTCCGAACGAACTCGCGTCCGTCCACGCTCCGTGAACAAGGACGATGGTCGGTGTGGTTGTTGTCTCAGTCATGACTTCTTCTGCCCTTGGGTGTGATTCGGAACCAGCCGGATGGCCTGTCCTGCGGATCATGTAGTCGTCCCAACCGGCGTGGGTGGCGTTTTATGCCCGCTTTGGCAGCCTCTGCCATATTTGTTAGGATCGAGGGAGAGAAATCGAACGAAAGACGACGCGAATGAACGACGCGACACCCTCGCGGGACGACCTGCGATCCATCGCCCGACAAGCCGTCAGAGCCGAGATCACCCAGCGAGCCATTGCCCTGCTGGACGAACGCGGCTTCGACCAGACCACGGTCGAGGAGCTCTCGGCCGCGGTGGGCATTTCGCCACGGAGCTTCTTCCGGTACTTCCCGAATAAAGAAGACGTCGCGATCGGCGACCTCATGCCCATGGGTGACCTCGTAGAGAAGGCGCTCCTCGAGCGGCCCGAGGACGAGACAGCGTGGGCCGCGTTACGCGCAGCGCTCGGACCACTCGTGCGCATCGCCGACAGCGACCCCGACAACGTCCGCCGCTCGACACGCGTCGCGTTGAGTACACCCGGGCTCCGGGCGAAGACGATCGAACGACACACCGCGTGGGCGGCCGTCCTCGCCCCGATCGTCGCGCGTCGCCTCGACGGCACGGGCGAACGAGCAGCGATGGCCGCGGAGGCGATCACGCAGAGCGCCCTCGCGTGTCTCTACGTGGCCACCGCGGCCTGGTCGTCGGGCTCCGACCAGTCGTATTCGCGCCTACTCGACGAGGCGTTCGACGCCGTGGCGCAGCTCTGAGGCAGTCCGCCTACAGGTCGATGAACACGCTGTCGCCGATGCTGGTCAGCAGGTCGGCGCCGTACGCCGACGCCGGCGTCTGGAATCCGGGTACGAAGTCGCCCGCGAGCACCCGGGAGACGATCTCGACCGCGGCCAGCTGGGTGAACCCGTATCCGGTGGGGGTATCGACGATCCCCTCCGCGCTCGACCCGTCGCTTCCGACGACCTTGGCGTAGACGCGCGCGCGGCCGATCGCACGGTCCGCCGCGTCCGGCCCGGCGGGTGTGTTCTCACCGGCGATCTCGCTCGGGGCGGGGATCCCGCCGGCGATAAAGACCTCGATGTTCGGGATGGCGGTGGACTTCCACCCGGTCACGAGATCGCCCATCGGCGCCGGGGTAACGTCTTCGGGGCCGAAGCCGAAGTCGACCTCGCGGGGCTCCGCGTCCTCGCGTCGGGTGATGGCGCCGTCCACTCTGACCGAGCCGGTGTAGTCCGCGAACCCCGCGGCGCTCGTGATCGAGCCCTGCGAGAAGAGCAGCGGGATCCGCTCGCCGGGAGTGCCGACGAAGATCTTCAGAGCGAGCATGAGCGAGACGGGATCGGTGACCCGGGCCGCCGTACGCGCGGCGAGGGTGTCGCTGGGCACGACGTCCCACCCGGTGCCGCTCATCACCATCGCGCCCGCCGTGATCGCCGCGGCGTCCGCGGCTTCCGAGTGCAGGAACGCCCCGAGCTCTGCCGTCGTGTCGAGGTAGTGCACGCCCAACTCCAGCGCCGCGGCGAGCAACGGAGCGGCGGTGATCGCGAACGGTCCCGCCGCGTTCAGCACGACGGTGATGCCGCGCAGGCCCTCGCGGGTCGCTTCGGAGTCGGCGAGGTCGAAGGCGCGGCCGTCCACGCCGAGCTCGTCGGCGAGTCGTGCCACCTTCGCGGCGTCGCGGCCCGCGACGATCGTCGGAAGGCCTCGTCGCACGGCCTCCCGAGCGACGAGTTGTCCGGTGTAGCCAGTGGCGCCGTAGATGAGAACGGTGGTGTTCATGATTTCTCGCTTTCAGTAGTGATCACTACTGAAAGCCTCGGCCGGGGTGGGCTATTCCCGATCAGCGGGAAACGAGTGCGCGCAGGGCAATCTCCGCCACGGTGCGCAGCTCTGCCCGCTCGACGCCGTCCGCGGCGCGCACAGCGATTCCGTTGCTGACGCTGGCGAGGTATTCGGCGATGCTGGCCGGGGTCATCCCCTTGAGATCGAACCCTTCGATGTCGCGACCTTCTTCGATCCGCGCGGTGAGCCGGTCGAGGCCCTCGTCGCGCTTCACGGCGACGAAGTCGCGCACCTCGTTGCCGGCGGGCGTCAAGGCGGTGCGCGAGCCGCCGATCTGCACCGACATACAGCCGTGGGGGCGGTCGTCGCGCGTCATCGAATCCACCGCATCGAGCAGGTACGCCCGGAAGACGTCGGCCAGGCGCGCCTCGCCCAGGGCGCGCACGGCGTAGGCCATGTCGACGGCGAGATAGCGGGTGAATGCCTGCTCGAACAGCGCTCGCTTGTTGCCGAAGGCCGCGTACATGCTCGTGGCGGTGATCGACATGGCGCCGGTGAGCTCGGTGAGGCTCGCGCCGTCGTAGCCCTCGCGCCAGAAGACGTCGATCGCACGGTCGAGTGCGACTTGGACATCGAATCCCCGCGGGCGCCCTCGCGTCACGACCTCCATGGCTGCTTCCTCTCCTGCTCCACGAGCTTAAGCGGAAATCGCCGCGCGATCGCGGTCGCGCAGGCAAATCCCCTAGGCCGGCCGAGGCAATGTGCGTCGCCGAGGAATAAACGACCCCCGCCGAGGTTATTCAGTAGTAATCACTACAGAAACGAAGGATCACCATGCGCTACACCAGCTTTGGCCGCCGCTCCGGTCTGCGAGTCTCCGAATACGCACTCGGCACCGGCAATTTCGGCACGGCCTGGTCGAGCGGAGTCGACACCACCGACGCCCACGCGATCTTCGACCGTTTCGTCGACGCCGGCGGCACCTACCTCGACACCGCCGCCATGTACCAAGGCGGACAGTCGGAATCGATGCTCGGGGACATGCTCGCCACGACGCGCGACGAGTTCGTCATCTCGTCCAAGTACGGACTCGGCAACCCCGAGAAGACCGACCGCACCAACAACGGCGCCTCTCGCAAAGCGATGATGTCGTCCGTCGACGCGAGCCTCCGACGTCTCGGCACGGACTACCTCGACGTGTTCTGGGTGCACTTCCCCGACGCGTTCACCCCCGTCGACGAGATCCTGCGCGGACTCGACGACCTCGTGCGCGCCGGCAAGATCCACCACGGTGCCCTGTCGAACTTCCCGGCATGGCGGGTCGCGCTCGCCGCCAAGGAGGCCGACCTCCGCGACTGGGCACCCGTCGTCGGCATCCAGACCGAGTACAGCCTCGCCGAGCGCGGGGCGGAGAACGAGATCCTGCCGATGGCCGAAGCCTTGGGGCTCGCGGTGAACCTGTGGTCGCCGCTCGCCGGCGGCCTGCTCACCGGCAAGTACCGCACCGGCGACGAGGGCCGCAAGACCGACCCCAGCCGGTTCGTCTCCGAGGCCACCGCCCAGACCACGGCGACCATCGACGCGGTGCTCGCCGTCGCCGCCGAAACCGGCGCCAGTGCGGCCCAGGTCTCCATGGCCTGGCTGCGCGAGCGAGGCAACCGGTCGTCGACCGCCATCGTGCCGATCATCGGCCCGCGCACCATGGCACAGCTCGAGGACTACCTCGGCGCACTCGACGTGACGCTGACCGCCGAGCAGTACACCCGCCTCGACGAGGTCAGCCTTCCCGCGCTCGGCGTCTCCCCCGAAATCCAAGCGATGACGCGCACCGCGATGCTCGACGGCGAACCGGAGCGGTTCATCCTGCCCACGACGCCGGTGATCTAGTACCCGTGTTCCGCAACCGATCGACCGGGGTCGCGACCGCCGCGATTCTCGCGCTGCAGTTCATGTTCGCCTTGGACTCGCAGGTGATGACCGTCGCGCTGCCGACCATCCAAGATGATCTGGGGTTTAGTGCCTCGGGCCTGACGTGGATCCCGAACGCCTACGCGCTCGCCTTCGGCGGCTTCATCCTGCTCGGGAGTCGGCTCGGCGACCGGTTCGGACGCGTGCGCATGTTCGCGATCGGTGCCGGACTCTTCGTCGTGGCCTCGCTCATCGGCGGGCTGGCACCCGACGCCGGGTTGCTGGTGGCCGCCCGCGTCGCCCAGGGACTCGGCGCGGCGCTGGCCGCGCCGAGTGTGCTGGCGCTGATCTCGACCATGGCGCCGTCGCCCGCCGCACGTGCCCGGGGTCTCGCGTACTTCACGGTGATGTCGGCGATCGGGGCATCGTTCGGCCTGATCCTCGGCGGGATCCTCACCGACCTCGCCTCTTGGCGCTGGGGGCTGCTGGTCAATGTGCCGATCGGGATCGTCGTGATCGCTATCGTCGTACGTCTGGTGATGAACGAGTCACATCCGCAGACCGGCAGATTCGACATCCCAGGTGCAATTCTGGCGACGCTCGCGTCGGTGACCCTGGTCTGGGCGTTCCTCAACACGGCCGACCATGGCTGGGCGACCGCCGGTACCGCGATCTCCTTCGGCGTCGCCGCGGTGCTGATCGCGCTGCTCGTCGTCGTCGAGCGGCGCACGGCCAGTCCGCTCATTGCGATCCACCTGCTCGCCGACCGCGCCCGCACGGGAGCTCTCGTCAACATGGCGCTGACGAGCGGGGCGCACTTCGCGATGCTCTTCCTGATCGCGCTGTACCTGCAGCGCACCCTGCACTTCAGCCCGCTGCTGGCCGGCCTCGCGTTCCTTCCGCTCACGGTCACGGTGTTCGTTGTCACCCGCTGGGTACCCGGATGGGTGTCGCGATTCGGCACGCGTGCCGTGCTCGTCGCCGGCGGCGCGCTCGTCGCCCTGAGCTTCGTGCTCTGGGCGGGTCTGAACGGTTCGAGTTCGTATGTCGGCGTCGTCATCCCGCTGCTGGTGCACGCTGCCGGCGTCGCGCTGATCTTCACCGGCGGCACCCTCGCCGCGATGGACGGAGTCGCCGACTCAGACGCTGGAGCGGCGTCAGGGATGCTACAGATGTCGCAGCAGCTCGGCGGCGCACTCGTCGTCGCCGTCGTCGTGTCGGTCTATGCGGCCAACGCGGTTCCGGACGAGTTCTTGCCCGGGCTCCCGATTGCGCTCCTGACCGGCGGCCTCGTCGCTGCGGCGGCCGCGGTGATCGCACTGGTGACGACCAGACGGCGGGCATAGCGAAGGCCGCCCCTCGCGGGGCGGCTTCCGTCGTTGCTCTATAGGGCGTCTTTACGCGGGGATCTCGCCGGTCGCCACGAGGGTGGCGCGGCCGAGGATGTGCGAGGCGATGTTGAAGCCGAGGAACGCGGGCGTTCCCTCGGCCGGCACACCGATGTCCTCGACATCCAGCGCGTGCACGGTGACGAAGTAGCGGTGTTCGCCGTGCCCGGCGGGCGGCGCTGCGCCGATGAAGCGCGCGGCTCCCCCGTCGCCCGACAGCTGGAACGCGCCATCCGGAAGCCCGGAGCCGCTGTCGTCGCCGGCGCCCTCGGGCAACTCGGTGACGGCAGCGGGAATTCCCACGACGGCCCAGTGCCAGAAGCCCGACATCGTCGGAGCGTCGGGGTCATAGACCGTGACCGCGAAGCTCTTGGTGCCCTCGGGAGCGCCGCTCCAGGAAAGCTGGGGCGAGACGTCCTCGCCGCCGGGCACGCCGAACGCGCCGGAGTACTGGGCCGCGGCCCACGGCTGGCCGTCGATGACGGTGGTGCTGGTGACGGTGAAGTCGGGCACCTCGGGCAGGCGCGCGAACGGATTGTTGGAAGTCATGGAGGCGAGTTTACGTCGCGGCGCTGCGACGTTGCTGGCGGGTGCTCGTGACGCCAGGGCTCGTTCTATTCCCCAGGCTTTGATCGACCTCGCCACGCGAGACCGAGGCCGTAGACAAACAACCCGAGCCCGAGAGGGGTGAGGAACAAGAAGATGCCAGCTTGGCCTGGAACCGGGATCTCAAAGCGTGCGATGAAATAGAAGACGATTGCGCCGACCACCATCAGCGCTGCCCCGCCTGCGATCCATCGCCGCGCTTGCCCGCGGTCTTTGGATTCGACGCTCATCGTGTTCCCCCTCGGCTGCCACCGGTGGACTCGGCCTGCCGGCAGTTTCTACACCCGCTCACACTGCGCGAGACTCTCCTTATGGGAAAACTGACGAACGCGCCGTGGCACTGGTGGCTGAACATGGTCGTTCTCATTCTGGGGCTCACCCTCTTCGTCCTCAATTTCGCGCTGGGCTGGGATCAGAAATGGATCGCGCTCGGCGCTCCCGTGATCACGTTGGCGTCATCGGCGTACTCGTTCCGGCTGCTGTGGACGAAGTCCGACCCTGCGCGCGCACGAGGCGAACGACAGGAACAGGCATGAGTCGTGTCGCCGCGCACCTCGCTTACCGAATGACCAGGACTCAGGGATGGCTGATGGCCGCCACTTCGGGTCTCCTCTTGGCAATTGGCGCCCTGAACCTCGTCGTCAATACGCTCGTACTAGGTAGCTGGCTTCCCCTCATCCTGTCGATGATCTACCCGTTTGTGCTGGGCGTGGCGAGCATCCGGAAGCCTCGAATGTCACCGGAGAAATCCTGATCCTGCGACAGGGCCTGGTTCAGCAAGTCGTCCGATGTGTCAGTCAGAGACCTCGACGAGCCATCCATCGGTAGACGAAAAAGGCGACGATCCCGAGAACGACGAGACCCAACCCCATGTACAAGAACGCGGGATCGCCACTACCGCTCGGAGCGAGCGCGAGCCCGCCCTTGACTGCCATGCCGATCCCCACAGCGACAGCCAGCCAGGGCATCGCCAGGCGGAGTGGTCCGTAGCGCCACTTGTACCGTGATGGTCCTGTCTCGCGCGTCATCTTCCCATTCTCCAAAAACACCAAACGCCACGCTCGACAGAAATTCGGTCAAGCGTGGCGTGGTGGTAAAGCTGGCGGAACCGGTGGGATTTGAACCCACGGTGGGCTCAACACCCACACAACTTTTCGAGAGTTGCACCTTCGGCCGCTCGGACACGGTTCCAAGGACGATCTTAGTACAGGAATCGCCCGCATCCAGAATCGAGGGCCTGAGAGCACGCGAGAACCCCTCACGGCTGTTTCACAGGATCGCCCTAGAGGCCGCATAGACGCCTCGGTCACCCTGCGGTCATGAAGATTTCCCGCCCCGTGCTCATCAACACGTCCCTCGGAGTCGTGATCGCAGGCGCCATCGCAGCCGGCCTGATCATCCTGCTCCCCGCCCAGGCCAGCAGCTCCACCGAGGCCACCCAGCTGACCTCGACCGTGCAGCAGGGTGTCGTGAGCAGCACGATCACCGCGAGCGGCTCCGTCGCCGCGGTGCGGGAAGTCAGCGCCAACTTCGCCGTCAGCGGCACCGTCGCCACGGTCGACGTGGCACTCGGCTCGTCGGTCACGGCGGGCCAGCAGCTGGGAACACTCGTCACGACCGACCTCGATAAGGCAGTGACGGATGCCGCAACCGCGGTCACCCGCGCCAAAGCCGACCTCGTCACGGCGAACGAGGCCGTCACGACCGCGGAAGCCGCCGAGGCCGCAGCTGCGGTCGCGGCATCCACGGGCCAGGGTGGTTCGTCCGGCAGCTCGGCGCAGTCGGTCGCGAGCGCCGAGTCCGCGGTCACCGACGCGAGCGACAAGGTCGACGACGCCAACGACGCACTCGTCACCGCGCAGAACAACCGCGCCGCCGCGATCCTGGTCTCCCCGATCAACGGTCTCGTCACCGCCGTCGGCGGGCTCGTCGGCAGTGCCAGCGGGTCGAGCAGCTCGAGCACGACCACGGGCGGCACCACGACCACGTCCAGCGGCTTCGTGACCATCGCCGACGTCTCGCAGATGACCATGACCGCCGCCATCGCCGAGGCCGACATCGCGCTCGTCGCCGTCGGCCAGACCGCCACGGTCACGTTCCCGGCCCTCACCGACGTCACGACCACGGCCACGGTGACCGCGATCGCGCCCACCGGCACGACGAGCAACTCCGTCGTCACGTACTCCACCACCATCACGCTCGACACGATCCCCGAGGGACTGCGGCTCGGCCAGACCGCCGAGGTGACGATCACCACGGTCAGCTCCGCCGAGGATGCGCTCTATGTGCCCACCGCGGCCATCACCACCGCCACCGACGGAACGTCGACGGTCGATGTGGTCGGCGACGACGACGAAGTGACGACCACCACGGTCGAGCTCGGCGTCGCCGGAGACTCCGGTACCGAGATCACCTCGGGCCTCGAGCTGGGTCAGACCATCGTGCTCGGCGAAGTCGCGGCATCCACCGGCGACGACGCGACCGAGGAGATCACCCAGCAGGGCGGCTTCGGCGGAGGTACCGGCGGCTTCACCGGCGGCGGAACTCCTCCCACCGGCGGCACCTTCCCCGGCGGAAACTGATGAGCCTCGTACTCGAGCTGGACGAGATCCAGCAGGTCTACGGCGAGGGCGAAGCCGCGGTACACGCGCTGCGCGGCATCAACCTGGCCGTCGAAGCCGGCGATTACGTCGCGATCATGGGCCCCAGCGGTTCGGGCAAGTCCACGCTGATGAACCTGCTCGGCTGCCTCGACATCGCCTCCCACGGCACGTACTCGCTCGCGGGCCACGACGTGGCGACGCTGAGCGAGAACGAGCTCGCCACGGTGCGCAACGAGGAGATCGGCTTCGTCTTCCAGTCGTTCAACCTGATCTCGCGCATGTCCGCCCTGGCGAACGTCGAGCTGCCTCTCGTCTACGGCGGCGTCAAGCGCGCCGAACGCCGGGAGCGCGCACTCGCCGCGCTCGAGGCCGTCGGCCTCGGCGAGCGCTCCGACCACCAGCCGCAGCAGCTATCGGGCGGACAGCAGCAGCGCGTGGCGATCGCCCGCGCGCTGGTCACCAACCCGACCCTGGTGCTGGCCGACGAACCGACCGGTAACCTCGACAACGAGTCGACCGACGAGATCCTCGGCATCTTCGACGACCTCGCGGCGCAGGGCCGCACGATCGTCATCATCACCCACGAAGACCCCGTGGCCGAGCGCGCCCACCGTGTCATCACCATCAGCGACGGCCTCATCATCGCCGACCGCCTGAACAGCCACGCGCCCCAGCTGGGCGCAGCGACAACGCGGGCGGTGCGCGCATGAAGCCCTTCGAGATCCTGATCTCCGCGCTCCGCGGCGTCACGGCCAACAAGCTCCGCTCCGTGCTGACCCTGCTCGGGGTCATGATCGGCGTCGCGTCCGTCATCCTGCTCCTCGCTGTCGGCAACGGCTCGGCGCAGGAGGTCAAGAGCGCGATCTCCGGCCTCGGCGCCAACACCATCACGGTGCGGGCGAGCGGCATGGGCGGCGGGGGAGCGCAGGAATCCACCGCCGCGAGCACCGAGAAGGTCATCACGACCGCGGTGAGCGACCAACTCGCCGCCGCCGATCTCGGCCACGTGGCATCCGTCGTGCCCCAGGTCAGCACGAGCCTCACGGTGTCGTCGACGAATGCCTCGAGCGACAGCGTCAGCATCATCGGCACGACGACCGGCTACTTCGACGTCGGCACGACCGGCGTCGGCACCGGCGAAGCCTTCACCGAGGCCGAGGTCACCTCGTCGTCCAAGGTCGCCGTCATCGGGCAGACCCTCGCCACGACCCTCTTCCCCACCGGATCGGCGCTCGGCGAATCGATCGTGGTCGACGGCACCCCGTTCACCGTGGTCGGCGTGCTCGAGAACCAGAGCAGCACCGGCACGACCGACGCCAACTCGGTCGTCATCGCCCCGATCACCCGCATCCAGAAGTCGTACACCGGCTTCGGTGCGGTCTCGACGCTGTCGATCGAGGCGATCGATTCAGATTCTGTGGATGCCGCAGAGGCCGAGGTCGAGATCATGCTGAACCAGCTGCTCGGGCAGACCGAAGACGACGAGAGCTACTCGATCAGCAACCAGACCTCGCTGCTCGAGACGCAGGAGGAGAGCGCCGACAGCTTCACCGTGCTCCTCGGTGTCGTCGCGGCGATCAGCCTGCTCGTCGGCGGCATCGGCGTCACCAACGTGATGCTCGTGTCGGTGACCGAGCGCACCAAGGAGATCGGTATCCGCAAGGCGCTCGGCGCCACCCGCGGTGCCATCCTCGGCCAGTTCCTCGCCGAAGCCGCGACCCTCACCCTGCTCGGCGGTGTGCTCGGTGTCGGCGCCGCCCTCATCGGCGCGAACTACGAGATCTACGGCACACAACCCGTGGTGCTCGACTACTCCATCCCGCTCGCCCTCGGCGTCTCCGTCGCCATCGGCGTGTTCTTCGGCGTGTATCCGGCGGCGCGAGCCGCGGCGATGCGCCCGATCCAGGCCCTCCGCGCTATCTAGTCCCCCTAGTCCCCCTCCTGACCAAACGAAGGAATCACAATGTCTGACCCCAAGAAGACCCTCCCCGCGTCATCCACCACCACCTCGACCGAGGCAGCCCCCAAGAAGAAGGCGACCCGCTTCGTCACCCCGATCCTCGCGATCGTCGCGGCCGTCGGCATCGGCGTCATCGGCGGCGTGCTGATCGGCCAGAACACCGCGTCGAGCTCGCAGGCCGCGGGCGGCTTCAGCGGCGGCGAACGACCGGATGGCGCGGCCGGCACCACCGGCGAGGCCCCGACGGGCGGCGGCATGGGCGGGTTCACCTCCGGCACGGTCACCGCTGTCGACGGCTCCACCGTGACCCTCGAACTCACCGACGGTTCCACCGTGACCGTGACGACGACGGATGACACGACCGTGACCACCACCGAGGAGAGCACCGTCGACGCCCTGGCCGAGGGCGACTCGCTCACCGTCGTCGGCGAGGCAGACGACGACGGCAACGTCACCGCCACCTCGATCTCCGAGGGCGCGATCGGCTTCGGCGGGGGCATGGGCGGCGGAACTCCCCCGACCGACGACACCGAGACCGAGTAGTCGCCACTACGACACGGGGTGCGTCCATCACGGACGCACCCCGTTGTCGTTGCTACTCGCTGACGAGTTCTGGTTCGGCCTCGGTCACGGGCTCGACGACGCGGGCGTTCTCGCGCTCCAGCCGGAACTCGGTGAGGTACGAGCCGAACATCAGATTGGCCCGGCTGCGCTCGCCCTTGCCGCGGGTGGCGTGCACGATCTCCGGGCGGAAGCCACGGCGGCCGTAGAACTTGCGGGTGACTTTGTGCCGCTCCCAGACCCACATGTAGTCGGGGTCGGCCGTCGCCAACAGCTCGGCGCCGACGCCCTTCGTGCGCGCCGACGGCGTCACGTAGATGAAGTAGAGCTCGGTCTTCTGTTCGTCGCCCGGTTCGCGGCCCGGGCCGATGCCCGCGAAGCCGACGATCTCGTGGTCGATCTCGGCGACCCACTGCTTGTACGGGTCACCGCGCGAGACGAACTTCTGCCAGAGCATGGCCATCATGTCGGGACTCAGCTGTTCGAGTACGTCGTGGTGCAGTGCACGGGGGAAAAGTTCTCCCCAGCACGTGGAATGCAGTTTGCCCAGCACGGCAGCATCTGTGTGCTCCGCGCGACGAATTGTTGCCCCCATGGCCACACGATAGTAAAGAAACGTACCCGTAACGTTTCGCCAATGTAACGAGCGAATACCGGCTCGATAACGACCGTCGGTGGCTACGCCTAGGCTGTCGGCATGGCCCGAGTCACCACGAACTACCGCTGCACCGAGTGCGGCTGGTCGAGCATCAAATGGGTGGGCCGCTGCGGCGAGTGCCAGGCGTGGGGCACGGTCGTCGACCAGGCAGAAACCGTCGGCCTTGCGAGCCGTTCCGTCACCCCCGTCAAGATCTCCGATGCCCGCTCCGCGCGGCCGATCACCGAGATCGGTGCCGAGTCGGTGGCGCACTGGCCGAGCGGTATCGCCGAGTTCGACCGCGTACTCGGCGGCGGCATCGTGCCCGGCGCCGCGATCCTGCTCAGCGGGGAACCCGGCGTCGGCAAGTCGACCCTGCTGCTCGAGGTTGCCTCGCGCGCCGCGGCCACCGGCCAGCGCGTGCTCTACGTCAGTGCCGAAGAATCGGTGAGCCAAGTGCGGCTGCGAGCGCAGCGCACCAACGCCCTGCAGCCCACGCTCTACCTCGCCGCCGAGACCGATCTCGCCACCATCCTCGGCCAGATCGACCAGGTCGACCCGCAGCTCGTCATCGTCGACTCGGTGCAGACCGTCTCGTCGTCGATGTCCGACGGGCTCGCGGGCGGACCGTCGCAGGTGAAGGAGGTCGCATCGACCCTCATCCGCGTGTCGAAAGACCGCAACCTGCCCGTGCTGCTCGTCGGCCACGTCACCAAAGACGGCTCGATCGCCGGGCCCCGCCTGCTCGAGCACCTCGTCGACGTCGTGCTGCAGTTCGAGGGCGACCGCCAGACCGCGCTCCGCTTCGTGCGCGCGCACAAGAACCGGTTCGGCCCCACCGACGAGGTGGGCTGCTTCGAGATGACCGGCGACGGCATCGCCGAGGTCGCCGACCCCTCGGGTCTGTTCCTCTCGCGAGCGCGGCTGCCCGTGAGCGGCACCTGCGTCACGATCGCGGTCGAAGGCCGGCGCGCGCTGCCCGTCGAGGTGCAGGCGCTCATCGTGAAGAGCGGCGCCCCGCAGCCGCGACGCGTCGTCAACGGCGTCGACGGATCGCGCGTGGCCATGCTGCTCGCGGTGCTCGAGCGGCGGGCCGGCATGAAGCTGTCGGAGGTCGACGTTTACGTCTCGACGGTGGGCGGTATCCGCGTCACCGAGCCCGGTGCCGACCTCGCCATCGCCCTGGCCATCGCCAGCGCGTTCGCCGACAAGGCCTTCCCGATCACGCAGGCGGCGGTCGGCGAGATCAGTCTCGCCGGCGAGGTGCGTTCCGCATCGTCGGCGAAACAGCGCATCACCGAGGCCCGACGCCTCGGCTTCACGACGTTCATCGACTCCGAGGCGGTCCACCTGCGCGAGGCGCTGCGACAGGCCTTCGCGAGCTCGACGGTCGAGCGGGTGGACGTGCCGCAGTTCTAGTCGTTAAACGCTAATCGAGCCTGTCGAGATCATCACCCCGGGTACACCGCGGGGATGGTCTCGACAGGCTCGACCGGCCTAGTTGCTACTCGTCGTCTTGGTCCTCGCCCACGGGCGTGCCGTCGCGCGAACCCTGGCTCGCGAGCGGCGCGTTCGGCGCCTCGCCCTCGTAGCCGGGCTCGTCGCTCGACTCCATGTCGCGGGCGTTGGTGACGCGGTTGCCCTTGACGAGCGCGTCGGGGTTGTGGTCAGCGGGATCGGTCACTTCTCCGGCTCCTCCGGTGCTCCGCCCGATACGGTATCGGGCGCCGACTCCTCGGCCGGTGTCTCGGTCTCGGTCTTCGGGTCGGGGGCGGGCTCGCTGCCCGGGTTGCCGCTCACGAGGTGGACCCCGCGGGTGCCTGCTCCTCGGACGAGTCCGCGGTCGCCTTCACGCTGTCGACCGCGGCCGCGCCGAGGTCGTGCACGGTCGGTGCCTTCTCCTCGACGAAGTCGTCGACCTTCTTGACGGTGCGCTGCACCTCGGGGTTGCCCCAGAGATCCTGCACTGCACCCTTGATGCGTTCGTACTGCTTACGTCCCGCGGCAGAGCCGACGACGTAGCCGGCGGCAAAGCCGACGACTAACCAAAATTTCGACACGTTGCTTTCGCTTTCTGTTGGTGGATGGTGGTGATGGTCAGGAGAGAGGCGGGATGACGGGCGAGACGTCTTCGTCGAGACGCTCGTCGCCCTCGTCCGCTGTCTGTTCTTCGGTGGCCGCGCTCAGATCGGCGTCCTCCGGAACCGAGCCATCGGTGTACGGGTCCGGTGTAGATGCGGTGTCGCTCATTTACGCTCCCGTCGGGGTCATGACGACCTTGATGCAGCCGTCGTGCTTCTTCTGAAAAATCTCGTACATTTCGGGCGCCTCGTCCAGTGGCACTCGGTGCGTTACGAGGTCGGTGAGGCCGAGAGGGTCCGCGGAGTCCTCGACCAGCGGCATCAGGTCGCCGATCCAGTTCTTCACGTTGCACTGCCCCATGCGCAGCGCGACCTGCTTGTCGAACATCGACTTGACCGGCAGAACGTCGGCCTCGCCCGAGTACACGCCGCTCAGCGAGACCGTTCCACCGCGACGCACGAGGTCGAGCGCGGCGTGCATCGCTGCGAGCCGGTCGATGCCCGCGGCATCCATCGCCTTTCTGGCTATCGCGTCGGGCAGCAAGCCGACGGCGGCCTGCGCGAAGCCGGCGACGGGGTTGCCGTGGGCCTCCATGCCGACGGCGTCGACCACCGAGTCGGGGCCTCGGCCCATGGTGCGCTCGCGGATCGCCGCAATCGTCTGGTCGGTGAGGTCGTACGTCTCGACGCCGTGGCGCTCGGCCATCGCGCGGCGCTCGGGCACGGGGTCGACGGCCATCACGTCGTAGCCGAGGTGCGTGGCCACGCGGGTGACCAGCTGCCCGACCGGGCCGAGGCCCATCACGGCGAGGGTGCCGCCCTCGGGCACGTTGGCGTACTGCACACCCTGCCAGGCAGTGGGCAGGATGTCGCTGAGGAACAGATACCGCTCGTCGGGGAGCTCCGAGCCGACCGGGATCGTGTTGTAGTCCGCGAGCGGCACGCGCAGGTACTCCGCCTGTCCGCCGGGGATCTGGCCGTACAGCTTGGTGTAGCCGAACAGCGCGGCGCCCGTTCCCTGATCGTGGTTCTGCGTGGTCTCGCACTGGCTCTGCAGGCCGCGGACGCACATAAAGCACGCACCGCAGGCGATGTTGAACGGCACGACCACGCGGTCGCCCTGCTTGAGAGAGGTGACGGCGCTGCCGACCTCGACGACGACGCCCATCGACTCGTGGCCGAGGATATCGCCCTGGTCGAGGAACGGGCCGAGAAGCTCGTAGAGATGGAGGTCGGAACCGCAGATCGCGGTCGAGGTGACGCGCACGATGGCGTCGGTCGGCTCGAGGATCACGGGATCGGGAACCGTGTCGACGCTGACCTTGCGCTTACCCTGCCAGGTGACGGCCCGCATCAGCGCGCCACGCTCGCGCACGCGACGCACTGCGTCGAGTACGGGCGCGCTTCGAGGCGCGCCACCGGTATCGGCCGGAGGCAGGTTACGCAGGAACCGAAGGTGCCCGCTTCGAGGCGCTCGAGCGCCTTGTCGATCTGGGAGAGGTGGACCCGCGTCTGCTCGAGGATCGCGGAGGCCTGCGACTGCTCGAACGCGAGCGTCGGGCCCTCGGGGTCGTGCTCGTCGTCGACCGAGGACCCGGCGCGGGAACCGTGGAAGGACGCGACGTCGGCGTCGAGTCGGATGATCAGTTCGGCGGTCTCGGTGCGGTCGTCGTCGAGGCGCTTGCGGAAGTGCGATCGTTGGCGGGAGGTGAGAGTTGCTGTATCGGGGGCGGTGCTCGTCATCAACCCAGTCCACACTGTCGGCATCCCGGGTCATAGCCCCTATCGCCTACCCCCGACGGGTGATAGGCCCGCCGGGCGGCCCGACTGTCAGTCGCGCAGCGCCAGCAGATAGTCGTTGAGCGCGGCGGTGAATTCGGAGTCGACCGCGAGCGGCAGACCGTCGAGTTCTCGCACCGGAGCGGCGAGGCGCACGCTCGACACCAGCCACGCGGCATCCGCTGCCCGTAGTTCGTCGGGGGTGACCAGCTCGAAGCCGGTCTCGAGACCGAGAGTCTCGGCAAATCGGAAGATGTTCGCCTGGGTCGTGCCGTCGAGGATGCCGAGGCCCGTTCCGGGAGTGAGCAGGGTGTTGCCGCGGCGGAAGACGACCGACGACGTGGGGCCTTCGAGCACATAACCGTCGCTCGAGACGAAGATCACGTCGTCGGCATCACGGCGGTGGGCCTCGCGCAGCACCGCGCGGTTGACGGCGTAGCTCAGCGTCTTGGCGCCGGCGAGAAGCCACGGCGACGTCTGCTCGACGTCGTGACGGTAGCCGCGGTCGAGCGTGACGACGCGCACGCCCTCGGTGCGCGCTGCCGAGAAGTCGGCGGTGTGGGCGGCGTAGACCCAGCCGGTGGGGCGGCCGTCGCCCTCGACACCGCGGGTCAGCACGGTCTTGACCCACGACTCTGCGCCGGGCTCGAGCTCGACGATCGCGGCGAGGATCGCCTCGCGCCAGACGTCGAGGTCGGGGGCGGGCAGCTCGAGCTTGGCCGCGGAGCTGGCGAACCGGCGCAGGTGGTGCTCGAGCGCCTGTGCCCGGCCGCTGCCGACGCTGATCGATTCGAAGATGCCGTCGCCCCGGGTCGCCCCGAGGTCCATCACACTGAGGTGCGGTTGCGACGGGTCGGCGAACGTAAAGGCCGGCGCGTCCGGATCGTGCGGCGCGGCATCGGCTGACGGTTGGTTGAGAATCGCGAGTACGTGGAGTGGCATTTGTTCCATTCTGCATCGTCCGGTGCGACGATGAGGCATGACCGACTTCCAGAACGAACCGCTGCAAGACAGCAACAACGCCTCCGACGCTCAGAAGATCGACGGGATCGTCGGCCAGGTCCGCGCCGACATCGCCCTCGGGAACGCCGGCGACGCCCGCGCACTGCTCACCGAACGCCTGAAAGACGCCGGCATCGAGGCCTCCTCCATCGACTTCGAGGGTGCCCTCGCGACGATCATCGACCAGCGGTAACCGCTCGACGCGGTTACTGCACCGGGATGCTCGCCGTGTTGCCGAATCGCGCGTTACCCCGCGGGATGAAGAAGGCGATGAGCATTCCGACCAGCGCGACGACGGCACCGATTCCGAAACTCAGTTGGAACGCGCCGGTCGTCGGGATCGACTCCCCGTCCGCCACGACGGCCTGGGTCGACAGGATGACGCCGACCACGGTGGCGGCGACCGTAGAACCAAGTGTGCGCATGACCGAGTTGAGGCCGTTCGACGCGGCGTTCTCGCTCGGCGGCACGGCGCTCATGATGAGCGTCGGCATCGCGGCGTATGCGGTGCCGACGCCGAGACCGACGAACAGCGAGATCAGCACGACGTGCCAGATCTCGGTGGTGAGGAAGATCGCGGCGCCGTAGGTGACGGCGAGGATGGCGGTGCCGAGGATCAGGCTGGTGCGAGGGCCCTTCGCGCCGGAGAGCCGCGCGGCCAGCGGCGAGGTGAAGAACATCACCAGGCCGAGCGGCATGAGGCAGAGGCTCGCGAGCAGCAGCGGCAGCCCGAACGCGACGCCGGTGGTCGTCGCCCCCTGCAACAGGATGGGCAACGACGCCGAGGTGATGAAGAACGCGAAGCCCACCGAGATCGATGCGAGGTTCGTGAGCAGCACCGGACGTCGGGCGGCGACGCGGAGGTCGATGAGCGCGTGGTCGGAGCGCAGCTCATAGAAGCCCCATCCGACCAGCACCACGACTCCGCCGATGAGCAGTCCGAGGATGCCAGGGCTCGCCCAGCCCCACTCGGTGCCCTTCGAGACGCCGAGCAGGATGCCGATGAGTCCGACACCGAGTCCGAGAGCGCCGACGAAGTCGAACCTTCCCGCGGTGCGCAGCGTGCTGACCGGCACCACCCAGGCCACCGCGGCGATGGCGACGAGGCTGAGCAGGGTCGCGAGCCAGAACAGGTAGTGCCAGGAGAAGTTCTCCGCGATGACCGCGGCGACCGGTAGCCCGATCGCGCCGCCGATGCCGAGGGTGGCGCTGACGAGCGCCACCGCGCCGCCGAGGTTCTTGGGATGGATGACGTCGCGGAGGATGCTGATTCCGAGCGCGATCACGCCGAGGCCGATGCCCTGCAGCGAGCGGCCGACGATCATCGGGATCACCGAGTCGGAGAGCGCGGCGACGACGGAGCCGACGGCCATAAAGGTCAGCAGCACGAGGACGATGCAGCGCTTGCCGTACATGTCGCCGAGCCGGCCGGAGATCGGCGTCGAGATTGCCGCGGCGAGCAGCGTCGACGTGAGCACCCACGAGGTGTCGGAGGGCACGCTGTCGAGCAGCTGCGGCAGCTCGGGGATGATCGGGGTCACGAGCGTCTGCATAAATGCGGCGATCAGACCGGTGCCGGCGAGCGTCGCGATGATGGTGCGGTCGCTGTGGACGCGGGTCAGACGGCGGCGGTCGCGTGCCGACAGTCCACCGTCGTCATCCGCGGGTCCATGGGTCGAGCCGGATGAGGGGGACTTGGTCACGCTATGCCTTTCGAGGCCCACCGCCGCCGGGGAAGATCACGGGGGACGGAGAACCTGTCCACCCTATCGGCGCACGATGGATTTCGCCGGGCCTCGTCAGACGCCCGGGTTGTACGCTCCGAACGCCTCGTCGTCGTGGGTCTCCACGTCGGGATCTTCGCCGAACTCTTCGTCGGCCCCCGGCGACTCGATCGTCACGAGCGTTTCGTCGTCCGTGTACTCGACACCCAGAGTGTGGGGGTGACCCTCGGCCGATTCCGCCTTATCGACCGCGGGAACCTCGTCGAAGCTCGGGTCGAAATGTGAGTTCTTCATCGGGTTCTCCTCGCGCAGCACTGCCTGAGCCAAAGCTAGCGAGAGTTACGTTCGACGGGCAAGCGAAACGCGCCTAGTTGACATCCTCGGCCGGCGCCTCGAGCTGCAGCGCGTCGAGCACGTCCTGCGGCGCGGCCTGCATCGCGTGCGGACCGGCGACGTCGAACCACACGGCTTCGAGCACGCCGATGTTCACTTCGAGGAACTCGCGCAGCGTGGCACGGTCGTAAGCGAGCACCCGGTGGTCGGTCTCGTTGGGGAGCATCTTCACGTAGGTCGCGGCCGACGAGAAGAGCAGAAGCATGTACTTATCGGCGTCGTCGCGCCGGAACACGCGGATCTGGGCCGGGCCCTCGACCGGGAGGAGCGGGACGATGACTTTGTCGTTGCGCAGAGCGAACGCGACGGCCGCGGCATCCTGAGCCTTCAAAGCCTCTTCGAGGGGCTGGGAGCGGAAGTCGGGCGCGCGGGGAGTTGTCTTTTTAGCCACGCCTCTAGTTAAGCAGGAACTGCTTGGTGTCTGTCGAGGCGACCCCGTTGACGGTGACGCCGAGGTGGTAGCTCGCGCCGCCGGCGGTGACCGGGGTGCGCTGCGCGTCACACGCGGCCGGGTCGGAACGGGTGCGGTCCCAGGCGAACGGTGTCGTCGTGACGGCGACTCCCGGCTCGAGCTGGGTGGCCGCGGGGACCGGGTCGGTCTGGCAGTCCTTCGACGACCAGATGCGCTCTTCGCCGCTGGTGATGACGTATTCCTGCACGTCGGAGCCGGCGCTGAAGGTGCACGCCGTCGCGCCGATGTTGGTGATGGAGAGCGACAGCAGCGGCTGCTGTTCGGCCGAGTAGTCACCGGCATCGGTGATCGCGGTGACCTCGACTACAGACGGGTTGCACTCGCCGTCGGGCACGACGGCCTCGTCGGTTGCGGCCGGCGACGACGTGGATGCCGGGGCGTCGGTCTCGTCCGCGGTGGGGGTAGCACCGCCGCGGGGGAACGCGATCAGGATGATGACGACAATGACCGCGACGAGTCCGAGGCCGACGACGAGGCGGCGGCGCCAGTACGTGCTGCTCGACTGCGGGCCAACGGGGTTTCGGAACGTCGACATGGTCTCAGGGTAAGCCTTGTCCCCGGCAACTCGCGGGTGATCGACCGGCGTGTGGCCGCGGATTTAGGGTCAGGCGAGGATCTTGAGCATGCGCGTGTTGCCGAGGGTATTCGGCTTGACGCGGGAGAGGTCGAGGAACTCGGCGACACCCTCGTCGGAGGAGCGGGCGAGCTCGGCAAAGACCTGCGGGTCGACCACTCCCTCACCCGTCGGCAGGAAACCGTTGCGCTCGAAGAAGGGCACCTCGAAGGTGAGGCAGAACAGACGGTGCACGCCGAGCGCGAGGGCGTCGCGTTCGAGCTGTTCGAGCAGCGCGCGACCGACGCCGCGGCCCAACCAGGCCTCGTCGACCGCGAGGGTGCGCACCTCCGCCAGGTCTTCCCACATCACGTGAAGCGCGCCGCACCCGACGGGCGTGCCGTGCTCGTCGACCGCGATGCGGAACTCCTGCACCGCCTCGTAGAACACGACGAGGTCTTTACCGAGCAGAATGCGCTGCTGCACCAGGGGTTCGACGAGCGCCTGGATAAATGGAACATCGGATGTTCGGGCCGGGCGCACGGAGAAACTCACGTGTTCGAGTCTACGAGTTCGTTAAACAGGATTGAGCCTGCCGAAGCCCCCAGACGCACAACGTCAGGGATTTCGACAGGCTCGATCCGCGTACTGCTACTACTCGGGAGCGGGCGCTCCGGCTTCGACAGCGACCGGCTCGGCCTCGGCGAGGCCGGCCTGGCGACCGGTGGTGAAGACGAACGCGTTGTCCGCGAAGTCGACGTGCACGTGGTCGCCCGAGTTGAGCTCGCCGTGCAGGATCTTCTCGCTCAGCTTGTCTTCGATCTCGTGCTGGACGGCACGGCGCAGCGGCCGGGCTCCCAGCGACGGGTCGAAGCCGACCTTGATGAGGCGCTCCTTTGCGGGAACGGTGAGCTCGATCGTGAGGTCGCGGTCGAGCATGCGCTCGCTCAGACGCTTCATGAACAGGTCGACGATCTGCAGCAGCTCCTCGGGGCTGAGCTGCGGGAACACGATCGTCTCGTCGACGCGGTTCAGGAACTCGGGCTTGAAGTGCTTCTTCAGTTCCTCGACGACCTTGCCGCGCATACGGTCGTAACCGGTGGCGGTGTCGGTGCTCGACGTGAAGCCGATCGGGGTTCCGGTGATGTCCTTCGTACCGAGGTTCGTGGTCATGATGATCACGGTGTTCTTGAAGTCGACGACACGACCCTGGCCATCGGTCAGACGTCCCTCTTCCAGAATCTGGAGGAGCGAGTTGAAGATGTCGGGGTGGGCCTTCTCGATCTCGTCGAACAAGACCACGGAGAACGGCTTGCGGCGCACCTTCTCGGTGAGCTGGCCGCCCTCTTCGAAGCCGACGAATCCGGGAGGAGCACCGAACAGTCGCGAGACCGTGTGCTTCTCGCCGTACTCCGACATGTCGAGGGAGATCAGCGCGTTCTCGTCGTCGAACAAGAACTCGGCGAGTGCCTTGGCGAGTTCCGTCTTACCGACACCGGTCGGGCCGGCGAAGATGAACGAACCGCTCGGGCGCTTCGGGTCCTTGAGTCCGGCGCGGGTGCGGCGGATGGTCTTGGCGAGAACCGAGATGGCCTCTTCCTGGCCGACGACGCGCATGTGCAGCGCCTTCTCCATAAAGATGAGCCGGCTCGACTCTTCCTCGGTCAGCTTGAAGACCGGGATGCCGGTGGCCTGTGCGAGTACCTCGGCGATGAGTCCCTCATCGACCGTTCCGCTGGCTCCGACGTCGCCGCTCTTCCACTGCTTCTCGAGACGCAGACGCTCGCCGAGGAGCTTCTTCTCCTCGTCGCGCAGCGATGCGGCCTTCTCGAAGTCCTGATCCTCGATCGCGCCTTCCTTCTGGCCACGCACGACGGAGATCTTGTCGTCGAACTCGCGCAGCTCGGGCGGAGCCGACAGGATCGAGAGACGCAGGCGTGCGCCGGCCTCGTCGAGCAGGTCGATCGCCTTGTCCGGCAGGAAGCGGTCGCTCACGTAGCGGTCGGCGAGGTTCGCCGCGGCGACGATGGCGCCGTCGGTGATCGAGACCTTGTGGAACGCCTCGTACTTGTCGCGCAGTCCCTTGAGGATGTTGATCGTGTGGGGAAGCGAGGGCTCGTGCACCTGGACGGGCTGGAAACGGCGCTCGAGAGCGGCATCCTTCTCGAAGTGCTTGCGGTACTCGTCGAGGGTGGTCGCACCGATCGTCTGCAGCTCGCCGCGGGCGAGGAGGGGCTTGAGAATGGATGCCGCATCGATGGCACCCTCTGCCGCACCGGCACCGACCAACGTGTGGATCTCGTCGATGAAGACGATGATGTCACCGCGCGTGCGGATCTCCTTCGTCACCTTCTTCAGGCGCTCTTCGAAGTCACCGCGGTAGCGGCTGCCGGCGATGAGCGAGCCGAGGTCGAGCGAGTACAGCTGCTTGTCCTTCAGCGTCTCGGGCACATCGCCCTTGACGATCGCCTGGGCGAGGCCCTCGACGACAGCGGTCTTTCCGACGCCAGGCTCTCCGATGAGAACCGGGTTGTTCTTGGAACGACGGGACAGGATCTGCATGACCCGTTCCATCTCCTTCTCGCGCCCGATGACCGGGTCGAGCTTGCCGTCGCGCGCAGCCTGAGTGAGGTTGCGTCCGAACTGGTCGAGTACCTGCGAACCCTTGTCGGGTGCGGCGTCGTTAGCGCCCACTGCGACAGCCTCCTTGCCCTGGTAGCCAGAGAGAAGCTGGATCACCTGCTGGCGAACGCGGTTGAGGTCGGCACCCAGCTTCACGAGCACCTGAGCTGCGACGCCCTCACCCTCGCGGATGAGGCCGAGCAGGATGTGCTCCGTACCGATGTAGTTGTGTCCGAGCTGCAGCGCCTCGCGGAGGCTCAGCTCGAGGACCTTCTTCGCGCGGGGCGTGAAGGGAATGTGGCCGGTCGGCTGCTGCTGACCCTGGCCGATGATGTCTTGGACCTGCTCGCGCACTGCGTCGAGCGAGATGTTGAGTGACTCCAGAGCCTTGGCTGCGACGCCCTCACCCTCGTGGATGAGTCCGAGGAGGATGTGCTCGGTGCCGATGTAGTTGTGGTTGAGCATCTTGGCCTCTTCTTGGGCCAGGACGACAACGCGACGTGCTCGGTCGGTAAATCTTTCAAACATGTTTACTCCCTAAGCACCATGCAGGTTTTGGTGCCGATATAGAGAGACTAGCTACGGATGTCGCGGATCTGGGGCGTGTTCGCCGTGGGCGTTACGCACCTCGCGTCACTACCGCGGGAGCCCGTCGCGCGGGCACAATGCTGACGTGGTCACAGACACGGTCCCGCCGGCGCCCGACCGCGCGCCGGACGTCGAGGACCACTTCTCGGCGCCCGCCCTTCGCCGCGACCTGTGGGTCGACCACTATCTGCCGCACTGGACCACCCCGGAACGTTCGCGGGCTCGCTACAGCTTGGACGGTGAAGCGGGCCTCCGCCTCCTGATCGAGAGGGACCAGCTGGACTGGCGCCCGGAGGACGCACCGCTGCGGGTGTCGAACCTGCAGACCGGCGTGTTCTCGGGCCCGCTCGGCTCCGAGCGGGGAACCCATCGGCACCGCCCCGACGGGCTCGGAGTGCGTACCCCCACGCTCGAGAGGCTGCTATGGGCGCCGGCGTCAGGGCGCTTCGAGGTGACGGTCAGTGCGAGCGTCGACGAGGGGTGCATGCTGGCTGTCTGGCTCGTCGGCGTCGAGAACTCGTCGCCCGAGCAATCGGGTGAGATCTGCGTCTTCGAGATCGATGCGACCGCGATCGGACCGAGTTCGACAGCGGTCCGCTCCGGGATCAAGGCCCACGGCGACCCCGCCCTCGTCACCGAGATGGTGGAGGCAGTGCTGCCGATTGACGCGTCCCGACCGCACACCTGGACGGTGGTCTGGGGTCCGGCCGGCACGGTGATCGCATGCGAGGGAGTCGTGGTCATGAGCTCGTCTGCCGCGCCCGACTATCCGATGCTGCTGATGGTCGACCTGTTCGAGGTCGGACCGCCTTCGAATGACGCCGCCGCGTACCCGAAAGAGGCCAGAATCCACTCGTTCCGGGGCTGGAACGGGCCAGTCTGAGTCGCCTGATCGGCGCTTTAAAGCAGAATAGCCAGCCCCGAAGGGCTGGCTATTCTTCAAATTGTGTCCGGCGGTGTCCTACTCTCCCACAAGGTCCCCCTTGCAGTACCATCGGCGCAGAGAGTCTTAGCTTCCGGGTTCGGAATGTGACCGGGCGTTTCCCTCTCGCTATGGCCGCCGAAACTCTTTTGATCTGTATCAAAAAGGTTTCGCGAAACATGCGCACTGTGTGTCCGTCCTGCAGCCTGGTGGCTGTGGGGGTGGAACACAGTGGTTGTGTTCGCGGTTCCCGACCGTAGATCAGGAACCACATAGTGGACGCAAGCATACTCATCATCTGCATTGCTGCAGACAGAAGGTGTTATCAATTTATCGGCTTATTAGTACGGGTCAGCTTCACGAGTCTTTAGTCCTCGCTTCCACATCCCGCCTATCAACGCAGTAGTCTAGCTGCGAGCCTCTCGACCTAAGTCATGGAAATCTCATCTTGAAGCCGGCTTCCCGCTTAGATGCTTTCAGCGGTTATCCGTTCCGAACGTAGCTAATCAGCGGTGCTCCTGGCGGAACAACTGACACACCAGAGGTTCGTCCATCCCGGTCCTCTCGTACTAGGGATAGCTCTTCTCAAATTTCCTGCGCGCGCAGAGGATAGGGACCGAACTGTCTCACGACGTTCTAAACCCAGCTCGCGTACCGCTTTAATGGGCGAACAGCCCAACCCTTGGGACCTACTCCAGCCCCAGGATGCGACGAGCCGACATCGAGGTGCCAAACCATGCCGTCGATATGGACTCTTGGGCAAGATCAGCCTGTTATCCCCGAGGTACCTTTTATCCGTTGAGCGACAGCGCTTCCACAAGCCACTGCCGGATCACTAGTCCCGACTTTCGTCCCTGCTCGAGTTGTCACTCTCACAGTCAAGCTCCCTTGTGCACTTACACTCGACACCTGATTACCAACCAGGTTGAGGGAACCTTTGGGCGCCTCCGTTACTTTTTGGGAGGCAACCGCCCCAGTTAAACTACCCACCATGCACTGTCCCTGAACCGGATCACGGTTCGAAGTTAGATATCCAGAGTGACCAGAGTGGTATTTCAACAATGACTCCACCCGAACTAGCGTCCGAGCTTCACAGTCTCCCACCTATCCTACACAAGCCACACCGAACACCAATACAAAGCTATAGTAAAGGTCACGGGGTCTTTCCGTCCTTCTGCGCGTAACGAGCATCTTTACTCGTAGTGCAATTTCGCCGAGTCCACGGTTGAGACAGCTGGGAAGTCGTTACGCCATTCGTGCAGGTCGGAACTTACCCGACAAGGAATTTCGCTACCTTAGGATGGTTATAGTTACCACCGCCGTTTACTGGGGCTTAAATTCTCAGCTTCGCCTTGCGGCTAACCGTTCCTCTTAACCTTCCAGCACCGGGCAGGCGTCAGTCCGTATACATCGTCTTGCGACTTAGCACGGACCTGTGTTTTTAGTAAACAGTCGCTTCCCACTGGTCTCTGCGGCCTTCAAACGCTCCAGGAGTAAATCCCTTCACGCATCAGGCCCCCCTTCTCCCGAAGTTACGGGGGCATTTTGCCGAGTTCCTTAACCATGGTTCTCTCGATCTCCTTGGTATTCTCTACCTGACCACCTGAGTCGGTTTGGGGTACGGGTGACTGGAACCTCGCGTCGATGCTTTTCTCGGCAGCATAGGATCACTGATTTCGTCCGTGAGGACTACCCATCGGGTCTCAGGCTATATGAACGGCGGATTTGCCTACCGTTCGCCCTACATCCTTAGACCGGGACAACCATCGCCCGGCTCAGCTACCTTCCTGCGTCACACCTGTTAATACGCTAACCGCACCAGCATAGGGTCGTGTGCTAGGCCCCACGCTTCACCCCGAAGGGATCCGTCTAGGGGATTCAGACACTTAGCATTACTGGATTGATTTGGGCGGTTCTTCGTCAGTACGGGAATATCAACCCGTTGTCCATCGACTACGCCTGTCGGCCTCGCCTTAGGTCCCGACTTACCCAGGGCGGATTAGCCTGGCCCTGGAACCCTTGGTCTTTCGGAGGACGGGTTTCTCACCCGTCTTTCGCTACTCATGCCTGCATTCTCACTCGTGTGGCCTCCACGGCTGGTTTACACCGCCGCTTCGCTGGCCACACGACGCTCTCCTACCACTCCGTACGCCTGGACCCTTGCGGGCCGGGCTACTATACGAAATCTACAACTTCGGTGGTGTGCTTGAGCCCCGTTACATTGTCGGCGCGGAACCACTTGACCAGTGAGCTATTACGCACTCTTTCAAGGGTGGCTGCTTCTAAGCCAACCTCCTGGTTGTCTATGCAGCTCCACATCCTTTCCCACTTAGCACACGCTTGGGGACCTTAGTTGGTAGTCTGGGTTGTTTCCCTCTCGACGATGAAGCTTATCCCCCACCGTCTCACTGCTGCGCTCTCACTTACCGGCATTCGGAGTTTGGCTGACGTCAGTAAGCTTTTGGGCCCCATCGGCCATCCAGTAGCTCTACCTCCGGCAAGAAACACGCAACGCTGCACCTAAATGCATTTCGGAGAGAACCAGCTATCACGAAGTTTGATTGGCCTTTCACCCCTAACCACAGGTCATCCCCTCCATTTTCAACTGAAGTGGGTTCGGTCCTCCACGACGTCTTACCGTCGCTTCAACCTGCCCATGGATAGATCACTTCGCTTCGGGTCTAGAACCAGCGACTAAAACGCCCTATTAAGACTCGCTTTCGCTACGGCTGCCCCACTCGGGTTAACCTCGCCACTGATCACTAACTCGCAGGCTCATTCTTCAAAAGGCACGCTCTCACCCCTACTAAGGAGGCTCGAACGGTTTGTAAGCAGACGGTTTCAGGTACTATTTCACTCCCCTCCCGGGGTACTTTTCACCTTTCCCTCACGGTACTTGTCCGCTATCGGTCATCTGGGAGTATTTAGGCTTACCAGGTGGTCCTGGCTGATTCACACGGGATTTCTCGGGCCCCGTGCTACTTGGGATACTCTTCGGACCATTGCGACATTTCGACTACCGGGCTGGCACCGTCTATGGCTGGCCTTTCAAGACCATTCGTCTATATCGCGTTGTAATCCTTGCTGTACGGCAGTAACAGCTGAAAAGTCCCGCTACCCCGACCATGCAACGCCTGCCGGCTATCACACATGATCGGTTTGGCCTCTTCCGGTTTCGCTCGCCACTACTAACGGAATCACGGTTGTTTTCTCTTCCTGGGGGTACTGAGATGTTTCACTTCCCCCCGTTCCCTCTACCCGCCCTATATATTCAGGCGGGAGTCACCAGGTCGCACAAGTACGCCTGGCGGGGTTTCCCCATTCGGAAATCCTCGGATCACAGCTCTATTATCAGCTCCCCGAGGCTTATCGCAGATTTATACGTCCTTCTTCGGCTCCAGATGCCAAGGCATCCACCGTCTGCTCTTAAAAAATTGATATCACATGAGTAACCTGACACCCAGGAAAGGGTGCCAGATAATTTGTGACACAGACGATCCGTCACAGACCGAAGTCCGATCCATCTCGTCTGCATCTTTAAGATGCTCGCGTCCACTGTGTAGTTCTCAAAATACGGGCGGTACTCCTCCACCAGAAAGCCGAAGCATTCTAGGCGGCCGGAGTCCAGAGGTCCGATCGGCAGACGACGTCTGCCGGCCCGGTCCCTCAGGACCCAACAGCGTGCACAAGACCGATCCGAAGAAAACGACTGTTCCGAACCCTTGCGGGTTGTACTGGGTCAGGACTCCTCGTCCTGGTCAATGTCAATGTTCCACCCATGAGCGCCACCGGAGAACGTGTGTCTCCGAAATGGCTTACGAAGCGGATAAGCGCTGTATACAGACGCTGTCTTCGAGTGCTCCTTAGAAAGGAGGTGATCCAGCCGCACCTTCCGGTACGGCTACCTTGTTACGACTTAGTCCTAATCACCGATCCCACCTTCGACAGCTCCTTCCTTGCGGTTAGGCCACTGGCTTCGGGTGTTACCGACTTTCATGACTTGACGGGCGGTGTGTACAAGGCCCGGGAACGTATTCACCGCAGCGTTGCTGATCTGCGATTACTAGCGACTCCGACTTCATGAGGTCGAGTTGCAGACCTCAATCCGAACTGAGACCGACTTTTTGGGATTCGCTCCACCTTACGGTATTGCAGCCCTTTGTATCGGCCATTGTAGCATGCGTGAAGCCCAAGACATAAGGGGCATGATGATTTGACGTCATCCCCACCTTCCTCCGAGTTGACCCCGGCAGTCTCCTATGAGTTCCCACCATGACGTGCTGGCAACATAGAACGAGGGTTGCGCTCGTTGCGGGACTTAACCCAACATCTCACGACACGAGCTGACGACAACCATGCACCACCTGTTTACGAGTGTCCAAAGAGTTGACCATTTCTGGCCCGTTCTCGTATATGTCAAGCCTTGGTAAGGTTCTTCGCGTTGCATCGAATTAATCCGCATGCTCCGCCGCTTGTGCGGGCCCCCGTCAATTCCTTTGAGTTTTAGCCTTGCGGCCGTACTCCCCAGGCGGGGAACTTAATGCGTTAGCTGCGACACAGAAACCGTGGAATGGCCCCTACATCTAGTTCCCAACGTTTACGGCATGGACTACCAGGGTATCTAATCCTGTTCGCTCCCCATGCTTTCGCTCCTCAGCGTCAGTTACGGCCCAGAGATCTGCCTTCGCCATCGGTGTTCCTCCTGATATCTGCGCATTCCACCGCTACACCAGGAATTCCAATCTCCCCTACCGCACTCTAGTCTGCCCGTACCCACTGCAGGCCCGAGGTTGAGCCTCGGGTTTTCACAGCAGACGCGACAAACCGCCTACGAGCTCTTTACGCCCAATAATTCCGGACAACGCTTGCACCCTACGTATTACCGCGGCTGCTGGCACGTAGTTAGCCGGTGCTTTTTCTGCAGGTACCGTCACTTTCGCTTCTTCCCTACTAAAAGAGGTTTACAACCCGAAGGCCGTCGTCCCTCACGCGGCGTTGCTGCATCAGGCTTTCGCCCATTGTGCAATATTCCCCACTGCTGCCTCCCGTAGGAGTCTGGGCCGTGTCTCAGTCCCAGTGTGGCCGGTCACCCTCTCAGGCCGGCTACCCGTCGTCGCCTTGGTGGGCCGTTACCTCACCAACTAGCTGATAGGCCGCGAGTCCATCCTTGACCGAAATTCTTTCCAGCTCCTAGCCATGCGGCTGAAGCTCGTATCCGGTATTAGACACCGTTTCCAGTGCTTATCCCAGAGTCAAGGGCAGGTTACTCACGTGTTACTCACCCGTTCGCCACTAATCAGAGGAGCAAGCTCCCCGTCATCGTTCGACTTGCATGTGTTAAGCACGCCGCCAGCGTTCGTCCTGAGCCAGGATCAAACTCTCCATAAATGTTTGACTGCACGCCAGCAAGCTGACGGCACATCTAGCGCCGCACGCACCCGGAATAGGATGTCGATGCGACAAGTTTGAAACTGACAGAACAAATCATTACTGACTTGCTTTGTTTGTTTAATTCAATTTCCAAAGGAATCCGTGACATCCATCGCCGCTAGAAACGGCTCCGAATGCCCGGGTTTTTGGCATTTGACATTGTGCACGCTGTTGAGTTCTCAAGGATCGGACGCTCCTGATTCAACCTCACGGTCTCGCTCAGGGCAACCTGTATAACTTACCACGTCCCGGCCCGGTGTCAAATCGACCCGCCGGACACTTCCATGTCCGAACAACATCTCAATAGACCCCACGCCAGAGGCGGAAATCTCATCCAAACACCATACCAAACCGGTCACATGAACACAGTCGGAAAATAGTGGGGATTCAGTCCCCTGCTTGAGGCCGGGAAGCTCTGCGGCTTTCCGCACCTTTGGGGTGACGAGTGATTACTCTACGTGTGCCCCCGCAGCCCCGCAAAGCAACCCGCATCC